>NZ_JAHGAW010000001.1 GCF_018603885.1 Sphingobium nicotianae
ATAACCAGCACCGACCCCACACGAGCCTCGACGGACTCACGCCGGCGGAATATGCAACCCGGGCCGCAGAGGCCCATAACGCGAACAGAGCTAACTTATAATCGCGGACAATCTGGGGAGCAGGTCATCGGGCAAGCTGATCCTGCATCAGGAGCTGGCGAATGGTCAGATCGAGACCACCATCCTTACCGCCGGCCAATATGCGGTCAACCCGCCCGGCGTCTGGCACACTGCCGACATCGATGGCGAGACACGCGCGCTGTTCATCACAGCCGGAGCGGGGACGGAGAACCGGCCGCGCTGACGACGGCGGCTCAGGCGCGCGACCCTGCCCGGCGCAGGATCACGTAGAGGATCAGGCCGAGCCCGTTCCAGAGGAAGAAGCGGATTTGGGTAGCGCCTGGCAGTGTCACGAACAGAGCGATGCATCCGGCGATGCCGATCAGCCCGACGAGCGGCGCCAGCGGTGTGCGGAACGGGCGCGGCCGGTCCGGCTCGCGCCGCCGCAGGATCAGCATGGCGGCGCCGACCGCCACGAAGGCGCAGAGCGTCCCGGCATTGGCCAGCGCGGCGATCTCGGCGAGCGGCAGGAAGGCGGCGATCACGGCGACGATGATCGCCGTGCCGATCGTCACCGCGACGGGCACGCCGCTCCTCGGATGAACACGACCGAGGCGCGCGGGCAGCAACCCGTCGCGCGCCATGACGAAGAAGATGCGCGTCTGGCCAAACAGGAAGGCGAGGATCACCGTCGGCAGCGCGATCACCGCCACCGCGCCGAAGATCTTCGCGGCCAGATCGCTGCCGAGCACGCGCAGGACAAGCGCCAGCGGCTCGGCGGAGCTCGCGAAGTCCGCCACCGGCACGGCGCCGATCGCGCTTGCCGCCACGCCCATGTAGATGATCACGCAGACCAGCATCGATCCGACGATGCCGATGGTGAGGTCCCGCTCGGGATTGCGCGCTTCCTCGGCGGCGGTCGAGACGGCATCGAAGCCGTAGAAGGCGAAGAAGATGATCGAGGCGGCCGCGAGCACGCCGCGCTTGGTGCCGTCCGGATCGACATGGCCGAGGAAGCCGTGCGGCATGAAGGGCGCGAAGTTCGCCTGATCGAAGGCGGGCAGGGTGATCGCCACGAACAGGGCCAGCGCGCCCACCTTCAGCACGACGAGGATGGTGTTGAGCGTCGCCGATTCGCGCGTGCCGATCAGCAGCAGCCCGGCGACGATTGCGATAATGGCCACCGCTGGCAGGTTGATCAGGCCGCCTGCATCCGGCCCCGCGATCAGCGCCTTGGGCAGCCCCCAGCCGCTCGCTTCCATGAAGCCTGCAAAATAGCCCGACCAGCCGACCGCGACGGTTGAACAAACCACCGAATATTCGAGGATGAGGCTCCAGCCGACGATCCAGGCGATCGTCTCGCCGACCGCGACATAGCTGTAGGTATAGGCGCTGCCCGATTGCGGGATCATCGCCGCCAATTCGGCATACGCGAGCGCGGCGGCGGCGCAGACGAGGCCCGCGATGAGGAAGGACAGGATGACGCCGGGGCCGGCCAGCGCCGCGCCGACGCCGGTCAGCGTGAGGATGCCCGTGCCGACGATGGCGCCGACGCCCAGCGCCATCAGATGCGCCCAGCCGAGCGTGCGGCGCAACCTGTGATGCTCGGCCCGCGCCGCCGGAGCGTCGATCGCCTTGCGAGGTCCCCAAAGTCCGCTCACGTCAACCCTCCCGGGAACTCAGCTATTGGTCGCTTCCTCCAGCCAGCGCCGCCGCAGCCGGGGCGCTTTGTCGAGCTTGGCCGCTGCCTTGATCTCGTTCTGCAGATCCTCGCGCTTCTGATGCACCGACGCAATGACCGGCCCCATCGCAATGCCCAGGTCGACCAGGGCTGTCTCTGCCAGATGTAGCGAGCTTTCGAGCGTCTCGGGCACCGCATCGCTCGCGCCGGCACTGTACAGTTCGGCGGCGTGAGCGGTGTCGCGCGCGCGCGCGATGATCGGGAGATTGCTCGCCCAGCCGCGCACACGCCGAGTGATGCGCACGGCGAGCACGGGATCGTCCATGGTGATGATGAGCGCATTGGCATGGCCGAGACGCAGGCGATCGAGCGTGTCTGGCCGCGCGACATCGCCAAAGCGCACGACATAGCCCTCCCGCCGTGCTTGGTTGACGATGTCGATGTCGCTCTCGACGCCAACATAGGGCTGGTCATGGCTGCGCAGCAGTTCCGCGACCATGCGCCCGACGCGCCCGAAGCCGAGGATGACCGTGCGGCTCGCATCGTCGGCGGCGATATCGGCCTCCAGTCCGCCCGAGCGCAGCTCGATCCGGCGAGCGATGTCATGGCCGACGCGCGCGAGGATCGGCGTGACGGTCAGGCCGATTGCGGTGGCCATCTGCCAGAACTCTGCGATATCGGTGCTGATCAGCCGTGCCGTGACTGCCGTGCCGAGCACGATCAGCGTGGTCTCGGAGGGGCTCGCCATCAGCATGCTGGTCTCGAGTGCCACACCGCGCCGCGCGCCCGCCAGCCGTAGCAATGTCGCGGTCATCACGGTCTTGATGACGATCACCGCCGTGATCGCCAGCAGGAGAGAGCCCCACTGCTTAGCCAGCGCCAACGGATCGATGCCCATGCCGACAGTGATCAGGAACACGCCGAGCGCGAGACCTTTGAACGGCTCGGTCATGCTTTCGACCTCGCCGTGATAATCCGTCTCGGCAATCAGAAGGCCCGCGACGAGCGCGCCGACGATCGGTGACAGGCCAGCAGCAGCGGTGACGAGGCTGGAAACCATGACGACGAGCAGACTGGCGGCGAGGAACACTTCCGAGCTTTTGGTGCGCGCGGCTTGCGCGAAGAGATGTGGGAGAATGAAACGCCCGCCGACCAGCATGACGGCCACTGTAATTCCACCCGTCATGATCACGCCGACCAAATTGGCCCAGCCATCGTCGCCGACATTGGGGGCCATGGCGCCGAGGGCGAAAACGATCGGCACCAGCGCCAGATCCTCGAACAGCAGCATCGAGAAGGCAGCCTTGCCGACCGCTGATTGCGTGCCGGAGATGGGCAGGACCAACGCTGTCGAGGAGAGCGCAAGCGCAAGGCCAAGGCCGATCGCGGCATAAAGACTGCTGCCGAACAGCAGGAAGCCGCCGGCGATGATGGCGGCGCTGCCGATTAGCTCCGCCGCGCCGATGCCGAAGACCATGCCGCGCATCGACCAGAGCCGCTTGAACGACAACTCGAGGCCGATCGAGAAGAGCAGTAGGACGATGCCGAACTCGGCAAAGGCGCTGATCGCGGTCGAATTGGAGATGGTGACGTAGAAGAGCGCTGGTACGCGATCGACGAACTGGCCCAGCCCGAGCGGCCCGACCAGCATGCCGACCAGGATGAATCCAATGACCGGGCTGATCCGCAGTCGCGCGAAGGCGGGGATGACGAGGCCAGCCGCACCAAGGATCACCAGCGCATCGCTGTATCCCACACTGCCGAAGGCCCCGTGCGTCATGGCGCGCGCCTCGCGGTGATCACGTGTGCGTCAGAGCTCCGCCCGGCCCGCATCGCATGGTGCGCGGAAACGGGGTCGGGACGAAGCAATGACGTCAAAACCGGCAATCCTTATTTCCAGCTGCCCATCTCGGTTTCGAGATTGACGCGAATCTGCTCGAAGAACTGCTCGGTGGTCATCCAGGCCTGTTCCGGGCCGACCAGCAGCGCGAGATCCTTCGTCATGTGGCCATCCTCGACGGTCTTGACGCACACGCGCTCCAGCGCCTCGGCGAAACGCACCACTTCGGGCGTCTCGTCGAACTTGCCGCGAAACTTGAGACCGCCGGTCCAGGCGAAGATCGAGGCGATCGGATTGGTCGAGGTCGCCTTGCCCTGCTGGTGCTGACGATAGTGGCGCGTGACCGTACCGTGCGCAGCCTCGGCCTCGACGGTCTTGCCGTCCGGCGTCATCAGCACCGAGGTCATGAGGCCGAGCGAGCCGAAGCCCTGGGCGACCTGATCGGACTGGACGTCGCCGTCGTAATTCTTGCAGGCCCAGACGAACTTGCCGCTCCACTTGAGCGCGGAAGCGACCATGTCGTCGATCAGGCGATGCTCATAGACGATGCCAGCATCGGCAAACTTCTGCTTGAATTCGCTTTCATAAACTTCCTGGAACAGATCCTTGAAGCGGCCGTCATAGGCCTTGAGGATGGTGTTCTTGGTCGAGAGATAGAGCGGCCAGCCGCGACCGAGAGCGTAGTTCATGCTGGCGCGGCCGAAATCGCGAATCGAATCCTCGAGATTGTACATGGCCATCGCCACGCCAGCGCCCGGGAACTTGAAGACCTCGCGATCGATGACCTGACCGTCATCGCCTTCCCAGATCAGGCGCAACTTGCCGGGGCCGGGGACGACGAAGTCCGTCGCGCGATACTGGTCGCCATAGGCATGACGGCCGACGACGATCGGATCGGTCCAGCCGGGGATCAGGCGGGGTACATTCTTGATGACGATCGGCTCGCGGAAAATGGTGCCACCAAGAATGTTACGGATCGTGCCGTTGGGCGACTTCCACATGCTCTTGAGATGGAATTCCTCGACGCGTGCCTCGTCCGGCGTGATCGTGGCGCACTTTACGCCGACGCCATATTTCTTGATCGCCTCGGCTGAATCGATCGTGATCTGATCGTCGGTGCGGTCGCGCTCTTCGACGCCAAGGTCATAATAATGGAGGTCGATGTCGAGATATGGCTTGATCAGCCGCTCGCGAATCCACTCCCAGATGATGCGGGTCATCTCGTCGCCGTCGATTTCGACGACCGGGTTCTTCACCTTGATCTTGCTCATGCGCGGCTGGTCTTTCCCTGTTCTGAAGCCCAAATATGGCCGCGAGGGCGTGCGGCCGCTGGTCTATTCATTGCCTCTAGGCAAGGACGCGTCCGTGATCAACCGCCAGCGCGCCGACGGGCCCTAAAAGGCCAGTTTACAATCAAACGTTGTGCCTATCGGCCGCTCTGCCTAGGATGGCGCCATGTCCACAGAGCTTCCCGGGTCGCAACCGGCTGTCCCCACGCGGACGACAATCAAATGGCATTTCCCGGCCATCCACCCCGAGGGCCGCAAGTTCGGCGGCATTGCCGTGGGCATCACGCTGCTGCTTGCCCTGCTGGGCTGGTCCACGCTGGCCTGGCTGATGGCCGGGCTCACCATCTGGGTCTTCGCGTTTTTCCGTGATCCGATCCGCGCAGTCCCGCAGGACGACTATGCGATCATAGCACCTGCCGACGGCTTGATCACTCTGATCCAGACCGTGCCGCCGCCGCCCGAGATGATGGGGCCGGACAAGCTCGGCATGGAACCGATGATCCGCGTGTCGATTTTCATGAGCGTGTTCGACGTTCACATCAACCGAACGCCGATCGGCGGGACGATCAAGGACGTCGTCTATATCAGCGGCAAGTTCATCAATGCCGATCTCGACAAGGCGAGCGAGGATAATGAGCGCCAGCACATCCTCGTCGAGCGAGCCGATGGTGTGCGGGTCGGCTTCACCCAGATCGCCGGTCTCGTGGCCCGACGCATCGTGCCATTCGTCAAACGCGGCGACATCGTCGCGGCGGGCCAGAGGATCGGCCTGATTCGCTTCGGTAGCCGCGTCGACGTCTACCTGCCCGCCGGGACGGCGCCCAAATGCATGCTCGGCCAGCATACGGTCGCCGGCGAGACGGTGCTTGCCTATATCGGCGATGCGCGCGCCACGACGGGCGTGTTGCAATGAGCCGCACAGCGCCGCGTCAGCCGGGCTCGTCCGGCGCGATCGCCGCGCATCGGCGTCGCTGATGCGCCGGCCGCGCCCAATGTCGATGCGGGTGGGGCGGGATCTCACCTTGCGTCAGGTCGCGCCCAATGCAGTGACGGCGATGGCGCTCTGCTTCGGGCTGACCGCCATCCGTTTCGCGATCCTGGGCAGCAATCCTCAGCAGGCGCAATTGCTCGCACCGACCCGCTCGAACACCTGGTTCTGGGAACTGGCCGTCGGCGCGATCATCTTCGCCGGTGTGCTCGACGGCATGGATGGCCGCATCGCCCGACTGCTGCGCGCGGAAAGCCGCTTCGGCGCCGAGCTGGATTCCCTTTCGGATTGCATCGCCTTCGGGGTCTCGCCCGCGATCGTGCTGTATCTCTGGTCGCTGCAGGAGATGCCGCGCTTCGGATGGGTGGTGGTGCTCGGCCTCGCGCTGAGCTGCGCGCTGCGGCTCGCGCGCTTCAATGCCAATATCGATGTTTCCGTTGCTGATCAGCCGCGCAAGGCGGCGGGCTTCAATACCGGCGTTCCGGCGCCCGCCGGGGCAGGGCTCGCGCTTGTTCCCGTCTATTGCTGGTTCGTTACCGACATGGAGATTTTCCGGGATTGGCGGATCGTCGCGCCCTGGCTGATCTTTACAGCCTTCCTGATGATCTCGAACTTGCCGACCCTGGGCTGGAAGCGCCTGCTCGTCCCGCCGAGCTGGCGCCTGTTTGCCATCTTCGCCGCCGGGCTCTTCGCGGCCATGCTGCTGGTCGCGCCCTGGCACAGCCTGCTCGCATTGTCGCTCGCCTATCTCGCCCTCATCCCGCTTGGGCTGGTGAGCTATGCCCGGGTCAAGCGGCGCGTGGCAAATGCGATAGGCTCGTCCGCACCGCCGGAAGAGTGATCGCCGGCTTCCCCGCTGCGTGTGTGTCGATGCCCTCCAGGCTCAGGCTTCGCAGCGCCTTCATCATTGCAGGACGATACTGCGCGAATTCACGGGCCATGATCGTCAGCGCGGCGATCAGCGCACCAGCGAAGAGAAGAGATCCCAGAGCATAATAAACCATGATCTTCCTTTCCGACTCCCGGGGAAGAATGCGTCCGATTCGGCATCGTTCCCGTATGTTCCCTATTTGTTCTTATTTTCAGGGATCGTCAAGTCTTGCGTTCGCGGCTTTTTTGGCATAAGGGCGCCCGCCTAACCCACATGGACTCCATCACATACCGGTGCCGCTTAGCGGTCACGGGGGTCCAGAGGATCAACCGGAAAGGAATTTACTTATGGCGGCTCCTGTCGTCACTCTGCATCAATTGATCGAAGCCGGCGCGCATTTCGGTCACCAGACCCACCGCTGGAATCCCCGCATGAAGCCGTACATCTTCGGCGAGCGGAACGGCATTCATATCATCGACCTGTCGCAGACCGTGCCGCTCTTCGCACGTGCGCTCGACTTCGTGAACGCCACTGTCGCCGCCGGCGGCAAGGTGCTGTTCGTCGGCACCAAGCGCCAGGCGCAGGATCCGATCGCAGAGGCCGCGCGCCGCTCGAACCAGCATTTCGTCAACCACCGCTGGCTTGGCGGCATGCTCACCAACTGGAAGACTATCTCGGGCTCGATCAAGCGCCTGAAGTCGCTCGAGGAGAAGTTGAGCGGTGACACGCACGGCTTCACCAAGAAGGAAGTGCTCCAGATGACCCGCGAGCGCGACAAGCTCGAGCTCTCGCTCGGCGGCATTCGCGACATGGGCGGCATCCCGGACGTGATGTTCGTGATCGACGCCAACAAGGAAGAGCTGGCGATCAAGGAAGCCAACACGCTCGGCATCCCGGTCGTCGCCATCCTGGATTCGAACGTCAATCCGCAGGGCATCGCTTTCCCGGTTCCGGCCAATGACGACGCCAGCCGCGCGATCCGCCTCTATTGCGATGCGATCGCCCAGTCGGCGACCCGCGGCAATCAGGGCGCGGCCGCTGCGTCCGGCCTCGACCTCGGCGCCATGGACGTGCCGCCGGCCGAAGAGACGCTGACCGAAGAGGCCTGAGGCCCCGTCACACACGCGCAATGATGCGCGGGCAGGGCGCGGGGCCAGGATCGGCTCCGCGCCCGCCCGTCATTTACGGACAACTCACTCAAGCTTGAGGAAGACAATCATGGCAGAGATTACTGCAGCCGCCGTCAAGGATCTGCGCGAGCGTTCGGGCGCCGGCATGATGGACTGCAAGAAGGCGCTTTCCGAGACCGGCGGCGACATCGAGGCGGCCGTCGACTGGCTGCGCGCCAAGGGTCTGGCTGCGGCACAGAAGAAGTCGAGCCGCACCGCTGCCGAAGGTCTCGTCGCGGTCGCCGTCGATGGCACGCGCGGCGTTGCCGTCGAGGTCAACAGCGAGACCGACTTCGTTGCCAAAAATGAGCAGTTCCAGAACTTCGTCCGTACCTCGGCTGAGGTCGCGCTGGCCAATGCCATCACCGATGCCGAAGCGCTCAAAAGCGCGCCGCATCCGGCGGGCGGCACGATGAACGATGCGCTGGTGACCAACGTTGCCACGATCGGCGAGAACCAGCAGCTGCGCCGCGTCAAGGCCGTGGCGGTCGGTCAGGGCGTCGTTGTCGACTATATGCACAATGCGGTCGCGCCCGGTCTCGGCAAGATCGGCGTGCTGGTTGCGCTGGAGAGCCCGGCCGGCGCCGACGTGTTGACCCCGCTCGGCAAGCAGATCGCGATGCACATCGCGGCGGCTTTCCCGATCGCGCTCAACGCATCTGATATCGATCCGGAGATTCTCGAGCGCGAGCGCAAGATCGCGACCGAGAAGGCGGCCGAGTCGGGCAAGCCCGCCGATATCATCGCCAAGATGGTTGAGGGCGGCGTCGCCAAGTTCGCCAAGGAGAATGCGCTTCTCTCGCAGCTCTTCGTGATGGACAACAAGACGCCGATCGCCGACGTCGTCGCGAAGGCGGCCAAGGATGCCGGCACGACCATCACGCTCAAGGACTATGTCCGCTTCCAGCTCGGCGAGGGCATCGAGAAGGAAGTCAGCGATTTCGCGGCGGAAGTCGCGGCGGCCGCGGGCGTCTGATCTCATCCACAACTTACAGCGCGGGGCATCGCTCGGCGCTTGGCATCGCGGCGCGGCCTAACTAAGGTCGCGCCGCTTCCTTATTCCTCGCGTATCGAAGGCCTTCATGTCATCAGCACCCGCCAAGCGCATATTACTCAAGCTCTCCGGCGAGGCGGCGATGGGCGACCAGAGCTTTGGCATCGATCCGGCGACGGTCGCGCGCGTTGCGGGGGAAGTGAAGCAGGCCAAGGATCAGGGCTACGAGCTTTGCCTGGTCATCGGCGGCGGCAATATCTTCCGTGGCATGGCGGGCGCCGCCAAGGGCATGGACCGCGCCAATGCCGATTATATGGGCATGCTCGCGACGGTCATGAACGCGCTCGCGATGCAGGATGCGCTGGAACATCTCGGCGTCGCCACGCGCGTCCAGTCGGCCATTCCGATGTCGAGCATCTGCGAGCCCTATATCCGCCGCCGGGCGCTGCGCCATCTTGAGAAAGGTCGCGTGGTGATCTTTGCGGCAGGTGTGGGCAGTCCCTATTTCACAACGGACAGCGGCGCAGCCCTGCGCGCGGCGGAGATGGATTGCGACGCGCTCTACAAAGGCACCTCGGTCGATGGCGTCTATAATGCGGATCCGAAGCTTGTTCCTGCTGCAAAGCGTTTCGATGCAGTGAGTTATGATCAGGTTCTCAATCAAAATCTCAAGGTGATGGATGCAAGCGCGCTGGCGCTCTGCCGTGACAATAATGTCCCCATCATCGTCTTCAACATTCGCGAACAAGGCAATCTCGCTAAGGTCTTGGCCGGTCAGGGCGTTTCGACGATCGTCAACGCTGACGGCGTCAAGGCCGCGGCCTGATCGCCAACAAAGCATAAGGAGAAGCTCATGGCCAAGTATGACAAGGCAGATCTAGAGCGCCGCATGGCTGGCGCCGTCGAGGCCCTGAAGCATGACCTGAGCGGCCTGCGCACTGGCCGCGCCAACACGGCTTTGCTCGATCCGATCACTGTCGAGGTCTATGGCTCGCACATGCCGCTCAACACGGTGGCGACCGTTTCGGCGCCCGAGCCGCGCATGCTCTCGGTGCAGGTGTGGGACAAGAGCAATGTCGGCCCCGTCGACAAGGCGATCCGCTCCGCCGGCCTCGGCCTCAATCCGATCATCGACGGCCAGAATGTCCGTTTGCCGATCCCCGATCTCACCGAGGAGCGCCGCAAGGAGCTTGCCAAGCTCGCCAACCAATATGCCGAGAAGGCGCGCATTGCCGCCCGTAATGTCCGCCGCGACGGCAACGACAATCTCAAGGCCGACGAGAAGAAGGGCGAGATCAGCGAGGACGAGCGCAAGCGCCACGAGACCGAGGTGCAGAAGCTGACCGACGCGACGATCGCCGACATCGATGCGGCAGCGCAGGCCAAGGAAAAGGAAATCCTTGGCAAATAAGCGGCTCCCTGGCCCGGCGCGGCGCAGATGATCCTCTCGCGTTCCAGAGCGTCGCGCAAGCCGGCGCCTGATGCCGCAGGCGAGGGCGGGCAGGGCGCGCCGCCGCGCCATGTCGCGATCATTATGGACGGAAATGGCCGCTGGGCCAAGGCACGCCGTCTGCCGCGCCTCGCGGGACATCGCGCCGGCGCCGAGGCGGTGCGGCGGACACTGCGGGCAGCGGCGAAGCTCGGCATTGAATGCGTAACGCTCTATGCCTTTTCCTCTGAGAACTGGAAGCGTCCGGAGCAGGAAATCGCGGACCTGACCGGTCTGATGAAGCAATTTCTCCGCTCCGAGCTGGACGAGATCCACGCCGCCAATATCCGCCTGAAGATCATTGGCGATCATCACGCCTTCGAGCCGGAGGCGGCCCGGATGGTCGACGCGGCCGTGGAAAAAACGGCAGAGAACACCGGCTCGACGCTGGTCGTGGCGCTCAATTATGGCGCGCAGGATGAGCTGGCCCGCGCGATGCGGACGCTTGGCGAGCGCATCCGCGCCGGGACGCTCGAGCCGGCCGGGGTCACGCCTGCGCTCATTGCCGCCGAGCTGGACACGGCGAATTTGCCGCCCCTCGATCTGCTGATCCGCACCTCGGGCGAGCAACGCTTGTCCAATTTCCTGCTCTGGCAGGTGGCCTATGCCGAGCTGTATTTCACCGAGACGCTCTGGCCCGATTTTGACGAGGCGGCGCTGGCGCAGGCGGTGGCGAGCTTCGGAAAGCGCGAGCGCCGATATGGGGGGCTCTGATGGCTGACGTCACGCGCCGCTCCGATCTGGCCGTGCGGACGGCCTCGGCGGTTGTGATGATCGCGCTGGCCGGTCTCGCGCTTTGGGCCGGTGGCGGCGTCCTGCTGCTCTTCGTGCTGCTGTCGGCCGGGCTGGTCTTCTGGGAATGGCGCGGGATCGTGCTGCGTTTCCCCGATAGCGGGCCGACCAAGGCGCTCTGGCTGGTCGCCGGGCTGCTCTATGTCGGCAGCGCGGCCTGGGCGATCCTGTCGTTCGACAGCGGCGCCCGGCTAATGCTGATCGCTCTGGTCATCGCTACCGATGTCGGAGCCTATTTCGCCGGCCGCGCGATCGGCGGGCCAAAGATCGCGCCGTCGATCAGCCCGTCCAAGACCTGGGCTGGGCTGGGCGGCGGCATGCTCGCGGCCGGATTGCTGTCCGCCATCGTCCTGACGCTCGGCCTTTATGCCATGTCGGACAGTGTCGAGCGCAGCTCTTCCGATCACTGGTTCGAGCCGGGCTTCGCGGCGCTCGCGTTCCTCACCGGTGCTTGCATCGCCATCGTCGCCCAGATCGGCGATTTCTTCGAGAGCTGGATGAAGCGGCGGGCGGGGGTCAAGGATAGCGGCAATCTCATCCCCGGCCATGGCGGCGTGTTCGATCGGGTGGACGGACTGCTCTTCGCGGCGATCGTCGCCGGGCTGGCGCTCTCCTTGGTGGGGCATTTCCTGTGACGACCGCGCCGCGCAGCGTCTCCATCTTTGGCGCGACCGGCTCGGTCGGCCAGTCGACGCTCGATCTGATCGGCCGCGATCCCGATGCATTCGAGATATTCGCACTCACCGCCGGTTGCGACGTTGCCAAGCTCGCCACAGCGGCGATCGAGCATCGCGCCCGCCTTGCCGTGGTGGCGGACGAGCGCTGCTACGCTGACCTGAAGGCTGCCCTGTCCGGTACCGGAATCGAGGCCGCCGCCGGCGCGGGTGCACTGGTCGACGCCACCGACATGGGCGCCGACTGGACGATGGCCTCGATCGTCGGCTGCGCAGGCCTCGCGCCTACCTTCGCGGCGATCCGCAAGGGGCGCACCGTTGCACTTGCCAACAAGGAGGCGCTTGTCTCCGCCGGCGCTGTCATGATGTCTGCCGTCGCCCAGAGCGGCGCGACGTTGCTGCCGGTTGATAGCGAGCATAATGCCATCTTCCAGTGCCTCGCCAGTGGCGACATTGATGCCGTTGCCCGGATCACGCTCACCGCGAGCGGTGGCCCGTTCCGCACTTTCTCGCGCGAGGAGATGGCGCTGGTGACGCCCGCTCAGGCGGTCAAGCATCCCAACTGGTCGATGGGCCGCAAGATCAGCATCGACAGCGCCACCATGATGAACAAGGGGCTCGAGCTGATCGAGGCCTATCACCTGTTCCCCGTCGGCCTCGACCGGTTTTCAATCCTCGTTCATCCGCAGTCGGTCATCCACTCGATGGTGGAATATCGCGATCGCTCCACCATTGCGCAGCTCGGTTCACCGGACATGCGGATCCCCATCGCCAGCGCGCTAGCCTGGCCGGCGCGGATGGAGACCCCCTGCAAGGCGCTTGATCTTGCGACGATCGGCCGGCTCGATTTCGAGGCGCCGGACGAGCAGCGCTTCCCGGCTCTGCGGCTGGCACGCGAGGCCATCGAGGCGGGTGGCAGCGCGCCTGCGATCCTCAATGCCGCCAACGAAGTCGCCGTCGCCGCCTTCCTCGACGGGCGCATCGGCTTTCTTGATATTGGCCGGATCGTCGAAGACGTGCTAGCTCGATCCAATCAGGGTCCGCTCGCCACGAGCATCGACGAGATCTGGACCATCGACCTGTCGGCGCGCCAGCTTGCTGAGCGCCTGGCTGCGGAGCTCATCAATTGACCGATAGTCCCAGTTTCCTCTTCACGCTTCTCTCCTTCCTGCTCGTGATCGGGCCGCTCGTGTTCATCCACGAGATGGGGCATTATCTGGTCGGACGCTGGTTCGGGGTGCATGCCGAGACCTTCTCGATCGGCTTCGGCAAGGAACTGACAGCCTGGCACGACAGGCGTGGCACGCGCTGGCGCATCGCCGCGCTGCCGCTCGGTGGCTATGTGAAGTTCGCCGGCGACATGAATGCGGCGAGCCAGTCAGATCCCGCCTGGCTGGAGTTGCCTGCCAACGAGCGCAATCGCTGCTTCCCGGCGAAACCGCTCTGGCAGCGTGCCCTGATCGTCGCGGCGGGGCCGATCATCAACCTGCTGTTCGCCGCCCTGGTGCTCGCTGGCTTCGCTTATGTCTATGGGGACAATGTGACGCCCGCCAAGGTCGGTGAGGTCGTGAGCGGTAGCCCGGGCGAGAAGGCTGGCCTCCACGCCGGCGACCGGATCCTCGCGATTGACGGCCAAGCGATCACCCTGTTCCCCGAGCTGAACAAGGCGGTCATGTCGCGGCTCCCCGGCGATAAGGTGACGCTACAGGTGGAGCGCGACGGCGCCGGGTTCGAGGTGCCGTTGGTTCTCGGTACGCGTGTCGAGAAGGATAATTTCGGCAATATCTACCGTCTGCCACAGATCGGCGTGCGGGCAGTTGATCCCGTGCAGCGCGATGTGAGCCTCCTGGAGGCGCCGATCGTCGGTCTGCGCCGCACCGGCGAGCTGGTCGGCGTCATGGTCCATGGCCTGGCTGACATCCTTACCGGGCGCCGCGCCGTCAGCGAGCTCGGCGGCCCGCTCAAGATCGCGCAAATCTCGGGCGAACAGGCCTCGTTGGGCCCGCAGGCCTTCATTGCCTTCCTCGCTTTGGTGTCGATTAACTTGGGGTTCATCAACCTGTTGCCAATTCCCATGCTCGACGGGGGTCATTTATTCTTTTACGGGATCGAAGCCATTCAGCGCAGACCGGTCAGCGCCCGTTTTCAGGAGATCGCATTTCGTTCCGGCCTCGCGCTTTTGCTGGGTCTGATGATTTTCGTGACCGTGAACGATCTGGGCTCGTTCGGCCTCTGGCGGGGCCTGTCCGGCTTGATTGGCTGAAGCGGTTGGGGCAGGGGAACAGCGCGCATCGCCGCATCGGCCGATGCGCTTTCAGGTTTAGGCGAGGAAGTAGGGTTTGAGCGAATTTAGACGGATGTCGACACAGAGCCGCCTCGCGCCTCTGCTCCTGTGCGGGACGTTCCTGGCGGGCGCAGGCGGTACGCCGCTCTTTGCTCAGGCGACAGGTACGCCGCCCCCGCCGGCCCCGACACTCCCCAGCGCTACGGCGCCTGCGCCGACCAGCGCCGTGGCGGCCGCACAACCGATCCGCTCGATCACGGTCGAGGGAGCGCAGCGTCTGGAGCCGGACACGGTCCTCTCCTACACCAAGCTGCGCCAGGGCGGCACCTACACACGCGAGACGCTCGACGAGGCCCTGCGCGAGCTCTACGCGAGCGAGCTCTTCTCGGACGTGCAGATCCGCGACAAGGATGGTGCGCTGACCATCCAGGTGGTCGAGAATCCGGTGATCAACCGCATCGTGCTTGAGGGCAACAAGCGCCTCAAGGACGACAAGATCCTGCCCGAGATCAAGATGGCGCCGCGCCAGATCTATACGCGCTCGAAGGTGCGCGCCGACGTCGCCCGCATCATCGAGCTGTATCGCCGGCAGGGCCGCTTCGCCGCCGTGGTCGATCCCAAGCTGGTCAAGCTCGATCAGAACCGCGTCGACATCGTCTACGAGATTTCGGAAGGGCCAAAGTCCAAGGTCCGCCAGATCAACATCATCGGCAACACGGTGTTTTCCGATGGGCGCCTGCGCGGCGAAATGGCGACCAAGCAATCGCGCTTCTTCCGCCTCTTCTCCTCGGGCACGACGTACGATCCCGATCGCATGGCCTATGACCAGCAGAAGGTCCGCCAGTTCTACCTGACCCAGGGCTATGCTGATTTCCGCGTCGTCTCCGCGGTGGCCGAGCTGACGTCCAACAAGCAGGACTTCATCATCACCTATGTGGTGGAAGAGGGCGAGCGCTACAAATTCGGCGACGTCACCGTGAAGAGCGACATTCGCGACCTCTCCTCCGAGGGGCTCACGCGCTCGCTGCGCATGAAGAAGGGCGACTGGTACAACGCCAAGAATGTCGAGGATACGGTCGAGCAGCTCAACCAGACTGCCGGCCTGTTCGGCTATGCTTTTGCCGACGTCCAGCCCGAGTTCGATCGCGACAAGGAAAAGCGGACCATGTCCCTGACCTTCCGCATCGCCAACGCGCCGCGCGTCTATGTCGAGCGGATCGACATCAACGGCAATACGCTGACCCAGGACAAAGTCGTGCGTCGCGAGTTCCGCCTGCATGAGGGCGACGCGTTCAACACCTTCGCCGTCAAGCGCTCGCAGGACCGCATCAACTCGCTCGGCTTCTTCCAGGAGAAGCTCGAAGTCGAGCAGAAGCCGGGTTCGGCACCGGACCGCATCATCCTTGAGACCAATGTCGAGGAAAAGGCGACGGGCGAACTGCAGCTCTCGGCCGGCTTCTCCTCGCTCGAGCGTTTCATCCTTGCCGCCTCGGTGACCCAGCGCAATTTCCGCGGCATGGGCCAGGAGCTGCGCACGTCGGTCAATTATTCGACCTATTCCAAGTCCGTGAACGTGGGCTTCACCGAGCCCTATTTCCTCGACAAGAATATCGCGCTCGGCGGTGACATCTTCCGTCAGGATCTGAACAGCTTCAACTATACCACCGGCAACGACCGCAACACGATCTACAGCCAGATCCGCACCGGCTTCCAGATCCGCGCCGGCATCCCGGTGACGGAATATCTCTCGCTGCTGGTCCGCTACGGCCTGTCCTACGATCAGGTCTCGGTCGATCAGGCCACTTATTACAGTGACCGCGTCACGCCCAACCTGTTCCGGTGCGATCCGCTGCTCGCCAGCCAGTATCTCTGCGACGCGATCGGCGACCGCGCGACTTCAACCATCGGCTACACGCTGTCCTTCGATTCGCGCGACAACCGCATCCGCCCGACGCGTGGTCACAGCATCAGCTTCACGCAGGATTTCGCGGGGCTCGGCGGCAGTGTCCGTTATCTGCGCAATCGCCTCTCGGCCGACAAATACTGGCCGCTGGGCGGCGGCTTCATCTTCTCGCTCAAGGGCGAGGCGGGCTATATCAAGTCCTTCGAGAAGAGCAGCAGCGCGAGCAGCGATCCGGTCCGCCTAACCGATCGTTTCTTCCTCGGCGAACCGCAGCTGCGCGGTTTCGACATTCGCGGCGTTGGCCCGCGCATCGTACGCAAGCCTTATCTTTATGACGCGAGCGGCAATCCGACCGGCGTCAATGAGGATCGCAGCACCTGGTCTGACGACAGCCTCGGTGGCCGGGCTTATTATCTCGCCCATGCCGAGATCGAGATTCCGCTGGGCTCGGGCGCGCGCGATCTTGGTTTGCGTCCGTCGGTCTTCGTGGACGCGGGTGCCGTGTTCGGTGTCCGCGCGCCGACCTATGCCAATGGCGGCCTGATCGATCTGCCCAATGGCTTCACCTTCCCGGCCTATGATTCGGCTGGCCTGCGCCAATGCATCAACTCGACCGACAGCACGCTTTCGTCGATCCCGAACGGCGCGACCTGCCCGACCGGGACGACCCTTTATGGAACCACGATTCCGGGGTTCAAGGAATTCTATCTTGGTGACACGCCCAAGCCCCGCGTTTCGGTCGGCTTCGGCGTCAACTGGAACTCCCCCTTCGGCCCGTTCCGGATCGACATCGCCAAGGCGCTCATCACCGCGCCCGGCGACGACACAAAGCTCGTAACATTCAACATAGGGACTCAATTCTGATGCGTAATTCGATTCTTTCCGCCGTTGCATTAGCGACGGTCTCGGCCGTGGCGCTGGGCGTCGCTGCTCCGGCCACGGCGCAGGTCAAGCAGGCGATCGCCGTCGTCAATGTCCAGGCAGCGATCGGCCAGTCGGCCGCCGCCCAGACTGCCAGCCAGCAGATGCAGGTGACCTACAAGACCACGATCGATGCGTTCAACGCGCGTCAGTCGGCCCTGCAGACCGAGCTCAAGCAGAAGAACGACGCTCTCCAGGCGGCGATCACGGCGGCTGGCCAGACCCCGCCGCCTGCCAAGCAGACCGAGTTGCAGACGCAATATACCGCGCTTCAGCGCCGCGCGCAGGAAGCGCAGAACGAGCTGCAGCAGGTCGGTGCGCCGCTCGAGTTGGCCCGCGCCTATGTCGTGGAGCAGATCGGCGCCAAGCTGAGCGATGCGATGAAGAACGTCATGACCAAGAACAAGATCGACCTTCTGCTGAAGGACGAGGCGACCGAGGCCTATGTGCCCGGCGCGGACGTCACCAACCTGCTCGTTCAGGAACTGAACGCGCTGGTGCCGTCGGTTGGCATCGTGCCCCCGCAGGGCTGGCGTCCGGGTGGCCAAGGTCAGCAGCCGGCTGCGCCTGCCGCTGCGGCACCGGCCACGCCTGCGCCGGCAGCACCTGCCGCCACGCCGCCTGCCCGTCGTCCTCAGGGCCGGTAACAGGTCGTGACGGCAGAGCAGGAGACACTCGGCGGGCTTGATATCCGCCGGATCATGGCGGCGCTGCCGCATCGTTATCCGTTTCTGCTGGTGGATCGCGTGGTCTCGATGGTGCCCAGCACCTCGATCCACGCGATCAAGGCCGTGTCGATGAACGAGCCTTTCTTTCAGGGCCATTTCCCGGGTCGCCCGATCATGCCCGGCGTCCTCATCGTTGAGGCGCTGGCGCAGGCGGCGGGCATTCTCGCCGTCGAATCGATGGGCCTCGCCGGCAGTGGTAAGCTTGTCTATTTCATGGGGATCGAGGGCGCGAAGTTCCGCGCGCCGGTCGAGCCGGGTCATATTCTCGATCTCAATGTCGAGTTCACCCAGCTGCGCGGCTCGGTCTGCAAATTCTCGGGCAAGGCATCGATCGCCGGCAAGCTTTGCGCCGAGGCGCATTGCGTCGCCATGATCGCCGACCCGCCCAAGGACTGATTCCCTCAAAGCTCCACCCTTCCCGGAGAAGGGTGGCAGCCATGCACCCGGCCGTCGCAGCCCGCTTGTCGTCGATAGGGAAGGGGCAGCGAATCCCTTGCCTTTCCGGGCTTCCCGCGCTAAGGGCCGCCCTTCCCATCAGCCCCGGACCGGTCGGAAACCGGTCATCCATGGAGCAGACACATGAAAAAAGACGCGCATCCCGATTATCACTTCATCACCGTCCAGCTGACTGACGGCTCGAGCTTCCAGACCCGCTCGACCTACGGCAAGGAAGGCGACACGCTCGCGCTCGACATCGATCCGAGCTCGCACCCGGCCTGGACCGGCGGCAATCAGCGCCTGCTCGATTCCGGTGGCCGCGTCGCCCAGTTCAACAAGCGCTTCGGCGGTCTCACCCTCAAGAAGGGCTGATCGACACCGATCGCGCCGGGCCAATCGCCTGGCGCGCGTCGGCGCTTGTTACGACAAGAAAAAAGGGCCCCGGTTTCCCGAGGCCCTTTTCTTTTGTGCTTGTCCGGTCAGGCGAACCTGACGGCCACCTTGCGACGACGCATGGCGGCACCAGCAAGCGCAAAGCCTCCGATCATCATGGCCCAGGTGGCCGGCTCGGGCACGCCGCTCGGCGGCGGGGGCGGGGAAGCACCCGGAGAGAAAGCCGCGCCGCCATAGGTGAAGTAGGAGTCGTAATTGTCATAGCCCGACAGCAGCAGCTGGAACTCGCTGTTCGCCGTGATGGAGAACGGGCCGGACGTGCTCGACACGTCGATGTTGCCGAAGCTGTAGCCGGACGCCCCCAGCGCGTTGAAGAGCGCTGCGTTGGCTATCACGCCGTCGACCATCAGCGAGCCAAGGTCGCTCGTCTTGATGACGATGCTGATATAGTCCGTCGGGAAAGCCGCGTTGCCCGAGGGTGTCGCGAACACATAGGATTTCAGCCACTGGTCGGAACCGGGCACCAGCGTCATGGCCGGGTCGGTGTTGAAGCCGGCTTCGCCCTGGCCGATCAGATACTGGGTGACCAGAACCTTGGACGACGCATCGACGACACTGCCGCTGGCATCCACGCGGCCTTCATAATAGTCGCCGGTGTTCAGCGTCGCGACGACGACGCCATTCACCTTGACCTGCGTATTGTCGGCGGTCGCGACCACGCGGAACGCGTCGCCGTTCGCGCCCGTCCGCGGCGTGCGGGCGAGCAGATACTGGGTCGACAGCGAATCGATCGACGGCATCTGCTCGTTGATGAAGTCGCATGCACCGACACCGGTCGGCACATTGGTGCACTGATTGCCCGAAAAGACCGCGATCGGCGCCGATGACGTGATCTTGCTACCGGTCAGCTGCGTCGAGGCGGAATACATGTAGGTCTGGCCGGCATTCAGCGTGACGTCGAACGCCGCGGCGCCCTTCGGGGCAAAATGCACCACCGTGTTGTCAACCGTTGCCTGCACGGACATCTGATCAGGGTAGATGTTCTGATAGCCTGCGATGACATAGTTGGTGCCGAGCTTCGACCCGTCGATGACGTAGCTCATATCCGTCGTGTAAGGCTGACGGCTCAGGAAATAGGCGCTGAGGTTCGTCCCGGACGAGATCTTATAGCCGTAGTCCTGAACGATCCCGGATGAGAGCTCGGTCGACAGCGGAATATCCACGACTGCGAAGCCGGCGGCGCCGAGATCGAAGGCCTGGTTGAAGCCGGCCGCGCTGGTGACGCTACCGGTCGAATTGGCCGCACCGAAAATGAAGGCCTGGCGCACACCGGCGCCGGAGTAATTGGTATTCATTTGAAAAAAGAGATTGTTGGCGCTGGCGCCGGTCGTCAGACCAGCCATCATCGTCGCCGCTAACAGCAAACGCTTCATGGAACTCTCCCACACTATAACCCAAAGCGACGCCGCAGGCGTCCCTTCTCCAAGGGCTGTCCGAGGATTTCTCCCCAATCGATGTGAAATGGGCGCACCAAAGGGTTGGTAGACGGCTACCCTTCGTCAACAAGCCTGGCACGAATCCCACTTCGTCGTAAGCGCCAGCACAAGACGACCGCCAAAGCGGATATCAAGGTCAGCGCCTCCGAAACGGATCATAATGTAAAATTAACTATATTGCGAGCACTGTCATGATTTTTCATGCGACCCATAAGGAACAGATAAAAAAGGGAAATATCTGAGATCCGGTCAATCGGCAGCAACCCGACTTTGGACCCGAACGTATTCCCGGGACGACGAGTCGTTCACCAAAGCGCCCTGGGCCGGGAGACGCGACGACTGGTGCCATGATCCGCTGCGAATTTCGATCCGGCACCGCGACGATCACACCAACAAGAGAGGCCCCGGAACCGTGGTCCCGGGGCCTCTTGTCTTCTCGCTTCGGCCGAAGCGCTGAGCCTAGCCCAGATCTTCCGTGGTGAAGTCCTCGCCCTGCACAGCGCCGAGCGGATCGTCGCCGATCGCTGCCTCGGGGCCTTCGCGCAGCTCGGCCGCATGCTCCTCGGCCGCGGTCTGCGGTGCGACGAGATGCACCTCGTTGGCAACGCGCATGGCCGCCCGCAGCGCCGCGTCGCGGCTGTTCGCGGCGATGCGCATGCGGTTCATCGAGGAGCCGGTGCCCGCCGGGATCAGACGCCCGACGATCACATTCTCCTTGAGACCGACGAGCGTGTCCTTCTTGCCCTGGACGGCCGCCTCGGTGAGGACGCGGGTTGTCTCCTGGAAGGAGGCCGCCGAGATGAAGCTGCGGGTCTGCAGGCTCGCCTTGGTGATGCCGAGCAGCACCGGCTTGCCTTCCGCAAGCTTGGCTCCGGGCGCCATCTTGTCGTTGATCTCGTCCATCTCGTCGCGATCGACCTGTTCACCAGCGAGCAGCGTGGTGTCGCCGCCATCGGTGATCTCGACCTTCTGCAGCATCTGGCGAACGATCGTCTCGATGTGCTTGTCGTTGATCTTCACACCCTGCAGTCGATAGACCTCCTGGATTTCCGACACGAGATATTCGGCAAGCGGCTCGATGCCGAGCACTTCCAGAATGTCGTGCGGATCCGGGGAACCGCCGATCAGGTTGTCGCCACGCTTGACATAGTCGCCTTCCTGAACGTCGATCACCTTGCTCTTGGGAATAAGATACTCGACCGGCTCGCCGCCATCCTCGGGGAGGATCGCGATCTTGCGCTTGGCCTTGTAGTCCTTGAGGAACTGCACGCGGCCGGAAACGCGCGCGATGATCGCATTGTCCTTGGGCTTGCGGGCCTCGAAGAGCTCGGCGACACGCGGCAGACCGCCGGTGATGTCGCGGGTCTTCGCGGCTTCGCGCGAGACGCGGGCCAGCACGTCGCCGGCCTGCACCTGCGCGCCATCCTCGACCGAGAGCATCGCGCCCACAGCCAGGAGGTAACGCCCAGCCTCGCCGGACGCATCGTCGAGAAGGGTCAGGCGGGGACGCAGATCGTCCTTGGATCGCGACGGCGCGCGATATTCGGAGACGACCCGCTGGCTGATGCCGGTGGCTTCGTCGACCTGCTCGGTAAGCGTCTTGCCGTCGATCAAATCGACATATTTGACGATGCCCGGCTTCTCGGTGATCACCGGCTGCGTGAACGGGTCCCATTCGGCGATCCGGTCGCCCAGTTTCACCTTGGCGCCATCGGCGACGAGGATCGCCGCGCCATAAGGCAGGCGATGAACCGCGCGCTCGCGGCCCTCGGCATCGATGATCGCCAGTTCGCCGTTGCGGGCGAGGCTGAGGTTACGACCATTCTTGTCGCGGATCGTCGGCATGTCGCGCAGTTCGAGCGTACCGTCGGCGACGGCGTCGAGGTTCGACTGCTCGTTGAGCTGGGCGGCGCCGCCGATGTGGAAGGTCCGCATCGTCAGCTGCGTACCCGGCTCGCCGATCGACTGTGCCGCGATGACGCCGACGGCCTCGCCGATGTTCACCGGCGTACCACGCGCAAGATCACGCCCGTAGCACTTGGCGCAGACGCCCATCTTGGCTTCGCAGATCAGCGGAGAGCGGATCTTGATCGCCTGGATGCCGATCGCCTCGATCTTGGCGACCATCGCCTCGTCGAGCAGCTCGCCCTCGGGGATGACGATCGAGCCGTCCTTGCTGTCGATGATGTCCTCGGCCGTGGTGCGACCCAGCACGCGCTCGCCAAGCGAAGCGATGACCGTGCCGCCCTGGACGATGGCTTTCATCTCCAGCGCCTTGTCGGTGCCGCAATCGATCTCGACGATCGTGCAATCCTGCGACACGTCAACCAGACGGCGGGTCAGGTAACCCGAGTTCGCCGTCTTGAGCGCCGTGTCGGCCAGGCCCTTGCGGGCGCCGTGCGTCGAGTTGAAATATTCAAGGACGGTCAGGCCTTCCTTGAAGTTCGAGATGATCGGGGTCTCGATGATCTCGCCCGACGGCTTGGCCATCAGGCCGCGCATGCCGGCGAGCTGTTTCATCTGCGCCGGCGAACCGCGCGCACCCGAGTGGCTCATCATGTAGATCGAGTTGATCGGCTTCAGGCGACCCGTATCGGGGTCCTTCGGCATCGAGCGGATCTCGTCCATCATGGCGGCGGCAACGCGATCGCCGCAGCCCGACCAGGCGTCGATGACCTTGTTGTACTTTTCCTGCTGGGTGATCAGGCCGTCCTGATACTGCTGCTCATAGTCGGCCACCAGCGCCTTGGTTTCGTCGACCAGGGCCACCTTGCTGTCCGGGATGATCATGTCGTCCTTGCCGAACGAGATGCCGGCCTGGAAGGCGTGACGGAAGCCCAGCGCCATGATGGCGTCGGCGAACAGCACCGTGTCCTTCTGGCCGGTGTGGCGATAGACCTCGTCGATCACGTCGCCCACATCCTTCTTGGTGAGGAGGCGATTGACGGTCTCGAACGGCACCTTGTGGCTCATCGGCAGGCACTCGCCGATCAGCATGCGGCCCGGCGTCGTCTCGACCCGGCGCATGGACTCCACGCCATTCTCATCGACCTGCGGGATGCGGCTGATGATCTTGGAGTGCAGCGTCACACTCTTGTTGAACAAGGCCTGATGCACCTCGGCCATATCCGAGATCATCATGCCTTCGCCCGGCTCGCCGTCGCGCTCCATGGAAAGATAATAGATGCCCAGCACCATGTCTTGCGAGGGGACGATGATCGGCTTGCCGTTGGCGGGCGAGAGGATGTTGTTGGTCGACATCATCAGAACGCGCGATTCCAGCTGCGCCTCAAGGCTCAGCGGAACGTGCACGGCCATCTGGTCGCCGTCGAAGTCGGCGTTGAAGGCCGAGCAGACCAACGGGTGAAGCTGGATCGCCTTGCCTTCGATCAGCACCGGCTCGAACGCCTGGATGCCGAGGCGGTGAAGCGTCGGCGCGCGGTTGAGGAGAACCGGATGCTCACGGATGACCTCGTCCAGGATGTCCCAGACTTCCTTGCGCTCCTTCTCGACCCACTTCTTGGCCTGCTTGAGGGTCATCGAGAGACCCTTGGCATCGAGACGGGCGTAGATGAACGGCTTGAACAGCTCGAGCGCCATCTTCTTGGGAAGGCCGCACTGGTGCAGCTTGAGCTCCGGACCGGTCACGATCACGGAACGGCCCGAATAGTCGACGCGCTTGCCGAGCAGGTTCTGACGGAAGCGGCCCTGCTTGCCCTTGAGCATGTCGGACAGCGACTTGAGCGGACGCTTGTTGGCGCCGGTGATGACGCGGCCGCGACGGCCATTGTCGAACAGCGCGTCGACGGCCTCCTGCAGCATGCGCTTCTCGTTGCGCACGATGATGTCCGGTGCGCGCAGCTCCATCAGGCGCTTCAGGCGGTTGTTGCGGTTGATCACGCGGCGATACAGGTCGTTGAGGTCCGACGTCGCGAAGCGGCCGCCGTCCAGCGGCACCAGCGGGCGCAGCTCAGGCGGGATGACCGGGATCACGTCGAGGATCATCCACTCCGGGCGGTTGCCCGAATCGATGAAGCTCTCGACGACCTTCAGGCGCTTGATGATCTTCTTGGGCTTCAGCTCGGACTTGGTGACCGCGAGCTCTTCGAGCAGCGCTTCACGCTCGCCGACCAGATCGAGATCCTCGAGCATCTTCTTGACCGCCTCGGCGCCGATGCCGGCGGTGAAGGCGTCCTCGCCATATTCGTCCTGCGCGTCGAGCAGTTCATCCTCGTTGAGCAGCTGGTAGCGCTCAAGCGGGGTGAGGCCCGGCTCGGTAACGATGTAGCTCTCGAAGTAGAGCACGCGCTCGAGCTGCTTGAGCTGCATGTCGAGCAGCAGGCCGATGCGCGATGGCAGCGACTTCAGGAACCAGATGTGTGCGACCGGCGCGGCGAGCTCGATATGGCCCATGCGCTCGCGGCGGACTTTCGAGACAGTGACCTCGACGCCGCACTTCTCGCAGACAATGCCCTTGTACTTCATGCGCTTGTACTTGCCGCACAGGCACTCGTAATCCTTGATCGGACCGAAGATGCGCGCGCAGAACAGGCCGTCACGCTCGGGCTTGAACGTACGGTAGTTGATCGTCTCGGGCTTCTTGATCTCGCCGAAGGACCAGGACCGGATGCGCTCCGGAGAAGCGATGCCGATCTGGATCTGGTCGAACACGTCCGGCTTGGCGACCGGGTTGGCGAAGTTGGTCAGTTCGTTCATGGGATCAAACCCTTCCTCGTAAGCTTGTGTCACCCCTCCCTTTCAAGGGAGGGGAAGGGGGTGGGTGTCGCGCAGCGATCTGCAGCGTTGAACACCACCCCAACTCCTCCCTCGAAAGGGAGGAGCTTCCTTGATTACTCCGCCGCCTCGGGCAGCTCGCCCGCATTGCCGCTGTCGTCGGTGAGGTCTTCCAGGGCCGCCAGCTCGACATTGAGGCCGAGCGAGCGCATTTCCTTGACCAGCACGTTGAAGCTCTCGGGAATGCCGGCCTCGAACGTGTCGTCACCCTTGACGATCGCCTCATAGACCTTGGTGCGGCCGACCACGTCGTCGGACTTCACTGTTAGCATTTCCTGCAGCGTATAAGCCGCGCCGTAAGCCTGCAGCGCCCAGACCTCCATCTCACCGAAGCGCTGGCCGCCGAACTGCGCCTTGCCGCCCAGCGGCTGCTGGGTGACGAGCGAGTAGGGGCCGATCGAGCGGGCGTGGATCTTGTCGTCCACGAGGTGATGCAGCTTGAGCATGTAGATGATGCCCACCGTCACCTTGCGATCGAACATGTCGCCGGTACGTCCGTCGAACAGATCTGACTGTCCCGAGCGATCGAGACCGGCCAGTGCCAGCATGTCGGAGACGTCCTGCTCGCGGGCGCCGTCGAACACCGGTGTGGCGATCGGAACGCCGGTGACGAGGTTCGATGCCAGTTCGACGATCTGGTCCGCGCTGCGGGCCTCGATCTCAGCGGCATAATTCTCGCCATAGACGTTCAGTAGCCGTTCCTTGACCGCCTCGGGCATCTCGCCGCCCTTGGCGTTCGGATTGGCCTCGCGCCAGTCGCGCAGCGCAGACTTGATCTGCTGGCCGAGGCCGCGCGCGGCCCAGCCCAGATGCGTCTCGAAGATCTGCCCGACGTTCATGCGCGAAGGCACGCCCAGCGGGTTAAGCACGATGTCGACCGGTGTGCCGTCCGCGAGGAACGGCATATCTTCGACCGGCAGGATGCGGCTGATGACGCCCTTGTTGCCGTGACGGCCGGCCATCTTGTCGCCCGGTTGCAGCTTGCGCTTCACCGCGACGAACACCTTGACCATCTTGAGCACGCCCGGGGGCAGTTCGTCGCCGCGCTGCAGCTTCTCGACGCGGTCCTCGAACTTCTCGACGATCAGCTTCACGGCTTCGTCATACTGCGCCTTGACGGCCTCGAGGCCGGCCTGACGAGCATCGTCCGCAACCGCGAACTTCCACCACTCATGCTTCTCGACTTCGCCCAGCAGGGCCTCGTCAATATCGACGCCCTTCTTGATGCCCTTCGGCGCCGCCGTGGCAACTTGCCCAATCAGCATGTCGCGCAGGCGGTTGTAGGTGGCGCGGTTGAGAATGCCGCGCTCGTCCTCGCGGTCCTTGGCGAGGCGGTCGATTTCCTCCCGTTCGATCGCCATGGCGCGCTCGTCCTTGTCGATACCGTGACGGTTGAACACGCGCACCTCGACGACCGTGCCCGCCACGCCCGGCGGCAGACGCAGAGACGTGTCGCGCACGTCGCTGGCCTTTTCGCCGAAGATGGCGCGCAGCAGCTTCTCTTCCGGTGTCATCGGGCTCTCGCCCTTGGGCGTGATCTTGCCGACGAGGATGTCGCCGGGCTCAACTTCCGCGCCAATATAGACGATACCCGCCTCGTCGAGGTTGCGCAGGGCTTCCTCGCCAACGTTGGGGATGTCGCGGGTGATGTCCTCCGGCCCGAGCTTGGTATCGCGGGCCATGACCTCGAATTCTTCGATGTGGATCGAAGTGAAGACGTCGTCCTTCACGATCCGCTCGGAGATGAGGATGGAGTCCTCATAATTGTAGCCGTTCCAGGGCATGAACGCGACGAGGCTATTGCGGCCGAGCGCGAGCTCGCCGAGTTCGGTCGAAGGACCGTCGGCAATCACGTCGCCCGCGTTCACATGATCGCCCACCTTCACCAGCGGACGCTGGTTGATGCAGGTGTCCTGGTTCGAGCGCTGGAACTTCATCAGCGTGTAGATGTCGACGCCCGACTTGCCGGGCTCGACATCCTCGGTGGCCCGGATGACGATACGGGTCGCGTCGACCTGATCGACGATGCCCGAGCGCTTGGCCGCGATGGCGGCGCCGGAGTCACGCGCGACCGTCTCTTCCATGCCGGTGCCGACGAACGGCGCCTCGGCCTGAACGAGCGGCACGGCCTGACGCTGCATGTTCGATCCCATGAGCGCTCGGTTGGCGTCGTCGTTCTCCAGGAAGGGAATGAGCGAGGCGGCCACCGAAACGAGCTGCTTGGGGCTGACGTCCATCAGCGTGATGTGATCTTTCGGCGCCATCAGGAATTCGCCCGCTTCGCGCGAGGAGATCAGATCCTCGACGAAGTGACCATCGGCATCGACCTCGGCATTCGCCTGCGCGATCGTGTGCTTGGCCTCTTCCATGGCGGAGAGATAGACGACCTCGTTGGTGACCTTATGGTCGATGACCTTGCGGTAAGGCGTCTCGATGAAGCCGTACTTGTTGACGCGCGAGAAGCTGGCCAGCGAGTTGATCAGGCCGATGTTCGGGCCTTCCGGCGTCTCGATCGGGCAGATACGGCCATAATGGGTCGGGTGAACGTCGCGAACCTCGAAGCCGGCGCGCTCACGGGTCAGGCCGCCCGGGCCCAAGGCGGAGACGCGACGCTTGTGCGTGATCTCGGAGAGCGGATTGGTCTGGTCCATGAACTGCGAGAGCTGCGAGGAGCCGAAGAACTCGCGAACGGCAGCCACGGCGGGCTTGGCGTTGATGAGGTCGTTCGGCATCACGGTCGAGACGTCGACGCTGGACATGCGCTCCTTGACGGCGCGCTCCATGCGGAGAAGCCCGACGCGATACTGGTTCTCCAGCAGCTCACCCACCGAGCGGACGCGACGGTTGCCGAGATTGTCGATGTCGTCGATCTCGCCCTTGCCGTCCTTGAGGTTCACCAGCTCCTTGACGACCGCCAGGATGTCCTCGCGGCGCAGGGTGGTGATCGTGTCCTCGGCGTCGAGGCCGAGGCGCATGTTGAGCTTCACGCGGCCGACGGCCGAGAGATCGTAGCGCTCGCCATCGAAGAACAGGCCTTCGAACAGGGCTTCGGCGGTTTCGCGCGTCGGCGGTTCGCCGGGGCGCATGACGCGATAAATGTCGCTCAGCGCATGGTCGCGATCCTCGGCCTTGTCGACCTTGAGGGTGTTGCGGATCCACGGGCCGGTGTTGACATGGTCGATGTCGAGAAGGTCGAGCCGGTCGATGCCGGCCTCGTCCAGCTTGGCGAGGTTCTCGGGGCTGACTTCGTCGCCGGCCTCGATATAGATCGCGCCAGTCGCGTCGTTGACCAGGTCATAGGCGCTGTAGCGGCCAAAGACCTCCTCGGTCGGGATGAGCAGCTGCTCCAGGCCATCCTTGCCGGCCTTGAGAGCCGCGCGCGGGCTGATCTTCTGGCCGGCGGTGAACACGACTTCGCCCGATTTGGCGTCGATGATGTCGAACATCGGCTTCTGGCCGCGCCAGGCCTCGGTCACATAGGGGATCTGCCAGCCGTTCGGGCCGCGCACATAGGTGACCTTGTTGTAGAACTCGCCGAGAATGTCCTCGCTGTTCAGGCCAAGCGCATAGAGCAGCGCCGTGACCGGCAGCTTGCGCTTGCGGTCGATGCGGACGTTCACGATGTCCTTGGCGTCGAACTCGAAGTCGAGCCACGAGCCGCGATAGGGGATGACGCGCGCGGCGAAGAGATATTTGCCGGACGAGTGGGTCTTGCCGCGGTCATGATCGAACAGGACACCCGGCGAGCGGTGCATCTGGGACACGATGACGCGCTCGGTGCCGTTGATGACGAACGTGCCGTTCGGCGTCATGAGCGGCATGTCGCCCATATAGACGTCCTGCTCCTTGATATCGAGGACCGAGCGGGTCTCGGTGTCCTGATCCACTTCGAATACGATCAGGCGCAGCGTGACGCGCATCGGTGCCGCATAGGTGATGCCGCGCTGGCGGCATTCCTCGACGTCGTACTTGGGATCTTCCAGCTCGTAATGCACGAAGTCCAGCTCGGCCGTGCCGGCGAAGTCGCGGATCGGGAAGACGCTGCGCAGCGTCTTTTCAAGGCCGGACACATAGCCGATCGCCGGATTGGAGCGCAGGAACTGCTCGTAGCTCTCCCGCTGCACCTCGATGAGGTTCGGCATCTGCACGACTTCGTGGATGTTGCCGAACACCTTGCGGATGCGCTTCTTGGCGCTTTCGCCGGCCGTCTGCGGGGGGAGAGCTTTGGTTGCCATGTGGTTCCTGCCTGAATTTGGTCCCAAAAAAATTTCCGCATCGCAGCGAAGTTTCAGTCGGCGCGGCCGGAGCGTCACGCGATTCGCGAGCCCCAGCGACGCAAAAAAGTGCGGGCCGGGACTGTCCGATCCGCACTGCAGCGTCTGTTTAAGCCTGTCTTCGCCCCATATGTTGCGTGTCGTGCGCAATTCGACATGCTGGCCCGGGCGAGGGCAGGTGGATCGCTTCCGTCAAGCGGAATGATCCCGTTGAGAACGCGATATAGTCCCAAATAGGATCAATGCAAGAGGGACGCGTCCCCTCCCGCCCGCAGGGAGGGGAGAAGAGATCAAGGCATCTTCTTGTAGAACACGCCGCAGAGAATGCGTCCGCCGCTGTTGCCGGAGGGGTCCGTCTTCATGTCGTCCGCCTTCTCATGTACCACGAACGAGGATCCATCCGCGTCGAACAGCGTGTCGAAGCTCGAATGGACCATGAAGGTCGCCTCGGCTCCGCCGCTGGAGAAGGCCGTCAGCTCGGGCAGATCGCCCTGATGCGGTCCCATCGGGTTCTGCGTGCCGTGCTGTTTGCCATCCGGGTTGAGATGTCCGCCCGCTGAGGCGAAGTCGGGCAGGGTGCATTTGCCAACGGTGTGGATATGCATTCCGTGGTCGCCCGGGGTCAGCCCGCCCGTGACGACGATCTTGCCGTCGAGCATACCGTTGTTGGGCGTCAGCGTGACCTTGCCGCTTTGCTGGCCTTGGGTGTTGTAGAGGATCGCCTCGGCATAGGGCACCGGGGCCGGCACTGCGCCGAGCGGCGCCTTTTCCGCGCAGGCGGGCAAGGCGAGAGTGGGGACCAGGATGGCAGCGAGATGGAGCGGGGAACGGAAACGAGCCATGGGCACCTCATCATATTGGGCAGCTTTGTTCATTTGTGGGTACACGGAAAATCTCGTGAGTTGAACCGTCCGGCGGGCGACTTGTTCCCGATGGATGACGCCGCCGCCGCATTGCCCGCCTACAAGGCGGCGATGAGCCGTTCCATTGCCTGCGCGGCGCGGCTTGCGGCCGCCAGCAGATTGGCATGGAAATCGCCAGCGCTTTCATGATTGGCGTCGTCAGTCGTCGCCTTGATGCCGGCCCAGGGCAGCGCGACGCTGGTGGCATATTGCGCCACTGCTGCCGTCTCCATGTCGACCACGTCCGCCTCCAGCGCGGCCACGAGATGCGCGGCATAGGCGGCATCCTCGATGAAGGCGTCACCGCTGGTGATGCAGGCGTGGGGCAAGCGGGTCCCCGGATCGGCCATGGCCTCATACGGCTCGACATTGGCCGGTCCCATCGGCCAGGCGCCGGGCGGATAATGGACGAAGCTCTCCGCCTTGCGCGCGCCGTAATCATGCTGGACCGAGCGGGCGAGATAGAAGCAGTCGCCTTCGATGCTGCTGAGCTTGCCCGCCGTGCCGACCGTCATCAGCAGGTCCGCGCCATGAAGGCTGTGCAGCCGCGCCGCCGCCGTCGCGATGTTGACCTTGCCGATACCGGTTGCCGCCAGCAAGATGCTGTGGCCATGCGCTCTGATCCGGCGAACTCTCGGCCAGGCGTCATCCAGGGCCTTGCCCTTGCCCGGCATGAAGGCATCGGCTTCCTCGTCGAGCGCGGCGAGCAGGATGATCCGCATGCGCTCGCTCAATGGCCGGCGAAGACGAGCAGCGTGATCGGCTCGATTCCCGCCTCCGTCAGCCGCTGGGCACCGCCCAGGTCGGGCAGGTCGACGATGAACATCGCCTTGTCGACAATCGCGCCCTGTCCGCGCAGCAGCGCCGCGCCGGCCAGCGCCGTGCCGCCCGTTGCCAGCAGATCGTCGACCAGGAGCACGCGCTGGCCGGCCTTCACCGCGCCGAGATGCATCTCGATCCGGTCGGTCCCGTATTCCAGCGCATAATCGATGCCGACGGTTGCGCCGGGCAGCTTGCTCTTCTTGCGCAGCATCACCTTGCCCTTGCCGAGCGCATAGGAGAGGGCGGCCGCGACGATGAAGCCGCGCGCCTCGATCCCGGCGATGAGATCGACCTCTTCGGCCTCGATCATCGCGGCGAGCCGGTCGATCGTCGCACGGAAGCCGGCGCCGTCGAGCAGCAGGGTCGAGACGTCGCGAAACTGGATGCCGGGGATCGGGTAGTCGGGGATCGTCCGGATCAGCGCCTTGAGGTCGGCATTGCGAGCCGTGAGATCGGCGTCGGTCATCATCGGTTCCTTGCTTTGATCATGCGGATGGGGAGCCAGGATCGGGCGAAGCGAACGGCAGGTAGGATGTGCCGAGTGGTGAATATGTGACAAAACTTTACATGGGCGCTGCCATCCGACTAACGCTGTGTCAAAATGGGTCAGCTAAAAAAATGAGATCGCCGATTCATACTTTGCGGTTCGTTCCGATTATTTGCATCCTCGCCACGTTTCCAGCGCTGGGACAAGTCGAAAATGCAAGGGATGGCAGGCCTGTGCAAACCGCTCCGCTCGATGCGCCCGGCGCGTCGCGGTCGCTTGCGCCTGCCGATTCCGCTGACATCGCGCCGCCCGAGATTCGGGCGCCCCGATTCGCCGTCGATGCTGCCGTGCACCCTGCCGGGAACAAGAACCGCACGATCGATGCGCCACGGGCCGTCAGATCGACCGCAGTTGTCGCCCCGGCCCGTCGCGCTCCTGCCGCTGTTACGCCCGCGCCGCCGGTCATCCAAGCCACGCCTTATGATCGGATCGCGGCCCTGTCGGCGGTTCCGCTCACCCAGCCACCGGCCCGGCCAGTGGTGGTGAGGCCGAGCTTCATGAGCGACGCGCTCGCGACAGCCGCCGTCTGGCGCGGTTTGGCCGAAACCTATCTGGCGACCTATTGGCGCGAGGTGGGGCTGATTGCGGCGATGATCATCCTGTCCGGCCTCTTGTTCTGGCGGTTGGGCGAGCGCAGTCGCCACGCCGACCAGGAGCTTGTGCTGGATTTCGACGCATTGCCGCTGGTCGAGCAGGTGGGGGCGGATGCGATGCATGAGCCGGAGACGCTCCTGGCCGACCGGATGGTCCGGCTCGACGCCGAAATCGAGCCGGAAGGGCTGCCCTTGCCGACGCCCGTCGCGGCGCGCAACGAAGCGCCCCTGGTCGCTGAAGGCATGCTTGACGAGGACATGTTGCCGCATCGCCATTTCGGTTCGCTGCGTGAAGCCATCGAGGCGATGAAGGCCGACATGGCGGCCGCCGACAACGCCAAGAGCGCCATCAGCGCCTGACACTTTTCTCAAGCCGGACGATTGCGGCATCCGGGTCTCGGATTCGCCGCGCCGACTTGCCACGAAAAAGGGGGCGCATCCTCGCGGATACACCCCCAAATCTCGGGCCCAAATCTCGGGCAGGGCAACCGAAGTTGCCCGCCTTGAAGATTACTTGAGTTCGACGGTCGCGCCGGCTTCCTCGAGCTTCTTCTTGATTTCCTCGGCCTCGGCCTTGGACACGCCTTCCTTCACAGCCTTCGGAGCCGACTCCACGAGGGTCTTGGCTTCGGTCAGGCCGAGGTTGGTGATGGCGCGGACTTCCTTGATGACGTTGATCTTCTTGCCACCGTCGCCGGTGAGGATCACGTCGAACTCGGTCTGCTCTTCAGCAGCCGCGGCGGGAGCGGCGGCAGCCGGACCGGCAACTGCAACGGCAGCGGCAGCCGAAACGCCCCACTTCTCTTCGAGCGCCTTCGAGAGCTCGGCGGCCTCGAGGACGGTCAGGGCGGACAGCTGGTCGACCAGTGCGTTGATATCAGCCATTATATTCACTCCATTTTCTAGCGGGCGTCTGTGGCCCAAGTCATCGGTTTGCAAATCGGGCGGACCTGACGATCAGGCCGCATCCTTCTCGGCGTAGGCATTGAAGACGCGCGCGAGCTGCGCGGCCGGTGCCTGGGTGACGGAAGCGAGCTTCTGCGCAGGGGCCTGGATGAGGCCGATGAGCTTCGCGCGCAGTTCGTCCAGCGAGGGCAGGGAGGCCAGCGCCTTGATGCCTTCGGCATCGAGGATCTGAACACCCATGGCGCCGCCGACGACCTCGAGCTTGTCGTTCGTCTTGGCGAAATCGACCACGACCTTCGCGGCCGCGACCGGATCGGAAGACGTCGCCAGGCCGACCGGGCCGATGAGCAGCTCATCGAGCCCCGCATAGTCCGTGTCCACGATGGCGATCTTGGCAAGCCGGTTCTTCGTCACCTTGTAGGTCGCGCCGGCTTCGCGCATCTTCTGACGGAGCTGGGTGGACTGAGCGACGCTCATGCCCAGATTGCGGGTCACGACGACCACGCCCATTTCCTTCAGAGACGCGTGAAGCGACGAAACGACCTCGGTCTTTTCATTGCGATCCATGCCATTCTCCTCAGCGGCCTTGCTCGGGAAAATCCCTCGCGCAGCCGCGTTCACACATGCGCCAGGCGCGACCCGTCATGGGCCGCGCGCGGCAAGAGCAGTCCGAGGGGAAGGGTTGACTGGACCCACGCGCCAGAGGGCGAGGGCAGACCCGGATCGGCCTGCGCGCACGCGGGCCATCATCCGGCTAGAACTTTTCCCCGTCTCGGCTGGAGATTAAGATGGCCAGATGCCATCACCAGCTGTCTCGGACGGTATGCCGGGACGAATCCCGACAAGCGCAGCGCCACTAGGCGAAATTTGCGGGAACTGCAAGCCCGCCGCCCATCCCGATCTCGGTAAATTCTCGTTTTTCCGGAACCCGGATGTTCAATACTGACCGGAATCAATGCTATCGTTTGTTAATAGATCTCGTTAACCATCGGGTTTAATCACGAGATTCCAAGAAGATGATCGATAACTATAAACGTAAATTAATGTTAACCCTGTAGATTTTTACTGGCGGCTCCGGTAAGGCGTGTCCCATGCACGTTGAAGCGCCATCATTACCGTCGTGGACCCATTGGGAGAAGCGTCAGCATCACGCCTTGATCGCGCTCGCCATCCTGACGAGCGCGGGGGTCGCGGCCGCGGCGAGCAATGAACGCCGCATGTTCCTGATGCCGGCGACGCCGCAGGCGCTCACCGCGATCGCGATGCCGGAGCCGACCACGTTGCGCTCGCCAGTCATGGGATATCTCGACGATGGCTGCCAGCCGGACCTGGATATTGCGTCGGGGTCCATCGCGCGTGCGATTGATCAGCATGATTGCGGCAAGGATCGCAAGCGCGCGGCCGAACCTGCCGGGTCCGACACGCCGCCCTCCGCTTTCTTCGCTGTGCCGGATACGCCGGTCGTACTGACCGACACGCCGCTGCCGGTGATCGCCGAGCTGTCGCCCGACCCTCAAACCATCCCCATCGTCGGCGGCAATCCCTATGCCGGCCCGATCCACACGGCTGGCGGGACGCCGGCGGCGCTGCTGACGGGCGTCCCCGAACCGGCGAGCTGGGCGATGATGATTGCGGGTTTCGCGCTGGCGGGAGGATCCCTGCGGCGTCCTCGGCGTGGCGCTGCTTCGGTCTCGCCGGCCTGACAGCCTAGCCGCCACGTCGGCGCGAAGCTCAGTCGTGGATCGTCATCGTATCGCCGCGCAGTGTCACCGTGCCGAGCAGTTCCAGCGCATTCTGCCCCATCAACGAGACTGGCAGGCCGCCATCCACCACGGCGGCGTTGATCTTCTCGATCCGCTTGCCGGCCATGTCGAGCCGGTCGATCTTCGCCCAGCGCATATCGCTGTTGCCGCCGACCGTCCGCATGCTCGCCTTGGATGCCAGGCTCTCGAACGGAATGCCGAGTTTCTCGGCATCGGCGCGGTTGAGCACGACGACGGTTGCCCCGGTGTCCACCACGAAGCGGATCAAGTGACCGTTCGCCTCTCCCTCCACATAGAAGAGACCGTCGCTGTGACGCCGGATGATGCGTGTCGCGGGGCCCGCGCTCGGGCTCGCCGCTTCCACCGGTTGCGTCATGGCGATATTCGCGGCTGGCGCCGCTCCGGCGGGCGTATCGCCCGCAGCGGGCAGGCTGAACGAGATCGCGACGATCGCGGTCAGCGTCATCAGCCCGCCGAATTCGAGATGCAATCTGGACATGACAAGCGGTTTCGCAGGCGCGTCACAACATGTGGTTGTGTGATCCGGTTACCTGAAAATTAACGAGATTCTATTCCCGGCAATACTCAGGCCGATGTCGATGCGACCGATTTGCGCGGGGAAGGCGCGGCGCCGGTGTTGAACCCAGCCTCCTCCTGCAGGCGCCTGGTCACCGCCCGCTTGCGCCGGCCGAAGATGATCGCCGCGATTCCCGAGATCAATGCTGACAAACCGAATTCCCCCGCCAGCACATAATAATGCCAGCTCAGCTTTTCGGGCGAGCTGAACAGCACATAGGTGTCGCTGTCCACGTCATAACCCGCATAGCGATAGAGGCTCATCATCTCGCCCGGCAGTGCCCGCCGCCGCAGAACGCCTTGCAGATAAGGCGTGAACGCGCCTTCCGGCACACGGAAACGCCAAACGCGTACAAGCTTCTTCTGATCGGGGAACTTGATGGCATCATAGCCTTTGACATCATTCCGCCGTACTTCGACGAAATAGCGCAGTGGCTCGTTCTTCGCAGTGTCGGGGCCGGGCGTCGCCTCGCGGATCGGCGCGAAATAGAGGGTGCGCTTCACCAGAAACAGATCTTCATTATATTGCGCCGTTTCGCTCAGATCGACCGTGCCGGTCAGCACCGCGCGGCCCTCTACCGGCGCGATCGCGTCCGGCGAGCCCAGCACGATGCTGCGCGGTGTGCCCTGGTCGCTCGGCAATTGCAGGCGCAGGATGAGGATGATGACGACGGCCAGCAGGCTGCCAGCGCACATGCCCATGAAGAAGCCCTGCAGCCGGCCGAGGCGGCTGCGGATGATCCGGCCATCGTCGACGCGCGCCGGCCCCAGCCCCTCGTCGCGGCGCTGGCGCACGCGCAGCAGCCAGACGGCAATGATGAGCGGCGCCGAGAACAAGGTCGTCAGCGCCACGAAGGTCAAAGCCGGCCAGTAGCGCTTGAACTCGAGATATTGCCATTCGGCCAGCTGCGCGACGATGCCGCGATATTCCACCGACTGGAACAGGAAGAAGAGGCTGACAACGGCAACCCAGAAGCCCAGCACGCGCACCGCGAAATTCAGCTGTCGGGACACTCGCTCATAGGCGTCTCGCTCGACAGCCATTTTCGTTTCACCGCGTCCCAATAACCTTTGAGCGGCTTTAATGCCCCAGATCGGGACGGGCAATCGAAAGTCGCTGAACGCCAGGGACTATTTACAACTTTGTGACGCCGGGACCACAAACGAAAATCCCCGCCGCGCTTGCGCGCAACGGGGATTTTCCTGTCTTGATAATGCGAAGGATCAGATGCTGGCGACTTCCGCCACATCGACCTTCACGCCCGGGCCCATCGAGGACGAGAGCGCGATCTTGCGCACATATTTGCCCTTCGAGCCCGAGGGCTTTGCCTTGACGATGGCATCGACGAACGCGTCGAAATTCTTGCGAATGTCGGCGTCCGAGAAGCTCGCCTTGCCGAGGCCGGCGTGGATGATGCCAGCCTTTTCGACGCGGAACTCGATCTGGCCGCCCTTGGCAGCCTTGACCGCTTCGGCGACGTTCGGGGTCACGGTGCCCAGCTTCGGGTTCGGCATCATGCCCTTGGGGCCCAGCACCTTGCCGAGACGGCCGACGAGGCCCATCATGTCCGGCGTGGCGATCACGCGGTCGAAGTTGAAGTTGCCGGCCTGGATGCTCTCGAGCAGATCCTCGGCGCCCACGATCTCCGCGCCTGCCGCCGTCGCCTGCTCCGCCTTGTCGCCGCGCGCGAACACCGCGACGCGGACGTCCTTGCCGGTGCCGGCAGGGAGCGTGACGACGCCGCGGACCATCTGGTCGGCGTGACGCGGATCGACGCCCAGGTTCATCGCGACCTCGACGGTCTCGTCGAACTTGGCGGTGGCGTTCTTCTTGATGAGCGCGATGGCTTCATCGACGCCGTGCAGCTTCTCGCGGTCGATCGTGCTGGCCAGTGCCTTGGCCTTCTTGGACTGGAATGCCATGTCTTAACCCTCTACCACGGTGAGGCCCATCGCGCGGGCGCTGCCTTCGATGATCTTGGTCGCGGCCTCGATGTCATTGGCATTGAGGTCGGCCATCTTCGCCTGCGCAATCTCGGAGAGCTGCGAGCGCTTGATGGTTCCGGCGCTGACCTTGCCCGGCTCCTTGGAGCCCGACTTGAGGTTCATCGCCTGCTTGATCAGGAAGGTTGCCGGCGGCTTCTTGGTGATGAAGGAGAAGCTGCGGTCGGCATAGACGGTGATGATGGTCGGCAGGGGCGTGCCCTTCTGCTCCTTCTCGGTCGCCGCGTTGAACGCCTTGCAGAATTCCATGATGTTCACGCCGCGCTGACCCAGTGCAGGGCCGATCGGCGGCGAGGGATTGGCGGCGCCGGCGGCCACCTGGAGCTTGATATAGCCCGTAATCTTCTTTGCCATGTGTCTCACTCTGTAGAGAGCGGAACGTTGCCGCGCCGCCCGGTTCAAGTTTAGCGGTCAGACGGAGCGTCCGAAGATGCTCCTCCCGCAAGTCTCCCCGCCTGAAAGGCATGGGAAGCGCGCGCCTATAGCGGTGGATCGTCGAAAAGGGAAGGGGCTTGTGCGAAACGCCCTTCCGCGCGCAGACTGGGCAGAATGCAATCAGGGGAAATCATCCATTCATCGGCCGAGCCCCGCAAGCTGTCCCTGTGGCTGATCGTGGGCGTCTATATCCTGCCGATCCTGTTCGCTTGGTTCCTCCTGCGGCCCGGTTATTCGCCGATGGCGCGCGAAGGCGCTTTCCTCCCGGCGGGCTTTTCCCTGATCGTCGTGATTGTTCACGCGCTCTCCCCTTATTGAGGGCAAAACATGGTTGGGCCTCGATAGTATAACGCGATATATATCGCGATATGAACCTATCCATCGAGTCGCCCCGCGACCTCATCGCCACGCTTGGCTATCTCTGCCTCGGCAGCCGCCTCAAGCGGCTCGGCGAGCGCATGCAGACCAGCGTCGCGCAGCATCTTGGCGCGCGGGGCCATGAGGTGCAGCCGGCCCAGCTCCCCCTGCTCTGGGCTTTGCAGGAGCATGGCGGGGCGATGACCATCGGCGCGCTCGGCGAGCGGCTCGGCATCAGCCAGCCCGGCGTTAGCCGCGCGATCGCCTCGCTGGAGGGGCAGGGTCTGGTGAGGCCGACACGCGCGGGCAAGGATCGCCGCCAGCGCCAGATCGCGATCAGTCCTGCTGGTGAGGCGCTGATGGCGGACCTGTCGGCGCGCTTCTTCCCCGCCGTCCAGCGGGCCGTCGAGCAGCTCTGCCTCGCCGCCGGGCCCGACCTGCTCGCCCGGATCGATCGCATCGAGGACGATCTGGCCGACGCGCCGCTGGAAGCTCGCATTGCCGCTCAGCTAGCGAAGGCGGACGCATGACCAGCGCGCTCGATCGTCCCGCCTGGAATGCGCTGAACAGCCTGCAGGCGCATCATGCCCGCCGCCATGGCCCGGCCGTCCGTTTCGATCCCGAGATCGGCCCGCTTTCCGCGGCGGAGACGCATGACGAAGCGGGTCTCGCCGCCCTGGCCGCGCTGGCGCTGCCCGGCGAGATCCTCGCCTTCATCGAGCGCGATGCCGTTCCCCTGCCGCCGGACATGACGTTGGAGCGCCAGTCGCCTGCCGTGCAGATGGCCGCATGGGAGGCGCCCGCGCCCTTCGATCACCCGGATATCGTCCCGCTCGGCGATCATCACGGCCCGGAGATGCGCGCGCTCGCCGAGCTGACCAGGCCCGGCCCCTTCACCAGCCGCACGCACATGTTGGGGCAATTCTGGGGCATCATCGAGGACGGCCGCCTCATCGCCATGGCGGGCGAGCGCATGCGCTTCCCTGGCCACGGCGAGGTCAGCGCCGTCTGCGTGCACCCGGATGCGCAGGGCAGGGGCCTCGGCACGCTGATGGTCCGCAAGGCGATGTCGAACCTCGCCGCGCAGGGCCTGCAACCCTTCCTCCACGCCTATGCCGACAATGAAGCCGCCATCGCCACCTATCGCCGCTGCGGCTTCACCCTCCGCAGCGAGATGATGATCACCATGGTCCGGAAGGAAGATTGAGGGCGGAAACCAGATCAGTAAAACCCCGACCACAAACTCCCATTATCGTCATTCCTGCGTTCGCGGGGTTGACGATCTAACGAACTCGCTGAACGGCGGCCCAACGCTATCAAAGTGCGATCATCACCTCCGCCTCGATCTCCACCGGAAAATCCATCGGCAGCCCGCACACGCCGACTGCGGTCCGCGCATGCCGCCCGATCTCCGCACCGAACACGTCGATAATCAGATCGGTGAAGCCGTTCATCACCGCTGGCGTCTGGGTGAAGCCGGGGACGCAATTGATCATGCCGTGCACGCGGCACCAGCCCGTCACCCGGTCGAGACTGCCCAGTTCGCGCTGGAGGTTACCCAGCATCGAGAGCGCGACCTTGCGGGCGGAGAGCTGCGCCTGCTCGATCGTCACCGTGCCGCCGACCGGCCCGTGCGGACCTGCCGCTGATCCGTCGGCCTCCTGCGGGCCATGGCCGGAGAGATAGGCCCGGTCGCCGCGCACGTTCACCCAGGGGAAGGGCAGGCGCATGCCGTCCGGAAGCCTGAGCGGCTGGGGCAGGACGATGCCGAGGTCGATCAGTCTCTGCTCGATGCCCGGCATGATGTTCTCCCTCTTTGTCCGCTTCGTCAGCCCACGCCGGACGCCCGCCGCTTCATCGCGTGAAGCTCCGCCTGCGAGAGCAGCAGGTCAAGATCCTCGCGGGCAATGTCGAAGCTTTCGTGCATGTCGGCCAGTGCCTTGTCGATATCCTCGAGATGGAAGCCGGCCGCCTCGCGCACCTCGTCGACCTGTTTGGGCGGCGCGACGGGTTGGTGTGGATAGCTGTGGCCCGTGATCCGGTGGAAGAACATGGCGAGCGAGACCAAGGCGATGCTGTTCAGCCCCACCGGCGCGAAGGCGAAGAGATAGCCCATCTCGTGGATGCCGTGGCTGCCGATGACGGCGGTCAGCGCTGCCGCGCCGCCCGGCGGATGCAGGCAGCGGCCGAGCGTCATCATCAGGATGGCGCCGCCTACGGCCGCCCCGGCGGCCATGGTCGGGTCGGGGATCAGCCAGGCGGCGGTGACGCCCGCGATCGTCGAGAGGACATTGCCGCCCACCACCGACCAGGGCTGGGCGAGCGGGCTGCTCGGCACGGCGAAGGCGAGCACGGCTGATGCGCCGACCGGCGCGACGATCATCGGCACATCGGCATGGGCGAGCGGAAATTGGGCGCAAACGACAATAGTGAGCGCGATCCCGATGGCTGCGCCGACGATGGCGAGCAGTCGCGGCAGCAGTTCGGCGCCGGCCAGGATCGGCCGAAAAAGCGAAGCTTGTTTCATTGAGCCGCCGCGATGCCCGCAGGATGGGATGAAAGGCCAGTCAGCTTTTCACATGCCACGCATAGTCTGGCTTTCAACGCGTTCAGTCCGCCATGCAGAAGTCGCGCAGCGCGCGCGCGTCGTGCAGCGCATTGTGCGGCACCCGGCTGTTGGCGGCGGAGCTGAATCCGGCGGCATCGACCAGCTCGAATCGCAGGCCGCGCGTCGTCACCATGTCACCGGGTCCGGTCAGCAGCAGCATGCAGAAATGCGCAATGTCCTCCGGCCAGTCGGCGAGGATCGTCGGCTCATTGTCGCCGGCCAGATAGGCGGCGAGATGATGGGAGGTCTGCACCCGGTCGAGCTCGTGATCCACGCCCGGCGGCACATGTCGCAGAAACGGGATCACATGCCGCTCGACCCACGGCACGATCTGGTCGGGCAGCGGCAGCGAGGTATAAAATTCCTGATCGCCATATTCGGGAACGAGGGCGATGCTGATGAGAGCGCCGCCAAAGCCATTATATTCCGTATCGAGATAGTATCGCATCGGCTGGGCGCATACAGCGCTTCTTGCCCAAGCGCGACAGGAGAAGAGCATGATAGCCCGCGAATTGATCGGCACGGCGCAAGTGCCCGGCGGCGAGGAGCTGCGTCTCTACCGGCGCGGCGCGGATTTCATGATCGTGCTCGACCGCAACGAGCTGATGAACAGCCGGATGAGCGGATCGGAAAAGGCGCTGGCGACAATGACGATCGCCCGGCTGGCCGGCCGCAAGCGCCTGCATTTGCTGATCGGCGGTTATGGCATGGGCTTCACCCTGCGTGCCGCGCTCGGCCTGCTCGATGCGGGTGGGCGCGTCACGCTGGCCGAATTGCTGCCGGAGATCATCGAGTGGGCGCGGGGCCCGATGGTGGAGCTGACCGACGGCTGCCTTGATGATCCGCGCCTGGCGCTGGTCGAGTGCGACGTTGCCGAGCTGATCGAAGACGGGCAGGGGAGCTATGATGCGATTCTGCTCGATGTCGACAACGGCCCCGATGGCCTCATCACGCCGCGCAACGACCGGCTCTATTCCGCGAAGGGTCTCTCGGCGGCGATGAAGGCGCTCAAGCCCGGCGGCATCCTCGCCGTCTGGTCCGCCGCGCCGGACGAGGCCTTCGCCCGTCGCCTGCGCAGCGCCGGCTTCGCGGTCGACGAAGTGGCGGTGAAGGCGCGAGACAACGGCAAGGGGCCGCGCCACGTCATCTGGTTCGCGCAGAGACGAGCTTGATCCGAACGGGTTCTGAAACGCGCTGCCTCACTCCGCCGGCAGCGGATCCACCGTCGGGACCACAGCCGGCTTGCGCCGTCCCACGATCATCCCGACGCCGACCACGCACAGCGTGAACACCGCCGGGCACAGCGCCAGGATGGCGAAGCTGCGCACGATCGGCATGCCGCTGCTCAGCACCATGGCGCCAACCACCGGCCCCAGGATCGCGCCGATCTTGGCGATGGATGTTGCCCAGCCCGCGCCGTTCGCGCGGATCGCGCTGCCGTAGAAGAGACCGGCGATGGAGTGGATGCCGAAATGCGCGCCGCCCACGAAGCTGGTCGAGATGATCGACAGGATCAGGAAGCTGTTGTTCGACATCGGCACGAAGCCGATGCACAGCAGGATGGGAAAGCCGATCGCCGGATAGACCGCGACCGCATAGGGGCCGAACCGGTCGGTGAAGCGCATCAGGAGCAGGCCGAGCGCGGCGCCCAGCAGCCCGGAGAGCGACGAGACCCAGGCGGCGGTGTCGCGCGCGAAATCCAGATATTCATAGACGAGCGGACCCCACATCGCCTTGAAATAGACCGCGAGCGAGCTGGCGATATAGGCCAGCCACAGTAAAGGCGTCAGCCATTTGAGATCGCCCTCGAACAGTTTGCCGAGCGTGAAATTCTCCTTGTCGACGCGCTCGTCGCCCAGCGTGAAGCGGTCCAGCGGCGTCGCGGCCAGGCCGGGGTCGACCTTGTTGAGGATCTTCGCGATCGTTTCGGGATCGCGCTGCTTGCTGGCGAGGAAGCGCACCGACTCCGGCAGCCAGAGCGCCAGCCCGATCGCGCAGAGCAAAGTGCAGCCGCCGCCGAACACGAACACGCCTTCCCAGCCATGAGCCGGGGCGAGCCAGATGGTGATCGGCGCGGCGATCGCCGCGCCCAGGCTGTAGCCCATCATGATCACGGTCACGATGCTGGCGCGCATTCGGGCGGGCACATATTCGATGTTCAGCGCCCAGGCGAGCGGCAGCATGCCGCCGATCGCCAGACCGTCGAGGAAGCGCAGCACCAGCAACGCCTCATAGCTCTGCGCCAACGCCGTCGCGGCGGTCAGGAGGGCGAAGGCGAAGGCGGAGCAGACGATCGTAGCCCGTCGCCCGATGCGGTCGCCGATGTAGGAAAGCACGAACCCGCCGATCATCGCGCCGACCAGAGCGACCGAGAAGACATTGCCGAGCATGGCTTTGTCCAGGTGCAGCTCGTCGCGCATATAGGGCGCGGTGAAGCTGATCATCTGCATGTCGAAGCCGTCGAACACGGTGATGAACCAGGAGAGGATGATGAGCTTGTAGTTGAACGGGCCGAGCTTTCGCCCGTTGATCAATCCCGCAATGTCGATGGTTCTGGGCGCGCTGGCCATGGGTGATTCTCTCTCCGGTGCCCGATTCATTCGAAAGGCAATGACCCGACTTTGGGGCAGCGCGCGATTGTGGGCAAGGGAGAAGCGAGCGGTTTGCATGAGCGCACGCGTTGAACAAGTCCGGTCGGCTTCCTAGGAGGAACCGGAATGGACGACCCGATCCCGAACCATGGCGCCCGCAGCGCGAACCGGCCCTTCGCCATTGCCGATCCCGGCATGGCGGCGGCGCTGCTTGCCGGCCGCAAGACGCAGATGCGCGTGCTCGTCCACAGCCCGCTCGCACAGGTCGCGCCGGGCGAGCGCATCGCCGTGCGAGAGGCCTGCATCCCCGGCCGCTATGTCGCGGGACAAGTCTATTCGACCTCGCCCGCCAACGCGACATTCGTGATCTTCCCTGACGGGTGGCGCCAACATTCCGACGGCAGCGTCAAGCGGGGCCGCCGGCCTACGGATCCGGATCATCTCTGGATCCCTGCGATCCAGATGCCCGACTGGGCCGGGCGCGCGACCCTGATTATCGAGCGGGTCCGCACCGAACGGTTGCAGCGGATCAGCCGTCGCGACGTGCGCGCCGAAGGCGCGGTCCCGCTGCTCGGCGGCCTGCTGTGGCGCTGGCCGCCGCCGATGCCCGGCCGATATCTCACCGCGAGCCGGGCCTTCGCGCATTACTGGAACGTCCGTCACGCCATGCCGGGCGAGCGCTGGGAGGACGATCCGCCCGTCGTCGTCCTCGGCTTCCGCGTGGAGCTCTGTTCCCGATAAGACCCACCCCGGCGTGCGCGATCATCCCTTCGCGCTTCTGCGCGTGACCGGAGCAGCCCGGGCTGGTTCCTCGGACGGTGTGCGGAAAAGGGGGCAGCGCGGCAGGTCGCCCGTGGCTCATCGCCTGGTGTCGGTCGCAATCCAGTTCGTCTCCCACGTCGTTCCGCCATCGGCCGAAAAGGCCTGTTCGAACCGCGCGGAATTTGGCGTGACGTCGGAGATCACGAAGCGGACGAAGACGCTGCGGCCATTGACGCTGTCCATCCCGTAGAAGGTTCCGCGGCCCTTGTCGTCGAACGCGCCCGTTACCGGAGAGGTGAGGAGGCCATTGCGGACATTCGCGAAGTTGAGCGTCCATTGGCGCGACAGGGGATTGTAGAGCCGGAGGGACACGCCCTCGATCCGCCCCGAAACCCCTTCGACCGAAAGCTCGACAAGATTGGCCCGTCCGCCCAGGAGCGTGCGCACCTCGCTGGTGCCGCGATATTCGACCCAGCGGCTGGACCCGGTCAGCGGCTCAGGAAGATAGCGCAGTTGCGTCGTCCAGCTTCCGGTTTCCCAGTCGAAATCATGGCTTCCCTCGCGCAGTTGCGCGACGGCTGGCGCCCCCGCCTGGGCATATCCGGGGGCAGCCTGAGCAGAGGCGGCCAGAGCCGCCATGATGGCCGCAGGCGGCGCTGCAATCTTCATAGCGGCCTCGAAAACCTCGCGAGAGCCTCGTAGGGGTTCAGCATCGGCTAACTCCAACATGTTGAGCGATCAGGCGAATCTCATACCCGCGATACCCGGCCGAGGTCCACCACCCGCCAATCCAGTCTTGATCTGCGCCAAGGTTCGATGCCCGATGGGAGCGATGTTCTTCCGCCAAGTCCAGGCGTTCCCTCGGATCGGTCTGCGGACACGCGAGTCTTCGCGCCGTCGCCTACCGCTTCACCGCATCCTCCGCCCAGTCCTCGTTCGCCCGCGCGATGAGATAGTCGTGGATGCGCTCGGCCTGCTCCTTGGTCAGCAGGTCCTTGAAGCTCGCCATGCCCTGCTGCGCGCGCACGCCGCCCAGCACGATATCGAGGAACTGCGCGTGCGTCTGCGGCGTCATCCAGCGCAGATCCTTGACCCCGCCATGCGCCTGCTCGCCATGGCAGCGCGAACAGGTCTCGTTGAAATATTTCGCGCCCTCGCGCACCTGATCCTCGCTGGCGCGCAGCATCGGCGGGCGGGCGAGGGCGGTCGGCGGCGGCATCGGCGGCAGCGAGACGCCCCTGGCATCCAGCTTGAACACGAGCAGCCGTGCCGGTGAGACGCGGAAGCCGCCCGGTATCCGGTTCAGCGCCGCGACGATCGATCCGGTCCAGCCGGCATTCACCGCGACATATTGCTCACCGTCGATGCTGTAGGTGACCGCGCCGCTCACCGGGACATTGTCGACCGGCATCGCCCACAGCTTCTTGCCGGTGTCAGCGGCATAGGCGGCGAATGTCTTCTCGATCGTCCCCTGGAAGACGAGGTTGCCCGCCGTCGCGAGCGTCCCGCCCGAGCCTGGAGTGGGATAGGGCACGCGCCACGCCTCGCTCTGCGTCACCGGGTTCCAGGCGAGCAGATAGCCTTTCTCCATCGCGTCGGCCTCGGCCTGCAATTTCTTGCGCTGCGCTGCCCATTCCGGGGTCACGCCGACATAATCGTAGCCCGCATTGATGCGGAACGGCACGAACTTGAAGTCCTCGTCGCGCTGGCGCGCATAGATGATCGACTGCTCCATCGCGGCGAAATAGACGAGGCCGGTCTTCGGGTTGAACGACATCGGCGTCCAGCTATGCGCCGCCAGCAGGCTCGGCGTCATGCGCTTAGGGCTCGTGGTGAGATGCACGTCGGGATAGAAGACCGGCCGTCCGGTCTTCATGTCGACATGGCTTGCCCACATCTGCGGCACATAGCTCCTGGCGGAAATCAGCTTCCCCGTCTTGCGATCGAGCACGTAGAAGAAGCCGTTCTTGGGCGCCTGCATGATCACCTGCCGGGTCTGGCCCTTGATCCTGAGGTCGGCCAGCATCATCGGCTGGGTGCAGGTGAAGTCCCAGTCGTCTTCCGGCACCATCTGATAGTGCCAGACATATTTGCCGGTGTCCGCGTTCACCGCCACGATCGAGCAGAGAAACAGATTGTCGCCCTTGTCGGCGCTGCGGAAATGCCAGCTGAGCGGCGAGCCGTTGCCGGTGCCGATATAGACGAGGTTGAGCTTGGGATCATAGACGAGGCTGTCCCACGCCGTGCCGCCGCCGCCATATTTCCACCACTCGCCATGCCAGCTCGGCATCGCGATCTTCATCGCGCTGTCGGAGGCCTCGCCGTCCGGTCCGTTGGCGGGGTTGCCGGGCACGGTGTAGAATTTCCAGAGCTTCTTGCCGGTTTGCGCGTCCCACGCCGCGACGAAGCCGCGCACGCCATAGTCGGCGCCGCTGTTGCCGATCACCACCTTGCCGTCGAACACGCGCGGTGCGCCTGTGATCGAATAGGCATGGTCGTTCTCGAACGTCTTGACGCTCCAGACCGGCTGGCCCGTCCGCGCATCGACCGCGATCAGCCGCCCGTCGAGCGTCGCGATGTAGATCTTGCCATCCCACGCCGCGATGCCCCGCGTCCCCGCGCCGCAGCAGGCGAGGCGCGACCATTGCCGGTCGACCTTGGGATCATAGGTCCACAGCGGCTTGCCCGTCCTCCCGTCATAGGCGGTGACGATGTTGAAGGCCGAGACGTTGTAGAGCACGCCGTCGACCACCAGCGGCGTCGATTCGATGCCGTGATAGGTGTCGAGATCGGCATACCAGGCGAGGCCGAGCCGCGAGACCGTCCTGTCGTTGATCTGGGCAAGGGGCGAGAAGCGCTGCTCGTCATAGCTGCGCCCGTAGGACATCCAGTTCGCCTGATTGGCGGCCGCGTCCGGCGCGGCCATGCGCTGGCTCGTCACCTGCGCCGCGTCCGGCCCGCTCTGGCTCGCCGCCGTGATCGGCGCCATGACGAAGGCCAGCACCGCCGCCAGCCCGAGACGTTTCGCCCGCATATCCCCTCCATCCCCTGCGCGACGCTGCGGCCGCTTGCCGGCGCGATAGTGCGGGAATGGCGCGGGAAAGCAATCGTTCTTGGCGTTCGACCGGTTGGATGAACTGGAAGGGGGGATCGATCGAGCGCCGTGTCTCCTGCGGGGACGAGGTGTGGGGGGTATCAGGCTGGGAGGACAGAATTCAAACGGAGTGCAGACCACCCCAATCCGTTCGCCCTGAGCTGTCGAAGGGCTCTCCTTTCTTCTCTGCACTGCTAAGAAGGACGGCCCTTCGACAGGCCAGGGCGAACGGGCGGAAGAGAATGCATCTCTCCTTCGTTGCCGAGGCCAATGGAGGCTAGAGGACGGCTGGAATGCGGTGGCGAACAGTCGTCCGCTTCTAAACGTCACCCGATTGTTCGGTGACGGAGCAAGAGACGGTCAGATCAGATGCTTCCTGATAAAGCCGGCTACCAGGCTCGCATGTGTCTGCGCGAGATCGTGGTGGCCTCCGGGAATGATCTGCAACGCTGATTGAGGCATGAGTGAGCGCAATCGCTCTCCGACAGCGACGGGGCTGATCGGGTCTTCATCTCCCCACAGCAGGAGCGTGGGAACCTGGATGCTAGCGATCTGCTCCGATAGGTCGATCGATGTGTCCCTCAGCCAGGTCGGCGACCGAGGGATCGGCGCATCAGGAAATCGGCGTATGTGGTTCGAACGCCAATCCGTTCCACCAAGATCGCCGACCGGCACGCCAGCGGAGGTCACGGCCAACACCAGACGGCGAACATATTCAGGTTTTTGGAGGACAGCCATGATCGCAATGAGCCCGCCGAGCGATTGCGCAACGATGTCCACCGGCTGATCCATGGTTGCGAGAACCAGGCCAACGAGATCGTGGATGCTTTCGACACCTTCCGCGCCAGGTTCGTTGCCCAGACCCGGCCACGAAAAATGCATCGCTTCGACGTCGAGCAGATCGGCGACAGGGCGCCAATAGGATGCATCGGCAGTCGCGCCCGGGAGGAATAGCGTCTTGGTCACGGACCGAGACTATGCGCTGGCACTTGGGCCGCAACAAAATCTTCGACGGTGAACCCTGATTGATATGGCCGCTTGCGGGCGCAGACGTCCGCAAACGAACCGGCGGGATTGGGCGGTGAGAACACATTGACCGTTAGACAGCGGTGTGGAAAATCACTCCCAATGAAAGGCCTTCGCTATCTCGCTTATTTGGCGTTTGCCGTGGGGGCGTTCATCTTCTGGTCGCTGTTCTACATGCTGGTGCTCGGTGCTTTCCCCTTCCCTGTTGAACCTGAGTGTGCGTTGGAGCCGGGCGGATGCCCACCTCCTTCCGCATGGGAGCAGTTGTTTAGTCTCGTAGTCATATTCGGAACCATCCCGCTCACGGTGATCCTGTTCGTGTTTTTCAGGCTGTGGGTGCGGAAAAGACTTGGGCTTCAGGATCAGTGGTAGCCCACAATGGATCGTGTCCGAAATGGCCGGTTCGGCTGAAAAGTTGTGGTTAGCTACCGCTCGGCGGAGATTGGTCTTTCAGGGCGGGACTTATACCGTCGATGATTGGATGAGGCTTTTCCTCATCAGGGACGTATCCGACGTATCCCGTTTTTGCCATGACCCAGAAGCGCCACAAGTGAAAAACCAGCCAAAGCACCGCGAAGAAACCGGAAGGTATCAACCACCAATTTCCCAGGTATGCAGCCCCAAACATCGGGAAAGTCCCAATGTGTACAGCAGCTTACTTTCGGCCAGTCCTCCGGCCTGCATCCCGTCCGGCCATCGGCAAAATGCCCTGTAAAAGCCCACAGCTATCCTCCACTGGCTCTAAAAATAGCAAACGAAGAAGCGTCCGCAATGGCGTCGGGTCCGGTCAGCCGGCTTTACTTCAAAAGTTGACGATTGCCGCTATCCTTCAGTCCACCTGTGGGATCCGACCCCCTTTATCCATGCGCGCGCTGCGGCGCATAGAAACCGCTGTCCTACAGGGCGCCGCCCATGGCAGGCTCAGCGTTTCCGCTCTTTGACCGCGTCTATCCAACCGTCCGCACCTCGCACGCCGGCCCTTTCGTCCTGCGCGCGACTTTTGCGAAATCACATCCGCGATACGTGCGATGTTCGCGATGTTTCGCGCACGAAAAAGGCCGCCGATCCTGCGATCGGCGGCCTTCGAAACTTTGCTATTCCAATTACTTGGAGAGCTCGACTTCCTCGAAATCGAGCTCGACCGGGGTCGCGCGGCCGAAGATCGAGACCGAGACCTTCACGCGGCTCTTCTCGAAGTCCAGCTCTTCCACGGTGCCGATGAAGCTGGCGAACGGCCCGCTCATCACCTTGACGCTGTCGCCGATCTCGTAATCCACGCTGACCTTGTGGCGCGGCTGGGCGGCGGCTTCCTCGCGCGAGGAGAAGAAGCGCTGCGCCTCGCTCTCGCTGATCGGCTGGGGCTTGCCCATCGATCCGAGAAAGCCCGTCACCTTCGGCGTGTTCTTGATGAGGTGATAGATGTCGTCGTTCATGCTGAGCTTGGCGAGCACGTAGCCCGGCATGTTCTTGCGCTCGACCTGCACCTTCTTGCCGCGCTTCACTTCGGTCACGGTCTCGGTCGGCACCTCGACCTGCTCGATCAGCTGGGCGAGGCCCATGCGCTCGGCCTCGACCATGATGGAATCGCGGACCTTGTTCTCGAAGCCCGAATAAGCGTGGATGATGTACCAGCGCGCCATTGTGTCTTGTTCCTTGGTTTCGTCAGCCCTGGCCGCCGGTGGCCAGGCCCAGCAGCATCTTCACGACCCAGCCGAAGAAGGTGTCGATGCCGAAGAAGAAGATGCCGAGCGTGCCCGTCAGGAGCACGACCATCAGCGTCGTCATCATCGTCTCGCGCGAGGTGGGCCAGACGATCTTGCCCATCTCGACCCTGACTTGCCGGAAGAATTCAGTGGGGGACGTTCTCGCCACGCTGCTTGCTCTTTCAAAATCAATGTCTCGGAAACACAAGAAAGCGGACCGCACCCGGAGCATTCCCCCGGCCAGTCCGCCGCTTGGTTTCGTCACCGGCCCTGCATCTAGGCGCAGTCGCACCCGTCGGCAAGTGTTGGCAGGGGCGATAGGATTCGAACCTACGACATTCGGTTTTGGAGACCGACGCTCTACCAGCTGAGCTACACCCCTGTGCCGGCGAAGGCGCTGCCCTTAACGCGGGGCGGGGGAGGGCGCAAGCATGAGCTTGGGTCTTTCTGCGTGGCTCATGCTTCCGCGAGCAGGATCCTGGTCGTGCCGGCGAGGTCGTCGTCGAAGACCATATGGCCGGTGGCGAGGTCGTGGACGGTCCAGGCCGGGTCGGCGGCGCAGCGCTCGCGGAACTGGGCGAACGAGCCGACCGGGCTGGCGCTGGCATAGACATAGACGTGCCGCCCGATCGCGCTTTCCTCGCCGCCGAGCTTGACCGGTTCCAGCAGGGTGAGGAGCGGATGGCCCGACACGCGCCCGGCGCGGCCCGGCGGGATCGGGAAGATCGGCTCGATCAGGCCCGGCGTCGCGCGCTGATTCTCGATGTACATGGCCCGCGTGCGGTCATCGACGATGTCCCAGAGCGCCTGCCCGTCCTGCGGCAGGAAGGCATCGAGATAGACGAGGCTGCGGATGCGGCTGCCGCGCAATGCCGAGACGCCGGTGATCACCATCCCGCCATAGCTGTGGCCGACGAGGATGATGTCGTCGAGCCCCTCACAGTCGATCAGGCCGGTGACGTCCGCGACATGGTCGCTGAGCGTGATGCCGCCATGGGCGAGGTGGGCGCGCTCGCCCAGGCCCGTGAGCGAGGGGACATGCACCTCATGCCCCGCCGCGCGCAGCTCCCGCGCCAGCGGCCCGTAGCCCCAGCTGCCACCCCAGGCGCCATGCACCAGAACGAACGTCGCCATGTCTCTCTCCTCCCAAATCTCTCATTTCCGGCGCTAGAGCCATCGTTCCTCTGGAACAAGCGCCTGCCGCTCTGCTATCCTGCCGGCGATGGCCATCGACCTGCCGATCCTGCTGCGCGCCTATGCCGTCGGGCTGTTCCCCATGGCGGACGACCGCAAGGCCGGCTCGGTCTTCTGGGTCGAACCCGAGCGCCGCGCCATCCTGCCGCTCGACGGCTTTCACCTCTCGAAATCGCTGCGCAAGACCGTCCGCTCGGACCGATTCGAGGTCACCGCCGACACCGCCTTCGCGCAGGTCATCGCGCTTTGCGCAGAGAGCGCGCAGGACCGGCCGACGACCTGGATCAATCACGACATCGAGGAGGCGTTCATCCGTCTCCACCAGCGCAAGCTGGCGCACAGCGTCGAGGTCTGGCTGGGCAAGGGCGCGGAGCGGCGCCTGGTCGGCGGTCTCTACGGCCTGGCGCTCGGCGGCGCCTTCTTCGGCGAGAGCATGTTCAGCCGCGAGACGGACGCCTCCAAGGTTGCGATGACCTGGCTCGTCGCGCGGCTCATCGTCGGCGGCTACACCTTGCTGGATTGCCAGTTCATGACCTCGCATCTCGCCTCGCTGGGCGCGATCGAGGTCAGCGCGGAGACCTATTCCTCGCTGCTGGGCGAGGCGCTGGCGGATGGCGCGGGCGAGGCGCTCTCGGGTGAGTTCTCCGCGCTCGATTCGTTGGACGCCGATCCGGCCTTGCGGCTGCCCCTGTCCCCGGCCTTGTCCTCGACGCGCACCGTCTCGGGACCGGTCTCCGGCCAGCTCATCGCGCAACTCGTCACCCACACATCATAGATCGGATGGCTGACGACATTGCGGTCCGGGCGCTCCTTGAAGAGCCAGCCCGAGAAGATGCGGTGCCACTTGTTGTCGCGGGTCTCCTGGACGTCGAGCTGCACGAAGGCGCCCGTCTCGCGGTCCAGCTCCCAAGGTGCCGTGGTCTCGCAGGCCCGCAGCCGCACGATCGCATTGCCGACGCGCAGCGCCTCGCCGGGCTTCAGCGTCAGCGTTCGGGTGATGCCGTTGCGTTTGTTCAGCAGGCCGATCTGCGCCACGCGTTGCGCCATCGGCGTGCCCGGCAAGCCAACATTCACCTGCACCGGTTTCTGGTCCTGTGTGCGCTCTTCGGCGGTATTGCCCGCATTCTGCGCACCTTCGGGCCGACCGCTACAGGCGGCAAGCAAGGCCGTGAGACCGAGCGGGATCAACCACCGGCCCGGCGCGGCGGACCGCGTGAGGCTCACGCGTCGGGCGTCCAGGCTTCATAGTCGCCGGTCGCCATCTGGCGCTTGCCGCCGGCCTCGATGGCGCCGGAGGGGCGATAGGCGTTGGGTGTGCCGGTCTGATTGGGCGTGTAATCCGCTTCCCATATGCGCGGCGGCGGCAAATGGCTCTCGGGCGGACCGTCGATCGTGTGATGCAGCCAGCCATGCCATTCGGCCGGCACGCGGCTCGCATCATTGGCGCCCCTGTAGATGACGAAGCGGCGCGTCAACCCGTTGGGGTCGGTGCCGCCCTCATAATAGACATTGCCCTGATGATCCTCGCCCACCTTGGTGCCGTGGCGCGTGGTGTTGAGCCATGTGCCGAAGGTCGAGCCTTCCCACCAGGTGAAGATGTTTTTGACGATGCCCATGGGCCCTGCGCTTAGCCGCTCTGACCGGCCATTGGCAACCGCCGAAATGGCATCCGCCGCCTCATCGCGACGGCGCCGGGCAGAAACGATCGGCTTCCCAGACGCCCGCCGGCGACGCCGCGCCATTGGCGCAATCGCCCCACTGAACGCGGTCGCCCGGGCCGATGCCGAGCGCCTGCGCGCGGCCCTGGCGAATTTCAAGGACGGCGGACACCGGCTCACCCGCAGTCAGCGGGTGCAGGTCGTTGGGCATGCCGGGCAGGATCGCGGCGATCGTCCCGTCCGGCCGGATGAACAGCAGGTCGAGCGGCAGGGGTGTGTTCTTCATCCAGAAGTTCGCCGTCGCCGGAAAAGCGAAGGGGAAGAGCATGCCGCGATTGTCGGCGAGCGACCTGCGCTCCATCAGGCCGCGCTCCTGCTCCGGCTCGGTGACGGCGAGCTCGACGATGAAGGCGCGCTTCTCGCCCGCGCCATTGGTGATCTGCAGCGCGATCTCGCCCTTGCGCGGCTGGTCCGCCTGGGCCTTCCCGTCACCCGGCGCGCCGCCCCGGCAGGCGGCGACCGACAGAAGCAGGCCAAGGGCAAGCGCTCGACGGGGCAATGGCAGGGGCATCAGTCCTCGCGATCGGGTTCGGGTGGAAGCTCGCCCGGCGCGGCATCGACCCAGGCGCGCGCCAGGTCAAGATCATGCCCCGCGCGGATGAAGGCGGCGAGATGCTTTTCGCGCAGCGCCCGGTCGGGCCTCTCGGTCGCGAAAGGGCCGATGCGCTTGCGCCGGGCGAGGCGATGCGCGGCCTCCCAGCGCTCGGCGGCGCTGGGCGATGCCTGCGCCGAGAGATGCTGCGCGATCCCGTCCTGCCGCAGGGCCTCCGCGATGCGGCGGCCGCCAAGGCCGCGCCGCTGCATCGCGCCGGATTTCATCGTCGCATAGGCCTCGTCGTCGACATACCGCAGCGACACCAACCGCTCGGCGATCATCTCGACCGACGCCGGTTCATCGCCCGTCCATCCGCGTTCGCGCACCTTGCGGCCCAGATAGGCGACGAGCTTGGCGCGGCTCGTGGCAAATCTGCCGACATAGTGCAGCGCGAGCGCTTCCAGCGCTTCAGCGTCGAGCGGGCGCGGAGCCGGTTTTTCCCTTGGGGAACGGGTGCGCCATTTTTGTGCCATAGTGTCTGTCTTTAAGGGACGCTGCCGGGCTGGCGCAAGAAAAGGCCGGGCTCGGCGCGGATGAGACTTCGGCGAGATCAGCGCAAATGCACGCCGAACCAACCGCAGACTTTGGCGTTTCAAACGGACAAGGCGGACAATAAGAAGGGTCATTCGATGCAGCAAACACCGACGGACGATCGGCTTGCGCGACGTTTTGCAGATTTTGGAACACTCGGAGAGGCGCTTGATTATGCGGCCCGGGGTGTGCGGGGGTTCAACTTTCATGACGCGCGCGGAAATCTGGCGCGGCCTTATCCGTTCAGCGAGATGCGCAGCGACGCCATCGCCTGCGCGCAGCGCCTGATCGCGCGCGGCGTCAAGCCTCAGGATCGCATCGCGCTCGTCGCCGAGACCGGCGCCGAGTTCGCGCAGACCTTCTTCGGGATTGTCTATGCCGGTGCCTGGCCGGTGCCGCTGCCGCTGCCGACCAGCTTCGGCGGCAAGGAAAGCTATATCGACCAGCTCGTCGTCCAGCTGTCGAGCTGCGATCCCTCGATGCTGCTCTTCCCGGCGGAACTGAGCGAAATGGCCAGCGAGGCCGCGCGCCGCCAGAATGTCGCGCCGCTCAGCTTCGAGGATTTCCTGGCGACGCCGGCTGCGCGCTGCGCCCTGCCGCAGGCGAGCACCGACGACATTTGCTACCTGCAATATTCGAGCGGCTCGACGCGCTTCCCGCACGGCGTGGCAGTGACGCACAAGGCGCTGCTCGCCAATCTCACGGCTCATAGCCATGGCATGGAGGTGGTCGACGGCGATCGCTGCATCAGCTGGCTGCCCTGGTATCACGACATGGGACTGGTCGGCTGCTTCCTGTCGCCCGTCGCCAATCAGGTCTCGACTGATTATCTGAAGACTGAGGATTTCGCCCGGCGTCCGCTTGCATGGCTCGACATGATCTCGCGCCATGATGGCACCGCGATCAGCTATTCGCCGACCTTCGGTTACGACATCTGCGCGCGCCGCATGTCCAGCCAGACCCGCGCGTCCGAGCGGTTCGATCTCTCGCGCTGGCGGATCGCCGGCAACGGCGCGGACATGATCCGTCCCGATGTCATGCAGCAGTTCGTCGACGCGTTCGCGGAAGCCGGCTTCAGCCCCAAGGCCTTCCTGCCGAGCTATGGCCTCGCGGAGACGACCCTGGCGGTCACCATCATGCCGCCGGGCGAGGGGATCGTCGTCGAGCTGGTCGAAGAGACCGAGCTATCGGGTGGTGCCGCGCCGCGCGACCGTCCGCAGCGGTTCCGCGCGATCGTCAATTGCGGCAAGCCCGTGCTGGGCATGACCGTCGAGATTCGCGACGATTTCGGAGGACTGGTGCCGGACCGCACGATTGGCAAGGTCTGGACGACCGGCAGCAGCCTCATGGTCGGCTATTTCCGTGATCAGGAAGCGACCGACGCCTGCATGGTCGACGGTTGGCTCGACACGGGCGACATGGGCTATCTCTCGGATGGCTATCTCTACATTGTCGGCCGCGCCAAGGACATGATCATCATCAACGGCAAGAATCACTGGCCGCAGGATATCGAATGGGCCGTCGAGCAGCTGCCCGGCTTCAAGCAGGGTGACATCGCGGCCTTCTCGATCACCACGTCTGGTGGCGAGGAAGCGCCGGCCGTGCTGGTCCATTGCCGCGTGTCGGACAATCAGGAGCGCGCCAAGCTGCGGGACGACATCCGCGAGCGCGTCCGTTCGATCACCGGAATGAACTGCGTCGTCGAGCTGGTGCCGCCGCGCTCGCTGCCGCGGACGAGCTCGGGCAAGCTCAGCCGCTCGAAAGCGCGCAAGCTCTATCTCGAGGGCGAAATTGTTCCTTATGATATCGCCGCTTAGCGCGGATTCGCAGGCAGTTTCCCGGCTGCTTACGGCTTGATAACCTCGACTGTCCTATCAGCGATGCGTGATAAACCGTGCATCGCCTCAGACCCAGCGGGCAGAGCCCCTTCCTGAGACGTTGCCGCTCGCCATTTTGACCGGCTTGCGACGCCTCCCGGCGGAGCATGTCGAGTTCGTTCATGGTAGCCAGCTGCGTGCGTCCGATCGCATGCTCGGCCTGTGCGCCGCGTTGGCCGCCATTTCGGCCGTGCTCGTCAATTTCCGGTTCCTGGTTCATGTGCCGGGCTGGATGCTCGCGTCGTGGACTCTTCTCGTGCTGGCCGCCTATCTGCCCGCATTCCAGCTGCGCCGCGCCGCCGCCGCGTCCGATTATGCGACGGCCACACGCTCGGATCTTCTCAAGCACGGTATGCTGGCGTTGCTCCAGGGGGTCGCATGGGTCATGGCGATGGTGCTGCTGACCAGCGCTGCGCGACCATCCGAGATCGTCACCTTATGGACGATTGCCTGCTGTCTGATGGCGGCCGTCGCGATCGCCCATCAGGCGACGCCGCTCTCATCGGCCTCTTTCATCATCACCGTTGGCGCGGGCGCCTTCTGGATGATGCTCAAGCATGCCGATCCGTTGCTCGCGGCGATCGTCACTAGCTATGCCATGCTGTTGCTCGGCGCTAGTCTGCGGCAAGCCCATCTCTTTGGTGTGCAACTCACCACCAACAAGCTGCTTGCGGAGAAGCGTGAGGTCGTCAGCCTCCTGCTCAAGGAGCATGACATCGATGCGGCGGATTCGCTGTGGCAGACCGATATTGCGCGCCGGCTGACCGGCGTGTCACCGTCCTTCGCGCGGATGCTTGGACTGAGCGCGGACGAGCTTGAAGGGCGATCGATCCTCGAAGTGCTGGCGGGGCCGGATTGGGAAGGCGGCCGGTTCGATCCCGCGCTGCACGAGTTGGCCGAGAAGCTGAAGCTGCGCGCGCCGTTCTCGGGCCTCGTGCTGCCGGTCGTGGTCAACGAGCAGCAGCGCTGGTGGGAGATTTCGGCGTCGCCGCGCGTCGACGAAAAGGGCGTTTTCCTGGGCTTCCGGGGCGTCGGCTCGGACATCACCGTGCAGAAGGTCTCGTCGGAGCGCATCGCGCAGATGGCGCGCTATGACATGCTCACCAACCTGCCGAATCGCCTTCATCTCACCGAAGAACTGGCCGTTGCGATCGAACAGGTTTCCCGCTGGCACACACGCTGCGGGTTCCTGATGATCGATCTGGATCGCTTCAAGTCGGTCAATGACACGCTGGGCCATCTCGTCGGCGATCGGCTGCTTGCGCAGGTTGCAGAGCGTATCGGGACGGTCTGCTCGGTGAACGAGATTTGCGGGCGCCTGGGCGGCGACGAGTTCGCTGTGATCATCCGCGACGCGCCTGAGGCGCTCTATATCGATCAGCTCGCGCTGGCGATCATCGAGGCGGTTTCGCGGCCCTATGTCGTCGACAATCATACGTTGTTCATCGGCGCCAGCGTCGGTTCGGCGACCGCGCCGAACGATGGCACCGACGCCGAGACCCTGATCCGCAGCGCCGATCTTGCCATGTATCGCGCGAAGGAAGCGGGGCGGGGTAAGCATCTGCGCTACGCGCCGGCCATGCATGCCGATGCCGAGGAACGGCGCACGCTCGAGATCGCCCTGCGCGAGGCGCTCGGCAAGAACGAGCTGCACCTGCTCTATCAGCCGATCGTCACCGCCGACACGGGCGAGGTTGTGGGCTTCGAGGCGCTCGTGCGCTGGACCCATCCGGAGTTAGGACCGATATCACCGGTGAAGTTCATCCCCCTGGCCGAAGACACCCGCCTCATCGCCTCGATCGGCAATTGGGTGCTGCGAACGGCCTGTCAGGAAGCAGCGCAGTGGCCCGACGACGTCAGGGTCTCGGTCAACGTGTCGGCCGAGCAGCTCTATGAGGCCGAGTTTCTGGAGACGGTGGTATCGGCTCTGGCGCACAGCCGCTTGCCAGCGGAGCGGCTTGAACTGGAAGTGACGGAGGGTGTATTCCTGCGCGAAGGGACAGGTGTCTCGCAGCTTCTCGACAAGCTCATGAAACTCGGCGTCCGTCTGTCCCTCGATGATTTCGGTACCGGCTATTCCTCGCTCGGCTACCTGTCGCGCAGTCGATTCAGCACGATCAAGATCGATCGCAGCTTCGTCAGCGGCGCGGCACGCAACCAGCGCGAAAGCCTGGCGATCATTCATGCGGTGGTCGCCATGGCGCAGAGCCTGGAGATGGAAACGACGGCCGAGGGCGTCGAGACCGAAGCGGAACACGACATCATCCGCGCGCTTGGCTGCACCAAGATCCAGGGCTTTTATTTCGGCCGCCCCATGCCGGCAGCCGATGCGCTCGGCCTCTTCATTGATCCCAACAGCCAGGTCGCCTGAGCGCCAGGTCCCGTGGACAGATTAGAGCGGTGGTTCTTGGCAAGCCATCTTGCCAAGCCGGTCGGTCTGGATTGCCCAAAGGTCACGCCAGGATCACACTATGAGCAACGATGCAGGCCGGACGCCTGCCCGCATGCTGCTGTATTCAGGATAAGAAAGAGCCCGAGGATCGCATGCCCCGAATCGTCATGCTCTAACGCGATCCAATGGGACAGCCCCGATTTCGCGACGGCGTAGGGACAAGCTGCGCTGCCCTCAGACCTGCCTTCATCAAGGCAGACATGGCGCTGACTTGAATGTGTCCACGCCGCCCAGAGCATCAGTCCTTTGCGAGGCGATGCTCGATCGCAGCCCAGATGGCGGCGAATTGCCCGGCGGACGGGCTCTGTGCGGCGAAAGCGCCGAGCGGTTGTCGCCGTACGCCCATCTGCTCGATGACGCTGGCATAAGGCACGGCCGGCCATTCCGGGTACTGGTCCATGGCGGCGGCGTGCAACTTGCGCCGCCGGTCGACCATGGAAAAGACCGGCAGGATGGGCGGATGCTTGCCGCCCCGCCGGACCAGCGTCTCGACCAGATCGTCGAGCGACTTGCGGGCCAGCGGCGAGGGGACGACCGGGACGATCAGCAGATCGGCCGCCTGGAGTACCTGCTCGGCGGTCTCGGTGAGGCCCGGCGGGCAATCGAGCAGCACCCGGTCATAATTCTTCTCGAGACTTTCGAGAAGCTTGGAAAGACGCTTCTTCTTGCCCAACTCGAACAGCAGGCGCTCGAGCCCGTTCAGCGATGTATCTGCGGCAAGCAGCTCAAGATTCGGGACCGTGGTCGGGCGGCACAGGTCCATGGGGTCAACGCTGCGTGAAAAGACGGCGCGGGCGGCGTCACGCGCGTCGGCTTCCGGGGCGAGCAGGAAGGTTGCCGCGGCTTGCGGATCGAGATCCCACAGCAAGGTCCGCCGGGCCGAGCGCGACGCAGATGCCCATGCAAGGTTGACCGCGAAGGTCGATTTCCCGACGCCGCCCTTGAGGCTGTAGATTGCGATCGTCTTCATTTTTTGCTTGCCGGACATCGCCATGTGATGACTCTGCGTCATCTCCGTTACAAGCACTCAATCTCCTTCTCCCGCTAATGGGGTGGAATGGGCCTGCCGCGTCCCGCCATGATCGGGATCTTTCCGGACTTGCAACCATCGCGAAGGCCGCGCAACAAGGGCCTCTCGCGACTTGGGAGGATGATTTCGTGGAATGGCAGCTTCCGGCGCTGATTGCGGCGATCGGCTATCTTCTGGGATCGATCCCCTTCGGCATCGTCTTGACGCGACTTGCCGGAGCGGGCGATTTGCGTGCCATCGGTTCGGGTAGCATCGGCGCGACGAATGTGCTGCGGACCGGCCGCAAGGAACTGGCTGCGGCGACCCTGATGCTCGACGGCGCGAAGGGCGCACTGGCGGTCCTGATCGGTAGCCGGCTTCTGCCGGACAATGGCGGGGCGATCTGCGGCGTTCTGGCTTTCGTCGGCCATTGCTATCCCATCTGGCTGGGTTTCAAGGGCGGTAAGGGCGTGGCGACAATGCTTGGCGTGACCTTGGCGCTGAACTGGATCATCGCCCTGATCTTCGCGGTTGTTTGGCTCGGCGCCTTCGGGCTTAGTCGGATCAGTTCGGTGGGCGGAATGAGCGCTGCGGTCAGCGCGCCGCTAGCGGCGTTGATGCTTGGCGGGCCGGTAGTCGCGACGCCTTTCGCCATCATGGCTCTGATCGTGGTTTGGCGGCACCGCTCGAATATCGCACGGCTGCTGCGCGGCGAAGAGCCACGCGTGGGATCGTCAAAAGAAGCATGAGCGCGCTGACGGCCGGTCGCTTCGACGCGCTGCGGTTGATCCGTACGCGCCATGTGGGACCAGTGGCATTCCGGCAATTGCTGGCGCGTTTTGGCAATGCGAGCGCGGCTCTGGACGCTTTGCCCGATCTTTCCGCGCGTGGAGGGGCGCTGGGATTCCGTGCGGCTGACCGGCGCGCCGTCGAGGCCGAATGCGAGCGTGTCTATCGTCTCGGCGCCCGCTACTGCTTCCTTGGCGAACCCGACTATCCGCCGCTGCTCGCGGAGGCGGACGGTGCACCACCCGCGCTGATCCTGCGTGGCGACATGGCACTGGCGGCCCGGCGATGCGTGGCGATCGTTGGCGCGCGCAATGCCTCTGCGGCCGCCGTCCGGCTCGCACGTGAGTTGGCCCATGGGCTGGCGGCGGTCGACATAGTGGTCGTCTCCGGGCTTGCACGAGGGATCGACACCGCGGCGCATAACGGCGCCGGACCGTTGTCGACGATTGCGGTCATCGGATCGGGCATCGATGTCGTTTTCCCGCCGGAGAATGCCGAACTGCAAGAGCGCATCGCCGTTGAAGGCTTGCTCCTTACCGAACTGCCACCGGGGGCGGAACCGCTGGCCCGGCATTTTCCGGCGCGCAACAGAATTATCGCGTGGATGAGCCTCGGCACGGTGGTGGTCGAGGCGGCGCCACGCTCAGGTTCGCTGCTTACGGCGCGGCTTGCCGGAGAGGAAGGGCGGGACGTGATGGCCGTGCCCGGCTTTCCCGCCGATCCCCGCGCGCAAGGGTGTAACAGTCTGATCCGAGAAGGCGCGACCCTGGTGCAGAGCGCCGCCGACATCATCGAGGCAATCGGTGCGATCGATCAGCGTGCCTTGCGCTCGCCCTGCAGCCCCTATGCCGGGGAGCTGCCTTCCGATTTGGCGGACAGGGAGCGTCGAGCAGTCCGCGCGCTGCTCAGCCTCAGTCCGGTCTCGGTCGATGAACTCATCCGCCAGTCTGGACTTGCGCCGGCACTGGTTCAGACCGCACTGCTGGAGCTGGAAATTGCCGGTCATCTCCGCCGGCATGCCGGCGGGCGTGTCAGCCTATCCTGACCGGACAAATATGCACCGCCGCGATCAGCGTGACGGTTGTGCGCGAATCCGCGGCGATATTCAAGGAGACCGGTCGCCTGATTCTACTCGATCGCCTGACGTTCGCCGCCTTCATTACTCGCTATGTCGTCGCCGTTGCCGTCTGGCATTTGAGTGCGCTGTCCCTTGAGGTGGAGATTTCGGAGGCTTGACGTTCTTCGGTCGACGCTTTCACACTCGCGCGTACACGTGAGGAAGGTTACCGAAAGCCCCATGCAACTCGTCATTGTCGAATCGCCGGCCAAGGCCAAGACCATCGAAAAATATCTGGGAGGGGACTATCGGGTCCTGGCGTCCTACGGCCATGTCCGCGACTTGCCGCCTAAGGATGGTTCGGTCGATCCCGACGACGGCTTCTCGATGGCCTGGGAAAATTATGGCGACAAGGCCAAGCAGCTCAAGGCGATCACCGATCTTGCCAAGGGGGCCGACCGGCTGATCCTTGCCACTGACCCTGATCGCGAGGGCGAGGCGATCTCGTGGCATGTGCAGGAAGTGCTGCGCCAGAAGAAGGCGCTGCCCAAGGACGTCGAGCGCGTCACCTTCAACGCGATTACCAAGGCCACGATTACCGAGGCGATGAAGCATCCGCGCGAGCTGGATACGGATTTGATCGACGCCTATCGCGCCCGTCGCGCGCTGGACTATCTGGTCGGCTTCACGCTGTCGCCCGTGCTCTGGCGCAAGCTGCCCGGCGCCAAATCGGCCGGGCGCGTGCAGTCCGTGGCTTTGCGACTCGTTGTGGAGCGTGAGCGGGAGATCGAGGCGTTCGTGCCGCAGGAATATTGGTCGGTGGCGGCCGATCTTGAGCAGGGCGGACAGGGGTTTGAGGCGCGACTGGTGCGCTGGCGCGGCGAGAAGGTTGATCGTCTCACGATCGGCAAGGAGGGCGATGCGCTCGCCGCGAAGGCCGACGTCGAAGCCGGGCGCTTCACGGTCGCGTCGGTCGAGACCAAGCCCGCGACCCGTAATCCGCCGCCGCCCTTCACCACCTCGACTCTGCAGCAGGAAGCCGCACGCAAGCTCGGCCTCTCCGCCAGCGACACGATGCGCGTTGCCCAGCAGCTCTATGAGGACGGTGCGATCACCTACATGCGCACCGATGGCGTGCAGATGGATTCGAGCGCCATCTCGGCTGCGCGCAAGGCGATCGCGGATCGTTATGACGCTGGTTATCTGCCGGACAAGCCGCGCGTCTATCAGACCAAGGCGAAGAATGCCCAGGAAGCGCATGAAGCGATCCGCCCGACCGAGTTCACCCGGCAGACGGTCGGCTCTGGTGTCCATGCCAAGCTTTACGATCTCATTTTCAAGCGCGCTTTGGCGAGCCAGATGGCGTCCGCGCGAATGGAAAGGACCAGCATTGAGCTGACTGACGGCACGGGCCAGCATGCGTTGCGGGCAACGGGGCAGGTCGTGCTCTTCCCTGGCTTTCTCGCGCTCTATGAGGAAGGGCGTGATGACGCCGAAGATGAGGATGGCAAGCTGCTGCCCTTGCTGAAAGCGGGCGATCAGCCGGCGAAAAAGGCCGTGCGCGCCGAGCAGCATTTTACCCAGCCGCCGCCGCGCTACAGCGAAGCGAGCTTGGTCAAGCGGCTGGAGGAATTGGGCATCGGCCGCCCGTCGACTTATGCTTCGACGCTGCAGACGCTCAAGGACCGCGACTATGTCCGGATCGAGAAGAACCGCTTTTTCGCCGAGGAGAGCGGCAAGCTGGTGACGGCTTTTTTGGAGCGTTTCTTCGAGCGTTATGTCGCTTATGATTTCACGGCCGGTCTGGAAGACGAGCTCGACGAGATTTCCGGCGGCCGGGCGCAATGGCAGCAGGTGCTCGAGGCTTTCTGGCGCGACTTCAAACCCAAGACCGCCGAGATCATGGAGCTCAAGCCCTCGGAAGTCACCGCGCAACTCGACGAGTTCCTGGCGCCAATGCTGTTCCCCGACAAGGGCGATGGCAGCGATCCGCGCCTGTGCCCGCTCTGCAAGGAGGGGCGTCTGTCGCTGCGCGGCGGCCGTTATGGCGCGTTCATCGCCTGCTCCAATTATCCCGAGTGCAAATATACCCGCAAGTTCGGCCAGCCCGGCGGCAGCGATGGCGCGGCGGAATCGAACGGTCCCGAGGAACTTGGCAAGCATCCCGAGACCGGCGAGCCGATCCTGCGCAAGGCCGGGCGCTTCGGCCCCTATATCGAGACGGTCAGCGGCGACGAGACGAAGCGCGCCTCGATCCCCAAGGATCTGCCGGACGGCGAACTGACGCTCGACTGGGCGGCGAAGCTGCTCTCGCTGCCCCGCACGGTCGGCGATCATCCGGACACCGGCAAGCCGATCACGGCGAGCATCGGACGCTATGGCCCCTATCTGGCGCATGACGGCAAATATGCCCGGCTCGCTTCGACCGCCGAGGTGTTCGAGACCGGCATGAATGCCGCCGTCGCCAAGCTCGCCGATGCCGCCAATCGCGGCGGGGCGCGGCGTGGCACGGAGCCACTCAAGGTGCTGGGCGCGCATCCGCGCACCGAGGCGGAGATCAAGCTGATGGCTGGCCGCTTCGGTCCCTATGTAACCGATGGCACGACCAACGCGACCTTGCCCAAGACGATTGCGCCAGAAGAGCTGACGCTCGAGGAAGCGGCGCAGCTCATCGACGCGCGGGCAGCGGCCGCGCCGGCGAAGAAGAGCAAGGGCAAAGCGAAGAAAACGGCGCCGAAGAAAACCGCAGCCAAACCCAAACCCAAGGCCAAGGCGGCGCTAAAGGCGAAGAAGGCGGCAGGATAGAAGTCGTCATCCCTGCTTGCGTCGGGATGACGGTGGTGGTTCGTGGCGCCTTGCGCTCGCGCACGCTTTGTCGCAGCCTGTCCGCCGGCCGAAGGGGATTGTCATGCGACCGATCAGTTTGCTGCCATGCGCCATGTCATTGCTGCTCGCGTCGAGCGTTCTCGCCCAGGTCCCGAAGGATCAACTCGCCCACCCGCCCGCTGACGCCGTCCACTACCTGATCGTCTCGACCGGGGGCCAGCACGGCGAGAGTTGGATTTGGACCGCGCCCGATGGCCGCAAGATGGGCCGCGAGAGCTTGAACCTGCGCGGCCAGATCTGGGAGATCGACAGCGCCGAAACCGACGATCCGGTCAATCCACCCACAGCCATCGCCATCCGGGGAACGACGCCGCAGGGCGACGCGGCCGAGACCTATGCGCTCAAGAATGGCTCTGCGAATTGGACGAGCCCCGTCGACAAGGGGACCACCAAGGTCAGGACGCCGCATTTCTACATGAGCCAGGGCGGTCCGGTGTCACTGCTCGCCTCGTTCGTCCAGCATCTCCTCGCGCAGCCCGACAAGACGCTCGATCTGCTGCCGGGGGGCAAGGCCAAGGCCGAGAAGCTTACCACGATCGAGATCGGCGAGGGCGACAAGAAGAAGACGGTGGTGTGCTGGTCGATCACCGGGCTCTTCAACACGCCGTTCCCGGTCTGGACGGACGCGGACGGGCGTTTCTTCGGCTACAGCAATTTCCTCGCCTGGTTGCCCGCGGGCTATGAGGGCGAGCAGGCAAGGCTCGACGCGGCGCAGACCAGGGCGCTGTCCGCGCAGATGCCGGCCCTCGCAAGGTCGTTGATCACGACGCCGGCCGGCCCGGTCGCCTTCACCCATGTGAAGACCTATGACGCGGACAACATGCTGTTCCTCGCCGACCAGACCGTGCTCGTCTCGGGCAGCAAGATCGTTGCGGCGGGGCCATGGGGCAAGGTCAAGGTCCCGGCCAAGGCGCAGATCATCGACGGCAAGGGCAAGACGCTCGTCCCGGGCCTGTGGGACGCGCATATGCATGTCGGCGGAGACTATACCGGAATTCAGGAGCTCTCGTTGGGCGTCACCTCGGTGCGCGATCCGGGCAATGACGACAAGCTGACCATCGATCGCCGCGAGCGCACCGCGAAGGGCGATCTGCTGATGCCCAATGTCTATCCTTCCTCGCTGATCGACGGGAAAGGGCCGAACACCGCGCAGGTCGCCAACGTCGCGACCAGCGAGGAGGAGGCCATCGCCTGGGTCCGCAAAGCCAAGGAAAACGGATTCACCGGCGTCAAATTCTACGGGACGATGAATCCGGTCTGGATGCCCAATACGATCGCGGAGGCGCATCGGCTGGGGCTGCACGTCCACGGTCATATCCCTCAGGGCATGCGTCCGATGGATGCTATCCGCGACGGCTATGACGAGATCACCCACATCAACTGGGTGATCATGCAGGCGATGCCGGACGACGTGATCGCCTCCGACAATGGCATCGCGCGCTTCGAGGGGCCGGGGCGCTACGCCAAGGATGTCGATCTCAACGGCCCGGTGATGAGCGAGATCATCCACGCCATGGCGGCGAAGAAGATCGCCAACGATCCGACTGCCGTCGCCTTCGAGGGCCTCTACGTGCCGGACAATGGCGAGGTCATCGGCGCCTATACGCCGTTCCTGGGCACGCTGCCGCCAGCGGTGGAGCGCAGTTACAAAACCGGCGGCTTCGCCGTGCCGAAGGACCTGACCCGCGCCGACTATCGCAAGAGCTTCACGATGATGCTGGTGCTGATCAAGAAGCTGTTCGATGCGGGCGTGCCGATCGTTGCCGGCACCGACGGCAGCGGGATCGAGCTGGTCCGCGAGCTGGAGCTTTATGTGGCCGCGGGCATGACCCCGGCCCAGGCCCTGTCGACCGCCACCATCGCGCCGGCGCGCCTGATCGGCGTGGACAAGACGACGGGATCGATCGTGCCAGGCAAGACCGCCGATCTCGTGCTGGTCGAGGGCGATCCTTCCCAGTCGGTCAGCGCGCTGCGCCAGACGCGGGTCGTGATGATGGGCGGCAGGATGATGGATGCCGATGCGTTGCGCGCCGCGGCGGGCTTTTCCGGCCGTCCACACTGATCAAGCCACGGCGGAGGAAAGACAAAGTGTCGCGCATCGTAGCAAAAGCTTGCTGCGTGTGACATTGGGCTGAGCTAGCAGCGCCCCTACATGATGGCGGCGCCATGCGCGCCCACCACGCTATTCAGGACGCCGAATGACCCGTACGCTGACCCATCTCGAACGCCTGGAAGCGGAGAGCATCCACATCATGCGGGAGGTCGTGGCGGAAGCGGAAAAGCCGGTGATGCTCTATTCGGTGGGCAAGGATTCGGCGGTGATGCTGCATCTCGCGCGCAAGGCTTTCTATCCCTCGCCGCCGCCATTTCCGCTGCTCCATGTCGACACGACCTGGAAGTTCAAGGCGATGTACGAGCTGAGGGACCGGATGGCTAAGGAGAGCGGCATGGAGCTGCTCGTCTACCAGAACCCGGAAGCGAAGGAGCGGGGGATCAATCCGTTCGATCATGGCCCGCTGCACACCGACATGTGGAAGACGGAAGGGCTCAAGCAGGCACTGAACCTGTACGGCTTCGACGTCGCCTTCGGCGGCGCGCGGCGCGACGAGGAGAAGAGCCGCGCCAAGGAGCGCATCTTCTCGTTTCGCACGGCTAGCCACGGCTGGGACCCCAAGAATCAGCGCCCGGAGCTGTGGAACCTCTACAATGCCCGCAAGAACCGGGGCGAGAGCATCCGCGTCTTCCCGATCAGCAACTGGACCGAGCTGGACATCTGGCAATATATCCAGCTCAACGACGTGCCCATCGTGCCGCTCTATTTCTCCGCCCCGCGCCCCACGGTGGAGCGGGACGGGCTGTTGCTGATGGTCGATGACGAGCGCTTCCCGCTTCTGCCCGGCGAGACGCCGCAGATGCGCTCGATCCGCTTCCGCACCTTGGGCTGCTATCCGCTGACAGGCGCCGTCGAGAGCGAGGCGGCGACCTTGCCCGATGTCATCCAGGAAATGCTGCTGACCACTACCAGCGAGCGCCAGGGCCGCGCGATCGACAAGGATGCCGGCGGCGCGGGCATGGAGAAGAAGAAGCAGGAGGGCTATTTTTGACGCGCCACGGAATGCGAAGCGTTCCGAAGCGTCAACCCCGGACTTGATCCGGGGCCTAGTGCGGTCTGGTCCAACATCGATGGAGATCCCAGCTTTCGCTGGGATGACGAGATTGAAATGAGCGAAGTGCAGGTACCTATCTACCAGACCGAAGCCCTCATTGCGGAGGATATCGACGCCTATCTGGAGCAGCATCAGCACAAGTCGATGCTGCGCTTCATCACCTGCGGATCGGTGGACGACGGCAAGTCCACGTTGATCGGCCGCCTGCTCTACGACAGCAAGATGATCTTCGAGGATCAGCTGGCGGCGCTGGAGGCGGACAGCAAGCGCGTCGGCACGCAGGGGCAGGAGATCGATTTCGCGCTGCTGGTCGATGGCCTCGCCGCCGAGCGCGAGCAGGGCATTACCATCGACGTCGCCTACCGCTTCTTCTCGACCGAGAAGCGCAAGTTCATCGTCGCCGATACGCCCGGCCACGAGCAATATACCCGCAACATGGTGACCGGCGCCTCGACCGCCGATCTTGCCGTTATCTTGATCGATGCGCGCAAGGGCGTGCTGACCCAGACACGCCGCCATTCCTATCTCGCCCAACTCGTCGGCATCCGCCACATCGTGCTGGCGGTGAACAAGATGGACCTGGTCGACTATGACCAGGTGCTGTTCGATGCGATCGTCAAGGATTATGCAGACTTCGCGCGTGACATTGGCATCAAGAGCTTCGTGCCCATGCCGATCTCCGGTTTCAAGGGCGACAATATCATCACGCTCTCGCCCAACACGCCCTGGTACACCGGGCCGACGCTGATCGATCATCTCGAGACAGTCGAGGTCGACAACAGCGCCGATCAGACGAAGCCATTCCGGTTGCCGGTGCAGTGGGTCAATCGCCCCAATCTCGATTTCCGCGGCTTTGCCGGCCTGATCGCCAGCGGCTCGGTCAAGCCGGGCGACGCGATCCGCGTGCTGCCCTCGGGCAAGACCAGCACGGTGAGCCGGATCGTGACGCTCGATGGCGATCTCGACGAGGCGGTTGCCGGCCAGTCGGTCACGCTAACATTCGCTGACGAGATCGACTGTTCGCGCGGAGACGTCATCGCGAATGCCGGCAGTCCGCCCCAGGTTGCCGATCAGTTCGAAGCGACCGTCGTCTGGATGGCGGACGAGGCGATGAAGCCCGGGCGCGCCTATTGGCTCAAGATCGGCACGCAGATGGTCTCGGCGACCGTGCAGGCGCCGAAATATGAGATCAACGTCAACACGTTGGAGCATCTTGCTGCCAAGACGCTAGAGCTGAACTCCATCGGCGTCGCCGAGGTGGCGACCGACAAGCCGGTCGTGTTCGAGCCTTATGCCGATAATCGTACCCTTGGCGGTTTCATCCTTATCGACAAGATCAGCAACGCCACCGTTGCCGCTGGAATGCTGCACTTTTCTCTGCGCCGCGCGCAGAATGTGCATTGGCAGGCGGTCGACATTGGCCGTGACGCCCATGCCGCGCAAAAGGGGCAGACGCCGGCTGTGCTCTGGTTCACTGGCCTCTCCGGCTCGGGCAAATCGACCATCGCTAACATCGTCGAGAAGAAGCTCTACGCGCTCGGCCGCCACAGCTTCCTGCTCGATGGCGACAATGTGCGGCATGGCCTCAACAAGGATCTCGGCTTCACCGAGACGGACCGGATCGAGAATATCCGCCGCGTCGGCGAGGTTACCAAGCTGATGGCCGATGCCGGGTTGATCGTGATCACCGCCTTCATCTCGCCGTTCCGCGCCGAGCGCGACATGGTGCGGGCGATGCTGCCGGCGGGCGAGTTCATCGAGATCTTCATCGATACGCCGCTCGCCGAGGCCGAGAGCCGTGACGTGAAGGGCCTCTACAAGAAGGCGCGGGCCGGGGAGCTCAAGAACTTCACTGGCATCGACAGCCCCTATGAGGTACCGGCGCGGCCGGAGATCCGCATCGACACCACCAAGGTCACGCCGGAAGAGGCAGCCGACCGTATTGTCGAGCGGATAGTGGGCGTGTGGAGTCCGGACCTGTGAACGACGCCGAACTTGCCGCTCAACTCGCCGAGGCAGCGGGCAAGCTCCTGCTGGAGGTGCGGGCCTCGGGCGTGTTCGAGGGGAAGGCGCTCGGCAAGGCCGGCGACGAGACGTCCAACCAGTTCCTGGTAACGGCGCTGCGCGAGCAACGTCCCGAGGACGGTCTGCTGTCGGAAGAGAGCCAGTGTGATGGCACGCGCCTCACCAAATCGCGCGTGTGGATCGTCGATCCGGTCGATGGCACGCGCGAATATGGCGAGGAGGGGCGCACTGACTGGGCCGTGCATGTCGCGCTCGCAATCGATGGCATCGCGACGGTTGGCGCCGTGGCGCTTCCGGGCCTCGATACGGTGCTGCGCTCGGACCAGCCCTTCATCGTGCCGCCTGCCCCCGAACTGTTGCGCATGGTCGTGAGCCGGACCCGCCCCGCTGCGGAAGCGATCATGGTGGCAGACAAGCTGGGCGCCGAGCTGATCCCGATGGGATCGGCGGGGGCTAAGGCCATGGCGGTCATTCGGGGCGAGGCCGACATCTATCTGCATTCGGGCGGCCAATATGAATGGGACAGTTGCGCGCCGGTTGCCGTCGCGCTTGCGCACGGCTTGCATTGCTCGCGGATCGACGGCTCACCGCTCATTTACAATCAGGAAGACGTCTATCTGCCCGATCTCCTGATCTGCCGGCCAGAGCATGTCGGGCGCGTGCTGACGCTGGTGCGCGAGGCCGCCGGCTGATGGAATGGATTTGCCCACTGCCCTGCCAATGCGATAGGTTCCATTGCAGGGACGCCCCAGAAGACCATAGTCAGGGGGGATCATGGGCAAGAATATCGTCATCCTGTTCGACGGGACGTCCAACCAGATAACCGAGGACCGCACGAACATCCTGCGGCTCTATGGCATGCTCGAGAAGAGCGACCGGCAACTCGTCTATTATGATCCCGGCGTCGGCACGCTCGGTGTGCCGGATAGCTGGGGTCGCCTCTGGCCGCGCATCGTGGAGTTTTGGGGCCTGGCCACAGGGTGGGGTCTCGATCGCAATGTGAAGCAGGCCTATCAGTTCCTGGTCGACAACTATGAGCGGGGCGGGGGTGGGGCGGATCGCGACCGCATCTACCTCTTCGGTTTCAGCCGGGGGGCCTACACGGCGCGAGTGCTCGCGGGCTTCATCAATGCGGTCGGCTTGATAGAGCGGCGCAACCTCAACCTGCTCGATTATGTCTATCGCGCATACAAGCTTGTCGGCAGCCGTCGCTCGTCGGATGATGATGAGGAGCGGCCCGGGGTGGGCGAAGAAGGGACGGACAAAGCCAGAAACTTTGCCGAGGTGCGCCTCTACGAGCGTGTGCTGCGCCCGGATAGGCCGCCGATCCGGTTGCTTGGCCTGTTCGACACCGTCGCCTCGGTGATCGAGAGCGGTCCCAAGGGGCCGCGATTACGCTCGCATGCCTATACTCGGCATAATCCCAGCGTCGAGGCAGTGCGCCACGCCGTGGCGATCGATGAACGGCGGACCATGTTCACGCCGCAGCTCTGGCCGGTCGGCGCGCCGTATTGGGCCGGTCCGTTCAAGTCGACCGATGCTCCTGCACAGGACGTACGGGAAGTCTGGTTTGCCGGCGTCCATGGCGATGTCGGCGGCGGCTACCCCGAACTCGAGAGCGGCCTGTGCAAAGTGCCGCTCGAATGGATGATCGAGCAGACCGGGCCGACCGGGCTTCATTATGTGACGCGGACAGTGAATGCCGTCGTCCTCGGAAAGCGCGCCGACCAGCGCTACGTCAAACCTGATCCGCTCGGGGAACCGCATCACACGATGACGGGGCTATGGCCCCTGCTCGAGTTCGTGCCGCGCAGGCGTTCGCGTCTTTCGCGCCGCCCCGCGTTGTTCGGATGGACGCTACCGCTATTCGAGCGGCGCGTGATACCGGAGGGTGCCATGATCCACGGCTCCGTGGCGGAACGGATCGCGAGGGATGGAGCATCGCCGCCCAATCTGCCGGCCGACCATGTGGTCGAAGGTGGTAGCTGGTGACCCCTGCGGGAATCGAAGCCGCGTTTGACCCGTGAGAGAGGGGCCGTAAAACGCCCATGGACGCCCTTTGATAATATATAAATCAGATGCTTAATCGAATGTCGTTCATTCCAATCTGATGGAATCCGGGGGAATATGTGGGTGATGCCAGCGTGGGGCAGCCGTTTCCCATGTCTCGCTCCAAAAGCCCTGGTCCTCACTCGCATACAGACCATCGGATTCAGGGTCGCACGGCTCCTTTACGCCTGGAGCAGCGTAAAGGAGCCTTCTAGCTTCGAGTAGCCCGAAGGGTTCAAAGAAGGTCGGAGATCTCAATTTCGCGAGAACTCGGGACTCAGCATTATGCATCTCCTGTCACCGGCCGGGCGTCGGGCGGCGCGACCAGGACGGCAATCTTCTCACGCAATCTACGGGTCCGGCAGGCGTCTCGCAGCATCAGCCGCCATTCCTCGAAGGAGATGTGGATCGGATTGTGCGAGGTTTCGTGCCCGATGAGCCCATAGCGCGGCGGCTCGTCCGCTCGTTCGGCAGCAAAAGTACCAAACAGCCGATCGAACAGGATCAGCACCCCACCATAGTTTCGGTCGATATAGCCCTCGTTCGAGGCATGATGCACACGATGGTGCGACGGCGTGTTGAGCACCCATTCGAATAGGCCGAGCTTTCCGACCGCCTCGGTGTGCAGGAAGAACTGGTAACGAAGATCGAAGGCGCGCAGGACCGCGACCATGACCGGCGGGCAGCCTGCGATCAGCAGCGGCAAGTAGAAGGCCCAGCCGAAGGAAATGCCATTGGTCCAGCCCAGCCGTATCGAGGCAAGTAGGGTCAGCTGCTCGGAACTATGGTGGACGCGGTGCGATGCCCAGAGCCAGCGCATGCGATGGTTGGCACGATGGAACCAATAATAAGCGAACTCGAAGGCGAGGAAACCCGCGACCCAGCTCCGCCAGTCGTAGAGCGGCCATTGCACGGGCGCCAACGCCGCGACGCCAAGCGCGACGCTACCGATGATCGCGCCGTTAAGCAGCGCAAAAGGTACATTGCCGAGCAAAAGGCCGATGCTGGCCAGAGCAGCCCGCCCGTCATAGCCGCGCTTCGTGCGCAGCCGCCAGATCAGCTCAACGATCACCAGCAGGAGGAGGGTCGCGAGCCAGTAAGGCGAGCGGGCGAACAACTCCATCAGCGCTTCGCCTTCGCGCGGAGGTTGTCGGTAAGTTCCTTTGCCGCCGCACGCTCCTGTGCGTCGACCCGGCTGTCGCCATTGGTATCGGCACGGTCGAAGAGCGGCATCGGTGCATGATCGAGCTCGGCGCGGGTCAGGCTGCCGTCATGATTGGCGTCGGCTTCGGCCAGCATGTCATCCAGCCGCTGTCCGGCCTCGGGGCGAAATTTGAGGATGCGGCCGAAATCGTCGCGGCTGACTGCGCCGTCACCGTTGCGGTCCATCTGCTTGAAGCGCGCCGAGCGCGAGGTCTTGAACTCCTCGCGCGTGACGACGCCGTCGCCATTGCTATCGGCTTGTGCAAAGCGGTCACTACCGCCGCGCCGGCCAAGCTGGGCCGCGGCAGGAGCGGCAAGGATCGCAATGCCGGCTAAGGAAATAGCGAAAAATGTGAGGGTCTTCATCGGAGTGCTTCCTTGTGGGGTGGCGACCGCGCGGGAGGGGAAAGGCGCGGCCGCCTGAATGAGATGGGGATTACGGGCGCGCGACGGTGCCGCTGACGGTCCGGCTGCCGCCATTGGGACCGTTGAGCGTGGTCGAATAATCGGCCGTACCGTCGCCATTGGCATGAGCACTGGTCGTGCGGCTGAGGCTGCGGCCATCATTGGTGGTGGTGACGCGGCTGTGGGCGTAGCTGCCGTCGCCCCAACTGGTCGAGCGGGCGGTGGCGGCGCCGCGCCCGTCATTGGTCTGGAAACTACGCGAGCTTGCGCAGGCACCGGGCGCGCAGCTCCGGCTGCGATTGGTCTCATAGCCCCGGCCATTGTTCCAGTCGACGTCGCGTCGGGCACTGACCGATCCCGGCTGGCGCGTCACCGCGCGTTCGCGGACGACGCCATGGCCATAGGCGCCCTGGATGCTCACCCGATGCCCATGACCGCGCGCCAGCGCGGCCTCCGGCAGGGTGCTGGCAATCAGGCAGAGGGAAAGGGCCGACAGGCCCGAAATTGTCTTGCGCACGAAAATCTCCTTTGAACACAGGTGCATCATGCCCCTTGCCGCCGCTATGAAGGGCTAGCGTAAGTTGGTTGCGTCGAGCCCATGTCGATTGGTGACAAAGTGTAACAGTGCTTTCGTCTGGCTTGCGCAGGAGCGCCACGCGCGCATGGAGTGCGATGCATGGAAGAAAGCTGCATTGCCGTCGTCGAGGATGACCGCGAGATACGCGCGATGGTCATCGACTTGCTGAAGCGCGAGGGCTTCACTGTGCTGGGCTGCGGCACCACGGCCGAGTTCGATCAACTCCATGCCCGCCAGCGCATCGATCTCGCAATTCTCGATGTGATGTTGCCGGGTGAGGACGGTCTCTCGCTCTGCCGGCGCCTGCGCACCAAGGGCGAGGTGCCGGTGCTGATGGTCACTGCCAAGGGTGACGATATCGACCGGATCGTGGGGCTGGAGATCGGCGCGGACGATTATCTTCCCAAGCCGTTCAATCCCCGTGAGCTCGTCGCCCGTGCGCGCGCTATCCTGCGTCGCACGCGCGATGCCCAGCGCGTTGTCTCGGCGCTGCCGGTCGAGCGCTATCGCTTCGGGCGCTGGACGATCGACGTGGGCAGCCGCAGTGTGACCGATCCCGGCGACGAGGAGCTGGATCTGACTGGCGGCGAGTTCGACCTCCTGCTGTGCCTGGTCACGCATCCCCAGCGCGTGCTCAATCGCGACCAACTGCTCGATTGGACTCGTGGCCGCAGCGCCACCGCTTTAGATCGTGCGGTCGACGTCCAGCTCTCGAGGTTACGCCGCAAGCTTGCGTTGCGTCCGGGTGGCGAGGCGCTGATCAAGACCGTGCGCGGCGGTGGCTACCAGTTCACCCTTGCGGTTGAGCGCGCATGAAGCTGCAGACAAGGCTTACGGTTCAGGTCGTCATGATCCTGCTCGCGGGATTCATCGCTTTCCAACTGCTGATCGTGCTCGCCACCACCCTGCCTTCGCGCGGCAGCGAGCAGCGGCCCTATGGCCTGCCCCTGCCCAGGGAGGTCGCAGCCATGATCGCCGCAATGGAGCGTACGCCGAATGCGGAGCGACCGGCGCTCATCCATGCCTTCGATCAGGGGCTCTATGGCGTCAGCCTAGCGCCGGGGGGTGTCAGGCCTTCTCCGCATGACAGCACCGAGGATTTGGTGCGGCTCGGGGATTATTATGCAGCGATGTTGCCCGGTCATGCCGTCGCGGTCGATGCCAGGCGGCCGTTTCTCGGTGCATTGCTCGGCTCGCGCCCGCGACCGGCCCGCTTCTTCGCCCCCGTCCGCGTCGCGATCAGCCTGGATGATGGCAGCGCTCTCGTTCTCACCAGCCAACCCTCGGGTGCAATCCGCGGCTATCTGCGCCGCCGCTCCATGTTGGGTGCGATCGGGGGGCTCATCCTGCTCGCGATCCTGCTCGTGGCGATGCGTCAGACGATGCGCCCAGTGGTCCAGCTTGCAAATGAGGTACGCCGCTTCGGATCAAATCTGGAAGCGCCAGATCTTCCAGTCGAGGGCACCCGCGAAGTGCGCGACCTCGCGCTCGCATTCAACGACATGAAGCGGCGCGTTGCCGATCTGATGGCCGAGCGGACGCGCACGCTTGCCGCCATCGCGCATGACATGCGCACCTATCTGACCCGCCTGCGCCTGCGCGCCGACTATATCGAGGATGCCGATCATCGCGAGCGGGCGGTGCGGGATCTCGATGAGATGGCGGCACTGCTCGACGACACGCTGCTGCTCGCACGCGCCGATGCCGGCGAGAGCGAGAAGGTTCCGGTTGTCGATCTGCGGGTAGCCGTCGTCGATGCAATCGCTATGCGCGGCCACGAACCCGGCGAGATTCTTGTCGAGCTGCCATCCGGGCCGGTGCCGGTGCGGGCGCGTCCGCTCGCGATACGGCGCATCCTCGGCAATCTCGTCGATAATGGCCTGCGCCACGGCACGCAGGTGCGCGTAAAGCTCACGGTTCAGGAGGGGAATGCTTCGCTTGTCATCGCCGACAATGGTCCCGGCGTGGCACCGGATCATTTGCCCCGGCTCGGTGAACCCTTCCACCGCGCCGATCCCTCCCGCAACCGCCAAGCAGGTGGTGCCGGCCTGGGGCTTGCTATCGTGGGGGCACTTGCGTCACGCGACGGTGCCCAGCTGAGCTTCAGCAATGGGCCGACGAACGGCCTTCTCGTGACCGTGCGTTATTCCCTCGTCTCGTAGGTGGCCGGTGCTGCCAATTTCCCTGACGTTCCCAGATCAAATTGCCAGGCCCGAAAGCTGACGCGCGTTCATCGTACTAAATTATGAGTCTAGGAGGCCCAATCCTGAAGTAGCCGTTGCGCATCCGCGTCGTAGCCAGGTCGTGGATGCGCAGCATCAGCGGCATCTGGTCGGCCGATGCGATACATATGGTCGGCCGATGCGATACATATGGTCGGCCGATGCGATACATAGCGCATTGATGACCGATCCACGCCCAGCGCCAGACAACTGCGCCGCTCGCTCACACCGTAGGACGCCGGGACACGCGCAACAATCTCGCGCCGCCGCCCAGGCGTCAGAGCTTTTTTGGCGGAACGTCCTGCAGGATATGCTCGTCCAGGCTCAGATCCGCGACCAGTTGCTTGATCTTGTGGTTCTCATCCTCGAGCTGCTTCAGGCGCTGCAGCTCGCCCATGCCAACCCCGCCATACATCTTCTTCCAGCGGTAGAATGTCTGCTCAGAAACGCCCAATTGGCGGATCACCTCCGCCGCCCGTGTCCCCGTCTCGGCTGCCTTCAACGCGAATGCAATCTGCTCTTCCGTGTACCTCGTCTTCCTCATCTCCAGCTCCTTCCTCATGATCTTCACAAGGCCGGAAAACTCTCGATCAATCGGGAGGAAAAACGGGGGGCGTCGCTCCTGTGGTTAAGACGATAAATAAATTTTCGGCGAGGCTGCTGCTCGGCAGGCGGAATTGGATTGCCTGCTCCCAAGGCGAAAATCGCGAGACAGGGCCGGATAATGGGAAATCCATTATCCGGCATCACCCATATTACATCACAGAATCTGTGCCATTTTGCCAGACATGACAAGCTGCGGGCATATGTATATATTTATCGTGTGAAGTGTTCTAGAATGCGAAAATCGTCGTAAGAAAATTTCACATGCCGCTTCCGCCATCCTTGATGGCGATCGAGACCGGCGGCGAACAGGGAGAGGATGAAGGGATGATCACCCCCAAACATGCCCGTGATTTGCCTGCCTTAAAGGGGCTGCTTCTTAGCACCAGTCTTGCTGCGCTCGCGGTATTTTCTTATCCCGCACTCGCGCAGGAAGGAGTGGCTTCGTCGCAGAATGGTGGGAACTTGGACGAAAGTGGTCTTGAGGACATTGTCGTCACTGCCCGCTTCGTGAACGAGAATGTTCAAGACACGCCGATGGCGATTTCAGCTCAAACTGACACTCAACTCAAGGCAGCCAATGTCACCAACATCGGCACGCTTGGTTCGGTTATCCCGAATCTGCAGACGATGCCGGGCCACTCCTACTCCGCCGGCACGCCGCGCATTTCGCTTCGCGGCGTCCAGCAAGGCGCCTCTTCGAGTCTAGCAGTACCACCAGCGCTCGCGATCTACACTGACGATGTCTACCACTCGACGACTGCAGGTTCGGATCTCGACTTCACTGACGTTGTTCGCGTCGAGGTCAATCGCGGTCCTCAAAGCACGCTGTCCGGCAATGCCTCGATCGGCGGCTCGATCAAGCTGTTCACGCAGGACCCCAAGGGTGACGGCTCGGGCTTCATTTCGCTGGGCTACGGCGTGCGCAAGCATATGGAAGCGTCGGGCGCGATCGACCTCGGCATCACGCCGAACCTGTCGATGCGTATGCTCGGCCATTTCAACAGCCAAACCGGTTTCGGCAACCGCCTCGACTTTTCCTGCATGATGGACAAGCTCGGCACGCCGGCTCTCAAGGGCTCAGTCCCGTATTTCCAGCCGGATTCGGCGAACCGCGGTTGCGTCATCGGCCATACCGGTGGCGGCACGACCTCGGTCGGCCAGGTCAAGCTGCTTTGGAAACCGATGGACGATGTCTCGCTGCTCCTAACGGTACGCCATCGCGAAGAAGACCTGGAAGAAACGCCCGAAGTCACGCTGGGCTTCCAACCCTCCTGTGTGCAGCCCGTCGCGGGCTACCCTGCCGGCATTGGCCAGCAGCCATGCCCGGCACCGGCAAGCAACCAAGTCTATTACCTCGCAGCCTACAAGGCGTTTGGCGTATTGCAGGACAATCGTTTTGTCGTGCCGATGCGCAATGGAGGCATCTACGACACTTACGGTACGATGTGCCGTCCGCTCCTCGACAAGTCCGGCAAAGTCGGCACTGCCGGCTTCCCATCCGACTTCCCAGTCGGCCTGTGTTATGATCAGGGCAAGACTGCGCATCACACGTTGGTATCTGGCAAGCTGCAGGCCGCTCTTTCCGACAATGTCAACGTGACGGCGATCGGTGGATATACGGACTACCGCAACGAGTTCACGCAGAATGGTGACAATTCGCCCCTGGGTTCGCTCCTGTCGCACTTCATCAACCTGGATGAGATGTGGTCAGGCGAGCTGCGCTTCGACGGCAAGCTCTTTGATGACAGGCTGCAGTGGGTTCTTGGTGGCTTCGCGGTAAAGACCGACGGCTATCAGAACAACAATATCGGTTTCGTGACGACCTATCAGTTGAGCAGCGTCCACGGCATCAACAAGTCGCAGTCGGCGTTCGCTCATCTCGATTTCAACATCACGGATGCCTGGCGTGTTTCCGGTGGTGGTCGCTATTCGCACACCAACATCGCGATCACGATCGACAATCCGCAAGCCGTTACGGTCACTGTTCCGATCAGCGCGATCGAGAACCGTTGGGACTGGCTGATCTCGACCGATTACAAGATTACGGACGATATCCTGGTCTATGCATCGGCTGCGTCTGGTTCGCGCCCGCCGGGCCTCACGACGATCGTCAACACGGCGCGCCAGCTTTCGCCCACCTCGGCGGAGGATCTGATCAGCTACGAGCTTGGCCTCAAAGCTGACTGGCTGGACCGCCGGCTTCGCACCAATATAACCGCCTTCTACATGGACTACCGGAAGCTAGCGACCTCGGTCCAGGGCACCGAATGCAAGAACCAGCCGGGTCCGATCGCGACATGGTTCAACGTGAACGCCAACACGGCGGCCGGCGTTGCGATCTGCCAGCAATTTCCGGGCACGTCGGACCCGATCAACTTCTTCAACAATGTCGGCATCCCGGCAAAGGTGAAGGGCATCGAGTTCGAGATCACCGCTATTCCGATCCACGGCCTGCGCATCGACTGGTCCGGCGGCTATAACAAGTTCACGACAAGCATCGTGCCGCCTGCACCCGGATCGCTCTTTCCGGGCAATCTGCGCCAGCCTGAGCTGAACATGCATGCCAACATCTCATACGATATCGAGACGTCGATCGGCACGTTCACGCCTCGTGCCGATTGGAACTTCGTGTCGAAACAGACATGGGATACGGCGCCCAATGCCCATGCGCCCGATCCGGCTTTCGTGATCGATGCCTACGCGATCTGGAACGCCCAGCTGCAGTATGAGGCGCCGTCGCGCGATTGGACCGCGACCTTCTCGGTCACCAATGTCGCGAACAAATGGTATCATTATCAGAACCAGCTACTTGGCGGCATCAACTACTCCACCCGCGTGGCGCCGCCGCGCGAATGGATGCTGACGATCAGGAAGGACTTCTGAGGTTCATCTTGTCACTTCCCCTGTCCTGGGCCCGCAGCGCAAGAACCGCGGTTCGAAAGCGCCGCACCTTTTCCCGCGTGCGGAACGAGGAGAGAGCGCTATCTGGTGCGAAAGCGCAGAGGGGGAGGGTGGGCGCAATGAAGGCCATATTGGCAGGAGTGGGTAGATGAGCGTATCCGAGCTTATCGCAGCCGGCGGGATATCGCGCACGTCGCTTCCAATATGTCGGCGGTAAACATGCGGACATCCAAGATCGCGCTCTTCGTGCTGTTCGTGGTCTATTTCTTCAGTTCGATCGATCGCTCGATCGTCGGCATCCTTGCGCAGCCGGTCAAGGAGGAACTGCTGCTATCCGACACGGAGCTGGGATTTCTCACCGGCTTCGCCTTCAGCGCCGTGTACATGCTGTTCGGTCTGCCCATGGCACGGATCGCGGATCAGGGCAGGCGAGTGAACATCCTCGCCCTCTGCGTCGCCTTTTGGTCGATCATGACCGCGCTGTGCGGGATGAGCCTTAACTTCATGCAGCTCTGCCTCGCGCGGATGGGCGTCGGCGTCGGCGAGGCCGGTTGCCTGCCCACCTCGCATTCGCTGATCAGCGACTATTTCCCGCCCAGCCACCGCACCAAAGCGCTCGCCATTTATGGCCTCGGCTATCCCGCAGGCGCTTTGGCCGGCTCGATTATCGGTGGTTTCGTGCTGGATCACTGGGGTTGGCGCACTGCTTTCTATGTAGTGGGTTTGCCCGGACTTCTCGTCGCGCTGGCCACATGGTGGGTGGTCAAGGAGCCGCAACGTGGACAGTCAGATTCCAGCGATGACCCGGATTCCAGCCTTACCGAACCGCGCTCGTTTCGTGACGTTGCCGCAATGCTGTGCGGGTCACAGGTGCTGCGGCACATGCTCTTTGCGATGACCGTCCTCGCCATCTTCACCAGCCCAACCGCCACCTTCCTCGGTGCCTTCCTGGTGCGCAAGTTTCATATCTCCTACACCGAGGTCGGAATGATCTTCGGCATTTCGATGATGCTCGCCGCGTCATTCTCGACATTGTTTGGCGGCATCCTCGCGCAACGTCTGGCACGGCGTGACCAGCGCTGGCTATTGTGGTTTCCGGCGATCAGCGTGTCGATCGCCATGCCATTCTATGTGACGGCGCTCCTACAGGACAGCCCCTACCATCTCGGCTATTGGCTGTTCTTCGGCGCCTTGTGCAACGCCACTTACCTCGCGCCCTGCTATACCGTGCTTTACAGCATCATCCCTCCGGGCGGGCGCGCCAAGGCCGCTGTAATCGTGAGTATCCTGATCGGTCTGGTCGGACAGAGCTTCGGCCCTCTCCTTGCCGGCATCGCCAGTGACATGATCGCCGCCGACCGGTTCGGCCACGGTTTTGCGGCGGCATGTCCTGGCGGCATGGCGCCAAAAGGTGCCGCCGCTGTGCTTGACGCCGCGTGCCGTGGCGCCGTGGTCGATGCGACGCAGATTGTACTCATCGTCACGATGATCATCACGGTGTGGCCGGCTTTTCACTTCTATCTGGCGGCCCGGAAAATGACCCCGCCGTTCGGACGTGCACTATGACTGAAGATCGCCGCTACGTAGCACGGTCTCGCAGATTACCGATACCCTCCAGCCAAGCGAAGGAGCATCAATGACTAGTCACGCAACGGAGATGGCGGATCGCGTTGCGATCCACAATCTGCTCATGGAATATGGCGCCGCCCTCGACCGGCGAGATTTTGACGCCTTTGGCAAATTATTTGGCGCCGACGGCCGCTACGGAACGCTTGAAAACGCCTCCATCGGGCCGGAAGCAGGCGCGATGATGCGAGAACGCTATGAGACCGGTAATAACACGATCCATGTTCCCAATTTCCACCTCTTCTTCAACGAGGTTATTTGGTTTGAGACACCGGATCGGGCTCGCTCCACCTCCGCCTGCATGTTCATGACGACCCCGGACCAGGAGTCGCGGCAGCTCTCGATCGCCGTCGCGGCGACCTACGACGACGAAATCGTGCGCGAAAAAGACGGCACCTGGCGCTTCGCACGCCGCACGTTGCTACCCTTCAAGAATGGCCCGACGACACCCAAGTAGGGAAACGCGGCCGGCTTCGTATCCGAATCGTGCGAGGGCAAAAGCGCGGGCGCCTTTCCGGGGCAGCCTCACGAGACCATTTTGAGCCGGTTTCACTCGCGGTGACGACATTTCCTCCGAAAAAAGAACTTTGGTATAGGTTCGAAAATCTTGGCGCAGTGTCTTGGCAAGATGAACCGGGAATGCCTCAAAAGCGGGCGTTCAAAGGGCCACATTGCACGCCCGATATCGCCCATTCGTTCATGTGATGGAGATTGGCGTGAGCCTTCGGTTTGCAGGCTCGGCGCTAGGAGATCTGGCAATCCCGCCTCCTGCCAAGCGCGACACCTCACAGCTCGCCCCGCGTCTAATGTGACCTCGAGCGTCACACTCGGCGATTTCCCCGTTCGCTTCGGCCTACAGGGCGACGAAGCAAGCGATCGAGGGCGCACTGTGCATGCTATTTCGATGTGCGCGAGTAACGGTCAAGCCCGGCTATGCGCCGACCGCCCGCTTCGGGGCCAATGCCATCGTTCCGGGCCATCAGCTTCCGGTTGACAATACCGCCTTTGCCCGACGAATCCTCGAAGGCTTCGGCCAGCCGGCCGTGGCCACCAAAGAGTGCGACGTCGCAGAGCGATCTTACCTGACAGCCACGCTTTCCCGCCGGTCCAGAGCGCCGTCACGCTTGCCAGGTGCCTCAACTGCCGCACCATGCTGATCTCCCCGCGAAGCTGGCATAGAGGCGAGCCAGGGCCGACGGCACCGAGCCAAACAATAGAACTCATAAAAAATCATCTTAAAAAAAATGAATTGCAGAACAATTCATTTTGATCCATCTGGTCTGGAAGAAAATGATATTCTGCGCAACGGATAGGGGTGGATGAGCGCAATAACCGAAGCAGATGCTGGATCGGCCAGTGAACCGGAAACTGCCTCCTCTCGGGGGGCGGGATGGATGGTCTGGTACTCGGTCGTGCTTATCGCTCTGGTCTCGACCATGTCGAACATCGATCGCGGCATCATCAACCTGCTCGTCCAGCCGATCAAGGCTGATCTGGCGCTGTCAGACACATCGGTCAGCCTGCTGGTCGGCTTCGCTTTCTCCTTCTTCTACATGCTGTGCGGCCTGCCAATGGCTCGCGTCGCCGACGCAGGCAACCGCAAGATCATCCTGACGAGCGCACTGGCAATCTGGAGCTGCGCGACGGCCCTATGTGGCCTCGCGCAAAGCTTCTGGCAGTTATTTGCCGCGCGCGGCCTCGTCGGCGGGGGCGAGTCAGTGAAGGGCCCCTGCTCGATGTCGATGATCTCGGACATCGTCCCCCGCCATCATATGCCCCGCGCCTTCGCCATCTATCAGCTTGGCATCAATGCCGGCCAGGGTGGCGCGCTGATCATCGGCGGCTTTCTCATCGCCTGGCTGGCGGGCATGCCGCCCATCGAGTTGCCCGCCGGCATTGTCATCAAGGAATGGCATGCCGTCTTCCTGCTCTGTGGCTTTCCCGGCCTGTTGCTGGCGCTCCTGATGCTGCTCACCATCAAGGAGCCTGTCCGTCGCGGGCGCAAGGTGAGAGGCAGCGTCCCGATCAAGGATGTCGTTAAATTTTTCGGCTCGAACTGGCGCATCTATCTGCCGCTTTTGCTCAGCATCGCGATCGCATCGATCGAATCGTTCGGGATGATCGTCTGGCGGCCGGCCTTTTTCGAGCGCAGCTTTGGCTGGGGGCCCGAAGTTGTCGGACCGCTGCTCGGTACGATGATGTTGATCTCGACGCCGATTGGCTTGGGAATCGGCGCGTTCATCGCGGAACATTTCGTGCGCCAAGGCCGCAATGACGCGATGCTGCGCGTGGTCTTCCTATCGCATGTGGTCGCTCTGCCCCTGGCGATTGCAATGCCGCTGATGCCAAACCCCTGGATGGCCTTCGGTATGGGGTTTCTCGCATCCGTGGCGGCGTCGATGGCGGCCCCCGGCCAGAATTCGGCCTTCCAGATCATTACGCCCAACGAAATGCGGGGGCAGATCAACGCCGTTTATCTGTTCAGCATCAGCGTGATCGGCGGGGGGCTCGGGCCGACGGCCATCGCCCTCATCACCGATTTCGTTTTCGAAGACGAGAATATGCTGCGCTACGCAATGGCGCTCTTCGTCGCCATCGTCGGCCCGATCGGCGTGTTGCTGACCTGGCTCGCAATGAAACCTTATGGCGAGGCGGTCCGCCGCTTCGATCTGGAATCGCCTGGCTGAGACCGGCGGGCTGAGCGCCGGCAGTCGATCGACCGGTGAATCACTTTAGGCAACCGCCGGCAAACGACCGGGGCCTGTTTTGCGACGTCAGCTTTGGGAGAGAGAGATGCTCATGCCACGAATGAATGGTCTTCGTATGAAGGTATATATGAGCCTGTCGGCAAGTGCCGTTGCATGTGCCTGGGTGACAGCCTTGCCGCAGGCTGCTTTCGCGCAGGAGACGGCCGGCGCGGCTGCCGAACAAGCCGGCGAGGCAGGAACTGCCGGCGATGAGGCGATTGTGGTGACCGGTTCGCGGCTCGCTGGTGGCTTCAAGGCGCCGACGCCCGTCACTGTTTTGGGCGAGGACAGGATCACCGCGCTCGCAGCAACCAATCTCGGCGATGTCATGAACCGGCTGCCCGCCTTCCGGATGGCGACTGCGCCGACGACCGCTCTCTCCAGCACGGGTTCGGGCGGCAATCTGGGCGCGCGCTATCTCGACTTGCGTGGTCTTGGTGCAAGCCGGACACTTTTGCTGGTCGACGGGAAACGCTTCGTTCCCAGCTCAATTCTGGGCTCGGTCGACGCCAATCTCATTCCCGCCCTGCTCGTCAAACGGGTGGAGATCGTGACAGGCGGCGCGTCCGCGGCCTACGGGTCGGACGCCGTCGCCGGTGTCGTCAATATCATTCTCGACAGCAAGCTGGATGGGTTCCGCGCCCAGGTACAGGCCGGCACGTCGCAGATTGGCGATGCCAATACGCGGCAGGCATCGCTCGCGGCCGGGACCGGATTCGCCGGCGGCCGCGGACATATTGTCGTGGCGGGCGAGTGGTCCGATGACGGTGCGGCCGGGGGCTGTTATACGCGCGACTGGTGCTCCGCCGAATGGGGCATCTTCCAGAACACGGCCTTCCGCACCAATGGCCTGCCGGCGAGCATCTGGACGCCCGGCGTGCGCGCGGCGACGATGACCCAGACCGGCATCATCAACAGCCCCAATGCGCTGCGTGGTATCACCTTCAATCCCGATGGCTCCGTGCGCGCGACGCCGTTCCAATATGGCGCGACGCCGGGAGTCGAGACGATGATTGGCGGCGAAGGCTATGGCAGCAACTGGCGCCTTGCCGTTCCATATCTCAAGATTCCGGTGCAGCGCTACAGCCTGTTTGCCAATCTTGAATATGACGTGACCGACAGCATCAAGGCCGTGGTTACGGCTTCCTACGGGCAAAGCGAGGCGCAGAACCGCGGCGCCGCGCTGTTCGAGCGCGCCCTCACCATCAACGCGGCCAATCCCTTCATCCCAGCCCCGCTCAAGGCCCAGCTTGCGGCCAACAACGTCTCATCGTTCGTGTTCGGGCGGTTGGGTTCGTTCATCCTCGGCAGCCAGGATATCGATCCCACGGCCGCACGGGGCAAGGCCACGACCTTCCGCATCGCGAGCGGCCTTCAGGGCTCCCTGGGCGGCTCATGGCGTTGGGATGCCTATTATCAATATGGTGCCAGCGATTATCGGGTGAACAGCTACAACATCAAGAATCTCGCCAATTTCCCGCTGGCGCTCGATGCCGTGATGGGCCCGAACGGACCGATGTGTCGCTCGACGCTCACGAATCCCACCAATGGCTGCGTGCCGCTCAACCTCTTCGGCAGCGGAAATTTCAGCCAGGCGGCGTTCAACTATGCCTTCGGCTCGCCATGGCAGACGCAGAAGTTGCGGCAGCATGTCGCCGCCGTGAACATCCGTGGCAACCTCGTCGATCTGTGGGCGGGACCGCTCGCAGTCGCCGCGGGCCTGGAATATCGCCGCGACACGACCAAGACCGATGCCGACGCGATCGGCCAGGCGCTGGGCTGGCAATATGGCAATGGCGCCCGATACAGCGGCCGCATCATCACCAAGGAAGGCTATGTCGAGGGTCTGCTGCCGCTCGCCAAGGACATGTCCTTCGCCAAGCTGATCGAACTAAACGCCGCCGCACGCGTCACCGACTATAGCACGAGCGGCACGGTCACGACCTGGAAGGCCGGACTGGTTTACGAGCCGATCGACGGCATCCGCTTCCGCGTGACGCGCTCGCGCGACATTCGTGCCCCCAACGCGCAGGAACTCTTCAACCCGGGCGGCGCGACGCCGGGCAATGTGGTCGACCGCCGCACCAATATCTCGACGATCGCGCGCGTGCGGACGGGTGGCAACCCCAACCTTGTCCCGGAGATCGCCAAGACATGGACGGCAGGCGTCGTCCTGACCCCCGGCGGCGAAGGCATATTGAAGCCACTTCGCCTGTCGGTCGACTGGTTCGATATCTCGCTGAACGGTGCCATCTCGACGATCAGCGCGCAGACGATCGTCGATCGTTGTCAGCTCCAGAACGCAACCGACTATTGCAGCCTGATCACCCAAGGACCTGACAATGTCATCACCGAGGTGCGTGCCTTCTCGCTCAACCTCAATCAGCTGATTGCGCGCGGCGTTGACGCGGAACTGGCTTACCGGGTTCAGCTGGGCAGCAAGAGCAGTGTCGATTTCAACATATTGGGCACTTACAACAAGGATCTCATCACCGTGGACTCGGTCGGCGCGATAAATCGTGCCGGTCAGACCGGCATGCAGAATCTGGGCGCGACCGGCATCCCGCGCTGGAGCGTGACCTCGACGACGACGATCCAGACCGGCCCGGTCAAGACCACGATCGAGAATCGCTACATCCCCAAGGGCATCTATGATCCGACTTTGATCGGTCCGGAGGATGCGGGCTATGCCAACACGCTGACCAACAGCATCTCGACCAATCGCGTGTCCGGGCGCTTCTATACCAATCTGGGCATTTCGGTGGCGGTCGAGAGTGGCGCGCGGACGCAGTTCGAGCTCTATGGCTTCGTCGGCAATCTGTTCAATCAGGATCCGCCGATCTCGCCGGGATCGACATCGACCAATCCCGCACTCTTCGACACGATCGGCCGCTCGTTCCAGGCCGGCGTACGTGTCCGCCACTGACGATTGGTCAGACGCCGCCGGTCCGGCATCGGCGGCGTCACGGCTCCTGACGCACGTGGCAGATCAATCGTCCCGCTGGTCTTCAGTGGCGAGAATCTGGTATGCCCGCTCGAGAAATTCGAAGAACTGGGCCATCTCGCCCGGCGAGAAGGCAGCGCGAATGGAGGTTTCGGTTTTCATCGCCTCGACGAACATTTCGTTCATCAGCGTCTCGCCTGCCGGGGTCAGATATAGCGAACTGCGCCGCCGATCGACCGACGAGCGCGCGCGAATGGCGAGGCCTCGCCGTTCGAGTTCATCGACGATCGCCACGAGCAGCGAGCGATCGAGACCACCGACGCGGGCGAGATCAATCTGCGAACAGCCCGGATTGGCAGCAATCAGGGCCATGGTGGTGAATGTGCCGGAGCGCATCCCATATGGCGCGAAGGCCGCCGTCACCCGTTCGCCGAGCAATGTCAGAAGGCCGCGTAGCCGAAACGAGAGGCGATTTGCCATGAGCCCCGATTTGAGCTGCTGGTCGCCCGTCGTTTCCCGCTGTTCGCTGACCGTCACTGGGTCTTCTGCTGCCATGCGTCACTCCGGTGTCCGATCTAGGATGACCGTCGCGAAATGGCAAAACTTATCTGCCTGTCAAAAATCATCTCGTTGACAATCATTTTTTTTCAACTTATTTTTTAAATGATCAATAGCGCTGCAGGCGCTTGCCCTCGCGAGGGAAAGGATTTCCATGAACACTGCCGTGGCCACCCGCACCGCCATTGACGAGGGCAAGATCGTCGTCCTGAATCCCACGGGCTATCCTCCCGCGATCAGCGCGAAGCAACTCGCGCCGCGCCTGGAGACGCTGGACGGCAAGACCATCTACCTCATCGACAGCCGCTTCGATGACTCCCTCGAGCTGCTCAAGCAGGTTGCAGCCTGGTTCGAAGCGAAGATGCCCTCGGTAACGGTTCGGCTGGTGTCCCTGAAAGGCACTTACGGCCGCGACGATCCCGAACTCTGGGCGGACATCAAGGCGAACGGGCATGCCGCGATCCTCGGCGTCGGCCATTGCAGCACCTGCGCCCCGGCCGTCGCGACCCATGGCGTGACCCTCGAAACCAAATACAGCATCCCGACGGTCGCCATTCACACCGACAAGTTCGACAAGGTGGTGCGGTCGGTCACGCGCATGGCTGGCCTGCAGGATGCGCCGACCGTGTTCGTGCCGCAGCCGGTGATGGGGCGAACGGCTGAGGAATTACGCGGCTATGTCGAAGGTCTCGACCCGGTCAGCGGCATCGCCGTGATGCGCGAAATCATCGATGCGCTGACCATCGGCCTGCCTGCGCCCGAAGCAAGCAGGAAGCCTGCGCCGCGATCGACGCCGCGCCTGCTTGAGCCGGATACGGAGGACGCGCTCCACGAATTGTTCCTGACCAATAACTGGACCGACAAGCTGCCGATCGTGCTTCCGACCGAGGCGCGCGTCGCGGCCATGCTCGCGGGCACCAGCCGCAAGCCCGACGAAGTCGTTGGCCGGATGGAGCCCACCGCCAATCGCGGCAAATGGGAATATACGGTCGAGAAGGTCGCCGTGAACGCCGTGATGGCGGGTGCGAAGCCGGAATATTTCCCTGTCATTCTGGCCCTGGCAGCGTCCGGCGTGACGGCGCGCAGCAGCACCTCCAGTTCCGGCTCGGCCATGGTTGTCGTCAATGGCCCGGTTCGCAATCAGATCGGCATGAACAGCGGCATCGGCGCGATGGGCCCCTATAATCATGCCAATGCGACCATCGGCCGTGCCTATGGGCTTCTGTCGCAAAATCTGCAGGGCGGCTCGGTGCCCGGCGAGACCTATATGGGCTCGATCGGCAATGCCTATAATTACAGCAGCATCACCTTCGCCGAGAATGAGGAGCGCAGCCCCTGGGAGCCGCTGCATGTGCAGAAGGGCTTCGATGCCGATGATAGCGTCGTCAGCATTTTCTTCGGATGCCGCTCCACCTCCTTCGGTCTCGGTTTGCGGGAGACCTATTGGCGCGAGCATGTCCGCGACATGCTGCTCGCCGTCGACACGGTCGGCCCTCCGGTGTTGCTGCTCGATCCGATTACCGCGCGCCAGTTCGTCGAAAGGGGCGGTTTCGACACCAAGGACAAGCTGATCGATTTCGTCCACGACACGGCGCAGATGCCGGCCGCGCGCTATTGGGACATGCAACTCGTCCAGAATTATATCTACCCGAACGCAACCATGGGTGACGAACCGCTGGCGAGCTATCTCGATGCGGCGCCGGACGAACTGATCCCGATGTTCCGCAAGAAGCAGATCAACGTCGTCGTGGTTGGCGGCGAGAGCAATGGCTACTGGCAGATCATGGGGACGGGCTATCGCGGGAGCGTCCTCGTCGATGACTGGCGCTGAGCCATGACATCAGTCGATCTCGTGGTGGTGGGCGCCGGAACGGCCGGCCTGACAGCGGCAGCGGTGGCAGCGGCCGACGGCCTGCAGGTGCTCGTGGTCGAGCAGCTCGCGCCCGGCGGCCAGATCGCCACCGTCGACAAGATCCGCAATTTTCCGGGATTCCCCGACGGGATTGGCGGCTATGAGCTGGGGCCATTGCTCCAACAGCAAGGCGCTGACGTTGGCGTCGACTTCCTGCTCGATACGGTCGAGGGCATCGATCCGTCCGCGAACGGCTTCGTCGTCCGCTGCGCCGAAACGACGCTGGAAGCACGCGCCGTCATTCTGGCGATGGGATCGCGGCGCCGCGCGCTCGATGTACCGGGCGAGGCCGATCTGGAGGGGCGGGGCGTCTCGCATTGCGCGTCCTGCGATGGCCACTTCTTTCGGGGCAAGACGGTTGTGGTCGCGGGCGGCGGGGACTCCGCCTTCGACGAAGCGGAAGTCCTTGCCGGGATCGCGAAGGACGTGGTGATCGTCCACGAAAGCGCCAAACCGCGCGCCCAGCGGTTGACGGTCGAGCGGGTCAGCGCGCTCCCCAATGTGCGCATCCTGCCGGAAGCCCGCATCGCGGCCGTCGGAGGCACACAGGAAGTCGAGCATATCATCGTCGATGGTCCCGGCGGACGCTCGGAAGAACCGGCAGCCGGACTATTCGTCTATGTCGGCCTGATCCCGAACAGCGCCATCGTCGCGGGCCTCGTCGAAACCGATGATGCCGGCGCGATCATTGCCGATCGCGATTTTCAGACTGCGGTCCCCGGTCTCTTCGTCGCTGGCGATTTGCGCAGCGGCGCGCGGGCGCTGCTGGCGAGCGCCGCCGGGGACGGCGCCTCTGCCGCGGCCGCCGCCGTCCGTCATATTCGCCAGATCGCATCGGTGGGGGAGGTTGCGGCATGACCGTCGATCGCCATAGTCGTCTTCTCATCATCGGCTCGGGCCCTGCCGGCTATACGGCGGGCATCTATGCCGCGCGGGCAGCGCTGGCGCCGGTTCTCGTCCAGGGCATGCAGCCCGGCGGACAGTTGACGATCACGACGGAAGTCGAGAACTGGCCGGGCGATACCAGCGTTCTTGGTCTCGATCTCATGGCCAGGATGGAGAACCAGGCGCGTCACATCGGTGTCGAACTGATCACCGACATGATCACCGAAGTTGATCTCGCACAATATCCCTTCAAGGCCCGCGCCGAGAGCGGTCTCCACTTCAGCGCCGACGCCATGATCGTGGCGACCGGCGCGCAGGCGCGATGGCTCGGTCTTGAGGCGGAAGAGCGCTTTCGCGGCTTTGGTGTATCGGCATGTGCGACCTGCGATGGCTTCTTCTATCGCGGCCGGACAGTCGCGGTCGTCGGCGGCGGCAATAGCGCGGTCGAGGAAGCCCTGTTCCTCACCAACTTCGCCGAGAAAGTCTATCTGATCCATCGCCGCGGCGCCCTGCGCGCGGATCAGGTCAATCAGGCCAAGCTCTTCGCGCATCCCAAGATCGAGATGATCTGGGACACGGCGGTCGTCGATATTGTCGGGGATGAGCAAGGCATGGGCGTCGGCGCGATCGACCTCAAGCATTTGACCAGCGGCACCGTCACGCGCTTGCCGGTGCATGGCCTGTTCGTGGCGATCGGCCATGATCCCGCGACAGCCCTGTTCAAGGGGCAACTCGACCTCGACGCGGAAGGCTATATCCTTACCGCACCGGACTCCACCGCCACCTCGACGCCGGGCGTGTTCGCGGCGGGCGATGTGCGCGACAAGATTTTTCGTCAGGCTGTCACGTCCGCGGCCATGGGCTGCATGGCGGCGCTGGAGGCGGAACGGTGGCTGGCAGAGCGGACATTGGCGCAGGCGGCTATATCCGTGGCTGCCTGAGGGATTGAGTCTCACATATTGGAGACGGGGCGATGCTGAAGACCTGGACAAGCGACCTCTATGACCGGATCGCGGCGCTGGCCAGTTTCGGCGCCGACAAGCTGCCAGAACCGATCGAAGCCCTGTGCGATCGCCTGCTCGCGCCAGCATCGCCCAACGCCAGGCTGCGCGCGGCGGGCGAGATCCATGCGCGGTTCGCCGCCGCCGGCGATGCGGGCAAGCGCGCGTTCCTGTCGCTGCTGGCCGATCGCTATACGGCCGATCCGGCGCGGCTCGACCTCGCCATCCTGGCCTATCAGGCTGACCGGAGCGCCGAGCGGCTGGCCGATCTCCACGCCGCCTCCGAGCCGCGGCGCCAGCAAATCCTGCGCCGCCTGAACGAGGTTCCCGATGGCACGACGCTGCTGCTCGCGATGCGCGGCGCCTTGCTCGGCATGGCGCGGGATGATCCCGGTCTCGCCGCGCTGGACGGTGATTTCTCCCGTCTCTTCAGTTCCTGGTTCAACGGCGGTTTTCTCGTCCTGCGCCAGCTGGACTGGTCGACCTCGGGCGCAGTGTTGACCAAGCTCATGCATTATGAGGCCGTGCACCCGATCGAGTCCTGGGAGGCGCTGCGTGCCCGCCTCGAACCGGCCGATCGACGCTGCTACGGCCTGTTTCACCCGATGATGGACGCAGAGCCGCTGATCTTCGTCGAGGTCGCGCTGACCCGGGGTATTCCGATCAGTATCGCCCATATCCTGCGGGCCGATCGCGTCGCACTGGACCCTGACAAAGCCGATACGGCGGTCTTCTACTCGATCTCGAACTGCCAGGACGCGCTGCGCGGCGTGCCATTCGGCGGGCCGCTGATCAAGCAGGTCATGGATCGATTGCGGCGGGAACTGCCGGGCTTGCGCCGGGCGGTGACGCTCTCGCCCATGCCGGGCTTTGCCAGATGGCTGCGCGGGCGGGCGGATCAGGATCCGGCCGATCTTGCCCTTGTCGGCCAGCTGGCCGAGCCCGACTGGCATCTTGACCCGGCCAGCGAGGCGCGCATCAAGGCGCCGCTGATGCGCGCCGCCGCCCGGTATCTGACGATGGCGAGCGGACGCGATGCCGATCCCGTCGCCCGCTTCCATCTCGGCAATGGCGCGAGGATCGAGCAGCTCGACTGGCTGGGCGATGTCTCGCCCAAGGGTCTGCGACAGTCGCACGGCATGATGGTCAATTATCTCTACGATCCGGCCCATATCGACGACAATCATTTCGCCTTCGCCGAGAGCGGCGCGATCGCAGCCAGCGGGCGGCTGCGTCGTCAGGCGCGCGAGGAGCCGTCGTCGCGGCTGCCATGGCTGTCAGGCCGCTGACCAGGAGAGGCGTGATGAACCACAGTCTGTTTGCGGCCCTATGCGCGGGCAAGGATTTGGATGAGCCGGCCATCCTGTGCGGATGGGATCGCATGATCAGCTATGGTGCGCTGTTCGAAGCGAGCGGCCGTCTGGCCCATCGTCTGATCGCGCTTGGCGTTGGTCCCGGTGACCGCATCGCCGTCCAGGTCGGCAAGAGTGCGGAAGCGTTGATCCTCTATCTCGCGTCGCTGCGCGTGGGTGCGGTCTATCTGCCGCTCAATACCGATTATACGCCGGCAGAGATCGGCTATTTTCTCACCGATGCCGAGCCAGGCCTGTTCATTGTCGATCCCGCCGACGCTGATGCCGCCGCGCCGCTGGCGGCCGGGATCAGCGCGCGTCTCGCGACACTGGGGACCGATGGCGAGAGCGGCAGCTTGCTGGAGCATATCGATACGCTCCCCGCATCCTTTACGGACATGCATCGCGCCGCCGACGACCTTGCCGCGATCCTCTACACCTCAGGCACCACCGGCCGCTCCAAAGGCGCCATGCTGACCCATGGCAATCTCACATCCAATGCCGCGACATTGGTCGATGCCTGGCGGTTCACCGCTGACGACGAGTTGCTGCACGCGCTTCCGGTCTATCATATCCACGGCCTGTTCGTGGCGACCAACGTGCCGCTGCTCGCCGGCGCACGCATCCGGCTCCTGCCGAAGTTCGAGCCCGGCGCGGTGCTCCGCGGGCTGGAGACCGCCACCGTCATGATGGGCGTGCCGACCTTCTATACCCGCCTGCTCGCCGACCCGCGCCTCGACAGGAACGCGACCAAGGGCATGCGCCTGTTCGTGTCCGGCTCGGCGCCTTTGCTCGCCGAGACGCACCGCGCCTGGGAAGAACGCACCGGCCACCGCATCCTCGAGCGCTACGGGATGAGCGAGACCGGCATGAACACCTCCAATCCCTATGAGGGCGAGCGGCGGCCCGGCACGGTCGGACCGGCCTTGCCGGGTGTTTCGATCCGCATCGTCGATGAACAGACTCGCACCATGCTCCCGGCGGGCGAGATCGGCATGATCGAAGTCAAAGGACCGAACGTGTTCAAGGGCTATTGGCGCATGCCGGAAAAGACGGCTACCGAACTGAAGGAAGACGGTTATTTCATCACCGGCGATCTCGGCCGCCTGAGCCTCGACGGTTATCTGGAAATCGTCGGCCGCGACAAGGATCTGGTGATCACCGGCGGGCTCAACGTCTATCCCAAGGAAGTCGAGACCGAGATCGACACGCTCGATGGTGTCGAGGAAACGGCAGTCATCGGTCTGCCCCATCCCGATTTTGGCGAAGCGGTTACCGCGATCGTCGTCCGCTCGAGCGGAAGCAAGATCGGATCGGCCGATATTCTCGAAGCGATCTCGGCGCGTCTGGCGCGCTTCAAACTACCAAAGACCGTCTTCTTCGTGGACGCACTTCCGCGCAATGCCATGGGCAAAGTGCAGAAAAATATCCTCCGCGAAGAGCTTTTGGATATCGTTTACTGACCTTCGAGACCATTCCAACATAGAATGAAGAAGACTTATCAGAGGAAGCCACCGTCCTGGGCAAAGCCCGCGACGCCGTCAGCAGGCTGCGACCGCGCCTTCCGGCATGTCGATGGGAATCGCGTTACAATCGCGTCGGTGGCTGATTGACGACGCACCGTGATTCGAGCGGTCAGACCATGCCTTGCGTCACCGACTTGAACGGCTTTCCTTCGCAGTCGGCGCCGGCTGTGACCCAAAAGTTGTCGACCTGGTCGGTCAGAAGCAAAATCTCGATGCTCCGGGCGCGAAAGTCTTCAAGCTGTGGCGAAGAAGCAAGTCGATCGAGATCCGAACCGGTGGCCTAATGGATTGCCGTCTGGTTCTCCTTCATTCCGCCGACATGATCCTTGAGCGATCGCCAACTCTCGCCAGACACGGTCGATCTGAAACGAAACCCGTCAATCATTCAGGCTTGTTGCAGGATATCGGGCCCCATGGCCAAAGCAGAAGCAAGGTTCTGCTGAAGGAAGGCGATGAACAGCTTCACATTCCTCGGGGTGTAAGTTCGGTTGGGATAGACGGCGGAGATAACGGTCTGAAAATTGCTCGGGGTGGCGACATGATCTGGGAACAGATCGATCAGCCGGCCTGCAGCGAGATCCGCGCCGATGAGCCAGTCGCTGAGCAGGACGATGCCAAGCCCCTGCAATGCGCAATCGCGTAGCACGATGCCACTGTTCACCGACATCCCACTGCGCACGGGAATGTCATGCTCGTGTCCCTCGGCATCCCGCAGACGCCACACGTCCGAGAAGCCCGGCAGCGGAAACGTGAGACAGTTGCGCCCGCTGATCTCGCCCGGCTCCCGTGGGTGGCCCATCGCCGCGAGATAGGCGGGGCTGGCGCACATATGATAGCGGGTACGCAGGACCGGCATCGCGATCATGCTGGAGTCCCCGAGCGGGCCGTGGCGAAGGGCAAGATCGAATCGCTCGCCGACAATGTCCACGAGCTGATCGGTGAGCGTCAGGTCGATCCTGACACCCGGATAAGCGCGGCAGAAGGCCGGGATGATAGAGCCGAGGCAATGGATGCCGAATGCATGCGAGGCGGAGATTCGCAGGACGCCACCGGGTGCGTCCGCCTTATCCGAAAGCGTGGTCCGCAACGAACGAAGCGCATCCAGATGCTGTTCGACCTCCTGCATGAGCAGGCTTGCCGCTTCCGTTGGGGCGATCTTGCGCGTCGTGCGGTAGAAGAGGAGCGTACCAAGCTCCGCCTCGAGCCCGGAAATTGCTCGGGAGATGACGGACGGCGCGACATTGCGCGATCGCGCGACGGCACTGAGGCTGCCGCGACGATAGACATCCTCAAACAATTCGAGATTGGCGAGCTTCATTATTGCTTCAATCGCAAAAGTGATTTCCAACTTATGCCATATCCGCAATCCCACAGGGCGTCTATTTGCCATTTCAGCACAGGAACCAGGAGTCAGCGAGGCCGACCATGACCGACCAGAAGATCAAGGCAAAGCAGTTCAAAGCGCTTCATGTGGCCGGGGCACCGCTCATTCTTTTCAACATTTGGGATGCGGGCAGTGCACGCGCAGTGACATCGGCGGGCGCATCAGCCCTCGCTACCGGCAGCTGGTCGGTGGCGGCAGCACATGGCACGACGGACGGAGAAAAACTCCCGCTCGATCTCGCTATCGCCAATCTGGCGCGGATCGTCGCCGTCACCGATCTGCCGGTTAGCGTCGATCTCGAAAGTGGTTATGATGATCCGGCACAAACCATCGAACGCGCGATTGAGGCAGGCGCGATCGGCTGCAATATTGAGGACAGCTTCCCGCAGGACGGGACATTGCGAAAATTATCAGATCAGGTCGCCCGAATCCGGCAGGTGCGAGGCATCGCCGATGCATCGGGTGTCGCCTGTTTCATCAACGCGCGCACCGATGTCTTCTTTCAAAAGGATGCGTCAGATCCCGCGCTACAGTTTCAGTCGGCCCTTGAACGCGCGCGGGCCTATGCGGACGCAGGGGCAGATGGCATCTTCGTTCCGGGCCTGTCGGATATCGAGCAGATCGCGCAGTTCGTGGCGGCGAGCCCGCTGCCGGTCAACATCATGCTGGGGGCAAATTCTCCTCAGCCAGGCGAATTTGCGCGGGTGGGCGTCGCAAGGCTGAGTTATGGTCCGACACCTTATTCGGTCGCGATGAAGGCGTTGGAAGAGGCCGCGAACAATGCGTTAAAGGGAGTGACGCACTGAAAGTGTCAAGCCCAGACGCGGTGCCAAGTTGTTGTTGATGGCACTGGCTGCTTTTGCTTCAAAATTTGGTGCCGAGGCGGAATTGAAGGGGGCCTTTGCAGTGCGCCGAAACTATCGCGCGTGGCGCACAGGCGTGTTGGCGTCGCCGCTCTGGCTGGTCAGATCGTCTCTCAGCCGTCGGGCATTGCGCGCCAGGAAATCCGCGATCACGTCCAGCTGTCCCGGATTGTAGCGCGCGCATAGATCGGCCAGAGACGGATTGGGCGAAGCGAAACCGCGTCGGGCCTTGCTCACCGCATTTTCAACCAACGTGACGACGATCCGCCGACGATCTCCGGGATGGGGCGAGCGGGTGACAAAGCCCTTGTCGACAAGGCGATCGATCAGATCGGTTACCGAGGCTGTCGCCAGCCCGGTCTCTTTCGCGATCTCTCCTGCGCTGAGCGGCCCCAGGCGATTGAGGAGGAATAGGGCTTTATAGGCTGTCGGATCGAGCCCCATGCTTTGAGCGATCGCAGAGTGAAACAGCACCACGGCTTCGCTGTGCATGTTCAGCGCAGGAACGAGCGCTGCCATTGACGTCTCGTGGGACCTCGCGAGTTGATCATCGCTTGACATCGGATACCTCAATATTACGGTATGCCGTAATATAGGGTACACCGTAGAGAATCAATGCCGCGCAAAAGCTGGAAGGGGGTCACCGCTTGGGATGAGCGGCTGCGGCTTGTCACTCTGATGATGATGCGAGGACCGAATGCTCGAAGGCTCCGTCCAGGAAGAAATGGCGCACATGCGGTCCGGACGCATCGTCCCGACGCCTATGCTGCCATGGCTGCCCGTGGCGACGGCGCTCGCTTATCCATGGGTGCTTCGCCTGTTTCACGCGGCGATCGCTTCCGCCACTTATGGCGTCGCTCCCGCGCTCTGTCTTGCCGCGGCGTTCGCTCTGCCGTTGTCGTGCATTTTGATTGCCTGGCGATATTCGAGTGGAGCCAGCGACGCCTGTCTTCTTCGAGTGCGGCGCACCGCTTTTGCCGCCTTGGCGGCGCCACCGCTGTTCGTCTTGGTCGGCGTGCTGTCGGGCTTGCTCCATTCGCCGATCAAGGATGTATGGGTCTGGTCGTTGCTTTGGCTGGTTGTCGGTATCACCGCAACGATCACGCGCGCGGAACCCAAACGCGAACCCAGCTCCGGCACGATAGGTCGGACGCGGGTGCTTCATGGCATTTCCGCTTCGATCATATTGTTGTTCATCGGCTTCCACCTGTTCAACCATCTGACTGGTCTGCTTGGCCCCGATGTACACGCGCGCGTCATGGCGTTCGGTCGAGTGGCCTATCGTTCGCACGCAATTGAACCCGTCCTCGTTGCTCTGCTGCTGTTCCAGATCGCGAGCGGCGCCAGACTGGCGTGGCGATGGAGCGTTGGCCCGCTCGACTTCGCGCGCACGGTTCAGATTGGATCGGGCGCCTATCTGGCGGCATTCATCCTGACGCATCTCAATTCGGCGATTGTATCGGCGCGGTGGGTACACGGCATAAAAACGGATTGGGCGTGGGCCGCCGGCGCGCCCGATGGTCTGCTGATCGACGCCTGGAACACCAGGCTCGTGCCGCATTATGCCCTCGGCGTTTTCTTTGTCATTACGCACCTTTTCTGCGGCCTTCGCATCGTCATGTTGGCACACGGCGTCCGGACCTCGACGGCAGACCGGGTTTGGAAAATCGGATTGCTGTGCGCGGGCACAGTCTCGCTTCTGATCACGGCCGCGCTGTGCGGATTACGCATTTGAGGCCCTACGAGCAGCAAGGCTGCTGCCCGAAATTGTTGATGCGCGTGATATGATGCGCGTGATATGATGTCGTCGGAGGTTGTGCCTGGATGTCGACCTGTCGTTCGGCCATGCACGATCAGGTGGCGATGCTGTGAGTGCCTGGAAGACCAGATTGCCGCCTGTCGCCGTGGATCCGTCGGATAGGCGGTTTGAGCAAGGCTCGGATCTGACGCACATGCACCGCTTCAGGTCGAGCAAGCTTTCGGAAGCGCTCTGCTTGATCGGCTGATCGGCCATACGCTTTTCTAAGTAGCATTCCCGATTTTGGTCGCGCCTGACGAAGGTCCATTGACTGGGCATTCGATGCGCCGTCCTTCCCCTGGGGGACGGGCACGATCGATCCTTGCACGGCAGTCAGGAGCCAAATCGATGCAGAAGACCATGAAAGCCGCAGTCGTCCGCGAGTTCGGCAAGCCGCTCGTCATCGAAGAAGTGAAGGTGCCGGACGTCGGTCCGGGTCAGATCCTCGTCAAGATCGCCGCCACCGGCGTCTGCCACACCGATCTCCATGCCGCCGAGGGCGATTGGCCCATCAAGCCCAAGCCGCCTTTCATTCCGGGTCATGAAGGCGTCGGCCATGTCGTCGCGGTGGGTCGGGGCGTCACCCATGTGAAAGAAGGCGACCGGGTCGGCGTGCCTTGGCTCTATACCGCCTGCGGCCATTGCGTGCATTGCCTGGGCGGCTGGGAGACGCTGTGCGAGCAGCAGCAGAATACCGGATATTCGGTGAACGGCAGCTTCGCCGAATATGTCCTGGCCGATCCCAATTATGTCGGGCACTTGCCGGCCAATGTCGGATTCATCGAGATCGCGCCGGTCCTGTGCGCGGGCGTGACGGTCTACAAGGGCCTTAAGGTCACGGACACCAAGCCGGGCGATTGGGTCGCGATTTCCGGCATTGGGGGTCTCGGGCACATGGCCGTGCAATACGCCAAGGCGATGGGGCTCAATGTCGTCGCGGTGGACATAGACGACGAAAAGCTGGCTCTGGCCAGGCGGCTCGGCGCCGACCTCTCGGTCAATGCGCGCACCAAGGACCCGGTCGCCTTCATCAAGGAAGCGATCGGCGGCGCTCAAGGCGTGCTGGTCACGGCTGTCAGCCCGAAGGCGTTTCAGCAGGCGGTCGGCATGGCGCGCCGTGGCGGCACAGTGTCGCTCAACGGCTTGCCGCCCGGCGATTTCCCGATCTCCATCTTCGACACGGTGCTCAACGGCACAACGATCCGCGGCTCGATCGTGGGAACGCGGCTCGACCTGCAGGAAGCCCTGGATTTCGCGCAAGCGGGTAAGGTGCACGCAACGGTGAAGACGGAAACGCTGGAGAATATCAACGACGTGTTCGCCCGCATGCACCATGGCGACATCGAAGGCCGCATCGTCCTCGATTTCGAGGGCTTGGGAGACGCCGCGCCAAGCGCCGCGGCCGCCATGCACGCCTGACCGCTGCCGGATTCTGCAAAACGCCTGCGGTTGGACGCTTCCGTCCCGTAGGATCAACTACTCCTGCGAATGCAGGAGTAGTTGATTGGCTCAATCTAGACCGGAAAGCATCTAGATCCCGCCACGGGGAGTTTTCCCGTCCGTATCATTCCCGATGATCTTCCACGCGGCAGTGGATGAAGCCTGACTAACCTCGTCCGGTTCGGGTATCGCTGGAATGCTGCGGAAAAGTGCTGGTGGACAGATGTGCGTCCTGAGCTCGTGGACGCAGAGCACGCGCGGCTGCGCGAGCTCTCGTTCCTCATCGCCCCGGTCGTCAAGCAGATCACCGCGTACGAACGATATCTTTCATAGGTACTCGTCGAACAGGGCACTCCTCGGCAGGACTGCCAGAATCCAAGGTGCGGGAGCGTGGCATCAGGCTGTTGCTGGCCGATACGCCCTTGGCCGAATGGTCGCCCGAATGCGTAGGAGACCGCCTGTGACGTTCCGCGTATATTTGATGGATAATTGACAGTAGCCGCTGAAGGTGGGCTAACCCGTTGATATTATGGTGACCCCTGCGGGAATCGAACCCGCGTTTCAGCCGTGAGAGGGCCGCGTCCTGACCGCTAGACGAAGGGGCCATAAGGCCGGCGGGCGCCATGCGCCGCCGCGGTGAGAGGGCGCCTTTAGGGGCGTCGTCGGGTCGGGTCAAGGCCAATCAGAGCGGCGCCAGATCCTCGATGTGAAGCTCGGCCGCCGGGCGCGCGCCCCAATCATCGATCTTCGCGCGGCCGGCGAGCCAGAAGCGGCGCGACGGGTCCGATCCGAGCAGGGCCTGGCCGAGCGCGGTCTGCGACTGGCGGAAGGCGACGGCCTTGATCGACTTGCCGTCCTCGCCAGCCACGACCGCGCGGACATGATCCGTGCCGACGATGTCGGCCCTGATCACGCGGACCGGCCCCAGCGCGATACGGGGTGCGGGCCAGCCATTGCCGAACGGGCCGGCCTCATCCATTTGCGTCACCAGTTCGGGTGTCAGGCCACCGGGCGCGACGAGCAGATCGATGAGCAGCGCCTTGGTGGCGGCGGCTCGCTTGACGTCTTCGCGCAACCGCTCCTCGAGAAAATCGGCGAAGGCGGCGAGGTGGCCGCGCTCGATGGTGAGGCCGGCCGCCATCGCGTGGCCGCCGCCAGCGACCAGCAGGCCATGATCTTTGGCAGCGAGCACGGCCGCACCGAGATCGACGCCGTTGATCGACCGGCCCGAGCCCTTGCCGATGCCGGCATCATCCAGCGCGATGACGATGACGGGTATGCCGGCCTTCTCCTTGAGGCGCCCGGCGACGATGCCGATGACGCCGGGGTGCCAGCCGGTGCCGGCGACGACGGCGACCGCGCTGTCGCCCAACTCGGCCAGGATACGTTCCGCCTCCTCCTGCACCGCGCCTTCGATGGCGCGGCGCTCGGCATTGAGCTGATCGAGTTCGCGGGCGATGCTGGCGGCCTCGTCGGGATCCAGCGTGGTGAGCAGGCGCACGCCGAGGTCCGAACGGCCGACGCGGCCGCCGGCATTGATGCGCGGACCAAGCGCGAAGCCGAGATCGGAACATTGCGGCGCGCGCTCCAGCCTGCTCGCGGCGAGCAACGCGTTGAGGCCGATATTGCCGCGCCGCGCCATCGCCTTGAGCCCCTGCGCGACGAAGGCGCGATTGAGGCCGCGAATCTGCGCGACATCGGCGACGGTGCCGAGCGCGACGATGTCGAGCAGGTCCATCAGGCGCGGCTCGGGGCGCGTGGCGAACCAGCCGCGCGCGCGCAGCGTGCGGATCAGAGCAGCGCCGAGCAGGAAGGCAACGCCCACGGCGGCGAGATGGCCATGACCCGCGCCTTCGTCGCTCTCGTCGAGCCGGTTGGGATTGACCAGGGCATGGGCGACGGGGAGGGCGGCGGCGCATTTGTGGTGATCGACGACGATCACGTCGAGACCTGCCTCGCGCGCCGCCTCCAGCGCATCGAACGCCTGAGCGCCGCAATCGACGGTGACGACGAGGCTCGATCCCTGCCGGGCGAGGGCGACCAGTGCCTCGCCGGAGGGACCATAGCCCTCCATCAGCCGATCCGGAATATAGGCGCCTGCCTCAAGACCGAGATCGCGCAACAGGCGGATCAGCAGGGCCGCGCTGGTGGCGCCATCGACGTCATAGTCGCCGAAGATCGTGACCGATTCGCGATCGATGACGGCGGCGGCGAGGCGCTCGGCGGCGCGGTCCATGTCGCGGAAGACGGACGGGTCCGGCATGAAGGCGCGGATGGTCGGGGCGCGCTCGCGCTCCAGGGATTCATTGGTGCAGCCGCGGGCGCGCAGCAGATCGTCGATCAGCGCGCCGGCGCTGCCGGCCGGCTCGGCACCGCGCCAGCGCCATGCGCGGCCGGTGAGGGAACGATCAATCTCGAGAGCGAAACGCATGACCAGACTAGAAATGATCGGCCATGGGACAGCGATCATTCCTTGCGCTGTTCCGCAATTTTCGTCCGAAGTTCACGAAAGTCACAGTGTAAATCATATTTTCTGAAGGCGCCCGGGCTGACCGGATCCGGATCCGCGCACCGCTCGACAAGGGAAAGGACATCGCCATCCGTCGAGCCTAGCATGGTCCGACGGCCGTAGGACAGCCGCAAACGTCGACAGGCAGGACCTAGTGGTCGTCCGGTCCGCAGGCGCCGTCGCGGACGACAGTGTAATTTTCGACGCGCGCCATGCAGGCATTGCTGAAGGTCTTGCGGCGCATGCCCTTTGCCGCGCAGACCGGCGCATATTCGCGCGTACAGGCGATTGGCTTTTCGGGGCGAGGGCGGGGCGGGCGCTCCGGCCGGGGCATATTTTCCATGCATCCGGTCAGAAAAAGAGCGGCGGCGAGGCCGAGCGCGGGCAGGGGCGAACACATCATCGCTAGTCCCTTCATGTTTCCCCCGAGCGAAGAATGATCTCGGGCAATGCTCTTTGCAAGCTGCATGACCAGACGATGCTCGTTCGGTGTATTTGGGTCGTGCTTTCGCGCCATCCCTCGATCGCTTTGCGAGCTTGGCGCGGATCGCGCCCTTAAACTATGCGGCGCGGCGCATTCGCCAATGCGGTCAATTCCGGAGACCCTGGCGCGGCGGAAGGCAGGGCGATCGATGCCGACTTCGGGTCGCCCGCCGACATGGCCTTTGACATCCTGTATCTCGCCTCCGATGAGGCGAAGTTCGTCACCGGGTCCGATCTCGTCATCGATGGCGGTCGAATGCTGAAATAGAAGCTCGCGGCTGCTTGTGAGCCCTTGTATTCACGGTCCAATCGACTAGCTCCGAGCCATGGCTTCCATCCTGTCAGTCCGCGGCATTTCCAAAACCTATGCCGGGGGCCATCAAGCGCTCGGCACGATCGATCTCGATGTGGCGGAGGGCGAGATCTTCGCGCTGCTCGGTCCCAACGGGGCGGGCAAGACGACGCTCATCTCGATCATCTGCGGCATCGTGAACGCGAGCAGCGGCACCGTCACAGTGGACGGGGAGGACATCATCAAGGGCTATCGCCACACGCGATCGACCATCGGGCTGGTGCCGCAGGAGATCAGCACGGACATGTTCGAGCGGGTGATCGACACGGTCGCGCTCAGCCGTGGCCTGTTCGGCAAGCCGCGCGATGACGCCCATATCGAGAAGGTGCTGCGCGAGCTCTCCTTGTGGGACAAACGCTTCGCCAAGGTGCAGGAGCTCTCCGGCGGCATGAAGCGCCGGGTGATGATCGCCAAGGCGCTGAGCCACGAGCCCAAGCTGCTGTTCCTCGACGAACCGACTGCGGGCGTCGACGTCGAGCTGCGCCGCGATATGTGGGAACTGGTGCGGCGGTTGCGCGACGGTGGCGCGACGATCATCCTCACCACCCATTATATCGAGGAAGCCGAGGATATGGCCGATCGGGTCGGCGTTATTTCCGGCGGCAAGCTGATCCTCGTCGAAGAAAAGACGGCGCTCATGAAGAAACTCGGCCGCAAGTCTTTGCATGTGACGTTGAGCGAGCCGTTGGGCGCTATCCCTGCCGGGCTATCGAGCTGGTCCCTGACGCTCGCTGACGATGGGCATATGCTCGACTATCAGTTCGACGCCCATGCCGAGGACACTGGCGTTTCGGCCCTGCTGAGTCGTCTCGGGGAACTCGGCATCGGCTACAAGGATCTCAACACAGAGGAAAGTTCGCTGGAGGACATCTTTGTCGATCTGGTCCACCGCCCCGCGCGGGAGGCGGCCGCATGATCATGAACATTCACGCCATCAAGGCGATCTACAAGTTCGAGCTGCATCGCTTCGGTCGGACGATGCTGACCAGCCTGTTCGTTCCCGCGATCACCACCTCGCTCTATTTCATCGTGTTCGGCAGCGCCATCGGATCGCGCATGCGCGAGGTGGACGGCGTGCCCTATGGCGCCTTCATCGTGCCGGGGCTGATCATGCTCTCCATGTTCACCGAGAGCATCTCCAATGCGAGCTTCGGCATCTACATGCCCAAGTTCACCGGGACGATCTACGAACTGCATTCCGCGCCGGTCTCGCCGCTGGAGACGGTCATCGCCTATGTCGGGGCGGCCGCGACCAAGTCGGTGATCATCGGCCTGATGATTCTCGCGACCGCCTATCTGTTCGTCTGGGTGCCGATCGCCCATCCGCTCGCGATGCTCGGCTTCATGGTGCTGATCGCGGTCAGCTTCTGTCTGTTCGGCTTCATTCTGGGCATCTGGGCGCAGAGCTTCGAGCAGCTCTCGGTGATCCCGATGCTGGTGGTGACGCCGATGACCTTCCTGGGCGGTGCCTTCTATTCGGTCCACATGCTGCCCGAGCCCTGGAAGACGATCACCCTGTTCAATCCGGTGGTCTATCTGATCAGCGGGTTCCGCTGGACCTTCTTCGGCAAGGGCGATGTGGCGATGGACGTCTCGCTGGCGTTCGTCGCCGCCATGCTGGTGGTGTGCTTCGGCGTGATCGTCTGGATGTTCAGGACGGGCTATCGACTGAAGAAGTAGGGACTTCACCCCTCCCGTTTACGGGAGGGGTCGGGGGTGGGCTTTTAACATTGGCTTCGGGCGCCGACGGGGCGGTGCATACCCACCCCTAACCCCTCCCGCCTGCGGGAGGGGGACTGGTCAGCCTCTCACTTCACCCGATGCTCGGCCCTGACCCAGCGGACCGTGCCAGACGAGGCGCGCATCACGACGCTCTCGGTCGTCATCTTGCCATCCCGCGTCGTCTTGACGCCGTCGAGCAGCGAACCGTCGGTGACACCGGTCGCGGCGAAGATGCAGTCGCCCTTGGCGAGATCCTCGAGCTGATAGATGCGATCGAGATCCTCGATGCCCAACTTCCGCGCGCGGGCGCGCTCGTCGTCATTGCGGAAGAGCAGCTTGCCGTTGAACTGGCCGCCCACGCAGCGCAGTGCGGCGCAGGCCAGGACACCCTCGGGCGCGCCGCCCGAGCCCATATACATGTCGATCGTTGTATCCGGATTGGTCGTCGCGATGACGCCCGCGACATCGCCGTCGCCGATCAGGACGACACCGCAGCCGATCTGGCGCAGCTCGGCGATCAGCTTCTCGTGGCGCGGACGATCGAGCACGCAGACGATGATGTCGCCGGGCGCGACGCCCTTGGCTTTGGCGAGGGCCTCGACATTTTCCGTCGGTGTCTTGGCGAGGTCGATGATGCCCTGAGGGTAGCCGGGACCGATCGCGAGCTTTTCCATATAGACGTCGGGTGCGTTGAGGAGATTGTTTCCCTCGGCCGCAGCCAGCACGGCGAGCGCATTGGGTCCGCCCTTGGCGGTGATGGTTGTGCCTTCCAGCGGATCGAGCGCGATGTCGATCTTGGGCCCCTTGCCAGGCGCGCCGCCGACCTTTTCGCCGATATACAGCATCGGCGCTTCGTCGCGTTCGCCTTCACCGATCACGACGGTGCCGTCGATATAGAGTCCGTCGAACGCCTTGCGCATCGCCTCGACGGCGGCGGCATCGGCCGCCTTCTCGTCGCCACGACCGATCAGCTTGGCCGCGGCGATCGCGGCGGCTTCGGTCACGCGCACCATCTCGAGCACGAGCACGCGATCGAGAACGGAACTGGCTTTGACGGTTGACTTCCCCATCCCACGGCATCCTTCAGACAATTGAGGCGCTTCCGATAGGGGAGGATTGTTGCATTGTCGATAATGGAGATGGTGCGCCCCGGGTCATTCGACGTGGTCTGGCGACCGTTCGCCCCGCGCTATCGCCCCCGCGCCGGCTGTCCCATATTGGGTCATTATGCTCCATTGCGGTGCAAGATGTCCATTTGAGAAACAATCAAACTGGCATAGCCTGCTAACACATTGCAATTCCGCAATTAGTCTGTGGGGGATACAGATGATGAAAAAGCTTCTTGTTGCAGTAGCGTTGGCTGTGGTCGCCGTTCCGGCTGCCGCCCAGACCGTTTCCAACACGAATGCGATCGGCATCGTCGATGGCGGCGAAGTCACGAGCGACATCGTCGTGGCTGGCCTGAGCGGCAACATCACGAGCCTGACGCTGTCGATCAATAGCCTGTCGCATACCTATCCGGACGATCTGGTGTTCGGCCTGCTCAACACGAGCGCGAATCTCGGCTTCGTGTTCCTGAGCGGCGTCGGCGGCAGCGCTGACATCAGGGACGTCGACCTGACGTTCAGCGATAGCGCGAGCGGCTTCCTGCCGGAATCGTTCGTCGACGCCTTCCCGGTGACCAGCGGCACCTATCTGCCGTCGAACTTCTATCTCTATGAGTTCACTTTCTATCCCAACGCGACGGCGTTCGGCGATTTCGCCGGTATCACGCCCAACGGCACCTGGACCTTGGTCGTCGACGACACGTTCCCGGCCGACACCGGCACGATCAGCGGTGGCTGGAGCCTGACCTTCACGACGGACGCGACGGCTGCGGTTCCGGAGCCGGCGACCTGGGCGATGATGATTGGTGGCCTTGCTCTGGCGGGCGCGACGATGCGTCGCCGGCAGGTCCGGGTGGCCTTCGCCGCCTGAGCGCGTTCGTTGATCTGAGATGAAAAGGCCGGGCCGGCGACGGTCTGGCCTTTCTTTATACGGTATATGCGGCAAGCAGACGTCCGGGCTAATCCAGGATGTGCATGACCATTGGCGCGCCAAGCAGGCTGTCCGATCCGCCGAGCCGGCGCAGCACGTCCTCGACGCACGAGAGAGCACCGGCATGCGTGACGATCGCCACGAGCACGCCGCCATCCTCATGCTGCGCGCGCTGGATGACGCTCTCGATCGAGACCCCGGCATCGCGCATTGCGGCCGTGATTTCGGCGAGCACGCCGGGGCGATCCTTGACGAGGAAACGCAGATAGGCGCGGCCGATGCGCTGGCCGGCGTCGGCCTTGACCTGGCGCTGCAGCCATTCGGCGGGCATGGCGAAAGCCGGGCCATATTCATCGCGCGCAATATCGATGATGTCTGCGACGACGGCCGAAGCGGTGGGGCCTTCGCCGGCACCTGGCCCCTGGAAGAAGAGGCGGCCGACGAAATTGCCCTCGGCGACGACGGCATTGAGCGCACCGTCGACATGGGCGAGCGGATGGTCGGTCGGCACCAGCATCGGATGGACGCGCTGGAACAGGCCGACATTTTCGCCGCCTTCAGCCTCACACTCGGCCATGCCGACCAGACGGATCTTGTAGCCCAGTGCGGCCGCCTCGCGGATGTCGGCGGCCAGGACATGGCGAATGCCGGTGATGTCGACATCCGGAAAGTCAATCTCGGTGCCGAATGCGAGGCTGGCGAGGATCGAGAGCTTGTGAGCAGCATCGATGCCGTCGATGTCGAAGGTCGGGTCGGCCTCGGCATAGCCCTTGGCCTGAGCGTCCTCCAGCACATCGGCGAAGGCCGTGCCGTCGCGCTCCATGGTCGAGAGGATGAAATTGCAGGTGCCGTTGAGGATGCCATAGACGCGCATGATGCGGTTCGCGGCGGCACCCTCGCGCAGGCCCTTGATGACCGGCACGCCGCCCGCGACGGCGGCCTCATATTTGAGCGCGACGCCGGTCCGCTCCGCCTCACGGGCGAGATCAAGGCCGTGATGGGCGATCATCGCCTTGTTAGCGGTGACGAAGGGCTTGCCCTGGCCCAGGCACTGGCGGGCGAGGGTGAGGGCAGGGCCGTCCGATCCGCCGATCAGCTCGACGACCGTGTCGATGTCGTTGCGGGTGGCGAGCGAGCCCATGTCGTCGACCCACTCATAAGCGGAGAGGTCGACGCCGCGATCCTTGTTGCGATCCCGCGCGGAAATGGCGACGACCTCGATCCGCCGCCCGGCGCGGCGCGCCACCAGGTCGCCATTGACCTCGAGCAGGCGAATGACGCCCGCGCCCACCGTCCCGAGGCCGACAATGGCTAGGCGAAGCGGGGCAGTCTCGGTCATGATCATTCCTTGGCTGGGCTGGGTCTCATAGGCGGGCGTCCGCGCAGGACATGCGCGGGCGCCGCCTCATAGAGCGATTTTTCATCGAGAGGAAACAGCCAAAGGCGCGCGGAGGCGCTTCGGCGCTTCAGATCACGGGTGTAGCCGCCTTGTCGCAGGGCGCGAGGGCCTGACGGAACGCGGCATAATCTGAGGCTGCGGCCTGCGCGTCGGCTGGGTCGAGGCTGCGCAGCGCCCGGTCCGGCAGAGTCTCCGGCAAACCGCAAGCAAGGCGATACCAAAGCATCGTGCCGGGCGGCGGGAGGGTGGCGGCATCGTCCACGATCTCGCCGAGCGAGGCGCTGAAGTGCGGTTGCTCGTCGGGGCGACGGATGATCGAGAGCGAGATCGGCGCGCCGCTGGTTGTCTCGAGGAAGATCTGGGTCTCGCTCTCGCCGACGATCGATCCCGGCACATGGAAGGCCGAACTGATCCGCTTGATGGCAGGCGGAAGGTCGGGCGCCAGCGCATCGGCCAGCACCTTGCGCACCAACGCCTCATTGGCAGGCGACCAGTCGATCAGCGCGGTGCTGGACGTGAGCTGCAGGAAATTGACCGGCGATCCGACGCGGCCGAACAGCAGCATGGTGCGTCCCTTGAGGCCGGGCTTCTTCGCCTTCGCGGCGGACCCGTCCATGACGAAAGCGATCTTGCGGGCAATGACGCTGTCGCCGCGAATCAATCCGCCGGTTTCGGCCTCTACATAGAAGCGCGCCTGCCCCGGATTGAGGCCCGGCGCCTGCTCCGGCTTGAGGGCCACGGCGGAGGTGACCTTCGCGCGGGCAATTGCGGGTGAGGACAGGACGAGATCGGCGAGGCGCGCATAGGTGACCGTGGGCGGCGCGGGAGCGGGCGGGACCGGGCGCGTCTCGGCGGCGAGGATCGGCCCAGAAATCCCTAAGATTCCGTAAAGACACAGGGCCGACAGGGTCAAGGAAGCACCGGCGCGGGGGGCTAGGCTGCGGCTGATACGGTGTAACATATAGTGATTCTCCATGCCCCTGTGTGCGGTCGATAACATAAGTAATTTGGGCACGGGGCCATTACCAACAAAGCGTTTGCCTCATGCGATTAGCCGCGATAGGACAAGGCCCGAAAAGAGAGCCCGAGCGACCAGATCGCGCGGTCGGCATGGTGCTGTGTCGATTCGCCGTTTTTGGACCACCAATATTGTATCGAGCTAAGGAGCGTCGTTGCTGAATGGCCTATGCTGACCACTCGCAATCGTCCAGTCGGACGGTTTCCATTATCATTGTGGCATTGATTCATGTGGTCCTCGGTTACGTGTTTGTGACGGGTCTTGGCATCAAGTATGTCAAGAAAGCTGCAGAGCAGCTGAACGTCATCGACGTTGCCGAGGAGCCGCCGCCACCGGAGGAGGAGCCGCCGCCACCGCCTCCGCCGCCGCCAGACATGCCGCCGCCGCCGCCGCCGCCGCCGACTTCGCCGCCGCCGCTGGTGTCGCTGCCGTCGAACGCGCCGGTCTTCGCGCCGCCGCCACCACCGGTTCCGCCGCCATCCGCTCCGCCAGCGCCGCCGGCTCCCCCGCCGCCGCCGCAGGTGAGCAAGGCTGCGGGTGCGAAGGGCAACCCGGCACTCTGGATCACGAACGACGATTATCCTTCGCGCGCCCTGCGTGACGAAGCGCAGGGTACCGTATCGATCGCCTGGGATATCAACACCCAGGGCCGCGTCGAGAATTGCCGTGTGACGGCATCCAGCGGAAACGCCGACCTCGATGAAGCGGCCTGCTCGCTCATCACGCGTCGCGGGCGGTACTCACCGGCCCTCGACCAGGCCGGCAATCCGATGAGGACGTCCGATCGTCGTCGCGTGGTTTGGCGTCTGCCAGAGTAATCGCTCCCATCACGGCCGTCCCGGACTGGGGCCAGGGGCGGCCACTTCACTGACTGGTTTGAGAGGAATAACCCAATGTTCACCCTTATTTCCGCAGCGGCCGCTCCGGCCGCGAACTCCAATCCCTACGGCCTGGTGGAAGCCCTCGAGCAGGGCGGTGTCATCGCCATCTCGATCTTCTGCATCCTGGTCGGCATGTCGATCTTCTCCTTCTTCATCCTCTTCTCGAAGCTGATCGAGCAGCAGAAGGTCATCGGCCAGGCCAAGAAGGTGAAGGCCAGCTTCTGGCGCGCGCCTTCGCTCAAGGACGGCTCGGCCAAGCTCGAGAAGAACAGCGCCTACAAGCAGCTGGTCGACGACGGCATCCTGGCCCAGGAGCAGCACGGCAAGCTGATCAATCCGGTCGAAGCGCATGACTGGCTCCACGCCTCGCTCAACCGTTCGGAAGCCTCGATCAACTCGAAGCTCAACGGCGGCCTGGCCTTCCTCGCCACCGTCGGCGCCACCTCGCCGTTCATCGGTCTGATGGGTACGGTTATCGGTATTTACCGCGCGCTCATCAAGATCGGTGCGTCGGGTCAGGCATCGATCGACGCGGTCGCCGGTCCGGTCGGTGAGTCGCTGATCATGACCGCGCTGGGTCTCGCCGTGGCCGTTCCGGCGGTGCTTGCCTATAACTGGCTGCAGCGCCGCAACAAGGCGATCGCCGAGGATCTCTCCGCGTTCAACAACGATCTGCTTGGCTACATGGTGTCGAACGGCGCCGTCCGTCCCGCGATCGCAGCGGCGCCTGCTGCTCCGGCTCCCAAGCCGGCCGCTGCCAAGGCCTGATCGCAAAAGGGCGAGCGGCGAGCGGACTTCGATCCGGCCGCCGCTCCGCCCGTCAACAGGAAGCACGTGGCTTCAGCCCACAGTTAGGATTTGATCGATGGCAATGAGTTCTGGGGGCGGCGGCGATGACGCCCCGATGTCGGATATCAACACGACGCCTCTCGTGGACGTCATGTTGGTGCTTCTCATCATCTTTCTGATCGCGGTTCCGGTCGTGATCCAGACGGTGAAGGTGAAGCTTCCAAAGATCGCGTTCGAGCCGACGACCACCAAGCCGGAAAACGTCGCGCTGACGGTCCGCGCGGTCGACGGCAAGTGCGAAGTTTACTGGAATATGACGAAGGTGAACGCGAGCGACTTGCTGAATCGCGCCGTGAAGAAGCTCGAAGCCGACATCAAGAAGGCCGGTGGCGTTGAGAATATGAACCCGGATGACCTGCCCGAGGCCCATATTCGCGCGGACATCGATACGCCCTATCGGTGCATCGGCGGCACCATCTTCACGATGCAGCGCGCCGGCTATCCGAAGGTCGGGTTCATCTCTGAGCCTGAGCCGGGTTCGATCCAAGTCCGTCGCCTTTGACGCCCAGATTTAGGAGACCAGTTCCATGGCAATGAGTGGCGGCAAAGACGATGGTGAGCCGATGATGGAGATGAACACGACGCCGTTGATCGACGTCATGCTCGTGCTCCTCATCATGTTCATCATCACCATCCCGATCCAGACCCACGCGGTGAAGATCGACCTTCCGCAGAATGCGGAGCAACCGCTGAACGCGATCGACCCGGTGAAGAACCGGCTGACGATCGACCCCCAGGGCATCATCTACTGGAACGGCTCGCCCGTCGACCGGGTGACGCTGGCTCAATATCTGCGGCAAACCAGGCAGATGAATCCTGAGCCTGAGCTCCAGTTCGAGCCCGATCAGTCGGCGCGTTATGTGGTGGTCGACGATGTTCTCGCGATCATCAAGCGCTCGGAAGTGACGAAGCTCGGCTTCGTCGGCAACGAGCGTTACGGCGGCGTGTTCTGATCACGGACGCGGCGGATCGAGCCAGGCGTCGAGCCAGGCAAGGCCAGCCGATCGGATAGGATTTTGAAAGGGGGCTTCGGCCCCCTTTCTTGCGTCCGGGAGATGAACGCCTTGGCCGTCGGCCGTCGGAAAGACGGGATGGAGCATTCCATGCACTGATCGCGCACCGGCAACGCTCTGGCGCAAGGCCGTCGTCGTTAGGACGTTGGTAATCTTCCGCGATCTATCTTCGCTCGATTGAGGCGAACAAGATCGATGAACGCGCTTTCCGAGATGGCGGACCAGCACACGTCCCGGCTGCACAGCCGCCAGACGGTGCTGATCGGTGTCCGCTTCCGGCGCAAGGGCGAGAGCTGGTTCAAGAGCCGCATCACCGACATGTCGCTGGGCGGATTTCGCCTGTTGAGCTTCGTCAAGCTGCAGGTCGGCATGGAGGTCTGGGTGATGTTTCCCGGTTTCGAAGGCCGCAAGGCGACCGTGGCGTGGGTCGCGAATCATGAGGCCGGTTGCGAATTCGAGGCGCCGCTCCACCCCGCGATCTTCGATCATATCGTGCGGATGTCGGACCCGCGCGCGCGCGGATGAGCGCTGCAGGTCGCGCCACGCCGCGGGCGTGACGCAATCGGGCGCTCACCCTTCTGAGCCGTTGCAGACTTCGCCCGACGGCCTACACAGGATGCGTGAGCCGCGATGTCGAAATTGTCGTCCATGATCATATGCAGCAGGGCTATCGCTATACGCGCTCGGCCCCAAGCGGGCAGGATTTCGATCCCGATTTCCGGCCCGAGCTGACCCCGGCGGAGATGCTGGAGCTCGGCGTTTTCTGCGGAAAATATATGACGGATTGCCGCGAGGAGTTTCCCGCGAGCTGGTTTGCGAAGGCCAGACTGGCGCCAGACGGCCCGGACTGTGCGCTGAACCATTTCGGTGTTCGCGCAAGCGTGCCGCTGCGCGTATGGATCGAGAAGGGATGGATCCACCCGGACGATCCGCGCGGATGGTTCCAGTGGTATTGCCGCTATTATTCGGGCCGCAGGATGCCGGACGAGGACCGGCGGCAGATCTCGCGCTGGCGCGCCTTCCGGCGTCATGCCGCGCAGATCCGGAAACATTGCGAGCCCGGCGATCCATTTTGCCGGCCCAGACAAAGGCAGGCGCTGCTGCAATGGGCTTATGACAGCCGCCATATCTGAGGCCGGACGCGCCCGAGACATTGGATGAACATCCCTGCCCAGCCAGGCGCGCAGCGCTTTACACGCCGGGTGAGGCGCAACGGTTGGGCGTCCAGCCGGCCGGGATGCTGTCAGGCCGTCTCGGCGAACTGCAGTGCCGCGAGCCGCGCGTAGAGGCCGCCATTGGCGCTGAGTTGGGCATGGGTCCCGATCTCGACGATCCGTCCTTCCTCCATCACCACGATGCGGTCGGCCGCGCGTACGGTGGCGAGGCGGTGGGCGATGACGATCGTGGTGCGATCTTTCATCAGCAGCGCCAGCGCTTCCTGGACGAGCCGCTCGGATTCGGCATCGAGCGCCGAGGTCGCCTCGTCGAGCAGAAGCAGCGGCGCGTCCTTGAGCAGCGCGCGCGCGATGGCGAGGCGCTGGCGCTGGCCGCCGGAGAGGCGTGCGCCGCCTTCGCCGAGCTGCGTGTCAAGACCGGCGGGCAGGGCGGCGAGGAAATCCGCTGCATTGGCGGCGCGGGCGGCGGCCAGCAATTGCGCGTCGCTGGCGTCCCACTGGCCGTAGCGCAGATTGTCGCGGGCGCTGGCGGCGAAGATGATCGTCTCCTGCGGGACCAGCGCGATCATGGCGCGGATGATGGCGGGATCGGCCGTGCGCAGGTCAACGCCGTTCAGGAGGATGCCGCCTTCGGACGGATCGTAAAAGCGCTCGGCGAGTTGCAGCAGCGTCGACTTGCCGGCGCCCGAGGGGCCGACGATGGCGACAGTCTCGCCAGGCGCGACGTCGAGCGTGAAGTCGTCCAGCGCCAGCGTGTCCGGCCGCGTCGGGTAACGGAAGCGGACATGGTCGAAGGTGAGGCGCGCCTGATGTGCGGCGGGGATCGGCACGGGATCTACGGGCGCGCGAATCGTCGGGACGGCGGCGGTCAGCTCATTGAGGCGCCCGGCCGCGCCGGCACCGCGCAAAAGATCGCCATAAACCTCGGTCAGCGCGCCGAAGGCGCCGGCGACGAGGCCGCCGGTGATCACGAAGGCGGCGATGCTGCCGCCCGACATGCGGCCCGAAGCGACATCTAGCGCGCCCTGCCACATGATCATCGTGATCGAGCCGAAGATGATGAGGATGATGACCGCTGTCATCCCTGCGCGCATCATGATGCGATGCCGCGCGGTGCGAAAGCCGTCCTCGACAGCGCTGGAGAAGCGCGCGGTCTCGCGCTGCTCCTGGACGAAGGCCTGCACGATCTTCATCGCGCCCAGCACCTCGGTCGTGATGCTGCCGACGGCGGCGAGCCGGTCCTGGCTGGTGCGCGAGAGCGCGCGCAGGCGGCGGCCGATGATCACGATCGGCCCCAGGAGCAGCGGAATGCCGAGCAGGAGCATGGCGGTCAGCTTGGGCGCCAGCGTGAAGAGATAGATGATGCCACCGGTACCGGTGAGCAGGTTGCGCAGGGCGACCGATGCGGTCGAGCCGACGATCTGCTCGATGACGGCCGTGTCAGCGGTCATGCGCGAGGCGATTTCGGATGGGCGATTCTGCTCGAAGAAGGCCGGAGCCTGGCGCAGCAGGTTGGCCTGCGCGGCGATCCGCATGTCCGCGACGACGCGCTCGCCGAGCCAGGAGACGAAATAGAAGCGCAGTGCGGTGGCAAAGGCCAATATGACCACGATCATCAGCAGATAGCGGAAGGTGCTTCCGATATCGCCGCCGCCGGCGGTGAACCCTTTGTCGACCACGCGCCGGAACCCGTCTGGGATTGCCAAGGTCGCTGCCGATGCGAGGCTGAGGGCGATGCCTGCGCCGACGAGGCGGCCGGGATAGCGCAGCGCAGCGCGCCAGATCAGCGTCAGATCGCCGAGATCCTTCGCTTTGGGTGGTTCATCGACGGAGAGCATGACGGGACGACGGGCCATGGCCGCGCCTCTAGACGAAAGTTGCAGCCATGGGGAGCGCTTTTGCATCTGCGCTGGCCCGGCAAAGCTGGCATTGCGGGGGGCGATTGCGACTGGCAGCAAAATTCTTAACGCGGATCGGCTAAACCTGCTTTATTGCATCGCAACAGCGAAGCCACTGGCCTATAAGGCCGGCGCAATAGCGGGGAACGCATGCTTTACAATGCCTACGAAATTCAGCGCAGCCTTCTCGCCAGCGCCAGCGCAATGGCCACGGCAGGCGCGGAAATGCTTCAAAATCCGGCCAACCCCTTCGCCTATTTCGGCGGTGGGCCGCTTGTCGCGTCCGCGCTCGACGTATTCGCACATGCAGCAGCGCCGCGCGGCAAACCGGCCTTCGAACTGCTCACCACCGAGATAGATGGTGAAATCGTCCCGATTCACGAGGTGATCGAGGCGCGCAAGACCTTCGGGCAGCTCAAGCATTTCGTTCGCAAGGGGCACGAAGGGGGAGGCCCCAAGCTCCTGATCGTCGCGCCGATGTCCGGCCATTTTGCGACTCTGCTGCGCGGAACCGTCGCGCGCCTGCTGCCGGGCCACGACGTCTATATCACGGATTGGCGTGACGCGCGGAACGTGCCGGTGTCGCAGGGCTCGTTCGATCTCGACGATTATGTCGACTATCTGGTCGAGTGGCTCGAGCATATCGGCCCGGGCGCGCATATGCTCGCCGTCTGCCAGCCCTCGGTTCCGTGCCTTGCCGCGGCGAGCCTGATGTCCGCCCAGAAGCATCCCTGCCGTCCGCGCACGCTCACCATGATGGGCGGGCCGATCGATACGCGCCAGGGGCCGACAGCCGTCAACCAGCTGGCCCAGGAGCGGCCGCTGAGCTGGTTCAGCCAGAATGTCGTGGCGACCGTGCCTTTCAGCTATGCCGGTGCCGGGCGGCGCGTCTATCCTGGCTTCATGCAGCTTGCCGGGTTCATGACGATGAACCTCGGCAACCACCTCATGAGCCACTGGACGATGTTCAAGCATCTGGTCCAGGGCGATGAGGAAAGCGCGGACGCGACCAAGAAATTCTACGACGAATATCGCTCGGTCTGCGACATGACGGCGGAATTCTACCTGCAGACAGTCAACGAGGTGTTCAAGAAGCACAGCCTGCCCAAGGGCGAGTTCCTGCATCGCGGCCAGCTCGTCGACACCGGCGCGATCACCGACGTCGCCCTGCTGGCGGTCGAAGGCGAGAATGACGATATTTCCGGCATCGGCCAGACGAGGGCGGCGCTCGACATTTCGAAGAACCTGCCTGACGCATATAAGCAATATTTTCTCGCCAAGGATGTCGGCCATTATGGCATCTTCAACGGCTCGAAATGGCGCAACCGGATCGCACCGGTGGTCGAATCCTGGATTGCGCAGCACGACGATCTGCCGCGTGGCTGACTGACCCGGGATGACGGCCGCCGCACAGACGACCAGCCTGCGCTTGCTTGGGGCCAAGGTCGAGCGCTTTCCAGTTGCCGGCGCCTTCACGATCAGCCGCGGTGCCAAGACCTTCGTTGATGTGGTGACCTGCGCCGTGACGGACGGCAGTTATGTTGGCCGTGGCGAAGGCACGCCGATCTACTATCACGGCGAGACAGCGCAGGATTGCGCGGCCGCAATCGCGCGTGTCGCCAATGAACCTGACGCATTCCATCGAGAGCGCCTGCGCGCCCTGTTGCCGCCGGGCGCGGCGCGCAATGCGCTGGATTGCGCACTCTGGGATCTGGAAGCGCAGCAAGCGGGCGCGCCTGTCTGGGAGCTGGCCGGCTTAACGGCGCCCGAGCCCGTGCGCACAGCCTTCACGATCAGCCTCGATACGCCTCAGGTCATGGCGGAGGCCGCGCGGCGTGCCCGGGGCCGGGGCTTTGCGCTGCTCAAGTGCAAGTTGACCGGAGAAGGCGATCGCGAACGCATTGCCGCCATTCGCGCGGGCGCGCCCGATGCGGCGCTGATCGTCGACGCGAACGAGAGCTGGGCGGGCCTGGACGTCGCGGCCGAGGCATCGGCGCTGGCGGCGTTAGGGGTATCGCTGATCGAGCAGCCGCTGCCAGCGGCCGATGATTCGGGCCTTGCGAACCTGTCGCTCTCGTTGCCCATCTGCGCTGACGAAAGCTGTCAGAGCCTCGCGGACATCGCCCGGCTCGGCGCTTACCAGGCGATCAACATCAAGCTCGACAAAGCGGGTGGCCTCACTGAGGCGCTGGCCATGGCACAAGCCGCGCGGGCGCACGGCCTCAAAATTATGATCGGCTGCATGTTGGCAACCTCGCTCGGGATCGCACCGGCTTTCCTGCTGGCTGGCCTCGCTGACTGGGTCGATCTGGACGGCGCCTTGCTGCTCGCGGAAGACCGCAGCGGAGCGTTGGAACTCGTCGATGGAATGCTTCATCCCGGCACTTTGTGGGGCGCTGGGAGAATAATTAAAGGTTTACCGGCTTGACTTAAATCGCACCTATCGGTCACTCGGCATATCGAGCCGATGCTGTGGGTGGGACTTAGGTCCTTTGGTCATGATCTGAGGAGGCGTTAAGTGCGATTTGCACGAATTCTCGCACTGCTGCTCGTTGCGGCCACCTTGGGCATATCCGGCTATCTACTATATAAAATGAGTTTTGCTTGGCTTCATCTGATCCCGGCAAATATCGGTGCGCTGGGCAGCCTCTATTTTTGGCGCAAGCCGCCGAAGCGCAAGAAGGCTCGCAAGGCCGCCGCGCTGGCGAGCGTCTGCGTCGTGCCGTTCATGGGCGCGAGCGCAGTGGCGAGCCTCTATGTCTCGCCGATGCCGGTGTGGCCGGTGTTTCTCTCGCTCGCGGCGCTCGCCGTCATGGTCGCGGTTGTGGCGATCATGCGCATCGAGCGCAAGCAGGCCCATGTCTGGGCCGATTATTATTCCGATGTCGCCTGACGCGCTGAACGCCGGGCCGGGCTCTCCGTCGTTTTTGCCGGCTGCGGATAAGGCATGATCATCTGCCCGTCGGGCGCAGCAGTGAAGCTCGTCTGCGTCGGATAGGCGAACGCGATCCCCTCCTCATTGAAGCGCCGGAGGAGGCTCAGCGCGACACGATGGCGGCTCATGAAATAGTCGGTATCGTCCGGATCGGGCACGTCGAATTCCAGCTCGAAATCGAGTGAGCTCGTTCCGAAGGCTACCATCCCGGCGTGGACATAAACCTGCCCCTCGACCTCCACTACCTGCCGTAATATCTCCGGTATGCGGGCGATCAGCTCGATGGGTGTCTGATAGACGATGCCGAGTGTGAATTTGACGCGCTTGCTCTCAAGCCTTTGCTGTCCCGTGATCTCCTTCTGCAAAAGATTCGCATTGGAGATGACCTTGCGCTCGCCAGTTACCGCGCGAAGGCGTGTGCTCTTGAGCCCGATCCGCACGACGCGCGCGGTGGTCTGGTCATAAGTGATGACGTCGCCCTGACGGAACGGTTTGTCGAACAGAATGGAGAGCGCCGCGAACAGATCGGCGAAGATGCCCTGGGCGGCGAGACCGATCGCGATACCGCCGATGCCGAGGCCCGCCACCAGACCGGTGACGTTGACTCCGAGATTGTCCAGCACGACGATGGCGGCGATCGCGAAGACCGCGACAGAGACGAGGATCCGGATGATCCCCATCGCCATCGCAAGGCTTTCTGCGCCTTCCTGCCCGGCGCGCCGTTCGACCAGCCCGACGATGATCTCACGCAGCCAGATCGCGACCTGGAAGGCCGCGCTGATCGTGAACAGGAAGTTTATCGTTGCCAACACCAGCTCGGGCGGATTGGCGTAGCCCGCAACCAGCCTCGCCGCGACGAGCATCATGAAGAAATGGCCGGTCTTGCGCGCGGCACGCCCGGCGACCGTGACCAGACCCGGAACATATTCGCGCTGGCAAACTCGTTTCACCAGCTCGCGCAGGAAATTGAGAGCCAGATAGATAGCGATGCCGGCACCAATCGCGAGGGCGATCTGCAGCCAGTGAACCGCGAGCCAATTGGATATGTCGTCCATCAGGGCGATGGGGTCGGCGAGGTGGGGAAGGGGCGACGCGGCAGCAGCCATGCATTATCCTCTGGAAGCGCGGCCGGCAGGACCGCTATCGAACGGTCAACGCGCCGGCGTTGGCTCGGTTTCGCCGATGCTCTTGCGCGCCGACAGGATGTAATTGACGGCAAGGTCGCGGCTGAGCGTGAAGCCATAGCGCGGATCGGCCACGATCCCGGTCGTGTCGGTGACGGTCAGGCCGGTGTCGCCCAGCAGGTTGGCCGTTTCATCGGGTGTCAGGAACTTGTGCCAGTCGTGCGTACCCCTCGGGACCTGGCCGAACCCTTCGGCCAGCGTGATGACCAGCAGTTTCGACTTGGAAGTGCGGTTCGGTGTCGAGAGGATCAGGAGGCCATCAGGCCTGAGCAACCGCGCGACGGCGCCAATGAACAGCGCCGGGTCGGTGACATGCTCGAGGACTTCGAGCGCGGTAATCAGATCGAACGGCGCGTCGTGCAGCGCTTCCACGCCGCAAGCCCGGTAATCGATCGGCAGGCCCATGCGCACCGCGTGGGCGGAGGCGACATCGATATTCTCCGGAGCGGCGTCGATCGCGGTGACATCGGCGCCAAGCCGGCATAGCGGTTCGGCGACGAGACCTGCGCCGCAGCCAATGTCCAGCGCGCGCTTGCCCGCGAGCGGCTTCAGCGCGCCCGGATCGCCATCCCAGTGCCGGTCGATCGCCTCGCGGATGTAGCGCAGGCGCACCGGATTGAGCTTGTGGAGCATCGCGCTGCTGCCATGGGGATCCCACCAATCGGCGGCCTGCGCGCCGAAATGCGCGGCTTCCTTCGGATCGATCGTTCCGGTTCCCGGCTCGCTTGCCATTGCCTATCCTGCTGACTAAGAGGGCGCCGGCTCGCAGGCTGGCGAGACCGGCACGCCCGGTTTTCCTGCCCCCTTGATAGTCGATGAAAGGTTCGCGGCAAGTCCATGGCGCGCATTGTGATGAAATTTGGCGGCACCTCGATGGCCGGCATGGAGCGCATCCGCAAGGTGGCTGCGCGCGTGAAGCACGAGGTGGAACGCGGGAACGAGGTTGCCGTGGTCGTCTCGGCGATGGCCGGCGAGACCGATCGTCTGGTCGGTTTCTGCAAGGAAGCCAGCCCGCTCTATGACGAGGCCGAATATGATGTCGTCGTCGCGGCGGGCGAGCAGGTCACATCCGGCCTGCTGGCGATGACACTCAAGGCGATCGGCGTCGATGCGCGCAGCTGGCTGGGCTGGCAACTGCCGATCCGCACGAGCGAGACGCACAGCAAGGCGCGCATCGAGGAGATCGAGACCAGCGCACTGCTCGCGGCGATGGCCTCGGGCCAGGTCGCCGTCATTCCCGGCTTCCAGGGGCAGATGGCGGATGGTCGCGTCTCGACGCTCGGCCGTGGCGGCTCGGACACCTCCGCCGTCGCCGTCGCCGCAGCCATCAAGGCGGACCGCTGCGACATCTATACCGACGTCGACGGCGTCTATACCACCGATCCCCGCATCGTGAGCCGGGCGCGCAAGCTCGATATGGTCACCTATGAAGAGATGCTGGAGCTGGCGAGCGTCGGCTCGAAAGTGCTGCAGACACGATCCGTCGCGCTTGCGATGAAAGAGAATGTGCGCGTTCAGGTGCTCTCCTCCTTCGAGGAGCCGGGCGACGACCCCGAGCCGGGCACGATGATCGTCAGCGAACAGGAAATCGAGGAAAGCGATATGGAACGGCAGCTCATCACCGGCATCGCCCACGACAAGAACGAAGCCAAGATCGTGCTGACCAAGGTACCGGACCGCCCGGGCATCGTGGCCGCCATCTTCGGCCCGCTCGCCGACGCCAGCATCAATGTCGACATGATTATCCAGAATGTCGGGCATAGCGGCATCGTGACGGACGTGACCTTCACGGTGCCCCGCGCGGACGTGGCCCGAAGCGTCGACATTCTCGAGACCGAGAAGGAGAAGATCGGCTTCGAGTCGATCATCACCGACGTCGAGGTCGCCAAGATCAGCGTCGTGGGCGTGGGCATGCGCAGCCATGCCGGCGTCGCCGCGACGATGTTCAAGACCCTCGCCGACCGCGGCATCAACATCGAGGCGATCTCGACCAGCGAGATCAAGGTCTCGGTGATCATCGACGAGGACGAGACCGAGCTCGCCGTGCGCGTGCTCCACAGCGCCTATGGGCTGGATGCGGAACAGCCTGTCGCTTGACATACGTTGACCCCTCCCTTTCAAGGGAGGGGTTGGGGTGGGTGTCGCGCAGCGATCCTAAGCGCCCGAGCCCTACCCCACCCCTCCTTTTGAAGAGGAGGGGCTAAAGGAATTTCTATGACCGACCGTCTCACCTCCCTCATGGCCCGCGGCACGGCCTTCCTCGGCAGCGAGACGGCGATCATCTGCGGTGCGATGAGCTGGGTGTCGGAGCGCCATCTCGTCTCGGCGGTCAGCAATGCCGGTGGTTTCGGTCTCATCGCATGCGGCGCGATGACCCCGGCGCTGCTCGACGCGGAGATTGCGGCGACCAAGGCGCTGACGAGCAAGCCGTTCGGCGTCAATCTGATCACCATGCACCCGCAGCTGTTCGACCTGATCGACGTGTGCAATGCCCATGATGTGAGCCATATCGTGCTGGCCGGCGGTCTGCCGCCGCGCGGCAGCATCGAGGCGATCAAGGCCAATGGTGCGATGGTGATCTGCTTCGCCCCGGCGCTGGCGCTGGCGAAGAAGCTGCATCGCTCGGGCGTCGATGCGCTGGTGATCGAGGGCATGGAGGCGGGCGGCCATATCGGCCCGGTCGCGACCGGGGTGCTGGCCCAGGAGATCCTGCCCGCAATGGCGCGCGAGTTGCCTGTGTTCGTGGCCGGCGGCATCGGCCATGGCGAGGCGATCGCCGCCTATCTGGAGATGGGCGCCGCCGGCGTGCAACTCGGTACGCGCTTCGCCTGCGCCGCCGAGAGCATAGCGCATCCGAACTTCAAGAAGGCCTTCTTCCGCGCCTCGGCGCGCGATGCGGTAGCGAGCGTCCAGGTCGATCCGCGCCTGCCGGTCATCCCCGTGCGCGCTCTCAAGAATGCCGGCACCGAGGCCTTCACCGCCAAGCAGCGCGAGGTCGCGGCATTGCTGGACGCGGGTCAGGTCGACATGGGCGAGGCGCAGCTCCAGATCGAGCATTACTGGGCCGGCGCCCTGCGCCGCGCGGTGATCGATGGCGATGTCGAGAATGGCTCGCTGATGGCGGGACAGTCGGTCGGCATGGTGACGGGCGAGGAGCCGGTCGCGCAGATCATCGCGACCCTGATGAGCGAAGCCCGCGCCGCGCTGGAGCGCCGCGCCGCCTGAGCTGCCACTATTCCAAACGGTATCTCAGCATAACCGCTTGACGAATGGCTTTGCTTTGTTGACCTAGGCCGCGACGCGACAAAGACCGCGCACGCGATAGGAGAGAGAAGCATGGCCGTAAGGACCATGAGGTGCAGCGTGGCCGCGAGGCCCGGAAGGCGCGCGCGATCGTGACTGAGGCCGCGACAAGTTCCGAACCGCGCTATGAGTCGGATTTCTCTCTCCGCAAGCTCAAGCTCGTCACGATCATCACGATCGCGAACATGTTTGCGACCAGCCTGCTGCCGTTCGGCGCGATCACATTGGTCAACATGCCGATGACCCGGGAATTCGGGTGGACCCAGGCGCAATATGGCCTGGCGATGACCTCGCTCATGTGGTGCGGGGCCTGCACGCTGATTTTCTACGGTCGCGTCATGGACAAGTTCGGCGTTCGCCTGGCGATCATCGCCGGGACGGTCGGCGTCGGCCTGTCGACGCTCGCGCTCGGCTTCGTCACCCAGCTCTGGCAATTCTATCTTTGTTTTGCGCTGCTCGGCATTTTCGGCAGTACGGGCATCGGCTACACCAAGATCGTCAGCGCGCTTTTCACGCAGCATCGTGGCAAGGCGCTTTCGCTGTTCGGCGTCGAGTCGACGCTGGCGGGCGCGGGGATTCCGTTCCTGCTCAACTGGCTGATCACCGGTTTTGGCTGGCGTGGCATGTTCATTGCCTGCGGTGGCATCATCTTCGCGCTGATCCCGCTCATTTATTTCCAGATCGACGAGCCGGGAGAGATCAATAGCGATCGGCGTTTGGTCAGACGCAGGACCGAGGCACGGATCGACCGATCAGCGTCGCTCGAAGGGCTGACCCAGGGACAGATATTGCGCGACCGCGTGTTCTGGCTGATTGTCGTCGCGACGATTATCGGTACGGCGCCGCGCACCGGCATGATGCCGTCGCTGGTGCCGATGCTGCTGGAGAAGGGCTTCACTCAAGCTGATGCCGTTACCTACATGAGCGCCTCGAGCGTTCTGGCGCTGGCTGGCACGGTCGTCGGCGGATGGGCTGTCGATCGGGTCAATGACAGCCGGATCGCGATCCCCTTCAAGGTGATTTCCTTTCTCGGCCTGCTTTTCTTCATCATGGCGTCGGCGAGTTTCGGCGGCTGGTACCTGCTCGGGCTGGCGATGGGCTTCGGCGGCTTCTCGCTCGGCACCGCGCGGCCGATCGGCACATATCTCCACGTGCGCTTCTTCGGTCTGAAGTCGTTCGGCTTCTATCATGGTTTCGAGAATATGTTCCTCGCCTTCGCCATGGGGTGCGCGCCGCCGGTCGTCGGATATCTGCACGACGCCAGCGGTTCCTATACGAGCGGCTATGTGGTCATGCTCGTCTCGCTGGCGATTGGCACGATCCTCTATTGGGTGCTTGGCCCCTATCGCTACGCCGCTAACATAGGCGCGGTGCCGCTGCCGCCCGAGGAACCAGAGCAGGTGAAGCAGAGAGCCGGCGCGGCGACGATCGCCGCTGCGACCGGCTGATGACGAAGCGGGGGACAGCTGATGGGGGAGAGGATGGCACAGCTTCAGCCTGCGCAATGATCCATTGCTGCGCCATGCCGGTCTGGACGTTGGTCAGTCATGACTTCTTCTGATAGCACGGACTACATGGACTCCGCTCGCCGTCAGGACCCCTCGTCAGTTGCCGCCGCCGCCGCCGCGCGCAAGATATTGCTGCGCCTCCATGAAGTGATGGCGGCGCGCACGCATGCCCAAGGCAAGCTCAACAAGGTCGTCGAGATTATCGGCGAGGAACTGTCGAGCGAGGTCTGCTCCATCTATCTGCTGCGCGAAGGCATGCTGGAGCTGTTTGCGACCCGCGGCCTCAAACAAGAAGCCGTTCATGTGACGCGTCTGGCGCCGGGCGAGGGACTCGTCGGCACCATCGCCGCAGACGTTGATTCGCTGAATCTGGAAGAAGCCGCCGCGCATCCTGATTTCGCCTACCGGCCAGAAACGGGCGAGGAAATGTTCCACAGCTTCGCCGGCGTGCCGATCGTGCGCCGCGAGAAGGCGATCGGCGTGCTTTGCGTCCAGCATCTCGATCCGCGGCCCTATGAGGAAGTCGAGATCGAGGCGCTGCAGACCGTCGCGATGGTGCTGTCCGAGCTGATCACCAATGCCGGCCTGGTCGACGAGAATCCCGGCGAGCACCGGCCGCTGGAGACCGGCGCGACGATCCTGTCGGGCCTGCAACTCGTCATGGGCATGGCGCGCGGCCACGCCGTTTTCCACCAGCCACGCATCACCATAGAGCATACTGTCGCGGAGGACATCGAGGTCGAGCGCCAGCGCGTCTATTCCGCCTTCGCCAAGATGCGCGAGCAGATCGACCGCATGACTGGCCAGGCCGAATTCGGTGTCGAGGGCGAGACCAAGGAGGTGCTCGAGACCTACAAGATGTTCGCCTATGACGAGGGCTGGTCGCGCCGGATCAACGAGGCGATCGATGCCGGCCTGACTGCCGAAGCGGCGATCGAGCGAGTCCAGCAGCGCACGCGCATGCGCATGCGCCAGATCGACGACGCACTGCTGCAGGATCGCATGCACGATCTGGAGGACCTCTCCAACCGGCTGTTGCGCATCGTTTCGGGCCAGCTCGGCACCGCCGCGCAGATGGGCCTGCGCCAGGACGCGATCCTGATCGCGCGCAATCTCGGCCCGGCGGAGCTGCTCGAATATGATCGCCGCCGCCTCAAGGGGCTGGTGCTGGAAGAAGGTTCGCTGACCGCGCATGTGATCATTGTCGCGCGCGCCATGGGCGTGCCAGTGCTGGGCCGCGTCAAGAATATACGGCAGCTCGTCAACGAGGGCGATCTGCTGCTGCTCGACGTCAACCAGAACCGACTTTACATTCGCCCCTCCGTGCCAATGGACGAGGCATTCGAGAGCGGCCTCGCACTGACCCAGAAGCGGCGCGCGGCCTATGCGGCGTTACGCGACAAGCCCGCGGTGAGCAGGGACGATGTTCGCGTCGAGCTCATGGTCAATGCAGGGCTGCGCGACGACGTCGCCGCGCTCGACGTGACAGGCGCAGACGGCATCGGCCTGTTCCGCACCGAGTTCCAGTTCCTCGTCTCCGCGACGCTGCCGCAGCGCGAGCGCCAGCAGCGGCTCTACAAGGATGTGCTGGACGCGGCCGGCAATCGCCCGGTGGTCTTCCGCACCGTCGACATCGGCGGCGACAAGGCGCTGCCCTACCTCAACAAGTCGGACATGGACGAGGAGGAGAATCCCGCGATGGGTTGGCGTGCCGTGCGCCTGGCACTGGAGCGAGACGGCCTCATGAAGGCGCAGGCGCGGGCCCTTCTCGAAGCGGCGGCGGGGCGGACCCTGCATGTCATGTTCCCAATGATTTCAGAACCCTGGGAGCTTGCCCAGTGCAAGGCGCTGTTTAAGAATCAGCATGACTGGCTCGCCAAGCGCGACCGCAAGCTGCCCAAGGCGGTGCAATATGGCACGATGCTGGAGGTGCCGGCGCTGGCGGAGACGCTCGACTTCATCCTGCCCGAGCTGGACTTCCTCTCGATCGGCACCAACGATCTGACACAGTTCCTGTTCGCGGCGGATCGCGCCAACCCGAAACTTGCCGAGCGTTATGACTGGCTCAGCGTCGCCATCATGCGTTTCCTCTCGCGTATCGTGCGGACTTGTGCCGAGCATGAGGTGCCCGTCGGCGTCTGTGGCGAAATGGGCGGGCGCACGCTGGAGGCCATGGCGCTACTCGGCATCGGAATCCGCCGCCTGTCGATCACGCCGGCATCGATCGGCCCGGTCAAGGCGATGATTCGTTCGGTCGATGTCGCGGCTCTCTCCGCCTACTGCGCCGAGCTCATGAACGGTCGCGTCGCCAATTTCCGCGAGCCGCTTGCCCAGTGGGCGCGCGAGAACGACGTCGAGTTCAATTGATCGTGCAATCCGCTCCGTTCGCGGCGGCTTATGGGCCGACACGTTAAGCGCGTTGACAGCCCGCGCGCCGACATGAAACAAGGCAGCGCCTGACCGGGACCGAAAAACGGACGAAATATGGCCAAAGAGCCCATTGCGGCAGACGAAAACAAGGCGGTCGCTCCCGACGATATGAGTGCCCCGGCGCAGATGCGCCGCGCTCGTGAAGCAGCCGGGCTGACTCTCGAGGATTTGGCGGGGCGCACCCGCGTGCCGATGCGGCACCTGGCGGCGCTTGAGACAGGGGATTATGGCGCCTTGCCGGGCACCACCTACTGCGCCGGCTTCTCGCGCGCTTATGCCCGTGCCGTCGGTCTGGACGAGAAAGCGCTGGTCGCCCAGGTACGTGAGGAAATCGCCGAGTTGGGCGGGGTCGGACACGGCCACCATGAGATTGACGAACCGGTCGATCCCAGCAGCGTGCCGCCGCGCATGCTGGCCTGGGTGGTCGCCGTGCTCGTGCTGCTGATCGCTGGTGGTTATGCCATCTGGCGGATGCAGCTCAACACGCCGCCAACGGACGAACAACTCGCCGCCGAACAACGGACCGAGACGCGCATTGCTGATCCTGCGACACCTGCGCGCCGTGCCGCGGCTTCTGCCGAAGCGCCTGCGGGGCCGGTAGTCCTGACGGCGGTCAACGAAGTGTGGCTGCGCATCTACGAACCCGACGGCACGCGCTTGTTTGAAGGCGTGCTGGCCAAGGATCAGGCCTTCACGGTCCCGGCAACCGCCCGCAATCCGATGATCCTGACCGGCCGGCCCGACGCGCTGGCGGTGACGATCGGCGGGCAGGCTATTCCGCCGCTCGGGACGGCCGAGCGCACCATATCGGACGTGCCGGTTAGCGCCGCTGCGTTGCTCGCCCGCAAGGCTGTTCCGCCCGGCAGCGAGGACGCCTCCCCGCCGGCAGCCAATACCGGCAACGGCGCGGGTACCTGATCGGCGCGCTCGACGCTTTACCATCCGCCCGGATTGGCTAAGAATAAGCCATCCCACCCAGGAATGATCGACCATGCCAGCGATGTTTTCTCGTCACCGTCCGAGCCGCCTCGTCCTCCGTCAGGTCTTGTTGGCCTGCGCGGTGTATCCGATTGCCCTCAGCGGCGCTGCAGAGGCGCAGAGCGCGCCGAAGACCGTCGAAGGCCGGGTTGACCGGCTCGAACAGGAAATGCGCGCGGTGCAACGCAAGGTCTTTCCGAGCGGCCAGGTTGTCGCGCCCGAAGTCGGGCCGGCAGCGCCTTTGCCCGCTACGCCGGCAGGCACGCCGGCCACTTCGCCTGTCGCGGATCTGACGGCGCGCGTGAGCGCGATCGAAGCGCAGCTGGCGCAGTTGACGGGTCAGGTCGAGGAGAATGGTCACCGGCTGACCAAGCTCGAGGATGCGGTTGCCAAGCTCAATGCCCCGCCGCCCGTGGCAGCGGTAGCTCCGGTGCCGGCCATGCCCTCTGTCGCGCCCGGCCCGGCGACGCCGGCCGGCCGGCCGCAACCGGCGGCGCCGCGTCCGCAACCGGCAGCGGCCGGCGGGCCCTCGTCGGCCGCCCGCAACGAGCAGGTCGCGGCTGTCGAGCGGCCCAGCACGGGCAATGCCGCGCTCGATGGCTATACCTATGGCTTCCGGCTCTGGTCGGCCAAATTCTACCCCGAGGCGGAGACGCAGCTTCTCGCCACGCTGGAGAAATATGGCAGCGATCCCGTGGCGAGCCGCACCCAGAACCTGCTCGGGCGCGCCTATCTCGACGAGGGCAAGCCGGTGACGGCGGCCAAGACCTTCTACGAGAATTATCGCCTACGGCCCAAGGGCGACCGGGCGGCGGAGAGCCTGGCCTGGACGGCGGAAGCGCTGATGCAGGCGAAGGACAACGCCCGAGCCTGCGCCGCTTATGACGAACTGGCGGACGTGTTCAGCGCCAGCATGCCCGCGAGCGTGCGCGACATGATGGTCAAAGGCCGGGTGCGCGCAAAATGCGGTGCCTGATGATCTCGACGCGAGGCTGAGCGCCGCGACGGCGCGGCTGATCGGCCGTGCGCCCTTGCCACAGGAGCGGATCGGCATCGCCGTTTCCGGCGGAGCGGACAGCATGGCGCTGCTCGCGGCCGCGCATCATAGCTGGCCCGGGCAGATCGAGGCGGCGACGGTCGACCATGGCCTGCGTCCAAAGGCACGCCAGGAAGCGGAGATGGTCGCCGCCTGGTGCGCAACCGCCGACATTCCCCACGCCATCCTGACACCTGAGGCGCCGATCGCGGGCAATCTGCAGGCGTCGGCGCGGATCGCGCGGTATCGGCTGCTCGACGCCTGGCGGGAGGCGCGGGGCCTCGCCTGGCTGATGACCGCGCATCAGGCCGATGATCAGATCGAGACCGTGATCCTGCGGCTGAATCGTGGATCCGGGGTGGGCGGCCTCGCCTCGGTGCGGGGCAGGAGAGAGCATTTGTTGCGTCCCCTGCTCGGTGAGCGGCGTGCCACGCTGCGGGCCTATTGTGTGGCGAACGACCTGCCGTTCGTCGACGACCCCAGCAATATCGACCCCCGGTTCGATCGGGCCCGGTTACGCGCGCTTCTGGCGGAGGGCGATCTCATCGCCCCGGCCGGTCTCGCGCGATCGGTGGAAGCGCTCGAGCAGGCCGATGCGGCGCTCGCCTGGATGGCGGACAGTCTCGCGGACGATTATCTCGATCTGGGTGATCGAGCGGCGGTGCTGAATAGGACCGACCTGCCATCCGAGATTTTGCGGCGTTTGCTCCTTAAAATGATCGAATATTTGAACCCCGAGGCCGAAAAACCGCGCGGTCCATCGCTCGATCAAGCGCTTGTTCAACTTTTGGATGCTAAGACGGTCACGCTCGCCGACTGTGTGATTACGGGGGGTGGGACATGGGCATCGCGGCGCGCGCCGCCGCGAAAGTCGCGCTGAACCATTGTGTTCGGGGCGATATGTCCTATTTTGGAGCGCGAAAGCGAGTTGAGATGAACGACAACAAAGAGCCGCAAGGCAATCCCTGGATCAAGAGCGCCCTCATTCTGGCTGGCGTGTTTCTCGCGCTGCTGATGTTCGTGACCGTCTTTGACGGCAAGAGTGTGACCACCAAAGGCACGGCGATCGCTTATTCCGACTTCCGCGCGAAGGTCGTGAACGACGCCGTCAAGGAGGTCGCAATCGCCCCGGATCGAATCAGCGGCGTGCTCAAGAACGACCAGCGGTTCACGACCTATGCGGTAAAGGACGACAAGCTTCCCGAACTGCTCGACCAGCACGGCGTCAAATATTCCGGCCAGCCCGAAGAGCAGCCCAATTTCTGGATGTATCTGCTGATGCAGTCGCTGCCGTTCGTCCTCATCCTGTGCATCGCCTTCTTCGTGCTGCGCCAGATGCAGAAGGGCGGCGGCGCGGGCGGCGCGATGGGCTTCGGCAAGTCCAAGGCCAAGCTGCTGACGGAGAAGCAGGGACGCGTTACCTTCGACGATGTCGCCGGCATCGACGAGGCGCGCGAGGAGTTGCAGGAAATCGTCGAGTTCCTGAAGGATCCGAGCAAGTTCGCGCGCCTGGGCGGCAAGATCCCAAAGGGCGCGCTGCTGGTCGGCTCGCCCGGCACCGGCAAGACGTTGCTTGCCCGCGCGATCGCGGGTGAGGCGGGCGTGCCCTTCTTCACCATTTCCGGTTCGGACTTCGTCGAGATGTTCGTTGGTGTCGGCGCGTCCCGTGTCAGGGACATGTTCGAGCAGGCCAAGAAGAATGCGCCCTGCATCGTCTTCATCGACGAGATCGACGCGGTCGGCCGCCACCGCGGCGCAGGTCTCGGCAACGGCAATGACGAGCGCGAGCAGACTCTGAACCAGCTTCTGGTCGAGATGGACGGCTTCGAATCGAACGAAGGCATCATCATCATCGCCGCGACCAACCGCCCGGACGTGCTCGATCCGGCGCTGCTGCGCCCGGGCCGCTTCGACCGTCAGGTCGTGGTGCCGCGCCCGGACATCGATGGCCGGATCAAGATTCTGCAGGTCCACATGAAGAAGGTGCCCCTGGCGCCGGACGTCGATGCGCGCGTCATCGCGCGCGGTACCCCGGGCTTCTCGGGCGCCGATCTCGCCAATCTCGTCAACGAGGCGGCGCTGATGGCGGCGCGGCGCGGCAAGCGCCTGGTCGCCAACTCCGAGTTCGAGGCGGCGAAGGACAAGGTCATGATGGGTGCCGAGCGGCGCTCCATGGTGATGACCGAGGACGAGAAGAAGATGACCGCCTATCATGAGGCGGGCCATGCCATCGTCGCGGTTCACGAGCCGGCGTCCGATCCGATCCACAAGGCGACGATCATCCCGCGCGGCCGCGCGCTGGGCATGGTCATGCGCCTGCCGGAGCGCGACAATTACAGCTACCATCGCGACAAGATGTACGCGAACCTCGCCGTCTCGATGGGGGGACGCGTCGCCGAGGAAGTGATCTTCGGCTACGAAAAGGTGTCCTCGGGCGCATCGAGCGACATTCAGTACGCGACGCGTCTGGCGCGCGACATGGTGACCCAGTGGGGCATGTCGGACGAGATGGGGCCGCTGCAATATGAGGAGCCGCAGGGCGAGACCTTCCTGGGCTATTCGCAAAGCCAGCGCGTTCACATGTCCAACGAGACCGCGCAGAAGATCGATGCGGAGATCCGCAAGATCGTCGACACTGGCCATAACAGGGCGAAGCAGTTGCTGAGCGATCATCTCGATCAGCTGCACCTTCTCGCCAACGCGCTGCTCGAGTTCGAGACGCTCTCGGGCGACGAGATCAAGACGCTGCTGGAGAAGGGCGAACTGGTCCGCGAGGGCGAGACGATCCGCCCGGCTTCGATCCCGGCAGCGGGCTCGTCGATCCCCAAGACCGGACGTCGCAAGGGCTCGGTCGGGGATCCGGCGCCGCAGGGCGTCTGATCGGTCCAGGTCGTTCAAAACGAGAAAGGCCGGCATCGCAAGAGCGATGCCGGCCTTTCTCGTTATTAAGTCTCGTGAGGATCAGCCGTCGTAATCGGCGCCGAGATTGTGCGACCGGGGCGGGGTCGCCGCAGTAAGACGCAGGGCCTCGGCCGAGCGAGCAAGCGAACCGATCTCGTCCGGCGTGTCATCATCGTCGATCTGCATTTTCTGCATCGAGCCGATGAGATCCGCCTTGAGATCCTCCGGGATGATTGTCTCGTCAGCAATCTCGCGCAGCGCGACGACGGGATTCTTGTCGCGGTCGCGATCAATGGTCAGCTCCGCGCCGCCCGAGATGGAGCGGGCCCGCTGCGCCGCGAGCAGCACGAGATCGAAACGGTTAGGGACCTTGTCGATGCAATCTTCGACGGTTACGCGCGCCATGCTTGGCTCCTGAACAACGAAAATGGTCTGGGAAAGTGGGATCCGCTAACAGCAGGTGGGTGCCAAGTCAAGAAATGCAAGGTGTCTCACACGCATGAGTGCATGGCCACGGGCCCCGTCATAAACGCCCGCGAGCCCGGCGGCCCAAAAAACATGAAGCGGGACGGACTCGCGATTGGCAAGCGCGCCGCCTTGCCGCATGAAGCCTCGATGGAGAGCATCGAGACAGACGCGGGGCTTGCCCCTCATATTGTGGATGGGAACGAGCTCACCCTGCTCCCCGGTGGCGCCGAACGTCTCAAGGCGCTGATCGACCTGATCGAAGGCGCGCAGGCACGGCTCGATCTCTATTATTATATCTTCGCCAAGGATGTGTGTGGCGAGCAGGTGGCCGAGGCGTTGATCGACGCGTGCAACCGCGGCGTCGCCGTCACGCTCATGGTCGACGCTTTCGGCTCGGCGACGACGCCGCAGGTCTTTTTCGATGCGCTGGTCCGGGCGGGCGGGCGGTTCGCGTGGTTCGGTGCGCGCCGGTCGACGCGTTATCTGATCCGCAATCATCAGAAGATGGTGATCGCCGATGGACGACGCGTCCTGATCGGTGGGTTTAATTGCGAGCAGCTCTATTTCGGGCGCGACGACGATCCGGCGAGCTGGTGCGACCTTGGCCTGTTGGTGAAGGGCCCGCTCGCCGCCGATCTCGAGCGCTGGTTCCGTGCGCTCGCCCATTGGACCATCGAGAGCGAGCAGAAATTCCGGCATCTGCGCCGGATGGTGCGCATCTGGAAGCCGAGCGATGGAACGGTGTCCTGGCTGATCGGCGGGCCGATCCGCAAGCCGCAGAGCAGCTGGGTGCGCCAGATCGTCCATGATCTCCAGGCATGCCGACGCCTCGACCTGGTCGCCGCCTATTTCTCGCCCAATCCGGGCATGATGCGCCGGATCGACGCGATCGCGCGCCGGGGCTCGGCGCGAATCATCACAGCGATGACATCGGACAACAAGGCGACGGTGGGAGCGGCACGACATCTCTACAAGCGGCTCCTGCGCGCGGGTACGACGGTCTTCGAGTTCCGACCGCAGAAACTTCATATGAAACTCATCGTGGTCGATAACGTCACTTATGTCGGCTCGGCGAATTTCGATATGCGCAGCCTGTACATCAATCTGGAACTCATGCTGCGGGTCGACGATGCCGGTTTCGCGGCCGAGGCGCGCGAGATGATCGACCGGATGGAGAAACGCAGCCGCGGCATCGACGAGACCAGCTACGCCATGATGGCGGGGCCTCTGCGCAGGTTCGTCTGGTGGTGCGATTATCTGCTGGTCGGCGTGCTCGACTATACCGTTACTCGGCGGCTAAACTTTCGGCGTCGTCGAGACTGAACGCCGATGCCATGCTGCGATGCGCCCAGAACAAGCGGGCTGGCGGCGTGCAGCGCCAGACCCGGCCCAGCTGAACACGATCGAACCGCGCTTCCAGCATCGGCATCACGAACAGCGAATATTGATAGACGAGGAAAGCGCCGCCCGGCCGGATCGCGCGGCAGGTGCTGTCCATGATCGCGTCGGTAATCGCGCCCGGCAGGGTCGAGAAGGGGAGGCCTGAGATCACATAATCGGCGGCATGCTCGCCACAACGCGCGAGAATGGCCTCGACGTCCGCGGCCGAACCATGGACGCAGACCAGGCGGTCGTCGGCGATGACGTCACGCAAATAGTCGATGAACACCCGATTGGTGTCGATCGCGACGAGCCGGGCGCTGGGGCGGATACGGCTGAGGATCTCGCGGGTGAAGACGCCGGTGCCCGGGCCATATTCGACCACCGTTCGCACTCTGCTCCAGTCGACCGGATCGAGCAGGGCATCGATTGCGGCGCGCGATGTGGGAATCACCGAGCCGACCGCGCGGGGATCGCGAAAAAATTCTTTGAGGAAGAAGAGTTTTGCGGACACGGCTCGCTTCGCGGCTGTCATCGGATCAACGCTCTCATGGCGTCCCGTGACAAAATAACGCGCGGCTGGCAAGACCGTTCGTTCTAGGGGAGTGTGACGATGACCGACAATGAGGCGCGTTTGCCTCCCGTGGGCGCCATCGCGGTGATCTTCATCGCCCAGCGCACGGACGAGGACGAGGTGGGATATGGACGCGCCGCCGGCGCGATGGATGCGCTTGCCGCGACGCAGCCCGGCTATCTCGGCATCGACAGCGTGCGCGGTGCCGACGGCCTCGGCATCACGGTCAGCTATTGGGCGGACGAAGCCAGCGCGGTCGCCTGGCGCAACAATGCCGAGCATGCCGCGATCCGCGAGATCGGCCGCGCGCGCTGGTATGCGCGTTATCGACTGATCGTGACCCAGGCCGTGCGCGGTTATGGCTGGGAGCGCGGCGGCGCGTGAAGCGGATAGGCAAAACCCCGCCGGATCGCTCCGGCGGGGCCCAGGACTTAGGCAGTCATGGGATCAGGCGAAGCTGACCGCGACCTTGCGACGGCGCATGGTCGAGCCGACGATCGCGAGGCCTGCGATCATCATGCCCCAGGTCGCCGGCTCCGGCACGCCGGGGTTCGGGTTCGGCGGCGCGGCGCCGTCGATCGACAGGGTCGACTTGGCCAGCGTCACCGCCCAGGTGTTGGTCGTGTTGCCGACGTCGATGTCGATGAAGACTTGGAGGCCGGCGGCGATGTCATCGAAGAAATTCGCGCCGAGCACGAACTCAGTATAACTGTAGTCATCAGGCGCCACCGCGAGATCGCCGAGCAGGGTCTTCACGCCATTGTCATAGGCGTAGATCTGGTCGATCTCGGTCGGGTCGACATCGAATGCGCTGATGAGGAGGCTAGCGGTGGTGATCGACCCCGCGATCGCGTTGTGCGTCCAGCCCCAGTCGCCATCGAAGTAGCGATAATAAGGCGCATCATAGGTCTGCGCCGCCGTCGGCACGAAGAAGCCGGTCGGCGCTTCGGCGACGTCGATCGTCGGGGCCGCCTGTGCGCCCACGGAGGCAAGCAGTCCCGTCCCGGCCAGTGCGGCCAGCGCGAATGTCTTGATTGTCATGATCATCTCCCACGTTGAGTCAGTTACGGATGCTCGCGACCCGACTTCTTATGGTTGATGGCGCGTTAGCCGATTTCGTCCGGGCCGCGAACCCCGCGGCCGGCAATTCGGGCCGGGATATGAACGGGTTGGGGGTGAATGGCGGTCTGGGCGGGATGAATGGATTGATTGTTTGCCCGACTGCCTCGCACTAAGGCTTTTCGCCCAGAGCGAGACCGTGCTTCATCAGCATCGGCAGATTGGCCATGGCGAAGGCCATCGAAGCGATGGTGACGCCCCAGACCTTGATCGTCAGCCATGTGTCGAAGCTGAGCGACGCGCGCATCGCTTCATTCGCCAGAGCAAGCACCGCGAAGAACAGGCCCCAGTTGCGCGAGAGCTTGAGCCAGCCGGTTTCGCTCAGGCCATTATAGGCCGATTGCAGCAGATAGCGCAGCAGCGGCTTGCCCCGCAGCCAGCCGCCGAGCAGCATGACCGCGAAGAAGCTGTAGATGATCGTCGGCTTGGCCTGAATGAATTTCGGGTCGTGGAAATAGAGGGTCAGCGCGCCGAAGAAGAGCACGAGGATCGCCGAGAGCCACAGCATCGGCGACACCTTGCCAAGGCGCCATTTGCTGACGATCACGGCGGCAGCGATGGCGGCCATGAAGGCGGCCGTGCCGGCGAACATGCCGATGAACTTGGTCGCGACAAAGAAGACCAGAAGCGGCCCGAAGTCGAGCGCCATGGGAAGCCAGCTCTCGCCCTTGGGGCCGAGCGCGATCGGCGCGCCGTCGACGGTCGCGTCGACCGGGGGCGATTGGGTCTCGTCAGCGTGCATAAGCCGCTCCTGCAATAGCGCGCGCCAGCTCGGCGGGGTCAAAGGGGCGCAGATCGTCGATCTTCTCGCCGACACCGATCGCGTGAATGGGCAATCCGAATTTCTCCGCCGCGGCGACGAGGACGCCGCCGCGCGCGGTGCCGTCGAGCTTGGTCATGACCAGGCCGGTGACATGCGCGACGTCGCGGAAAATCTCGATCTGGGAAAGCGCGTTCTGGCCGGTCGTGGCATCGAGCACCAGCACCACGTCATGCGGCGCCGCGGGATTGAGGCGGCCGAGCACGCGGCGAATCTTGGCGAGCTCGTCCATCAGCTCGGTCTTGTTCTGCAGGCGGCCAGCGGTGTCGACGATGAGGATGTCGATACCCTGCGCTGTCGCCTGCTTGACCGCGTCGAACACGACACCCGCCGCATCGCCGCCTTCCGGCCCGGTGACGATCGGAATGCCAAGGCGCTCGGCCCAGATCTTGAGCTGGCCGATCGCGGCGGCGCGGAAGGTGTCGCCTGCCGCCAGCATCACGCCATAATCCTGCTCCTGGAACAGATGCGCGAGCTTGGCGATGGTGGTGGTCTTGCCGGATCCGTTGACGCCGATGACCAGGATGACCTGCGGGCGCGGGAAAGCCTCGATCTCGATCGGTTTGGCGACGGGGATCAGAACCTTTTCGATCTCCTCGGCCAGGATCTCGCGCAAATATTCCTCGGTCAGCTCGCGGTTGAAGCGGCCCTCGGCGAGGCGATCGCGAATGCGCGCGGCCATGGCCGGGCCGATATCGGTCGAGAACAAAGCTTCCTCGAGCTCGTCGAGCGTTTGCTCGTCAAGCGCGGCCTTGCCGAAAAGGCCGGAGACGCTCTCGCCGAGCCGGTCGGATGTGCGCTTGAAGCCGCCGAAGAGGCGCTCACGCCAGGAAAGTTCAGCCATGAGTTGGTCCATGCGCGATGAGCGCCCTGTCCTCAAGCCCCGTGATTGTCGCGGTGATGATGCGGCCGACCGGTTGCGGGACAGAAAAGCGGATCGGTGCGAAACTTTCATCATGCCCCGCTAAGCCACTGGTCTCTACGAGGACGCGCTGCTGCGTGCCGATCAAGCCGGTCAGCCAGCGTTGGCGCTCCCCGTCGCAGACCTCCCGCAGGCGCGCGGCACGCTCGCGGATCAAGGGCTTGTCCAACTGCGGCATCCGCGCGGCGGGCGTGCCCTCGCGGGGCGAATAGGGGAAGATATGGCCATGGACGATCTGGCAGTCCCGCACCATGGCGAGGCTGTTCTCGAACATGGCGTCATCCTCGGTTGGGAAGCCGGCGATGATGTCGGCGCCGATGGCGATCTCCGGCCGGCGCGCGTGGAGGCGCTCCGCCAGCGCGATGGCCTGCGCCCGGCTGTGGCGGCGCTTCATGCGCTTGAGGATCATGTCGTCGCCCGCCTGCAGCGAGAGATGGACATGCGGCATCAGGCGCGGTTCGCCGGTCATCAGCTCGAACAGCCGGTCGTCGATCTCGATGCCGTCAAGCGAGGAAAGGCGCAGGCGGGGCAGGGCGGGAACTTGGGTCAGGATGCGTTCGACGAGCGCGCCAAGACTTGGGCTGCCCGGCAGATCGGGGCCGTAACTGGTGACGTCGACACCGGTGAGGACAATTTCCTGCACACCCTCGTCAATGAGGCGCTTGATCTGATCGACAATTGCGCCTGCCGGCACCGAACGGCTCGGTCCCCGGCCGTAGGGGATGATGCAGAAGGTACAGCGATGATCGCAGCCATTCTGCACGACGATGAAGGCGCGGACCCGCTCGGCGAAGGCTGCGAGCATCTGCGGCGCCTGATGCTCGACCGTCATGATGTCCGCCACGCGGACCCGCTCGCCCGAGAGTTGCGCGCTGAAGGCGGGTTTCTCGCCATTACCGATCACCTGCGCCACTTCCGGCATGGCCGCGAACATGGCTGGGTCGGTCTGGGCCGCGCAGCCGGTCACGACGATACGCGCGCCGGGCCGGTCACGATGCGCACGGCGAATGGCCTGCCGGGTCTGGCGCACCGCTTCACCCGTCACGGCGCAGCTATTCACGATGACGACATCGTCGTGCACGCCGAGTTGCTGGCGGATCGCCTCGCTCTCGGCGATGTTGAGCCGACAGCCCAGGGTGATGATGTCGGGCCCGATCATAACGACAGCTCGGCGAGGTCGATCTGTCCGTCAAAGACATGCGTGGCGGGGCCGGTCATCATGATGTGCGCACCCGGCGCCCAGTCGATCAGCAGATCGCCGCCCTCGAGGCTGACGCGCACCGGGCCGCTGGCGAGCTTGCGACGGATCGCCGCCACAGCTGTCGCGCAGGCGCCGGTGCCGCAGGCGCGCGTGAAGCCGACGCCGCGCTCCCAGACCGTGAGTCCGACATGGTTGGTATCCAGCATCTGCGCGAAATTGACGTTCACCCGCGCCGGGAAAAGCGGGTCGTGCTCGATCAGCGGGCCGAGCTTGGCCATGTCCACCGCCGCGCGGTCGTCGAGAAAGAAGACGATATGCGGATTGCCGACATTGACGGCGGCAGGCGAGGGGAGGTCGTCCCAGCTGGCCGGCATGGCGAGCGTGTCCATGGCATAGGCGAGCGGAATCTCGTCCCAACCGAAGCGCGGCTCGCCCATGTCGACGCTGACCAGATCGCCGCTCCGGCCGGCCCGCAGCAGGCCAGCCTTCGTCTCGATGCTCACGTCGCGGCCGACGAACAGCGGCACGCAACGCGTTGCATTGCCGCAGGCTTCGACCTCTCCGCCGTCCTGATTGAAGATGCGCATGCCGACGTCCGCGCGATCCGAGGTGCCGATCAGGATGAGCTGGTCGCAGCCGATTCCGGTCTTGCGATCGGCGATGGCGCGCGCCAGCGCTTCCGTCATCAGGACGGGTTCGGTGCGAGCATCGATCACGACGAAATCGTTACCCAGGCCGTGCATCTTGGCGAACTTCAGGCTCATGGCGCGCATTTAGGGATGCAATGGCGGGAAGTCCATTGCTGTGGGCGAAGCGCGCTTCTCGTCGTCCCTGTCCTCCGTTCGTCGCTTGGGGGCTGGCGATCATTGGGATGAGAACATATAAAGAACAAATGACCAAGCCAAGCATGGCCGAGCGGCTCGAAATCCTGGCGGACGCCGCCAAATATGATGCTTCGTGCGCGTCGTCCGGCACGACCAAGCGCAACGCGCGCGCCGGTGGAGTCGGCTCCACCGAGGGCATGGGCATCTGCCACAGCTATGCGCCGGACGGACGCTGTATCTCGCTGCTCAAGATATTGCTGACCAACCACTGTGTCTTTGACTGTCACTATTGCATCAATCGCAAGAGCTCGAACGTGCGCCGGGCGCGCTTCACGCCGCAGGAAGTCGCGGATCTCACCATCACCTTCTATCGGCGCAATTATATCGAGGGTCTGTTCCTCTCTTCCGGCATCGTGAAGTCTGCCGATCACACGATGGAGCAGATCATCGAGACAGCCCGTATCCTGCGCGAGGAGCATGACTTTCGCGGCTATATCCACCTCAAGATGATCCCGGAGGCGGACGCGGAGCTTGTGGCGCGAGCGGGCTTCTTCGCGGATCGCGTCTCGATCAATGTCGAGCTGCCGACCCGGGCGGGCCTGACGCGTCTCGCGCCAGACAAATCAGCACCGCAGATCGAAGGCGCGATGGGCGGTCTCAGGACGGCCATTCTCGATCATCAGGACGCGCGATCGCGCTATCGCTCCGCGCCCGAGTTCGCACCGGCAGGCCAGTCGACCCAGATGATCGTCGGCGCAGATGGCGCGTCCGATGCGGATATCGTGGGCAGAGCGAGTGGTCTCTACGACCGTTTCGGGCTGCGGCGCGTCTATTATTCGGCGTTCAGTCCAATCCCCGATGCAAGCGCGGTCCTGCCGCTCAAGCGACCGCCGTTGATCCGCGAGCATCGCCTTTACCAGTCCGACTGGCTGATGCGATTCTACGGCTATACGCCGGCGGAGGTGCAGCAGGCCACGGACGCGCAGGGCATGCTGCCGCTCGACATCGATCCCAAGCTCGCCTGGGCGCTGGCCTTCCGCGACAAATTCCCGCTCGATGTCAATCGCGCCTCGCGTGAGATGCTGTTGCGCGTGCCGGGGCTGGGCGTCCGTTCGGTCGATGCCATCCTGGCCTCGCGACGGCATCGCCGCATCCGGCTCGCCGATCTCGCCAAGCTGGCGGTGTCGCTGGCCAAGATCCGGCCGTTTATTGTCACTGCCGACTGGCGCCCGACGAGCCTCCTCGATCGCGATGACCTTCGCCGGATCGTCGGCCCGCGCCCGAGCGAGCAGCTGGAGTTGTTCGCGCCATGAGGGAGACGGTCTTCTTCACCACCTCCGACCATGTCGTGGCTCTGGACGCCCCCGACGATTTCGAAGCCTGGCGAGGTCACGCGCGCGCATTGCTTGTCGCCGGCATCGAACCCGATCGACTCGTCTGGCTGGAGCCCGGCGCGGCAGAGGCAGACCTGTTCCGCTCTCCCGGCACGTCGCCGGTGTCGCGCTCGAAGCGCGGCTTTGCCCAGCCCAAGGCGCCGCGCGATTTTCTCGACCTGGCCTCCCAGGCTATCCTGCATCGCGACCCTGGCCGTTTCGACCTGCTCTATGGGTTGCTCTGGCGACTGCAGGGCAATGGGCGGCTGCTGGAGGACAAGGCCGACCCGCAGGTGCGCCGCGTCGACGATTTGACGCGCGCCGTACGCAGAGACATGCACAAGATGCGCGCGTTTCTGCGCTTCCGCGAGGTACGCGGGGACGATGGTGACAGTCACTATGTCGCCTGGTTCGAACCCGATCATCATATCCTGCGCGCCAGTGCCGCTTTTTTCGTCGATCGTTTTGCCGATATGCACTGGTCGATCCTGACGCCGGACGGCTCCTTGCACTGGGACAAGGAGATGCTGCGCGAAGGGCCGCCCGCGCAGCGCTCCGATGCGCCGCCAGGAGATCCGATCGAAGAGCTGTGGCGCAGCTATTATGCATCGATTTTCAACCCCGCCCGTTTGAAGGTCGGCGCGATGCTCAAGGAGATGCCGCGCAAATATTGGAAGAACATGCCCGAGACGGCGCTGATTCCCGCGCTCGTCGCGGGTGCGCAGGCACGGGAGGCGACGATGGTCGAGGCGGGACGCGATCTGTTCGAGGAAGCTGACGCACCGGATAGTCTCGACGCGATCGCGCAGGCAATCCAGCACTGCCGACGCTGCCCGATCGGCTGCAACGGCACGCGGGCTGTTGCGGGCGAGGGGCCGAAGAAGGCGCGCCTGATGATTGTCGGCGAGCAGCCGGGCGACGTCGAGGAAGAGCAGGGGCGGCCATTCGTCGGTCCCGCCGGGCAACTGCTGATGGCGCATCTCGAAGCCGCCGGCATCGATCGCAAGGTGACCTATGTCACCAATGCGGTGAAGCATTTCAAATATCTGTCGCGTGGCAAGCGTCGCCTGCACCAGACGCCGACCGCGAAGGAAATCGACATTTGCCGCTGGTGGATCGACAATGAGCGACGCATCGTCAAGCCGCGCCTGATCCTGGCGCTCGGCGCCAGCGCTGCGCGCGGACTGCTGCACAAGACGATCAGGATTCAGCAGGAGCGCGGTCGCCCGATGATGCTGGAGGACGGCGGCGAGCTCTGGGTGACGGCGCACCCCTCCTATCTGCTGCGCCTGCGCGATGAAGGGCGCGCGACCGAGGAGAAGCGCTTCCGCGACGACCTGAAGGCCGTCGCCAAGCGCCTCACCTCATTGGCATGAAGAAGAAATGGTCGGGGAAAGAGGATTCGAACCTCCGGCCCCTGCCTCCCGAAGACAGTGCTCTACCAGGCTGAGCTATTCCCCGACCGGGGCCGGCACATTGCTGCGCCGGCAAGACAGGCGACGCCCTATAGTGACGGGTTCCGCCGCTGGCAAGCGCTGCATCGGCTTATTTGCGTTCTGCTTCGGAAAGTCCCTCAAATCAGCCCTTCGCCACGGAAACTGAAGCGCGCCTGCGCTCCCACGATGACATGATCGTGCAACTGCATGCCGAACAGTCGCAGCAGGCCGGCGACAGCGCGGGTCGCCGCAATGTCGGCTTCGCTCGGCTCCGCCCGACCTGACGGGTGGCTGTGATGCAGTATGACCGTCCGGCAGGGACAGGCCAGCAGGCGCGGCACGAGATGAGCCAGGTCGATCGCCAGCGAGTGATGATCGCCGATCAGCGTGATCCGCTCAATCAGGAGGCCCTGCGCATCGTAAAGATCGACTGCGCCCAGCTCGCAATTCGCCTGGAACGGCACGCGACCTGTGTCTGCGCTCGGCAGTGTCTCTTCCGCTACGGAACGGGCGCAAAAATGGTTCGGGCGCGACATCGGGCAAATCTGAAGGGAGATAGCCCCGGGAGGCAGTTCATACCGGTCCATTTCCGATTGCCAAAGGCGGCCTCGCGGTCAAATCGGCTGAAACACGGCAGTGAATCCATCCGATTCGGAGATGGTTGCCTCATGCGAAACCAAGTCGATCGGCAAGTTGGCTTGCGGAGCCCCGTTGTTACTGGCGTTGAGGGGAGGGGCTCGCTAAGACTTGCCTCATGCCCATGCCAGCGCGCCTCGCCCTGCCGAACCACATCGACGGCGACGGTGTGCACTATGAGCAGCAATATCTTGACCTGATGCATCACGTCTGGACGCAGGGTCATGAGCGGATTGATCGCACCGGTGTCGGCACGCGCTCGATCCTGGGCGCGACGATGCGATTCTCGCTCGCGGACGATGCCGTGCCCCTGCTGACCACCAAGCGCGTGTTCTGGAAGGTCGCGGCGCGCGAGATGCTCTGGTTCCTGTCGGGCGAGACCAATATCCGTCCGCTGGTGGCGCAGGGCGTTCATATCTGGACGGACTGGCCGCTCGACCGCTTTCGCCGCGAGACCGGCGAGGCGGTGTCGATGGACGATTTCGAAGCGCGGATTCTCGCCGACGAGGCCTTTGCGCTTCAATGGGGAGATCTTGGCCCGGTTTATGGCAAGCAGTGGGTGAACTGGGATCGATATGATCCCGCGCCGGAGGTGGGCGAGGGCCTGTATCGCCGGGCCGCGCAAGGGCATAATCAGATCGCCGCGCTGGTCGCGGCCATCCGCACCAATCCGGGGTCGCGCCGTCTGCTCTTCACCGGCTGGAATGTCGACCAGCTCGACCGCATGGCCTTGCCGCCGTGCCACATGACCTATCAGTTCCATGTCGCGGACGGGCGACTCAGCGGCCTGCTGTTCCAGCGCAGCTGCGACCTCGGTATCGGCTTCCCGTTCAACATCTTCGGCCTCGCGCTGCTGACGCGGATGCTGGCGCTGCAGTGCGATCTGGAGCCCGGCGAGATCGTCTGGCAGGGCGGAGACGTCCATCTCTATCTCAACCATGGCGATCTGGTGGCGGAACAGCTTTCGCGCTCGCCGGCCGGTGCGCCCAAGCTGCGCATCCTGCGCCGGCCGGAGACGATCTTCGATCATCGCATCGAGGATTTCCTGGTCGAGGATTATCAACCGCAGCGCGGTATCGCCGCGCCGATCGCGGTGTGAGGCAGGCCGGCATGTCGTTGCGGGACCTTTATCATACCGATCGGGAGAGCAAGCCCAGCGAGCAGGCAGCGTTCAATCGCGACGCGTGGGAGCGCAATCGCCTCGCTGCGTCGATCGCCTTGTTCGGTGGTGCCGGATTCGTGCTGGCCTTGCCGTTCGCGCTGCGCGCCGGTGCGGAATTTTTTCTGCCGCTGACCGCCGCGCTGGTGATCGCGATCTGCCTGGTACCCTTCCTCGAATGGCTGGAGCGGCGGCGCATTCCCTCGCCGCTGGCGGCCCTGATCGCGCTCGCCTCCTTTCTGTTTGTCGCCAACACCGCGCTGGTGCTGATCGTCGTGCCGGCGACGGACTGGATCACGCTGCTTCCCGAGCGGATCAGCCAGATCAAGATCACGCTGGCGCCCGTCATCGACCTCTACACCCAGGCGCAAGGCTTCATCGACGGCCTGCTGCGCATGGTCACCGAGACGAAGAGTCTGGGCAACGAGGGGGGTGATTTCGCGAGGCCCGGATCGATCCTGCAGATGCTGACCAGTTCAGCGCCGAGCGTGGTGATCAACGTGGTGTTCGGCTTGCTGGTGATCTTCTTCTTCCTGTCCGGATGGACGCGTCTGCGGCGGCGCACGATTCGCGGTCGCGGCAGCTTCACCGGCGCGCTCACGATCGCGCGGGTCATCCAGAACGTCGTGGATGCGACCTCGCGCTACGTCCTCACCATCACGCTCATCAATCTCCTGCTCGGCCTCACCATCGCGGTGATGCTCAGCCTGATGGGCATGCCGACTCCCTTCATGTGGGGCGGGTTCGTCGCCCTGCTCAATTTCATTCCCTATTTCGGGCCGATCGTCGCGGCGATCCTGCTGGGCCTAGGCGGGCTCATGACCTTCACGACGGTGGGCTGGGCCATGCTGCCGTCGATCATCATGATCTGCTTCCATCTCGTCGAGGCGAACATCATCACCCCGCTGGTGCTGGGCGAGCGGCTCAAGATGAGTCCGCTGATGATTCTCGTGTCGCTGGCCTTCTGGACCTGGGTCTGGGGCACGGCCGGCGCCTTGCTCGCGGTGCCGCTGCTGATCATCATCCAGACCGTGCTGGCGGCCGCCGGAAAGCCGGACATTGCCGGCTTCCTGTTCGAGGCGGGGACGCTCACCAGCACGCTGCATGATCCGCCGCAGGATTATGACAATTGAAGGTACGAAGCGTGTTGACAGCACCGGCGCCCTCTTATACCTGCGCCCCCCTAGCCAAGCGCGGGTGTAGCTCAGTTGGTTAGAGTGCCGGCCTGTCACGCCGGAGGTCGCGGGTTCGAGCCCCGTCACTCGCGCCATTTTCCCGGTAGTTGAAGCCAGGACGCCGGCCTCGGCCGAGCGCGATGCAGTCGCTCCGGGACGACGCCACAAGCCGGCTATTGCCGTGCGGCGATCTCCCGCAGGATATGTTCGAAGACTTCGGCCGGCTGTCCGCCCGAGATGAGATAGGCGTCATTGATGACGATGGCCGGGACCGCCGTGACGCCGCGCGACATCCAGATCTCCTCGGACATTCTGACGTAGCGCGAAAACCGGCCTGACTGCAGGACATCTGCCGCCTCCGCCGCATCCAGTCCGACATTCCCTGCGATCTCGACGAGCACGTCATGATCGCTGATGTCGCGAGTGTGGGTGAGGTAGGCCGCGAACAAAGCCTTCTTCAGATCATGCTGCTTCCCCTGCAGTTTGGCCCAGTGCAGCAGTCGGTGCGCGTCGAAGCTGTTATAGAAACGGCCATCATTGCTCAGTGCTAGATCGAAGCCGACCTCCGTCGCTCGCTCGCGCAGCGTCGGGCTTTCGTCCGAGGGCGAATGTGGCGTGTCGCCATATTTCTCGCGAAGATTCTCCCCGACATTCTGTCCCTCCGGCGGCAGGTCGGGATTGATCTCGAATGGATGGAAGACGAGCTCGGCCTCCACAATGCCCGCCGTGTTTGCCAGCGCGCGCTCCAACCCCCTGAGGCCGATCGCGCAAAACGGGCATGCAATGTCCGACACGAAGTCGATCTTAAGCCGTGTGGCCATAACGCCTCCGGGATGGTGTCATCCATCATATCAGGCCGGCCGATCAAAAGAAAATCTTCTGAAAATTCCGCCCAGCGCCGCAACTGGACCGGCAGGTTCACGCCTTCCAGCGGCCGATTTCCATCCAGGTCAGCAGGGGTCGCACCGGGAAGATCCAGACGATGCCCATCACCACATAGAAGACGCATTGGGCGAGCATGGGCCAACGCGCGATCTGCTCGGAGAAGCTGGCGATGATCCAAGCCCAGAGGCAGATGATCGCTAAGATTGCGAGCATGCCCGCGGGTTTTCGCCAGGTCGGACGCCAGTCTGGCTGCTCGTCCATCAGGCGCGTTCCCGCGTGAAAATCTGCGCCTCGGTAATCACCATGTCGAGCGGCATATCCCATGGCTCGATTGGCAGCGCATCGACCATCTGGCAGCTCCAGGCGATGCCGATGCGTCGGGCGTTGGGCATCTTCGCGAAGGCGCGGTCATAATAACCCGCGCCATGGCCGATCCGGTTGAGCGCTTTGTCGAAGCCGACCATGGGCGTGAGGACGATGTCCGGCACGACGGTAGCGGCTTGGGGAGCGGGCTGGGGAATGCGCATCTGACCGGGTACGAGCACGTCGCCCGGCGCCCATTCGGCGAATTCCATGTCCACCTTGATGCTCTCGCCGAGACGCGGCAGGCATAGTTTGAAGCCGCGCTCGTGGAGGAATTCGAGCAGATTGGCCGTCGGCGCCTCGGAGCCCATGCTGTGATAGACCGAAATGCGGGCGCCTTCGGGGATTTGCGCCAGCACCGGCGTGGGCAGCACGCGGAAGGCGAGGTTGCGCACCGATTGCGGCAGGCCGGCGACGAAGGCGGCGCGCCGGGCGAGGATCTCGCTGCGCAGGGCCGCGCGTTCAGTGGTCATCGGCTCATGTCCTGACTGGGAAAGGGGAAAGTGACGGGACCGCCATGGCCGTTTGCTGGAAAATCCTCTGACGCCTGTACGTCAGGTGGGGACCATTTAGTCCGGACCAGGATCCGGCCAGAGACAGCCCCCTAGGATGTGATATCGCCTCAGGGATGTTCGCTAAAGCGCGCACCGGGCAGTACCCGTCCTGTTCTATCTAGGCGCTGGCGAGCTGCACTGCAAGGCTGTCGCCCAGCGCTTCGATCCGTTCGGCGAGCCGGGTGAGCGCGGCCAGCGTGTCGCTCTCGTCGAACGGCTCGGCGGCCGGTGGCGGCGGTGGCACTGTGGCGACCGGTGGGGCCACCCTGGGTTCGTTGGACCGCTCCGACAGCGTGTCGGCGAGCAACAGGCCGGCGAAAAGCAGCTGGCGCACCTCGGTCAGCCCAGGGCTGCCGGTCTTCACCTGATTCACACGGTCGGACATCATGCCCGCGAGCGACTGAAGCCTGGCCTCCTCACCGTCGCGGCAGTGCACCGCATATTGCCGGCCGCCGACCATGATCTTGACTTCTGCCATACTCAGGCCTCGCTCCGCGCCTTCTGCAAATCGCCGATCAGGGCGTCCAGCGATTTGAGCGCTGCGATCGCCTTGTCGCGCGAGAAAGGATCGATCTCGACCGACGAGGTGTCAGCATCGCCGTCCAACTCCTGCGCAAACTGCGCCTCGATGACTTTGGCATGTTCCTCGGAGACTTGCCTGGCGAGGCTCTCGGCGCGCGTAAGCGCCCGTTCGAGCCGTCCTATTGCCTGCATCATCGCGTCGCTTGCCATGGGGAACCCTTATCATGCGGATTGCGGATTGCAAAAGCTCCGTTTCCCGCCGATGCGATGAGCGCATGACATGCTGAGGAAGCTGTTGCGGCCGTCACACAGGGTGCCCATTAGGTTGACGCTTGCCACTCGAATCGACATTGAGACCCCGCGACGACTCGGGGGAGCGTGCGCCGGTCCGCGTCAATACGCCCTTCGACCGCGCCGGTCCCTGATCCGCTCGACATGAACGCGCCTGCGGGCCAGCAACAGAAAGGGGCGTTCGCCCATGCCAGTCACCGAAAAGCGCCTTGCCGACACCATTCGAGTGCTGGCGATGGATGCGGTGCAGGCGGCCAACAGCGGACATCCCGGCATGCCGATGGGCATGGCCGATGTCGCGACAGTGCTGTTCAAGGACCATCTCAAGTTCGATCCCGCCGCGCCGAAATGGGCCGATCGCGACCGTTTCGTGCTGTCCGCCGGTCACGGCTCGATGCTGATCTACGCGCTGCTGCATCTCACGGGTTATGATGAGCCGACGATGAGCCAGATCGCCAATTTTCGGCAGATCGGCAGCCCTTGCGCTGGCCATCCCGAGAATTTCGAGCTGCCCGGCGTCGAGGCCACCACAGGCCCGCTGGGGCAGGGCCTGGCGATGGCGGTGGGCATGGCGATGGCCGAGCGTCATCTCAATGCCGTGTTCGGTGATGAGCTGGTCGATCATCGTACCTGGGTGATCGCCGGCGATGGCTGCCTGATGGAAGGCATCAATCATGAGGCGATCGGTCTTGCCGGTCATCTCGGCCTCGGCAAGCTCAAGGTGCTGTGGGACAACAACAAGATCACCATCGACGGCGCGACCAGCCTCTCGACCAGCGAGGACATCGCGGCGCGCTACCGGGCGACGGGCTGGCACGTCGTGACGTGCGACGGCCATGACTTCGGCGACATTCGCCGCGCGCTCGACGAAGCGGTGGCCGATCCGCGCCCGTCATTGATTGCCTGCTCGACCAGGATCGGCGAGGGCGCGCCGAACATGGCAGGCACAAGCAAGGTCCATGGCTCGGCGCTGGGTGTCGATGAGGTTGCGGCGACGCGCAAGGCGCTGGGCTGGGATCTGCCGCCGTTCGAGCTGCCGGACGAGGTCAGGGCGGCGTGGCTGGAGATTGGCAAGGGCAGCAAGGCCGCTCACGCCGAGTGGGAAAAGCGCCTCACATCCCATTCCAACAAGGCAGAATTCGAGCGGCGCATGGCTGGTGTCTTGCCCGCCGGTTTCTCGCTTCAGCCCTATCTCGACAGCCTGATCGCCGAACCGAAGAAGGTCGCGACCCGCAAGGCGAGCGAGATGGCGCTGGATTACATCAACGTCAATCTGCCGGACACGTTCGGCGGATCGGCTGACCTCACAGGCTCAAACCTGACCCAGTCGAAGGACCAGAAGAGCTCGTTCAGTCGCCAGGATTATTCAGCCCGCTATGCGCATTACGGCATCCGAGAGTTCGGGATGTCGGCGGCGATGAATGGCATGGCGTTGCACGGCGGCGTCATTCCCTATGGCGGCACCTTCCTGGTTTTCTCGGACTATTGCCGCAACGCGATCCGCATGTCGGCACTGCAGCAGGTGCGGGTCGTCTATGTGATGACGCACGACAGCATCGGCCTTGGCGAGGACGGCCCGACGCATCAGCCGATCGAGCATGTGATGTCGCTGCGCATGATCCCCAATCTGGAGGTATTCCGCCCGTGCGACACGATCGAAACGGCGGAATGCTGGGCCCTAGCGCTGGAGAGCGACTCCAGACCGTCGGTGCTGGCGCTCAGCCGCCAGAACCTGCCGCAGCTGCGCACGGACGCTTCGCAGAATCTGTCGGCCAAGGGCGGCTACACGCTCGTCGCTGCCAAGTCCGCACCGAAGGTCGTGCTGATTGCGACCGGGTCGGAAGTCGAGATCGCCGTTGCGGCCGCCGAAATACTGGAAGGGAGGGGCATCGCGACCAGCGTCGTCTCGATGCCCAGCGTGTCGCGCTTCCTCGCGCAGGATGCGGGCTATCGAGCTTCCGTGCTGCCCGAGGATGCGTTCAAGGTGTCGGTTGAAGCCGGCACGACCTTTGGCTGGGCGACGATCACCGGCGCGCGCGGTCTCAACATCGGCATTGACGCGTTCGGTCTCTCCGGGCCTGCGCCGGCGCTTTACGAACATTTCGGATTGACCCCCGCCAGCATCGCGGATCGCGTCGCCGCGGCCCTCAACTGACTCACGAAGGAGAAAGCATCATGGCAACCAAGGTAGCAATCAACGGGTTCGGGCGCATCGGACGTCTCGTCGCGCGCGCAATCCTGTCGCGTACCGACCATGATCTCGAACTGGTCTCCATCAACGATCTGGGCGACGCCAAGTCGAACGCTTTGCTCTTCAAGCGCGACAGCGTTCACGGCACGTTCGCCGGCACGGTCGAAGTCGACGGCAACGACCTCATCATCAACGGCAAGCGCATCCATGTCACCGCCGAGCGCGATCCGGCCAACCTGCCCCATGCTCAGCATGGCGTGGAAATCGCGCTGGAATGCACCGGCTTCTTCGCCGACAAGGAGAGCGCGTCCAAGCATCTCGCTGCCGGCGCCAAGCGCGTCGTGATCTCGGCGCCAGCCAAGAATGTCGACAAGACGGTCGTGTTCGGCGTCAACCACGAGACGCTGACCAAGGACGACATCGTCATCTCCAACGCGAGCTGCACGACCAACTGCCTCGCGCCGATCGCCAAGGTGCTCAACGACGTGATCGGCATCGAGCGCGGCCTGATGACGACGATCCACAGCTATACCAACGACCAGCGCATCCTCGACCAGATCCACAGCGACATGCGCCGCGCCCGCGCCGCCGCCATGTCGATGATCCCGACCACCACCGGTGCCGCCCGCGCCGTTGGCGAGGTGCTGCCCGAACTCAAGGGCAAGCTCGACGGCTCGTCGATCCGCGTGCCGACCCCGGACGTCTCGGTCGTCGACCTGACCTTCACGCCCAAGCGCGATACGACCGTCGAGGAAGTGAACGCGGCGCTCAAGGCGGCGTCCGAGAGCGGCCCGCTCAAGGGCGTGCTCGAATATGTCACCGAGCCGCTCGTCTCGATCGACTTCATGGGCAATCCGCACAGCTCGTCGGTCGACAGCCTGGAGACGGCCGTGCTCGAGGGCAAGCTGGTCCGCGTGCTGAGCTGGTACGACAATGAATGGGGTTTCTCGAACCGCATGGTCGACACCAGCAACGTGGTTGCCGGGCTGCTATAAGCGTTGATTGATCGTTCGGTTCGAGCGGCCGTCGAGCGAAGTCGAGACGGCTGTCGAGAACGCCCTTCTCGACTACGGGTCTCGACAAGCTCGACCCTGCGCTCGAAGCGAACGGTGATATGAAGATTGTGGGAGATCGTTCGTGGCCAAACCCTTCAAGACCCTGGACGACATGGGCGACATCGCCGGCAAGGCCGTGCTGGTCCGTGAGGATCTGAACGTCCCCATGCAGGACGGCGCGATCACGGACGACACCCGCCTGCGTGCCGCCGTGCCGACGATCCTGGAGCTGTCCGACAAGGGCGCCAAGGTGCTGATCCTCGCCCATTTCGGCCGGCCCAAGGGCCAGAAGTCGCCGGACATGTCGCTCAGCCTTGTGACGCGCGCGCTCAGCCAAGTGCTCGGTCGCGAGGTGCAGTTCATCCCGGATTGTCAGGGCGAAGCAGCGGTAGCGGGTATCGCCGTCATGCGCGGCGGCGACATCGCGATCCTGGAGAATACCCGCTTCCATGCGGGCGAGGAAAAGAATGATCCCGCCTTGTCCGACGCCATGGCGGCGCTCGGCGACTATTATGTGAACGACGCCTTCTCCGCCGCGCATCGCGCGCACAGCTCGACCGAGGGCGTCGCGCATCGCCTGCCCGCGTTCGCCGGCCGCTCGATGGAGAAGGAGCTGGATGCGCTCGAGGCGGCGCTCGGCAATCCGCAGAAACCCGTCGCCGCCGTGGTCGGTGGCGCCAAGGTCTCGACCAAGCTCGACGTGTTGCACAATCTCGTCGCGCAGGTCGATCATCTGATCATCGGCGGCGGCATGGCCAACACCTTCCTCGCCGCGCGCGGTGTCGATGTCGGCAAGTCGCTGTGCGAGCATGATCTGGTGCCGACCGCGAATGAGATCTTCGACAAGGCCGAGAGTGCGGGTTGCACGATCCACCTGCCTTATGATGTGGCCGTCGCCAAGGAATTCGCCGCCAATCCGCCGAGCTACCGCATCTGCAACGTCAACGAGGTGGCGGCCGACGAGATGATCCTCGATGTCGGCCCGGCGGCTGTCGAAGCGCTTGCCGACGTGCTCAAGACCTGCCGCACCCTCGTCTGGAACGGCCCGCTCGGTGCTTTCGAGCTGGCACCGTTCGACACGGCGACCGTGGCGCTCGCTCGCACCGCCGCCGCGTTGACGGTGGAAGGCTCGCTGGTTTCGGTGGCAGGCGGCGGCGACACGGTGGCGGCGCTCAATCATGCCGGCGTGGCCGACGACTTCTCGTTTGTCTCGACCGCCGGCGGCGCCTTCCTCGAATGGATGGAAGGCAAGGAACTGCCCGGCGTCGCGGCGCTGACGCGCAAGTAATCCGCTATTTCGAGCCTGCCACTGACGTGGTTGGCGGCGCGCGCTCGTTCAGCAGTGGGACGATGATTTCGTTCAGCGCGTCGAGATCGAACGCGCCCGCGGCCGCATAGCGTATCCGGCCATCGCGACCGATCACGATGTTGGTCGGCACGGCCTCCGGGTTGCCATAGGGCGACTTGATAGAGCGCACCGCTGGAATAGCCATGGCGGCGAAGAGCTTCTTGAGCGTGAACAGCGGCTGCGAGTCCCGGGTCGTCACGGCATAGACCTGCAGGCCCTTGTCCTTGAAATATTGGTAATAGGCATCGAGCGTCGGCAATTCTTTTTTGCACGGCGCGCACCATGTCGCCCAGTAATTGAGAATGACGACCTTGCCGCGCAGGTTCGCGATCGAGACCTTCTCGCCACTGACGAGCGTCAGCTGTATGTCGGGCGCCAGTTCCCCGATCTTTGGCTCCGATTTGCTGAGTTTCGCCGATGCGGATGCTGTTGTGGTCGTTGCGATAGCGACGAGCAGCGCGAAAAACGGACTGCGCATAAGATCTTCCCCCTCAGACCATCTTCTATTGCGGGCCGGCCGGCCGTCAACATGGTTCACCGACTTGCAATTTTCGCATTGAGCGGTGATGAGGCGGGCCAGCGCTTCATGGCGCCTCGTGGGTAAATTCAGACAGGGATGGAATGATGCAGCACGCCGACATGACCGCCAAGATCGCCAAGGGGAACGGCTTCATCGCCGCGCTCGACCAGAGCGGCGGCTCCACGCCCAAGGCTCTCAAGGGCTATGGCATCGAGGAAAACGCCTATTCGGGCGACGAGGAAATGTTCGGCCTGATCCACCAGATGCGCACCCGCGTGATCACCTCGCCGGCCTTCACCGGCGACAAGGTCATCGGCGCGATCCTCTTCGAGCGGACCATGGACGGAACGATCGAGGGCAAGCCGACGCCGACCGCGCTGCTGGAGCGCGGCGTCGTCCCGTTCATCAAGATCGACAAGGGTCTGGAAGCCGAAGCCGACGGCGTCCAGCTGATGAAGCCGATGCCGGAGCTGAGCGCGCTGCTCACCCGCGCCAAGGGCCTGGGCGTGTTCGGCACCAAGGAGCGCTCGGTGATCAATCTCGCCAATCGCGAGGGCATCGCCGCCGTCGTTAAGCAGCAGTTCGAGGTCGGCAAGGAGGTGCTGGCGCATGGCATGATGCCGATGATCGAGCCAGAGATCAACATCAAGAGCCCCGAGCGCGCCGCCGCGGACCAGATCCTGCTCGAGGAGATCCTCAAGGCGCTGGACGCGTTGCCGGCCGGCGAGCAGGTCATGCTCAAGCTCAGCATCCCGGCCAAGGCGGGCCTCTATGATCCGCTCGTCGACCATCCCAAGGTGCTGCGCGTGGTCGCGCTGTCGGGCGGCTTCCCGCGCGCCGAGGCCTGCGCCGAGCTGGCCAAGAATCGCGGCATGATCGCGAGCTTCAGCCGCGCTCTGTTGGACGATCTGCGCCACCAGATGAGCGATGACGAGTTCAACGCCTCGCTCGGCGAGGCGATCGACGAGATTTACGAGGCCTCGACGGACAAGGTCGCGGCCTGATCTAGGCGTCGGGGAGCGCGTCCAGCAGATCGCCCAGGCGATCCAGCCGCGCTTCCCATTCTTTCCGGCAAGCCTGCGCCCATTGCTCGACGGCGCGCAGTCCTTCAGGACGCAGCGCGCAACTGCGGGTACGCCCCTGCTTCTCGGACAGGACCAGCCCTGCCTTCTCCAGCAGGCGCAGATGCTGGCCGACAGCCGTCAGGCTGATGCCGAGGGGGGTGGCGAGCGCCGAGACGCTGACCGGTCCGCGCGCGATCCGGCTGACGATCGCCCGGCGGGTCGGATCGCCGAGCGCATCGAACAGGGCGGCCGTGGCTGGCGTCATGCGTCCAGCACTTCGGACAGATTGTCGACCAGCACTTCCCAGCCGTGCTTGCGCATGTCGGGTCCGTCGGCGCCTTCATAGAAGACGGCCTGGTGGGTGACGCGCAGCCTCGCGCCATCGCCCGCCGGCGCGACCTCATAGGTGATGAGCGCGCTGGAGATGCGCCGTCCGCCCAAGGTCATCGTGCTCGAATGGACGATGCGCTCGTTCGGCACGATATCCTCGTAGCGCCCGTCATTCTCGATGATCGTGCCGGGGAAGGGCGTGTCGTCGCCCATCGTGAACAGTTGGTGTTCGCGGCCGCCGACGCGGAAATCGATCGAGAAGTCGCTCGCATTCCGGCCGACGGCAAACCATTTCGGCTTGAGTTCCGGCGATGAGATGGCCGCGAAGACCTTCTCCGGGCTGTGCGGATAGCGGCGTTCGATGGTGAACGTGTCGTGTCTGGTCTCGGCCATGAAAATGCCCTCTCAATAGTGAAGTGAGAACTTCATCATCGAGAGGGGGTGAAAAGTCAAGTTGTTGCTTCAGTATCAGGCGAGCTGCTTCTTCAGCTCGCTGTTCTCCTTGTAGAGCGTCATGATCGAGGCGAAGGGTCCGCGCAGATAGGCGCCGAGCGCGGTCATGTCCTCGGGCTTCTTGCCGACCGTTGCGAGCAGTTGGGCCGTGATGCCGTCCGAGTCGGCGACGAACTTGCCCGGGGCGACTTCGGCAGCGGGGAAGGTCACTTTCTCGAAATGCGGCGCCAGCGTCTCGCGGATTGCCGCTTCCTCGTCATCGCCCGGCACGAATTCGCGGACATTGACCTTGTCGAAGAGGCCGGCCTCGACAAGCGCGATGCGCACCTTGAAGCAGAAGGGGCATTTGTCCTTGAGATAGAGGGTGGGCGTGAAATCGGCCATGATGCTCTCCATGTGCAACGGGATGGTATCGTTCGCGTTGTGATCATGGCGTATCGCCCCGGCCAATGACAAGGCGACATCGCCGGCTTAGGATGGCGATACGACGATCGGCCCGATCCCTGGCCCCAGGAGAGACACATGACCGCACTTGCCGACATTCCCGTGAAGACCATCAAGGGCGCCGACGCCTCGCTCGCCGACTATGCCGGCAAGGTGCTGCTGGTCGTCAACGTCGCCTCCAAATGCGGCCTCACGCCCCAATATGAAGGGCTGGAAAAGCTCTATCGCGACTATCGCGACGACGGCCTCGTCGTACTCGGCTTTCCGGCCAATGAGTTTGCCGGTCAGGAGCCGGGGACCAACGAAGAGATCGCGACCTTCTGCACAACCAATTTCGGCGTCGATTTCCCGATGTTCGAGAAGATCGTGGTGAAGGGGCCGGACAAGCATCCGCTCTATGCCGAGCTGATCGCGGAATCCGACACGCCGGACGCCGAGGTGCAATGGAATTTCGAGAAGTTCCTGGTCAGCCGCGACGGGCATGTCGTGCGCCGCTTCTCGCCGCGCACAGAGCCGAGCGACCCGGAGCTGGTGGCCGCAATCGAGGCGACACTGTCGGGCTCGGCGGCGGCGGGGTGATCGGCGCGCTTTCGTCATCGCGCTTCCTCGCCTAAGGGGACGTGATGACCGATGATGACGATCTCTCGCTCGACCCCGATTTTGTGCGCCAGTTCGAGCGCGACATGCGGCGGCCGCCGTGCCAGCTCTATCTGATCTCGCCGGCCACGATCGACGACCATTTCGTCGACCAGCTCAGGGCGGCGCTGGACGGCGGTTCGGTCGCTGCCTTCCAGCTGCGGCTGAAGGATATGGACGAGGACGCGATCGCGCATCTGGCCGTGCCGTTGCAGCGCCTCTGCGCCGAGCGGGAGGTGGCGTTCATCGTCAATGACAGCATCGCGCTCGCCAAGCGCCTCGGCGCCGACGGCGTCCATCTCGGGCAAAGCGACGGCGATCCGCGCGAGGCGCGTAAGATACTGGGGCCGCTGGCGCAAATCGGCGTGACCTGTCACGACAGCCGCCACCTCGCGATGGAAGCGGGGGAGGCGGGGGCCGACTATGTCGCGTTCGGCGCCTTCTTCCCGACCACGACCAAGGAGACGGTGCACCGTCCCGAACCGGTCATCCTGAGCTGGTGGTCATCGGTGTTCGAGCTGCCCTGCGTCGCGATCGGCGGCATCACCGCGCAGAATGCGGGACCGCTGGTCGAGGCGGGCGCCGATTTTCTCGCGGTTAGCAGCGCTGTCTGGACTCATCCTGGCGGACCGGGGGCGGGCGTGGCGGCCTTCGCGCCGGTGTTGGCGCACAAGCGGTAGGCGGCCGGCGTCGCTCATGCCGCCGCAAACCGGGTTTATGGCGTGATCGTCGTCCTGATCACACGCCGTTCTCGAACATCGAATTGGGATTGACCGGCGTCGCGGAAATCTCCTGCAGCACGTCCCAATGCTCGACGATCTTGCCGTCGGCGATCCGGAAGATGTCGCACACGGCAAAGCCCGGATCTCCGGGCCAGCGCGTGACATGCTGGTGGGTGATCACATGATCATCCTCGGCGAAGACGCGGTAGATCTTCTGTGTGGCCTGCGGCGTTTCCTTGCGCACGAAATCCAGCCACGCCTTCAGCGGCTCGCGGCCCGGCTCGGCCAATGAGCTGTGCTGGAGATAGTCCGGCGCGATGAACTCATCGACGCGCGTCTTGTCCATCGGGATCAACACCGTGTTGAACAACTCCAGCACCAGCCGGACATTGGCTTCTTCCTGCGGCGTGCGCGCCATAGCATCCTCTCCCTCAAGACAGGAGGTTCGCTACGGCGCGCGGGCCCAACAGGCAAGCATTCGGCTCGCGGGAGGCGGGTTGGAGCAGCCGTTAGTTGCGCCTGGCGATCAAGCCGGAAATCTCGTCGAGTACGGCCAGGCGTTCCTTCTTGAGTAGCTCGAGACGATCGTCGGAGGCAGGTTCGATCTCCGTCTCGATCCGATGAATCTCCTTGCTCAGGGCATCGTGGCGCTCGGCGAGCGCGCGAAAATGCGCATCGTCCAGCTTCAGTGCATGGAGCGCATCACCATGATCGGCGAACAGGCTGTGCAGCGTCTGGCGGGTATCGAGCGTCATGGCGGTCTCCTTGAAGAATCGTCAGGAGCGTGCGTGCCATTTATCTTCGTCGCATTGCGCAAGATCAAGGCGCGCACCGTCGCGGCGCACCGGCACGGCGCCGGCCCCTTGCCGATTTCGGACAACGGGGCTAGAGGGCGCCACTGGCTCTTTCAATCAGATCAGAAGACAGGCGCGACCTATGAAGATCAGCGGCGTGGACATCCGTCCCGGCAATAATATCGAATATGAAGGCGGCCTGTGGCGCGCCGTGAAGATCCAGCACACCCAGCCCGGCAAGGGCGGCGCCTATATGCAGGTGGAGCTGAAGAACCTGATCGACGGCCGCAAGAACAACGTCCGCTTCCGCTCGGCCGAGACGGTCGAGCGCATCCGCCTCGACACCAAGGACTTCCAGTATCTCTATGCCGAGGGCGACATGCTCGTCTTCATGGACACGGATACCTACGACCAGATCAACCTGCCGCTCGACCTGGTTGGCGATGCGGCTGCCTTCCTGCAGGACGGCATGATGGTCACGCTGGAAATGTATGATGAGCGCCCGATCAGCGTTGCGCTGCCCGAGACGGTCGAAGCGACGGTCGTCGAGGCCGACGCGGTGGTGAAGGGGCAGACAGCCTCGGCCAGCTACAAGCCCGCGATCCTCGACAATGGCGTGCGCGTCATGGTGCCGCCCCACATCACCACGGGCACACGCATCGTGGTCGACGTCTATGAGCGCGAATATGTGAAGCGGGCCGACTGATGGCCCGCTTTCGCCTTGCGCTGGCTTTGGTCGCCCTTGGCTTTTCCCCGGCAGTGGCGGACGCCCAGGTCAAGAAGCCGCCGGTTAAGTCCGGAGTGACACCGCCGACCCCGGCGCAGATGCAGCGCGTGGCGAGCAACTTCAACGTGCTGATGGGGGCGCTGCAGTCCAAGGACGTGCCGCAGGTCGTCAAGAATGTCCTGTTTGTCTGCATCTATTCCAATCCGTTCGGCAAGATCAGCGAAGGTGCGGACAAGGCGATCGACGCCAAGAAGGTCGACCGGAACAATCCGAACAATGTCCTCGGCGCGATGGCCGGGGTGTGCGGTCTGCGCCCGGAGATGCTTCAGCAGCAGGGCCAGCCGCCCAAGAAGTGATTTTGGTCACATTCAATGCCTTTCCCGCGAGGGAAGGGGGAGTTTCGTTTCATGGTATCCCATTCCGGCCTGCTGACCGTTATCGAGCGCGCCGCCCGCAAGGTGGCGCCACAGCTGCGCCGTGACTTCGGCGAGGTCCAGCATCTCCAGGTCAGCCGCAAGGGGCCGGCCGATTTCGTCTCGATCGCCGACAAGAAGGCCGAGGACACGCTCGTGGCCGAGCTGCAGAAGGCGCGGCCGGACTGGGGCTTTCTGCTGGAGGAAGGTGGCGAGATCGCCGGCGATCCAATGAAGCCGCGCTGGGTCATCGACCCGCTCGACGGTACGAGCAACTTCCTTCACGGCATCCCGCATTTCGCCGTCTCGATCGCGGTGCAGGAACCGCATCGCAGCGGCAAGGGTTGGGGCGACGTGACCACCGGTCTCATCTATCAGCCGATCCTCGACGAGAGCTATTGGGCCGAGAAGTCGCGCGGTGCCTGGCGGCACGACCAGCGCCTGCGGGTTTCGGCGCGCCGCGACTTGACTGAAGCGCTGATCGCGACCGGGGCGCCTTTCCACGGTCACGGTGATGTCGTGCAGTTCAACCGTATCTTCGGCGCGATCGGCCCCTCGGTGGCCGGTATTCGCCGGTTTGGCGCGGCCAGTCTCGATCTCGCCTGGGTCGCCTCTGGCCGCTATGACGGTTTCTGGGAAAGCGGCCTGCAACCCTGGGACGTGCAGGCGGGCATTCTGCTGGTGCGCGAAGCAGGCGGCTTCGTGACCGACTATCGCGGCGGTGCGGAGCCGGTCGAGCGGCGCGAAATTCTCGCCGCCAACGATGCGCTCCACAGCAAGCTTCACAAGCTGCTGGCCGGTGCTTTGCGGAACGCCTGACCGATGCGGCGCGTGATCGGCCTGCTGGCGCTGATCCTCGCCTCCGGCACCGCACTCGCGCAGGCGGTTGTTCCGCCGCCAGCTGGCATGAGCGCCTCGCAGACCCGGGCCCGCATCTCGGCCGGCATGGCCAGGAGCGATCCGCAGGAGGTCGCCGCTGCCGCCGAGTTGCTGGCGCGGATGGGCGGAAGCCTCACCCAGGAAAGCCAGGACCGGATCGCGGCTTTCGTCTCGCCCGAGCAGGCCGCCGCGCTCAAACGAAACTTCGCCGCGAACGCACAGCCGATCGAGACAAGCGGCCTGTTCGCGCAAGTGCCGGTCGAATACCGCATCGTCGAAGGCATGGCGCATGATCCCAAGACGGGCCGCATGTTCATCGGCACAGTCGTGGACGGCAAGCTGCTGGTCGCGAGTGGGCTGGGCTGGCGCGAGGTGCTGCTGCCGCAGGGGCTTGGCGGCCTGTTCGGCATGCGCATCGATCCGGATCGCCGCCGGCTCTGGGTTGCCAATGGCGTCGCCGATCCGGTCAAGGACCGCTCGAGCATCGCGCCGGGGCTCCTGGAGATCGATCTCGACACGCTCAAGCTGATCGACTGGAAGGGCATGCCCGCGGGCGCCGAGGGGAGCCCCGGCGATGTGGCGCTTGGTCCCGATGGGACCGCCTATGTGAGTGACGGGCTCAGGGGTGGTATCTATCAGTGCCGGCCGGGCTGCACGGCGCTGGAGACTCTGGTCGCGCCAGGCACCTTCAAGAGTCCCCAGGGTATGGTGGTCAGCCGTGACGGCAATGATCTCATCGTGGCTGATTACAGCGGCGGCTTGGCACGCGTGACGCTCGGCGACGGCAAGGTGAACTGGCTGGAAGTGCGCGAGGCGGCGATGCTGGACGGGATCGATGGCCTGATGCGCCATGGCGATGCGCTGGTCGCGATCCAGAACGGCACCAATCCACGCCGCATCATCCGCATCATCCTCAACGAGGACGAGACGCGGGTTGACGCGGTCGACGTGATCGAGCGCGCGAATCCGGCCTGGGGCGAGCCGACGCTCGGCACCATCTCGGAAGACAAGCTCGTTTACGTCGCGGACAGCCAGTGGGAGGTATATGGCGTCGGTGGCGTGCTCAATCCGGGCAAGCCACCGCGGGCGACCGCCCTGAGGGCGGTGCCGCTGCCGGCGTTGTGAGGGGCGAGGGCCTCAGCCCTCGACTGCCTCGCTGTTGAGCTGCACATAGTTCAGCAACCCCATGCGCTCGATCATCTCGAACTGGGTCTCGATCGTGTCGACATGCTCCTCCTCATTGTCGAGGATGTGCTGGAAGAGGTCGCGGCTCACATAATCGCGCACGATCTCGCAATGCGCGATGGCATCCTTGAGCACGGGGATCGCTTCCATCTCGGTCTCGAGATCGGCCTTGAGGATTTCTTCCACCGTGCCGCCGATGCGCAGCCGGCCAAGCAGCTGGAAATTGGGCAGGCCGTCGAGGAAGAGAATGCGCTCCGCCAGCTTGTCGGCGTGCTTCATCTCCTCGATCGACTCTTCATATTCGAACTTGGCGAGCTTGTTGACGCCCCAGTGATTGAGAAGCCGGTAGTGGAGGAAATACTGGTTGATCGCGGTCAGCTCATTCTTGAGGGCAAGATTGAGAAATTCGATGACCTTTTCGTCGCCCTTCATGGCCGCGCTCCCGCTGTTGCTTGAATGATGCGCCTGTAGCACCGCGGCGTCGCATGTTCACGCGCGAACGTCTCGCAAAGCCCGAGAGGCGCTTGTCAATGATTCCTAAGAACAGGGACTCACGCGGCAGCCAACGGGCCTGAGCCAATCGCCGCAATGCTGCGGGCGGGGCAGCGGCCGGCGCAACGCGCACGCTCGTCGCAGATGACATCTTCGGCATGATCGAGGCAGACGCGGCATTGCGGAGTCTTGCCCAGCACGGCGTAGGCGGCCTCCGGATCGGTCACGCCGTGACGCGCGACTTCCCGCAGTTCCTCTTCCTTGATCGCATTGCAAATGCAGACGTACATGAATCGCCAGATAAAGCTGTTGCGAGGCATTTGCAATAGCGTTGACCGAGAAATGCGCCGATGGGATCGCGGAACCGCACGTCTCGAAACCGCTTTTGCACGGCTCATCCTGGCGCTTCTTGTTGCGAGTCATTCTCACGTCTCCGGAGGCTTGCCTCGCAGGTGCAGCGGTCCTAAAGCCGCGCGAAAGGGCCATATTCGCCCAGGGGATTCACGTGGTCGATCTGTCGCAATATCTGCCGATCCTGCTGTTTCTGGCAGTCGCGCTGGGTCTTTCGAGCGCCTTCGTCTTCCTGCCGATGCTGGTGGGCCGCCTGACCGGCGCGCACAAGCCCGATCCCGAGAAGCTCAGCGAATATGAGTGCGGTTTCCCGGCCTTCGAGGATCCGCGCAGCCAGTTTGACGTGCGCTTCTATCTCGTCGCCATCCTTTTCATCATCTTCGATCTCGAAGCGGCCTTCCTCTATCCCTGGTCGGTGAGCCTGGCCGAGATCGGTTGGGCCGGTTGGACGACGATGATGGTCTTCATCTTCGAGCTGGTGCTCGGCCTCGTCTATGCGTGGAAAAAGGGAGCCCTCGATTGGGAGTAGAGCTTGAACGGCCGGGAACGCTGGGTGCGCCGCTGATCGGCGTTCCGCCCGCGACGCAGCCCGATCCGGAATTCTTCAAGTCGTTGTCGAGCGAAGTCAGCGACAAGGGCTTCCTCGTCACGTCGACCGAGGATCTGTTCACCTGGGCGCGCACCGGCTCGCTGTGGTGGATGACCTTCGGCCTGGCCTGCTGCGCGGTCGAGATGATCCACGTCAACATGCCGCGCTATGACATGGAGCGGTTCGGCGCCGCGCCGCGCGCCTCGCCGCGCCAGAGCGACGTGATGATCGTCGCGGGCACGCTCTGCAACAAGATGGCCCCGGCGCTCCGCAAGGTCTACGACCAGATGTCGGAGCCGAAATACGTCATCTCGATGGGTAGCTGCGCCAATGGCGGCGGCTATTATCACTATAGCTACAGCGTCGTGCGCGGCTGCGACCGGATCGTGCCGGTCGACATCTATGTGCCGGGCTGCCCGCCGACCGCCGAGGCGTTGCTCTACGGCATCATGCAGCTCCAGCGGAAGATCCGCCGGGTCGGGACGATTGAGAGATGAGGGGCGAGCGGTGAGCGACCTTAGTCCAGCCCCCAGGATCAAGCCGATCGAAGGCCTGGCCGATGCGCTCAGGTCTGCGCTCGGCGACGCCGTCTATGCGATCAAGGATCAGCATGGCGAGCTGTCGGTCGGTGTCGCGCGCGAGGCGCTCGCTGATGTGATGGAGACGCTGCGCGACCGCTTCGCCTATCAGCAGCTCATGGAGATTGCCGGGGTCGATTATCCCGAGCGGGCCGAGCGTTTCGAGGTCTGCTACCATCTGCTCTCGGTGACCAAGAACCACCGCCTGCGCGTCAAGGTGCGCACGGATGAGGACAATGCGGTCCCGACCGTCACGCATCTCTGGCCGGTCGCGGGCTGGCTCGAGCGCGAAGTGTTCGACATGTATGGCGTGCTGTTCGCCGGCAATACCGACCTGCGCCGCATCCTCACCGATTATGGCTTCAAGGGCCATCCGTTCCGCAAGGACTTTCCGCTCACCGGCTATGTCGAGCTGCGCTACTCCGAGGAGCAGAAGCGCGTCGTCTATGAGCCGGTGAAGCTGGCGCAGGACTTCCGCAGCTTCGATTTCATGAGCCCGTGGGAAGGCGCGCAATATGTGCTGCCCGGCGACGAGAAGGCGCATGGCGAGGCGCCCGGCGCGCCGACGCCTGTGCCCGCGCCGCCACCTCCGCCGTCTCCCGTCGCAGCGACGCCCGCCAACGCGCCAGTGCCCAAGACGACGGAGAAGCCATCGCAGACCGGTGCCGGCGAACCGGCCAACACTGACGCAGCCGATCGTTCGCCGCCTCAAGATGCGCTGCCGGCCGGGGCGACTAAGGCGCCTGTGCGCCGCTCGCGCACGAAGGCCGCCACGGGTGACGAACCGGCAACGCCGGTCAAGCCGAAGGCGCCGCGTGTGCGCAAGCCCAAGGGTGAGGCCTGATGTCCGACTATCTCGATAAGCTCGATCATCTGACCGACGCGGCCGATCCCGAATATGGCGATACGGCGATCCAGAACTACACGATCAACTTCGGCCCGCAGCATCCGGCCGCGCACGGTGTGCTGCGGCTCGTCATGGAGCTGGACGGCGAGATCGTCGAGCGCTGCGATCCGCATGTCGGCCTGCTGCATCGCGGCACCGAGAAGCTGATCGAGTACAAGACCTATCTCCAGGCGCTGCCTTACTTCGATCGCCTCGATTATTGCTCGCCGCTCGGCATGGAGCATAGCTATGTGCTGGCGATCGAGAAGCTGCTGAACCTCGAGGTGCCGATCCGCGCGCAATATCTGCGCGTCTTCTTCGCCGAGTTGACCCGCATCTGCAATCACATGCTCAACCTCGGCTCGCACGTCATGGATGTCGGCGCGATGACGCCGAACCTGTGGCTGTTCGAGATTCGCGAGGATTGCCTCAACTTCTTCGAGCGGGCCTCGGGCGCGCGCATGCACTCGGCCTATTTCCGGCCCGGCGGCGTGCATCAGGACGTGCCGCTCAAGCTGCTCACCGACATTGGCGACTGGCTCGACAAGCGCATGCCGACCCTGTTCGAGGATGCGATCAGCCTGGTGGCCGACAACCGCATCTTCAAGCAGCGCAATGTCGACATCGCGGTCTGCTCGAAGGAGGATGCGCTGAAGTGGGGCTTCTCCGGCCCGATGCTGCGCGGCTCGGGCATCCCGTGGGACATCCGCAAGGCGCAACCCTACGACGTCTATGACCGCATGGACTTCGACATTCCCGTCGGCACCAATTTCGACTGCTATGATCGCTTCATGGTGCGTGTCGAGGAAGTGCGCCAGTCGATGCGGATCATGAAGCAGTGCCTGAGCGAAATGCCGGAAGGGCCGATCGCTTCGCTCGACCGCAAGGTCGTCCCGCCGAAGCGCGGCGAGATGAAGCGCTCGATGGAAGCGCTGATCCACCACTTCAAGCTCTATACCGAGGGCTTCCACGTGCCCGCCGGCGAGGTCTATGTCGCCACGGAGAGCCCCAAGGGCGAGTTCGGCGTTTATCTGGTGAGCGACGGCACCAACAAGCCCTATCGTTGCAAGATCCGCCCGACGGCCTTTTCGCACCTGCAGGCGATGGACTTCATGATGAAGGGCCACATGCTCGCCGACACCACCGCCGTCTTGGGCGCGATGGATATCGTGTTTGGGGAGTGTGACCGGTGATGATGTGGTTTCTTCGTTTGGGGCGCAGGATGCCGGGCTGGCTACACGTCATTCTTGGCGCGATGACCGGCGCAGTTACCACTGATGAAGGCCGTCAGCATGAGGTTCGGAAGAATGCCTGACGCCGCCATCCTCCTCTCCGCCGACGAGCGCATCGCGATCACGACGCGAATGATCGAGGTCTACAACGAACAGGACGCCGACGCCTATGTCGCGTTCATGACCGACGATGCCTGCGAGGCGAGCTATCGGGGCGCCGTCATCCGCGAGGGCAAGGAAGGCACGCGCGCCGGGCTCAAGGCCATGTTCGCGCAGTTCCCGCAGAACCGGGCCGACATCGTCGGCAGCTGGTGCCTGGGCGAGACCGTCATGCTGCACGAGAAGGTCGCGCGCGCGCCGGACGGCGACAAGTTCGAGGTCATGTCGATCTACACATTCGAGGGCGACAAGGTGTCGCGGGTGGAGTTTATCCGGTGAGTAAGCTCGATCAAGCGAGAGCGCTGACGGCGGCAGCCTCGATGGGATGTTTAGCGGAACGTTGGTATTCTGGAACCTCTGGTGGCGAAATGGGCCCGGTTCTTGGCATATTCCTTGTAATGCTCATCGGTCTGAATTTGGCCAGTGCATATTATCAGTTCCGCGGACTGAAAAAGTCCGAAGAGGCAATCAAGAATGGCTGACGCACCTCAGATTCCAGACGAAGCGGAAGTTCGCGCGCAGTGGGGCAATTTTGCCTTCACCGAGGCCAATATGGCCCGCGCGAAAGAACTGATCTCGCATTATCCCGAGGGGCGTCAGGCGAGCGCGGTCATGGGCCTGCTCGATCTCGCCCAGCGCCAAGTCGGCGTCGAGACGAACACGCAAGGCTGGCTGCCGGTCCCCGTGATCGAATATGTCGCCGCCATGCTCGATATGCCCTACATGCGCGCTTATGAGGTCGTGACCTTCTACACCATGTACAACATGGCGCCGGTCGGTCGTTTCCACGTGCAGGTCTGCGGCACGACGCCCTGCATGCTGCGCGGATCGGATGATATTCTCGGCGCCTGCTACAAGCGCGGCATGAAGAAGGGCGCGACCACGCCGGACGGCCTGTTCACGCTGACCGAGGTCGAGTGCATGGGCAATTGCTCATCCGCGCCGATGGTCCAGATCAACGACGATAATTACGAGGATCTGACGCCCGAGCGTCTGGATTTCATTCTCGACGAGCTCGCCGCCGGTCGCCAGCCCAAGGTCGGCACGCAGGAGCCGGGCCGCCACACGGTCGAGCCGCTGGGCGAGCCGACCAATCTCGCCGCGATGGTCGGCGAAAATCACGATTATCGGGGGGAATGGTAATGGCTGACGAAACGCCTGCCGCGCCACCGCCTCCGCCGCCCTTCGTGGGCCCCCTTGAGGACAAGGACCGGATCTTCACCAACGTCTATGGCTATCAGCCATGGACCCTCGCCGCCGCCCAGAAGCGCGGCGACTGGGACAAGACCAAGGATCTGCTGGCGCTCGGCCAGGACAAGATCATCGACGAGATCAAGGCGTCGGGCTTGCGCGGCCGCGGCGGCGCCGGTTTCCCGACCGGCATGAAGTGGAGCTTCATGCCCAAGGAAAGCCGCGATGGTCGACCGAGCTTCCTCGTCATCAATGCCGACGAATCCGAGCCGGGCAGCTGCAAGGACCGCGAGATTCTCCGCCACGATCCGCACAAGCTGATCGAGGGGGCGCTGGTCGCCGGCTTCGCGATGCGCGCGCGCGCCGCCTACATCTATGTGCGCGGCGAATATATCCTCGAAGCCCGCGTGCTGGAGGCAGCGGTCAAGGAGGCCTATGAGGCCGGCCTGATCGGCAAGAATGCCTGCAAGTCGGGTTATGATTTCGACGTGTTCGTCCATCGCGGCGCCGGCGCTTATATCTGCGGCGAAGAGACGGCGATGATCGAGAGCCTGGAAGGCAAGAAGGGTCAGCCGCGCCTCAAGCCGCCATTCCCGGCCGGCGCGGGCCTGTATGGCTGCCCGACCACGGTCAACAATGTCGAGAGCATCGCCGTCGCACCGACGATCCTGCGGCGCAGCGCGGCCTGGTTCGCGGGCTTCGGGCGCGAGAATAATCGCGGCACCAAGCTGTTCCAGATCAGCGGGCATGTGAACCGGCCCTGCGTGGTCGAGGAATCGATGTCGATCCCGTTTCGGGAGCTGATCGAGCGCCATTGCGGCGGCATTCGCGGCGGATGGGACAATCTGCTGGCGGTGATCCCCGGCGGCTCCTCGGTGCCTTTGGTGCCGGCCGCCGAGATGATGGACGCGCCGATGGACTTTGACGGCCTGCGCGCGCTTGGCTCGGGTCTCGGCACGGCGGCGGTCATCGTCATGGACAAGTCGACCGACATCGTCCGGGCGATCGCCCGCCTCAGCTATTTCTACAAGCATGAGAGTTGCGGCCAGTGCACGCCGTGCCGCGAAGGCACGGGCTGGATGTGGCGCGTCATGGAGCGCCTGGTGACGGGCGAGGCGGCAGTCGAGGAGATCGACACGCTGTTCCAGCTCACCAAGCAGGTCGAGGGCCACACCATCTGCGCCCTGGGCGACGCGGCCGCCTGGCCGATCCAGGGTCTCATCCGCCATTTCCGGCCGGAGATCGAGCGTCGCATCGCGGCGCGCGGTGGCGCCGCACCCATTATGGAGGCGGCGGAGTGAAGCGTCTTACCCTATTCTTCCTCACCGGGATGATGCCCGCAACGGTGTTCGCCAGTGAACCTGCTGCGCCTGCGCCCGGTATGAGCGAGGCGCCATCGCTCTGCGTGGTGGGTCGTGCTTCCGGTAACGTCAGGACGCTTCAGCAGAAGCAGAAGTCCGAAACAGAAGAGGCGCGCGAGCTGGAGGCCGTCATCGATGCGCTGCTGCGCTGTCCCACGGTGGACGAGAAGGTGCAGGCCGAAACGCCGCGTCGCGCCCCAGCGCCGGCCCAGGTCGCCTATCGTCTCGACGCGCCAACCCTTCCGGCGGGGAACGGATAATGCCCAAACTCAAAGTAGACGGTATCGAGATCGAGGTTCCCGCTGGCGCCACCGTGCTTCAGGCGTGCGAGCTGGCGGGCAAGGAAATCCCACGCTTCTGCTATCATGAGCGCCTGTCGATCGCCGGCAATTGCCGCATGTGCCTGGTCGAGGTGAAGCCCGGGCCGCCCAAGCCGCAGGCGAGTTGCGCGCTGCCCGCTGCCGACAATCAGGAAATCTTCACCAACAGCGAGATGGTGAAGAAGGCCCGCGAGGGCGTGATGGAGTTCCTGCTGATCAACCATCCGCTCGATTGCCCGATCTGCGATCAGGGTGGCGAGTGCGATCTGCAGGACCAGAGCGTCGCTTATGGCCGGGGCGCGAGCCGCTATCACGAACATAAGCGCGCGGTGACCGAGAAATATATGGGGCCCGTCGTCAAGACGGTGATGACCCGTTGCATCCAGTGCACCCGCTGCGTGCGCTTCGCCGAGGAAGTCGCCGGCGTGCCGGAGATCGGCGCGATCGGCCGCGGCGAGAATATGCAGATCACCACCTATCTCGAACATGCCGCCAAGAGCGAGCTGTCGGGCAATGTGGTCGATCTCTGCCCGGTCGGCGCGCTCACTTCCAAGCCTTATGCCTTCGAGGCGCGGCCCTGGGAGCTCAGGAAGACGCTGGCGATCGATGTCATGGACGCGGTCGGCACCAATATCCGCGTCGACAGCCGCGGCCGCCAGGTGCTGCGCGTCGTGCCGCGCATCAATGACGACGTGAACGAGGAATGGGCGAGCGACAAGACACGCCACGCGGTCGACGGCCTCGTGCGCAAGCGGCTCGACAAGCCCTATCTGCGCAAGGGCGGCAAGCTGGTCGCGGCGACCTGGGACGAGGCCTTCGCGGCGATCGCCAGGGCCGCCAAGGGTGCGGCCGGATCGGTCGCGGCGATTGCCGGTGATCAGCTCGACTGCGAGACGATGTTCGCCGCGCGCGAGCTGGTCCATGCGCTCGGCGGCACGATGCTGGAAGGACGCCAGTCCGGCCTCTTCTACGACACGTCAAGCCTCTCGGCGGTGAACTTCAACTCGACCTTCAACGGGATCGAGACAGCGGACGCGATCCTGCTCGTCGGCACGAACCTGCGCTGGGAAGCGCCACTGATCAACACGCGCATCCGCAAGGCGATCAAGAAGGGCGCGAAGGTCTGGAATATCGGTCCGGCGATCGACCAGACCTATCCGATCACGGAACTCGGCGATGATGCGGCGTTGCTCGCAAAGCTGCCCGGCGAGGTCGTCGATGCGTTCAGGAGCGCGCATCGCCCGGCGCTGATCATGGGCGGCGGGGCACTCGGGATCGAGGGTGCACAGGGCACCGCGCTGGCGGCGGTCGAGACACTCGGCCTGATCAAGGATGCCGCTTCGACAGGCTCAGGACAGGGCTGGAACGGCTTCAATGTGGTGCATATGGCCGCCGCGCGTATGGGCGGGCTGATGCTCGGCTTTGCGACCGAGGGCGGTGTCAAGGCGATGGCGGCGGCCAATCCCAGGCTGCTCTTCCTGATGGGCGCGGACGATGTGCCGTTCGATCTCTTCGGGCAGAGCTTCAAGGTCTATGTCGGCCATCATGGCGACAAGGGCGCGCACGCCGCCGACGTGATCCTGCCCGGCGCAGCCTATACCGAGAAGGCCGGCACCTATGTGAACACCGAAGGGCGCGTGCAGCGCGGCGACAAGGCCGTGTTCGCACCCGGTGACGCCCGCGAGGACTGGACGATTTTGCGCGCGCTGTCCGATGTGCTCGGCAAGACGCTGCCGTTCGACAGCTTCGAGGCACTGCGCGCGGCCATGTATGCTGCCGTGCCCGCGCTGGCCGAGGAAGGGCTGGTTGACTTCGGATGGATGGCGCCTAAGCTCGCTGCCAAGCCCAAGGCGGGGGAAATTCCCTCGCCGATCAAGGACTTTTACCTCACCAACGCGATCTGCCGGGCCAGCCCGACGATGCAGCGCTGCTCGGCCGAGATCATCCACGGCCAGGATTTCGCGGAGGCTGCGGAATGACAAGCTGGGTCCAATCCTATCTCGGTCTCGGCTTTGGCTGGTTCGTCGCGCATCTGGTCTATATCCTGCTGATCGCGCTGCCGCTGATGCTCGCCGTCGCGATGATCATCTATGCGGATCGCAAGATCTGGGCCGCCATGGCGCTGCGCCGTGGCCCGAACGTCGTCGGTCCGCTCGGTCTGCTCCAGTCCTTCGCGGACGGTCTCAAGGTCTTCCTGCAGGAGACGATCATTCCGAGCGCGGCCAACAAGGGCCTGTTCCTGCTCGCGCCGATCATCACCTTCACCGTCGCGCTGATGGCCTGGGCGGTGATCCCGTTCGACGCCGGCCTGGTGCTCGCGGACATCAATGTCGGGCTTCTCTACATTCTCGCGATCAGCTCGATCGGCGTCTATGGCGTGATCATCTCGGGCTGGGCGTCCAACTCGAAATATCCCTTCTTCTCGGCGATGCGCGCCTCGGCGCAGATGATCAGCTATGAAGTCTCGATCGGCTTCGTGCTGGTCTGCGTCGTGCTCTGGGCCGGCAGCTTCAACCTGACCGCGATCGTGATGACCCAGAAGGGCTATTATGCGGGCTGGCTCGGCGGTTTCGGGCTGAACGGCAATGTGTTCAATCCGCTGCTGTTCCCGATGTCGATCGTGTTCCTCATCTCAGCCATGGCCGAGACGGCGCGCGCGCCCTTCGACCTAACCGAAGCGGAGTCCGAGCTCGTCGCCGGCTATCAGACCGAATATTCGTCGATGAGCTTCGCGCTCTTCTGGCTCGGCGAATATGCCAATGTGCTGCTGATGTGCACGCTCAACGCGTTGCTCTTCTGGGGTGGCTATCTGCCGCCGGTCGACTTCTGGCTCCTCTATTATGTGCCAGGCATTGTCTGGCTCTTCATCAAGATTCTGATTTTCTTCTTCGTGTTCAGCTGGGTGAAGGCGACGGTGCCGCGCTATCGCTATGACCAGCTGATGCGGCTTGGTTGGAAGATCTTCCTGCCGCTGTCGCTCTTCTTCGTGTTTCTCGTGTCCGGCTTCCTGATGCTGACGCGCTATGGAGGCGTCTCGTGATCGCACATTGGATCAAAAGCTTCACGCTCTGGGAATTCGTCAAAGCCCATTGGCTGACCTTGAAATATTTCTTCAAGCCCAAGGCGACCATCAACTATCCCTACGAGAAGAACCCGATCTCGCCGCGCTTCCGGGGCGAGCATGCGCTGCGTCGCTATCCCAATGGTGAGGAACGCTGCATCGCCTGCAAGCTGTGCGAGGCGATCTGCCCGGCGCAGGCGATCACCATCGAGGCGCAGCCGCGCGACGACGGCAGCCGCCGCACGACCCGCTACGACATCGACATGGTGAAGTGCATCTATTGCGGCTTCTGCCAGGAAGCCTGCCCGGTCGACGCGATCGTGGAAGGCCCGAATTTCGAGTTCGCGACGGAAACGCGCGAGGAACTCATCTACGACAAGACCAAGCTGCTCGCCAATGGCGACAAATGGGAGCGGGCAATCGCGGCAAACCTTGCCGCCGACGCCCCCTACCGTTAAGCGCCAAGCCCAAGGGACCAGGGGGACGACCGTCCGGTGATTCAAGTTCTCGCCTTCTATCTGTTCGCGACGATCGTCGTGGCCTCCGGGGCCATGGTGATCTTTGCGCGCAATCCCGTGCACAGTGTGCTCTGGCTGATCCTCGCCTTCTTCAATGCGGCGGGCCTCATGGTGCTGCTCTCGGCCGAGTTCGTCGCGATGCTGCTGGTCATCGTCTATGTCGGCGCGGTCGCGGTGCTGTTCCTGTTCGTCGTCATGATGCTCGACATTGACTTCGCGCAGCTTCGCGCCGGGTTCGTCAGCTATTTCCCGCTCGGCGGCGCCATTGCCGTGGTGCTGCTGGTCGAGCTGGTGCTCGGCGTCGGCGCCTGGAAGGCGGGCGCGATCAATCTCGGCCAGCGCGCCGCCAGGCTGCCGGACGCGACGCCGAACATCGAGGCGATCGGGCAGCTGCTCTACACGCGCTACATCTTCCTGTTCGAGGCGGCGGGTCTGATCCTGCTGGTCGCGATGATCGGCGCGATCGTGCTGACGCACCGTGCGCGCGGCGGCACCCGCCCGCAGAATATCGACCGGCAGAACCGCCGCCGCCCGGACGAGGCCGTCCGCAATATTGATCAGCCAGTCGGGCAGGGAGTGGAGCTGTGACGTTCTCCACTCAAGAAAAAGCCGTTCGGTTCGAGCGGCCGTCGAGCGAAGGCGAGACGGCTGTCGAGAATTCGGCGCTACGCTGCCTTTCTCGACTCCGGTTCTCGACAAGCTCGAACCTCAGCTCGAAACGAACGGATTTAGGGGAGGCATTCGCATGATCGGCCTCGCGCATTATCTCGTCGTCGGCGCGATCCTGTTCGCGCTCGGCGTGCTCGGGATCATCATCAACCGCAAGAACGTCATCATCATCCTGATGTCGATCGAGCTGATCCTGCTCGCGGTGAACATCAATCTCGTCGCGTTCAGCGCCTATCTGGGCGATCTGGTCGGGCAGGTCTTCGCCATGTTCGTGTTGACCGTTGCCGCTGGTGAAGCGGCGATCGGTCTTGCGATCCTCGTCATCTATTTCCGTGCGCGCGGCACCATCGCCGTCGACGACGTCAACCGGATGAAGGGCTGAGCCGGCGCCATGATCTCCATCATCGTCTTCGGCCCGCTGCTCGCCGCGATTATCGCCGGGCTCGGCAATCGCATGATCGGCAATGTGCCGGCGAAAGTCATCACGACCGGCGCCCTGTTCCTGTCCTGCGCGCTCTCCTGGCCGATCTTCCTGCAGTTCCTGGGCGGCCATGGCGAGCAGATCGTCGAGCCCATCTTCACCTGGGTGAAGTCCGGCACGCTGGACGTGAGCTGGGCGCTGCGGGTCGACACGCTGACCGCGACCATGCTGGTGGTGATCACCAGCGTCTCGGCGCTCGTCCATCTCTATAGCTGGGGCTATATGGACGAGGACCCGGATCAGCCGCGCTTCTTCGCCTATCTCAGCCTGTTCACCTTTGCGATGTTGATGCTGGTGACGGCCAACAACCTGCTGCAGCTCTTCTTCGGGTGGGAAGGTGTCGGTCTCGCATCCTATCTGCTGATCGGTTTCTGGTTCAAAAAGCCCTCTGCCTGCGCCGCCGCGATCAAGGCGTTCGTGGTCAACCGCGTCGGCGATCTGGGCTTCATGATGGGTATTTTCGGTATCTATCTGGTGTTCGACACCATCTCGATCCCGGACATTCTCGCCGCGGCGCCTGCCATGGCCGGCTCGACCATCGGGTTCCTTGGCGCCCGCTTCGACACGATGACGGTGCTCTGCCTGCTGCTGTTCATCGGTGCCTGCGGCAAGTCGGCCCAGCTTGGCTTGCACACCTGGCTTCCGGACGCGATGGAAGGCCCGACGCCGGTCTCCGCCCTCATCCACGCCGCGACCATGGTCACGGCGGGCGTGTTCATGGTCTGCCGCCTTTCGCCGCTGTTCGAGACGAGCCATGTCGCCATGTCGGTCGTCACCATCGTCGGCGCCGCGACCTGCATCTTCGCCGCGACGATCGGCACGGTGCAGAACGACATCAAGCGCGTCATCGCTTATTCGACCTGTTCGCAGCTCGGCTACATGTTCTTCGCGGCGGGTGTCGGCGCCTATGGCGCGGCGATGTTCCACCTGCTGACCCACGCCTTCTTCAAGGCGCTGTTGTTCCTCGGCGCCGGTTCGGTCATTCACGCGATGCACCATGAGCAGGACATGCGTTACTACGGCGGGCTCTATAAGAAGATCCCGATCACGTTCACGACCATGCTGCTCGGCACGCTCGCCATCACCGGCGTCGGCATTCCCGGCACGCAGATCGGCTTTGCCGGCTTCTTTTCCAAGGACGCGATCCTCGAGAGCGCGTTCGCAGCGGGCGGCCATGGTACCGGCGCCTTCTATGTCGGCGTGCTCGCCGCGCTGCTGACCAGCTTCTATAGCTGGCGCCTGATGTTCCTGACCTTCTGGGGCAAGCCGCGCTGGGCCGCGAGCGAGCATATCCAGCATGCCGTCCACGGCGATCATGACGATCATCCGGATGCGGAAGACGCTGGTCACGAGGACACGCACGCCCATAGTCATGACGCGCACGGCCACGACGCGCATCACGGCCACGCCGCCGAGGGCACGGCCGGCTATCATCCGCATGAGAGCCCGTGGGTCATGCTGATCCCGCTCATCCTGCTGAGCGTCGGCGCGGTGCTGGGCGGCTTCGCCTTCCACCATGCCTTCGTCGATCCGGAAGGCGGGGCGCATTTCTGGGAAGCCAGCACGCTCTTCTTCAACGAGCATCTGATGCATGCCTCGCACGGCGTGCCGCTCTGGGTGAAATGGTCGCCGTTCACGGTGATGGCGCTCGGCCTCATCATCGCCTGGCTCTGCTACATCAAGAACACCGACTGGCCGGCCAAGGTCTCGGCGCAGTTCTACCTGCTCTACGATTTCCTGCTCCACAAATGGTATATCGACGAGCTGTATGACCTGATCTTCGTGCGCCCCGCCTTCGCGCTCGGCCGGCTCTTCTGGAAGGGCGGCGATCAGGGCACGATCGATCGCTTCGGCCCCAATGGTCTCGCCTCGCTGGTCGTCGCCAGCGGCCGGGTCACCCGGGCTTTGCAATCGGGCTATCTCTATTCCTATGCGCTGGTGATGCTGATCGGCCTCGCGGCGGCCGCAACATGGGCGATCATGCCGAAATGACCCAGAGCTTTCCCATCCTCTCCCTGATGCTCCTCGTGCCGATGATCGGCGCGCTCGCCTGTCTCTACATGGAGGCGCAGGCGGCGCGCTGGATCGCGCTCGGCGCGACGCTGATCGACCTCGTCCTAGGCATCTACCTCTGGCTGCACTTTGACATGAGCGCGGGCGCGCCGGAATGGCAGTTCCAGGAGATGCATGCCGGGCTGTTCGGCCGCTTCTCGTATGCGCTGGGCATAGACGGCATCGCGCTCACCCTGATAGCGCTCACCGTTTTCCTGATGCCGATCTGCATCGGCGCGAGCTGGGAAGCGATCGAGAAGCGGGTCGGCGAATATATGGCCGCCTTCCTGTTCATGGAGACGCTGATGATCGGCGTCTTCGCGGCGCAGGACATCTATCTCTTCTACATTTTCTTCGAAGCCGGCCTCATCCCGATGTATCTCATCATCGGCATCTGGGGCGGGGCGGACCGCATCTACGCGAGCTACAAATTCTTCCTCTACACCTTGCTCGGCTCGGTGCTGATGCTGATCGCGATGCTGTGGATGACGCGCGCGGCGGGCTCGACCTACATCCCGACGCTGATGGCCTTCGATTTCGATCCGGCGATCCAGAACTGGCTCTGGCTGGCCTTCTTCGCGAGCTTTGCGGTCAAGATGCCGATGTGGCCGGTCCACACCTGGCTGCCCGACGCGCACGTGCAGGCGCCGACCGCCGGCTCGGTGATCCTGGCGGGCGTGCTGCTCAAAATGGGCGGCTACGGTTTCATTCGCTTCTCGCTGCCGATGTTCCCCGAGGCGTCCGCGCATTTCGCCTGGCTGATCTTCGGCTTGTCGATGGTCGCGGTCGTCTACACCAGCCTCGTCGCGCTGGTGCAGCAGGACATGAAGAAGCTGATCGCCTATTCCTCGGTCGCGCATATGGGCATCGTCACGGTCGGCCTCTTCGCCTTCAACCAGCAGGGCATCGAGGGTGCGATGATGGTCATGCTCGGCCATGGCCTTGTCGCTGGCGCGCTCTTCCTGTGCGTCGGCGTCATCTATGATCGGCTGCATACGCGCGAGATTGATCGCTACGGCGGCCTCGCCATCAACATGCCGCGTTACGCGCTGCTGTTCATGCTCTTCACCATGGCCTCGGTCGGCCTGCCTGGCACGTCGAACTTCGTCGGCGAGCTGCTGAGCCTGATGGGCGTCTATCAGGCGTCGAGCTGGGTCGCGCTGGTCTGCACGACCGGCATCATCCTGGGCGCGGCCTATATGCTCTATCTTTATCGCCGGGTCGTCTTCGGCGATCTGACCAAGGATGATGTCCGCGCCATGCCCGACCTGTCGGTGCGCGAGCTGTTCCTGCTGGTGCCGATCGCGCTCGCGGTGCTGTGGATGGGCATCTATCCGGAGAGCTTCCTGGCGCCGATCCGCGGCAATGTCGCCAGCCTCGTCGCGCGCACCGAGCGGGCGAAGCCGGAAGGCGACGCCAAGCTCGTCATGGGCAAAGTCGCGCCCGCGGCGCATGAGGAAACAGAACATGGCCCGGCAGCGGGCGGGGAGTCGCACTGATGGATACCGCGGTCCTCGTCTCGGTCCTGCCCGAGATCCTCCTGACCGTCGCGGGCCTCGTGCTCATGATGGTCGCGGCCTATGCCGGTGACGCCGCGGCGCGCATTGTCAGCTGGCTGTCGGTCGCATCGCTGGCGCTGGCGGGCGCCACGCTTGCCTGCCCCGCCGTCCACGCCGGTGGCCCGATCTTCGACGGTCTCTACAGCGCCGACGCCTTCTCCGCCTTCGCCAAGGCGCTGATCTTCGCCGCCGCCGCTGCCTGCATCCTCGTCGCCCCGCGCTTCTTCGATGGGGAAGGGGGCCTGCGCGCCGAATATCCGATCCTCATCCTGTTCGCCTGCGTCGGCATGTCGATGATGGTCTCGGCGATCGACTTTCTGACGCTCTATGTCGGCCTTGAGCTGAACAGCCTCGCGGCCTATGTGCTGGCAAGCTTCATGCGCAAGGATGTGCGCTCGGCAGAAGCCGGCCTCAAATATTTCGTCCTCGGCGCACTGGCCTCGGGCATCCTGCTTTACGGCATGTCGCTGCTCTACGGCTTTGCCGGGACGACTCAGTTTGCCGGTGTCGCCGTGGCGCTGAAGGATGGCCTGGGCGCGGGCGAGTTGTTCGGCCTCGTCTTCATCCTCTCGGGGCTGGCCTTCAAGATCAGCGCCGTGCCGTTCCACATGTGGACGCCGGACGTCTATGAAGGCGCACCGACACCGGTCACCGCTTTCTTCGCCAGCGCGCCCAAGGTGGCGGCGCTCGGCCTCACCACGCGCGTCGCGATCGTCGCGCTCGGCACGGCGGGCCACAGCTGGCAACAGATCATCATCTTCATGGCGCTGGCCTCGATCCTGCTCGGCGCGGTCGCGGCGATCAACCAGCCGAACATCAAGCGGCTGCTGGCTTATTCCTCGATCAACAATATCGGCTTCGCGCTGATCGGCCTGGCGCCGGGAACCGCAGAGGGCGTCGCCGCCGTCCTGTCTTATCTCGCCATCTATGTGGTGATGACGATCGGCAGCTTCGTCTGCGTCCTCCAGATGCGCGACAAGGACGGCAAGCCGGTCGAGAGCATCGCCAGCCTGGCGGGCCTGTCGCAGACGCGGCCGGGCCTGGCAGCCGCCTTCGCCATCTTCATGTTCAGCCTTGCGGGCATCCCGCCGCTGTTCGGCTTCTGGGCGAAGTTCCTGGTGTTCGACGCCGCTGTGGCCGAGGGCATGACGGGTCTCGCCGCGATCGGTATCGCCTCGTCGGTGATCGGTGCTTTCTATTATCTCAGGATCGTCAAGACGATCTACTTCGATGCGCCGGCCGAGGGCTTCGCGGAAGCGCGCAGCCCGATCGATTATGGCATCATGACGCTGTGTGCCGCCGTCATCGTGCTGGGCTATCTGCTGAATCCGCTGCTCGGCTCGGCGAGCGCTGCGGCGGCGGCATCTTTGTTCTGAAACCAGCTCATATTTTCACCGTTCGCCCTGAGCTCGTCGAAGGACCGTTCTTTTCTTTAGCGACGTCGAGAGGACGGGGAGTCCTTCGACAAGCTCAGGGCGAACGGGAATAGGAGCAGCGGATGACAGCGCCCTATAGCCGCATTCATCTCGTCCCGGAGACCGGCTCCACCAATGCCGATTTGCGTGCCCAGGCCGCCAACTGGCCGGAAGGCGACTGGCTCCGCGCCGAGCGCCAGACGGCGGGGCGAGGCCGCCTCGGTCGCGAATGGCGTAGCCCGGACGGCAATCTCTACGCCTCGACATTGATCGGGCTGCGGCCGGGGGATCCGCCCGTCACCGGCCTTGGCCTGATGCTGGGTGTCGCCGTCCATGCCGCTCTGTCCAATCTATTGCCCGCTGCTGCGCTGCATCTCAAATGGCCGAACGATGTCATGTGCGGCCCGGCCAAGCTCTCCGGCATGCTGCTGGAGCGGGAAGGGGACTGCATCGTCGCGGGCGTCGGCATCAATGTCACGCAGGCGCCCATGCTCTCCGACCGGCCGACCATCGCGCTCGCTGATCTGCCCGGTGGCTCCGGCATGACCGCGCGGCATGTGCTTGAAGCACTGGTTCCCGCCGTCGATCATTGGCTCGCCCTCTGGCGCGCGGGCGGCACCTCTGCCATCACCAAGGCCTGGCTGCCCCGCGCCCACCCCGTCGGCACGCGTCTGACCGTCTCGACCGGGACCGATCGGCCACAGACCGGCCATTTTCTCGGCCTCGATCCGGATGGAGCCTTGATCCTGGGCCACGACGACGGCACGGAGAGTCTGGTTCACAGCGGCGACGTCGGAATCCTTTGACGCCTCGCCTGTAGGAATAACGCCATGCTGCTCGCCATCGACGCCGGCAACACCAATGTCGTCTTCGCGCTCGTCGACACGGACCGCACGATCCGCGCCCGCTGGCGCATCGCGACCGATCCGCGCCGCACGGGCGACGAATATGCCGTATGGACCAACCAGCTCCTGTCGCTGGAAGGGTTGACCATGGCGGATGTGACCGCTGTGATCATCTCGACGGTGGTTCCCCGCGCGCTTCACAATCTCGAAGTGCTGGCCCAGAAATATTTCAAAGTCACGCCACTGATCGCCGGGCGCCCGCCGGTCCAGTGGCATATCAACGTCGACGTGCCGATGCCCGAGACATTGGGCGCGGACCGCGCGGTCAATGCCATCGCCGCTCATGCGGCCTATGATGGCGATCTCATCGTCATCGATTTCGGCACCGCGACCACCTTCGATCATATCGACTATAACGGGGCCTATAAGGGCGGCATCATCGCGCCCGGCATCAATCTCTCGCTCGATGCATTGGTCAGCAATACCGCCAAACTGCCCCGCATCGCGATCGAGGCTCCCTCGGGCAATGGCTCGGTCATCGGCCGCACCACGGAGGACCAGATGCTGATCGGCGTCTTCTGGGGCTATGTCGCGATGATGGAAGGGCTCGTCGGCCGCATGCGCAAGGAAATCGGCCGCCCCGCAAAGGTGATCGCCACGGGGGGGCTTGCCGTGCTATTTGATGAGAAGACCGACCTTTTCGACGCGATCGTGCCAGATTTGACCCTGACCGGCCTCGCCATCCTCTACGAGCGGAGCCTGAAGACCACATGACACCCGGTGACGAGCTGCTTTTCCTTGCCCTGGGCGGCTCGGGCGAGATCGGCATGAATCTCAACCTCTATGGATGTCGCGGCAAATGGGTGATGGTCGACCTCGGCGTCACCTTCGGCGACGCCATGTCGCCCGGCATCGATCTCATCATGCCGGACACGGCCTTCATCGAAGAGCATGCCGAAGACCTGCTCGGCATCGTGCTGACCCACGGCCATGAGGATCATATCGGCGCCGTGCCGTATCTCGCGGCCGATCTGGGCGTCCCTCTCTACGCGACGCCGTTCACGGCCGGGCTGCTGAAGGGCAAGCTTGCCGAGGAGGGGCTGGAGGAGCAGATCGAGCTTAACATTATCGGCGAGGACGAGGCGTTCCAGCTCGGCCCGTTCGGCTTCCGCTATTTCCCGCTCGCCCATTCGATTCCCGAAGGCAATGCGCTGCTGATCGAGACGCCGTTCGGCCGCATCTTCCACACCGGCGACTGGAAGTTGGACGAGGAGCCGCAGATCGGCGTGCCCACTACAGCCGAGGAACTGCGCGCGATTGGCGACCAAGGCGTGCTGGCGCTGGTCTGCGACAGCACCAACGTGTTCAACAAGGAGCCGAGCGGATCGGAAGCCTCCGTGCAGGCCGATCTGCTCACCTCCGTCTCAAACGCCAAGGGCCGCGTTGTCGTCACCACCTTTGCCAGCAATGCCGCGCGCTTGCAGACGCTCGCCAATGTCGCGCGCCTGACCGGGCGCAAGCTTTGCGTCGCGGGCCGCTCGCTCGACCGCATCATCGCCGTCGCCAAGAGCTGCGGCTATCTGCAGAATTTTCCGCCGCTGCTGGATTTCGACGGGATCATGGCGGTGCCGGCCAACGAAGCAATGATCATTGCGACGGGCGGACAGGGCGAGCCGCGCGCGGCCCTCGCGCGCATCGCGACCGACCAGCATCCGATCAAGCTCGACGGCGGTGACACGGTGATCTTCTCCTCGCGCAAGATCCCCGGCAACGAGATTGCGATTGGCCGCATCCAGAATGCGCTGGCGGGCAAGGACGTGGAGATGATCACCGAGAGCCAGGCGCATATTCACGTCTCGGGCCATCCGGGACGCCCGGAGCTGGCCGCCATGTATGACTGGATCCGCCCGGAAATGCTGATTCCCGTCCATGGCGAGCGCCGCCACATGGCCGAGCAGGCGCGGCTCGGCGCGGAGCATGGTATCGAGAAGAGCATCGTCCAGATGAACGGTGATGTCATCCGCATCGCGCCGGACGGGCCGGTCAAGCTCAGTGAAGTGCGTGCCGGCCGGCTCGTGCTGGATGGCGATGTCATCCTGCCTGCCGACGGCGCGACGATGAACGAGCGCCGCAAATTGCTGCTCAATGGCCATCTCAGCGTGGGCCTCGCGATCGGCGGATCGGGCAAGCTGGTCGGCGCGCCGGAAATCCGCCTGCAGGGCGTGCCGATCGAGGAGGATCGCGATCAGTTCCTGGAGCAGGCAGCGCAAGCGCTCGCCGACGTCGTGAAGAAAAGCGCCCGCAAGGGCAGCGACCTCGAGGCTCTGCGGGAGGCGATCCGCATCGGCGTGCGCCGCGTGGCGGTTGAATGGACCGGCAAGAAGCCGATCGTCGACGTGACGATCGTCCAGGTCGGCTGAACGGGACGAGCCCCCATCATGCGCTGGACATCGCTTCTCGCCATCTATTTCCTGTTCTGGTTTCTCAGCCTTTTCCTGGTCTTGCCTTTCGGTATTCGCACCACGGATGAAGTTGGCGGGGAGAAGATACCCGGCCAGGCCGACAGCGCGCCGCATGAGTTTCGGCCGCTGAGGATCGTCCTGCGAACGAGCCTCGTGGCGCTGGCGCTGTTCGCGCTGTTCTATGCCAATTACAGCTTTGGTTGGATCACGACCGACACGCTGCGCAGCTGGTTCCACGGGCCGGCGGAAGCCAATCGCTGACGCTCGGCATTGAAGACCGCCGTCATTCCCGCGAACGGGCGAATCCTGCCGCAACATCACCAGACCAGGGTGATATGGACGTCTAACCGAGTTACAAGACGATGGCGGCGAGCGTGGCAGGTGCTCGAAGTCCAGTCCCCAAAGACCTCGCGGGGATCGCGCCAGGGCGAATCCGTCCGCACAATCCTCAGAACATCTCGACGAACATCCGGTTGTCCCGTCCGGTCGAACCCTTCTGATCAGGGCGACCAATAAGCCGTGCCCTCCCCAAGCACCGGCGCTCAGCATCAGCCGGTCCATCACGCCAAGATCGCTTCCTCAAAAGTAACCTTGAATCAGTACTCTACCCAAAAGGGCTCGTTAGAGTCCGCGCCACCTATCGCTCAGAGGATCGACTGGCGCGCGCTATCCAGATCGTCCGGCGTGTCGACGTCCAGCAACGCATCCGCGCCAGCCACGACCAGCGTAGCCCCGACGGCGAGGCTGCGGGCGCCCTTGTCGCCTTCGAGGGCCTGAAGCGCCGCGAACAGGCTTGCCGGGAACAGGGACGGAGGCTGAGGAGTGCCACCCTCTGCCGTTGAGAAAACGGGGGCGCTGCTGTCGCGCAGGAATGTCGCGACGAGACGCGCCAGATGCGCCGCCGTCACGAAGGGCATATCGGCCAGCAGGATGAGCAGCGCCGACGCGCCGGCCTCCCGCGCTGCGGTCGCCGCGATCCGCAATGAGGTGGCCATGCCATGCTCGGGATGGGGATTGGGGCACAGGCGATAGCCGAGCGTGTCGGCATCGAAGTCGTCGCCCGCCACAAGGAAGCGATGATCAGCGCCGACCGACAATCCCGCGTCAGCGGCCCATTTGATCAGCGGCCGGTCGCCGAGCTGTGCCAACAGCTTGTCTGCGACGCCGAACCGCGTCGATCGCCCGGCGGCCAGCAATGCGACGGCCAGACCCTCAGCGCGCGCCACGCAATGTGCCCACCATGCCGGCCGCGATCGAGAGCGCGATCTCCTGCGGCCCAAGCCCGCCGATATGGATCCCCGCCGGCCCGTCGACGCGCCTGAGATCCTCGGCGCCGATCCCCATGGCGGCAAGTCGCTCAAGTCGCCGCGCCTGATTGGCGCGCGAGCCGAGCGCGCCGATATATCCTGTCGGCGCCTGCAAAGCTGTGAAGAGGGCGGGATCATCGATCTTCACGTCATGGCTGAGCGTGACGACGGCCGCGCTGCCGTTGGGCGCGAAGGCGGCGACGGCTTCGTCGGGCCAGGCATCGGTCAGCGTCACGCCCGGAAAGCGATCGGCGCTCAGAAAGCGTTCACGCGGGTCGTTGACGGTCACCGCAAAGCCCGTCGCGCGCGCAATCGCGGAGAGCGCCTGAGCGATCTGCACCGCGCCGACGATGAGCAAGCGCCGCGGCGCTTCGTAAACATTGACGAACTGCCCTTCGTACGCGCCCAGGATCGTACGGCCGGTTGCGAGATCGGTCGAGAGCGTGACGGCTATGCCCGCCGCCCGGGCGGCAGCGATCTGCGCGAAGAAGCCGGGCGAAAATCCCGCCTCGCTCACCGGTTGCACCATGACGCCGATCATGCCGCCACAGGGCAGGCCGGGCAGCCAGATGCTGGGATCACTGCTGCCATAATGATGGACGCTGGCGGGCGCGCCCGCGATCACGCCTTCGGCAATGGCGAACACCTCATATTCGACGCAGCCGCCGGAGATGGAACCAGCGAACCGGCCATCCGCCGCGAGCAGCAAATGTCCCCCGCGCGGGCGCGGCGCGGAGCCCGACGCCTCGATGACCGTCGCCAGCGCCATGGGTTGCCCGGCCCATGCCTGGGCCGCCGCGATGATCTCGTCTATGTCGTTCAAGTAACGTCCTATATTTTTATAAATACAGGGACTTGCCGCAGCCCCACAATATTGACGGCAAACAGCTTAGGGCAGGGCGATGGACATTGACAACCGCTCGCCCGCCGGATCATGCTCGCCCCATTCAGGATTGCGGAGGAGTGCGGGCATGACGACGACATTGTCAGTCAACGGGCAAATGCGACAGGTCGATAGTGATCCCGCGAAGCCTCTTCTCTGGGTCCTGCGCGAGGATCTCAATCTGCTCGGCACGAAGTTCGGCTGCGGCATGGCGTTGTGCGGCGCCTGCACCGTTCATATCGACGGCAAGGCGACGCGCTCGTGCGTCACGCCGGTGAGCGCGGCTGTGGGCAAGAAGATCACAACCATCGAAGCCGTCGCCGCAACGCCGGCCGGCAAGAAGGTGAGCGAGGCCTGGACGGCGCTCGACGTTCCCCAGTGCGGCTATTGCCAGGCGGGGCAGATCATGACCGCGACGGCGCTGCTGACCGACAAGCCCAAGCCGACCGACGGTGAGATCGACGCGGCGATGACCGGCAATATCTGCCGCTGCGCCACTTATGTCCGCATCCGCGCCGCGATCAGGCAGGCGGCGGGCCTCAACGAAGGAACCGCAGCATGAACGCGCCTCTGCTCGATCGCCGCGCGATCCTGAAAGCCTCGCTGGTCGGCGGCGCGGCGCTCGTCTTCGACGCCAAGGTGGCTTTGGCCGCCACGCCGGGCGCCAAGGCGACGACGCTCAACGCCCATATCCGGATCAATCCCGACAACAGCTTCGTGATCGGCGCGCAAAACCCGGAGATCGGCCAGGGCATCAAGACGATGCTGCCGATGCTCATCGCCGAGGAGCTCGACATCGACTGGGCGCAGGTCCAGATCGAGCAGACCATCGCCAATGAGAAGGTCTATAATGGTCAGTTCGCGGGCGGCAGCTTCGCGACGCCAACCCATTTTCTGCCAATGCGCCGCATCGGCGCGGCGGCGCGGCAGATGCTGGTCAAGGCGGCGGCGGCGAAATGGAGCGTCCCCGAGGACAGCCTGACGACCGGCAGCGGCAAGGTCATTCATGCCGCCAGCAAGCGCTCGGCGACCTATGCTTCCCTGGCGGTCGACGCGGCCAAGGTGCCGGTGCCAGATCTCGCCAAGGTGCCGCTCAAGACGCCCGCGCAATACAAGATCATCGGCAAGTCCAAGATCGGCGTCGACACGCCCGCGATCGTCGCGGGCAAGCCGCTGTACGGCATCGACGTCGTGCAGCCCGGCATGGTCTATGCCGCGGTCGAGGCCTGCCCCGCCTATGGCGGCACGGTCGGCAGCTTCGATGCCGATGGGGTGAAGAAGCTCCCCGGCGTGATCGCCGTCGTGCCGATCAACACCAGCTACGATCCCAAGATCGGCAATGACGCCATCGCCATCGTCGCGACGAGCTGGTGGGTGGCCAACGAAGCGCGCAAGGCGCTGAAGCCGGTGTGGAACGACGCGGAGGCCAGGCAATATTCGACGGCAGGCTTCGCCTCGGCAGCCGCGGCACAGATCGACAAGGCGCCGCAAGGGGATCTCGTCAAGAAGGGCGATGCCGAAAAGGCGCTCGCCGGCGCGGCCAAGACCGTGACCGCGAAATATGATTATCCATTCCTCGCCCATGCCACGCTCGAGCCGCAGAATTGCACGGCCCTGTTCCAGGACGGAAAGATCGAGTTCTGGGCGCCGACGCAGAACCCCGCGCCCGGCCGCGCGCTCGTCGCGCAGATGCTCGGCATTCCCGCCGAGGCAATCACCATCCACATGACCCGGATCGGCGGCGGTTTCGGCCGGCGCCTCTCCAACGACTATATGGCCATCGTCGCGCAGATCGCGAAGGGGGTGCCTGGCAAGCCGGTCAAGATGATCTTCACGCGCACCGACGACCTGCGTCATGACGTCTTCCGTCCGGCGGGCTGGCACAGCTTCACTGCCGGTCTCGACGCGCAGGGCAGGCTGGTGGGCCTCAAGGACCATTTCGTGACGTTCGGCGAGGGCGGCAAGCCGGGAACCGGCGCGGGGATGAGCGGCGAGTTCCCCGCAGCCCTGATCGGTGACGTCCACTACGGCGTCTCCTACCTGAAGAGCAACGTGCCGACCGGCTATCTGCGGGCGCCGACTTCGAATGCCATGTCCTTCGTATTCCAGAGCTTCCTTGACGAGGTGGCGCTGGCGGCGGATCTCGACCTGGCGGAGTTCCTGCGCCGCACGATGGGTGAGGGGCGCTTCATCGAGCCGGTCAAGGGCGTGACGGGCGAGTTCGACACGCGGCGCGCCCGGGCGGTGATCGACAAGGTCTGCGCCATGGCGGGCTGGAAGGGCCGCGAAGGCGGCAACGGCAAGGGCCGGGGCTTCGCCTTTTACTATAGCCACCGCGGCTATTTCGCCGAGGTGGTCGACGTGACGGTCAACAGCGGCGGCGCGGTCCATGTCGACAAGGTCTGGGTCGCGGGCGATGTCGGCAATCAGATCATCAATCCGATCAATGCGCTCCATCAGGTGCAGGGTGCCGTCATCGACGGGATCGGCCAGGCGACCGCCGGCCAGAAGATCGAGATCGTCAACGGCAGCGGCAACCGCACCAACTTCCACGATTATCCGCTGCCCCGCATCACGGCGGCGCCAGCCGAGATTGTCGTTGAGTTCGTGCCGTCCGACAATCCGCCAACGGGGCTGGGCGAGCCGGCACTGCCGCCGGTGATCCCGGCGATCGCCAACGCGATCTTCGCGGCGACCGGAAAGCGCATTCGCTCGTTGCCGATCGTGCCGGCACAGCTGGTCTGACATTCCCGACGTCACCTCAGCGAAAGCTGGGGTGACGGGAAACGCTACAGGATTTCCCGCACCTTTTCCGGCGGTCGGCCAAGGCGTACACCCTTGTCGGTCTCGACCAGCGGGCGCTCGATCAGGATCGGATCGGCGACCATCGCGTCGAGGATCGCCCCGTCGCTCGCATCCTTGAGCGCGGCAGCGCCGTCCTCGGCCTTGCGCAGCCCTTGGCGCGGCGTCAGGCCGGCTTTGGCATAGAGGGAAGCGAGCTTGTCCCGGCTCGGCGGCATCTTGAGATAGTCGACGATCTCGACCTCGACGCCCGGCGCCTCCCGCAGGATCGCCAGCGTCTCACGCGACTTAGAGCAGCGGGGGTTGTGATAGATGGTGGCTTTCATCGGCTCACTCTATCTTCTGACGTTCCAGCCATTCCTCCAGCCATTTGATCGAATAGTCGCCGTTCTGGACGTCCGGATCGGCGATCAGGCGCTGGTGGAGGGGGATGGTGGTCTTCATGCCCTCGATGACGAACTCTTCCAGAGCGCGCTTGAGGCGCATCAGGCAACCCTCGCGGGTGCGCCCATAGACGATCAGCTTGCCGATCATGCTGTCGTAATAAGGCGGCACATTATAGCCTTGATACAGCGCGCTATCGACGCGGACATGCATGCCGCCGGGAACATGATACATGCTGACCTTGCCGGGCGAGGGCGCGAAGGTCACCGGATCCTCGGCATTGATGCGGCACTCGATGGCGTGGCCGGAGAAGACCAGATCCTCCTGCTCGACCGACAGCGGGCGCCCTTCGGCGATACGGATCTGCTCGCGGACCAGATCGAAGCCGGTGATCATCTCGGTCACCGGATGCTCGACCTGGATGCGCGTGTTCATCTCGATGAAGTAGAACTCGCCATCCTCGTAGAGAAACTCGATCGTGCCGGCGCCGCGATAGCCCATGTCGGCCATCGCCTTCGAGACGATGCCGCCCATGCGGGCGCGTTCACCCGCCGAGATGACCGGCGAGGGCGCTTCTTCCAGCACCTTCTGGTGGCGGCGCTGCAGCGAGCAGTCGCGCTCGCCGAGATGGATGGCATTGCCCTCGCCGTCGCCGAAGATCTGGAACTCGATGTGGCGTGGATTGCCGAGATATTTCTCCATATAGACGGTGTCGTCGCCGAACGCCGCCTTGGCCTCGCTGCCGGCCTGCTGCATCAGGCTCTCGAGTTGGTCCTCGTCCGGCACGACCTTCATCCCGCGCCCGCCGCCGCCCGACGCAGCCTTGATCAGCACCGGATAGCCGATCTCGCGTGCGATCGCCTTGGCTTCGGCGATGTCGCTGATCGCGCCGTCCGAGCCCGGCACGAGCGGCATGCCGAGCGCGCCGGCAGTGCGCTTGGCCTCGACCTTGTCGCCCATGGTGCGGATATGCTCGGGCTTGGGGCCGACGAAGATCAGCCCGTGCGCCTCGACGATCTCGGCGAACTGGGCATTCTCGGAGAGGAAGCCATAGCCGGGATGGATCGCGTCCGCGCCGGAGATTTCAGCCGCCGAGATGATCGCCGGAATGTTGAGATAGGAGTCGCGTGCCGCCGGCGGCCCGATGCAGATCGCCTCGTCGGCCAGGCGGACATGCATCGCGTCGGCATCGGCGGTGGAATGGACCGCGACCGTCTTGATGCCCATCTCGTGACAGGCGCGATGGATGCGCAAGGCGATCTCGCCGCGATTGGCGATCAGCAGCTTCTCGATGCTCATAGCGTGCGCGGCCTTCAACCGACGACGATCAGCGGCTGGTCATATTCGACCGGCTGGCCATTCTCGATAAGGATCGCCTGGACCGTGCCCGCCGTGGGCGCCGTGATCGGGTTCATGACCTTCATCGCCTCGACGATCAGCAGGGTCTGGCCGGCCTTCACGCTGTCGCCGACCTTGACGAAGTTCGGAGCGTCCGGCTCGGGCGTGAGATAGGCGGTGCCGACCATGGGCGACTTGACCGTGCCGGCGGCATTGCCGGCGGGAGCAGCTTCGATTGCAGCGGGGGCGGCCGCAGGTGCGGGGGCAGCGACGGGCGCAGCGGCCGGCGCGGCATAGGTCGCAGCCTGGGCCGCCGGCTTGCGCGCGACGCGGATCCTGCGATCGCCATCCTCGACTTCGATTTCGGTCAGATTGGTGTCGTCAAGCATCTTGGCAAGCTCGCGCACAAGCTTCACGTCCACTTGCATCGCGCTGCCATTGCTGTCGGTCTTGTCGGCCATTGAATGTCCCTTGGAAGATCTGTTCTGGTCTTTTGGAATGGGCGCAGGGCCTATTGCCCTTCGTGCCATAACGCAACAGCTTCGACGCGCGCTGGTTCCGCCGTGGGCGCCAGCGCCACGCCCTAATCCATTTCGAGCGCGGCTTCGAGGGCCAGCATGTAGCCGAGCGGCCCGAAGCCGGCGATCGACCCCTTGGCGGCCATGCCGACATAGCTGTGATGCCGGTAGGCCTCGCGCGCGGCGGGGTTGGAGATGTGCACCTCGATCACCGGCACCGTGATCGACTTGATCGCGTCGTAGAGCGCCAGCGACGTGTGCGTCAGCGCCCCGGCATTGAGGATGACGGCCAGTGCGCTTTCGGCATTGGCCTCGTGCAGCCAGTCGATGAGATGGCCCTCATGATTGGACTGGCGAAAGTCGATCTCCGTCGCCGCGCGGCGCGCCTCGTCCTCCATGCGCTCGGCTATGTCGTCGAGCGTGTCGAAGCCATAAATCTCCGGCTCGCGGGTGCCGAGCAGATTGAGATTGGGACCGTTCAGCACGAAGATTTTTCGGGGAGACGCCATCGGCCATCCTGTCCTTTTGGTTGCGAGCCTCTGGCGCCTCCCTATATGGCGGCCGGGGCGGCTCTCAAAGCGAAAGGTGTATCAGCGGGATGAGCGTGGACGGAACCATCGGCATCCATGTGAATGGCGAGCATCGCCGCGTCCGCGCCGGCCATACGATCGCGCACCTCGCCAACCAGCTCGGCCTCGCGCCGGAGAAGATCGCCGTCGAGCGCAATCTGGAGGTGGTGCCGCGCTCCCTGTTGGACCAGGTCATCGTCGAGGATGGCGACGAGCTGGAGATCGTGCATTTCGTTGGTGGCGGTGACGGGCAGCCGGTCCTCGCCAACGACAGCTGGACGGTTGCTGGCAAGAGCTTCACCTCCCGGCTCATCATCGGCACGGGCAAATATAAGGATTATGCGCAGAATGCGGCGGCCGTGGAGGCATCGGGCGCGCAGATCGTCACGGTGGCGGTGCGCCGGGTCAATGTGACCGACCCCAAGGCGCCGATGCTGACCGACTTCATCGATCCGAAGAAGATCACTTATCTGCCCAACACCGCCGGCTGCTTCACGGCCGAGGATGCGATCCGCACGCTGCGCCTGGCGCGCGAGGCGGGGGGCTGGGACCTGGTGAAGCTGGAGGTGCTGGGCGAGGCCCGGACGCTCTATCCGAACATGGTCGAGACGCTGCGGGCGACGGAAATCCTCGCCAAGGAAGGCTTCAAGCCGATGGTCTATTGCACTGACGATCCGATCGCAGCGCAGCAGCTGGAGAGCGCCGGCGCGGTCGCGATCATGCCGCTCGGTGCGCCGATCGGCTCCGGGCTCGGCCTGCAGAACCGCGTAACGATTCGGCTGATCGTCGAGGGCACGAAGCTGCCGGTGCTGGTCGATGCCGGCGTCGGCACGGCCTCGGACGCGGCCGTCGCGATGGAACTGGGCTGCACCGGCGTGCTGATGAACACCGCCATTGCCGAGGCGAAGGATCCGGTCCTGATGGCGGCCGCAATGAAAGCCTCGGTCGAGGCCGGGCGCATGGCCTATCTGGCGGGGCGGATGGGCCGGCGCATGTACGCCGACCCCTCGAGCCCGCTGGCGGGATTGATCTGAGGCATATCCGCCTGATGAAGCACGGCTATCGGCTCGTCGCAAACGGCTGACGTGGCCGGAACCACGCCGCAAACCGCTCGTTCTCCTACCGAACCCCTCGAACGACGGAGCAGAAAGATGGGCGAACTGATCGACAAGGCGAAAGGCATCGGCAACGAAATCGCCGGCAACGCCAAGCAGGCGCAGGGCGAGGCAACCAACAATCCTGACAAGAAGGCCGAGGGCCTGGGTCAAGAGATCAAAGGCAAGGCGCAGCAGATCAAGGGATCGATCAAGGGCGCGCTCGGCGACAAGGTTTGATCCATAGATTCGGGCTTCGCGCCCCCATCGCGAAGGTCATGACGGGCCATCCGATCTCTGTCGGATGGCCTGTTTGTATCCGGCCTGCTTGATCGGGCGCGAGCGCCACCCTATCGGCGCCGCATGACACCGCTCAGCATTCGGTTGCTTCGGGCCGACGAGACCGATCTGGCTGCCGCCATCTCCCGCCGTGCGATGCGGACCGTGCCCTGCTTCGACGAGACGCTGCACAGCCCGCAGGAAGACAGGGACTTCTGGCGCGAGCACATCTTCCCGACCTGCGAGATCTGGGGCGCCTTCGAGAAGGATGTGCTGCTCGGGCAGGCCGCCGTCTCGGAAGGTTGGGTCCATCAACTCCATGTCGATCCGATCGGGCAGGGGCGTGGCATCGGCAGCGCGCTGCTGGCCGCGCTCAAGATCGGTATGCCGGACATCCAGCTCTGGACCTTCCAGGCCAATCACGGCGCGCGGCGCTTCTACGAGCGGCATGGCTTCATCGCAGTGGAACAGACGGATGGCTCGCGTAACGAGGAGCGCGAGCCGGACGTGCGCTACCGCTGGGTACGATAACCCCCTCCGTTTCATATTGCTGCCGTTTGCGGCAAACCGGCGGTTTGACCGAAAAGCACGCGCATCCTATGGGCGGCGCACATATCTTCCGATCCGTGCAGGGAGTCGCGCATGAAGAAACTCTATCCCGATGCCAAGGCAGCGCTCGACGGCCTGCTCTTCGACGGCATGCTGATCTGCGCGGGTGGCTTCGGCCTGTGCGGCATCCCGGAACGGCTGATCGACGCGATCCGCGAGTCGGGCGTCAAGGATCTGACTGTTGCCTCGAACAATGCCGGTATCGACAATGAGGGCCTCGGCAAGCTGCTGCGCACCCGCCAGATCAAGAAGATGATCAGCTCCTATGTCGGGGAGAACAAGGAGTTCGAGCGGCAATATCTTTCCGGCGAGCTGGAGGTCGAGTTCTGCCCGCAGGGTACGCTGGCCGAACGCTGCCGCGCGGGCGGCGCGGGCATTCCGGGCTTCTACACCAAGACCGGCGTCGGCACGCTGGTGGCCGAGGGCAAGGAAGTGAAGAATTTCGACGGGCAGGATTATGTGCTCGAGCGCGGCATCTATGCCGATGTGTGCATTATCAAGGGGTGGAAGGCCGACGAGGCCGGCAATCTGGTCTTCCGCAAGACCGCGCGCAACTTCAATCAGCCCATGGCGACGGCCGGCAAGATCTGCGTCGCGGAAGTCGAGGAAGTGGTGCCGACCGGCAGCCTCGATCCGGACAGCATCCATCTGCCCGGCATTTATGTGAAGCGTATGGTCGTCGGCGCGCCCTATGACAAGAAGATCGAGTTCCGCACTGTCCGTCAGCGTGAAGCTGCCTGACGATGCGGAGCGCTCTTGTCCCAGCAGGAGCAATGGCGCTGGGCGCGCTGGTGGCGGGTTGCACGCCATCGGCGGCGCCGTCGTCCGCGAGCGGCCGTCCTGCTAGCGCGCGCGATGATGTCGGCGCGGAGCGGATCAAGCCGTTCCAGTATCTCTATGGATCCGGCGAGGTCGGCGCGCTCTCGATCCAGGCCTATCATGCGCTGATCGGATATGCCCAGGCTCAGGTCGCCAGGCGGCCGGTCGACAGCGTGGTCTTGGCGGAGAACGCGACCCTGGCGGCGCCGGCTTTCGTGCCATGCGCCGACAAGCCTTTCGCGGCGGTGTTCGACGTCGACGAGACGGTCGTGGCCAATCTCGGCTTCGAGGCGCGCGCCGCGAATGGCGAGGGTTATGACGGCAAGCGGTGGGACCGCTGGGAAAAGACTGGTGGCGACAAGGTCGGGCCGATCCCGGGCGCTGTCACGGCCGTGAAGGCCCTGCGCGCGATGGGCGTCACGGTGATCTTCAACACCAATCGCGCATCGGCCCAGGCCGAAGGCGCCGCTGAAGCGATCCGCCACGCCGGCCTCGGCAGCGCCGTGCATGGCGAGACGCTCTTCCTCAAGGGCGACGACGCGATGGGCTCGAAGAAGGATGGTCGTCGCGCGACGATTGCGGACAGATATTGCGTGATCGCGATGGGCGGCGACCAGCTCGGCGATTTCTCCGATCGATTCAATCAGATCAACGCGACGATGGACCGGCGCGAGGCGGCGATCAGCGGCCGGATCACCAATCTGTGGGGCAATGGCTGGTTCGTCCTGCCGAACCCGGTCTATGGCAGCGGCCTCGACGGCAAGCTCGACGAGATTTTCCCGCCTGAGGTCCGCTGGACCGATCCGGAGGAGGGAAAATGAGCTTCGGCCGTGCCCATGCTTGCGACATCGATGAAGAACTGGCGCTGCAGCGCATCTGGATAGGGATCGACGCGGAGCGATCGAACCCGACCGACCTCGGACAAGGAGTGAATTAATGCCCTGGACTCGCGATGAAATGGCTGCGCGCGCGGCGCGAGAGCTGAAGGACGGCTTCTACGTGAATCTTGGCATCGGCATCCCGACCCTGGTGGCGAACCATATCCCGGCCGGCGTGGAGGTCACGCTGCAGTCCGAGAACGGCATGCTCGGCATCGGGCCGTTCCCCTATGACGACGAGGTCGATCCCGATCTCATCAATGCCGGCAAGCAGACGATCAGCGAGCTGCCGAGCTCGGCCTATTTCAGCTCGGCCGACAGCTTCGCGATGATCCGCGGCGGCCATATCGACCTCACCGTGCTGGGCGCGATGGAAGTCTCCGAGGGCGGCGATATCGCCAACTGGATGATCCCGGGCAAGATGATCAAGGGCATGGGCGGCGCGATGGACCTGGTCGCGGGCGTCAAGAAGATCATCGTGGTGATGGAGCACACGGCCAAGGACGGTAGCCCCAAATTCATCCCGGCCTGCACGCTGCCGTTGACCGGCAAGAATGTCGTCGACATGGTCGTCACGGACCTGTGCGTCTTCGCGCGGCCGGATCATGAGTCGCCGTTCAAGCTGGTCGAGCTGGCGCCCGGCGTCACCGCCGAGGAAGTGGCGAGCAAAACGACCGCGAAATATGTGAGCTGACCCGGCTCGAGGCGACGGTCCGGCGCAGGGGAAGCGCGGCGATCCGGTGCGATCGATCGCGCTCGACCGCGCCTGCGCTCTTGCGCTAATATGGCGCATGGCCGGAACCGCTCTCGTCGCTTTTCCTGCGGTCGCGCTGCTCGGCGCCGGCGGTGTGCTGGCCTATCGACGGGACCTCAAGCAGCGGGTCCGCGATCGCTATCTCGACGTGCTCGCCTCGATCTACGTCTATAACGAGCATCGCGGATATACGAGCCTCGACCGCGTGCTCGAAGCGGTTCGCAAGCGCTGTCCGGACGACCTGGCCTTCATCGCCGCTGTCGAGAAGCACCGGGCCGACGAGCGCAAGCATTATCTCATGTTCAAGCGCTATTATGAACTGGAGGGGCGCATGCCGCTCGCCATCGGGCGGACTTGCGGACATATCGACCATTTCATCAGCATCATGTTCGGCAAGCCCATTGATGCGCTCGATACGGACGCGATCGTGGCCGACGACGCCTTGTTCGAGAAGCTCTGCCGGGTGATCATGCTGACCGAGAAGCGCGGCATGGCGCAGGTAGACATTCTCCTGCGTTCCCCGCTGATCCTGAGCAACACCAAGCTCAAGGCGATCTTCAAGGTCGTCGAGCGCGACGAGCCCAGCCACTGGATGCCCTATGAGGACTGGCTGGCGCGCAATCATCGCCGGCAGCCGCGCTGGTGGGAAAAGCTCGTCGACCTGCGCATCCACCGCGAGCTCATGCTGGTGCGCATCCCCGCGCTATTTCTCAATTGGCGAATGGGCCGCATGACGCGCTGGCCGGATTCCGACGACCGTATTGACCTGTCCCAAACTGGCACAGCGCGCTAAGTCGCGTTGACTTAGTCTGATTTCCTTCCGTCAGGCCTCATTTTCATTTGGCCTCGCCGCGCCGCTCGGGCATCAAAGCGCGAGAAAAGGGGAGGAGACCGATCATCAAGATCACCAAGCAGCGCCCTTGGCTGGCGCTCGTGCTGCTGACCGCGATCGGCGTCGTCGGCTTCATCGACCGTATCATCATGAACGTGCTCGCCGAGCCGCTGCGCCGCGAGTTCGGCCTGAGCGATCTGCAGCTCGGCGTGGTCAACGGGCTCGCTTTCGCATTGCTTAATGTGGTGCTCGGCCTCGTTATCGCGCGCCTCGCCGAGCGCACCCGGCGCATGACCTTGATTTCGATCGGCACGGTGCTGTGGTCGATCGCCACCGCCGCCTGCGGGCTCGCCGGCACTTTCACGCAGCTCCTGCTCGCGCGGGTGAGCGTCGGGGTGGGCGAGGCGGTGGGGCTTTCGTCCACCTATTCGGTCGTATCGGACTATTTCCCGCGTGAGAAGCGGGCGACGATGATGTCCGCGCTCAATCTCGCCCCGCCGATCGGCGCGTTTCTCGGCGCCAGCGGCGGCGCCGTCATTGCGCAGATCTATGGCTGGCGCACAGCGCTGTTCGTCGCCGCCGTTCCTGGTCTGATCCTCGCCATTCTCCTGGCGCTCTTCGTGGCCGAACCGAAGCGTGGCCAGTTCGACGACGCGGCGGGAAGCGACGAGGTGCCGCCCATGGGCACCGTCATCGGCCGCTTCCTCGCCTGGCCGACGATGCGCAACATGCTGGCCGGCGCCACCATTGCGAGCATGGTCGGCTTCGGCCTCAACGCCTTCCTCGCCGCCTATCTCATCCGGCGCTTTGGTTACACGCTTGTCGAGGCGGGCCTCGTTGCGGGGCTGGTCGCCAGCCTGCCCTCGACGCTCAGTATCCTCGGCGCGGGCTGGCTGTCGGATCGTTTCGCGGCGCGGGGCGACCGGCGCGGCTACGCCCTGATGCCGGCGCTCACCCTCCTGATTTCGGCGCCGCTCTATGCCTTCGCGATCACGCGAGATCAGCCGGCGATGATCGTCGCCCTGGTCGGGCTGTGCGGCCTGTTCCAATATACCTATCTGGGGCCGACAGCGGGCACGTTCCAGAACATGCTCAGCGCGCGCATGCGGGCGACGGGCACTGCCTTTACCGGCATGATCTATTCGCTGGTCGGTGGCGGCTTCGGGCCGTTGATCCTCGGCGCGGTGAGCGATCGTTACGCGGCCGCCGGCGTCGCGAGCGGCGTTGCGCTGGGCTTCGCGATGGCGACGCTGTCGCTGCTCTATCTTTGGTCCTCCCTCCACTACTGGCTCGCCTCGCGCAGCATCGAGGCCGATTTCGCGCGGCCGATCGGATAGGCTTTCGAAGTGCGCCCGCCCCCTTGAGGCGACAAAAATCCTTCCTACTTTCTCCTTTCCCCGCCGAACGCTGGGCGCTAGGGAAACCGCGCCATGACAGACAAACCCCGCACATTATACGAGAAGATCTGGGACGCGCACGTCGTCGAGACGCGCGATGACGGGACGGCACTCGTCTATATCGATCGCCACCTCGTCCATGAAGTGACCAGCCCGCAGGCGTTCGAGGGACTGCGCCTCGCCGGTCGTAAGGTGCGCCGGCCCGATCTCACGCTTGCCGTGCCCGATCACAATCTGCCCACCACGCCGCGCCTCGATGCGGAGGGGAAACGCATTCCCATCGCCGATGCCGAAAGTGCCCAGCAGCTCGCCGCGCTGGAACAGAATGTCGAGGAATTCGGCGTCAAATATTTCGACGCGACCTCGGCCGAGCAGGGCATCGTTCATGTCGTCGGCCCGGAACAGGGCTTCACCTTGCCCGGCACGACTTTGGTCTGCGGCGACAGCCACACCGCGGCGCATGGCGCGCTCGGCGCGCTGGCCTTCGGCATCGGCACCAGCGAGGTCGAGCATGTGCTGGCGACCCAGACGCTGCTGCTCAAGCCGTCCAGGACCTTCGCGATCACCGTCGACGGCACGCTCGGCTATGGCGTCACCGCCAAGGACGTCGTGCTGGCGATCATCGGACGCACCGGCACGGCGGGCGGCACTGGTCATGTCGTTGAATATCGCGGCTCGGCCTTCCGCGACATGAGCATCGAGGGCCGCCTCACCGTCGCCAACATGGCGATCGAGGGCGGCGCCCGCTCGGGCCTCTTCGCCCCCGATCAGCTTACCTATGACTATATCAAAGGCCGCCCGATGGCGCCGTCGGGCGAAGCCTGGGACCGCGCGGTCGAATGGTGGAAGACGCTCGTCACCGACGAGGGCGCGCGGTTCGACAAGAGCCTGCGCCTCGATGCGACCGACATCGCGCCCAACGTCACCTGGGGCACCAGCCCGGAGGATGTGATCGCGATTACCGGCAGCGTGCCCGATCCGGAGAGTTTCGAGGATGCCTCCAAGCGCATCGCGGCCGTCAAGTCGCTCGATTATATGGGCCTGCATGCCGGGCAGCGCATGGAGGACGTGACGGTCGAGCATATCTTCATCGGCAGTTGCACCAACAGCCGCATCGAGGATCTGCGCGCCGCCGCCGCCGTGCTGAAAGGCCGCCATGTCGCCGACCGCATCAAGCAGGCGCTGGTCGTTCCCGGCTCTGGCCTGGTCAAGCGCCAGGCCGAAGCGGAAGGGCTCGATCGCATCTTCATCGAGGCCGGCTTCGAATGGCGCGAGCCGGGCTGCTCCATGTGCCTTGGCATGAACCCCGATCGGGTGCCGAGCGGCGAGCGCTGCGCCTCAACCAGCAATCGCAACTTCATGGGACGGCAGGGGCCGGGTGCGCGCACCCATCTCGTCTCGCCGGTCATGGCCGCAGCTGCGGCAATAAAAGGTCGACTTGCCGACGTTCGCGACCTAATGGGGAATGAGCGTGGTTAAGGGGCGCAAATGAAAAAGATTTTCTGGATCCTGGTGCTCGGCGCGGTCGGCAGCGCGGCAATGGCCGTCGGCCTCGGTCATGCCGCTGACGCCAAGCAGGCTGCCAAGCCCCGCTGATTTTCGGCCTGTTCGGTCGAACTTGGCGCTCGGCATCGCGGAGAAGGGCTCTGGCCCTTGACGCGATCAGTTGCATTCGCCACCTGCCGTCCAGCATTTGAACAATCGGACCCGCCCGCATGGAACCCGTCAATCACGTCGAAGGCCGCGCCTATCCGTTCGGCATGAAGAATGTCGACACCGACATCATCATTCCCGCCGAATGGCTCAAGACGATCAGCCGGAATGGCCTCGGCAAGGGCGCGTTCGAGGCGCTGCGCAAGGAACCGGGCAATGTGTTCGATGATCCGCGTTATGCCGGCGCGCCGATCATCGTGGCGGGCGATAATTTCGGCTGCGGTTCAAGCCGGGAGCATGCCGCCTGGGCTTTGATCGACATGGGCGTGAAGGCCGTGATCGCGCCGAGCTTCTCGGACATTTTCTCGGGCAATGCGTTCAAGAACGGCATCCTGACGGTGGTGCTGCCGCAGGAAGCGATCGACCGGCTTGTCGAAGTCGCGACGACCGATCCGATCAGCATCGATCTCGAGCATCAGACGGTGACGACACCGTTCCAGGACCGCTTCAGGTTCGAGATCGACCCGTTCCGCAAGAGCTGCCTGATGGGCGGGCTGGACGAAGTCGGCCTCACCATGGCACGGGGCGATGCCATCGCGACGTTCGAGCGGATGGATGCGCAGCGGCGCCCGTGGCTCGTTCCCGCAGCGGCCTGATTCGTCTGGCGCGTTGCGCTCCACCGGCGCAGTTTCTAAGTAGAACCCAGATTCGCACATTTATAAGGGCCCGTTTGCCATGACTGCATTTGAAGATCGCGAGAAGGCCTTCGAGAACAAGTTCGCCAAGGACCAGGAGCTGGCCTTCCGCATCGCAGCGCGCCGCAACCGGCTGCTCGGCGAATGGGCGGCGTCCTTGATGGGCCTGACCAGCGAAGAGACCGATGCCTACGCCAAGTCCGTCGTTCAGGCCGATTTCGAGGAAGCCGGCGACGAGGATGTCGTCCGCAAGCTGCTTGGCGATCTGGTCTCGGCTGGCATCGACATGGACGAGGGCCGCATCCGCCAGGCGCTGGACGACAAGGCTGTCGAAGCGCGCCGCCAGTTCATGCAGCAGGGCTGAGGGCGCATCCCATGCCCATGGCTGCCGACGAAATCGAGGCGTTGATTCGCGAAGGGATTCCCGACGCGACGGTCGAGATCACCGATCTTGCCGGCGATGGCGATCATTACGCCGCGCACGTGACGGCGGAGAGTTTTCGCGGCATGAGCCGCATTGCCCAGCAGCGCGCGGTCTATGCCGCGCTCGGTGGGCGGATGGGCGGCGTGCTCCATGCCTTGCAACTGACGACAGCCATACCCAAGTGAGGATTTGACCGGAGCGGCGAGGGGCCGCCCCGACTTGTTTGCCGGAGCCGAGCCCATGACCGATCCCGTCCACGCGCGTATCAGCGACATCGTGAACAGCCACGACGTCGTGCTGTTCATGAAGGGCACGCCGCTCTTCCCGCAATGCGGCTTTTCGAGCCGTGCCGTCGCCATTCTGGAGCGCATCGGTGCGCCGTTCGAAAGCGTCGACGTGCTGCAGGATCAGGAGATCCGCCAGGGCATCAAGGGTTATTCCGACTGGCCGACCATCCCGCAGCTTTATGTAAAGGGCGAGTTTCTCGGTGGGTCGGACATCATGATGGAGATGTATGAGGCCGGTGAGCTCAAGCAGCTGTTGAGCGAGCAGGGCGTCATCGCCGCCTGAGTTCTAGCCGATTGCTGGAATCGAACGCGCGTCCGCGAGAGCGGGCGCGTTTTTTTGTTCGTCTGGGCGACATGCATCTGGGCAAAAATATGGGGGATGGAACGAGGAGACCTGTGTTCCATCCCCCTAGGTGCGGGTGTACCTTCTATATCGCAAGGCCTATGCCATTTTTCCAAACCTACGCAAAATCTGGGTTTTTGATAGTTAACGGGCAGCTCGGTTCGTCGCAATTGTAAAATCCCCCGACGGTCCGGTGCCCTGTGCGCCCACATCGCAAGAGCGGGCGACCGCGCCTCCTTCATCATTCATGTTGCGTGCAGCTTCGCGACCTTATTGACTACAAACGTAGTTGTTGACTACATATGTAATCAGTCGAGTCTGAAAGGGAGACAAGACATGGCGGAACGGATCAGTGATGCCGAACATGCCGTGATGGAAGTGCTGTGGCGACGCGCGCCGCTCACCGCCACCGAAGTGAGCAATGCGCTGTCGGGGGATCGGGACTGGAGCCTCCAGACGGTCAAGACCCTGCTCGGCAGATTGCTCGGCAAGAATGTCATCGCGCATGAGGAAGATGGCCGGCGCTATCTCTATCGACCACTGGTCGCACGGGAAGAATATGTCGCGGGCGAATCCCAGCGCCTGGTCGACCGGCTATTTGGCGGCAAGGTGACGCCGCTGGTCGCTCATCTCGCCGAGACCCAGCAATTGTCCGATAAGGATATTGCCGAGATCGAGGCCCTCCTGAAGGCGCTCAAGTCATGATCGCCTGGCTTGTCGAAACCCTGATCGTCACCAGCGTGCTGATGCTGCTGGTGCTCGCCCTGCGCGGTCCCGTGCGCCAGCAATTCGGCGCGAAGGTCGCCTATGCGCTCTGGCTGCTGCCGGCGTTGCGCATGATCATGCCGCCATTGGCGAGCCTCGTGCCCGCCGCGCTGCCCATCGCGCAGGTTGCCCCGGCCTCCGGCGCGCTCTCGCAACTCATCCGCGAACGGGTGGCGCAGTTCGATGCCGCGCCGGCTCTCGCCACCGATGCGGCGCCCGTCCTGTCATGGCCGCTTATCTTCGCGGCCTTGTGGCTCGGCGGCATGCTGGCCTTCGTCCTGTGGCAGACGCTGAGCTATCAGCTTTTCACGCGGAGCATCATCAAGGGCGCGCGGGTTCGCCGCTCTCCGGCCAAAGGCATCAAACTGCTCGCCAGCCCGCGCGTTAAAGGGCCGATGGCCTTCGGGCTCGCGCGCCGGTTCATCGTCTTCCCGCACGACGCGCTGATGCGCTTCGATGTCGAGGAGCATGCCATGGCGCTCACTCATGAGCTGGCGCATCATCGCCGTGGCGACTTGCTCGCCAACGCCTATGCGCTCGTCTTTCTGGCGCTGCACTGGTGCAATCCGATCGCCTGGATCGCGCACCGTGCCTTTCGCGCCGATCAGGAAATGGCCTGCGATGCCGACGTCATCGCCGCCATTCGCGACCAGGGGCTGGGGCACGCTTATGGTCGCGCACTCGTCAAATGCGCGAGCGGAAGGGACTCCCTCGCCATTTGCCACCTCACAACCGTCGATCGTCTGAAACGGAGATTGTTCATGTTGTCCAAGAAAAGTCCCAGTCCGCGCCGTCGCCTTGCCGGTCTCGCTATCGCCGGCACCCTCGTCCTCTCGGGGCTTGCCTTGACCGCGTCGGGGCAAGGCATGGCGGCGCAGGTCGGCCAGAAGGTGAGCCAGGCATTGCCCGAGGGCAGCCATTTCCTCCCGGCGCTTGCTGCCGTGCCGACTGCGTTCGCCGCACAGGACGACGCCCAGCGCGCGACCGACGATGCGCGTGGCCCGGCGGAGATCGCCCGCCATCAGGCCGAGTTGGCGCGCAGAAAGGCCGAGCTGGCGCGGGACAAGGCCGAGCATATGCGTCTCGCCATGCTCGACGACCTTCCGCCGCCGCCTGAGCCGCCAGCGCCACCGGCACCCCCCGCGGCACCCTCGCTCGATCGTGTGTCGCCTCCGCCGCCGCCAGCCCCGCCAGCGCCGCCGGCAATGGCTCACGAGCCGGTCCCGCCCGTCCCTCCGGTACCGCCTGCACCACCGGCCGCCGGCAACCGCATCGTCAAGTATCACTATCTGACGCGGACTGGGGGCAGTGCCGGCATTCCGAGCCGTGCCGAGATCGAGGCGAGCGTGCCGCTGATCGAGGTGAAGGAAGGCACGGGCTGCAAGGGCGCGCGCGAGCTGGTGAATACCAGCGAAAGCACTGTCAGCGTCGACGGCAAGACCCGCAAGCAGATCAGGATATTGGTCTGCGGCAAGGACATCCACCAGGAAGCGCGCGCGCGGGCGCTGCAGGGGCTCCAGGAAGCGCGCAACGACATTGCCGGGGAGCGGGAACTGTCCGAGGCGGCACGCGGCAGGATCATGGCCGATCTGGACCGCCAGATCGCCAGGCTGCGCGCCGGCAGGAACTGATGCCCCCTTGCAATCGGATCGCCGCGTGACACATGGGGAGCATGGCTGAGCCTGCTCCCCAAACGTTCGAGGAAACTGGCGTCGCGATGCGCCTGTCGCCGCTGGTGCGACGCGTGCTCGCGCCCAATCCGTCGCCTTTCACATTCCATGGCACGCAGAGCTATGTTGTGGGGGAGGCGGATGTGGCAGTGATCGATCCCGGCCCGGCTGACGACGATCATCTGGCCGCACTGATGGCAGCGATTGGTGATCGCTCCGTCGCTGCGATCCTCTGCACGCACACGCACCGCGATCATAGCCCGGGCGCGCGTCCGCTGTCTCTTAAGACCGGCGCGCGGGTCATCGGCTGCGCGCCGCTGACGCTCGATGATGACGGTCCGCGCGCCGATGCCGCCTTCGATCCCGATTATATGCCCGATCGCGTGCTGACCGACGGCGAACAGATAGCCGGGCAGGGCTGGACCCTGACGGCGCTGGCGACCCCCGGCCACACCTCCAATCATCTCTGCTTCGCGCTCGAGGAGGAAGGCGCTCTGTTCACCGGCGATCATGTCATGGGCTGGTCGACCAGCGTCGTCTCGCCGCCGGACGGCGATATGACCGACTATCTCGCCTCGCTGGAGCGCCTCGTCAGGCGCGACGACCGCATCTATTATCCTGCGCATGGCGATCCGATCCCCGATCCGCAACGCTTCGCGCGTCACATGCTCGGCCATCGCAGGATGCGCGAAGGGCAGATCAGGCGTTTCCTTGATCGGCAGGGATCCTCCACCATCCCGGAGATGGTGGCGACCATGTATGTCGGCCTCGACCCGAAGCTTCTTGGCGCCGCCGGTCGATCGGTGCTTGCGCATCTGATCGATCTCGACGGACGCGGGCTGGTCGAACAAGCCACCCCGGGGCACTGGGTGCTGGCGAGCTGAATTGGGAGAACGACGCCCTATTTCGCTTGCCGCGTCTTCCATGCTATAGGCGCGGCCGGGCAGGGGGGACAAATGGCAACGATCACATCCGACATGCGCTCCGACATCGATCGCGAGCGCGCCTTTTTCCTGAAGATGGCGCTGGCCATGGCCGCGGTCATCGTGGCGGGCTTCTCCTTCAATCTGGCGGCGGGGCGTTCAAGCTTCTCGGTGTCGCCAATCTATCATATTCATGCCTTCGTCTTCTTCGGATGGCTGACCCTCTATGTGACGCAGAATGTGCTGGTGGTGACCGGGCGGACCGAGCTTCATCGCACGCTCGGATGGCTGGCGCTGGCCTGGATCCCGATGATGATCGGCATGGGCATGGCGCTCACCCTTCACTCGATCCGGACCACGGGCGGGCCTTTCTTTTTCGACACGAACGAATTTTTGTTCGGCAATTCGCTGGGCGTGATCGCCTTTGGCGGCACGGCGATCGCGGCCATCATTCTGCGACGCCGCAGCGACTGGCATCGGCGGCTGATGTGCTGTGCCATGGCGTCCCTGACCGGGCCGGGCTTCGGCCGGCTGCTGCCGATGCCGTTCCTCATTCCCTGGGCCTGGTGGGTCGCCTCGGTCGGCGTTCCGATGATCTTCGCCCTGATCGGCATGCACCGGGACTGGCGACACAGGGGCCGCGTTCATCCCGCCTGGCTCTGGGCTGTGGGAGGGCTGGTCGCAAGCCAGGTCGTGGCGGACCTCGTCGCATATAGTCCCGCCGGCATCGCCATCACCCACAGCGTGGTCGCGGGAACGCCGGGCGCCGCGCGAACGGACATGCGCGCGCATTTTCCCTGACGATCGCTTGGGCCTGCGCGCTTAAAGGTTGATCACGGGGCAACTCGGGGCCATCTCCGCGCCAGCCACCCAGGAGATTCGGCAATGGACGCACGCAACGGCATCGGCGGAAGCCTGCAGGGTCTGGACCTGTTCGCCGAGATCAACCGGCTGCGCAAGGAGCGCAACGCCGTCATCCTCGCGCATTATTACCAGAAGCCGCAGATTCAGGATCTGGCGGACTTCGTCGGCGATTCGCTGGAGCTCTCGCGCAAGGCAGCGGAGACCGACGCCGACGTGATCGCCTTCTGCGGTGTGCGCTTCATGGCCGAGACGGCGAAGATCCTGAGCCCTGAGAAGATCGTGGTGCTGCCGGACATGGACGCCGGCTGCTCCCTTGAGGACAGCTGCCCGCCGCACCAGTTCAAGGCGTTCCGCGACGCCCATCCCGATCACATCGCGCTGAGCTACATCAATTGCTCCGCCGAGGTGAAGGCGCTGAGCGACATCATCGTCACCAGCTCGTCGGCCGAGACGATCATCAGCCAGATTCCGCCCGAGCAGAAGATCATCTTCGGGCCGGACAAGCATCTGGGCGGTTATCTCGCGCGCAAGTTCAATCGTGACCTGCTGCTCTGGCCGGGCGTCTGCATCGTCCACGAGGCGTTCAGCGAGACCGAGCTGCTGAAGCTCAAGGCCCAGCACCCCGACGCGCCGATCGCCGCGCATCCCGAATGCCCGCCCTACATCGTCGATCATGCCGATTATGTCGGCTCGACAAGCGGCATCCTGCAATATGCCAAGACGATGCCCGGGGACACTTTGATCGTCGCGACCGAGCCGCACATCATCCACCAGATGGAGAAGGCGGTGCCGGAGAAGAGCTTCATCGGCGCGCCGGGTGCGGACGGCAACTGCAACTGCAACGTCTGCCCTTATATGGCGATGAACACGATGGAGAAGCTTTACCTCGCGCTGCGAGACCTCACGCCGCGCATCGAGATGGACGAGACGCTGCGCCTCGCCGCGCACAAGAGCCTGCAGCGCATGCTCGACATGGCGAGCGGCACGGTCGGCAAGGGCGATGTCGGGGCGCGGCCTTGAGCTTCGCGCTCCCCGGCTTCGACCTCGCGGTCTTCGTCGCATCCACTCTGGCCGAGGATCTCGGCGGGCCTCTGGGGGCGGGCGGACACGATGTCACATCCGAGAGCGTGATACCGGCGGATGCGCTGTTCACGGGCGTGATGGACAGCCGGGATGCCGTGACCGTCGCCGGCCTGCCGATCGCGGAAGCCTTCTTCCGGACGCTCGACGCCGACGTCGAGATCGAGATATTGGTCGCGGAAGGTGAACAGGTGCCGGCGGCCACCGATCTTATGCGCCTGCGCGGCAAGGCACGCGCGCTGCTCACGGCTGAGCGCTCGGCGCTCAACACCGTCCAGCACCTGACCGGGATCGCCACGCTCACCCGCGCCTATGTCGATAGGATCGCGGGGACCGGTGCTACTCTGCTTGACACGCGCAAAACGATCCCGGGCCTGCGCGTGCTCGACAAATATGCGACGCGCATGGGCGGCGCGCAGAACCATCGCATGGGCCTGTGGGATGCGGCGATGATCAAGGACAATCACATCGCCGTCGCCGGATCGATCGGCCAGGCGGTCGGCGCCGCCAAGGCGGCCGGCATCGTCCGGATCATCGTCGAGGTCGACCGGATCGACCAGATCGAGCCTGCCATCGCGGGCGGTGCGACACATTTGCTGCTCGACAACATGCCGCCCGAGATCCTGCGCGGCGCGGTCACGCTGGTCGGCAAGCGCGTGCCGACCGAGGCATCGGGCGGTATCAGGCTGGAGAATATCCGCGAGGTGGCCGAGACGGGGGTTGATTATATCAGCGTCGGGCGCCTCACGCAGTCCGCGCCGGCGGCGGACATCGGGCTCGACTTCGCCAATGTGTGAGGGTGCGATTCTGCCACCCAGCCGCTGCTCCTGCGAGGGCCGGAGCCCCTCACGGTGAGGATGGTCCGTTGGGCCTTGGGCTCAGGCCTGCGCCGAAGAAACGGTCTTTTTCTCGCCTTGCTCGCCGCCGCGCCGGCCCATGCGCAGATCACCGCCTGCGCGCTGCCGAGCCCGTTCCCCACACCCAAGCTCGTCGAGCCCAGCGCTGACGATCCCAGGCGTCTCCTCCCGATCGCGGCCTATACGCTGGCGCTGAGCTGGTCGCCGCAATATTGCGCGCGGCCGGGCGTCAGCGATGAATATCAGTGCGACACGAAGGGCAACCGTTTCGGTTTCGTCCTGCATGGCCTGTGGCCCGACGGCCCGGGCCGAGACTGGCCCCAATATTGCCGGCCGGCGCAACGCCTCTCGAGGGCGCTTCTGCGCCGGAACCTGTGCATGACGCCGTCCGTGAACCTGCTGCAGCATGAATGGGCGGTCCATGGCACGTGCGTGACGCGGTCGCCCGAGCGCTATTTTGCGCAGGGACGGGCACTCTTCAGCCGCGTTCGCTATCCCGATATGATGCCGCTGGCACGCGACGAGGGTCTGACCGTCGAGCGTTTCAGCCGCGCCTTTCTCGACGCCAACCGGCAAAGCCTCCCGGGGCTTTCGCCGCGCGCCGTCCGTGTCCGCCTGAGCCGCGACGGTTATCTGAGCGAGGTGTGGCTCTGTCTGGATCGCCGGCTGCGCTTCGGAGCCTGTCTCGCCAGCCAGGACGGCGGGGCAAAACCCGATCAGCGCATGCAGGTCCGTCTCAGCGCTCGATAATCGCCGTCTGTGGATGATGCTTGTCGAGATGCCTGCGGATGATCCGCAAATTCTTGCTGTTCGACCGGAAGACGAGATCGAAGGCATCGCCGACGAAGGGAATCGCACCGATCGCGGTGTCGATCCCCACATTCGCGCCCATCCGCCAGAGCTGCCACTTCGGCATGCCGAGGTTGCGCGCTTCCCAGACGATCCACGCGCCCATCGCCGCCGAAATCAGATCGCCGAGCACGGGGACGACGCCAAGAATCGCATCGAGGCCGACGCGGAAGCGCGTGCCCGGCACGGTCAGCGCATTTTCGAGGAGATGCTCCATCACCTCGATCCGCTGGCGGATCGCGCGCGGATCGCGGCCGAGACCGGGAAGGGCATCGAACTGCGCCATCACGTCGTCTAAGCGGGAAGTCGGTCTGGCCATTGGAGCAATCGGTCCTTTTCCGGGCGGACCCTTCCGCCAGGACCATCTAATTGGGGACGATAATGAGCCGGTTCAATGGATGGATGCCACGCGGCGACGCCTGAAAGCCGCTCAGCCGCTTGCCGGCCAGTGCCCAGCGGATCGGCGCGCCGAGCGGAATATAGCCGACATAAGCGACGATCTTCTGCTCCGCTTCGCCAAGCAAGCGGCTTTGCTCCGCTTCGTCATGTGCGCCGCGCGCCGAGGCCAGCAGCTTCGAGGCGGCAGGATCGCACAGGCTTTTCGCCGCACAATCGAGACGGCTCAAATACCAGAGCGCGCTGTCGAATGGCGCCACCTCGTCGATCAGGCGCAGGTCTGCCGGCGCATCGATCGGCACCCGATCGACGCGGACACCGATCTGGCTGAAGTCGCGCGCGAGACGAACGAACAACAGGCTGGCCCCGGCGCCTTCGGGCAGGGCGATGCGCAGCACCGGCGGATCGCCCTGCGACGCCGTCCAGCGGGCCACGATCTGCCGTGCGCTGGCGATCCGGTCCGCCATGGGCTGCCCCGACCAGGCCGGTACGCTCGGCGGCCGGTCGAGTTCCAGCGGCGCGGGCAGAGGCGTGTCCGCCGTGTGCCAACCCTGAAGGCCAAGCGCTGCGGCAAAGGCCGCGCGATCGACGACGCGCGAGAGCGCGTCCCGGATTGTGATGTCCTGCAGAAAATCCGAAGAGCCGGTGAACGCAAGGCCCAGCAGGCCGGATACCGGATCAACCCGCAGATCGCCGAATGTCAGGCCCGCCGCCGGCACCAGACGCAAATGCTGGAAACGGCCGCCCAGCACCAGGTCGGTCTGCCCCGCCTTGAAGCGAACGATTGCCAATGCCCCCCGGTTCACCTCCAGCAGCCGCTGCTCGACGGACTTGGGCTCGCGTGCCTCCTCCCCCTCAAGCTGGCTGCCGGAGATCGGTTTCAGTGCGATTAGGCCCGCCTTGCCGGATGACAGATAGGGACCGGTTCCGCCGGCACGGGACAGGATGCCGAATTGCGGCTGCGCCAGCAGCTGCAGGAACGCGGGCAGAGCGACATCGAGCCGGATCTCGATCACGCGATCGGTCATCGCGCGTACCTCAGGCTTCAGGCCGGCCAATGAAAGCGGGTTGGCGCGCATCCGTTCACGCAGCAGACGGGCGACCTCCTCGGCCTTGACCAGCTCGCCATCCGGCCAATGCAGCCGCTTCAGGCGGAAGATATAGCTCTGGCCGCCATCCTCGACGATCCAGCTCTCGGCCAGTGCATCGACGATCTCGCCTCTGCCGTCGTAGCTGAGCAGACCCTGCGCCACCGCCCCGAGCACCACCTTTGCAGCCGGGGCATTGCTGTCGCGCAAGGGCGAGGCGGCCTGCTCGGCGTGGCCGATGACGTCGACCTTCACCGGGCTGTCGTTTGGCTGGACGTCGCAGGCCGCTGCCCCCAGCAGCCCAGCCAATGCGAGGCTACGCCATGCCCGGCCCGCCTTCGGTCTTCCGCTCGTCCTCGCTCGCATGCCAAGCGGTCTAGGATGTGCGCCGATGATCGGCAATGGCTCTCAGGCGAAGAGATGGACGACCTGCGCCTCGGGCATCACCGCCTCGATCAGCAGCGAGCGGTGGCAGCCGCCCGGCTCCCGCTCGAAGCAGAGCAGGGCGGTCGGCGCTTCCCGGGCGCAATCGATGAGCTGCGCGGCCTGGACCATCGCCTCGGGCAAGTCGAGCTGTCCCGCATACACCTCCGCCAACCTGGCATGATTGCCCTTGCGCGCCGCTTCGCGGCCTTCCGGCGGTGTGCCCAGCGCCTTGTAGCCGATATAATCGATGCCCGCCTCGCGCAGGCTGGCGGCCAGGACATTCTTGGAGAAGCCGGGGCGGCGGGAGAGGGGGACCGCACGGACATCGGCCACGCGGCGCACGCCCGCGTCCGTCAGCGCGGCGATGAAATCCGCCTGCGTCGCTCCCTCATAACCGATGGTGTAGATCTTCATTGCGCTGATATGGGGGCCGTCCGGTCGATGCCAATGTCTGGCGGCGTGGTGCGGACGGCGGGACTCGAACCCGCACTCTCAGGGAGAAGCAGATTTTAAGTCTGCTGCGTCTACCGATTTCGCCACGTCCGCACGGGGCGCCGCCGGCACGATATCCGCCAGCCAGGGGGCCATGCCATGCCGGGCAGTCCGGTTCCAGAGCCTTTGGCGAGGCGTCCCCCCGAACGCCTCGCCGCAGCACATCAACCGGCGTTCAGGCGAACGCGCATTTCCTTGCCCGGCTTGAAGTGCGGCACCCGCTTGGGCGGCACCACCACGGCCGATCCGGTGCGCGGATTGCGCCCGGTGCGGCCTTCCCGCGAGCGCGTCGTGAATGCGCCGAAACCGCGCAATTCCACGCGCCCGCCTTCCGCCAGACGCCCACCGATCGAATCGAACACGATATCGACGATGCGGTCGACCTCCTGAAGGCTGAGGTCTGGATGAAGCACTGCCAGTTTCTGCACGAGCTGCGAACGAATCATCTCTGCAATCTTTCCGATTTGGCCGAAGCCTGCCCCTTGGAGTCAGCGGTAGTGCTCTGATTCCCCCGAATTTTACACAACCGTGACAAATGCGATTTGCCACAGGCGAAGGCCAAAGCAAGCGGAATCGCGAGAGAACGGGCATAATGAAAAGGGCCGGTCGATCCAGGATCGACCGGCCCCTCAGTTTCTCCGGCAAATGCCGGTCGAAATCAGTTCTTGGCCTTGAGCGCTTCGCCCAGGATGTCGCCCAGCGACGCGCCGCTGTCGGACGAACCATACTGTGCCACGGCCTGCTTCTCTTCGGCGATCTGGAGCGCCTTGACCGAGAAGTTCGGCTTCTTGGAACGGTCGAAACCGATCACCATCGCGTCGAACTTCTGGCCGACCTGGAAGCGGTCCGGACGCTGTTCGTCGCGGTCGCGGCCAAGGTCGCTGCGCTTGATGAAGCCGGTGACGCCGTCGTCGCCCGCCTGGACCTCCAGGCCGCCGTCGCGCACTTCAAGCACGGTGACGGTAACCGTCTCGTTCTTGTTGACGCCGGCACCACCCGAGCGACCCACGGAGCCGGCAGCCGGCGCGCCCTTCTCGAGCTGCTTCATGCCGAGGCTGATGCGCTCCTTCTCGACATCGACGTCGAGCACGATGGCCTTCACCATCTCGCCCTTGCGATGCAGGTTGAGCGCGTCCTCGCCCGAAATGCCCCAGGCGATGTCGGACATGTGGACCATGCCGTCGACGTCGCCGTCCAGGCCGATGAACAGACCGAACTCGGTGGCGTTCTTGACTTCGCCCTCGACGACCGAACCGACCGGGTGACGCTCGGCGAAGCTATCCCACGGATTGGAGATCGCCTGCTTGAGGCCTAGGCTGATGCGACGCTTCTCGGCATCCACCTCGAGCACGATGACGTCGACTTCCTGCGAGGTCGAGACGATCTTGCCGGGATGGACGTTCTTCTTGGTCCAGCTCATCTCGGATACGTGGACCAGACCCTCGATGCCCGGCTCCAGCTCGACGAAGGCACCATATTCGGTGATGTTCGTGACGCGGCCCGAAAGCTTCGCGCCGACCGGATACTTGGCGGCGGCGCCTTCCCACGGATCGCTCTCGAGCTGCTTCATGCCGAGGCTGATGCGCTGCGTGTCGCGGTTGATGCGGATGATCTGGACACGGACGGTGTCGCCGATGTTGATCATCTCGCTCGGGTGGTTGATGCGCTTGTAGCTGAGGTCGGTGACGTGCAGCAGGCCATCGATGCCGCCCAGGTCGACGAACGCACCATAATCGGTGATGTTCTTGACCACGCCGTCGATGATCTGACCCTCGGCCAGCGTCTGGATGAGGCCGCTGCGCTGCTCGGCGCGGGTCTCTTCCAGGATGGCGCGGCGCGACACCACGATGTTGCCGCGGCGGCGATCCATCTTGAGGATCTGGAAGGGCTGCGGAATGTCCATGAGCGGCGTGACGTCGCGCACGGGGCGGATGTCGACCTGCGAGCCGGGCAGGAAGGCCACGGCGCCGTCGAGATCGACGGTAAAGCCGCCCTTGACGCGGCCGAAGATGACGCCCTCGACACGGGCATTCTCGGTGAACTCGGATTCGAGCTTGTCCCAGGCGGCTTCGCGGCGGGCGCGATCGCGCGACAGCATGGCCTCGCCATTGCTGTTCTCGACGCGGTCGACATAGACCTCGACTTCGTCACCGACATTGAGCTCGGCCTTCATGCCGGGAGCGGCGAATTCGCGCAGGGCGACGCGGCCCTCGCTCTTCAGGCCGACGTCGATGACGACCATGTCGTTCTCGATCGCGGTGACGGTGCCCTTGACCACGCGGCCTTCGAAGCCGCCGTCCGCACCACCAAGAGATTCGTTGAGAAGCGCGGCAAAATCATCGCGCGTGGGGTTTGCCGTAGAGGCCATAAAAGATCGTTCCTTCAAGTCGTTGCTGGCCAACCGGTTGTCTCCGGTGGTCTTTGGCCAAACTGCCCGGACGGCCGGATGCCGCACGAGCGTCCGTCACGCGAGAGGGCTAATGAGATGCGCTTTGCTGGAAAGCAAAATGGGCGCTCCGCATCGCGAAGCGCCTCGGCCGGACCGGTTCTAGCGGTCTTTCAGGCGGGCATCCACCAGCGCAATCGCGCTCTGAACGGCCGCGCCTATACTCAAATCGCTCGTATCAAGCAAGTCCGCATCCGTCGCCTGCATGAGCGGCGCATCGGCGCGGCCCATGTCACGCGCATCGCGCGCCTCGATATCGGCGGCGATCGCCTCCAGCGTCGTGCCGGGGAGCTCGGCATGACGACGCTGCGCGCGCACGGCGACGCTCGCGGTGACGTAGAGCTTGGCGTCCGCATGCGGCGCGATGACGGTTCCGATGTCGCGCCCGTCGAGCACCGCGCCGCCGGGCTGATCGGCGAAGGCGCGCTGGCGATCGAGCAAGGCGGCGCGGACGCCGGGATGGCGCGAGACGCGGCTCGCCAGCGGGCCCGCCTCTTCCGAGCGCAGCGCGGGATCGTCGAGCAGGCTGTCCGGAAAGGCACAGGCGCGCTCGGCATCCTGCGGATCGTCCGGGTCGCCGCCGGCTAGCGCCACGCTGACGCCCACGGCGCGATAGAGCAGGCCCGTGTCCAGCAGCGGCAGATGATAATGCGCGGCCAGCGCGCGCGCGATCGTGCCCTTGCCGGAGGCCGCCGGCCCATCGACCGCGATGATCATGCGCGTTTCCGCCAGGCCGTTATCAGGCCGAACAGGGCGATCATCGCCCAGACGATCTCCAGCGCCATGGAGGCCATGTTGAAATGAACGGTGAGCGATGCGATCAGCATGAGCGCCCCGACGAGGTTCAGCAGGTTGAACAGGCGGAAGTTCATCTGCCGGGCGATGTTCGAGTAGCCATAGGCGATGACCATCAGGGCGCTGCCGAGCAGGCCGACAATGTTGGGGAGGTCGATGGTCATGCGCCGCCCTTGAGGCTGGCCATCATGTCCACGAAACCGGGAAAGCTCGTCGCCACCGGGCTCATGTCGTCGATGATCAGGCCACCGCGCGTGTTGAGGCCGGCAATGGCGAAGCTCATCGCGATCCGGTGGTCCAGCTCGGCCGCGATCGTTGGCGGGCTGTTACCGCCGCCGAGCGGGTCGCCGCCACGACCGGTGATGACGAGGCCATCCTCAAGCTCTTCGACCGAGACGCCGATGCGCGCGAGGCCCCTGGCCATGAGCGCGAGGCGGTCCGACTCCTTGACGCGCAACTCGTCGAGCCCGCTGGTCCGCGTCACCCCTTGCGCGCAGGCCGCCGCGACGAAGAAGATCGGGAATTCGTCGATCATGCTCGGCGCGACGTCGGCGGGCACGTCAATGCCGGTCAGCACGCTGTGCCGCGCGACCAGATCGGCGACCGGTTCGCCGCCCACCTCGCGTGCATTGGTGATGGTCAGGTCCGCGCCCATCGCCTGGAGCATCCGGAAGAGGCCGGTGCGAGTCGGGTTCATGCCGACATTGGTCACGGTCACCTCCGATCCGGGCGTGATCAGCGCGGCGACGATCGGGAACGCGGCGGAGGAGGGATCGCCGGGGACGGTCAGTGTCTGCGGCTTCAGGTCCGCTTCGCCGCGGATGGAGATGATCCGCGTGCCGTCCGCCTCGGTCTCCACCGTCAGCTCCGCGCCGAAGCCCTTCAGCATGCGCTCGCTATGATCGCGCGTGGGGATCGGCTCGATCACGCGGGTGATGCCCGGCGCATTGAGGCCGGCCAGCAGCACGGCCGACTTCACCTGCGCGGAGGCGACCGGCAGGCGATATTCGATCGGCACGGCCGGCACGAGCCCGCGCATCGTGAGCGGCAGGCGCCCGCCCGGCGCAGTCATGAACGCCGCGCCCATCAGGCCCAGCGGCGTTGTGACCCGGCCCATCGGCCGCTTGCTGAGCGACGCGTCGCCGACAAAGGTCGCGGTGACGGCATGGCTGGCGAGCAGTCCCATCAGCAGGCGGGTCGAGGTGCCGCTATTGCCCATGTCGAGCGCCGTGCCGGGCTGGACCAGCGATCCGACGCCGACGCCGTGGATATGCCAGATGCCGTCGTCCGTGCGCTCGATGCTGGCGCCGAGCGCGCGCATGGCCGCCGCCGTAGCCAGCACATCCTCGCCTTCGAGCAGGCCGGAGACCCGGCTTTCGCCGACCGCGAGCGCGGACAGCATCAGCGATCGATGGGAAATGCTCTTGTCGCCCGGCACGCTCACCGTGCCGCGCAAGGGGGCGCCAGGCTCGAAGAGCATGTTGCGCGCAATGTCAGTCATGGGCTTGCGGTCCGGAAATTGAATCACCACGTCAGCGAACAGGCGCACGAGCGGGCGGAAGAAAAATGGCGGACTGCTTTTGACAGCGCCGATCCGCTATGGCAAGGCGCCCGACACTTCGCGGCAAGGCTCCCTTTCCGCGCGCGTTTTCATTTCATCTGGAAGGTTATGAGGCAGCACATGGTGAAGCCTGAATGGGGAACGAAGCGGACCTGTCCCAAATGCGCGACGCGCTTCTATGATCTCGGCAAGGACGAGCCGGTCACCTGCATCGAGTGCGGCAATGTCTGGACGCCCGAGCCGGTGCTCAAGTCCAAGCAGCCGCTGCCCTTCGAGGAAGTCAAGGTCGCGGCCGTGGCCGAAGTGGTGGCGGATGCCGACGATGATCTCGACATCGACGTCGATGTCGATGACGCGGAAGGCTCGCCGGACAATGACGTCGACCTGGGCGGCGACGACGATCTCGGCGTCGATGCGGCCGACGATGGCGACGAGGAAAACTGAGCCATCGCTAAGTGCGCGTTAACGACAGCGCACTAATGAAATTGGACTTGCAGCGGGGCGGGGCCTGACATAAAGGCAGCGCCTCGCCGCGACGGGCCCATCCGTCGCGAACAAATGATTGGGGCCGTAGCTCAGCTGGGAGAGCGCTACACTGGCAGTGTAGAGGTCAGGGGTTCGATCCCCCTCGGCTCCACCATTTCCTTTTTCTATTATATTGAAATTAGGGCGAAATACCTCATCGCCCGATTTCTGTTCCCACACAAGTTCCCACGGGCTTGCTTTGTCGCCGATGAACATCGGTGAACAATCTTGGACATTTGTGCGTGCCGGAAGGGCAATTTTCACGATTGCCGATCACATGGGTCCATCGCTTTATCCAGCCGTGGAACGACCATTGAGCGCTTTCAAACCAATTCCGCCTCATGCTGCCCTGAAGTTGCTAGAAGACGCGGATGTGGGCGTCGATGCCGAGCAACTCCTTACCGATTTGGCGGCAGCCGGACTCATCAAAGGCTATGCGCGCGTAATCGCCGAGAACGAAGCCACGGTGCGCGACAGCCGCATTCCTCGTCACATCTGGGAGCAGATCGTGACGGAGGACAAGGTGTCCGATGTCTTTGCCGGAGGTAGCGTGCGGCTGGGTCAGGGCGGCAAAGGTCCGGCTCGCAGCATCATCGGTATTCGATTTGACGAAAGGTCGGTTCACACCGCTGCGGAGTGCCACGGCTTGGTGTTGCCGGCCAAGACGACCATCCCGGAAGTCAAACCCAACGCCGGCAGTTCGGATCTTCCCAAACGCGACTCGCAGCCTGTCATAAAGCCTGTTGAGTTGGAAAAAGCAGCACCTCGTCGAATGGGCCTAGCACCTGATGTGCTGACCGTTTCCATTAAGGAAGCGATGGCGATCCTGGGCGTCAGCCGCGGAACGATCAACAATCTTATCAATCGCGAAAAGCTGGAGATCAGCAAGGTTGGCGGCAGAGTGCTAATTGCGGCTGAAAGCATCCGCGTTCTGCTCGCCCCTTGAGCGTGTCGATATTCTTACGGATATGTTCCGTGGCGACTTATCGGATGCCGATTCGAGCGTAGAAAGGCCTCAGCGGACGCAACTCGTCGCCTGGCCCACCAGACCTCTGCCAAGACACTTTCAGGCTGTAAGTTCCGTCCTTCTGGATCAGTCTCTGGCCTGACAGGGGTTCAGTCTCCCCAGCCGTTACCAATGACACGTCTAAGCCGCGGGCGCTCGCTGGCGAGAAAGAGACGATTTGTCCTTGGCGTAGCTGGAGCCGATATTCGCACCCTTCGATGCCGCGCAGGGCACCCGAGAGCTGCATCGTGCTGTTGGCTCCCCTGCCAACGTTAGATCTGCAAACCGACGTTTCGATAGGGAACGGACCGATGTCAGCGGCGGCCCCGCCAACGAATTTTTGGACGTCGCCCGGTTTGAACAATATGCGTCCCGTGCTCCGATAGATGCTAAGTTTTCCGTCTTTGCGTACACCTACTTCTATCTGCCGGGTGCGTTGATCCATCAGCAGGTAGGCTCCGTCCTGACTATCCCGCGCCCGAGTGCCGAGAGCCCACAGTGTCGGTCCACGTCGCCGCAACACAGACTGAACGGCCATGCTCCGCAAAAACTCCTCGTAATCTCCGCCCAACATGTCTCTGATTTGGGGTGCGACCACGCTGGATGTAAACAAACCGCTGTCGCGCGGTAACCGGCCCACTGCACCTTCAAGTGAAGCCCACGGGCCTTGAGCCGCATCAGACTTCCGCTCGGCGACCGGAGGAACGACGTTCTTCGGCGTGAGCTGGTAGGCTGCCCATCCAATAAAACCGACCAAAGCACCTAGGAATGCGAGCTGTGCGTAGTAACCTACGCGGTCGGCCCTGCTTCGCTTGGCGACCTCTGCACCAAGAGCAGCTGACATGAGCCGCACGAAGCGCAAGATCGGCTTAGCGAGCGGCACATTGGTGACGCCGCGAAACAGGAAAATATAGGCCAGGAAACCCGCCATCGTCAGTACGACGACAAACCCAAGCGGATTTGCGACCACCCAATTGATAAGATCGGTCGTGATGCCTGGGCGCGTCGGCGGACAGATCGCGGCATTGGCACGCGAGTCACCGCATAGAATGGGCTGAATTTGAACGGCGCCGGCCCAAAGGGCCAATGCCGATAAGATCACACCTATCAATATTCCAAAGAGCTGGAGATGGCCGCTGCGCCGTGTCTCGGACAAAGCATCGAGGGCTTCGATAGAATCTCTCGAGTGATCAAAGTCGTATAGGATGACGTCGTCGATGGGGAGAAACCCAGCGTTGAGGTCGGTGGCTCTCTTGACCCTCGCCAAAAGCGATTGGAAGGCATCGGCATAAGCGAGCACTCCCAGGGCTTTCTTATTGCTGTCGGGACGAGGAGACTGGCGATATTCGACTACGACTTTTGCCAAACCTCTGAGAGTGTCTATCCTCCACTCGACGTCTGTGTTGAGTGCGGAGGCTTGATTTCCGAGGGACGTCAAATCCAGGAGCTGATCGGTCCGCGGATCATGATGATAGTGGAAATGGAAGACGTCCTTCAAAAAATAGTAGGCTTGGGCTGGAAGGACGTCGCCGACAATTTGCTCATACCGATCCGCCGGCTCGGCGATTGAATCTCTCCCGAGGAAGTCGTTCCAGTCATACCAGAGCCGCACTTCACCGGTTCTGAATATCGCAAATTTGATCCGATAGCAGGCGATGAGGTCTCGCTTCGCTTCGATTTCGTTGAGGATCTCCGACGGCAACCTCTCCATTGCCCCGGACGCCTGCGCGGGATGGGCCTGCTGTTGCTCATCCATTGCCTGATGAACTGTGTTCAACAGCTCTTTCAGGGTCCGCTTGGTCTCCTTGTCGCTATCGCGCGGCAGCACAATGACCTCACCGACCAAAACCCCATTGGCCTCATCCCTGAAATGGGGCTGGGCGTCTTTGAGGTAGGGCGTCTTGGCTCGCGCGGTGTTGGCGGCAATCAGGAAGTCCTGCGTCACTGATCGTCGAAAAAGCCCAACCAATCCGCCTGGCAGTGGAAAATCTTCGGCTGAGCGCGCTTCGTGGGCGACAATGACTCTCGTACCCTGATGGTCACAGTGTTGGTTAACCGCATGGCATTTTCCACGGCCATCGACGACGCCGAACGACAAATGACCGGATACCACCGGTATCCAGCCAACATAGCTCTTCTGAGCCGCGACCCATGGAGCTGGGCCTGACTGAGGAAAAGAATATGGTAACTGATTGGCCGGAGCCTGGCTCAAACTTGCGCGCCCCCCGACGCGAGGACGCGACTAAAGCAGCTCAGGCGATGGCGCGCGAGTCTTTCTGGCGTGCACAAGGCGACCCCGAGATGCCTTCATCTCGATGCCCTCTAATTCACGCATGGTGGCGCCCTTGGTGGCCTTTCGCATTTCGCCAGACATCCAAGGCTTCAGCCCGTAGTCTTTGCGGCGTAAATGGGAAACCTCAGAGGGCCCGGCCTTCAGGACACTAAGAAAAACAGTGAGCAGAATGATGGCAAGAAAGCCAAGCAGGATCGCTCCAACTGTAGCTGCAACCTCATTCATAAAAGCACCGATTCTTTCCTGTCAGCGCCCGCGCCAACCTCCTCGATCGCGCGCGCCATACTCAGCACGGGCAAAAAACGCAACTGGGGAGACGACGAAACGCCCCAAGCGTTATACCAACGCCCGAGGCCGAACGGCCGTTCCCTAGCCAAATGTAAGTAAAGAAGCGGTTATTGCAGTGCGACCTTCTCACAACGCCTGCTCCCCCGAACTGCTCCTTGAAGGTTTCAACAAATATATGCGCAAATCAAGCGATTCGATTTTGCCGTGATCGATAATGAGACTCATGCTGGGGCAAGCCTAAGCTTCGTCAGCCGGCGCGGGTTTTGATTTTGAGGGGCATAAATCTGCTAGAGATGGCAGGCACTCTTCCGACGCGCTCACAGCCGCTTCATCTACCGAGATTTAACCGGCGCTCGTCAATCAAGGGGCATGAGCGCTCACTTCTTACCCTCCAGCTTCCAGATCGACCGGTCCTATCCGACCTCGCACTGGCAAATCTTCGACGTGACGCTGAGCTCCCGGGCGCCATGCCCGGTTTGCGGGCCACATGGCCGGATTCAGAGCCGGGGCTTCCATAGCGACGGAGCGATGGAGATCTTCGATCTGCCCCGCACGCGCCCGGTACAGCTTCGTGTGCGTCGGCGCCGCTTCGAATGTCTCGTGTGCAAGGGGACGGGAAAAGCTCGCACCTTCTCCGAGCGAGGCCCCGACATCCACGAGCGCTACAACATGACGCACCGCCTCTACGAGCATGTTCTCGACGCCATCACCAAGAAGCCTCTCGCGCTTGTCCAGAAGGAAACGGGCGTGCCAGCAGGCACCCTGTGGAACATCGCGCACGATCTCGCTGTGAGGCTATGGGCCAACCACAAGTTCCCCACGCCGCGCGTTCTCTCCATGGATGGCGTCAAGCTCTATGGGAAGGAGTATATGGTGATCGGCGATGCCCACACGGGCATACCGATTGGTTTTCTCGAAACGATCGAGGCCTCACCTATCAGAGCTTGGGTCCGTGATAACGTGGAAGAGGCGAGGGTGGAGGTGTTCGTTGCCGATCTCCACAAGAGCAACACGAGCGTCGGCGAACTGCGACTGGGCCGGTCTCTTCGCGTCGCGGACAAGTGGCACGTCATTGAGCATTATCAGCGAGTGCTATCCCGGCAGATCAACAGCGAGATCGACAGGCTCCGCAAATCGGGGCGAAAGGAGATGGCGAAAACGCTTTGGGATCTGAAGCCTGCCATGATGGCCGTGGACCCAAAGAAGTGCAGGTGGCGGCGATATCCGAAAAAGCCCCAGCGCGAATTTGATCTGGTGCGCGACCTGAAGCCGATCTTGCGCCGGTTTCCCTTGCTCAGCCGGGCGTACTGGGGCCGCTATGATTTCCTCAAATTCTATAGCAGTGAAGCGCTTGGCGACGCCATGATCTGGCTGAACCGCTTTCATGCGAGGACGGCGCCCTTTTCCCACACCCAGGATATGGTCGCATTCAACAAGCGCCTCACCAAGAACTGGGAGCTCATAACCAACTACTTCCTGTCGGCTCGCCAGATCGCTGGAGGTGAATGGAAGCGGGCAACCACTAGCGCGATGGAGCAGCAGAACCGGGAGATAAGGAAACGGCTTTCGATCCGGCATGGCGTGCAGAATTTTGCCCTGATGCGCATGGTCGTACTATATGCTCATTGGCACGTGGGGGGCGAGATTGTCCTGTGCTCCGGGCCTGGCTGCTCGGCTGCGTACGGTCCTGTCGCGGGGCCACCAGTCCCGCCCGAAATCCGAGCCGCTGCGGGCATCTACCCGCAATGCTCCGAATGCGCCGGTCGTTAACCACCCGCCCCACAGGCTCGAGGCGCGCGCTAGTGGCTGATCTCTTCACCAGCCCGTGGGTGGCATCAATCGACTGGGACCGCGTTTAATTGCCCTTACGTGAAGGGCGCCCGGCGTGCGGACGCCCTTCCGCCAGCTATCCGACGGGCGTCATTGCTTCAATGATCGCGGTCCTCATGGCGAGGGTGCGAAGGGCAGGGGTGCTTGCATCCTTCGCTACGGCATTCCAGCCACGAGAATCGCGCTTCGCCAAGGCGTTCGGTAGCATGTCTGGGTCGAAACTGTCCGGCGGCGAGTTGAAGATATCGGCCAATCCGGAAAATAATGGGCCATAGAGAGGCTGATTGGGGAATGCCTCTGCCATGGTCGTGAGGGCCGCGGAGACCACTTGCGGGCCCTGCCTTCGAAGAGAATGAGCGATCGAAGAAGTGAATGCGACTTCGTTCGCTCGCCCACCCAATGACGAGACAGTACGAGCAACGGTTAGCCCCGCCTGTGTAACCAGCTCCAGAATTTCCAGCGCATCATCATCTGCGGCCGCCACAGCAGCATGAAAGTCGTCCAGCCGGCTCATGGCTTTTCGTGCCCTGTTGGCCAGAATGAACATGCGCGCTTCTTCCTCGGCGGTTCCATAGCAGAACACGCAGCAGGGGAGTTGCAGAAGGTCTCCCCGCCGCATTGCGGCTGCCCAGCGGTGTTGGCCGTCTATTATGATCAAGCACTCGTCTGCCCGTCGTGAGACGACGAGTGGCGCGCAAAGCCTCCAATCAAAATTGGCGGCAATGCTCGCAATTAGCCGGCGAGAAGATTCGTTTTGGATGGAACGCTGATATGACGGATCTACGCTCAGTTGGACGGTGTGGACCCACTCGATGCTTGGCATCTTCCCGATAGGCGGTCTGAAACTGAGGGGGCGAGCGGCTGGTTTCCGGGATGGCTTCGCCGCACTTTTCGCCCCGAAGCGTGTCGCCTTGCCCGGACCGATCGCCTCTGATGCCGGCAATTCATGGTCTCGAAAGCCATCGAGCAGTTCTGGGACTTCCTCAGGCGAGCGGACCCATAGTCCGCTATGGTGCAGGATGACGACATGGCCCGGTAGCACGCGAGCTTGTCCGAGATCGGTTGCGAGCAGGAAGCTGCCATTTGGGCACGGGTCGCCTACGATTTGGGCGGCGACCCAGTCTGGAGGCTCTTCTCCGTTATGGCTCCAGGTTTTGGTTTCTGACGGGACTGCGAGGCGTCGTTGAAAGTTCATGACACATCTCCTTCGTCCGCCGAAAATCCGGCGGCGAGGGGAGGGTGATGGAAGACGCAATCAGCTTGGAGTCCACGCGGCCCATTTACGAGACCATCAATCGATACTCTGTGGATAAGAACTGAGCAGGCTATCGAAATGCCCGCCAGCCCTGTCGCAGCTAAGTTCGGCGAACCCCTTCGCCGCCTTTGCCGCCGCTCTGGCCGGTGGACAGAAACTGGATCCCGCCACCTTCTAGAGCGGCCTTCACAGCTGCGCTGCTTGCGGGCCTGACGGTCTCACCGGCCTCGAGCCGCTTGACGGTGGCGATGCCGACGCCAGCCTTTTCCGCAAGGAGCGCGGCTGTCCAGTCCAGCAAAGCACGTGCTGCACTTACCTGTCGGGGGGAAATATCCATTTGAGCCATTTAGCATCAGAAATCGCTTGCAGCAACATTCCATAACTGATACCAAAAGGATCAGCCGAGGCGGAAGCTACCAACGACCGCCCCGGCCTAACTCCAGCCTGATTGAGAGGCTTAAGCTATGACCGATCTACTCGTTTCCGAGTGCGCAGTCACGCGCGCCATCGCGTCCGCAGCCAACTGGCATGACAGCGAAAAGGCCAAAAGTCTGACCTCTGCCATCATCGGCGCTCATCTCCTTTCCTGCTCGTTGCCTCACGAGGTTCGCAGGCATCTCGGCTATCTCGAAGGTCGGGCGGTTCGTGTCGGCCTTGCTCACGGCTGGGATTGGGCGCTCACGCCACATGGCGACGGCTTGGTCTCTGCCTGGGAAGAGCTGAAGACCGTGCGCGGCGACGCGATCGAGATAGCGATGCGGGAGGCAGGATGCGCGCCCTACAGCTGGCACATCAACTCCGAGCTGTTCTTCCAGCTGGGCGATGCTGCTCCCTCGGTGGAACAGGTCGTCGGCGTAGCCTTGGCCGCGCGAGACGCGCTGATTGAGAGGGAGGCCGCGTAATGGATCGCCGAACATTTCTCACCAGAGGCGCTTTGATCGCGCCGCTCGCTATGGCACCGGCTATCCCGTTTGAAGCCTCTGCCAGCGTTGTGGATCGTAGGGTGTGGGACTCCACCATGCGCAAATGGCAGACAGCAAAGGCTAAGGGCCATACGTTCGACATGGAATATGTCGATCCTCTGTACGAGGCCGAGAAGGCGGCTTTCGGCAGAGGGCATATCTATCCGGACGATCCTCGGTACGACGAAGTCTGCGCTTGGCGGGACAAGCGCAACTACGAAGCTATCCACAATCGGTGCGAGGAGTTGGCGGACGCAGAGGCGGACGCGCATGTCGCACTCCTCCGCATGCCGGCTCCCGACACTGCCGCGCTTCGCTGGAAGCTGGATCAAACGATCGAGGAAGACGGCGAAATCGCGCTTTGGTGTGAGGAAATCGCTCTTGCCATCCAGGCCGATTATCGCCGCCTTCTACCGGCGGAGGGTTGAGCAATGCAGTTTCTCGCGAGCGCCCACCCTGTTTTCAAGGATGATGAGGTCACGGGTCTCATCGAAATGAAAATTCCGAGCGGCAAATCCGAAATGGCTGTCATGCTGAGCCTTCATCAGCTGAGCATGCTGGCTCACCGGGCAACGTGTCACGTCCGAGAAAGGCAAGATGCCAACAGCAGCAGTGCTTTGGTTCTGCATCTGCGGAAGGATGAAGCTCCAACACGGCGCAGGAGGGCACGCTGATATGGGCAAGCGCAAGCAGAAGAAGGATGTGGTGAAGGAAGCGGCTCCCGAGCCCTCGAGTATCACGCCCATTCGCGCAGACGTGACGCCGCGCCAGAAGAACCGCAAGAAGGATGAAGAGACAATCCGGCGCCGGGCACATATCCATTATTGGGGACGCTATCGGAGCCAATCCGCCGTGGACAATCTTCCGTGCAACAATCTGAGACTGATTGTGACCGGCAAATAATGGCTTTTAAAGACAAGCGCCCAGGAGGGTTTCTGCGACGATGGGGGTCAATAATCAGTAGCACCTGCTTGGCCGGCCAAGGGATGTAAAACAACCGCAGTTCAAGACTTGATTTACGGGAGCGTAGTAAAAGGCTATTTGACCGCGCCTTAGTGCGTTGTGACCAATCTCGATGGAGGGGAATCGAGTGATCGCAAATAGCCAGCCAGTAGTGCTTGACGCAATTGTCGAAACCGAGGGCGTGTGATGTTGCCATCGCACATCGCTGGGCTGCTTGCCTATCTCGACCGTCCGCACGAACGAGCCAACGAGGATATGGCGCTCGCGTATTTCCGGGCGCTTTTTCCTAAGTCGTTTCAGCGGCAGAGTGACGCAAAATTGGCGGATGGCTATGTGCCCGGCCGATTTGTTCTTGAGCTAAAAGGTCAGACTTCAAACTGGCTGGCGGGCTTGTTTCAGGCCTTGGCATACCGCAATTTCGACCTGGATTTCGGGCAAGTCGTCGTTGCAGCTCACGGGTTTCTGTCGGCATGGCAAGTACGCGATTTGCCCGGGTACCTGCTTGATGAGGTGCGTGCTTGCGAGGGCGCGCCAAACGTTGTGGGCAGAGAACTTGCACGAAGATATCAGCAGAAGAGGTCAGATTTGCTGGCTCTGTCCTGCTGGAACGGCTCTGATCTGTTCACACCGCTATTTGGTGCCCAGCCGGAGCTTCTCTTGCATCGGCTCGCTTCGTTTGAGGCCCTCTTAAAAGAAGGAAGGCCCGTCCGACAGCGCGTGACGCTTCGAAACTTTGCCACGGTTCTGAAAAACATGGTGCCGTACTTTGATGCTCAACGGCCCGTTGCAGCTGTCAGAGCCTTCTACAGCATGATCTATGCCTGGAATGCCAATTCGGCTCTGCAAATCAGCGAACGAGCACACGACCAGGCGACGATTGGGGGTGAGATCGTAACCGGCCTGCGGACCGCATCGAGGGAAGCGTTCAAAGAATTTGTCGAAGGCCATTTCGTGGAGTTGCGCGCTGGCGAGAATCTGGACGACTTTTTCGCCAGATATGACGAGGCGCTGGATGCCGTAGATCCGGAGTTTCGGCGGCAACATGGAATCTATTTTACGGACCTACACTTGTCCAAATTAGCGATGTGGATCGCTAAGCAGCATGTGCCAAAGCTTGGCGAAAACTATCTCGTGGTTGATCCTGCATGCGGCAGCGGAAATTTGGTCACGAATTGGCGTTCGCCCCTTGAGCTTCGCCACAAGGTTGTGAGCGAGATCGAACCCGAACTGCTTTTCGCCGTCGAACAACGAATGAAGCTCGATCATTGGCACAACGGTCGCTTTACGGTTGTACCTCGCGTCTCGGAAAATCGCGGTCTCAACTTTCTTGATCGAAGTGCACAGGACTACATTGATGAGCTCCGCGACGCTCTCAGCGACAAGGGACATGCACCGGACAAGCCGTTGGCTATCCTCTGCAATCCGCCGTACCGCAGCGACGATGATCAAACTGCTGGGGCCATAACCTATGCCGTTCATCCGTCCCTCGTGGCGTTGACCGGTAAGGATGCCGCGAGCGAGAGATACTGTTGTTTCCTCGCGCAAATGAAGCTGATTTGTGAGGCTGCAAGGTCAAGCGGCTTGCCGGGTGACTCTTTGCTTCTACTCTTCACGAAATCGGCTTGGTTGACCAACAGGGCTATATTCCGCCAAATCCGACGAGAGATCGCGGGCGTGTTTGAGGACGTGGCCGGCGTTCTGGTGGACGGCAGTCAATTCTTTGATGTCCAGGGCAAATGGCCGGTCGCCTTCACCATTTGGCGATATAGGGGTCAAGAAGCTGACCTGGATGCGAACAGACCAGTCAACCTCATCGATCTGACCTGGCTTAAACGCAAAGATCTCGCTGCAATCGCCTGGAATGATCCCGCTCTCTCCGACGCAGCATGCGATAATCTTCTGAGTGACCCGAGGGCAGCAAAGGCGTCCCTTGGCCGGGATCTCGAAGGTATTCGCGCTTGGTCCAACCAACGCATGCTCGACTTCAAGCGTGACCGTAGGAAGTCTGAGCAAAGCAACGCCATCGTAGGAGGCCTGCCCCTTGGCGACCCGCGTCGTTCAAATCGCAAAACCTATGGCGAAGCTGACGGCAATTTCATCGGTTTCATGGACGACCTCACGCCTTGTCGTGTGAAGCGTGCGGAGCCGGGGAAGCCATGGTTTCGACTAAATTCTCAGTTCATGGACATCAGAAAAAACAGGTGCTTCTCGGGACCGCCAACCCACTGGGGCTACTGCGCGACTGATGTCGACAGCGCCAGGAAGCTATTTTTCTGGTACTCACTGGCCCGGACTTTCATTCAACATCCATATCCGATGTGGGCGGACGCAGAGGACCTCTGGGAGCCCCAAATCCCCATCCAGCACGAGGCGCGGACTTTCGCTCTCTCGGCTGCGATTGCCTATGCGGAGAACGAGTGTGTTGAAACTTGGTATCCGGCCAACAACCCAATCCATGGCACAAGGGAGGTTTATGTCGGCAACCCGTTCACGCCGCTTGTAGAGGAGTCCTTTTGGGAGCGCACCGTTCGACCAGCTGTTGTTCTGCGGTCGTCGCCCGGTGCCGCCAAACTCATTGAGGCGGTTGACACGGTTTTTGCTCTTTGGAGCAAACATCTTGGATATCGGCGTGAAATAGCGCTCAATGCCGAGCCTGCATATTTTATTGACGCGCGAATGCTGGGCCGGGGCGCGGGCTTAATTCAAATTCGAGATTACGCGGAAGCCGCTGGGCATGGCGCCTTGAAGGAAGCCTTGGCAGAGGTTCGCTCATCTCTGCGCCTTGCAAAAACAGAGTTTCACGATCTGGTCGCCGCTCCATCCGGGCTGGATTATTTCGGTGTCGCAACGAAGCGCGAAGAGCCAGTCGCGATGCCGACCGCGAGCAGATTTGAACAAGCGTTGGCCCGCCGACTGGCGTTGGCCGGCAACATTGTAAAGTCGCTCCATGATGATCGGAATTTCGGTCGAACAAAATTGGCCAAAGTCTTCTACGTCGCTGATCGGCACGAAAATTTGGGCCTCGAAACAGAATATCTGCGCGAGGCCGCCGGCCCATTGGATCAGCGCGCGCTTTACAACAAAAAGTTTGGCGTGGAGGCTCTGGGGCAGAAGCATCAGCTTTTCAGGTCGGTAAATCGCGGCCGCATGGTGCGCTACGAGCCGCTTCCCAAGCTGGACAAAATCGATGCATTCGCCCGAGAGCAGCTCGGTGAAAAGCTTGATAAAATCGATCGCATAATCGACCTCATGCGTCCGTTGACCACAGACCAAGCCGAGATCGTGGCAACGCTCTATGCGTGCTGGAACGATCTTATTGGGGAGGGGGCGCAGCCCTCCGACTGTCTAATTATCGATGATTTTCATCGAAACTGGCACCCAAAGAAAGCGCGGTTCTCGGACGCCCGTCTCGGTTCGGCGCTTGATTGGATGAGGCAACATGATCTCGTGCCCACGGGAAGCGCGCCCAAAACGCCGCCGCGAATTAATCGCGCTTCCGACTAAGCAACCGACACATGCGCGGGCGGGCATTGTGTGCCACCTACTCGCATTTTTCGGAGAACTTCTCCAGCGCTCGATCTTTGCCGAGGAGATAGTCTTCGACCCATACGCGGCCGCTGTCCCCGCTTTTTAGGTATATAATGTCCTTGAATCCGTAGCCGCTCTGATAGCCGACTAGGGCCTCGCCGATCTCCGGATCATGACCTCCGTACCATTCTAATATGTAATATCCCTGCGGGCCGTCGGCGATAAAATAGTCGCAGCCGCGCTTTCGAAGGACCACTGTCAGAGCATTGGGCGGGAGGTTGGGCTTGTTCTTCGGGGTGCTGCCTTGGGCCTTACTCTGCGGCGCGGCTTCAGAAGGCCGAATGCGGATAACGCTGATCGTTTTCCCTTCGACGGCCATCACGCCTCTATCGGGGCAAACTATGACGCTGGGGGTATAGGCATACAGGTACTCATAAGAATATTTGACCTGCCAAATCGAGCCGTCGCTTAGTTGGAAAACCTCATCGTTATTGCCCATGAACGGGGTAGGTCTCGCTACGCTGGAACTGAAGCATTCCGCGGCCCAGGCAGAAGTCGGCAGCCAGAAGGCCAGCAGCGCCAAACTCCACAAAAGATACTTAGTCCCGAGCTTCACAATCCTCCCCCGCGATTATGAGGCGGTCAATCTATCCGAGCAAACATCGATAGACCAGCGCCGACGATTGGTCAGTCTGGGCTCAACCTTGCGCCAGGAGCTTGGCCAACTCCCGAAGATAGCGGGCCGCCCCGATCGCTTCTGCCGAGCGTCCGCCGTGTTTCCAGGCATTGCGGTTACCCTTGGGCGCGCCGGGGTTCGTTCCACCGTGCATCCGGCACCGCTTCCGGCCTTTCACCGCCGGAGATTGGCACTCCATTCCCGAGCGGGTCCGGGCTAGGCAGCGCCGCGCTGACGATAGTCGCTCCGGCTGCTGCTTGAGATTGATCGTCTGGTTTTCCAAATCCGGTACCCCCTGTGTTCACGGTTTCTGCAATGACGGCCTGTCCACCACGGTTGTCGACGTGCACGTGACGAACCACCTGCTCGCCGCCACGTTGCATCTTCGCGAGCGTCTCGGCCTGCTGGGAGAAAGTCCTGAGCAGCTTCACCGCGAGATTTCCGAAAGTTGCCATTTGCGGCACCCATTCGGATTTGCCGATCATCCTAAGCGCACGCAGCGCTGCATCGTTCGTCAAAGCCATTTGAAGCGCTAGAGTAGCTTCAACCTCATTCTGCGGCTTGGCACCGGCGATGAACGCCAGGGCTGAGTTGACCTCCATCTCGCTCGCGCCTCGATTGTTGCTCGAAGAGAAGTGGTTGATGAGGTCATTCAGCTTGTCGGTCGTGAAAGAAGCCGACACTGAGGAGAAGGTCTCCGCCAGCTTGAGCGAATGATAGGTGGCGTTGTCGCCTGGAGCTAGGCCCACAGAATAGCCGCCTGCCTCCGTGCGCTTCAGACCAACGGCGAGTGGCTGAGGCGTCTTGAGGTAGTTGCTGGCCATAGCGATCATCTCGTCGCGCTTCGCCTTAGGGATTTGATCCCAGCCGGGTACCAGCTCGGCATATTTCCTCTCCGCTACCTCCGGATCGGTCGTGTCGACGATGTGGGCCACGGTGTCCCCTTCGGCTTGATTGGCGGCAGACCTCTTGGGGCGAGGGGCCTGTTTCCGGCCTGTTAAAACAGGCGTGCGCTTAGGTTTGCTCATTTGATTTCCTTTGATTGTTTTCAAACTGAAGATTGCCGGCGTCTGTCACGCCGCTGCTCGCTGAGCGCGCGCCAGCTCGAGCTGCAGCGAAACGAAGTGTGTTCGGTTCAGGCCTTTGCCGGCGATGAACTTGGAGAGCGTGCCGCCCGGGATCTGCGCTGCTTCGGCCAAACGACTTTGCGCGCCCATGCCTGATGCGTGAAGGTGTGCCGCCAGCCGTTCACGGAGAGCAGCCAGTAACTCATCGCCGATGAGGTCCGTGGAAACGCCACGCGAGATATTGGCCTGTTTCCGTTGCCCTTCGATGCTCCCGGAAACGCTCTGCCCATGGCATACTATTTGTGTAGCAATATTTGCGACAGCAGCGTCGGTGGAAACACGGCTCGTTTCCGTCGTCACGGTCCCAATTTTTGCGACCGTCGCTGGAGATGTTTCCACATCTGTCGCAATTTTTGCGACCGTAGAGGTCAAATTTTGCGACCGTGATTTGTTTCCAATGGGCTTCTGCCACTTCTCGAAATCGCGGGTCGGCGCCTTGCCGGTGGTCGCGATCCAGGTTGCTCTCCATTGGGTCGCAGGGCCTCGCTTGCGTTGGAAGTAGCCCCGCTCGGTGGCTGCGATGAAGCCGTGCGCCTCAAGCTCCCGGAGCGCCCTCCAGGCGGTATTTTCAGATAGGCCAGTCTCTTCTGCGGCGACGCGCACCGACATGAATAGCTCGCCGTTCTCACCTCCGCGGTCGAAGCGTAGAAGCGCGACCAGAACCTTGATCGCATTGCCGGAGAGATCCCGCCAAGCCTCGCAGCCCGTGACGGAGTGATAGAGGCGGATGTGGCGAGGCTCGGAGCGCCTACCCTTGGAATTTACGTTCTTGACCATCAGGCGGCGACCTCATCGTCTGCCGGCGCGCTCGACATACCAATGATGGAGCAACCGAAATGTTGGGCGAGCCCGCGGGCGAAGGTCTCGGCATCCGCGCGCTGGTTGAAGCGATTTTCGTGGGCAAGGCGAGGGGTGCGCCCCCGGCTCGCGAGGAAAACGACCGTGCCGCCTTGTTCGGGCAGGACAAACACTGCTCGGTGATCGGCCAGGTGCAGCACGGTCGCTTCCATCAGTTGGCGCCTGTCGGAAGAAGGTGATCGGGCGTGATCCAGACGATCGAGCTGATCCCGGCGCTACTTTTTCGGCGCTTTCCGCTGTCCACGATCTTACCGGCGACCCGAAGCTCGCTGGTGCGGGGCCTGACGCGGAATTTCTCCCATTGCAGCCGCCCGGCAATTTCATCACCGGTCGCGCCTTCCGGGCCGGCATCGCCGATCGTTCGAAGGACCATACTTTGGAGCCGGGGCAGGGCGGGTTGAATATGCTCGGCACCTTCGACACTGGTGTCCACGCCGCGATGCCCTGCGCCGCCCTTTGCGTAATGGAGGAGCTCAGTCATGAGGCTCTCCTTTTACGAGCTGCGGCATGTTCGCCCGATCGAGGAGCTTGCCCAGCCAATTGGTCTGCGCCGCGCTCATCGGAGCGTCGTCGACCGCCAGTTGTCCGAGAAACGATCCAGCTTTTCGGCTTAGCCTTTCGCCGGAACTGAGCAGCGCCAACGCGGCGTCCCGAGGAGACGAGAAGGGTTCATTCGTCATCGCCCGTCTCCCCGAAGTGATGCAGCGAAACCAGTCTTGCCAAGGGCAGGTTCAGGCCGAAACGGCTGCAAAGCCATTGCTCTCTGAACCCGGAAGAGATAGACGGGAAACGCGATGAGCCGCCAAGCATGTCGCGCGAGACCCCGGCCCGCCAGCCGGGGTTTTGTATTTGAGCCATTGTTCAGGCCTCCCCCGCCACGAGAGCGTAGAGGGCATCTGCCGGGATGATGGTGCGGCCGCCAATGCGGGTCGCACGGAGCCTTCCGGCAGCAATGTGATTGTAGAGCGTCGTCCTTCCCAGACTGGACGCCTGGCAGGCTTCTCGGATGCTATATCCGATCTTCGGTGAGTGGTGGTCGATGGACTGCATTGGTTTACCTCGGTTTCGTTGGAACCGAGGCAATGAGGGGGCATCAGAAAACCCGCAGCAAATCGCCCATGTGGGGGTTCAGGTGCGGGTTTATGCGGCCTTTTTTGGCCGCCCTGCGGGCTTCCAACGACCCTTTATCAGATCGCGTACCGTGGTTGTGGCCACGTTCTCAAATCCAGGCTCAAGACGCATACACTTGGCGATCGTGCGTCCATCTAGCCCGCGCGCCTTCATCTCGTCGGCTTTGGATAGTATCTCGCCATCACTTGGTGGCCGGCCGGTCTTTACAGCCGGCGCACGACCATAACCCACCGATCGATCGATCTCTGACGGAAGATGTGGAATCGCTGCGATGACCTCGGCAGATGAAAAGATCGGCGCTGGCTTCAAATCATGCCAGTCCGCACCGGTCGGGCGTTGTCCAACACCAGCAAATTCATGAAAAGCCATCGGGCGCGAAACGCCATTAATCAACTGGACGGGATGCACATAATTCAATCGGATTTGGTCTAGTAGCTGCCGCCCCGCATCCCGAAAGCATGTGCACCATTCCCAACGGTTGACAGGATCGGTTGCAGCCGCAGCACAGGTGCATGCGTTTCGAGAAACGTAGAGAAGGACCATGCTGGAACAGATGAACTGGGCAATTTCCTGGTCGTTGTGAGCTTCTAGTTCTCCAACTCGCTCCACGAATGCCGCGCTACGTGTTGCCACCCAGGCGAGTGATTGAAGCACCGTCCACCAAGGTGCGATATCTGCTGCGGCCAACGGGTCGAAATGCTCATCAGGTAATTGCAGTTCGCCTACGCCAATAGCGAGCGGTACTGAAGCGGCACTAGCGTTCTCGGTGTCCCCCGGCGATTCCCCACCCGGAAATTGGGTCATCAATTCCGAGCGGGCTACCGTAACGTTAGAGAACAGATCGCGCCGATCACTGCCGCGCAGATGAGAATCGTTCGGCGATTTGTACCAGCGGCACAAACCTTCCCCGTAGCGGAGATGGTCGTGCCCTGTGATGAGCACTTGCCGATAATCTACGAGCGCTAACACGTCGATTTTCTCTGTGCGCTTCCCCTTGTCTTCATAAGCATCGATGTGGCGACCAAAGAAGGACACTCGGCCGGACGATCCGGCTTCCAGAAGCGTTGCAGCCGCGTCCTGCAACCGGTGTTGTGCGGTGTCCAAATCACCGCCGCAAAGCCGCCTCCATCGCAGTGCCTGATCCAGCCGATCGGCGTTGAGCGCGACGCCAAAAGCAATCCAAGACACGGCCTCTGACAGCGGGACGTGCTCGCTAACGGACGGTTTTCGGGAACTGATCGCAAATTCATCTGGCTCAAGCTGTGTGGGAATTTGAGGCGGCAGCCCGGCAGGATCCACAGCATCTGGAGACGCCAACCAGACTTCAAATTGTTCTTTTTCGATCGCCCAGCCTTGGCCATTCCAGTGTTGCCACTCGTCGGACCACAGCGGATCAATCTCAAAAGTGCCATGCAAAAGCGCGTTGTGAAGAGCTGAGGTGTTCTGAGCTGCCGGCATGGGAATCGATCGAAAGTCCGATCCATCAAACCATGATGCCGCCAACTGCCCAGAGAGCAATGCTCGTTGAATCGTAGCAACAATCCGTACCGACAATTTCTGCTTGGATGCGTAGTCCTCGGGAGGATCGCCGAAGTGTGGCCCCCAATAATCAGCGTTGATTACGTCGTGCCACGGCGCTGGATCGCCGTCGCCATATTCGGCCTTGAGGCGGCGGAAAAGGTGCCTCGCGCAAATGAATCCATCAATCCAGCCGGCGGGCAGACCTTTCAACCAGCCGGCATCGCTCAAGTCTTCGTTGTTGCCCTGCTCGTCATATCTCGCCAACTCCGCCTCCCTAGCGGTTCCCAAGGGTGAGACGGGGATGCACGTGGGATGCGCGCTTGTCGGCTGGCCAGCCTATCCCCATTGCAATGCTAGCTGTTGGGGCCGGCATTGCCAGATCTATCAGGCGCCTTCTCTCTTGGGGAAGGGCACGATTTCGGCGTCGCTTGGGCTGCGCAGCACATAATCGGCCCAGGCGTTCATAAGGACACGTCGACGCTCGAAGAAATCAGTTCGTCGATAGGCAGCCTCGACCCGGTCGGGCAGCTTGTGGGCAAGCGCCTTATCGACCACCTCTTTCGGGATGCTGGTCATCTCGGCCGCCCAGTCCGTGAAGCTGCTCCGGAAGCCGTGGACGTGCGCATCGGCGATTTTCATATCCCGAAGCACCTTGGTCATCGTCATATCGGACAGCGGCTTCCCCGGGCTCGAGAAGAACACCAAGCCGTCCTTTTTCGTGCGTGCCTCTTTCCGGCGCTCAAGGATCTCCAGCGCCGCAGACGATAAAGGGACGACGTGTACCTGCCCGGTTTTCATCCGAGCGCCAGGGATGGTCCAAGTTCCCTTCGCCAAGTCGATTTCTGTCCAGGTGGCAAAGCGCGTCTCGTTGGAGCGGACTGCGTTGAGAATGGTGAACTGGAGCGCCTCCCGACCCGCCGTGGGCGTTTGTTCACGCAGCTCTTGCATGAACACGGGGACCTCTTGGTATGGCATGGCGTCGAAATGGTTGTCGTCATTCGGCTGGCGCGGGAGTCCCTTGCGAACCGACTTCAAGCTTGTCTCGGTCGGTCGCCATCCCTTGATATGGGCGAAGTCTAAGACCGCGCCGATGCGCTGGAGGATGCGCCGTGCCGTCTCAGGGATATCTATCCAGATGGGAGCGAGCGCATCTCGCACCATGAGGCTGTCGATTAGATCGACGCTCTTGGAGCCAAATGCATCGGAAACATGGTTCTCGAGGCTCGCAAGCCAGGACTCTGAATGCTTCTTGTTGCGCCATCCGCGCTTGAGCTCTTCATGACAGGCGCGCGCAGCCACGTCGAAAGTGGGGATGGTCGGAATTGATTTCTTGCGCTCGGCGACCGGATCGATCCCTGCCTTGACCATCTTCGAATAGGCTTCGGCCTTTTCACGCGCCTCTGCGAGAGTCAGCTTCCGCCGATCAAGGATGGGGATTTGAGCGGCGAGGCGTTTGGCTTCCGGCGAACGCTCCGAGGTGTCCGCAGGTCCCAATCCAAGATCGCGACGTTGACCGTTCACCTGAACGCGCAGGAGCCAGGAGCGCGTGCCACTTTCCTTGACGAGCAGATAGAGGCCGTTGCCATCGCGATGGCGACCAGGCCCCAAACTCTTCACATCAGCTGCTACAAGCTCGCCCACCGAGGTTCCCCCAATTGTTCCCACATCATAGCTTGGCTAAGGTTGAACAGCAATGAAGCTGGTTGAACAATCGAAGGCGTAAAATCCTAGAAATAAGGGCGAGTCTTGAGCAAAGCCGAACTAGGCTGGACAAACGTTAGATGGACCTCGGCTCCACCATTTCATTTCAACGATCACGACGATGTTCATCGCGCACCAATAGTCGGAGGGCTCTTCGAGGATGGTGAGGCCGTGTGTGCCGGGCATGTCGCGATCGAGCAGGATAGATATTCGGCAGCACCCATTCGATGTCATGATGGCCTCGTCACGGCTGGACGCGATGCCGCGAATATCGAAGGCCTGCCCTGAAGATCACTGTCGTCAATGACATAGACTCTCGGCCTGTTCTTGCGGAACCTCTGGATGGAAAGCGTCTTCATTGATGCGATCCTTCGCTGTTCAACATTCCCACATGCTGCCGAACGACGCCGCGCGCCGGGACCTTGGTGTTAGCGAGGATGAACGCCGAATATCTGGATGGGGATGATGAGATTTCTCCGTCAGCGCGTTCCATCCTTGTCCCAAAATGGCGCGGGATATGGTCATGATGCTGGCGGAGTCCTTGAGTCTGCACTAATCTTACCCGCCGAAAGGGCTTCGGGGGCTCAGGGAACGCTGGTTGATGGACGTGGATGGGACGGCGATCGCCCGCGAACCGCTGCTGGCGCAATGCTATGGAGACATGCGCCGTGTTGCCCGCCGCATCCTGGCGGGCGACGGCCTGGCCATTTCGATTCAACCCACTGACCTGGCGCACGAGGCGGCGGTCCGCCTGATCATGTCCGATGCTGACCTTGTTGCAGCCGACCGCGGCCATATGCTGGCGCTGGCCGCCCGGACGATGCGCCGCATTCTCATCGACGAGGCCCGCAAGGCCGGGGCCGCCAAGCGGCATGCGCCGACGCTGATGACGATCTGGCCTGGCGCGCCGAACACGATGATCGACCTTGCCGATCTCGACGAGGCACTTGGCGCGCTGCAGAACTTTTCGGACGATCATGCCGCCATCGTCGAAATGCGCTTCACGCTGGGCCTCACAGTCGAGGAGACCGCGCGCCAGACGGGCATTCCGGAGCGGACGGTGAAGCGGCGCTGGCAGGTGGCGCGCGCCTGGCTGCAAGACTATCTGCAATCCGGCGACGACGTTCGTGCCGGCTGAGGTGGAGCGGCGCGCGCTCGCGCTGCTCGAGGAATTGCTCGACCATCCGGATGACGAGACCTTCGCCCGGACGCTGCTTGCCGGAGAAACCGAGGCGGTCCGGACGCGCGTCTCGGCCTTGCGGGCGGCAATGGCCCGGGCGTCCAGCCTGTTGCCGACGGAGTTGGCTGATGGGCCCGGTATGCAGGACGACCTGAGCCCGCCCCCGCAGATAGGCGCGTTCAGGCTGGTGCGGCGCCTCGGCCAGGGCGGCATGGGCGGTGTCTGGCTCGGCGAGCGCAGCGACGGCCTCTACGACCAGAAGGTCGCGATCAAGTTCATTCGGGCGGGTCTGGTCGACCTTGCAGGCGACGCTTTCCGCGCGGAGAGGCGGATCCTGGCCCGGCTTGAGCATCCCAATATCGCGCGCCTCATCGACGGAGGCGTCACCGCCCAGGGCACGCCCTATCTCGTCATGGAATATGTCGACGGGCTGCCGATCGACGAGGCGGTGCAGGGCCGGACGCTGGCGGAAAAGGTGAAGCTGTTCGTGAAGGCGGCGGATGCGGTGCAGTTCGCGCATGCCCGGCTCGTCGTGCACGCGGACCTCAAGCCGTCCAACATCTTCGTGGACGGGCGGGCTCGCGTGAAGCTGCTCGATTTCGGGATTTCACGGCTGCTCGAGGGCGAGGATGAGGCACACGGCGCGCTGCCGATGACGAAAGCCTATGCGAGCCCGGCGCGTCTCGCCGGGGCAGCGCCCGCCATTGCCGACGATGTCTATGCGCTCGGCATCATTCTCGCGGACCTGGTCGATGCCGATTCGGACGCGGATCTGCAGGCCATTGCCGCGATGGCGCGCAATGCCGATGAAGCGCGGCGATATGGTAGCGTCGCGGCACTGATCGCCGATCTCGACCGCTGGCGGGAGCAGTTGCCGGTCGCGGCGCGCGAGCCGACGCTCGCCTATCGCGCGCGCCTGTTCATGCGCCGGCATTGGCTCGGGGTGCTGCTGACGGCGGCGGCATTGGTCGCGCTGAGCACGCTGGCGGCGGTCGCGATGGTCAACGCGATCCGGGCGGAGAATAATCGCGCCCGCGCCGAACAGCGCTTCGACGAAGTGCGGGCGCTCTCCAAGTTCATGCTCTACGACCTCTATGACGAGCTGGCGCGACAACCGGGGACGGTCGTGAAGCGCGAGGAGATCGCGAGGAAGAGCGCCAATTATCTCGCGCGCCTCAATCTCTCTGCCGAGACCTCGCCCGCGCTCAGGCTCGATGCGGCACGCAGCTACCGGCGCCTAGCGGCGATCCAGGGCCTGTCGGGCACCTCCAATCTCGGCCGGCCGGACGATGCGCTCAAGTCGCTGGACCGGGCCGAACAGCTGGTTGCGGACGGGAAGGACGCCGGCGCGTTGCCGGCCGATTTCCTGACCGAGCGAGGTTGGATCCATCTCGACCGCTGGCTGCTCCAGCCCGACAATGCCGCATCGGCCAGGGAGAATGGTCGCGCCCGTCATTATCTCGAACAGGCGCACAAGCTGGCGCCGTCGAACATCGACACGGCTCTCGGCCTGCTGTTGACGGCGAAGAACGACGCTTATGACGCGATCTGGTCGCGCGATGACGCGCCGGGTGCCATCAGGATCGCGTCGCAGGCGCTCGACCAGCTGAAGATGCAGAACTGGCCGTCATCGCTTGTCGATCTCGCTGCCAAGCTGCGCATCGATCTGCTCAGCGTCCTGGGCGAAGGCTATTATCAGGCCGAGAAGCTGGACGAGGCGCTCGCCGCCTATCAGGAGTCGGACATGGTGATCGACGGGCTGATCGCACGCGAGGGGCCGATGCCCAGCCTCATCATCATGAAGGGGCAGAACGCCTTCGATCTTTCCGGAACGATGGGCGACATGCCCGGCCGGAACCTCGAGGCGCTCGAAATCTCCCGGCGGGGCGAGGCGGTGCTCAAGGACATGCTGGCCCACGGGCCGGACGCCGCTGCCGAGAAGAAGCTGCTCATCCTTTACGGCCAGGAGGCGTTGCTGCTGAGCGACCTCGGGCGCAAGGCGGACGCGCTTGTGCCGTCGGCGGCGAGCGTTGCCCTGCGCGAGAAGCGCCTGGCCGCTTCGCCCGGCGATCCGCAGCGCATGCGCGATCTCGCCATCGGCCTCGGCAGCCATGTCGACCGGCTTGCCGATGCGGGCAACCGGGATGAAGCCTGCTCGGCGGCGCGGCGCACCGTCGCGATCTGGCGGCGGATCACGGCGCTCAAGCATCTCGGCGCGCTCGACGCGCGCAAGAATGTCCCGAAATCGGACGAGCGCGTCAAAACTTCCTGCGGAAATTGAAGACTCTGTGGCCCGCTTTCCGGGCGGGCTGCGCATCCTCTCCGACATTGCGTCAATTGTGGGAGAAAGATCATGTTGCGTGGAAAGTTTCTTGTGATGGCCACGGTCGGGGCTTCGGCCGCGGCATTGGCGGCGGGCTCGGCAGAGGCGCAAACCGCGCCACCATCCTATAATACCTGCTCTTACAGCGCGAACGGCAATTTGAGCCAGACCTATCCGCACAGCTGCGTCGCGACCAGTGTATCGGGCACCCCAGTGGGCAATTGGGGCCAGATTTCCGGCGCCGGCACGGCCATCGTCAACGGTCGGGTCGACGGCAGCGTGACCTATTCTTCGGGGGGCGGAATCGACGGCTATAGCTCGGGCTGGTCGGCGGGCGGCTGGAACAACGCAGCGAGCGCCAATTCCAACGCGGGCACGGTTGCGTCCGGCAGCGCCAATCTCACCGACGGAACGGTGCATGCCTTCGTGACCAATCCCAATCCGTCTTGGGGCGCCGGCTTCGTAACGTCGGAGATCGCGGACATCGTGACCTTCACGAACAACAGCGGCAGCGCGATCATGTTCAATGTCGGCTATGCCTTCGATGGTCTGTTCAGCAATGTGACGCCCGGCAACGGTGCTGCGAACGGGTTCGTGAGCTTCGCGCTGACCTCGCCCGATTACACGCTCCGCTTTGGGGGAAGCGGTAATTTCATGCCGGGCGGCACGAACGGCTATGCGTCGGGCGGCACGTCCATGTTCGATGCCGCCGGTGGCGGCTATGGCGTCCCGGGCTATCTGGGCCTTTCGACCCTCTACGATCCGCGCGACTACAGCTTCACCGGCAACTTCGACCCGAGCGGCTTTGTGACGGGTGCCTTCACGACGCAGCTGATCATCCCGGTCGGCGTTTCGCAGCTGGGCTTCGCGCTGGTGCTTGCCCTCGATTGCCGCAACCATCTGGCGACCTGCAACTTCGGCAATACCAGTGCCCTGACCTTCGATCCATTGCCTGACGGCCTGAGTTTCACCAGCGAGTCCGGGCAGCTGTTCACCGCCAAGGCGCCCGCGCCCGGCGTTCCGGAGCCAGCGAGCTGGGCCCTGATGATCGTGGGCCTCGGGGTGGTTGGGGGCACGATGCGCCGGCGCAGGATGGCCGTCAGCTTCGCCTGATCGACTCTGCCAGGGTCGAGGCGACCCGGCCTCTGAAGGGGTGGCGGCATGGAAAGATGCCGCCGCCCCATTTCGTCGGGATCAGCCGTCGCTGTCGCTCGTGCCTTCGGGCGGGCCTTCCGGCGCGGCGGCATCCGCCTCATCCGAACTTTCCTCGATTCGCGCCGCGCTCACCACATGCTCGTCCTGCGCGACGTCGAACAGGCGCACGCCGGCCGATCCACGGCCGATGACGCGCAGGCTGTCGAGGCCGATGCGGATCAGCTTGGCCTGATCGGTGACCAGCATGAGCTGATCCTCACGGACGGCGGGAAAGCTGGCGACGACGAGGCCGTTGCGCTCGATATTGTCGATATTGGTGATGCCCTGGCCACCGCGGCCGGTCCGGCGATATTCGAACGCCGAGCTGAGCTTGCCATAGCCATTGGCGCAGACCGTGAGGATGAACTGTTCACGCGCCTTCAGCTCCTCGAAGCGCTCCGCGCTCATCTGCGGCTCACCCTCCTTCTCCGCCTTCCAGGGCGCGAAACGCAGATAATCCTCGCGCTCGTCCATGTCCCGGATGCCGGCGCGATGCAGGATCGAGAGCGAGATGACCTCGTCGCCCTCGCGCAGGGTCATGCCGCGCACGCCGGTCGAGTTGCGGCTCTGGAACTCGCGAACATCGTCGCCCTTGAAGCGGATCGCCTTGCCCTGGCGCGAGGCGAGCAGGACGTCGTCCTCCTCGCTCAGCAGCGCCACGCCGATGAGCTTGTCGTCGGCATCCTCGCCCTCGAACTTCATGGCGATCTTGCCGTTCGACGGAATGTTGGCGAAGGCGTCCATGCTGTTGCGTCGCACCGATCCCTTGGCGGTGGCGAACATGACGTGCAGGTTCGCCCATTCCGCCTCGTCCTCGGGGAGGGGGAGGACGGTCTGGATCGTCTCGTCCTTGGCCAGCGGCAGCAGATTGACCATCGGCCGGCCGCGCGTGGCGGGGCCGCCTTCGGGCAGGCGCCAGACCTTCATGCGATAGACTTTGCCCAGGGTGGAGAAGAACAGCACCGGCGTGTGCGTCGAGGTGACGAACATCTCGGTGACGATGTCCTCGTCCTTCGTGCTCATGCCCGCGCGGCCCTTGCCGCCGCGGTTCTGCGCGCGAAACGTGTCGAGCGGCGTGCGCTTGATGTAGCCGGTCATGGTCACGGTCACGACCATGTCCTCGCGCTCGATCAGATCCTCGTCCTCGATGCCGTCGGCGGCGGGCGCGATGGTCGAGCGGCGCGGAGTCGCGAACTCGGATTCGACCGCGTCGAACTCCTCGCGCATCACCTCGAACAGGCGCACGCGGCTGCCGAGAATCTCGAGATAGCCTTCAATGGCCGTGGCCAGCCCCTGCAACTCGCTGCCGACTTCGTCCCGGCCGAGCGCGGTCAGGCGATGCAGGCGCAGGTCGAGGATCGCACGAACCTGTATCTCGGAGAGACGATAGGCCGTGGCATCCGCCTCGACATCCACCGCCTCGATCAGGCGCAGATAGGGCGCCACATCGGCGATCGGCCATTCGCGCGCCATCAGTGCCTCGCGGGCGGCGGCGGGGCTCGCCGAGGCGCGGATCATGCGCACAACCTCGTCGAGGTTCGACACGGCGATGACGAGGCCGAGCAACACATGGGCGCGATCGCGCGCCTTGGCGAGCTCGAACTTGGTTCGCCGCGTGATGACTTCCTCGCGGAAGCGCACGAAGCTCTCGATGATGTCACGCAGGTTGAGCAGCTCGGGCCGACCGCCGCGGATCGCGAGCATATTGGCCGGGAAGCTCGATTGCGCCGGCGTGTGCCGCCAGAGCTGGTTCAGCACCACTTCCGCCGTCGCATCGCGCTTCAGCTCGATGACGACGCGCACGCCCTCGCGGTTGGATTCGTCGCGAATGTCGGAAACGCCCTCGATCCGCTTGTCCTTGGCGGCCTCCGCGATCTTTTCGACGAGGCCGGACTTGCCCACCTGATACGGAATTTCGGTGAGCACGATCTGCTGGCGGTCGTTGCGGATATTCTCGATGATATAGCGCGAGCGCATCATGATCGAGCCGCGCCCGGTCGCATAGGTGTTGCGCGCACCGGACTGGCCCAGGATCAGGGCGCCGGTCGGGAAGTCCGGACCCGGCACGATCTCCATCAGCTCCTCGAGGCTGATCGCGCCATTGTCCATATAGGCTTTGCAGGCGCGCAGCACCTCGCCGAGATTGTGCGGCGGGATGTTGGTCGCCATGCCCACGGCAATGCCGCCCGCGCCATTGACGAGCAGGTTGGGGAAACGCGCCGGCAGCACCTGCGGTTCATGCTCGCTGCCGTCATAGTTGGGCGTGAAGTTGACGGTGTCCTTGTCGATATCCTCGAGCAGGGCGACGGTGGCGACCTTGGCGAGGCGCGCTTCGGTGTAGCGCTCGGCCGCCGGTGGATCGGGGTCCATCGAGCCGAAATTGCCCTGGCCGTCGATCAGCGGCACGCGCATCGACCAGTCCTGCGTCATGCGCGCCAGCGCGTCATAGATCGCCTGGTTGCCGTGCGGGTGATATTTACCCATCGTGTCGCCGGTGATGCGGGCGCATTTGCGATAGGGCTTGTTGTAAGTGTAGCCGCTCTCGTGTGCCGACCAGAGGATGCGGCGATGCACCGGCTTCAGGCCGTCGCGCACGTCGGGCAGGGCACGGCTGACGATGACCGACATGGCATAGTCGAGATAGCTCGACTTCATCTCATCAACGATGTTGATCGGGCTGATGTCGGAGGGTTCGGCGAGGATTGTCTCGTCGCTCAAGCGTTTTCTCTTATGACTGTTGTGTGAAAATTGGGCCCGGGAAGCCTAGCCGCCGGGGAGTTGGATTGCCAGCAAAAAGGGTTAGCCGAACAGCCAGTGACCCAGCAGGCGGTTGAACGGAAAGGTGAAAAATCCCGCGATCAGAAGCGCGCCGGTCACCATACCGCGCACGGCGCGACGGTGGGCGGTCTGGCGGTGGGTGCGGGCCGCCCAGACGATGCGTGGGACCATGACGAGCGTCCAGATCGAAAGCAGGTGAATGATGCTGAAGCCGCCATGATTGGTCACGCGGATGTCGAACGAGATGAGCGCCGTCCCGACGAGCGATATGCACCAGATCCAGCCCAGCATCCGATGCCGCGCGTCGCCCCGGCGGCGCAGGAGCATGACCGGCGTCAGGACGAGCGCGATCAGCATGGTTGCCAGATGAGCCCAGATCGACGCGGGAATCCTGGGCCAGTCGGCATGGCCGCGCAGAATGGCGGCGATGACGGCGGTCAGCAGCAGCACAGCGCCCCCGCTCAACAGCTTCTCGTAGCGATCCGGCCCCTGCAACGCGTTCGTCATGCGCTGCGCGTAAAGCGACAGGATGGTGCTGTCCATCGACGAGTTGGCGATCGCGCGTCGGTCCCTCATGACAAGCAGGATTTGCCGCTCTATATGGCCGTTCAATCGCGGTTAACGCGCGTATCGCCAGGGACATCTGCAGCTATTGGCTCAGGCCTGATCCGGGGCGAAAATCGGGTTGGTCTTAGTTTTGGAGGAATATCGATGCGTTTGTGGTCCACTACTGCTCTGTCGATCGCGCTAGCCGCCTTTTCGCTCGGGGTTGTCATGCCGTCGGCTGCAACCGCCGCGAAGAAGGAAGAGAAGGCAGCCGCGAACGCCGGGCCCAAGCTCACGTTGAGCAAGGAATTCATGCCGGGCGCACAGGCGATCCAGAAGCTCGTCCAGGCCCAGGACTGGGCCGGCGCCAAGGCGAAGATTCCCGAGCTGGAGCCGCTCGCGACCAAGGCGGACGACAAATATTTCCTCGGCCAGATGATCCTCAACATCGGCCTGCAGCTCAAGGAACAGCCGCTCCAGCGCAAGGCGCTCGAGATGATGCTGGCCTCGGGCCTCACCCCGGCGGCGGATGTCGGCAAGTTCAACTTCTTCGTCGGCCAGTTCGCTTTCGTCGGGAAGGAATATCCCTCGGCGCGCGCCAGCCTCGATACGGCGATCAAGGCGGGCTATGACGATCCGCAGGCGCTTGTCCTCCTCGCCAACACCTACTTCCTCGAAGCGCAGGGCCAGATTTCGGGCAACGCCTTCACCCCGGCCGGTCAGACGCTGATCCGCCAGGGCCTGCCCTTCCTCAAGCAGGCGATCACGGCGCAACAGGCGAAGGGCGCCGCCGCCGATGCGAGCTGGTACAATACCGGCTTCCGCATGGCGATCGCGAGCAAGGATCCGTCGCTTCCCGAATGGACGAAGTGGGCGCTGACCAATGCCGGCACTGGCGAGAACTGGCGCCTGGCGCTGCGCGAGATCCAGAACAACAACGAGACGATGACGCGCGACGAGAATCTCGATCTGCTGCGCCTCATGGCATCGAGCAAGTCGCTGCAGAATGCCTATAGCTACAGCGAATATGCCGAGACCGCCTGGAAGGCGGGTCTGCCCGGCGAGGTCAAGTCGATCATCGACACAGGCCGTCAGTCCGGCGAGATCAACGCAACGCAGCTGACCGATCTCTATCAGCTCGCCAATGGCAGCATCGCCAAGGACAAGGCGTCGCTCCCGGCGTCCGAGAAGGCCGCGGCGGCCGCGCCCACCGGCAAGCCGGCCGGGTCCGCCGGCAATGCGTTCCTGAGCTATGGCGATTATGCCAAGGCGGCCGAGCTCTATCGCGAGGCGCTTCAGAAGGGCGGCGTCGATGCGAATGAGATCAACACCCGCCTCGGCATCGCGCTGGCGCGTTCGGGCGACAAGGCGGGCGCGCTGGATGCCTTCGGCAAGGTGACCGGCACCGGTGTCCGCAAGCAGATCGCCGATCTCTGGATCGTCTGGGTGAACAAGCAGACAGCCTGATCGCCACAACGCAAACCATCAGCGCCGGCGGGTTAGCGCCCGCCGGCGTTTGCATGGTCGGCATTTCGGTGTGCGGATCAGATCCTCAAAGCTCGATCGGAACGCCCGGCAGGCTCTTGGACGTGCGGATCGTGGGCGAGGTCTTGACGCTCACCACATTGGGCGCGGGGGTCAGCTTCGACGTCAGGAACTGCTGGAAGCTGCGCAGATCCTTGGCCACCACCTTGAGGATGAAATCCACCTCGCCGATGAGCATGTGGCACTCGCGCACCTCGGGCAGCTCGCCAATATAGGCTTCGAACGCCTTGAGATCGTCCTCCGCCTGGCTCTTGAGGCTGACCATGGCGAACACCGTGGTCGTGTAACCGAGCGCCATCGGATCGAGATGGGCATGATAGGAGGCGATATAACCGCGCTCCTCCAGCGTCCGCACCCGGCGCAGGCAGGGCGGCGCGGTGAGGCCAACCTTGGCGGCAAGGTCGACATTGGTCATGCGACCGTCGGCCTGCAGGATATCGAGGATCTTGAGATCGATTTCGTCGACCGCTGCGCCTGGCATGCCTGACATTTCCTTTCGCTTCAGCTCCCTATACCAGAAGATAATGTCGCCACAATGCAATTGTCCCACAATGCGACGTCCCATTTTTAACAACTATCCCTAACGCGCCGGCAAGGTTACCCAGTGGTTAATAGCGGGGACCTGACCATATATGCGTTTCAACGATCTTCTGAGCACCGTGCTCGCCAATATGGGCGAGGGGACGGGCGCAACGGTGACTCGTTGGCGTCAATGCATTGATTTACTTGCACAATATGACGTTTCGGGCGCGCATAGCGCCAATGCGCTTGCTCCGGAGGACCGCGACTCGATCCTTGGCATGATCGAGGACATGCGCGCGCGCCTCAGCGCCGATCAGCGCATCGCCTCCATTGCCGAGCTGGGCTCGCGCTTGCGTTCGCCGAGCCTTGTGCGCTTGCTGGCGCAGGATCATCCCTCGCTCGTCTCCTCGATGATGGCCAATGTCCGTCTCACCGATGCCGACTGGGCTGCGATCATTCCGGATCTCGGCCCGCTTGCGCGCAGCGTCCTGCGCCGGCGGACCGACCTGGGTGAGCGCACGCAGGCGGCGCTGCGCCAGTTCGGCAATATCGACATGGCGTTGCCCTCGCTCGTCGCCATTCTCGAAACGAGCACGTCCACGGTGATCCCGATCGATCGGCCGCTGGTCGCGGCGAACACCGATCTGGCGGATGAGGCGCCTGTTCGCTTGCCGGACGAACCGAGCCAGATCGGCCGCATCGTCGCGCAGATCGAGCGCTTCACCGAGGCGCGCGGCCATCGCCAGGATGACGCGGGGCTGGCCCCCTCGCCCGAGATGGCGCCACCTCCCGAGCCCGCTCCGGTCAATGCCTTCACCTTCGAAGCCGACCCCTCGGGCCTCATCACGCTTGCCACCGGCGCCCCGCGCAGTGCGGCCATCGGCCTCAGCATCGGCATGCCGGAGCTCGACAGCCGTCACGGTGCCGACGGCTTGGCCCTTGGCGCGTTTCGCCGCAGGGCGGCCTTCGAGAATGCCCGGTTCGCCATCGGCGAGGGCCTGCTAGAAGGGGAGTGGCGCATGTCCGCCGAACCCCGCTTCGATCGCGCGACGGGGCGGTTCACCGGCTATGCCGGCGCGGCCCGGCGCGAGTTTCCGCACGAAAGCCTGGTCCGGTCGGCACCGGCATCGGGCGGGCACGGCTGGGCCGGCCTGTCCGCGACCAGCACACGTCAGCTCATTCATGAGCTGCGCACGCCACTCAACGCCATTCAGGGCTATGCCGAGATGATCGAGAGCCAGCTCGTCGGCCCGGTCACTGACGAATATCGGGATATGGCCCGCCGCATCCTCGCCGACGCGCATGCGCTGCTCGCCACCTTTGACGATCTCGACATGGCGAGCCGGATCGAGCGGGGCGATCATTTCGCGGCGGACGAGCGCATCGATCTGGAAGCGGCCGTCCACTCGGTCATCGGCTCGTTCGCGCAAGGCGGCGATCCACGGATCGACGTCATGATCACCGAGCCCTTGCCTGGCATCGGCGGCGATCGCGGTCAGATCGAGCGGATGCTGGGCCATCTCATCCGCGCCGGTCGCGCGGCGCTTGCAGGGGACGAGCGGCTGGACGTGCGGCTCGCCACCAACCCGGGGGGCGGCTCGGTGAGCATCGTCATGCAGCGCCCGCGGACCCTGCGCGGGATCAGCGACCAGGAGTTGCTCGATAACGGCTATCTGGTCGATCAGAAGCTGAACGACGCGCCGGCGCTCGGCCTCGCCTTCACCCTCAAGCTGGTGCGCGGGATCGCCCAGCATCTGGGTGGCAGCTTCGAGATTGCACCGGACGCCTTCGGCCTCTTCCTGCCGGTCATGCCGGCCGCCGAGGGCGAGCAGGAGCATCATCGCTGAGCTTGCCCGCACCCACCTGCCAGGCTTAAGCCGACGGCAGGAATTTGCTGCTAGAGGGACGGCCAGAAGTCCCGCTTCCCAGGCAAAGGCGCGCATGTCGATGGCATCATCTGCGGCAAATCTGCTCGACCGTCCGCCCGCCGCGGCTGCGATCGCCTGGCCGCCCGCGATGGGCCGTCGCTTCATGCTGTGGATCGACACGGAGGAGGAGTTCGATTGGGCGGCGCCATTCAACCGAAACGCGACGCAAGTGAGCGTGACGAGCGGCATGGCCCGTTTCCAGCGTTTCATCGCCGGGGCGGGGGTCAGGCCCGTCTATGTCACTGATTATGCAGTGATCGAGGACCCCGCCGCCAACGCGCTGATGCGCGAATGGATCGCCGAAGGTAGCGCCGATATTGGCGCCCATCTTCACCCCTGGGTCACCCCACCACACCAGGAAGAAGTAAATAATTTCAATAGCTATTCCGGCAATCTTCCGCCGGCGCTTGAACGCGCCAAGCTGATCGCGCTGCGCAATCGCATTGAGGAACGGCTGGGCATCCGGCCGATTGCCTATCGCGCCGGGCGCTACGGCGTGGGCGCCCATACCGCAGCGCTCCTCGAAGAGGCCGGCTTCCGCATCGACAGCTCGGTGCGCAGCCGGTTCGACTATCGCGGCCAGCACGGCCCGGATTTCACTGGAATGCCGCTGCATCCCTATCGGGCCGGTCCTCAAGGCAAGCTGATCGAGTTGCCGCTCTCCACGGCCTATGTCGGGCATCTCGGCCATTGGGGCGAGAAACTCCTGCCGCGCCTGCAGCGCGCCTGGCGCCTTTCCGGAGCCTTTTCGCGCTCCGGCCTCCTCGCGCGCGTGCCGCTCACTCCCGAAGGCGTGAGCGCGACCGAATGCTGCGCGGCGATCGACAGCCTGATCGCGGAGGACGTGCCCGTGCTTAGCTTGTCCTTCCATTCCCCGACGCTCGAGGCAGGCCATACGCCCTATACGCGCTCCCCCGCCGATATTGAAGGTTTCTACCGCTGGTGGGACACGGTGCTGGCCCATCTTGCGCGCCGGAACATCCGTCCGCTCAGCCAGGACGAGCTGCTCGCCGCGATATGACCGGCATGTCGATGCTTGCCAATGGGGGAGGGGGCGGGCTAACGCCTGCCTCCGGTGGGGCCTGTAGCTCAATGGTTAGAGCTGGCCGCTCATAACGGCTAGGTTGCGGGTTCGAGTCCTGCCGGGCCCACCATCATTAGCGGCAGTCTCCCGCCCAGAGAAAGGGCCCTCCGATAACGGACGGCCCGATCTGTTCTTCTGCGCAGCAGGCTAAACGTTTGGCGGCTGGCCTGGTGCGCGTGTTGGCCGGGTCACTGGTTCTGGCTTGCCATTTTCGGTTTCTTCTCTCTGCCGTTATGCGGCCTGCGGGCTATTCCGGCGACGGCATGTGCTACTTCCCAAACAAGCAAGCGCGCGATGGGCCGGCGTGCGACCGTGCCCATAGAAATATCCCTTATCACATTAAATATAACGCCCTAAGCTCGGGGCGCACGACGACAAGTTCAAAGAAACAAGCGGGCCCGGAGAGCGTTGATGACTGATGTTGCGAATGTGCCTGCGGCGGACCTTGGGACCGGGGAGGCGCCCGCGGTCGCCGCGACGCCCGAGAGCCAGCCATGGCCACCGCGCCGGGACGCGAACTATTCGCTCTTCTGCATGACCATCGTCGTCATGTTCACGGTGCTCGATCGCAGCGTGATGTCGCTGCTGATCGATCCGATCAAGCAGGATTTCGGCATTACCGACACCCAGGCGGCGATCTTGATCGGCGCGGCCTTCTCGCTGCCTTACGGCATTGTCGGTGTCGTGGTCGGGCGACTTGCGGACACGATGAATCGCCGCAACGTCGTGGCGGCCTCCCTGGCCGTCTGGAGCGCGTTCACCGTCGCGTGCGGCCTGGCGCAAGGATTCGTGAGCCTGTTGGTTGCGCGCATGGGTATCGGCGCCGGCGAATCCGGCTATGGCCCGGCAAGCTGGTCGATCGCCACCGACAATTGGCCGCGCGAAAAGGTCGCCTTCGCCACCGCCACCATGGGCATCGGCGCCATGCTCGGCACGGGGCTGGCGCTGTTCCTGGGCGGCGCCGTGCTCCATTTCGTCTCCGGCATGCCGCCCGTGGATATCGGCTTTGGCGTGATCCGTCCGTGGCAGTGGACTTTCATCATCGTCGGCGCGCCGGGCCTGATCTGGACGCTCGTCGTGCTGACCAGCAAGGAGCCGCCGCGCCGCGGCCTTGCCGCCGGAGCCAAAGCGGAGAAAACCCCGGTGGGTGAAACGGTGCGCTGGATCCTCGACGATTGGCGCACCTATTTCGCGGTGATCGGCGGCATGGCCATGAAGGCGATGATGCTGGCCGGGCCCGCCACCTGGGGCGCCACCTTCATCCACCGTCAATTCGGCTGGGAGCTCTCCAAGATCGGCATGATCAGCGGCACGATCACGCTGATCGTGTCTCCCATCGCCCTGATGGCAGGCGCCAAGCTCTCCGAATATTGGACCAAGCAGGGCCGCCAGGACACCAATCTGCGCATCGTCCTCTATGGCCTGATCGCGGCGATCCCGCTCATGATCATGTCGCCGCTGATGCCCAATCCCTATCTCGTGCTCGCCGTCAATGCGATGGCCAGCTTTGTCGGCACCCTCGGCTTTGGCCCCAGCATTGCAGCCTTCCAGGTCATCACGCCCAACCGCATGCGCGGGCAGATCGGCGCGCTTACCCAGTTCTGCAACAATGTCATCGCCTTCGCGCTGAGCCCGATCATCATCGCGCTGTTCACCGACTATATCTTCCACGACGAAAGCTCGCTCAAATATTCGATGGTGCTCAATGCCTCGATCATGGGCGCACTTTCGCTGATTATCGTGCTGCAAGGCATGAAGCCCTATGCGCGATCCCATCAGCGCGCACTGCGCGACTTCGCCAACTGACGATGGCCGAAAAGCCCGACCAACACGAAAGCCCGGCATGAGCAACAACCTCGAAGCGATCGAGATCATCGACGCACAGATTCACGAGCCCGCGCCGGGCGCCGCCTGGGACGAGAGCCAGAAGGGGCACATCCATCTCTGGCAGGTCGAGCTGGCCCGCGAGGCGATGGATGCGGCCGGCGTCGACATCGCGCTGGCCGTCACCAGCGAGCAGTTCATCGAGGTGGCGCACGCGCGCTATCCAGGTCGCTTCCCGGGCGTGCCGGTCATCTTCCACATGGCGCCGGACATGGCGGCGGCGGTTCGGCGCATCCGGGCCAATCCCGCCATGGTGGCCGCCCGCGCGCTGGTCGGCGACTATGAGAAGGCAATCATGCGGCCGGAGTTCGCCGCCGGAGCCTATGATCCGCTCTATGCCACGGCCGAGGAAGTCGGCCTGCCGATCTTCAATTCCACCCATGGCGGCTGCGCCAACATGGCGGCTATTGCCGAGCGGCATCCCAACCTGACACTCATCATCGATCATATCGGCGTAGCCCAGCATCCCAGCTCGCCGCCCGAGGCGATGAGTTGGGCGCCATTCGAGGATCTGCTGACCCTGGCCAGATATCCCAACGTTCATGTGAAGCTGTGCGGCGCGCCCTTGCTCAGCCAGGAAAATTATCCCTACGAGGACGTCTGGCCCTATCTCGACCGGCTGTTCGCCGCCTTCGGGTACGACCGCGTCATGTGGGGCAGCGATTATACGCGCCCGCGCAGCGCCGACCGGCCCCGGGGTGATCGTCCGCGCCGCCGTGGCATCACCTATGGCGAAAATCTCAACCATCTGCTGCACAGCGACCGGCTCACCTTCGAGCAGAAGAGGCTGGTTCTGGGCGGCAATGTCCGCCGCCTGTTCAATCTCCCGCCCATCTCGGAGGATTGGCGGCCGACGAACTGGTGGATGTCGCGGTGATCCGGGAGAGCCGCCGGACTGGGCAGTCGGGGGCGTTCAATAAAATCTTCCGGTGCGGGCAAATTCGTGCCGGAAGCGCGATTTCCTTAACGTGTGAACCATGTTAGCGATTTGGGTTGCGGGCCGAACTCTCTCTCCTCGGCCCGCAACCTTCAGGCTTTTCGACGAGGGCCTGTGCATCAATGAAGCGATGGGCCTGCGTATCCGGCGGGCCGGCAAGTCAAGGGGTGGATCTTTATGAGGCGTTCGACTGATTATTTTCTGAGCAGCCACGGCGGCAACCTTCCGCTGCCGGACAGCCTCGACAAGCTGATCGCCAACGCCAAGGAGAATGAGGCGGCCATCGCGGCCGAGCTGCCCAAGGCGGTCGACTGGGTCGTCAAGCAGCAGATGGACTGCGGCGTCGATATCATCAACGACGGCGAATATGTGAAGGCGGCGACGCCCGGCACTTATGCCGGATATATCTATGACCGCATGACCGGCTTCAATTCGGTCGACAGGCCGGCGGGTTGGCAGCCCAAGCGCGCCTTCACCGCCGAGCGCGACAAGCGCGATTTCCCGGGCTTCTATGAGTCCGGCCTGTGGTTTTCGGGCTCCGGCGGCCAGCAGCGCCCCGGTTTCGCCAAGCCAGGCAGCGGCGTGCCCGCCTTCATGAACCCTTCGGGCAAGATCCGCGCCTGCAACGAGGCCGTTACCTACAAGGATTATGAGCCAATCAAGAAGGACATCGCCGCTCTCCAGACGGCGCTTGCCGGCAAGTCCGGTGTCGATGGCTTCATCGCCGCACTCGGCCCGCTCAGCACCGGCGCCGGCATGACCAATCTCCATTACAAGGATGAGCGGGACTATATGTTCGCCGTCGCTGACGCGGTGCGCGAGGAATATAAGGCGATCACCGACGCCGGCCTGATCGTTCAGATCGACGAGCCGGAATTCGCGACCACCTGGATGTTCTATCCCGACTGGTCGGTCGAAGAATATCGCAAGCATCTCGATTTCATGGTCGAGATCATCAATCACGCGCTGCGCGGGCTGCCGGAAGAGCAAATCCGCTTCCACATGTGCTGGGGATCGGGCCATCGCCCGCACGTCCACGACATCGAGTTTAAGCATATCGTCGACAAGTTGCTGCAGGTGAACGCGCAGGCTTATTCATTCGAAGCCTCGAACCCGCGTCATGCGCATGAATATCATGTGTTCGAGGATGTGAAGCTGCCCGACGGCAAGATCATCGTGCCGGGCGTGGTCGGGCACTACACCGATCTGGTCGAGCATCCCGAACTGGTCGCCGAGCGCCTCGTCAACTTCGCCAAGCTGGTCGGCATGGAAAATGTCCACGCGGGCACCGATTGTGGCATCGGCTCGCGCGTCGGTCATGAAGAGATCGTCTGGGCGAAGCTCAAGGCCATGTCCGAAGGCTGCCGCATCGCCGGAAAAAGGATGAAGGGCAAGTAAGGCTCGACGTTTGTCGGGTTGGACGCGCAAGTCGAGAAGCGTGGATATATTCTGCGTGTCTCGACTTGAGCGACGAACAGCGCATCGCCATGGGCATTTGCCCCTCGCCCGCGAGGGGCGGCCAATTTAGCTCGGCCTAGCGATCATGAATGCGGTCACCATGTGGTCTTCGCCGGCGGCCTTATAGACGATCGTGCGTCCCTTCGAGGAGGGCCACATGTCGCCGCGCAAGCTGATGACCGAACAATGCCATGCATCGGCGGCCTGCTTGATCTCGGCCCACCAGCTGACTTCATTCCGTCCCGGCTTCATCGTGCAAGCGATGGTTTCCGATCTCATTTGTCGCTCCCGATCCGCGGACTATCCGCGCCGTGGCGCGCGACTGACCCAACCCGGCGCGATGAGGCGCTTGACGGGTCAATAACGGCTTATTGCCGTCCAGCGATCTAAGAAAAATGAACGGAATTGGTCGGGGAGACAGGATTCGAACCTGCGACCCTCTGCTCCCAAAGCAGATGCGCTACCAGGCTGCGCTACTCCCCGACGGTCGCCCGCTTAACCGAGCGGAGCGTAGACGGCAATCTCGCTGATCGAAAGATCGATCAGAAATGACGATGCCGACATGATTATTAGGCCAGACATGATAAGGGCGGCGCCACAATGCGGCACCGCCCTATCAGGTTGCCCGGCCGAAGCCAGTCAGCAATTACTTCGCAGCGTTCGTCGCGTTGGCCATCGCGTTGGTCGCGTTGGCAGCGTTGTCGATCGCATTCGCGGCATTGTCGGTCGCGTTGGCGGCGTTCGCCACTTCGTTCACGACGACTTCGTTAGCCGCATTGTTCGTAGCCGCCGGCTTCTCGCCGCACGCAGCCAGGGTCATCAGCGCAGCAGCGGCGCATGCCACAGCAAACTTCTTCATATTATTTGGCTCCCATAGCAAAGTGCGTGCTCCACTTAAGGGCACGAGCCGCCCAATTACCAAGTGGAGCGGGGAAATCAATAGCTTTATCAACTGGACCAATTAGAAATTCGCCGCGATGCAACAAATTTTCAACAGGCGAACAGGCGTTGGAGGCTTGCGGTCGGCACGAAAATTCCCCGGTCGTGCAGCCGACATTTGCCAAGCGGGGCGGGCTCGGCTAACCGGGCGCGGATTCTCGCACATTCCGCAAGACCCAAGAGGACCCTTTTCGATGGCCGTCCAGTACAGCTTCGTCATGAAAGGTCTCACAAAGACCTTTCCCGGCGCTAACAAGCCGGTTTTCAACAATATTAACCTGCAGTTCCTGCCCGGCACCAAGATCGCCGTGATCGGCGTGAACGGCGCCGGCAAGTCGACGCTGATGAAGGTGATCGCCGGTCTGGACACCGAGTTTCAGGGCGAAGCCTGGGCGGCTGAGGGCATTCGCGTGGGCTATCTCGCGCAGGAGCCGCAGCTCGATGCGAGCAAGACCGTCATCGAAAATGTTAAGGATGGCGTGCGCGGCGTCGCCGATCTGGTCGATCGCTTCAACGAGATCAGCACCATCATGGGCGATCCGCCGGAGGATGTCGATTTCGACGCGCTCATGGAAGAGATGGGCACGCTCCAGGAGAAAATCGACGCGGTCGACGGCTGGACGCTCGACAACCAGCTCGAGATCGCGATGGAGGCGCTGCGTTGTCCGCCCGGTGACTGGTCGGTGGACAATCTGTCCGGCGGCGAGAAGCGCCGCATCGCGCTCTGCCGCCTGCTGCTCGAGAAACCCGAGATCCTGCTGCTCGACGAGCCGACCAACCACCTCGATGCCGAGAGCGTCCAGTGGCTGGAGCAGCATCTGATCAACTATGCCGGCAACGTCATCCTCGTCACCCACGACCGCTACTTCCTCGACAATGTCGTAGGCTGGGTGCTGGAGCTGGATCGCGGCCGGGGCATTCCGTTCGAAGGCAATTATTCCGCCTGGCTCGAAGCCAAGGGCAAGCGGCTGGAGCAGGAAGAGCGTGAGGATGCCGGCCGCCAGAAGGCGATCAAGGAAGAGCTGGAGTGGATCCGCCAGTCGCCCAAGGCGCGGCAGACCAAGAGCAAGGCGCGTATCCGGGCATTCGACGAGCTGGTCGAGAAGCAGGAGAATCGCGCGCCGGGTAAGGCCCAGATCGTCATCCAGACCCCCAAGCGCCTTGGCGGCCAGGTGATCGAGGCGCACGGCCTCACCAAGAGCTATGGCGACAAGCTGCTGTTCGAGAATCTCGACTTCCTGCTGCCGCCCGGCGGCATCGTCGGCGTGATCGGACCGAACGGCGCCGGCAAGTCGACGCTCTTCCGTTTGATCACCGGTCAGGAGCAGCCGGACGAGGGCAGCATCAAGGTCGGCGAGACGGTGCAGCTCGGCTACGTCGACCAAAGCCGTGATTCGCTCGATCCCAATCACAATGTGTGGGAGGAAATCTCCGGCGGCCATGACCTCATGACCATTGGCAAGCACGAGATCCAGACGCGCGCTTATGTCGGCGCGTTCAACTTCAAGGGTGTCGACCAGCAGAAGAAGGTCGGCCAGCTCTCGGGTGGCGAGCGCAACCGCGTCCATCTCGCTAAGATGCTCAAGGAGGGCGGCAACGTCCTCCTGCTCGACGAGCCGACCAACGACCTCGACGTCGAGACGCTCCGCGCGCTGGAAGAGGCGCTGGAGAATTTCGCGGGCTGCGCCGTGGTCATCAGCCACGATCGCTTCTTCCTCGATCGCCTCGCGACCCATATCCTCGCCTTCGAGGGCAACAGCCATGTCGAGTGGTTCGAGGGCAACTTCGAGGCTTATGAGGAGGACAAGCGCCGCCGCCTGGGCGATGCGGCCGATCGCCCGACGCGCCTTGCTTATAAGAAGCTCACGCGCTGATTTTCAGGCGGCCTCAGGCCGTCGATCGCTGATCGAATGTCCTGAGGTCGCCCGGCTCTGCATTCTCGACCTCCACCGAATCGACACGCGCGGCGGGCGGCCCCTGCACAGCCAGCGCCAGGAAATCGGCGACAGCGCCCGCGTCGCCCTGGATCAGCGCCTCGACGTCGCCGTTCAAGCGATTGCACACCCAGCCGGTGAGGCCGAGGCGCTGGGCGGTCGCCACGCTCCAGCTGCGGTAGAACACGCCCTGAACCCGGCCTCTGATGATCAGATGTCTGGCGAGAATCGTCATGCTCAGCGCGTCCGCCAGTTCCCCGTCGCGATGATCGGCTTGTTCGTGACCGTTCGATTATATTCATACGCCAGGCCGCGCCTGCCGCTCATCAGCAGGTCGACTTCGATCCGCCGATACTCCGAACCGGTCGGATTCTCCGGATCGTATAGCTCATAGGCGTCCAACTCCTCGATCAGCCCTGGATCTTCGAAGGAGACAAGTTCGCCATGAACCAGCCCGTGTGGACCGGTAACGAGGCCCGGATAATCGCCGAGATGATAGAGCCGGCCGGTCACGCGCTCCTGCCCGTGCCGGTGCACGCGGGTCTCGAGACCGAGCGCGCGATAGCCGCTCCCCCCACGCATCAGCAAACCATAGACAAACAAAAAGAACGGATCATTCATAGGGCTGGAAGGCGTCCGTCGTCTCGTCGAGCATGTGAAGCACCCCGTCGGATATCGCGAAGAAGGCGCCTTTCAGCGATAAGACGGAGCGGGCTTCCTTTTCCCTTATCCAGGGGAAGGTGCGCAGGTTCTCGAGGCTGACCTTGACCGCCGCCTGTTCCATCGCCCGGCCGGCGATCCGGCCCTGATCCGTGCCGTACCGCGCCACCACCTCGCCCCGCGCATCGTCGAGCATCGAAATCCAGCTCGCGATGAAGCCGCCTTCGCCGATCGGCGCGTCGTGCAGTTCCCGGGTCAGCGCCGCCTTGCAGCCGCCGCACAGGCCATGGCCCATGACGACGATCTCTTCGACGCCGAGCACCTGGACGGCGAACTCGACCGCCGCCGACACGCCGTGGCGCCCGGGATTCGTCTCGTAGGGCGGCACCAAAGCGGCGACGTTGCGCACCACGAAGATCTCGCCCGGATTGGTGTCGAAGATCTGCGCCGGCTCGACCCGGCTGTCCGAACAGGCGATGATCATGACGCGCGGGCTCTGGCCATCGGCCAGTTCGTCCCAGCGCGCGCGTTGATTGGCCCAGCCGGTTTCGCGGAACCGGCGATAGCCGTCGAGCATGTCTGTGAATGTCACCATGATAGGGATTTCGTCTGACGATTTTCCTCGGGGCTGGCAACTGCGCACTGCCAGCGCTATCTGCACCTCATGAACGACCTGTCATCCGAGCCGCGCGGGCTCAATCCGCGCAAGCCCGACTGGATCCGCGTCAAGGCGCCCGTCAGCAAGGGGTATGAGGCGACTCGCAAGCTGATGCGCGACAAGGGCCTCGCCACCGTCTGCGAGGAAGCGGCCTGCCCCAACATCGGCGAGTGCTGGACCAGGAAGCACGCAACGGTGATGATCCTGGGCGATACTTGCACCCGCGCCTGCGCCTTCTGCAACGTCAAGACCGGCATGCCGCGCCCCGTCGACCCGCGCGAGCCGCAGAATCTCGCCGATGCCTGCGCGGAGATGGGCCTGGAGCATATCGTCGTGACCTCGGTCGATCGTGACGATCTGCCGGACGGTGGTGCACGCCAGTTCGTCAAGGTGATCGAGGCGCTGCGCAAGACCACGCCGGCCACGACGATCGAAATCCTCACGCCCGACTTCCGCAACAAGCATGAGGCCGCCGTCGAGGCGATCGTCGCGGCCCGGCCGGACGTCTATAATCACAATCTGGAGACGGTGCCCAGGCTCTACCCGACCATCCGCCCCGGCGCGCGCTATTATGCCTCGCTGCGCCTGCTGGAAATGGTCAAGCGGCTCGATCCCTCCATCTTCACCAAGTCGGGCATCATGCTCGGCCTGGGGGAGGAGCGACTCGAAGTGCATCAGGTGATGGACGACATGCGCTCGGCCGATGTCGACTTTCTCACGATGGGCCAATATCTGCGCCCGACGCCCAAACATGCCGCCGTGCAGGAGTTCGTCACGCCGCAGGGCTTCAAGGCCTATGGCTCGATCGCACGGGCCAAGGGCTTCCTGCAGGTCGCCTCCAGCCCGCTGACCCGCTCCAGCTATCACGCAGGCGAGGATTTCGCGCAGATGCGCGCAGCGCGGGAGGCTGCGCTGGCGAAGTCCGCCGCGAAGGTCTGATGCCCAAGCACGCCGAGACGCGCCGGCTGCCTTACACGCCAGAGCAGATGTTCGATCTCGTGGCGGATGTCGCGGCCTATCCGCAATTCCTGCCCTGGGTGAGCGCGATCCGCATCCGCTCGGATAGCGAGAGCGAGATGCTCGCCGACATGATCGTCGGCTTCAAGAGTCTGCGCGAGACCTTCACCTCGCGCGTGGTCAAGCAGCGCCCGGCCCATGTTCATGTCGATTATATCGACGGGCCGCTCAAGCATCTCAGCAATGACTGGCGCTTCCGTGACGACGGGACAGGGGGCGTGCTGATCGATTTCGAAGTCGATTTCGCCTTCAAGAATCGCGTGTTCGAGATGATCGCCGGCCAGATGTTCCATCGCGCCTTGCGCAAGATGATCGGCGCGTTCGAGGAGCGCGCCGCCTTACTCTATGCGTCGGGCACTTCCGGCAGCAGCAATTCCAGCGCGCAAAGCGCTGCCTGAAGGCGAATCTTCGCTCGGCCTTCATTGTCGAACCGGCGCAGGTCCGCCACGACATTCTCGCTGTCACAGTCCTGCTCGGCCCGCGCGAAGACGACGGTGCCGACCGGCTTCATCTCCGATCCGCCGTCCGGCCCGGCGATGCCCGTGATCGAGACGGCGATGTCCGCGCCGCTGCGCTTGAGCGCACCTTGCGCCATGGCCCAGGCGGTGGCGATGGAGACCGCGCCGAACGTATCGAGCACATCCTCGCTGACGCCAAGCAATGCCATCTTCTGCGCGTTGGAATAAGTGACGATGCCGGCCTCGAACACCGCTGAGGATCCGGGAATTTCGGTGAGCGCGGCGGAGACGAGGCCGCCCGTGCAGCTCTCGGCAACGACGATGCGCCGCCCGATCGCCTTGTTGGCCTCGATCACCCGGCGCGCGAGCGACACCAGCTCCTCGGGCAACAGCACCGTCCCGGCGTTTTCGACCTCGGTCATGTCGGCTCCATGAGCCGATCCGCGCCAAAAGCCAATGGCATTTATGCTGCCACACGCCGGGCCGGCGGGGATGTTGTCCGGCGACAGGCTATCCCTGATCATCTCGCAACACATGTCGCGTCACCGCGCCGCTCGTGCCGCGCGGAAATGGTGTAGGGAGCGGACCCGCCAGTTCCTCCCCAAGCTTGCTTGGGGAGGAACGAAAAGACGACAATCTTGTCGCATCTCCAATCCACTTTCCGGGTCCGAGCCTATTTCCTCTCCGGCAAGCTGATCGTCGCCACCGCCTGCGCCGCGATCCCTTCGCCCCGGCCGGTGAGGCCCAGCCGTTCCGTTGTCGTCGCCTTGACGCTCACCCGGTCCTCCGGCAATCCCATGAGTTCCGCCAGTCGCGCGCGCATGGCGTCGCGGTGCGGGCCGATCTTCGGCGCCTCGCAGATGATGGTGAGATCGGCATGGTCGATCCGGCCGCCCCGTGCCCGTACCCGTTCGACGGCGAAGGCAAGGAACTGCGCCGAGCGCGCCCCGCGCCATTGCGGATCGCTCGGCGGGAAATGGCTGCCAATGTCCCCCTCCGCCAGTGCGCCGAGCAGGGCATCGACCAGCGCATGGATCGCCACGTCGGCATCGCTGTGGCCGAAAAGGCCATGGCTGTGCGGGATCTGCACGCCGCCGAGCCACAAGTCCTCGCCGGCGACGAGGCGATGCACGTCGAACCCGAGACCAACGCGCACGCTCATCGCCGCGCCAAGCTGCCGTTCCATCCGCTCATGGTCTCCGGGATAGGTGATCTTATCGAGACGCGGGTCGCCCTCAACCAGCGCGATGTCATGGCCGAGCGCGCGGAGCATCTGCGCATCGTCGGTCGGCTCATCCGGCGCCGACCAGTCCCGGTGCGCCGTGAGGATCGCCGGGAAGTCGAAAGCCTGCGGCGTCTGCACCCGGCGCAGCGGCGCGCGATCGACGGTATCCCCGGACAGGCCGTCCTGATCCGTGATCAGCGTATCGGCCACCGGCAGCACCGGCATCGTACCGGCCGCACCGGCCTCCAGCGCCGCGATCAGCCGGTTGATCACGGAGGAGGGGAGACCGGGTCGGGCGCTGTCATGGACAAGCACGTGGCTGGGCGTGGAATCACCTGCGGCCAACGCCTCCAGCGCATTGCGGACGGAGAGGCGGCGCGTTTCGCCGCCTTCGACGATCGTCAGCCCCTTCGCGTCGGCGCCGAGCAGCGTGCGCGCTTCATCAATTCCGCCAGGCGGCACGACCAAGACGACCCTGTCGATCCGGTCATGACGTCGCATAGCCTCGATCGAGTGCGCGAGGACCGGCTGTCCGCCGAGCAGCCGAAACTGCTTGGGGCTGCCGGCCCCGCTGCGCGAGCCCCTCCCGGCGGCAAGGACGATCGCGGCGAGTGACGAAACCATGGACATGACATGCGCTTAGAAGCTGCGCTCGCGTGGCGAAAGCGCAATGTGACTGTCCTATCCGGCTCGCGCCATGGCATGATCCCCGAGCGACGCTCGCCGCCCACCGCTCTTTGATGCCGTGAACCTTCTGTCCGATCCAAGCCGTCCTGCGCGCTAGGAGCGGACTTTTACATCATGCCATGCGTCACACGTGCGATGTTCCTGAAGTTTCATCCGCTATTTCCCGGAAAACCGTCATTTCGTTGAATCGAAACCTCATCCGTGACCCTTTACCAACTCTCTTTTCGCTCGCAATCCGTCCCAAAGAGGCGACACAGGGCACGGATTGCCGCTCCGGCGAACCTTGCGGCTCCCCTCCATTCGCGCTAAGGGCTGCCTGTTTTTTAGGCACCAGAAGATCATGACATTGCTCAAGCCCATCCAGATCGGCCCGGTCACGGTCGACATGCCGGTCGTTCTCGCGCCGATGACGGGCGTCACCGACATGCCGTTCCGCACGCTGGTGCGCCGTTACGGTTCGGGCCTCAACGTGACCGAGATGATCGCCTCGCCGGCGATGATCCGCGAGACGCGCCAGTCGCTGCAGAAGGCGGCCTGGCATCCGCTGGAGGAGCCGGTCTCGCTCCAGCTCGCCGGCTGCCAACCCACCGAGATGGCCGAGGCCGCCAAGCTCAATGCCGATCGCGGTGCGGCGATCATCGACATCAACATGGGCTGCCCGGTCAAGAAGGTGGTCAATGGCGATGCCGGATCGGCGCTGATGCGTGACCTGCCGCTCGCCGCCAGCCTGATCAAGGCGACGGTCGAGGCGGTCGACGTGCCGGTCACGGTCAAGATGCGCATGGGCTGGTGCCATGAGAGCCTCAACGCGCCCGAGCTTGCCCGCATCGCCGAGGATCTCGGCGCGAAGATGATCACGGTCCACGGCCGCACCCGCAACCAGATGTACAAAGGCGCGGCCGACTGGGCTTTCGTTGCGAAGGTCAAGGCGGCGGTGAAGCTGCCCGTCATCGTCAATGGCGACATCTGCTCGATCGAAGATGCCAAGACCGCGCTTGCCCAGAGCGGCGCGGACGGCGTGATGATCGGCCGCGGCGCCTATGGCAAGCCATGGCTGCTCGGCCAGGTGATGGAAGCGCTATCCACCGGCATCGTGCGCGCCGATCCGGATATCGGCGAGCAATATGCCGTCATTATCGAGCATTATCGCGCGATGCTCGACCATTATGGCGAACTGACCGGGGTCAACATGGCCCGCAAGCATCTCGGCTGGTACACCAAGGGCCTGCCGGGCTCGGCCGAGTTCCGCAACGCCGTCAATCAGGTGCCGGCGGCGGGCAAGGTGATCGACATGCTGGCGCGCTTCTACGAGCCATTCCTGAACCGGCCCGAGCTGGCGGAGCGGGACACGATCCGCGACGCCGCCTGAGCCGGGGAGAGGCGCCCTGGCAATCCCCAACTTCCCCGCGAAGGGCGGCATTCCCGCCGCCGCCGAGCTCATCTCGGCGCATCCCATTGCGACGCTGCTGATCGATCCCAACGGACGCATCGTCAGCGCCAACGCCCGCGCGGAGTCGCTGCTCAACATGGCCCGCTCAGCGCTGGTCGGCAGCGTGGTCGGGCGTGTCCTGCGCATCGCCGATCCGCGCATGGACACCGCGATCTGGATGACAGACAAGCCGCTCTCGGCTTACGACATCCAAGTCCATGCCGGGCGCAACGAAGCGGTGGAGATGGATATCCTCATCCATCCGCTGCTCGAAGATGAGCGCTGGCGCATCGTCGCGCTCCATGTCCATGGTCAGACTCAGTCGCTGGGGATGCGCCGCGCTTCGATGGGCGCGCGCTCGGCGACCGGCGCCGCAGCGATGCTGGCGCATGAGATCAAGAATCCGCTCTCCGGTATCCGCGGCGCGGCCCAGTTGCTCGAAGGCGACGCCGGCGAGTCGACCCGGCCGCTCACCAAGCTGATCATTGATGAGGTCGACCGGATCGCGGCCCTGATTGACCGGATGCAGAGCTTCACCAGCAATCAGCCACTCGAATGTCGGCCGGAGAACATCTATCCCTTGCTCGACCGCGCGGTCGAGATCGCCTCGGCCGGCTTCGCGCGCGGCTGCGAGATCACGCGGACCTACGACCCTTCGCTGCCCTTCGCCCAGATCAATGGCGACGCCTTCGTCCAGATCATGCTCAATCTCGTGAAGAACGCAGTTGAGGCTGTGGACGGCGTCGAGGATGCCACGGTCCAGGTCGCTACCGCCTATCGCCATGGCCTCTCGGTCCTCTCAACGAAGGGGAAGGGGACATCGCCGCTGCAAATCGAGATCCAGGTGATCGACAATGGCCCGGGCGTGCCGGAAAATATCCGCGACGTGCTGTTCAATCCCTTCATCTCGAACAAGCGCAGCGGGCAGGGGCTCGGCCTGGCGCTGGTCGACAAGCTGGTGCGCGACATGAACGGCCTCGTCCAATATGAGCGCGATCAGGCCGCCGGCCGCTCGATCTTCCGGCTATTGCTGCCGATGGGAGTCCAGTCATGACCCGATTGACCGGCAAGATTCTCGTTGTCGATGACGATCCCGCCATCTGCATGGTCATCTCCGAGGCGCTGAAGCGCCAGGGCCACATCGTGCGCACCGTCGGCTCCATCGCCGAGCGCCGCGAAGCACTGCCGATCTTCGCACCGGACGTGCTGATCACCGACGTCATGCTGCCCGATGGCGACGGTCTCGACGACGTCGCCGCGATTCTGGCGCAGGAGCCGGATCTCAAGGTCATCATCCTCTCGGCGCAGAACACGCTCAACACCGCCGTCCGCGCAACGGGGCAGGGCGCCTTCGAATATCTCCCCAAACCCTTCGACCTCAACGAGCTGAGCCGCGCCGTGACGGAAGCGATGAGCGTTCGCTCGAGCAGCAGCGCACCCGAACCGGGCGAGGGCAGCGGCGGCGAGGAATTGCCGCTGATCGGCCGCTCGGCCCAGATGCAGGAAGTCTATCGCACCATCGCGCGCGTGGTCGGCAATGATCTCAACATCCTGGTGCTCGGCGAATCAGGCACCGGCAAGGAGCTGGTCGCCGAGGCGATCCACAGCCTTGGCCCCCGGCGCAGCCAGCCTTTCGTCGCGATCAACATGGCGGCGATTCCGCGCGAGCTGATCGAGGCCGAGCTGTTCGGCTATGAACGCGGCGCCTTCACTGGCGCGGTGGCGCGCTCGGCCGGCAAGTTTGAGCAAGCCGAGGGCGGCACATTGTTCCTCGACGAGATCGGCGACATGCCGATGGACGCCCAGACCCGCCTGCTGCGCGTGCTCCAATCCGGCGAGGTCACGACCGTCGGCGGCACGCGGCCGGTGCGCGTCAATGTCCGCATCATCGCCGCGACCAATCAGGATCTCCCGAACCTGATCGCCGACGGACGCTTCCGCGAGGATCTCTTCTATCGCCTTAATGTCGTACCGATCCGGCTACCGGCGCTGCGTGAGCGCGCGGGCGACGTGCCGCTCCTCGCGCGCCATTTCCTGGATCAGGCGGCCGTCGGCGGTCTCCCGCGCAAAACGCTCTCGGCCGAAGCCGCCGGGCTGCTGGAGCTCTACGACTGGCCGGGCAATGTCCGCGAACTGCAAAATCTGATGAAGCGGCTGACCGTGCTGACCCGCGATCAGGAGATTCAGGTCCAGCATCTGCGCCAGGTGCTGACCTTCGCCGAGTCGCTCGGCGGCCCCGCCGGCACCGGCACCGTGGACCTCCGCGAAGCGGCGCGGCGGTGGTCACGCGAACAGCTTGCGATCGGCGCCGGCGTTAATCCGAGCGAACTGCACGACAAGCTGCTCGCCGTGATCGAGCCAGTCCTGCTCGGCGAGACGCTGGCGGCGATGGACGGCAACCAGATCCGCGCGGCTGCCACGCTCGGCATGAACCGGAACACGCTTCGCAAGAAGCTGACTCATTACGATATCGATCCGGCCATGCCGCTGCGGGAACGATAAGAATCGGAAACGAAGCACTTTTCTCCTGCCCGCCGCTTGCCGATCGATGATGATGTGACATTTCCGTTACGGAATCTCGGCTCGTCCGAAAGCGTGTTTTCAGAGCCACGGCGATGTTGTACCGTTGCCACGATGGACCAGCGAGCCGCAATGCACGGAGGGATGGACGAGTCGCCGCCGACCCTGTTTGGCTCGCCGCGTCTTGGTCGCCTGGCCGAAGTGCTGGCGCTGCTTACGCTGCTCGCGACCGCCGGCTTCACCTATTGGCTGATCAGCCGTCCGCAGCAGATCGATACGCTGCTGAGCGCTGCGGTGGTCGCACTGCTGCTTGTCCTCAATCTGCTGCCGGCGATCATCCTGCTGGTCCTGATCGGCCAGCGTATCGCGCGCAGGCGCGCCGAGCGCAGTCTGGTCGGCGGAGGCGGGAAGCTCCACGTCCGACTCGTCGCCCTGTTCTCGATCACCGCGAGCGTGCCGCTCCTGCTCGTCGTGATCTTCGCTTCGCTGTTGTTCCAATATGGCGTGCAGTTCTGGTTTTCATCCGACGCGCGCGGCATGCTCCAGAATGCCAGCGATCTGGCACGCGGCTATTATCAGTCGAACATCAAGGAGACCGGCGACGAGACAGTCACGATGGCCGGGGACCTGCGCGACTATCTCTCGCAGTCCAACATTTCGAGCCCATCCTTCGCCGAGGGCTATGTTTATCAGGTCGTGACGCGCAAGCTCAACCGCTCGGCGATCATCGAAATTGGAAGGGATGGGGTCGCGCGCACCGCGGCGACGGTCGATCCCGAGCGGCGCACGGCGACCGATGTGCTGACGCCCGAGATCATCAAGGAGCTGCGCACCGGCGAGTCGGTGGTGGTCAAGGCCAAGCCGGACCAGATCGAGGCTTTCACCTTGCTCTATCCCGGCTCCAACACCTTCCTCTACGCCACCCGCGATTCGGCCGTGTCCGCGTTCAGCCAGATGAAGCGCGCACAGCAGGTGCTTGCCGGCTACGAGGAATTCGCCGCCCGTTCGCGCCAGCTTCAGCTCCGCTTCAACATCCTCCTGTTCCTCGGCACATTGGCACTGGTGGGGATCGCGGTGTGGATCGCACTCCTTGTCGCCGACCGGCTCGTGCGCCCGGTCGGCGAATTGGTCGACGCCGCGCGCCGGGTGACTGCCGGCGATCTCTCCACCCGCGTCACCGACACACATGCCCGCGACGAGCTCGGCACGCTCGCCAGCGCCTTCAATCGCATGACGCAGCGGCTCGAGGCGCAGACCGGCGCACTGGTCTCCGCCAATGGTCAGCTCGCCAACCGCCGGGCGCTGATCGAAGCCGTGCTGTCCGGCGTCAGCGCCGGCGTCATCTCGGTCGATCAGCATGGCGTCATCCAGCTTCTCAACAGCTCGGCGGCGGCGCTGCTGGTCAAGCCGGGCGAACAGGCGGCGGGGCAACCGCTTGCCGAATTTTCAGAAGAGCTTGCCGCGCTCATGGCAGCGGGCACCGGATCCGACATCATTCAGATCCGTGCCGGTGGAGAGATCCGCACCCTGGCCGTGCGCGTGGTGGCCGAGGGCGGTAACCGCGTGCTGACCTTTGATGATATTACCGAGCAGCTGCTCGACCAGCGCCGCGCTGCGTGGTCGGACGTGGCGCGCCGGATCGCGCACGAGATCAAGAATCCGCTCACCCCCATCCAGCTCGCGGCCGAGCGGCTCCAGCGCCGCTACGCCAAGGAAATCTCGTCCGATCCCGGCACCTTCAAACGCCTCACCGAAACGATCGTCCGGCAGGTAGGTGACCTGCGGCGCATCGTTGACGAATTCACATCCTTCGCGCGTATGCCAAAGCCGGTGTTCCGCGAGGAAGCAGTGATCGACATCGCGCGCCATGCCATGTTCCTGCACGAAGTCGCGCATCCGGAGATCGCCTTTTCCTTTCTGAGCGCGGAAGCCGAACCGATGCTGGTTTGTGATCGTCGTCAGATCGGCCAGGCACTGACGAACATCGTCAAGAACGCGGTCGAGGCGATCGAGCAACGACACCTGGCCGAGATCGGCGAGGGACAAGGCGACTCTCTGGCGGGCAAGACATCTCCGATCGGTCATATTGGCATGACCATCGACCGCGAGGATGGCGAGATCGTGCTGCGCCTAATCGACGATGGCGTCGGCTTGCCGGATCAGCGGGATCGGATCGTCGAGCCTTATATGACCACCCGCGCGAAAGGCACGGGGCTCGGGCTCGCGATCGTCAAGAAGATTATCGAGGAGCATTTCAGCACGATCAGCTTCGGCGATGCGCCGAGCGGGGGCACGATCGTGACGTTGCGCTTCGATGTAGCGAGGCTGGCGCGGCTGGCCGAAGAGGGCGAGGGGCAGCCCGGAGATTCCACGAAAGAGACGTTGAATGGCGCTTGATATTCTGATTGTCGATGATGAGGCTGACATCCGCGAGCTGGTTGCCGGGGTGCTGCAGGATGAGGGCTTCGAGACCCGCCTCGCGGCGAGCAGCGACGAGGCGCTGGAAGCGCTGGCGACGCGGCGCCCCTCGCTGGTCCTGCTTGACGTCTGGCTGCAAGGCTCACGGCTGGATGGCCTTGAACTGCTCGAAGAGATCAAGCAGCGCGATGCCACCATCCCCGTGCTGATGATTTCAGGCCACGGCAACATCGACACGGCCGTCGCGGCGATCCGTCGCGGTGCCGTCGATTTCATCGAGAAGCCGTTCGAGTCGGACCAGTTGCTCCACATTGTCGCGCGCGCCACGGAAACCGAGCGGCTGCGGCGCGAAAACCAGACCCTGCGCGCCCGCTTCGGCCAGGAAGAAGAGCTCACCGGCACCAGCAACGCGATCAACAGCGTTCGTGCCACGATCAAGAAAGTCGCCGCCACGGGCAGCCGGGTGCTCATCACCGGCCCGGCGGGCGTCGGCAAGGAAGTCGCGGCGCGTATGCTCCATAACTGGTCCGGCCGCACGGACGGTCCGTTCGTCATCGTCACGGCGGCGCGCATCGAACCCGAGCGCGCGGAAGAGGCGCTGTTCGGCGTCGAGGGCACGGATGGGGTGATCCGTCCCGGCCTGCTGGAACAGGCGCATGGCGGCACCTTGTTCCTGGACGAAATCGCCGACATGCCGCTCACCACGCAGGGCAAGATCCTGCGGGTACTGACCGACCAGAGCTTCACGCGAATCGGTGGCCAACGGCAGGTTCGCGTCGACATTCGCGTCATTTCCTCGACCGCGCGCGATCTCAAGGAAGAGATCGCACAGCGGAACTTCCGCGAGGATCTCTATTACCGCCTCAATGTCGTGCCGCTCGTCATCCCGCCGCTGGCCGAGCGCCGCGATGACATTCCTGGCCTCGTCGAGCATTATCTCGCGCGATTCGCCGCCGAGCGCGGCATGCCCGCGCCGCAGATGGCGGCCAATGCGATGGCCGCGCTGCAATCCTCAGACTGGCCCGGCAATGTCCGGCAGTTGCGCAACGTGGTTGAGCGCACCATCATCCTCGCGCCGATGCAGCCCGGCGGCACGATCGAGCTCGACATGCTGCCGGTGGAAGCCACGGGCAACAATGACGATGCCGGCCTGTCCAGCGCGATCATGGGAGCGCCGCTGCGCGAGGCCCGCGAGAATTTCGAGCGGGAATATCTGCGCGTCCAGATCAAGCGCTTCTCCGGGAACATCTCCCGCACCGCCGCGTTCATCGGCATGGAACGCTCCGCCCTGCATCGGAAGCTCAAGTCACTGGGGCTGGGCGAGGGGAGGGACTGAAGCCGGTTGCCGCAATTTGTGCAGTGCGGCAAAGGTGGCTAGATTTCCCAGGGAGAATCGCCTAGGTTCAAAGCGTCTGGGTAGACAATCGATATCCAAATTGGATGCGATGCGGGCCATGACCCGCCAATAATGGAGTAATAAAATGGCCGATAAGCTCAATAATCTCCAGGATATCTTCCTCAACAGTCTCCGCAAGAGCAAGACGCCCGTCACCATGTTTCTCGTCAAGGGCGTGAAACTGCAAGGCATCGTCACCTGGTTCGACAATTTCTCGGTGCTCCTGCGCCGCGACGGCCAGACGCAGCTCGTCTACAAGCACGCCATCTCGACGGTCATGCCCGCGCACCCAATCGATCTCTCGCGGATCGAGTCCGCCTTCTCCGCCAATGAGCGCAAGCCCAAACTGCTGCAGGAGATCTTCCTGTCCGCGGTCCACAAGTCGGGCGAGCCGGTGACGATGTTCCTGGTGAACGGCGTCATGCTCCAGGGCGACATTTCGGCATTCGATCTATTCTGCATGCTTCTGCAGCGCGACGGCCTCGTCCAGCTCGTATATAAGCATGCCATCTCCACCGTTCAGCCGCTGCATCCGCTCGATCTCTCAGGGGAGGGTGAGGATGACCAGGACTGAGCTGCGAGCCTGAGCCATCGCCCACTTCAGCGAACGTGAAGAAGTCTCGCGCGGCGCCCGCGCGCTGGTCGTTCATGCCGATCTCGGCGGGCGGCAGCGTCGCGATGTGTCCGCGCGGCTCGAGGAGGCGCGGGGACTTGCCGTGGCGATCGGTCTCGATGTGGTCCATGCGGCGGTCTATCGCCTGCGCCAATCGCGCCCGGCGACCCTGTTCGGCTCGGGACAGGTGGAGGAGATTGGCGGGCTGATCGAGGAGACGAAGGCCGAGCTTGTCGTCGTCGACAACAGCCTGAGCCCGGTTCAGCAGAGCAATCTCGAAAAGGCCTGGGGCGCCAAGGTGATCGATCGTACCGGGCTCATCCTTGAAATCTTTGGGGAGCGCGCTGCGACAGCCGAGGGGCGGCTGCAGGTCGAGCTCGCCCATCTCGATTATCAGGCCGGCCGCCTGGTGCGCAGTTGGACCCACCTCGAGCGCCAGCGCGGCGGCTTCGGCTTCCTGGGCGGCCCAGGCGAGACCCAGATCGAGGCCGATCGGCGCATGATCCGCGATCGCATGGCGCGCATCCGCCGGGAGCTGGACCAGGTCACGCGCACGCGCGGCTTGCATCGGGCGCGACGGCAGCGCGCGCCCTGGCCCGTCATCGCTCTGGTTGGCTACACCAATGCCGGCAAATCGACACTGTTCAATCGGCTGACCGGCGCCGATGTGCTGGCGCAGGACATGCTCTTCGCGACGCTCGATCCCACGATGCGCCAGATCAGCCTGCCGGGCATCGACAAGGCGATCCTGTCCGATACGGTGGGCTTCGTCTCTGATCTGCCGCACCAGCTTATCGCGGCCTTCCGCGCGACGCTGGAGGAAGTCCTGTCGGCCGATCTCATCCTCCACGTCCGGGATATCGCGCATCCCGACAGCGATGCGCAGAAGGAAGATGTGCTCGATGTGCTCTCCGGGCTCGGTGCCGCACCGGACGAGGAGGGGACAACCGATGCCGAGGGGCAGGGCAGTGCCGCACCGATGATCGAGGTCTGGAACAAGGCCGATCTTATCGAGGATCCCGAGCATCGCGCCGCGATCGAGGCGCGCGCGGCGCAGCTTGGTGATGTCGCGCTGGTGTCGGCGCTGACCGGCGAGGGCATCGATGCGCTCAAGCGGCAGCTTGCGGACATATTGGGGAAGGGCCATCGCCGCTACGAGATCGTATTGGACGGCGGCGACGGTGCCGCGCTGGCCTGGCTGCACGGCCATGGCGACGTGCTGTCCGAGGAGCATGACGCGTCCGGCGACACCGCGACGGTCACGCTCTCGGTCCGCATGGATCCCGCCGATCATGAGCGGTTCCTCCGGCAATTCGGCGCGGGCTTACCAGGCTGACGGTCAGGCCGAACGGGTGAACACGACTTGCCGCCGCAAGGGATGCGCGTCCGCGAGCCCCGGCTGGTCGAAATCCAGTGCTTCCTGCCGCACCATGCCGATCCTGCGCATCACGCCTTGAGACCGCTGATTGCTCGCAGCCGTCCAGGCCATCACCTGCGGCAACCCGATCCGCTCGAATCCGTCGCGGACAGCAGCGTCGGCTGCTTCCGCGGCATAGCCGTGCCCCCAGACGTCGCGACGCTGTCGCCAGACCATCTCCGCGCATGGCGCCATCGGATGATCGCCCCCGACCACTCTGCGCAATCCGCTCATCCCGATAAGTTGCCTATCGGCCCGCCGCTCGACCGCCCAGAGCCCGAAGCCCTCGCTTTCGAAATGCGTTTCCAGCACGGCGAAATAGGCCAGCACCTCGTCGACATCGCGCGGTCGATGCCAGAGCCACGCCATGACGTCGTCGTGCGCATGCATGTCGATGAAGGGAAGGGCGTCTCGCGGCGTCCAGCGGCGCAGCAGCAGGCGATCGGTTTCCAGCCTCACGCGGCGAGCTGCCTCAGCCCTCGGCCCGCTTCACGGCCTGCCAGAGCGCTTCTTTCTGATCGATCGGCAAATCCGGGAATGCATCGCCCGCCAATGCTTCCATGGCCCGGAAACGGCGCTCGAACTTCGCATTGGCCCCGCGGAGCGCTGCCTCGGGATCGACGCCATGATGCCGGGCCAGATTGACCGCTGCGTACAGCACGTCGCCAATCTCGTCCTCGATTTCCTGCGGGGTCTCGGCGTTATCAACTTCTTCTATTTCTTCCAGTAGCTTGGCGCGAACATCTGCAATATCATCCCAATCGAAACCGACGCGCGACGCGCGCTTCTGCAGCTTCTCGCTCCGCAGCAAGGCCGGCAGTGCGACAGCCACGCCGGCCAGTGCGGACGGATCGTCGTCGGCCTTCTCCGCGCGCTCGGCGGCCTTGATCTGCTCCCAACCGGGCGATGCCTGACCATCGCCAAACACATGTGGATGCCGTCGCACCATCTTGTCGCAGATCGCTGTAATCACGTCGGAAAGATCGAACGAGCCGGCTTCCTGAGCCATCCGGCTATGGAACATCACCTGGAACAGCAGATCGCCAAGCTCGTCCTTGAGCGCCGCCGTGTCGCCGCGCTCGATCGCGTCGGCCACTTCATAGGCTTCCTCGATCGTATAGGGCGCGATGGTCGCAAACGTCTGCTCGACATCCCAAGGGCATCCGCGCTCAGGATCGCGCAGACGCGCCATGATCGCCTGGAGGGGAGTGATGTCTGCCGCCCTGTCGTCCATCTTAAAGTCCGATAATATATATTATGTTAAATTAAGTCTGGCCGTCGTATCCGAAACAGACCCGGCGATGTCGCCTCACGCTCTATGGCAAGCCCGAACGCATGCAAAGTGCGTCACATCGGATCTTCACAATTAGCCCGTGCCTGGTTCGCCCGTCGTGACCGGCGATCTGAATGCTGGCGGCCGATAAAGGCCAAGCCGGTCTTTCAGCACCAGCCAGAAGAATTCGACATTGCGCAGATAGCGCATCGCATAGCGCCGCGGATCGGTGATCACACGGTGGAACCATTCCAGCGCCAGTTTGCGCATCCACAGCGGCGCGCGCGCGACGGCTTCGGCCTCATAGTCGATCGTCGCGCCGACACCCATATAGAGCTTCACGCCCGGCATCAGATGCCGGTGCTTATGGATCCAGATTTCCTGCTTGGGCGCACCCAGGCCGACGATGAGACAGGTCGCGCCGGAAGCGTTGATCATGTCGATCGCCGCCAGACACTCCGTCTCGTCATTCACGAAATTCATCGATGGCCCATGCGCCCCGACGACAATCGCGCGGCCGACAAGGCCATTGATCCGCGCTTGCGCCGCCGCCGCGACGCCGGGCTTTGCGCCGAGCAGGAATATCCGCACATCGGGATTTCCCGCATGATGCCGCCAATAGGCCGGCACGATGTCCGACCCGCAGGCTTTGCGCATCGGCCCCCTGCCCGTCGCCAGCACGCCGCCGCGCACATATTTGCTGTCGCACGATACGATCGTCGCGCCCGCATAGGCCGCAGCAAAATCCGGATTGCGCTGCAACTGGTAGAGATGGTCGACATTGACGGTGAACAAGACATCCTGGTCGAGCTGCTCGACGATTTCCTGGACCGACAGATCGTCCACCCAGACATTGAGCAGTCGCGCGCGGCGCCAGCTGGCGCCGTTCGACCGCTCGACAGTCTGCTCCTTGTCCATGCTTGCCCCTGATGACGGTTGATGTGCTGGCCGCCTAGGACGGTTCGGCTTCGATCGCGTTAAGATCGGTGGTGCGCCCGACAGGATTCGAACCTGTGGCCCCCAGATTAGGAATCTGATGCTCTATCCTGCTGAGCTACGGGCGCACGCCAAAGCGCTCTATTGCGCGCGGCCGGAGCGGTCAATCTCGGCGCCGGCTTGGCGTGGTCAGTTCGTCTTGTCCGGCGGCGCGATCGGCACGAGCAAGGGCGCGATGGCGAGCCCCTCCTCCATCATTGCGCGCGCTTCTTGCGCGTTGGCGGTGCCGTGGATCGCGGCGCTGTCGACCTCGCCATAATGCATTGCGCGCGCCTTGTCGGCAAAACTATCCCCGACCCACACGGAGTCCTTGAGCGCTGCGGCCTGCGCTTCGGCGAGCGCGCTCATGAGCGCACGGACATGCTCTGGCGTCTCCTTGATGTCGCCGCCAGCCATATACTGATCGCCGGTGGTTGCGCGCCGCTGGTTGCCTTTGGCCGCGATGGCCGGTGCCATGACAGCCTTGGCGACGTCGCGATCGCCGCAGACCGGGCAACTGATCTGGCCGGCGTCGCGCTGCGTATCGAAATCCGAGCCGGATCTGAACCAGATTTCGAAGACATGATCACCGGCACATCTAAGATCGAAGGATATCATGCGCTAACGACGTCCGAGATCGACTTGCGGTGCTGAAGCACGGGGATACGCGTCCGTACGTTGTGGAGCCGCTCGAGCGGAAGATCCGCGAAGTAAAGCCCAGGCTTATCACCTGCATCGAGTAGAATCGTGCCCCACGGATCGATTACGAGGCTATGCCCATAAGTTTGCCGACCATCCTCATGCGTGCCGGTCTGTCCCGTGGCGACAACGAAGGCGGAGGACTCGATTGCCCGCGCGCGCAGCAGGACATGCCAGTGCGCCTCGCCGGTCGGCACAGTGAAGGCGGCCGGCACGGAAATGATATCCGCCCCGCCATTGCTGAGCGCGCGGAACAGATCCGGGAAACGCAGATCGTAGCAGATGGTGAGTCCTAGTTTGCCCCAGGGGGTCTGCGCCACGACGGCTTGCTCGCCTGCGGCATAGCTGTTGGACTCGCGCCAACTCTCGCCCGTGGGGAGGTCCACGTCAAACAGGTGGATCTTGTCGTAGCGTGCGCGAATGTCGCCCCTGTCGTCGATGAGGAAACCGCGATTGCGCCGTTTGGCTGTCGCCGGATCGCTGAGCGCGAGGGAGCCAAGATGCACCCACAGGCCATGCTCGGCGGCGGTCCCACGCACGGCGGCGAGGACAATGTCCTCCTCCTCGCGCACGATGACCTTGCTCGATCGTTCGCGATCCTGATCGACGCAGCCGGACATTTCCGGTGTGAAGAGCAATTGTGCTCCGCCCTCCGCCGCCTGCGCTACCGCATCGGTCAGCGCGCGGACGTTGATCTCGGGATCGACGCCCGAATTCATCTGGAAAAGCGCTATCCGCATGATGTCCCCTCGGTCAGGCATCCAGCAGCGTGTCGAGCTTGCCGCTTTGCTCCAGCGCCATCAGATCATCGCAGCCGCCGACATGGGCGCCGCCGATGAAGATCTGCGGAAAGGTCGCGCGGCCGCCCGATCGCTCGATCATCTCGGCGCGCTGCGGGCCACCCATGCTGAGGTCATATTCCTCGAAATCAACGCCTTTCTCCTGCAGCAGCGCCTTTGCACGCGCACAATAGCCGCAAAAGGCACGGGTGTAGATTTCGACATGGGCCATGATCGGGTGACTTCCTCCTGATGCCAGCAGGGGATGTTGGAGGGCCAAGAAGGAATGTCAATCGTCCGATTGCGTGACGCGTGTCCAGCACAATATCTCGATGCGCCCCGCCCCGCCCTGTCGTAGCAGCCGGGAGCAAGCCGTCGCCGTCGCGCCCGTCGTCCAGATATCGTCGATGAGGATCACCGTTCGACCCGTCAGCGCCTCCGTTGCGCCGGGCGCCAGCGCGAAGGCGCCGCGAACCACGCGTGCGCGCTCGCGCGTTCCAAGCGCATGGAGCGGCGGGGTGTTCCGGACGCGCCGAAGGAGATCGACCTCCACCGGCAGCCCGGAGCGCTTGCCGACATGCCGCGCGATCAGCGCCGCCTGATTGAAGCCGCGCGACCAGATGCGCCAGCGGTGCAGCGGCACGGGCACGATCAGCGCTGGCGCCGTCTGGTCGACCGACAGCAGCCGGGCGATGTGAGCAGCCATCACCCCCGACAAGCTGAGCCTTCGCCCGTATTTAAGCCGATGCGCCATCAAGCGGGCGACCTCGCCATAGCGCATGACCGCCCGCGCCCGGTCATAAGGCGGCGGTGCCGCGATGCAGGCACCGCATGACGTCGCCTCTGCGGACATGGAGGGCAGGTCCACCCCACAGATCGCGCACAGGGGCTCGCCGAGGAAATCGATCGAGCTCCAGCAGGGCGCGCATAATGTCCCCGTCTCGTCTACGATCACGCCACAGGCCGCGCAGCGCGGTGGCAGCGCATAGTCGAGCAGCGGCCGAACGGCGGTCTGGAAAAGCGGGAGCATGCCCATGGCGCGACTTGTCCCATGGCCCCGAAGACGGCACAAGCCCGGCATGAGAGTCCCCCATATTTTCAGTCAGACTCTGCGCGCTCGCCGCCGCGACCGGGCGGCGCGCAGTTTCCAGGCGCATGACTTTCTCTATGCCGAGATGGCCGACGAGATGCTCGAACGGCTCGACGATACGACGCGCAAATTCGCGCGCGCATTGGTCATTGGTTGCCCCGACGATCGGATCGCGCAGGCGCTGGCAGCGCGCGGGTGCGCCGTGACCTGCGCCGATCCAGGCCCGGTCTGGGCTCAACGAGCAGGCGGGACGGCGATCCAGGAGGATGCCCTGCCCTATGAAGCGGGGAGCTTCGACCTCATTCTATGCTGCGGCACACTTGACGCGGTCAACGATCTGCCCGGCGCACTGATCGCAATGAACCGCGCACTGGAGCCCGACGGGCTCCTACTCGTGAGCTTCGTGGGTGCCGGGTCTTTACCCGTCCTGCGCGCGGCGTTGCTGGCGGCGGATGGTGACCGACCGGCACAGCGCATCCATCCCCAGGTCGATGTCCGCGCGCTCGGCGATCTGATGGCGCGCGCGGGCCTGGCGATGCCTGTCGCGGACAGTCAGACGCTGGAGGTTCGTTATGGCTCACTGTTCACACTGATCGCGGACCTCCGTGGCATGGGGGTGGCGCAATGCCTCGCCTCCGCGCCGCCGCCGCTCGCACGCGTCGGGCTCGCTCGCGCTGCCGATGATTTCGCGAGGCGCGCTGAGGCCGACGGCCGAGTTACGGAGCGCTTCGTGATCATCCACGGCAGCGGATGGCGTCCGAGCCAGTCGCAGCCACAGCCGGCCCGCCGTGGCAGCGCAACGGTATCGCTTGCGGAGGCCCTTAAGGCGAAGCGCTAGAGCAGCGCGTCCAGCATCGCCACCAGCGGCTCGTCGGCGGGGGGCATGTCGAGCGCGAACAGTTCGTGGCTGCGCAGCCAGCGGCTGTCGGCGGCTTCCGTCGGTCGAACGGTTCCGGACCACTTCCGGCACACATAGAGCAGTAGCAGCAGCGGACGGCCATCGATGTCACCGGTCGAGAAAGTGGCGGGCGCAAGGCAGGCGGTTTCGGTCGCGATGCCGAGTTCCTCCTGGAGCTCGCGGATCAACGCGTTCTCGGGGGTTTCGTCTTGCTCGACCTTGCCGCCGGGAAACTCCCACAGCCCGCCCATATTCTTGTCCGCGGGGCGCTGCTGCACGAAGATTCGCGCCTGTGCGTCGACCAGTGCTGCCGCCACGACAACGAGGGGGATTTGGGTCATAATGGAACAGCGTCTCTATAAATTGTTAACGAATGTAACCGTACATACCCGCCCAAATCGGGCTGTCGCAGGGGAAATTCGGTGCGCTCTCTTTTCCGCAGGATCAGACAATCTCAGGACGGCGCGACCGCTGTCGAATATGGCCTCATCATTGCCATGGTGGTCCTCGGTATGATCGGTGCGCTCAGCAATGTCGCGAGCAGGACGAACGCAATGTGGGCAAATGTCTCGAACGAAGTAAATAATCATTAACCCTGTTTTCTTTACAGTCCCACGGGAACTTTAGGACTTTGGAAACCAATAGCGTCGTAAACATGATTGCGCGCTGATTTTTCAGTTGCTGGGTGACTGTAGTACTGCAGACTGAGGAGACCTCACATGAAGTTCATTCGTAAGATGTTCAAGGACAACAAGGGCGCGACCGCGATCGAGTATGGCCTGATCGCCGCTCTGATCGCCGTGGCCGCCATCACCGCCATGGGCAATCTGGGCACCAAGCTGAACACGACGTTCAACAAGGTCGCCAACAACCTCCAGTAGGTTTTTGATCGAGGGGTTTCGACGACTCCCTTGAAGACATGGGCGGCTGCACCTCGTGCGGCCGCCCTTTTTCGTTGTCGGAAGCCTCGGCGCTGCGCTGGTAATTTCCCGGTTAAGCGCACTATTTTCCAGTTGGGCAATGGCCTCGCGCGTAAATCCGGCCGCACTCAACAAAATGGGAGAACCGGGGTGAATTTTATCCGCAAGATGCTCAAGGACAACAAGGGCGCGACCGCGATCGAATATGGCCTGATCGCCGCTCTGATCGCCGTGGCCGCCATCACCGCCATGGGCAATCTGGGCACCAAGCTGAACTCGACGTTCAACAACGTCAGCAACGGCCTCCAGTAGCTATTGATCGAGGGGTTTCGACGACTCCCTTGAAGACATGGGCGGCTGCACCTGGTGCGGCCGCCCTTTTCGCTGGCGGAAGCGCGGGGACAGCGCTGGTCATTTCCCGATTAAGTTCGTTGCCGGTGCAGTCTCCGCCTACGATCTTCAGTAGCTGACGATCTTCACGCGGCCACCGACCTTGAGAGGTGCATTCGGACCAAGGCCGTTCAGCACCAGAAAGCGATCCAGCTGATAATCGCTATAGGCCATACGGCTTGCCAGGCTCCGCGCGGTGTCGCCCGGGCGCACGGTGACCAGGCGCACACGCCGCGGCTTTATTCCGGCCGCCTCGCTGTCGCTCATCCGGGCCATGGAATTGATCATGGGGGATAGGCCGCCCAGCCCCTGCCCCGCCGGCGTCACCACCAGGAAATGATAGGCGCTTGACGGGCCGAATTGATAGGCAACGACCGTCACGTCCAGCTGCGCGCCCTGCGAATTGCTCATCCTTCCGCTGCCATAAGCGGCCGGTAGGCCGTTGATCATGTTGCGCTGTATGCTGACGGAGGGCCGTCGGTCTTGACCCGCCAACTGCACGAAGACATCCTGCACATAGTCGTCGAGGCTACCGTTAAGCGATCCCCCGCTGAACTGTGCTTGGCCGCTCTGGCCGGCAATCGAGACCGCCGTCGTGCCGTTCTGCATAGTGAAGCCGGTCGGCGCCGTGAATTTGAGCTTGAACAGGGGATGCAGGAATTCCCTGCCCCGAATGACTCCTTCCTTGGGATCGTCGTCATAGAGAAGGCCGTCGAGATTACCGACAAAGGTTGCAGCGTTGCGATAGTTGCTTTTCGAACCGGTCGCCTGCGCATTGGTCAGTGCGCGACGGACGCGTGAGGCCGGATCGGGATGCGTGCTCGCCCATTCCGGCACGGCATTGTTCGACCCGCGGGTTCGGGCGTCGAGTTCGGTTTGTGCGGCGAGTGAAGCCAGCATCGAGGAGAGCGCTTTGGGATCATAGCCCGCCTTGGCGAGATAACGGATACCCAGATCATCCGCCTCATATTCCTGCGTCCGTGAGAATTTGAGCGTCAGCAGCTGGGTGCCGGTGCCGATTCCTTTCTGCAGCAACTGGCCAAAGCCGCTGTCGCCCGCGACGACGCCGACTAGCACCTGCCCCAGCGTGCCAAGGATCGAATTGCGCTGCGACGCGCTCTGCCGCTTTTTGCTGTGCTGCGCGGCGACATGGCCGATCTCGTGGCCAAGCACACCGGCCAGCTCCGCCTCATCGTTCATCAGCGCCATGAGCTGGCGCGTGACATAGACATAGCCACCGGGGATCGCGAAGGCATTGTTGACTGACGAGTTGAGCAGGCTGATCGTGAAGTCGTTCTGCTGACTGGACAGACTCGATTGCACCGCGATCCTGCGGCCGACGCTCGTGACATAGGCGGCCTGAGGTCCATTATAGAGCCCGCCAAATTCCTTGAGCAGCTCGGGATGCGCCTTGGCGCCCTCCGCCCGCTCGGACTGGCTCATCGATGTCGCGGTCGACACCTGCGCGTCGCCGACGCTGGTCGTGACGCAGACCGTGACGAGCGCGCTCGCCAGCCAGAGCTTCCGATATTTGCCGGTCATGCCCTGCCCTCCTGCGCGCCTGCCTTGATGCTATGCCTCAGAGAAATGCAGCGGCGCGCAGGCCGTTCCAGCGCGTCAGCCGCCAAGCGCGAGGAACTTGTCGGCGCGCTGGCGGCGCAACTGCTCCGCGCCCAGACCATCCAGCGCCCGCAGTTCCTCGACGATCGCCTTCTCGAGCGACTGGATCGCGACTTCGGGCGCGCGATGCGCACCGCCGACCGGCTCCGGCACGATTCGGTCGATCACGCCCAGCGTCTCGAGCTGCTGCGCGGTCACCTGCATGGCCTGCGCGGCGTCGGCGGCTTTGTCGGCCGTACGCCACAGGATGGACGCGCAGCCCTCCGGCGAGATGACCGAATAGATGGCATGCTCGAACATCAGCACGCGATTGGCCGATGCCAGCGCCACGGCGCCGCCCGAGCCGCCCTCGCCCACCACGGCCGCAACCATCGGCACTCCGAGCGCGAGACACGACTCCGTCGCGCGCGCGATCGCCTCGGCCTGGCCGCGCTCCTCCGCCTGGACACCGGGAAACGCGCCAGACGTATCCACCAACGTCACCACCGGCAGCCCGAACCGGCCAGCCAGCTCCATCAGCCGAACCGCCTTGCGATAGCCCTCCGGCATGCCCATGCCGAAATTGTGCTTCACGCGGCTCGCGGTATCATGGCCTTTCTCATGCCCCATCAGCATGACCTTGCGGCCGGATATGGTCGCGAAGCCGCCCTGGATCGCCTTGTCGTCGGCATAGGCACGGTCACCGGCGAGCGGCACGAAGTCGCTGCACATATTCGCTACGAAGTCCCGGAAATGCGGGCGCTCGGCATGGCGGGCGACTTGCGTCTTCTGCCAGGGCGTGAGCTTCGCATAAAGTTCGGCGAGCATGGTCGTCGAGCGCTGCTGCAGCTTCTCGATCTCCGCACCGATGTTGAGCGCGCCGTCGTCGGCCGTCTCGCGCAGTTCGTCGATCCGCGCCTGCAGCGCCGCGACCGGCTTCTCAAAGTCGAGATAACTGATCATCGCAGCGCCCTAAGCGCCCCGCCGCTTGAGGTCAACGAGCGGATGACGCGCATTGACCAGTGCGACCAGCCTGCTCGCATCGACGTGTGTGTAGATCTGCGTCGTGGCGATGTCGGCATGGCCCAGCATCGCCTGCAGCGCGCGCAAATCAGCGCCACCTTCGAGCAAGTGAGTCGCGAAGGCATGGCGCAGCACGTGCGGACTGACGCGCGCGGGATCGATGCCCGCCTCCGCCGCCAGCGCGCGCACGAGCTGGAACAGGCGCACCCGGCTCAGGTGCGCCTTGCCGGACGGGAACAGCCAGGCGCCATCCTCAGGCACATGCGGGCGCCAGGCTGCGATGGCGGCGCGAGCCCTATCCGATATCGGCACGAGCCGTTCGCGCCCGCCCTTGCCACGCAGGATCAGATAGGGCCGGTCGGTCGAGAGCGAGCGCAGCGGCAGCGACACCAGCTCGCTCGCGCGCAGGCCCGAGCCGTAGAGCAATTCGATCAAGGCCGCGAGCCGCAGGTCGAGCGGGTTGGGTGGCGTCTTGGCAAGCCGCGCGGCAATCACCGCGAAGATCGCATCGACATCCTGATGGCTGAGGATCTTGGGCAGCGGCCGGCGTAGGCTCGGACGAGGCAGACCGGCAGACGGATTGTCCGTTCGGATCGCTTCGGCTTCCAGAAAGGCATAGAAACCGCGCAGGGCTGAGGATTTGCGCGCAAGGCTGGACGGCGAAAGGCTTGCCCAGCCTGCCCCGAGCGACCCGACCAGCGCCGCATCCGCATCGGCCAGATTGCCCATCTGTGCCGCCGCGTCGGTCAAGTCGTTGCGATAGGCGAGCAAGGTGTTGCGCGCTGCGCCGCGCTCGGCGGCCAGCATAGCGAGATAGCGATCAATCATCCCCGCGTCGCGCGCGCTGATCGGCGGCCGCTCCTCGGATGCAGCCATCAGAGCCGTGCCATGGCCTCGGCGGCGATCATGCGCGCATAGGGATCGAGGCCGACATCATGCAGCGCCGTGACGATGAAATAGAGCTGCTGGGGCGGCAGCGCCCGCCAATTCTGCCCCTGCATGCCGACGCCCGTCAGCAGCGCGACGGTGCCCTGCTCGCGCCGCTGCGCCGCCGCCATGATCCCGCGCGCCCAGGGTCGGCGCGGTACCGTGTCGATGCCCGCATCCTTCAGCAGGCGTGCCCGCTCGGCGGCGGGCAAGCGCCCAAGGCCACCCAGCGCCGCGACCAGGCAATGGCCAAGCTGCTGATATTTGCTGCTGTCGGCCGAGACGAAGGCCGAGATACGATCGGCCGAGAGGTCGAGCTGCGGGGTCGGCAGCCCTGTCGCGAGCAGGGCCCAACTGCGCTCGCGCGCCGCGCCGCTTAGTTGCCCCAGCGCCGCCGTCCAGCGCGCCGCGCTGCGATCATAGCCGCCCGAGAGCATCGCCGCGATCAGCCACGGCGTATCCTCCCCCGCTCCCGCCGTAGCCGGAATTGTCGCCGCGGCACGGGCGATCACTGGCAGAGCGCCATAATAGACCCCCTCGGGACCAGCGAACCATTTGTCGGCGGGCTGCGCTTGCCAATATTGCCTCATCGCATCGATCCGCGCCCGAATCGATTCTCCAGCATAGACGTCGCGCAAAAGATTGCCGCGATCGGTCGCCGCGTCATCCGCTGTGCTGTCATCGGCGAGCGCCGAATAGAAGCCGAGCGACGCTGCGCCTGAAAACACGCCGAGTCGAGTTGCGACTGCCGTCCCGGGCAGCCGCCGCGCCAGCGAGAGCTCGGGCGCGCGCGCTTCCCACGCGCGCACCTGCGGGCCGACCGTGCCGAACAATGCGGCAGGGATCTCGACATTGGTCGCGGTCGCAAGACCGAACCGCCAGGTGGTGAGACGCGCCACGCCATCCCATTCGATCTTGACCGACCGCCGGCTGTTCGGCCCGGCGCCCACGGCCTTCTCCGCAAGGCGATAGTCGATACCCTTGGCGATCCCGCGTCGCTCGGCCTGGTTGAGCAGCGCGCTCGCCGTGCCCTGATCGGCCGAGAAGGAGGCGCAGATTGCGCTCGCCATGAACCAGCCCGGCTCGTCGCTGAAATCGCGCGCGCGCGGCAGGAGAGGGCAGAAGCCGGCCGGGTCGGCCGTGGCGAGTTGCGCCTGCATCGCCACCGAATAGAGCCGCTTGGTGAACTTGTCCGAATCGACGCCCTGAATGAGCAGGCGCGCATTGTCCGCCTCGCCCATGCGCAACAGCAGCCAGGCACGCTCGGCCGCCCAATCGGCGCCATTGATGTCACCCGGCGTGTCGGTCTGAGAAAGCAGGGCACGGCGGGTGAGGATGCTGGCCCAGCGCGACAGGAACGGCGCGCTGGTCGCACGCATGATCGCGGCAAGGCCGCGGCCATTGCCCTGACCGAACGCCGTCCGCTCGAGGCCGCCCAGTTCGGGTGTGAGCGGACCGATCAGGTCGAGCGAGCGCCGCGCCGTTGCCGGAAGGTCGTATTTGGCGCCGATCTCGTCCGCGGAATCATCGCTATTGGCGGCTGCGGGCATCGCGGCCGCGGCTGCCTCGACGCTCGCCGCGTCGGGCAACAAGGGCGTCGGCGTGGACTGGGCCGGCGCGCTGGGCGAGGTCGGACTTCCCTGCCCGGGGCTGGGCTGCGGACGGGCCGGTGCCTGTGCCGGCTGGTCCCCGAAACCCGGTGGCAGCAGTGATTCCGGGCCACTGCTTTGCTGGGCGAGCACGGGAATGGCCAGCGCGGCTGCACTCAGGCCGAGCAGCAAATAGGTCCGGTTGATGCGCACGCCTGCCCCTATCCCGCCAGCTTCTCGGCCGGGACGGGCACGTCGATCCGGCCGACCGGCTGTTCGCCGCCCTTCGACCAGGAGACGACAAGCAGCGCCAGGAACAGGATCAGGAGGAGAGGGCCAAGCCAGAACAAGGGATGTCGGCGGGCACGATAGGGATCACGGCGGCTGAGTTTCATGAGCGGATATGTTGGCCTTGCCGGTTTGCGAGAAGGTTGCCTCGGACGTGAGCGGCTGTATAGCCGCGCTGGTCATGGGGCGAAACGATAAATGTGAAGAAGGGCGCGAACCACTTCCCTCGCTCGTCCTGGTCGGGCTGATGGGAGTCGGCAAGTCGACCATCGGCCGTCGCCTCGCCGCGCGCCTCGGCCTGCCCTTCGTCGATGCCGACGACGAGATCGAGCGGGCGGCCGGCATGAGCATCCAGGAAATCTTCGATACCTATGGCGAGGCGCCATTCCGCGACGGCGAGCGGCGCGTGATCGCTCGGCTGATCGATGGCACGCCCAAGGTGATCGCAACGGGCGGCGGCGCCTTCGTCAATGACGAGACGCGCGCCCTCATCCTCGAGCGGGCAACGGCAATCTGGCTTGACGCCAATATCGACATTCTCGTCGAACGCGTCTCGCGCCGCGATGGCCGACCGCTGCTCAAGGGCAAGAATGCGCGCGAGGTGTTGATGCAGCTGGCGCGGGACCGCGCACCCTTCTATTCTCAGGCGCCGATCCGCGTCATGAGCTCGGACACGCCGCATGATGCCACGATCGACAAGATATTGAAGGCGATCGGCCGATGACGCCAACCACAACCATCGTACCCGTCGCATTGGGCGAGCGCAGCTATGAGGTCGTCATTCAGGCGGGCCTGCTCGATCGCGCAGGCGAGGCACTGGCACCTTTTGCCACGAGCCGGCCGTTTCTGGTGATCACCGATGCGCATGTCGGGCCGGCACAGTGGCCGCGCCTGCAAGCGTCGCTCGAACGCGCCGGTCTCGCCGCCGAGCTGGTGACGCTGCCTGCGGGCGAAAGCACCAAGAGCTGGCAGCAGCTCGAAGCCCTCACCGATCGCATGATCGAGCATGGCATCGAGCGACGTGATCATGTCATCGCGCTTGGTGGCGGGGTCATTGGCGATCTGGTCGGATTCGCCGCCGCGATCGTCAAGCGCGGCTGCAACTTCATCCAGATCCCCACCACCCTGCTAGCCCAGGTGGACAGTTCGGTGGGTGGCAAGACCGCGATCAACAGCCGCGCCGGTAAGAATCTGCTCGGCGCTTTCCACCAGCCCAGTCTCGTGCTGATCGATCCGGACACGCTCGATACGCTCGGCCCGCGCGAGGTTCGCGCCGGCTATGCTGAAGTCGTCAAATATGGCCTGATCGATGATCTGGCCTTCTTCGACTATTGCGAGGCGAACGGTCCGGCGCTGCTCGCGGGCAAGGCCGAGGCACGCGCTTATGCTATCGCGAAGAGCGTTGCGGCCAAGGCCGCGATCGTCGCCGAGGACGAGCGCGAGACCAGCGGCCGCCGTGCCTTGCTCAACCTCGGCCACACCTTCGGCCATGCGTTGGAAGCCGAGACCGGCTTTTCGGACAAGCTGCTACATGGCGAGGCCGTTGCGGCGGGCATGGCGCTGGCGTTCGGCTATTCCGTGCGGCGCGGCGAATGTTCGGGGCAGGATGTCGGCCGCGTCGTCGCCCATCTGCGCGCCTCGGGCCTCCCCGCGTCGCTCGCCGATGCCGGCGTCCGCGCTTCGGGCGCGCGGCTGGTTGAACATATGCTCCACGACAAGAAGATGAGCGCCGGCACGCTGCCCTTCCTCCTCGCCAGGGGCATCGGCCAGACCTATCTCGCCAAGGATGTCGATTTGGCGGACGTGGCGGCGTTTCTGGACGAGACCTCAGACTAACCTTCGTCATTCCCACGTTCGCGGGAATGACAAATATAAGTGGGTCCGCTCAGCCGGATCGCGCGAACCGCCACCCCGTCCAGAGCCACCCGCCGATCATCGTCGCGCCACCGATCGGCGTGATCGCGCCGAGCCAATGCGGCGCGCCCAGCGCCATCGCATAAAGCGTCGCGGCGAACAGCGCGCTTCCGCCCAGCAGAGCCCAGCGCGGCCCGTTCGGCAGTCCCGCCAGCGCAATTACCGCCACGGCATGCACCAGCTGATACATCCCGCCCGTCCGCAGCCACTCCGCCGCCTGAACGCTCGCCGCGCCATGCGCGCCGAACGCACCTGCAGCGATTGCTATCGCCGCGCTCAGGGCCGCCACTGCTGCGATCATGCATCATCTCCGATCGTGGACTTTTCAGGCAGGATCATCGTGCGTCCCGGCCGGTAGAGCAGATCCCCCGCCGCCATCACGCCGGCGGACAATTGCACGTCCAGGCGCGCCTGGTCGTTCGCGCGATATTGCCGCTCGACCTCGTCGATCTCGGGAACGGTAAGGCCGAGCCGGTCCAGCGCCGTCCGCCCCATCGTCACTGCCGATTCGAACACCTCGCGCGTCACCGCGCCGTTCCCCAGCGCGTTGAAATCGAGCAATTGCCGGCGGTCGAACACCCGCACCAGAATACCGATCTGCGGGAAGGCTTCCTGGATAGGCGCCAGCGCCGCAGCCGAGAAATTATGGTCGTCATGCGCGAAGATCAGCAGGTTCGCCTGCTCGGCCCCGGCAAGCCGCAGCAGGTCGATGCGCGTCCCGTCGCCATAATAGACCTTGATGTTAAACTGCCCGGAAATCTCGATCTGCGCCGGCTTCTTGTCGATCAGCGTGACCTTGCAGCCCTGTCCCATCAGCATCTGCGCGACGGTCTGGCCGAAGCGGCCATAGCCAACGATGATCGTCGCCCCGCGCGCCGCCATTTCCGGGCCGTCGAGGCCTGCGACGTCCCCTTCCTCCTTGGAAAATTCAAGCCGACGAGCGATCATCAGCAGGAAGGGCGTGGTCATCATCGAGACGGTCACGATCGCGCTGAACGTGCTCGCCGCCGCCGGCGCCACCAGCAACGCCGACTGCGCCTGCGAGAAGAGCACGAAGGCGAACTCGCCGCCCTGGCTCAGCAGCAGGCCGAGCGCCAGCGCCTGCCCGCGCGGCATGCGGAAGAGCAGCCCGAGCGCGGTGATCAGCGCGACCTTGACCGCCACCAGCAGCAGCGCCATGCCGATGATGAAGAAAGGCGCCCGAGCGATCACCCCCAGATCCAGCACCATGCCGACCGCGACGAAGAACAGGCCGAGCAGGATCGTGCGGAACGGCTCGACATCCGACTCGATCTCGTGGCGATAGGGCGAGTCCGCCAGCATCACGCCGGCGATGAACGCGCCCAACGCTGCCGAAAGATGCAGCGCATGCATCAGCGAGGCCGAGGCCAGCACCGCGAACAGACCGACCGCGACGAATAATTCCCGCTCGCCGAGCCGGCCGACGAGCCGCAGCAGCGGGCGCAGGACAAACCGTCCCGCAAATACCAGCCCGACGATCGCGCCCAGCGTATAGAGCGCCAGCGTCCAGCCCGGGGGCGTGTTCGGCTCGGCCGGCGCGCGCGAGAGCGAGGCGATGATGGTGATCATCGGCACGATGGCCAGATCCTGCAGCAGCAGGATGGCGAAGGCCTTTTCACCGAATGGCGAGTTGATCCGGCCGCTCGCCTTGAGACTCGGCAGCACCTGCGCGGTCGAAGAGAGCGCCAGCGGTAGCCCGAGCGCGATCGCCGCACCGCCGCTGAAGCCCGTCAGTCCGAAGATCAGACCGGCGAGCGCCACGCCACAGACCGTCACCTGTAACACCCCGAGGCCGAAAATATCGTGCCGCAACCGCCAGAGCCGCTGTGGATTGAGCTCGAGGCCGACGAGGAACAGCAGCAGCACGATGCCGATCTCGGCCGTGTCCATCTTGCTCTGCCCGCCGCCGACCAGCGCGAAGCCATGCGGGCCCACCAGTGCGCCGGAGACGAGATAGCCCAAGGTCGCACCCAGGCCGAGACGCCGGAAAATGAGCACCAGCGTCAGCGCCACGCCGAGCAGGATCACGCCTTCGCTGAGCAGCAGCTCTGTCGCCGAGATCGCCGGAACGGGGTCAGCCACGGGCCTGCCGCGCCCCGAGCGCTTGCGCCATCGCTGCGCTGGCCGCTTCGAAGGCGAGGCGCATGGAAGGATGGCGCGCCGGATAGTCGCGGCCCGCCGCGAGGAGCGCGAGGTCGGGCCAGTCCGGCAGCGCCTCGCTCTCGCCGGCCAGATAGGCCCGCCAGCCCGCATTGGCCGCCTCGATCGCCGCCAGATCCTTCCCCACCGCACTGCGCGCCAGGATTGCGGCGGCCGCCTGTCCGAGCGCGCACGCCTTGGCATCGAGGCCGATCGCGGCGATCCGGCCCTCCCCGTCCAGCGTGAGCGTCACCGTCATACGGCTCCCGCAGGTGGGCGAGCGCCGCTCATCGCGCGCCAGCGCGTCGGCGAGCGGCGGGAAGTCGGCGACGCTCGCCGCCATGCGCAGCACCTCGATGTTGTAAAGCGCGCTCATCGGCCAGCTTTCCCCGCCATGCGGGCCAAACCCACAACGAAGCAGGAAGACCAGCGCACACGGGAATCCAGGGGCGGTCCAGCCTGGATTCCCGTGTGCGCGGGAAATGACTGCGGGAGGTTACTCGACCGCATTGTCGCTCTCATTCCCGGACTCAGCGCCGCCCAATAGCCCGCCCTGGCGACTATTCTCCGCGATCCATTGGCTCATCGCCGATCCGCTTGCCGAAAGCAGCGGATAGGAGCGCGACAGGCGCATCCAGTCCGGCCGGTTGGTCTCGGTGCCATAAAGCGCATCATAGCCGATCGAAAAGATCACGTAGCAGATTGTCGCCACCAGCAGGCCCTTGACTGCGCCGAAGCCGAGCCCGAGCAGCCGGTCGACCATGCCGAGCACAGAACTCTTGGTTCTCCCGCCAATCGAGCGCGCGAGCCATTTACCGAGGCCGAAGACGATGCCGAAGACAAGCGCGAAGGCCAGCAGCGCCGCGCCATATTCGGTGCCGATCAGGCCGGTCAGCAGGCCCGTCGCCGGCGTGTGAAACAGCCGCACCGCGACCATCCCCGCGATCAGCGCGCCGAGGGAGAGCGATTCGGTCACGAAACCGGCAATGAAGCCGCGAATGGCAAGGCCGCCGATCAGCAGCAGGACGGCAATGTCGAGAGCGGTCATCCCTCGGTCGCTAGAGCATTTTCAGGCGGGGTGGAACACCCGAGCGCGCGGAAATTGCGCGCGCCGATCAGGTCGATCATTTCGCTCCCACCGAAAACCCCCTGACTTCTCGTCATCCCAGCGAAAGCTGGGATCTCGGGCGGCCAAGGCCCATCGTCCTCGCATGAGATCCCAGCTCTCGCGGGGATGACGATAGGAACGGCAACAGGTGGTCCTTGCCGATCCCGTCACTCCGCTCCTCGCCCGAGCATATGGTCGACCAGATCGGAGAGGCGCGCGAAACCGGAGACCGTCAGCCCCGTCGCCTGCTTGGCGCTCGCCGCGGGTAACAGCGCACGTTGGAAGCCGAGCTTGGCCGCCTCGCGCAGCCGCAGCGGCGCATGGGCGACCGGGCGCACCTCGCCGGACAGTGCGATTTCGCCCAGCATCACCGCATCCTGCGGCACCGGCCGCTCGGACAGGGCGGAGATGAGCGCGCCGGCGACGGCGAGATCGGCCGCCGGATCCTGCAGGCGATAGCCGCCCGCGACGTTGAGATAGACTTCGCACGCCGAGAAGCTGAGGCCGCAGCGCGCTTCCAGCACGGCGAGGATCATCGCGAGCCGCCCGCTGTCCCAGCCGACCACGGCGCGACGCGGCGTCGCCCCGCTGGCGAGGCGCACCGTCAGCGCCTGGATCTCGACCAGCACCGGCCGCGTCCCCTCCAGAGCGGGAAATACCGCCGTGCCGGCCATGCCTTCATCCCGCTCGGTCAGGAACAGGGCGGAGGGATTGCCGACCTCGGTCAGCCCCTCCTCCGCCATCGCGAAGACGCCGATCTCGTCCGTGCCGCCGAAGCGGTTCTTGATGGCGCGCAGGATGCGGTAGAGATGGCTGCGCTCGCCCTCGAAGCTCAGCACCGTGTCGACCATATGTTCGAGCACGCGCGGCCCGGCGATCGAGCCGTCCTTGGTGACATGGCCGACCAGCATCAGCGCCGCGCCGCCCTTCTTGGCGAATTTGATGAGCTCCTGCGCCGAGGCGCGTACCTGGCTGACCGTGCCGGGCGCTCCCTCGATCATGTCGCTGTGCATCGTCTGGATCGAATCGATGATCAGCAGGTCCGGCCCCTGCCCTTGCAAGGTCGTCAGGATGTCGCGCACCGAAGTCGCGCTGGCCAGCTGCACCGGCGCATCGCCCAGGCCGAGCCGCCGCGCGCGCAGTCGCACCTGATCGGCCGCTTCCTCGCCGCTTACATAGACGACATTGCGTCCCTCACGCGCCAGGCGCGCCGCCGCCTGCAGCAGCAGGGTCGATTTGCCGATTCCCGGGTCACCGCCGATCAGCGTCGCCGATCCGACGACCAGCCCGCCGCCGAGCGCCCGGTCGAACTCCGCAAGACCCGTGCTCATGCGCGTCGGCAGCTCGACTTTGCTGTCGAGCCCGATCAGATCGATCGCGCGGCCGCCCGCCTGCAGGTCGTGCTTGGCAGAAAAGCTCGTCGGCGCCGCTTCCTCGGTCAGGCTGTTCCACTCGTCGCAATCATCGCATTGCCCCTGCCAGCGCGGCGCGAGTGACCCACAGGCCTGACAGACGAAACGGCGTTTGAGCTTGACCATTCCCTTTCATAGATAGAACGAACAGGGAACGCCATAGGAAAATGCGGTGATGTCAGCCGTGCATGATCGTCTGCTCGATGTCCGTCACCGGATGCCCGGTCAAATCCTTGGCAATCTCGCCGATCAGCCGCTTCTCCAGCTCCTTGTGGTAATGTTTGCGCATCTCGCCCAGGGTTCGCGGCGGCGCGACGATCACGAGCTGCTCATAATCGCGCGCCAGGGCCCGCTTGTTGAGCAGCGCGGCGGCTTCCGCGGCAAGGCGATCCTCGTTCTGCTGATGGAAGTCGGTGGTCTCGACAGCGCTGCCCGTCGTGCCGTCCGATGAATAGGCGCGCCCCGGCGCGTCGCTCGCCTGGTCATGGGCGGCCGGATTGACCTGTTCCAGCGCCTCTTCCACCACGAGCTGGGGATAGGTGGCGTCGCCGTCGTTGCGGAAGAGGAGCATCTTGCCGCCATCCACCACCATTACCAGCGCGTCATGATCGATCTTCATCGCGGTCCTCCTTGCGGTTTTCGTGAACATGGGAACGAATGGCGCCGCTGTCCAGTTGGGTTCGATGCGGTTGGGGCTTGCCTTGCATCTTTCCGCGACGGATGGAGACCCGATGATCAAGGTGGCATCCTACAATATCCGCAAGGCGATCGGCACTGATCGACGGCGCAATCCCGAGCGGATCATCGATGTACTGAACGAGTTGGATGCCGATATCGTCGCCCTGCAGGAAGCGGACCGGCGCTTCGGCATCCGCCACGCCGTCCTGCCGGACTGGCTGCTCCAGACGCATTCCAGCTACCGCGCCGTGGCGCTTCCAAACCGGCTCGAGAGCATGGGCTGGCATGGCAATGCCCTGCTCGTGCGGCGCGACCAGGGCGCGAACGGAGAGGTGGTGCATCTTCCCTGTCTTGAACCGCGGGGCGCCGTCTCCACGGCGCTGGACGTCAAGGGCGTGCGCTTGCGCGTACTGGGCATGCACCTCGATCTCTCCGGCCTCTGGCGGCGGCGACAGGCTGCGGCGGTGCTGCACCAGATCGACCTCTGGCAGGGGCATGACCCGGCCGGCGCCACGATCCTGATGGGCGATCTCAACGAATGGAGCGCCGGCCGCGGTTGCCTCGCCGATTTCGCTCGCCATTATGCCATTGCCCCCTGCGGCCGCAGCTATCATGCGCGACGGCCGGTCGCCGCGCTCGACAGGATCATGTGGCGTGGCGCGCTCGCTCTGCGGGACTGCGGTGTGCACATGACGCCGCTGTCCCGCCACGCGTCGGATCATCTGCCGATCTGGGCGCGGTTTGACGTCGCGAGCTGAGCGCGTCATCTAGGCAGGATGAGGGAGAAGGAACTGAGGCTGGCGCTGGTCTGCTATGGCGGCGTGAGCCTCGCCGTCTACATGCATGGCGTCACGAAGGAAGTCTGGCGCCTCGCGCGCGCCAGCTGCGATTTCTGCGCTCATGACCAGACGACCGACGATCAGGGCAACAGCATCTACCGCGACATTCTCGAGGCATGCCGGGACGAGGCGGCGCTCAAGGTCCGTGTCCTGCCGGACATCATCGCGGGCGCCAGCGCGGGCGGCATCAACGGTATCTTCCTGGCCCAGGCGATCGAGACCGGCCAATCGCTCGATCCGCTGACCGCGCTGTGGCTGAGCCGCGCCGATGCGGACATCCTGCTCGATCCCGATGCCCGTCCCCTCTCCCGCTTCACCAAATTCTGGGCGGCACCGATCCTCTGGCTGCTCCTGCGCAGGCGCGGCGATACGGTGAACGAGACCGTCGCGCCGGAAACGCGCGAGGAAGTGCGCCGCAAGCTCTCCAATTTCGTGCGCGCCCGCTGGTTCGCCCCGCCCTTCGGTGGCAAGGGCTTCACGCGGCTGCTCCTCGACGCGTTCGAGGCCATGGCGGCCGGCGCGGCGGGGAGGCCGCTCTTGCCCGAGGGGCAGCCGCTGGACCTCTTCGTCACGGCGACCGACTTTACGGGACATGAGGAGACGCTGCGGCTCAACAGCCCGCCGCGGGTCACCGAGACCGAACACCGTCTGACCCTGAGCTTCTTCGCGCGCGGCGCCCGGCCGCGGCGGTTCGCCGACCCGAGCGAACTGGTCTTCGCGGCGCGGGCGACGGCCAGCTTTCCCGGTGCCTTCCCGCCCTTCACCGTGCGTGAGCTTGATGCCGTCCTGCTCGAGCGGGACCGGACATGGCCCGGGCGTGAGGATTTCCTGTCGCGCAGCCTGCCTCAGCACGCCGTCAAGGGTACGATCGAGGATGCTGTCCTCATCGACGGCTCTGTTCTCGCCAACGCCCCCTTCGCGCAGGCGATCGAGGCGCTCAAGGATCGCCCGGCCCGACGGGCGGTCGACCGGCGTTTCGTCTATGTCGAGCCCACGCCGACCGCTGCCGGCTTCCGGCTGACCTCGCCTGCCCGGCGCACGGCCAGCGGAGAACGGCCCCTCCCCGGCTTCTTCCGCACGATCTTCGGAGCGATCAGCGACATTCCGCGCGAACAGCCGATCCGCGACAATCTGGAGGCTATCGCCGACCGTTCGACCCGCATCCGCCGCATGCAACATATTATCGAGGCGTTGCGGCCGGACATCGATCGCACGGTCGATCACACCCTCGGTCGCACGATGTTCCTTTCCAGACCAACCGCCGCACGCCTGAAGGCCTGGCGCGCGCGGCTCCAGCAGAAGGCCGCCCGCGCCGCCGGCTTCGCCTATCCAGCCTATGGCTATCTCAAATATTCCGGCATCGTGGACGAGCTTGCCGACCTGCTGTTCGTGCTTGGTGGCGAGCGCCCGGCGCTCGATCGCGAGAGCCTGCGCCGCACCCTTCGCGACGCGCTGCATGGGGCGGGGATCGATACGGTCGGCCAGGGCACGTCCGATGGCGCGAGCGAAGCGCTGATCACCTTCCTGCGCAATCATGACGTCGCCTTCCGCGTCCGTCGCCTGCGCTTCCTCGCCCGGCGCCTGTCTGCCGAGAGCGAGATCGACGATACGTTCGATCCGGTGGGGCGCGCGACGATGCTGGAAATGCTCTACGAGGCGATCGCGCTCTATTCGGAACGACAGCTGTCCGGCTGGTTTCCTGCGGCCGTGCGGGAGCGGATCGGCCAGACATCGGGCGACCTTATCGCGGGCATTGCCGTCATCGCCGAGGCGCGCGACTTGCAGGCGCTGGACGATCTCGTCGACCTGCGCTTCGCCAACGCCGCGCTTCATCTCGCTTCCGACGATCGCCGCACCTTGCTCAAGGCCTATCTCGGTTACCCCTTCTACGACATCGCCACCTTGCCGCTGCTGCAGGGCGAAGGACTCGACGAATATGATCCGATCAAGGTCGACCGCATCTCGCCGGAGGATGCGACCGCGATCCGCACCGGCGGCGCGGCGGCCACGCTGCGCGGCATTGAGTTCAACAGTTTCGGCGCCTTCTTCAGCCGCACTTATCGCGAGAATGACTATCTCTGGGGACGCCTTCACGGCGCCGACCGGCTGATCGACATCCTGCTCTCGACGATGCCGGGCGGCCCGGTCACGGAGCCATCCCGCGCAGCCGATTGGAAGCGCCGCGCCTTTCACGCGATCCTGGACGAGGAAGAGCCAAATCTCCCGCGCATGGCATTCCAGATCGCCCGCATCCGTCAGGAAATCGACGCTACGATCCCGGCCTCACCCCCGGACGCATCGCGGACTTCACTAGAGTGACCTGGCTGACGTCGCAGCTGCGGCCGCTGAAACCACCTTCGCAATACATGAGATAATAGCGCCACAGATCGACGAAGCGCGCGTCGAACCGGGCCGGCAGCAGCCCGGCATCGACGACCGCGTCGAACCGTTCGCGCCACTTTCGCAACGTCCAGGCATAGTCGAGGCCGAAGCGCGTCTGGTCCCGCCATTCGAGGCCGGCCGTCTCGGCGATTTCGCGGAAGCGGCGCTCGGAAAGCAGGCATCCACCGGGAAAGACATAGCGCTGGATGAAGTCCGCGCGCGCCGCATAGGCCGGGAAGATCGCATCATCGATGCTGATGAACTGGATCGCGGCGCGTCCGCCTGGCTTCAGAAGGCGGGCAATCGCATCGATGTAAGCAGGCCAATAGGACTGCCCCACGGCCTCGACCATCTCGACGCTGGCGATGGCGTCAAACTGCCCCTGCGCATCACGATAGTCCTGCAGCCGCACCTCGACGTTCGCGGCGCCCGCCGGCATCGCCAGACGGCCGAGGACATAATCTTGCTGTTCTCTCGACAGGGTCAGGCCGACATAGTCGATCTCCGCACGCTCCAGCGCCCGCTCGGCGAGGCTGCCCCACCCACAGCCAATCTCCAGCAGCCGGCCGCCCTCCCTGATGTCGAGCCGGTCGAGCAGCGCGTCGATCTTGCGGAGTTGCGCATCCTCCATCGGCTCATTGGGGTGGATCGGCCGCGCGCTGGAATAAGTGAGGCTTTGGTCGAGCCACAGCGCGTAAAAGTCATTGCCGAGGTCATAATGGTCCGCGATGTTCCGCCGTGCGCCGCTGCGGCTGTTGCGCCTTCTCGCCAGCTTGAGCCTGCCGATCAGCCGTGGCAGCCCGGTCGAGCGCGCCGCGTTGCCGAGCGAGCGCGCATTGGCGCCGAACAGGGCGAAGAGCGCGACCGGATCAGGACTGGACCAGTCGCCATCCGCCCAGGCGCGGAACCAGCCCGTCGAACCCGCCGTCGCAAGGCGGGCCAGCGCGCGCCAACTGGTCAGATGCACAATTGCGGAAAAGCCCGGCATGCGCCCGCCGAGCACGCGGACGGACCCGTCCGGCAAATGCAGCTCCAGCGTCCCGGTGATCAGGCCAGTATCGACTCGATCGATCAGGGGAAGGAAGAGCCGCGTCGGCATGTAGCGCCACAAACCACGACCTGCCCGCGCTTTCGCACGCGCCAGGAAGGCGCGCTGGCGCCCCGCTCGCGGATTGTGGACCGTCATGCCGCCATCATGGGGTCTGGGCGCCATAAAGACAATGTCGAAGGCTCGGGGCCTTATCGGCCGGGCGAACAAGCAGGGCCGGCGAGCGGCAGCCACACGCGCCGCACAAGGAGGCCGCCGCGGTCGGGCTCGCCGAAGCGCGCATCGCTGAACAGGATGGTCGCGCTGCAGCGTTTTTTCTCGACGATGCGCGCCATCGGCATCACGGACCAGCGCATGAACGAGCGGATTTCCGGTGTTGCGGTCATGGCGCGGCGGACGAGCGGATCGGCCATGTTGTCGGGCACCCCCGGCCCGATGCCCGATATCTCGCGCAGGCTGCGAAGCGGATCATAGCGCGCGCGTCCGATCCGGCCGTCCTGACGCCAGATCAGGCTGCGCCGCCAGAACAGCACGGGCTCCTCGTTCGCGAACAGAATCTCGGGCGGATGCGGCACTCTTGCCAGCAGGGCGCTTCGGCTCGCGAGGGAGATCACCCCGTTGAGGCCGACATAGGCACAGATCGCCACGAGCCCGACGATCGCCGGACGGCGCCAAGCCCCGCCGGCCCGCTCCCGGCGCCGCGAGAGCCAAATGGCGAACGGCAGTACGGTCCAGATCACCGCATCGATGATGAACAAGGTCTCGGTGTGGAACCAGAGCGTGCTGAACGGCGACAGGAGCTGGACCGCATACGTCGTCTGCAGATCGAGCAAGGGATGCGTCAATGCGCCTAGCCAGGACAAGGCCAGCAGCCACCGAAAGCGCATGGCAAACCCGCTCTTGAACCTCTGGCCACGGGAAATCTGCCAGCGATCGAGCAGCCAGAGCAGCCCGGCCAGCAGAGGAGGCATGACGATGGCCCCGCCGATCAGCCCATGCGTGAAGCCGCGATGCATCGCGAGCGGGGGCCAGGGCATCCATCCGAGAAACACATCAATGTCCGGCATGTTCGCGCCGAGCACCAGCGCGGCGAGGCCCTTGCGGGTCTTGCACTTGAGCCCCGTCTGGCCGAGCGCCCATCCGACCAGGCTGTGCGTGAAATTATCCATGCAGCGACCGTCTCGCGACGATGCCGGTCATGGCCTCATCATCTGAATCGATCAGGACGAAACACACATCCGGTTTCACCTGGATGGCGCTGTCTTAAAGCTCAGGCCCGCTGCCCGCGCTTCCGGCATCAGCCGCGTCGGTTTCCTCGCGCGCGCTGACCGTCCAGGTCTGGCCCTGGCCCACCAGCTTTTGCAAATCCGGCATCTTGCCCTTGGCGAGTTGCGCGTTTTGCGCGACCACCGCTTGCTCGAAGCTTGCGATAGGGTCGTCATACACCACACCCAACGCCATCGGGAAGGCGCCGAACGGCATCTCGACGAGCATGTGCGCGACCGAGCGATTGGTGACGTCATGGACGATCACGCCCGCGCCCGCCCAGTCACCGTCGACCACGTCCACGACCTTGAGCGCCAGCGCCTCGCGATCGAGCGCGATGCCCTTGCTGCCCTTGGAGAAGAGCATCGGCCTGCCGTTTTCGAGCCAGAGCTGGCCATCGTCCGCATTCTTCTTCTCGGTGAAGTCGGCGAACACATCCTTGTTGTAGACGATGCAGTTCTGGAAAATCTCGACGAAGGCCGCGCCCTTGTGATTGTATGCGGCGGTCAGCACGTCGGGCAGCTGCCGCGCGACGTCATAGGCCCGCGCGATAAAGCGCGCGCCGGATCCGAGCGCGAAGGCGGCCGGCTTGGCGGGATGGTCGATCGATCCCGCCGGCGTGGAGGGCGATCGCGTCCCCTCGCGGCTGGTCGGCGAATATTGCCCCTTGGTCAGACCGTAAATCTCGTTGTTGAACAGCAGGATCTGGCAGTCGAGATTGCGGCGCAGGATGTGCATCGTGTGATTGCCGCCGATCGACAGGCCATCGCCGTCGCCGGTGACGATCCACACGTCGAGCTCGGGATTGGCGAGCTTCACGCCCGTCGCCACCGCCGGCGCACGGCCATGGATGGTGTGGAAGCCGTAGCTTTCGACATAATAGGGAAAGCGCGACGAGCAGCCGATGCCCGAGACGAACACCGTGTTCTTCGGGTCCGCGCCGAGCTGCGGCAGGGTGCGCTGCACCGCCTTCAGGATGGCGTAGTCGCCACAGCCGGGGCACCAGCGCACTTCCTGATCGGTCTCCCAGTCCTTGAGGACGGTCTCGACGCGCGGCTTGGTCAGGGTGGTCATGTCGTTCATGCGAGCATCCCCTCGATTGCCGCCTCGATCTCCGCGATGCGGAAGGGCTGGCCCGAGATTTTGTTGAGCGGCTTGGCATCGACCAGATATTGGTCGCGCAGCAGGGTCTTGAGCTGGCCGGTGTTCATTTCCGGTACGAGGATCTGGTCGTAACCCTTCAGGAGTTCGCCCAGATTCTCCGGCAGCGGCCAGATGTGGCGGATGTGGATATGGGCGACGTCATGGCCCTTGCGGCGGACGCGGCGCACGGCCTGATGGATCGGCCCGAAGGTCGAGCCCCAGCCCACCACCGCCAGCTTGCCGCGCGCCTCGCCGATCGCGATGTCCTGCGTCAGGCCCTTGGCGATGCCCAGCACCTTGTCGCGGCGCAGTTCGGTCATCGCCTGATGATTGGCCGGGCCATAATTGATGTGGCCGGTATTCACTTCCTTCTCGATGCCGCCGATCCGGTGCATGAGATCGGGCGTGCCGGGCTTGATCCAGGGCCGCGCCAGCTTCTCGTTGCGCGCATAAGGCTTGAGACCGCCTTCCGGCACATGATCGAGGAAGGTTGCCTTGAACGGCTCGTAGGCGCTCATGTCCGGCACTTTCCAGGGCTCGGCGGCATTGGCGATATAGCCATCGGTCAGGATCATCACCGGCGTCATATACTGGATCGCGATCCGCACCGCCTCGATCGCCACGTCGAAGGCGTCGGCCGGCGAGCGGGCGGCGATGACCGGCATTGGCGCGTCGCCGTTGCGGCCATAGACGGCCTGATAGAGATCGGACTGCTCGGTCTTGGTCGGCAGGCCGGTCGAGGGGCCGCCGCGCTGCGAATTGACGATGACCAGCGGCAGCTCGGTCATGATCGCCAGGCCCATCGCCTCGCCCTTGAGCGCGATGCCAGGACCCGAGGAGCTGGTGATGCCGAGCGAACCCGCATAGCTGGCGCCGATCGCGCTGGCGATCGCGGCGATCTCGTCCTCCGCCTGGAAGGTGGTGACGTCATATTCCTTGAGGCGCGAGAGATGATGCAGGATCGCGCTGGCCGGAGTGATCGGATAACCGCCGAAGAACATCGGCAGGCCGGCAAGTTGCGCGCCCGCCACGAGGCCGAGCGAGATCGCCTCGGCGCCGGTCACGGTGCGGTAGAGGCCCTCCTGCGCCGGCGCGGGTGGCAGGTGGAGCTGCTTGACCGGAACGGCCAGCTCGGCCGTCTCGCCATAGGCATGGCCGGCATTGAGCGCCGCGATATTGGCCTCGGCCAGCTCGGGTGTCTTGGCGAACTTGGCGTGCAGCCAGTCGATGATCGGCTGGCGATCACGGTCGAACAGCCAGAGCGCTAGCCCCAGCGTCCACATATTCTTGCAGCGCAGGGCTTCCTTGTTGCCCAGGCCGAACGGTTTGACGCTTTCCAGCGTCAGCGCGCTGATGTCGAAGGCGAGCAGTTGCCAGCGCGAGAGCGAATTGTCCTCGAGCGGGTTGTGATCATATTTCGCCTTGACCAGGTTGCGTTCGCTGAACTCGCCGCTGTCCGCGATGATCAGGCCGCCGGCCTTGAGATCGCTGACATTCGTCTTGAGCGCTGCCGGGTTCATCGCGATCAGGATGTCCGGCGCATCGCCTGCCGTGGTAATGTCGGACGAACCGAAATTGATCTGGAACGCGGAGACGCCGAAGAGCGTGCCCTGCGGCGCCCGGATCTCGGCGGGGAAATCGGGGAATGTCGCAAGATCATTGCCGGCAAGTGCCGTGGACAGCGTGAACTGGCCGCCCGTCAGCTGCATGCCGTCGCCGCTGTCGCCCGCGAAGCGGACGACGACGGCGTCAGGCACGGTGTCATCGGTGATGAGCGGTGCGGTCGGGGAGGATGCGGCAGAAGCCATGGCTTACTCTAATGCTTTCTAGGATGATGCGCCCCTAGTCCTTCCGGCGTTGGCAATCAAAGTAGAAAAGCTGCGCACCACCCGAGCGTTGCCTTTTTTGCCCAGTCTTGTCATCGCAAGTTTCAAATCGGGCACATTCGAGGCTCCGGAGCGTTCAATGAGTGACAAGAGATGACCAAGTACGCCGATCTGCCCTACCGCCCTTGCGTGGGCATCATGCTGGCAAACCGGCAGGGACAGGTGTTTGTCGGTCAGCGCATCGACTCGAAGGAAGGCGATGCCTGGCAGATGCCACAGGGTGGGATCGACGAGGGCGAATCGCCTGAGGAGGCTCTGGTCCGGGAGCTTGGCGAAGAGACAGGCGTTGGCGCGCATCTCGTCGACATCATCGCCCGCTCGGCCCACGAACATCTTTACGATCTGCCCGACCCACTCATCGGCAAGCTCTGGGGCGGCAGATATCGCGGCCAGGCGCAGCGCTGGTTTCTGGTGCGCTTCAAGGGCGAGGATGGCGACATCCGCATCGACACGCCGGAGCCCGAATTCGACACGTGGCGCTGGGTCGAAGCCGATCAGCTCGTGGACCTGATCGTGCCGTTCAAAAAGCCTGTCTATCGGGATGTAGTCGCGGAATTCAGGGCGCTGCTGTGATCCGCATGACGGGATAAACGGCCAAAAGCGTCGATGGCGTTTACACTTTCTTAACCATTAACCAACGCGATCGCCGGAAACCGCCGCTGGCATGAACCTTGCGTCATTTTCAGCCATGGACCGTATAAAACGCCTCTTCATCATCAAGACGAAGTTCGAAGCGTTTCTGGCCATCTATGCCATCGCAATGGGTGCCTGCGCGCGCGGCCTGCATTATCTTGACGTTTATCCCGGTATCGGCGGCGAGCTTCTGTTCTTCGCTTGCTGCGGGGCGGTGATGGTCGTTGGTGGGCTCATGATCGATGGCGTAACGCTCAAACAGACTTACGAACGCTGAGCGACTCAACAGACTGACGCGTTCCCAACGAGGCGGGGCGCCGGCCGCCCTGCCGCTTTGCTGGCGGTACGCGCATTGGCCAGCCGTGGCGCCGACGCAGTGTTCAACGCCAGCAACCCGTGCCCGCGCGACGCTGAACATGTCGAACGCATGACGCTCCTTCCGTGATGGGCTCGCCGACCGTCCTGGTGCCCGCCTCGTGCTAGTCGCGCAAGGCTATGTCGGTCGGCACCACTTCGTAGCCATGCTGGCGCGCGACCGGTGAGCAGGTGACCATGCCATTCCATATGTTGAGGCCGTCGAGCAGATGCGGATCGCGCTTCATCGCTTCCTTCCAGCCCAGGTCCGCAATCTTGAGGGCGTGAGGCAGCGTGACATTGTTGAGCGCATAGGTTGATGTGCGCGCGACCGCGCCGGGCATGTTCGCCACGCAATAATGAACGATGCCATCCACCACATAGGTCGGCTCGGCATGGGTAGTGGGATGGCTTGTCTCGAAACAGCCGCCCTGATCGATCGCGACATCGACCAGCACCGCGCCGGGCTTCATCGTGCGAAGCATCTCGCGCGAGACGAGCTTGGGCGCTGCCGCACCGGGGATCAGCACCGCGCCGATGACGAGATCGGCCTGTGCGACGCAATCGGCGAGGTTCGCCTTGTTGGAAAAGCGCGTCTTGGCCCGTGCCTCGAAATAGGTGCCGAGCTTCTCCAGCACCTCCGGATTGCGATCGAGGATCGTGACATCGGCACCCAGGCCCGCCGCCATCTGCGCCGCATTGAAGCCGACCACGCCGCCACCGATCACCGTCACCTTGGCCGGCAGCACGCCGGGCACGCCGCCCAGCAGCACACCGCGACCGCCATGCGCCTTTTCCAGCGCCGTCGCGCCGGCCTGGATCGACATGCGCCCGGCCACCTGGCTCATCGGCTTGAGTAGCGGCAGCCCGCCATGGGCGTCCGTCACTGTCTCATAGGCGATCGCCGTGACGCCGGACTTGACGAGATCGGCGGTCTGCTCGGGATCCGGAGCGAGATGCAAATAAGTATAGAGAATCTGATCCCTGCGCAGCATCGCCCGTTCGACCGGTTGCGGTTCCTTGACCTTCACGACCATGTCGGCGCGCTCGAACACCTCCGCCGCCCTGTCGACGATCTCACCGCCGGCCTTGCGATAATCTTCGTCAGTCGCGCCGATGCCGAGCCCGGCGCCGGTCTCGACAAGCACCCGGTGCCCATGCACGACGAGCTCGTGCACGCTCTCCGGCGTGAGGCCGACGCGATATTCGTGAGTCTTGATTTCCTTGACGGTGCCGACGAGCATGAAATGTCTCCTGCCTACCGATTTGCGCTTAGCGATTTGCTGGGACCGAGATAGGCGCTCACGGGCGGAAACCCAACGGGGAACCACATACCGAGCCGGCAACAGGCCATCGCCTTCCATCGAGCGCTATTATGCCGCGTCCAATGCGGGTCACGCGGAAGGGATGCTGGGCTGCCTGAGCAATACCGTCGCGCATGACGTCAAACAGGAGGAGAATTACAGAGCCGCCGGCCTGTTCGGCCCGTCACTGCCCGATGACGGCGTTCTCGCGCTCGGCCCGCTCGCGGGAAGAACATGGGTCTATGCCGAGGCCGATCCGGCGCGCGTGCCGACATGGCGTCAGGAGGGTGCCGTTCCGCCCTTCACCCATTGGCCCGAGCCGGTCATCGGCATGCCCCCGCCCAGCCTCGTCTGCGGGATCGTCGACCTGCGCTGATCGATCAGAAGAACAGCTTCCGGATGCTGACCCGCACCACCCGGCCAAGCGGATCGAGATAGGCGGGCTGATAGGCGAACGGCACCGCCCCCGTCCCGTCCGTCACCGTCTGGCGCGCGTTGAAGACATTGTCGACGCCCGCCTCGATCCGGACGCCGCGCAGGATACGCGCCTTCTCGACCAGCTTGGGCATCTGCGCCAGATTGGCGAACAGGCGCAGGTTGAGCGTCGCCAGATCGCCGAAGCGAAGCTGGCTGGTCGGCACGCCGGCCGTTCCGTTGATCCGCGTCGCGCTCTTCCAGTCGCCGGTCAGGCGCAAGCCATAGCCGCTCTGCGAGACGCCGGCCTGCAGCTGGACTTGATGCCGCGATGGGCCTGCCCCGCCGCCCAGCGAATCGCCATCAAGCAGATCGAGCACCGGCAAGGTCGAGGCGAGCTGCGTTGTGCTGCCCAAGGTCCAGGTATGATAAAGCGAGACATTGATCCGTCCGCCGCCACCGCCCGGACCATTGCCGAAATTGCCGAAGCGACCGCCGCCCGCACCACGGCCGCCACCGCCAGGGCCGCCAGGACCGCCTGCCCCCCCGGGGCCACCCGGACCCCCAGGGCCTCCCGGTCCACCGGGGCCGCCAAAGCCGCCGAACGGCGGTCCGCCTGCCGGGGCGACCTGTGGACGGCCATCGACCACGATCGTCTGCCCGTCGCCGGTCGCGGGCTGGCCATTGGGGCCGGCAGCCTGATCGGTCTGCGGCACCGTGCGCTCCTGCCCGGCCCCGGCGCCATCGCCCCTCCGACGCTCGCCGCCCGGACCACCCGGCGGCACGCCATTGGGAAAGCGGCGCTGAAATGCCTCGCGCATCGCGTTGATCTGGCTCTGCGGCGTCTTCAGCCGCTTGCTGAAATTGATGCCCCAGCGCAACGAATTGCGCGACTGTTCGGTGATGTTGATCGGACGCAGATCGACCTGGGTGAGCTGACCGCTGGCGTCGCGCGTGAACCGCGTCGGGAAGGCCGCCGCCGTTTCCTCCGTGATGCCCGGAAAGCCGGTGATGCCGCCGCGGGTGGTGCGATGGCTGTAATCCACGCTCAGGCTGAGGCTCGGATCCTGCAGCACCGCCAGGTTCAGGCCGAGGCGATAGCTGCTGTCGCGCGCATCGTTGAGCAGCGGATTGCCGCCGGTGATCGTCGTCACCAGCACGCTCTTGCCCACCACATAATCGAACACCGGCACGAACTGGGTGACGGTGCGCGGGTCGCCGAGCTGCGACGGGGTCGGCGCGATCTGCTGGCTGCGATAGGAGGCCGAGACGTTGATGCCCTTCCTGGGCGTCCAGTTCAGGCCGAGCGTATAGCTCCCCAATGTGCCGGCGTCGGAGAGCTGATCGACCCCTCCGGTCATGTTGGCGGATATCCGCCCGATCTTGCTGCTCGCGGCTGTGATCGGGAAGGACAGAGTGAGCGAGCCGCTGCCGCTGTCCCGCCCGATGCGGCGCGGGGTCGTAATGAGATCGCGCTCCTGATCGCTTTCGAGCCGCATCAGCGAGCCGCCCAGCTTCGCCGTGGCCTGCACCTCGCCCGCCGGCAGCCGGAACAGCGAGCGATTATAGATGAAGGTGACGTCGGCCGTGTCCTGCCGGCTCTGCGTATCGTCCGCCGCGCGCGCGATGAGATATTGCGCAGCCACCGGTAGCGCCGGATTGGCGGTGGCATCCCCATTCTCGAGCGCGGTCGTATAGTCGGAGAGATTGTAAGGGCGATCGGTGAGGCCGCGCGTTTCCGATCGCGCATAATTGGCCGTGAGCGTCCACTGCCCTGCACTGCGCATCGCGTTGACGGTGAGGCCGATCTGCCCGTTCTGCGCGCTGGACGAACGATCGAGCGAATTGGGCACCGGCGCGGTCGGATAGAAGATGCGGTCTGCGGCGCCATTGGCATACGGTGTGCCGCCCGGAATGATGACTGACGGCAGCGCCAGACCGACGAGGCTCTCGCTGCGGCTCGTGCTGATCTCGCCGGTGAGGGTCGCCTGGGTGCGCTCGGTCAGCGGCTTGTTCCAGCTCCCGTTGAGCGTCATCGTCTCGCGCTCGGGCGACAGGGTCCGCGCCGCGCTTTCCGGGCTGATCAGCCCCCGGTCGGTCTCCAGAATGTCGCCGGTGCGGCTATATTCGGCATTGATGTTCAGCCGCTGGCCACGGCGAATGGTCAGGTGCCCGCCATTATAGTCCTGGTTCACGGCCTGCCCCGCCGTCGGCGCCTTCACGGTCGCTTCCGCCGTGAAGGCGCGGAAGCGCTGGCGCAGGACGATGTTCATGACCTTCTGGTCGGCGTCATAGCCGTAACGCAGGCCGACCTCCTCGGGCAGGATGTCGACGCGGGCGATCGCCTCGGCCGGCAGCGACGCGATTTCGCGGAAGCTGGAAATTCGGTGCCCTTCGAGCAAGGTCACCGGCGGCTTGCCGCTGGCGCTGGTCAGCTGCGGGCCGAGTTCGGTCAGCAGGTCGCTGACGGTGCTGACGCCGAGCGCGCGAATATCCGCCGCATTATATTGCTCTTCCGGCTTGATGTCGCCGACGACCGCGCCGCGCTCGCGCTGGCCCGTGACGACGATGTCCTCGTCATCCTCCTGGTTGAGGCCGTTGCCCTGCGGCGTCCCTTGCGCATGCAGTTGTGAACCGGTCAGCGACGTCGAGGCAGCCGTCAGGAGCAGCGCGGAAAGGCGGAGAGGTCTTGTCATGCGGGAGTTCACGGCCTCGTTGACTGGGGCTACTTGGTCATAGAGCGCAAAAGCTGTCACTTTCCTGACTGGAGTTCCCATGGGGGCGGGAGTATCGCGTACCTCGGCCTCACGAAAAACCCGAGAAAACTGCGGCTTTTCTATGCAATTGCGGCGCATTTGCATTAAATTCCGGGCGCGGCAAGCTTTGAAACTGTATCAAATTGTCCTAAAGCCGGCCGAAAATATGACTGCCGCAAAATCAGGAGAGAATGGACGTGACATTGAAGATCGAAGACCGACTCGGCCTGCAGGATCTCATCGCCAATTACAGCTGGGCGCTGGACACGGGGGACGTCGATGCGCTCGTCGCCTGCTTCACGCCGGACGCGCGCATGGTCGAGGAAGTTTTCGACGATCCGGACATCTGGGAAGGCCATGACGGCATTCGCGGCATTGCCGAACATTATCGCAACGCCCCCGGTTTCCCCGGCCGCCAGCATCATGTCACGCAGACCCAATATATGCCGCAGGACGACGGATCGGTGAAGATGCGCTCGTTCGCCTTCGTGACCGAATGCGAAGGCGAGCCGCCTTATCTGCTACGCTTCACCGGCTGGTACGACGATCATGCCATCAAGGACGTGGACGGCAAATGGCTGTTCCACCGGCGGACCGTGCGCCTGTGGGATGGCGAAGTGCTCAAGAATTTCCCGGGCAAGGGCGAATGGGTGCCGCGCAAGCGTCCCGCCTCGTTGATCATCAAGCGCTGAATGGGCGATGCGATGGCGCGCGCAGCGCCGTTGCAGCTCAGTTCGTCGATTTGTCCAGGCTCACCGCGTCGCTATAGGCAATGGGAGCCATGGCCGGCGGCGCCCAGCTCGCCGAGGCGGGGAACGCGCTGTCCATCAGGCGCGCGATGAGCGTGGGGACCGGAGGAGCCGGAATCGCGGCCTCGACGGCAGTCCTGACCTCGTCGGCGAGCCGATCGAGCATCTCGTAGCGCTGGCGATAGAGGCTGCGCTTCTTGGCGGGAATATCCTCCGCCGCGCGGCGCACCGGCGCGATCGGCAGCTCGAACCAGTCGGCGCTGATCTGCGCGCCGCCGCGATCGATCCAGGCGGCATCATAGTTGAAGCTGGTGACGGACCGTCCCTCGGCGCCGTAATAGGCATCCCGGCAATAGCGGGCGCTATCCGCGACCGCATAGATGCGGCGAACGCCGAGCGCATAGCAGACCATCCGGTGCAATTCGATCATCAGGTCGCGCGGGCGCAGGCCATGCGCTTCCTTGGTCATCTCGCGATACAGCGTCAGCATCTCCTCGCCGCCGCGGCCCTGCAACCCGCCGACCAAACAAGTGAGACCGCCATTGGCTGACGAAAACAGGAACGTGATCGAGAACAGGCGATCAGCGCCCTTCCAGAGGCTGAGGACGGTCAGTCCGTCGCTGCTCATCCAGTTCGCTTCGTCGATCCGTAGGCTGTAGTCGGCGCCGAGACTGTCGAGTGTGCAGAGAATTCGGACGTGATCATGCGCGGGTGAAAGGATCCCGCCCAGGTCGCGCACCGTCTCGAAATGATCGACGAGCCGGTCGAGCTTGTCCTGCCCGCTCCAGCTCGCGCAACAGAAGGGGCCGAAAACATGCCGCGTCAGACCACCGCGCAGCAGGTCATGGTCGATGCCGGCGAGCTTGCGCTTCTGCTGTCGCGCGGTGAGAATGACATCGGGCCGGCCGATCATCCGCCCGGAAACACGGGCCGCCTTGCGGATCTTCGGCAGCATATTGCCGGCGTTCTGTCCCTGCTCGGCGCGCATGGTCTGCCGGACGAGGCTATACCCCATCACGAGCGCGCCCGTCACGAAGAGAGCGGGGCTATACAGCAATGCGGGAGTGGACAAATGCCTGCCTTCGTCACTTGTGTCGAAAGCATCGCCATACTGACGAATATTCACGGAACGATTAATGCACCACGCGCAAACGCGCAGATCTTGGGGCATTTCGCCGGATTCGTCCGGCGAGGAAGACGCCTTTCGAGCGACGCTGACCGGCCCCACTCACCAGTGATAATGCCTGCCTGGCCGGCGCAAGTCATTGATCGCTCGCCTTTGTCGCACCAAAGTGCGACGCGATCGCTCTCATCACCTTTGAGGCCGATGCGGAAAGAGCTGAAGGAGGCTTTCATCGCCGGCCTTACGCGTGCACGCTATTGCTCACAGCAACGCCATGGCAATTCAAGGAAGATTCAGACCAAGGAGGCCGACATGGATATGGATCGCCGGACATTCGCCACCTCGCTGTTGATGGGAGCCGCGGCTGCCGCAGTCCCGTCCAGAGCGAGCGCCCAAGCCGCGCGGAAGCCGGAACGAGCCAACAATGTCGTCCTCGTCCACGGCCTATTTGCCGATGGATCGAGCTGGTCGGAGATCATTCCGCGTCTTCAGGCACGGGGGCTCAATGTGACTTCCGTCCAGAACCCACTGACAACGCTGGAAGATGCGGTGGCTGCCTGCCGCAAGGTACTTGATCGGCAGGTGGGGCCAACAGTGCTGGCAGGCCACTCCTTCTCCGGGATGATCGTGACCGAGGCCGGGGTTCATTCGAATGTCTCCGCGCTCGTCTATGTGGCGGCCCGGGCCCCCGACGCAGGCGAAGATTACGCGGCCCTCGCGGCCCGCTTCCCCTCGCCGCCGGCATCGGCGGGGATCATCTACGATGGGGATGAGGGCCGGCTGTCGGAGCAAGCCTTCCTGCGGGACTTCGCAGGCGATCTTCCCGCCGCCAAGGCGCGCGCGCTCTTCGCCGTTCAGCAGCCGTTCCGCAGGGCGCTTTTGTCCGGCCGCACCACCCAGGCGGCCTGGCGAACCAAGCCCAGCTTCTACGCCGTGTCGACGGAAGACCGCACGATCAACCCCCAATTGCAGCGCTATATGGCGTCGCGGATGGGCGCGCGGACGGTGGAGCTCCGATCGAGCCATGTTTCGCTTATCTCCCACCCGCGGGAAATAGCTGCGCTGATCCTTAAAGCCACCGATGGATAGCCATCGTCCGCGACCGCGATGGGATCACCAAATCAAAAGGGCCCTCCTCGCGAAGAGCCCTTTTGATTTGGCGCACCCGGAACGATTCGAACGTCCGACCCTCAGATTCGTAGTCTGATGCTCTATCCAGCTGAGCTACGGGTGCATCGCCAATTTCAGGCCGCCTGGGCGGCTTGGGAGAGGCGCAGATAGTCTCGGGGGCAGCGCATGGCAACCCCTTTTTTGACCTGCGGGGAGCAGGTTTATCGTATCGGCGGCGCCGCCAGCGGCAGAGCTGGCGTATAGGTCTCGACAACCTCGGCGAGCGGTGCGCCCTGGCCCGACAGGACGACCGCGCGATGCCGCAGGATGGCATTCTTTTCATCAGGGAATTCGGTTGCCAGCGTGCGCCGGGTCGGCGCGAGCGGCTTGATCACGACTCCGAAAGGCGTGTCGCCGGACAGCAACGCGCGGTTCATCGCCTCGGTCAGCCGATCGGGTCGATACCAGTTCTCGGCGCGCGAATAGACGACATCGCCGCATGTGAGGCGCACGAGCCGATAGACGAGCCTGGTGTCCTCGCCGGCGCCCAGATCGGCCTTCACCTGCCCGCTTGCCGCCTTCTCCGCCGTCCGATCAACCTCCGCACGGATCGGCACGGCGCACCGCTTCTGGATCACGGCGGTCGCACTGTTTGCCGCGCGCAGTTCCGCGTCCAGATCCGCCACGGTGCCGCCCTGCAGCAGCGCGGCGAGAAGGATCATTTCTTCGCCAGGGCCGCCTGCGCCGCCGCGAGCCGCGCGATCGGCACGCGATAGGGCGAGGCGCTGACATAATCGAGGCCGGTCTGCTCGCAAAAGGCGATGCTGGCCGGATCGCCGCCATGCTCGCCGCAAATGCCGAGCTTGATGCCGGCGCGCGTCGCCCTGCCCCGCTCGGCGGCGATCTGGATCAGCTCGCCGACGCCCTCAACATCAAGGCTGATGAACGGATCCCGCGCGAAAATGCCCTTGTCGACATATTGCGTCAGGAACCGGCCAGCATCATCGCGGCTGATGCCGATCGTGGTTTGCGTCAGGTCATTGGTGCCGAACGAGAAGAACTCGCCGACTTCGGCAATCTCGCCGGCCTTCAGCGCCGCGCGCGGCAGCTCGATCATCGTGCCGACGAGATAGTCGACGCTCGCGCCGCGCTCGGCGAACACGGCCTTTGCGGTCTTGTCGACGATGTCCTTCATCAGCTCCAGCTCGCGCCTGGTGGCGACCAGCGGGATCATGACCTCGGGGATCGGCGCCTCACCGCTGGCCTTGGCGACGTCCAGCGCCGCCTCGAAGATGGCGCGCGCCTGCATCTCGTAGATTTCGGGATAGGTGACGCCGAGCCGGCATCCGCGATGGCCGAGCATCGGATTGAACTCGTGCAGTTCGGCCGCCCGGCGCTTGAGAATCTCGACGCTGACGCCTGCAGCCGCGGCAACGTCGGCGAAGTCGACATCCTCATGCGGCAGAAATTCGTGCAGCGGCGGATCGAGCAGGCGGATGGTCACGGGGAGCCCGGCCATCTCGGTGAAGATCCCGAAGAAGTCGGCGCGCTGGGCGGGCAGCAGCTTGGCCAGCGCCTCGCGCCGCCCGGCCTCGGTCTCGGCCAGGATCATCTGACGGACATTGGTGATCCGCTCGGCATCGAAGAACATATGCTCGGTGCGGCACAGGCCCACGCCTTCCGCGCCGAATTCGCGCGCGGTCTTGCAGTCGGCCGGGGTCTCGGCATTGGCGCGCACCTTGAGACGGCGCACCCCGTCCGCCCATACCATCAGCGTGCCGAAGTCGCCCGCCAGCTCGGGCTGTACCGTCGGCACCTCGCCCGCCATCACCTCGCCGGTCGCACCGTCGATCGTGATGATGTCGCGCTCCTTGAGAAGCCGCTCGCCGATGCGCAGCAGCCGGTTGGGCGCGTCGATCGAGATGCCGCCCGCGCCCGAGACGCAGGGGCGCCCCATGCCGCGCGCCACCACCGCCGCATGGCTGGTCATGCCGCCGCGCGCCGTCAGGATGCCCTTGGCGGCATGCATGCCGTGAATATCCTCGGGACTGGTCTCGATGCGCACTAGAATGACCGCCTCGCCCAGCTCATTGAGCCGCTCGGCCGTTTCGGCATCGAACACGATCTGGCCGGAGGCCGCGCCCGGGCTGGCCGGAAGCCCCTTGGTCAGCACATCGCGCGGCGCCTTGGGGTCGAGCGTCGGGTGGAGCAGCTGGTCGAGCGCATTCGCATCGACGCGGGCGACCGCTTCCTCGCGCGTGATCAGCCCTTCATTCGCCATGTCCACCGCGATCTTGAGCGCTGCCTTGGCCGTGCGCTTGCCCGAGCGGGTCTGGAGCATCCAGAGCTTGCCCTGCTGCACGGTGAACTCGATGTCCTGCATGTCGCGATAATGCGTCTCGAGGATGTGGAAGACGTTCGCCAGCTCCGCATAGGTCTCGGGCAGCGCCTCTTCCATGCTGAGCGGCTTGGCGCCTGCCCGCTCGCGCGCGGCGGTCGTCAGATATTGCGGCGTGCGGATGCCGGCGACGACATCCTCGCCCTGCGCATTGATCAGATATTCGCCATAATAGGCATTCTCACCCGTCGCCGGATCGCGCGTGAAGGCGACGCCCGTCGCTGAGGTGTCGCCCATATTGCCGAACACCATGGCCTGCACGTTGACCGCCGTGCCCCAGTCGCCGGGAATATTGTTGAGGCGGCGATAGACCTTGGCCCGGTCCGCCTGCCACGATCCGAACACCGCGCCGATCGCGCCCCAGAGCTGCTCATGCACGTCCTGCGGGAAGGGCTTGCCCCACTGCTTGAGCACCAGCGCCTTATATTCGTCGACCAGCGCCCGCCAGTCGTCGGCGGTCAGCTCGGTGTCGAGATAGGCGCCGCGATCCTCCTTGGCGATCTCCAGCGCTTCCTCGAACTTGCCATGGTCGAGCTCCAGCACCACGTCCGAATACATCTGGATGAAGCGGCGATAGCTGTCCCAGGCGAAGCGCGCGTCTCCCGATACCGCCGCCAGCCCCTCGACCGTCTGATCGTTGAGGCCAAGATTGAGCACCGTGTCCATCATGCCGGGCATCGAGACGCGCGCGCCCGAGCGCACCGAGACGAGTAGCGGATCGCCCGCATCGCCGAACTTTTTGCCCGTGACCGCCTCGATATGGGCGATGCCGTTCGCGACCTCCGCGTTCAGGCTCTCCGGATAGGTCTCGCCGTCCGCATAATAGCGCGTGCACATCTCGGTCGTGATCGTGAAGCCCGGCGGCACCGGCAGGCCGATCGCCGCCATGCCGTCGAGATTGGCGCCCTTGCCGCCCAGCAGATTCTTGTCGCCCTTGCCGCCATCATCGACACCGCCACCGAAGCGAAAGACATATTTGCTCATCGGAACTTCCTGTTGATACCTAAGCCTGTGCGCGACCGAAAATGTCTCGTGGACGAGCCGGTTCCATCCGGTTTGTTGCCGGCGCCCTAACCTTCTATTCGTGAAAAGTCCGCCACTTTGTGCACCGCAGCACGAATGCGGGTCAACAGATTTAACCGCGAATCCCGCTTCGCCGGGTCCGGATCGTTGACCGTAACGGCAGTAAAAAAGGCATCGATCGGCGCCCGCAGCCCAGCAAGCGCGGCCATGGCGCCTTCGAAATCCTCGGCGACGACCGCGGCATCCGCGCGCGGCTCGGCGGCATCGAGCGCGGCGATCAACGCCGCCTCGGCCGGCTCCAGCGTATAGGCCGGCGGCAAGGCGTCATGCACCCGGATCGCCTCGGCAACATCGGGATCGGTCAGCGCCTCGCCGGGATCTTCCTCGCCCGCATCGCTCTGCGTGCCGGTCTCGGGCCGCTCCTTCTTGAGGATGTTCGCCGCGCGCTTGTAGCCCGCGAGCAGGTTGGTGCCGTCCTCGGTGGTAACGAAGGACTGGAGCGCCTTCACGCGGGCAAGCACACGGCAAAGGTCGTCCTCGCCGCCGAGCGCAAACACGGCGTCGATAAGATCGTGGCGAACGCCAGCTTCTCGTTGCTGAACCTTGAGGCGCTCCACGAAAAACCAGACGAGGCCGGCATCCCCGGTCGCAATTTCGGATAACAACACGCCATCGAGAATATCTCGGCGATGCTGCTCTTCTCCGTCATCTGAACGGCGGGCGGCAATGACGTCGGTCATCGCTTCCAGCGTGTCGTCGAGGCTGAACCGCAATCCATTCTGAAGTACAAGCCGAATAACGGACAATGCCGCACGGCGCAGAGCGAAAGGATCTTTGGAACCGGTCGGCTTCTCACCAATTGCGAAGAAGCACATCAACGTATCCAGCTTATCCGCCAGCGACACCGCCACCGTTACCGGCGCCGTCGGAACCTCATCCCCCTGCCCCACCGGCTTGTAGTGATCGCGGATCGCATCGGCGACGGCGTCCGGCAGCCCTTCGGCGCGGGCATAATAGCCGCCCATAAGCCCCTGAAGCTCGGGGAACTCGCCCACCATCTCGGTGACGAGATCGGCCTTGGCGAGTCGCGCGGCCTGTTCGGCGAGGTCGGCCAACTCCTCCTTCGTCATGCCAGCGAAAGCTGGCATCTCGGGCGACGGGGCGCTGCCCTCGGAAGAGACCCCAGCTTTCGCTGGGGTGACGATATCGCTTTCGACCAGCCAGCGCGCCAGCTTCGCCACGCGCTCGACCTTGTCGGCGACCGTCCCCAGCTTTTCATGGAAAGTGATCCGCGAGAGCTTCTTCGCGTGATCCTCCAGCTTCGTCTTCTTGTCCTGCTCCCAGAAGAAGCGGGCGTCGGAGAGACGCGCAGCCAGCACCTTGCCATTGCCCTCGACGATGGCCCTGCCGCCGTCCTTCGCCTCGATATTGGCGGTGCAGATGAAGGCATTGGCCAGCGCCCCGGCCTCAGAATCATTGGCCTCGCGCAGCACGAAATATTTCTGGTTGATCCGCAGGGTCAGCTGGATGACTTCCGGCGGCACCTCGAGAAAGGCCGGGTCGAACCGCCCGAGCAGCGGCACCGGCCATTCGGTGAGGCCAGCATTCTCCGCGATCAGCCCTGCGTCCGGGATCAGTTCCAGTCCGGCCTCGGCCGCCAGCGCATTGGCCCGCGTCTCGATGATCGCCTTGCGCTCGTCCTGATCGACGATGACATGAGCGGCCCGCAGCTGCGCGGCATAAGTCTTTGCACTCTCGACCGAAATCCGCCCATCGAAATGAAAGCGATGTCCGGCGGTAACCCGATCGGCGATGACATCCTCGATCGCGAACGGCACGACCTCGTTGCCCAGCAGCGCGATGATGCCTTGCAGCGGGCGCACCCAGCGCAAGCTCTCGGTAGACAGACTGGCATCGCCCCAGCGCATCGACTTGGGCCAGGGGAAGGCGCGGACGATCGCCGGGATCGCCTCGGCGAGCACATCGGCGGTCGCCCGCCCCGGCTTCTCCACCGTCGCGAACCAGACGCCGTCGCGATCCTCGAGCTGGTCCTGCGTCAGACCGGTCTTGCGCAGGAAGCCCTCCAGCGCCTGCGGTGGCGCCGAGGTGCGCGGGCCCTTAAACTCCTCGCTCACCGCCTGTGTCGCGAGCGGCAGGTCGTGCGCGATGAGGGCAAGGCGGCGTGGCGTCACATAGCTGGTGAGAGCGCCCGGCGTCAGGCCGGCCTCGGCCAGCTTTTCGGTGAAGAGCCGCGCGAGATCCTCGCTCGCCTTGGCCTGCATGCGCGCGGGGATTTCCTCGCAGCGCAGTTCGAGGAGGAAGTCAGTCATGCCACTCCTCCCGTCAAAACAGCCGTTCGGTTCGAGCGCACATCGAGCTTGTCGAGATGTGTGTCGAGAACGGCCGTCTCGACTTCGCTCGACGGCCGCTCGAAGCGAACGGCGGAAATTGGATCAGCGACGGCCATCATTCCGCCCACCCATTATAGGCCATCCAGGCCTCGCAGCTGCCTTTGGCGAGATCGCGCACACGGCCCATATAGCTTGCCCGCTCCTGCACGCTGATCACGCCGCGCGCCTGCAACAGATTGAAGACGTGGCTCGCTTCGATCGCCTGCTCATAGGCCGCGAGCGGCACGCCCGCCGCGATGCTGGCCGCGCACTCGGTCTCGCAATCCTTGAACCAGCGGAACAGCTTGTCGGTATCGGCAACCTCGAAATTCCATTTCGACATCTGCCGCTCATTCTCGAGGAAGACGTCGCCATAGGTCACCGCCGGGCGGTTCCCCACCGCCTCGTTGAACACCAGGTCATACACGCTGTCGACGCCCTGGATATACATGGCGAGGCGCTCCAGCCCATAGGTCAGCTCGCCCGCCACCGGCTTGCAGTCGAAGCCGCCCATCTGCTGGAAATAGGTGAATTGCGTCACTTCCATGCCGTCGCACCAGACTTCCCAGCCCAGCCCCCAGGCGCCGAGCGTCGGGCTCTCCCAGTCATCCTCGACAAAGCGGATGTCATGCAGCAGCGGATCAATGCCGATCGCCTTGAGCGAGCCGAGATACAGATCCTGCAGATCCGGCGGGCTCGGCTTCATGATCACCTGATACTGGTAATAATGCTGGAGCCGGTTCGGATTCTCGCCATAGCGCCCGTCGGTCGGCCGGCGCGAGGGCTGGACATAGGCGCAATTCCAGGGATTGGGGCCGAGGCTGCGCAGCGTCGTGGCGGGGTGGAACGTGCCCGCGCCGACGCGCATGTCGAATGGCTGCAGGATGACACAGCCCTGCGCGGCCCAATAGTCATGCAATGTTAGGATTAATTGCTGAAAACTCAGCGGTGATGCGCTGTCCTGCATGGCCTTGCCAGTTCGCCTTTTCCGCAGCCTTTCCCGAGGCCATTGAACCGGCGCGCTTTGGCGCATGGGGAAACTGCGGTCAAGCTACGGCGCGGCGCGGCTTGCGCGTCATGCCCAACTAAGCGATGCACGCGATGCTCAGGAAAGACGTTATGCGCTGGAAATCATGGACCCTCGGCCCTGTGGCCGCACTCGCGCTGATCGTGGCATGTGCCGCACCGGCTTTCGCGAAAACGACCGCCGTCGCCGCAGAGGCAACGCCGCAAGCGAAAATCATCGACGCGCATCCGGCATTATGGGTGGTCAAGGATCGCGACACGACGATCTATCTGTTCGGCACCATCCATCTGCTTCGGCCCAATATCCGCTGGTTCGAGGGGCCTGTCCGCAAGGCCTTCGACAAGGCGCAGGACGTGGTGCTGGAGATCGCCGATCGCGACGAGGCAGCAGCCGGCGGGCAGGCAGCGCTCGTCCAGCGCGCATTCGCCCCCGACGCGCCGCCTTTGTCGAGCCGCCTCCCCGCCGCTGACGGCGCCAGATATCTGGCGGCCCTTCAGCAGAACGACATTCCGGCCGCGGTATTCGACAAGGTGAAGCCCTGGTTCGCGACCTTCACGCTCTCGATCCTGCCTCTCCAGAAAAGCGGCTACGACCCGGCGAGCGGCGCCGATCGCGCGATCGAGGGTGCGGCGCAGAAAGCGGGCAAGCGGCTCATCGGCCTGGAGACGACCGCCCAGCAGCTCGGCTTTTTCGAGACCATGCCCGAAGCGCTGCAGCTTCAGATGCTCAGCGAGACGATCGACGAACTGCCGACCATCACCGAGACGATCGGCAGGATGATCGCTGCGTGGAGCAGCGGCAATCCCGATGGTCTGGCCGATCTCATGAACGAATCGATCGACAGCAATCCCGAATTCGAGCGCATCCTGCTGACCGATCGCAACGCGCACTGGGCCGACTGGATCAAGGCCCGGCTCGACGAGCCCGGCACGGTGTTCATCGCTGTCGGCGCCGGGCATCTCGCGGGCGAGCACAGCGTCCAGGCGATGCTGAAGGCGCGGGGCGTGACGTCCCGCCGTGTCGACAAGCAGCGCTGACGCTGGTTTGACGCCATGACGGCCGCCGCCCCTCGCCCGATCCGGGCGCGACCGATCGTCCTGCTGGCCGCGCTGGCCGCGCTCGGCTGGGCCGGCTGGTGGATCGGCAGCCATGGCCATCAGTCCGGCACCACGGCCCGACCCGCCCTCTGGCACATCGTCAAGGGAGACCGTCAAGCCTGGCTGTTCGGCACGATCCACGCCGTGCCGGTCGGGGAGAGCTGGCTGTCACCGGCGATCGCGGACGCCGTCGCGCATAGCGACCGGCTGTTCCTGGAAGTCACCGGCCTCGATGCCGAGCGCAGCACCCACGCCATGTTCGACAAGCTCGGTCGGTCGACCGGCTTGCCCAGGGTCGAGGCGCGTCTCGGCCATGACGATGCCCGCCGTTTCCGGGATATCCTCCGGCGCCATCCCGCCGAGCTCCGCGACATTGACGGCTATGAGAGCTGGGCGGCGGCCCTGCTGATCGGCAGCGTCGCGGCCTCCGATCTGTCGCTCTCCACGCAGGAGGCCGGCGAGGCGGTCCTGGCTCGCCGTTTCGCCGATGCGGGAAAACCGGTTCAGGGGCTCGAAACCATCGCGGGCCAGCTCGGCCTGTTCGATCGGCTCGGCCTGACCGACCAGCGCCTGCTCCTCTCGGAGGCCGTCCGCGATGCGCAGAACTCGGCGCGTCTGTACCAATATCTGCACACCGCCTGGGCGCGCGGCGATCTCGCCCGCCTCGAGCGCGAGTTCATCGCCCCGCTCGCCCGATCCCCGGGCCTGCGGCACGTGCTGATCGACGACCGCAACCGTCGCTGGGCCGACATCATCGACGCCGATCTGACCGGCAGGCCCGGCACCGCCTTCATCGCGGTCGGGGCGGGACATCTGATCGGCAAGGCCAGTCTTCAGGCGCAGTTGGCGCAACGCGGCTGGCGCATCGCACGAATTCAATAAGTCTCCGCAAGATGTGTCCATAGTTGAACACGAACTGATTAACGAGTTAACCGATTAATATATTTGCATGTCTGTCGCGACTCGGTCATCATATCGGTTCTAAATGGGGCGAACGACAGAGGGTGCTTGCGCATGACTCAGTTCGATCATGACCATGGCAGAGGCGACGGGAGCCGGAACGACGGCCCCTTCATCACGGGCAGCAATGCGCTGCTCGCCGCGATCGTCCAATGCGCGAACGATGCGATCATCGGCATGGACCTGCATGGCACGGTGCTGAGCTGGAACGACGCCGCCACCCGCCTGCTCGGCCACGGCGCCGCCGACATGATCGGCCGCCCGATCAGCCGCATCATCCCCTATGACCGGCGCCGTGAGCAGGAAGCGCTGCTGTCCTCCATCCGCGACGGCAGCGGCACCGCCATGTTCGAGACGATCCATCTCGGCGCATCCGGTCACGAGATCGCCGTCACCGTCACCCCCTCGCCGGTGCTCGATCACGCCGGCGCGATCATCGCCGCCTCGATCATCGTGCGCGAGCGAGGCGCCGCCAGGCGTGATGCGCGCGCAAACTGGCCCTATATGCTGGCCGCCCCCTCGCTCGTGAAACGCAACATCCTCGTCGTCGAGGACGAAGCGTTGATCGGCCTCGGCCTCGCCGCCATGCTGGAAAATTCAGGCTTCGACGTCATCGGCCCGGCCGGCGACGTGAAGACCGCCATGGCCCTGCTCGACCGGCATGACTGCGCACTGGCGATCCTCGACATCAATCTGGGCCGGGGGGAGACGTCGGCGCCCCTCGCTGAACGGCTCAAGCAGGATGGCGTGCCATTCTTCGTGACATCCGGCTATCTTTCCGACAGCCAGCCCGCCATCTTCGGCGAGGTGCCGAACTTCCCCAAGCCGATCCGCGTTCGTTCGCTGGTGGCGGCCGTGCAGGAAGTGCTGGGCTAGCATTCCCGCAGACTCCGGCGCGTTCCGGGACAGACCCCGCATCGCGCCGCTTGCTTTTGCGCGGATTTGCCGTTAAGCGCGCCGGCTTCCGTCATGGTCATCCCTGGAGGCGTGGCGGATAGCACAATCAAGCTTTTGGAGACATGTTATGAGCGATGCGCTTACGCTGTCGGCCGAGGCACGCGATCGGGCAGGCAAGGGAGCCTCCCGCGCTCTCCGTCGCGAGGGCCGCGTTCCAGCCGTCATTTATGGCAATAATGAAGAGCCGACGATGGTTCATGTCGAGGAGAAGCTCCTCGCCAAACTGCTCGGCACCGGCCACTTCTTCAACTCGGTGGTGATGGTCGAAGTCGGCGGCAAGGCCGTCCGCACGCTCCCCAAGGACGTCGCCTTCCATCCGGTTACCGAGCGTCCGCTGCACGCCGATTTCCTGCGCGTGTCCGAGCATGCCAAGGTGCACGTCAACGTGCCCGTCCACTTCAAGAATGAAGAGGCTTCGCCCGGCATCAAGCGCGGCGGCGTGCTCAACATCGTCCGTCACGATCTGGACCTCATCTGCGATGCGGCCGAGATTCCCGACGAGATCGCGATCGACCTGACCGGCCTCGAAGTCGGCGACACGATCCACCTCAGCAACGTCACGCTGCCCAAGGGCGTCGAATCCGGCATCCATGAGGCGGACGCGACGATCGCCACGATCGTCGCGCCATCGGCGCTCAAGTCGAGCGATGGCGACACGACCAAGGATGAGGGCGAGGCTGAGGCATAAGCCTCAAGCCAGCTGCTATGGACTATCGGCCCGGGGCATCGCTAGAGATGCTCCGGGCCAATGTGTTTGAGAGGGAATGCGCGTGCAACTCTGGGTCGGCCTCGGCAATCCCGGCACGCAATATGCGCTCCATCGCCACAATGTCGGCTTCATGGCGCTGGACGTCATCGCGCAGGATCATGGCTTCTCGCCCTGGCAGAAGAAGTTCCAGGGGCTGATCGCGGAAGGCCGCATCGGCCCGGAGAAGATCCTGCTGCTCAAGCCCCAGACCTTCATGAACGACAGCGGCCGATCGATCCGGGCCGCCACGGACTTCTACAAGCTGGGCGTCGAGGATGTGACGGTCTTTCACGACGAGCTCGATCTCGCGCCGATGAAGATGAAGGTGAAGCGCGGCGGCGGCACCGCCGGCCATAACGGCCTGCGCTCGACCGACGCGCATCTGGGCAACGACTTTCGCCGCGTCCGTATCGGCATCGGCCATCCCGGCCACAAGGATCGCGTGACCGGGCATGTGCTCGGCAACTACGCCAAGAGCGAGCTCGATCCTCTCGCCGACCTGCTCGGCGCGCTGTCGCGCGAGGCGGAATGGCTCGCCAGGGGCGACGACGCCCGCTTCATGAGCGAGGTCGCGCTGCGGCTAGCGGACTGACCGCCGCCGCGCCACCCGCGATCCCCTGCACCGTGATTGGCAGATCGCGGTTCGCCTGCGCGGTGTTTCCGGCAAAGTCGGCGGCGAGGATCCGCACGATATAGTCGCCCGGCGCGAGTCCGGCCGGGCTCCAGGCGTCGGTTCGCGCGAAGCCATCGCCGACATGATTGGTCACCACATACAGGAACCGCGTCGGCTGATCGCTATGCACCGCGTCGCCACTGGCTGAGGCATAGGCGATCCTGGCGACATCGGCATCGAGCGGTACCCGGTCGAACAGCAGGTTGACCTGCGGCCGCTCGTAGCCGGGCATAGGCGTCCCGTCCGCGCGCAGGATCTGGAAACCGGCACGGTACAGGCCAAGGCGGCGCCGCGGCGCATTGTCGTCCACCTGATCCCAGGCATCGGCCACGATGCTCAGCCCCGTGCTGTCGACGGGGACGACGAGGCGCCCCTGCCGTTGCTCGCTCAGCGGTTGCCCCGTCCCGTCCAGGATCTGCACTCGCTCGATCGTCGGCGCGACATGATCGGAAAAGCCGACGAAACGCAGCGCCATGGCATTGATCTGGCCGCCCGGCGGACCAAGCTCGAGATGGACATGCGCCATCCGGTTGACCGTGCCGAGCGGATCGCCGACGCGGAACCGCGTGCCGCGCTTGACGCGCACCCGGATGAGACGGCCATCCGCATCACTGATGAGCTGGAACCGTCCCGGGTCGAGCGGCACTCCGCTGGCCGTGCGCCCGACCCGGATGTGGATATAGGTCATCGCGTCGACCCGCAGCCCCTCGGACAGGCCATCGAAATTCCAGTTCGGAAGGGGATCGGCGATCTTTTCATCGGCGACCGCGACCGCCGTCTCGCCGACCCCGGCATGAATATCGAGCCCGGCATGGATATGATCGCGGCTCTCGCCCAGATAATTGCCGCGCACCTCGCCCATGTCGCCCACCACTTCGTGCCAGGCGTTCTGCGGCCTCACCGGCCAGGGAAAGGCCGCAGCCCGCACGAGCGCGGGAGGAGCCGTCCGCAACGCCGGCGCCGCGCCTGCGGCACCGGGGCCGTGATGCGGGCTCAGCCTGACCACCGCATATTTGGAGGCGTCCGCCACATAGAGCGCGCCGCCCTCGTCCAGCGCCAGGCCGGCCGGGCTGGCCAGACGGATGGCGTCGTTGCCCTGCAGCGTCGCGCCCCGCCCGGTCAGGATGCGCAGCGCGCCCGACGGCGCCATCTGCACGATGCGGCCCCGCCGGAAGGAGGAAATATAGACATAGCCGTCCCAGGTCTGCGCAAGCCCGACAGGCGCCTTGAGCGCGCCGTCGCGCTCGTCGGGCAGGCTGTGCGCCAGCGTCGAGACGCGGCCGTCCGTGCCGACCCGGCGGATCGCATCATTGCCCATGTCGGCCACGAGAAGAGCGCCGCTTCGATCCAGCGCAAGACCGCAGGGCGTGTCGAACGCCGCGTCGCGCCCCTGCCCGTCCGCGAAGCCGGGCGATGCACCGCCGGCCAGCGTCGTCACCTCGCCATTGGACCGGATGCGGCGAATGCGGTCGTTATAGGTGTCGGCGACATAGATATTGCCTTCCGCATCTACCGCCACGCCGATCGGTCCATTGAACCGCGCCTGGCTTGCCGGACCGTCACGGAACCCCGCTATGCCGTCCCCGGCGATCATTGTCACCTCGCCGGCCGGGCTGATCCTGAAGATCGCATTGGCGCCGGTATCCGCGACGATCAGATTGCCCGCCTTGTCGAGCGCCAGCCCGGATGGCGTGTCGAACGCGCCGGGGAGCGTCGTCACGCGGCCATCCCTGTCTATCTTGCGGATGCGATTGGTGTCCCCGGCGTCCGCAACGTAGAGTGTGCCGCCCGCATCGATTGCCACCGCGAACGGATCGCTGAAACGTGCCTGCGTGCCATCGCCATCGACATGCCCCCTGGCGCCGTTGCCGGCCACGATGGTCATCTCCGCCGGCCAGCCGAACTTTGTCGGCGGCACGACGGCCAGCCGCATCAGCAGCCAGATGCCGCCCAGGCTCGCCAGCAAGGCGAGCAGGCCGACGATCAGCACGGTCTTGAGCGGCAGCCTGCGGAGCATCGACGATGATCCGAAACCGCCTCGCTTGAGCACCACGCGCGTCGATGGCGTCACTGCATCACCCGGTTGAGGCGGATGCGCCAGCTCGTCAGCGTACCCTCGGGCACGGTCGGCCGCAGTGGCGCGGTATCGCCGTCGCGCAGGCGCTTGCGGTCCCGCTCTGGCGGATCGACCCGCTTCACCCGCACCGCGGCGATGCCCTTGCGCTGGATGCCGAGCTGCGCGGCGGCGGCCGGCGAGAGATCGATGATCCGCCCGGCCGCGAAGGGGCCGCGATCATTGATCCGCACCAGGATGGTGCGGCCCGTGTCGAGCGCGGTCACTTCCACATAGCAAGGCAGCGGCAGGGTGGTGTGCGCGCCGGCGACAGCGCCGTGGCGGAAGCGCTCGCCGTTGGCGGTCATCCGCCCGGATTCCTCGCCATACCAGCTCGCATAGCCGAGCATGTCATAGCGCGTGTCGTCCGCCGGCACATAAGTGACGCCGCGCACCTGATAGGGCTTGCCGATCCGCACCGGCGTGTCGCTGACCGGCCGATAATGGGTCGTCGCGCAGCCCGCCAGCAGAGGCAGCAGCAGGAGCGCCGCCCATCCGAAAATGGATCGGGACAAGTAGGCTGGGCGAAGGCGGGCGAGCATGGCGGAACTCTAGCCTGTGCATCCCGCCGCGCAAGCAGCGTGCTGTCCTACACATATGAAAACATAGCATGGAGCCGCCATGCCCGGTCCCGATACCTTGCCCTGTCCGCCGCTCTCGAATCTCTTGGGGCCGTTCCGCCGGGACTCTCATTGCGTCTGTCGCACCGGATCGGAAAACATGCCGATAGTGTGACCTTAGTGTGACTTTCGGGCGTCAGGATACCCGTTTGACGCCCTGCGTCGTTCAGGCTGGCACAATCGGCGCGCAGCGACTATCTGCGCGGCTTTCTCCGTTCCAGCACATGAGCATATCACCATGGGTTTTAAATGCGGCATCGTCGGCCTTCCCAATGTCGGCAAGTCGACTCTCTTCAATGCGCTCACCGAGACGCAGGCCGCGCAAGCCGCCAATTATCCCTTCTGCACGATCGAGCCGAACGTCGGCCAGGTTGCCGTGCCCGATCCGCGCCTCGACAAGCTGGCGGCGATCGCGGGAAGTCAGAAGATCATTCCGACCCAGCTCGCCTTCGTCGACATTGCCGGGCTGGTGCGCGGCGCTTCCAAGGGTGAGGGGCTGGGCAACCAGTTCCTCGGCAATATCCGCGAGGTGGACGCCATCGTCCATGTGCTGCGCTGCTTCGAGAATGACGACATCCAGCATGTCGACAACAAGGTCGATCCGATCGCCGACGCCGAGACGGTCGAGACCGAGCTGATGCTGTCCGACCTCGAAAGCCTCGAGAAGCGCGTCCCCGCTTTCCAGAAAAAGGCGACCGGCGGCGACAAGGAGAGCAAGATCGCCGCCGCCGTGCTCGGCCGTGCGCTCGATCTGCTGCGCGAGGGCAAGCCTGCCCGTTTGGTCGAGCCCAATGACGAGGAGGAGGCGCGCATCTTCCGCCAGGCCCAGTTGCTCACCTCCAAGCCGGTCCTTTATGTCTGCAATGTCGAGGAGGATGCAGCAGCGCGGGGCAATGCCTTCAGCGCCAGAGTGTTCGAGAAGGCCAAAGCGGAGGGCGCGCAGGCGGTCATCGTGTCCGCGGCGATCGAGGCGGACCTCATCACCATGGCGCCCGAGGAACGGACGGAGTTTCTGGAGGCGATGGGCCTCCACGAAGCCGGTCTCGCCCGCATCATCCGCGCCGGCTACGAGTTGCTCCACCTGCTGACCTTCTTCACCGTCGGCCCAAAGGAGGCGCGCGCCTGGACCGTGCACAAGGGCGCCCATGCGCCGGAGGCAGCCGGCGAGATCCACAGCGACTTCCAGAAGGGTTTCATCCGCGCGGAGACCATCGCCTTTGACGATTATGTCGCGCTCGGCGGCGAGGCCAAGGCACGCGAGGCGGGCAAGCTGCGCGCGGAAGGCAAGGCCTATGTGGTGCAGGATGGCGACGTCATGCACTTCCTGCACAGCTGACCTTGTGCGATAAGGGCCGCATGCCGCGCACGCTTCGCCTTGTCTGGATGCTGGCCATGTTGCTGCTGGCCCTTCCGGCCATGCAAGCCAATGCCTGCATGCCCGCCGCGATCGGACATGGCGCTCGGGCCCCGGCCATGCACCACGGCCATCACAAGCCGCAGGCACCGGCGGCGGTGCATCATGACTGCATCGGCTGCGTCGCCCCGATCGATACCGACACCGGTCGCCCGGTCGCGCGGCTGAGCTACGCGTGGAATCGCGCGCCCGTCAGTGCGCTGGCTACCTTCTCGCCCAACCGCGCCGCGCCGCCCGAGCCACCCCCGCCCCGCCAATCCGTCTGACCGTCGCTACCCAAGCAGATTCAGACAGGATTACAACGATGTTAATACGATTGTTCACGCTCGCGAGCCTCCTCGCGGCAACCCCGGGCATTGCCCAGGATCACGACGCCATGGGCCATATGGATCATGGCGACATGGCGGCGCAGATGGACCAGGCCCCCGCCCCCGCGCCCACACCAGAGCCTGATCGACCTCATGACGGCCATGGCGCCTCGTCTCCCAGCGAACCGATGCACGACATGGGCGCCATGGAAGGCCCATCTGCGGCGATCAGCCGGATGACCGCCCCCTCAGGGGTCGCGTGCCCACCCTCCGCTCCCGGTGAGATCGTCATCGACTGCAACCGCGTTCCGGCCTTCAGCGAAGCATCGGGCACGTCGCGCCTGCCGGCCATGGGTGGCGCCATGTCTGGCCTGCACGTCATGACCGGTGGGTGGATGCTCATGGCCCACGGCTATGCGCAGCTCGCTTACACGGATCACAAGGGCCCGCGCGGCGATGATCTGATCTATTCGACCTCCATGCTGATGCTCACCGGCCAACGCGACACCGACTGGGGGCGCATCCAGCTGCGATCCATGCTCAGCCTCGAGCCGACCATGGCGCCGCGTGGCTATCCCAACCTCTTCGCGACCGGGGAAACGGCGGACGGCAAGCCGATCGTGGACCGTCAGCATCCGCACGATCTCTTCATGGAACTGGCGGGACGTCTCGACGTCAACATCGGCAGCGAGGCGAGCTTGTTCCTCTATGGCGGACCGGTCGGCGAACCGGCGCTCGGTCCGGCGGCGTTCATACACAGGGGCAGCGCGCGCTACAATCCCGAGCCGCCGATCACGCATCACTGGTTCGATTCGACGCACATCACGTACGGCGTCGTGACGGCCGGACTCGCGACGCGGACGTGGCAGATCGAAGGGTCGATCTTTCGCGGCCGCGAACCGGACGAGGATCGCTGGGACATCGAGACGCCTTCGCTGGACTCTTGGTCGGTCCGGCTGAGCTGGTCGCCGAGCCCGAACTGGAGCGCGCAGCTGAGCCACGGCTTCATCAAGCAGCCCGAAGCGCTGCATCCTGGCGAGAATGAGAAGCGCACCGTCGCGAGCCTTCACTTCTCCGGAGGTAGCGGCCTGTCCGCGATGGCAGCCTTTTCCGCCAAGAAGCGCGATCCTGGCGACACGCTGACCGCCTGGCTCGTCGAGGCCAATTACGACCTCGCCGCGCATCACGCCCTGTTCGGCCGTATCGAGAATGTCGCCAATGACGAGCTGGTGCCCGATCACGCTGATCCGCTTCATGACAAGCCGTTCCGCATCACCAAGGCGCAGGCCGGCTATGCCTGGCATACGCCGATCGGCAGCGGCCCCGTGGAGCTGACGCTGGGCGGCAGCATCAACATCTACGGGAAACCCCAGGCACTCGATGTGCTCTATGGAGCGAACCCCTGGGGCTACACGCTGTTCGCCCGGCTCTCGCTGGGCCGGTAAGCCAATGGCTCGTGGCATGGGATGTTCACCCTATCGACATGGGAGGGTGTCCCATGCCACTCGTCCGTCACAATCCGCTTCTAAGGGGCAATGATGTTCACTCGCCGCTCCCTCATCCGCTCCGCCGGCGCAACCGCCGTTGGCGCCTTCGCCGCGCCCGCCATCCTGCGGGCTCAGAGCTGGTTCGCCGCCTATCCCTTCACGTTGGGAGTCGCCGCGGGCGATCCAGCGCCGGACGGCTTCGTCATCTGGACGCGCCTCGCGCCCGATCCGACCAACCCGGATGCGATCATGCCGCCATCCGCGCTGCCGGTGCAGTGGGAGGTGGCCGGCGACAACGAGTTCGGCACGATCGTCGCCAAGGGCGAGACCCTTGCCCGGCCCGAACTCGGCCACAGCGTCCATGTCGACGTGACGGGACTGCAGGCTGACCGGCCCTATTGGTATCGCTTCATCATCGGCAAGGACCGCAGCATGCGCGGCCGGGCGCGGACCCTGCCGGCGGCAGGCGCGAGCGCCCAGACACTGCGGTTCGGCGTGTGCGGCTGTCAGAATTACGAGGATGGCTTCTACACCGCTTATCGCCATCTCGCCGCCGAGCAGGATCTCGCCTTCGTCTTCCATTATGGCGACTTCATCTATGAGTATAAGCAGGACTTCGACACCGACAAGGACGGGCTGCCCGTCTCGCCGGTCCGCCACCACATCCAGCGCGAGCCCTATTCGGTCGACGAATATCGCCGGCACTATGCGCAATATCTGAGCGACATGGACTTGCAGGCAGCCCGCGCCAGCCACGGGTTCCTGCAAAGTTTCGATGACCACGAGCTGCATAACAACTGGGCAGGAGAGTATGACGCGCCGGTGACGACGCCGGAAGTCTTCCTGTTGCGCAAGGCGGCGGCGATGCAGGCCTGGTACGAGCATATGCCAGTGCGTGGCGCGCTGTTTCCGCACGGTGGCAACATCGCCATGAACCGCCGCTTCCGCTTCGGCGATCTGGCGGCGATCAACGTGCTCGACACGCGCAGCTTCCGCACCGACCAGCCGTGCGGTGACAATATGAAGCCCGCCTGCCCCGAGCAGATGGATCCCAAGGCCGCGATGATGGGCTCGGCGCAGGAAGCCTGGCTCGACGCCAATCTGCACCGCAACGATGCGACCTGGAACTGCATCGCCCAGCAGGTCATGATGATGCCGCTCGACCGGCGCCGCTACGCGGACGAGAAGGACGTCATCTACAATATGGACAGCTGGGCCGGCTATGACGCGCCGCGCAGGCGCCTGATGAGCCGTCTCGCCAAGGTCGACAATGCGGTCGTGCTGACCGGCGACGAGCATCAGAATTTCGCCGGGCTGCTCCTCGACAAGGACAAGCCGGTCGCCGTCGAAGCCGTGCTGACCTCCATCTCCAGCGGCGGCGACGGACAGGATCTCCGCAAGGGCAGCGACAAGATGCTCGCCGACAACCCGCAGCTCAAGTTCATCAACGACCAGCGCGGCTACGGTCTGTGCGAGGTGACGCCCGAAGCCTGGAAGACCCATTTCATGGTGATGGACAAGGTCTCGCAGCCCGGCGGGACGATTAGCCGGCGCACCACCGCGACCATGCCGCGCGGCGAGGTCTCGCTCTCGATCGGCTGATCCGCTAGAGCGCGGGCATGAGCTATTATTGGGAAGATCTCGCCGTCGGCTATACTGACAGCTTCGGGCCCTTCGATGTGGATCGCGACGAGGTGCTGGCCTTTGCGCAGCGCTATGACCCCCAGCCCTTCCATCTCGACGAGGCGGCAGCGGCGCGGACTCATTTCGGGCGCCTGGCGGCAAGCGGTTGGCACACCTGCTCGATGATGATGGGGGCGATGGTCGCACATTGGCAAGCGACGCCGGGCTGGCAGGAAGCCTCGCTGGGCGCTCTTGGTATCGACGAGTTGCGCTGGCGGCGTCCGGTCTTCCCCGGCGATCGGCTACGCGGGGAGAGCGAGCTGATCGAGAAGATCGAATCCCGCTCGCGGCCCGAGATGGGAATCGTCAAATTTCGCACGCGATTGTTCAATCAGGACGACGAGGAAGTGCTGAGCCTCATCTCGATCGCGATGCGTAAGCGGCGACCATAGCGCCAGGTTCGCGCGACCCTCCGCGTCATTCCTGCAATTCGAGAGTCCGGAGACCAGCTTTTACCCAATTTCGACGCCGCAACTTGGTTCCCTCATCCGCGGGAATGACTGTGTGACTGGCGAGGCGCGCCGGTCTCGGCGCTCCGCCGGATCCCTATATTTGAACGGGTCGCTCGGCAGCTCCCCGGTTGGGATCGGCTCAATGGCGCCCGAACAGCTTCTCGATGTCGCCATGAGCGAGCTTGATCCAGGTCGGCCGGCCATGATTGCATTGGCCGGAGTGAGGCGTCACTTCCATCTCGCGCAGCAGCGCGTTCATCTCCGCGACCGAGAGCACGCGCCCGGCCCGGACCGAGCCGTGACAGGCCATCGTCGCGGCGACGAGATCGAGCCGGGCCTTGAGTGAGGTCGCGTCTCCCATCGCGGCAAGATCGTCGGCAAGGTCGCGCACGAGACCGACAATATCGCTGGCGCCGAGCAAGGCTGGCGCGGCGCGGACCAGCATCGCGGCCGGCCCGAACCGCTCGATGTCGAGGCCGAGTTCAGAGAGTTCGGCGATGCGTGCCTCGATCCGATCACAGGCCGGTTCGTCCAGCTCCACCACTTCGGGCAACAGCAAGGTCTGGCGGGCGATTGCCCCATTAGCGAGCGCCTTGCGCATCCGCTCCAGCACCAGGCGCTCGTGCGCTGCATGCTGATCGACGAGGATGAGGCCGTCCTCGGCCTCGGCCACGATATAGGTGCGTGCGACTTGCCCGCGCGCGATGCCAAGCGGGAATTCGCGTGCCTCGACAGGCGCCGGAAGGTGCGGCTCGGCGCGGCCGGAGGGCGCGAAGCCGGTGAAGCGAGCCTGCCGATCGGCGAAGAGCGGGGCGCCACCATAGGCTCCGCCCGGCGAGCGGGAAGGCCAGCCCTCGGCCGGAAAGATCGGCTGCGCGGGTTCGGCATGAGCAGGCTCGCGCTGCCACAGCTCGGCCGAGCTCGCCTCCGCGCGATTGGCGACGCGCATGCCGGCCGAGTCCAGTGCACGGCGCAAGCCGCTTACGATCATGCCCCGCATGAAGGCCGGATCACGGAAGCGCACCTCCGTTTTGGCCGGATGAACGTTGACGTCAACTTCCTCGGCCGGAACCGACAGGAACAGCGCCAGCACCGGATGCCGGTCGCGCGCGATGAAATCCGCATAGGCGCCGCGCACCGCGCCGACGAGCAACCGGTCGCGCACCGGCCGGCCATTGACGAAGAGATATTGATGATCGGCACTGCCGCGGTGGAAGGTCGGCAGCGAGGCGACGCCGGAGAGCGCCACGCCTTCGCGCTCCAGCGAGACCACCACATGATTCTCGGCCAGATCGCGGTCGATCAGCTGCGCGACACGATCTTCGCGATCCTGCCCGGCGGGAAGGGAGAGGACGCGCCGCCCGTCATGCTCCAGCACGAAAGCGACATCGCTGCGCGCCATGGCAAGCCGGCGGACCATGTCGAGACAGGCGGCATATTCCGAGCGCGGGCTGCGCAGGAATTTGCGGCGGGCGGGCACGCGATCGAACAGGCCGTCGACCTCGACACGGGTGCCGGGGGCCATGGCGGCCGGCTCAAACGTGCTGATCGCGCCATTGTCGCAGACGAGCCGCCATCCGTCTGCACCGGACTGTCGGCTTACCAGCGTCAAGCGCGAGACACTACCGATCGAGGGCAGCGCCTCGCCGCGAAAACCGAGCGTCCTGACCTGCTCGATGGCTTCGTCAGGCAGCTTCGAGGTGGCGTGGCGCTCCAGCGCGAGCGGCATTTCTTCACGCGCAATGCCATGGCCATCGTCGCTGACCGCGATCCCGTCGAGACCGCCCGAGCGGAGCGTGATCGCCACCGCGGATGCGCCTGCATCGAGCGCATTCTCGACAAGCTCCTTGAGCGCGCTGGCAGGCCGTTCGACCACCTCGCCCGCTGCGATTCGATTAACCAGAGTCTCGGGCAGGCGGCGTATTGACATTGGATTGCGACTAGACCAATCGAGCGTCCTACGCGAGCGAAAGCCATCCATTTTTCGAATGGGTGGAGGCAGGCAAAGCGGTCAATCCCAGAGGATCAGAAAGCGCGTCAGCCTCGACGCTTAGGGCACGAACAGGACAATCAATGTCGTTTCTCACCAAGTTGTTCAAGTTCACCTCCCATGACATGGCGATCGATCTCGGCACGGCGAACACCGTCGTCTATGTCCGTGGTCGCGGCATCGTCCTGAACGAGCCCTCGGTGGTCGCGGTCGAGACGCTGAATGGCGTCAAGCGCGTCAAGGCCGTGGGCGACGACGCCAAGCTGATGATGGGCAAGACGCCGGATTCGATCGAGGCGATCCGCCCGCTGCGCGACGGTGTTATCGCTGACATCGACATTGCCGAGCAGATGATCAAATGGTTCATCAGCAAGGTGCATGGCCATCGCCGCTTCCTGCGCTTTCCCGAGATCGTAATCTGCGTGCCGTCGGGTTCGACCAGCGTCGAACGCCGTGCCATCCGCGACGCGGCCAGCAATGCCGGCGCCAGCCAGGTGTTCCTGATCGAGGAGCCGATGGCCGCCGCGATCGGCGCCGACATGCCCGTCACCGAGCCGATCGGCTCGATGGTGGTGGACATCGGCGGCGGCACCACCGAAGTCGCTGTCCTTTCGCTGCGCGGCCTCGCCTATACCACCAGCGTGCGCGTCGGTGGCGACAAGATGGATGAGGCGATCGTTTCGTATGTGCGCCGACACCACAACCTGCTGATCGGTGAAGCCACGGCCGAGCGCATCAAGAAAGAATATGGCATCGCTCAGAAGCCCGCCGACGGCGTGGGCCAGACTATCCACATCAAGGGCCGCGATCTCGTCAACGGCGTACCCAAGGAGATCGCGATCAACCAGGGCCAGATCGCCGACGCGCTGGCCGAGCCGATCGGCACGATCGTCGAAGGCGTCCGTATCGCGCTGGAGAACACAGCGCCGGAGCTGGCGGCCGACATCGTCGATCAGGGCATCGTGCTGACCGGCGGCGGCGCGCTGCTCAAGGGCCTCGACGAGGAACTGCGCGACGAGACCGGACTGCCGGTGACGGTTGCCGAAGACCCGCTGACGTGCGTCGCGATCGGGACGGGGCGCGCGATGGAGGATCCGATCTTCCGCGGTGTGCTCCAGACCGCCTGAGCAAAGGCGCTGAGCGATGGCGCCCCCGAGCAAACGGCGCCCCGGTTATGACCGCAAGGCGCAATATGGCCTGTTCGTCAGCTACGTGATCGCGATCGTCGGCGCGCTGGTCGGTGTGCTGCTGCTCGTCCTCTCGATCGCTGATCCCACCGGCTTCTCCGCGCTGCGCTCGGCGAGCGCCGAAGTGACGAGGCCGATCTCCAGCAATCTGCGCGCCTTGGTGATCGGCATTGGCAATCTCGACGAGACGATCGCCGCCTATATCAATGCCGGCTCGCAAAATGCGGCACTGCGCCGGCAGGTCGATGCCAATCGCACCAAGCTGATCGAGGCTGACGCGATCCGTCAGGAGAATTTCCGCCTGAAGCGCCTGCTGCGCCTGACCGAAACGGACACCGGGGTCATTACCGCCGGGCACCTCATCTCCTCGACCGCGACGAGTGCCGCGCGCGTCGCCAGGCTCGACATCGGCCGCTCGCGCGGAGTCCTCCCCGGGATGCCGGTGCGCGGGCCTGAGGGGCTGGTTGGTCGCGTCCTGCGCTCCGGTCCCAACACGGCCGACGTGCTGCTGCTGATCGACGAAGGCAATGTCGTGCCCGTGCGCCGGACCAAGGACAATATCCCGGGTATCAGCACCGGCCGCGGTGATGGGACGGTCGAAATCCGGGCGCTTAATACGGAGCGCAATCCCTTCAAGCCCGGCGATGTCGTCGTCACCTCGGGCATCGGTGGCCTCTACCGGCCCAACATTCCGGTGGCGATCGTCGCGCGGCTGGCGGGTGATCGCGCCATAGCGATCCCGCTCGCCAATCCCTCGCGCATCGAGCTGGTCGTGGTGCAGACCCCATTCCGTCCCGCCGAAACTGCGCGCGAGGATGCGGCCAATGCCGCCGCGCAGGCGAGCAACGCGAGCGTGCCCTGATGCCGCGCTACGACAATCGGATCGGCCGCAACCGCAGCGAGCTCCAGATACGTGGTACACCGGTCGTCTCGGTCATGCTCGGCTCGATGAGCGCCACGCTGGTGCCGATGATCGCGCAGGCCCCGCTCATCCCGCCCATCGGACTCATGATGCTGATCGCCTGGCGATTGCTGCGCCCCGAGATCTGGCCCCTGTGGATCGGCCTGCCGCTCGGACTGTTCGACGATCTCATGAGCGGTCAGCCGATCGGCAGCGCCGTCCTGCTCTGGACAGTCATCCTGCTCGCGCTGGATTTCGAGAGCCAGCGCCATTTCTGGCGGGATTACTGGCATGGCTGGTTCACCGCCAGCCTCGCCATCGCCTTCGCGCTGGCGGGCGGCTGGCTTTTCGTCCGCCTCGCCGGGAATGGCGGATCGATCATTCAGATTCTTCCGCAGATCGCTTATAGCATCGGCCTCTTTCCTCTCGTCGTGCGCATCTGCGCCGTACTGGACAGGTGGCGATTGCCGTGAAGCTTTTCGGGCCGAACAACACGGTCATGTCCCTCATCTTCGGCAAAAAGACCGTCACGGAAGCCAGCCAGTCGTTCACGTTCGGCCGACGCGCCTTCTTCCTGGGCGGCGCGCAGCTCGCGGTCGGTGGATTGCTCGCCACGCGTATGGGCTGGATCGCGATCGCCGAGAACGAGAAATACGAGCTGCTTTCTGAGAGCAATCGCGTCAACCTGACCATCACGCCGCCTCGGCGGGGCTGGATCGTCGATCGCAAGGGCCTGCCGCTCGCCTCCAACCGCACCAATTTCCGCGTGGACATCATCCCGGACCGGCTGCAGGACCGCGACCGGGTGATCGCAGAACTGAGCAAGCTGCTGAAGCTCGACCCCAATGACGTCGATCGCATCAACGAGGATCTCGACAAGGCGGCAGGCTTCCAGCCAGTGCAGGTCGCCGACGATCTGAGCTACGAGGAATATGCTGCACTCTCCGTCCGCCTGTCGGAGTTTCCCGGCGTCGCGCCAGCGCAGGGCTTCTCGCGCTTCTATCCGGCCGGACCGTCGGTCGGCCATCTGATCGGCTATGTCGGCGCGGCCTCGGCCGAGGATTATCAGAAGACCAAGGACCCACTGCTGATCACGCCAGGCTACAAGACCGGCAAGCAAGGGCTGGAGCGATCGCTCGACAAGCTGCTTACCGGCAAGCCCGGCGCCCGCCGCGTCGAGGTGACTGCCCATGGCCGGATCGTGCGTGACCTCGCCACGCGGCCCGACACGCCCGGCCGATCGGTCAAGCTTACCATCGACGCCGGCTTGCAGGAGTTTGCCGGCCGCCGCCTCGGCGAGCAAAGCGGCTCGATCGTGGTGATGGACTGCCTCACTGGCGACATCCTCACCTCCACCTCAATGCCGAGCTTCGATCCCAACAGCTTCTCCGACGGCATCTCGCATCTCGAATGGCAGATGCTTTCCGAAAACGACCATGTTCCCCTGCGAAACAAGACGTTGGCCGGGCTTTATCCGCCCGGCTCGACCGTCAAGCCGATGGTCGCCCTCTCCTTTCTGGAAGCGGGTCTCGATCCCGACGAATCGACCATCTGCACGGGCGGTCTGCGGGTCGGGAATCGCGTGTTCCACTGCCACAGCCGTCGTGGCCACGGCACGGTCAACATGCACCGCGCAATCGAGCAGAGCTGCGACATCTATTTCTATTACTTTGCCCAGAAGATCGGCATGGATGTCATCGCCGCCATGGCGCGGCGCCTGGGGCTGGGGCAGAAGTTCGATCTGCCCTTCCCCAACCAGAGCTACGGGACGGTGCCCGATCCGGCCTGGAAACTGAAGAAATACAAGGAGGAGTGGCAGCCCTACGACACCGTCAACGCGACGATCGGCCAGGGCTTCATGCTGGTCAACCCAACGCAGATGTGCGTGATGGCCGCACGGCTCGCGACCGGCCTGGACCTCAACCCGCACTTCCTCGCCGATGGCAAGCGCCACGAGGGCACGCCGCTGGGTATTCCACTGGAGCACCTGACCGTCATCCGCAACGCCATGAAAGATGTCGTCAATGGCGGCGGCACCGGCCGTGCGGCGCGCGTCGACATCCCCAACGTGCTGCTCGCGGGCAAGACCGGCACGGCCCAGGTACGCAACATCTCGTCGGCCGAGCGCGCCGGCGGCGTGCGTGGCAATGCCGGCCTGCCGTTCAAGCTGCGCGATCACGCCCTGTTCCAGGGTTTCGCGCCCTACGACAATCCGCGCTATGCGATCTCCTGCATCCTCGAGCATGGCGGCCATATCAACCGGATGCAGGATTCGCCGGGCATCGTTGGCGATTGCATCACCTTCCTCTATGATCCGGCCAAGGCGATGGAGAAGCTCGCCGGCTACGAGAAGGTCTGGGGCGGCACGCCACAGGAGCGCTTAGAGAAGCAGCTTAATGAGTTCCGCATTGCCAAGGGCCTGGCCGCTGCGCCGCCTGACAATGCGGCCAATGCCAGCAATGCCGCTACACCCGCCAATGACGGAGAGCCCGAAGCGCCCGATCCCGATCAGGCGCGCGAGAGCGCGGATGCCGGCGCGCCCGCGGATGTCGAGGAGCCCCGCGAGGCGCCTTCTTCAGCCCATCCCGCCTCGGCGCCCGCCGTCGCGCCACTGCCGCTACCGGAGGCGCAATGAACAAGCTCGTGCCTGTGCCCGACGCGATCGCGCGCTTGCCATGGGGACTCTACGCGCTCCTGACCGGTATCGCCTGTTTTGGCGGCGTGGTGCTCTACAGCGCTGCAGGCGGCCATCTCATGCCCTGGGCCGGCATGCAGCTTGCCCGCTTCGCCGTCTTCCTCGTCATGGCCGAGGTGATCGGCCGCGTGCCCCATCAGCTCATCCGGGCGGGCGCCTTCCCGCTCTACGGCGCGATCCTCATCGCCCTGATCCTCGTCGAACTGATCGGCGGGGTCGCCGGCGGCAGCCAGCGCTGGATCAATCTCGGCTTCATGCAGCTCCAGCCTTCCGAGTTCATGAAAGTCGCCGTCGTGCTGGCCGTCGCACGCTTCTATTCCATCTTGCCGATCGCCCAGACACGCACATTCACCGCGATCTGGCCGGCTTTGGCGCTGATCGGCTTTCCCGCATTGCTCGTGCTCGTCCAGCCCGATCTCGGTACCGCGCTCATGATCAGCATGGGCGGCGTCACCGTCATGTTCCTCGCCGGGCTGCCGCTGCGGCTCTTCGTCGGCACGGGGCTCGCCGGCGTCGCGATCGTCCCGATCACGTTCAGCTTCCTCCACGAATATCAGCGCAACCGCATCCTTATCTTCCTGGATCCGGAGAGCGATCCGCTCGGTGCGGGCTATCATATCAGCCAGTCCAAGATCGCGATCGGATCGGGCGGACTGTTCGGCAAGGGCTTCCTCAATGGGACGCAGAGCCATCTCGATTACCTGCCTGAAGGCCATACCGACTTCGTATTCGCCACCATGGCCGAGGAATGGGGCATGCTCGGCGGTGTCGGCCTCATCGCCGCCCTGTTCATCCTGCTGCGCTGGGGCATGCGCGTCGCCCAGCAGACCGAGGATCGCTTCGCCCGCCTCGTCGCCGCGGGGCTCACCACGACCATCTTCCTCTATGTCGCCATCAATCTCATGATGGTCATGGGCCTGGCACCGGTCGTCGGCATCCCCCTGCCCTTCATGTCCTATGGCGGCTCCTCGATGCTGACCGTGATGCTGTGCATCGGCATCATCCGCAATATCGACCGGAACCGCGAAACGTTGGGAGACCGCTGGCGCTAGGCGAGTTCCGGCGCGGATCGGAACAGCTTCGCCTCCCGTTTGGGCCATTGACCGTCTGCGTCGGTTACAGGATGTCGCTGTGGAGACGCCTGGAGCAAACTTCATCCGCAACGGCAGGGCAGGAAAGCACGCATTTCCGCCAGTCTTGGCCAGATCTTCACGAAGCTCGCACATATGACGCATGGAGAGCGCGCCAAAGTTTCGCAGCGAGCGAGCGAGAATGGCGGTTTTTCAGGATTTTTGACAAGGTCAAAGAGCGTCGGGCCGGGCGCCCGATCCGATCTTCATATGAAGATATCGCCCTTGTAGGACAGATTTCCGAGCGATGCGTCCATCCCGCCGGCCCGGGGGTCATCCCCAAAACGCAGTTGCCCGACCGGTACCGCCGAGCGGATTCCAGGGCACATCGTCTCAGCCGGCAAAAAGCGTGCATGAGCTGCACATTTTATGTTGGCAAGGGTGTGACCCCATGCTAACGGCGCCCCTCCTGACCGCAAGCAGCGCTGCAAGGCCTCGCAACACCGGCAGTGTGGACGCATAGCTCAGTTGGTAGAGCAGCTGACTCTTAATCAGCGGGTCCTAGGTTCGAGCCCTAGTGCGTCCACCATTTCCCCTCACAATTCCAGCACATAATCCAGCGGCTCACCGCGCCGGAAGCGTTCCAGGTTGTGGACGATCGAGTCCAGCATCCGGTCGGCCGAGCCGGGATCGCCGCTGCCGGCGCGGTGCGGTGTGATGATGCAATTGGGTGCCGTCCAGAGCGGGTGACCCTCGGGGAGCGGCTCGGGATCGGTGACGTCGAGGCCGGCGCCGCCGATGTGCCCGCTGCGCAGCGCGGCGTCGAGCGCCAGGCTGTCGATGATCGACCCCCGGCCGATATTGGTGACGAAGGCGCGGGGCTGAAGCGTGGCCAGCGCCTGCGAGTCGATCAGCTTCTCGGTACCCGGCCCGCCGGGCGCGGCGATCATCAGCACATGGGCCCGGGCGAGCGCTTCCAAGAGCCCGTCCTGCGCATAGACACGGTCGACCGCATCGCAGGGCCGGCCGCGCCGCGAGACGCCGAGCACGGTCATACCGAACGCCTTCAAATGCCGCGCGATCGCCTCGCCGATCGGGCCGAGGCCGAGCACCACGGCGGTGCGCTGGTAGAGCGAGCGGGTCGAGCCGATACTGCGCTCGCGGGCCCACACGCCCTCCTTCTGCGCATCCCAGGCTGCCGGGAGCCCGCGCGCCAGGGCCAGCAGCATCGCGGTGGCATGCTCGGCCACGATCGGCGCGTGGTGGCCGCCGGTGCGCGTCACGACGACATGATCGGGGACGCCATGCGCCTCCAGCCGCTCATTGCCGGCGGTCAGCGTGTGCAACCAGCGCAGGCGCGGGCCGGCCTCGCGGATCGCATGATGCATCTTCTCCGAGTAATGCATGCCGGTGGTCAGCAAGGCGTCGGCATCGCGCAGCGCCTCGTCCAGGGCATCGCCATCAGCGGTGACGAGCTCGAGGTCGGGCCGCCCGCCGAGGCGATCCTCGATCGTCGTGCCGAAATATCCGCCGAGCGCGACGACCATGCGCGTGGGTGGCCGGCCCGTGCCGATCCCGTTTTCCCCGGCCCCGTTTCGCTCGGCCATATGCATCCTCTTCGTGGCGTTTGGTTTCCATTCCTAAAGCGGTCGCGCGGCGGGCACCAGCGGATGGCGGGGTGGTGGTGACCCGAGAGGGAGAAAAAACTTGCCTCAGCAAGAAGCCGTCGACCCCATCGCCATCGAACCGGTCGGGCACGTGCTCCGCGCGACGGCCTTGCTGCTCCGCGCATTTGCGCCTACCCTCCCCGCCTCCCGACAAAAGGGCCGCAGAGAGGACGCGCATCGCGATGATGCTTCAGGCGATCGACACGAACAGCGTGGCTGCGCGCGACCGGCTGCCGTTCTGGACGGAGCTCGCCGACAAGTTCATCGCGCCCCTCACCATCGAAGTGCCCGACGACAGCCAGTTCGAGGCGCGCATGTATCGCGCGGCGCTGCGCGACTGCGAGATCGTCTCACCCTGCTCCTCGCCCGCGCGGATCTACAACCAACCCGGCATCGATGTCGGCGCGTTCAATCTCCAGCTGCAACATGTCGGCAGCAGCCTCAACCATACCGGCGGGCGCACCAGCCTGCTTAACGAGGGCGATTTCCTGCTGTTCGACCCCTCGCAGCCGCTGGAGCTGACCTTCGCCGAGCCGACCCAGACCATCGTGCTGCGACTGCCCGTCGCCTATGTGGAAGCGCGCATGCCGCGGCTGCGCCAGATGGTCGGCGTGCCCGTGCGCGGCGACAGCGGTGCCGGAGCGCTCTTCTCGAAATTCCTGCGCACCGCCTGGACGCAGCTCGAAACCGGCGAGAATGACTGGGGCGATGCGATGAGCGACGTCATCTGGCCGCTGCTCGATCTCGCCTACAGCTCGATCCGGCCGAGCGAACAGGATGCCGGCCGCCGCGATCTGCGCCGCCGCGCCGTGCTTGATCTCATCGAGGCGCATCTGTGCGACACCGCGCTCGACACGCATCGCATCGCCGAGCGCGTCGGCGTTAGCGCGCGCTACGTGCAGCTGCTCTTCGCCGAGCTGGCGACGACGCCCTCCGCCTATATCCAGCGACGCCGGCTGGAGCGCGCCGCTTCGCGCCTCGACAAGGAGGGCGGGGACGTGACGATCACGCAGATCGCCTTCGATGTCGGCTTCAACGACCTCAGCAGCTTCTGCCGGGCTTTCCGGCGGCGTTTCGACACCAGCCCGAGCGACTATCGCGCCGCCAGGGGCAAGCCTGTGCTTGGGGGAATTGGCGATTTAACGCAAGCCATCCTCAACCGTTCGGTTCCAGCGGCCGTCGAGCTTGTCGAGACGGCTGTCGAGAACAGCTTCTCGACTCCGGTTCTCGACAGGCTCGAACCTCAGCTCGAAACGAACGGAGCTGTGCGGGTCGCCCCTACTCGTGCTTGATCGTGCAGAGCGCGCCGCCGTCAACGGGCCAGGCCGCGCCCGTCACGAAGCTCGCCTCGTCCGACAGCAGGAAGGACACGACATGGCCGACCTCGGCCGGCTGGGCGACGCGGTTCATGACCGAGACCCAGCCCAGCTTGTCGAGGCCCTTCTGCAGGTCGCCATCGAACATCTGGACCATCACTTCGTCGAGCAGCGGCGTGCGGATGACGCCCGGCTCGACGCAGTTGACGCGGATGCCCTGCTTGCCGTGATCGGCTGCGGCGGTACGGGTCAGGCCGACGACACCATGCTTGGCGGCATTGTAAGGGCCGCCGCCTGCAAGGCCACGCTCCGAACCGATCGAGGCGGTATTCACCACCGCGCCGCTGCCCTGCGCCACCATCTGCTTGAGCACGAAGTGCAGGCCGAGGAACACGCCGCGCAAATTGACCGACAGGATGCGGTCGAACTCCTCTATCGGATAGTCTGACGTCGGCGCGATCAGGCCCTCGACGCCGGCGTTGTTGAAGAAGCCGTCGATCCGGCCGAACCTGGCGACCGTGGCGTCGACATAGCCCTTTACCTCGGCTTCCCTGGCGCAGTCGGCCTTGACCGCTTCCACCGTTGCGCCCTTGGCGCGCAGCTCGGCGGCACGCTCCTCGACCTTGGCCGAGATGTCGACCAGCATCAGCTTGGCGCCCTGCGCGGCGAGGATCTCGGCGGTCGCGAAGCCGATCGATCCGGCCGCACCAGTAACAATGATCACCTTGTCAGTATGATTGGGCACGGGGACTATCCTTTGCGAAAGGGAAGCGTGATGAGGAAGAAGATCAGGCTGGGCGTCAGCAGCTTGAAGGCGGCGCGGGCTTCCGCGGGCTTCAGGCGCGCACTCATCGGCATGGTGCCGAACACCTTGCCCTTGATGACGAGGTCGTTGCCGTCGCGCTCGATCTTCGCGACCTGCATAAGCTCAGACTTATCAGAGGAATAGATTTTCATAAGGCTGCGCCTTCCCCCAAACCGTCATCCCAGCGGAAGCTGGGATCTCTTGACGGGAAGGCCGCACGCTGCCGCATGAGACCCCAGCTTCCGCTGGGGTGACGGCAAGGGCTGGGCGCCCTCACTTCACCCGTACCTTGTCAAAATCGACGCCGAGATCGTCAAACATCACCTGCGCCGTGGCGCGGCCCGCGCCGAACACGCCGCCGCCGGGATGCTGGAACGGCCCGACCAGATAGAGCCGCTCGACTCCCGGCACGCGATATTGCCCGAGCTCCGGCGTCGGGCGATGCGCGCCGGACTGGTAGGTGGTCGTGGCGATACCGTGCAGGTCGCCGCGCATGAAGCTCGGCGATGTCCGCTCCATGTCGACTGGAGAATCGACATGAGCTTCCAGCAATATATCCCTGATATTTGGAATGAAATCGGCCATACGATCGATCATGGTCTGGGCATAGCCATGCTTGGCGTCGTCCCAGCTCTGCCCGTCGGGCCGATGATAGGGCACATAGTCCCACGCATGCAGGATCGCCTTGCCCTCCGGCACCCGGCTCGGATCGAACTGCGAGAGCGAGCCCAGGCCGATCAGCGGCTGGCGTACGAAGCCGCCATAACGCAGATCGTCGAACGCGCGGCGCAGCGTCTCATAGCTGTCCGGCATCAGCTCGACCATGACGGCATCGACACCGTCCGCCTTGAACTGCAGCGGCGCATCGAGCGCGGCGTGAATGGTGATGCAGGCGGCATCGGTGATCTGGGTACGCAGCGCGTCCTTGGCAGCCTGCGGCGTCATGTCCGGCACCATCTCGGGCAGGAGGTGCGGGTGGATGGCGCCGATGATCGCGTCACGGGCGGTATGGCGCTCGCCATTGTCCATGACGACGCCGCTGGCCTTGCCGCCCGCGGCGGTCACCTCGCGGACATGGGCATTGGCGACCACCGCGCCGCCATGATCCTCGATACAGCGGATCAGGCTGTTGGTAAGGCTCCCCGCCCCGCCGACCGCCACGCCGAAGCCGAACTTCTCCAGGAAGCCCAGGAACACATACATGCCGATGCCGGTCGCCTTCTCGTCCGGCGAGACCAGATTCTCGCCGGCAACGCGCGCGAAGTGCATGCGCACCTCGTCCGTCTCGAACAGCTCGCAGAGATGGTCGTGGCTCGACATCTGGATGACGCGCCACAGCTCGCGGCCCTCATAGGAGGAATCCATCATCGCATTGCCCGCGCCGACCGGCATGGGCGGCGTGTAGAGCGTCGACTGGATCATCGGCAGCCAGCCCTGCGCGACGGCCGAGACCTTGCGGAATGCCTCGGCATCCTTCTGCGAGAATTGCGCGATGCTCGCGGCCGACTTCTCGGTGTCGCGATAGAGCTTGAGCGTGCGGCCATCCTCGAACACCGACATCATCGGGCAGTCGGGAAAGAGATAGTGAAGGCCATATTTCGACTTGAGGCCCAGCTCGTCATTCACGAGCATCGGATTGCCCTGAATGAAGATATGGCTCATCGAGTGCTGGTCGTGCCTGAAGCCCGGTCGGGTCAGCTCGCGCGTGACGACGCCGCCGCCGAACCAGGCGTTGCGCTCAAGCACCAGCACCTTCTTGCCCGCCACGGCCGCATAAGCGGCGGCGACCAGGCCATTATGGCCGGAGCCGATCGCGATGATGTCATAGTCAGCCATGGGAAGTCCTCAGATGCAGGCGGAGACGACGAGGTCGGAAAGCTTCTGGAAGCGGGCAATGTTGGCGGCCTGGGTCATCACGCCGGCGGTGAGGCAGGCGAAGCTCACGTCCAGCTCCGGATCGACCCAGAACAGAGCGCTGCCCGCGCCATAATTGCCGAACGTCTCCGGGCTGGTCATCGTGCCGAGCTGGTGCGGACCGATCTGGGTGCCGCGCAGGTTGAAGCCGAGGCCCATATAGGCCGGCATCTCATCCCAGCCCATGCGCAGATGGACGGTGCGATAGAGCTCGTTGGGATAGTCTTTCGTCTGCACCTGCCGCGCCATCTTGATGATCTGCGGCGAGAGAATGCGCGCGCCGTCCAGCTCGCCGCCGCGCCGGAGCATCTCGGCGAAGCGCGAGAGATCGGGCACGGTCGAAGCGCAGCCGACGTGGGGCGCCTCGACATCGGGATCCTCGAAGAGGGCATGGTCGCCGGCTATCGTTCGCGAGAGATGCTTGATCGGCACCGTGCCGCGCATGTCCGGGCGGACATGGCGGGCATTGAGGTCCGGCCGCAGCCCCATGCTGGTGTCCTTCATGCCGAGCGGCTCGAACAGATCCTCGCGCAGGATGTCCCGGAACCGGCGGCCCTTGGGATCGGTCCGGCGCAACGCCTCGCCCATGAGCACATGATGCGCGAGCGGCGAGTAATCGCAGCGGGTGCCGGGATCGACATTGCCGTGCACATTCTGGATGACGGCATCATACAGCTCATCGAGCCGGTCGAGATACATGTCCGGCTTGGGCATCCACACGCCCGGCATGCCCGAGGTGTGCGACAGGAGATGGAAGAAGGTCGCCTTGTCGCGCGGCGCGCCGATAAATTCCGGCAGCACGTCCTTGACCCTGGTGGTCAGCGCGAAGCGGCCCTCCTCGATCGCGCGCAGGATGAGGATATTGGTGAAGGCCTTGCTGGTCGAGAAGATCGAGAAGACGCTGTCCTTTGCGAGCGGCTTTTGCTTATCGCCATCCGCGAAGCCGATCGCTTCGTCGAACCCGACCACGCCGCGCCGCGCAACACGCAGCACGGCGCCATAATAAGCGCCGGCCGCGACATCCGCCTCGATCACGGCCTTGAGGTGATCCAGCCTTTCCTGCCAGAAACCGCTCATATCGACTTTTCCTTATCGCTATCCGGCTGCAATGATGCCGCCATCGATGGCCAGCATCGCGCCGTTGATGAAATCGGCCTCGTCACTCAGCAAGAACGCGACGGTTTTCGCCACATCCTCCGGCCGGCCATTGCGGCGCAAAGGGATCCCCTTGGCGCGCTGCTCATATTGCTCGGCGCTGACGAAGCCGGCCGTCGCGGGGGTCGGCACCGATCCCGGCGCGATGGCGTTCACCCGGATGCCGCGCGGGCCGAGCTCGCCGGCGAGCACATTGGTGAGCGCCGCCACCGCGCCTTTGATGGCGGTATAGGCGCCGGTATTGGGCCGGCCCCGATAAGCCACGGGCGATGAGTAATTGATAATGTGACCCTTATCGGCATTCGGGTCACGATGGGCGAGATAGGCCTGCACGCCCCAGAAGACCGACTTGAGCCCGCTTGCGATCATCCGGTCGAGCGTTTCCTCGGTGACCTGCTCGATCGGTTCATAGACGAGGTAGGAGGCATTGTTGATCAGCGCGTCGATCGGACCATAGGCGCGGGCGAAGGCAGCCACCGTGTCGTGGAAGACCTGCCGGCTGCCAAGGTCGCCGGCATAGGCGACGGCCTGGCCACCGTTCGAGATGATCCGCGCCGCGACGGCTGCCGCCGTCGCCTCGTCGATGTCGCAGACGGCGACGACCGCGCCGAGGCTGGCGAGATGCTCGGCGATGGCCTCGCCCAGCCCGCGCCCGGCCCCGGAGATCAGGACCTTCTTTCCGGCAAGGTTACTCACAGGCCGAACAACGTCGCGACATAATGACTGTCCATATATTCATGAAGATAGCCAATCTTGTTGCCATTCATCCTGAAGACCCAGCTGTAGCGATTGTGATACGTCCGCCCGTCCTGCAGCTTGCCGTCGCTATAGCTCTCGACCGCGACGAAATCGCCGTCCGAGAAGATGGTCTGCGGATGAACCTTGGGATCCCCCGGTGCGAACATGCCGCGCACCGGCCCCAGGAAATCGTCGATGATCTGGTTGCCCTTATAGACGCCGGCGCCCGGAATATCCTTGACCATCGGCTCCCAGACCGAATCCTCGTCGAGGAAGGGCCGCAAATTGTCGAGATCGCCGGTCGAAAGCGCCGCGAAGAAATCCAGCGCGAGCTGCTCATTGGCATTCTTGGCTGTGATGGTCATTTCGGTGGCACTCCTGTCTCTTCGATGCTGGGCACGGGAATGACGGGGACGTGGCCGCCCTGGTAAAGCGCGACATTGCCGCTGCGCGATTTGAACTTCCAGCCCGCGTCGGTCTTCACGAACGTGTCGTCGAACGTGCCGATAAAGGTTCCCTCGCCTTCGCGCGGCCATTTTTCGTCCGGGTCGGGCGCGGACATCATCGTCACATAGCTGGTGCCCTTCGCCTCGGTCGCGGACAGGGGCGTGATCAGGATGTTGGTCATGATGTGCCGCGTGAGACGCCGCGCACGGTCGCGGAAGATCGCGTGCACCTTGTCCTTGCCGTAATATGGATGGGTCGGGTCGAGCGGCCGGGCGAAGGTGCTATCCTCCACGAACAGGTCGGCGAGCGCCTGATGATCCCAGTCGTCGTTATACTTGGCGAATTCGAGGATCAGCCGGGCGCAGGCCCGCTCGATCTCGATTGTTTCAGCAGGCGCCATGCCCTCTCCCCTTCCCTCTTATTTCTTCTCGGCGTCGAGGTCGGCAAAGGCCTCGTTGGCGGTGCGGAAGCTGTCCACCGCAGCCGGGATGCCGCCATAGATGCCGACCTGGAGCAGCACCTCGGCAATCTCGTCTTTGGAGAGGCCGTTGTTGATCGCGCCGCGAATATGCGCCTTGAGCTCATGCTGGCGATTGAGGATGCCGATCATCGCGAGATTGATCATCGAGCGGTCGCGCTTCGAGAGACCCTCGCGTCCCCAGACCTCGCCCCAGCAATATTGAGTGACCAGCTCCTGCAGCGGCTTGTTGAAATCGTTCATATTCGCCACGGCGCGATCGACATAGGCATCGCCCAGCACTTCGCGGCGGATCTTCATGCCCTTGTCAAACATCGTCTTGTCCATCGTAAATTCCTTCAAATGACTGAGTAGAGGGCGTCGATGAGGCGGCGGGCGCGCGGCCCGTTGTCACCGACCGAGTGAAGCTTGTTGCAGGCGTAGGAAAAACCGATCCGCGCATCCGGATCGCCGAATCCGATCGAACCGCCAATGCCGTGGTGGCCGAAGCTGCGCGCATTCGGGCCCATATAGACTGCGCTCGCCGTGTTCAGCAGCACGCCCAGCGCCTGATGATAGTGCCGCTCCTGCATCAGCTCGATCTGATTGTGCTGCTCGGTGATCATCCGCTCCAGCCCGTCCCGGGTCATCAGCGTGACCGAATTGATCGAAACCGGGCTCACCAGCGCGCCATAGATGCGCGCGACGCCGCGGGCGTTGCCATGGCCATTGCCGCTGGCGATCTCCACTTCGCGCCAGGCCGGCTTGTTGAGCGTGGTGTGCCAGGGCTCGTCGGGATTCTGCCGGAAGGCAAGCGGGCGCAGCGTCTCGCCAGTCCAGGCCGCGCCTTCGGCGGGCAGCTCGACATCCTTGGCCGCGAACAGGCGTGCATTCATGTTCGGCATGATCTCGGCGACGCTCGCCTGCTCATGCGCGCTCATCCCGCCGATATAATATTCGGCGCCGAGCGGCCCGGCGACTTCCTGCCTGAGGAAGGGCCCCACCGTGAGGCCGCACACCCGGCGCATCACCTCGCCCAGCAGATAGCCCTGGTTATGGACATGATAGGCGGCCTGCGTGCCTGGTTCCCATAGGGGCTCCTGGACCTCGAGCGCGCGGACATAGGCCTCCCGGTCGAACATGCCGCCCGGATACATGGGATCGTTGGTGAGCACCGGGATGGCCGCGCGATGATCGAGCAGCCAGCGCACCAGAATGTGCTCCTTGCCGTTCTGCGCGAATTCGGGCCAATAGGCCGCGACCGGCTGATCCAGATCGATCATGCCGCGATCGACCAGCATGTTGAAGCAGATGCCGGTCACGCCCTTGGCGACGCTCATCATGCAGACGGTGCTGTGCGCATCCCAGGGCGTGGTCATCGCGCCGTCGCGATAGCCACCATAGATGTCGACCACCGTGTCACCGTCGATCACGACGGAGCAGGCCGCGCCGACCTCGTCTTCCTCCCGGAAATTCTCGATGAAGGCATCGAGCACCGGCTTGAAGCGATCGGCGACCTGACCCTCGATGCCGTAGCTATTGCCGCGCGCGGTGATTGTCTCGCTGACTTGCACGCTACTCTCCTTATTGGTTTTATTCGTCACCCCAGCGGAAGCTGGGGTCTCCTGCGGGTGAGATCCCAGCTTTCGCTGGGATGACGGCTTGAGGGCACAATAAGTCTCCCCTTCCCGATCGGGCTTGGTCCCGAGCGAACGCCGATTGTCGAAGCGCGAAAGTGCTCATGCCGGCCGATCGAGCGCCAGCCCGGCATCGGCCTCCGTCACCAGCGCCATCGCCGTGAAATCCGCGTCCGCCCCCACCTCGTCCAGCACGCGCTTCAGCAGATCGCGGACATGCACGCCGATGGGCAGGTCGACGCCCAGCGCCTGCGCCTCGTCGACGCACAGGCGCATATCCTTGTGGCTCAGCGCCGCGGCGAAGCCGAAATCGAAGGTGCGCGGCAGCACCGCGCGCGGCCATTTGTCGCGCGTCGCCGAATTGATGCCGGTCGACTGGTTCAGCACCTCGATCATCTTGGCCGGGTCCAGCCCCGCCTTGATGCCCATGGTCATCCCCTCGGCCGTCACCGCGATGGCCGTGGCGCCGAGCAGATTGTTGACCAGCTTCATGGTCTGGCCGGCGCCCGGCGTCTCGCCCATGTAGAAGACCTTGCCGAAATGCTGGAGCACGGCCTCGACCTGCGGCCAGTCCTTCTCCGGCCCGCTCGCCATCAGCGAGAGCTTGCCGTCGCGCGCGCCGGCGACGCCGCCGGAGACCGGCGCGTCGAAGCTGGAGATGCCGTTCGCTGCCAGCCCTTCGGAGAGGCGCTGCGCCATCGCCGGGCCGGAGGTCGACAGATCGACGACGATCTTCACCGCGCCGCCGTCCGCCACGCCGTTTGGCCCGAGCAACACCTCATGGACGATATCCGGCATCGGCAGGCTGACCAGCACGATCTCCGCCTGATTGGCGACATCGAGCGCGCTGGTGCCCGCCTCCGCCCCCGCCGCAACCATCGCCGCCATGGCGTCGCTCGACACATCATGCACAACCACCGGCAGCCCCGCCGCACACAGCCGCGCGCACATGCCGGCGCCCATGCGGCCGAGGCCGATAAAACCAATCTTGCTCAAACCAGATCTCCAATGGGTTGCAACGGGGGCAGATCGACCCGCGATACGTCCGGTGCCGATCCGGCCGGAAAGGCGGTCAGCACGAGCGGGTCATGCCCGGGAATGATATGATCGAGGCCTGGCACCAGTTCGAGCAGGCGCCGGTGCGCATCGAGATAGGCGGGCACATCGACGACGATGGGGAACGGCGTCTCGCGCACGAGATTGGCATAGAGATGCGCCACGTCCGAGGCGAGCAGCACGGGCCCGCGCGCCGTGCTGACCTCGACGCCCTGCAAGCCCGCCGTATGGCCGGGCAGGGAGCGCAGGACGATGCCGGGCGCCAGTTCCTCGTCCCCGTCGTGGAAGACAACGCGGTCGCCGAACACATGACCCACCATCTCCTGCACAGGCGCGACGTCGAAGGGCGCGCGGATAGCCTTGTGGAGCATGGACCGGCCGGTCGCGAATGCCATCTCGTCATCCTGGACATGGAAGCGGGCATTGGGAAAGTCGGCGAGGCCGCCGGCATGATCATAATGAAGATGGGTAATGACCACATCCTCGATCGTCGCCGGATCGATGCCGATCGCCTGCAGGCCCTCAGTCACCGGGCGGATCAGCGTCCGCCCGCGCCGCGCCGCCGCCTCGGCACCGAAGCCGGTATCGACCAGCACCGGCGCCATGCCGTCACGCTCGATCGCCCAGACATAATAATCGAGCGGCATCGGCGAGGCATGATCGTCGGGGCTTGTGGCTCCGGCGATGAAGTTCTCCGCCGCAACCCGATCATGTCGAGCATATCGGATGGCATGGATGCGATGATGCGGCGCGGCCATCAGCTCACTTCTTGAAGTGGAGCCGCACCGGCACCTTGGCCGGGCCATGACCGACGGTGGTCATCCACGGTTCGACCGCGCCGGCCAGCTCGACGCTGTCCAGCTCCCGCACCAGCGCGCCGAACAGGGCATCCGCCTCCATATAGGCCAGGGTCCGGCCGACGCAGGCGTGCACGCCATAGCCGAAGCCCAGGCTATGCTTGAGATCGCGCCCGATCCTGTAAGTCAGCGGATCCTCCCAGAAGCGCGGATCGCGATTGGCCGCGGCGAACATCAGGCCGACGCGGGTGCCGGCCGGGACGACCATGTCGTCGATCGGCACGTCCACCGTCGTGATGCGCCCGGCCATGCGCGAGGGGCTGTCCCAGCGCAGGCTCTCGTCGAAGGCATTGCGCACCAGCTTGGGATTCTCCTTCACCTTGGCGAACTCTTCGGGATATTCTGCCCAGGCGCGCAGCAGGTTGGCCATGGTGATGTAGGTGGTGTCGGTGCCGGCCGAAAGGATGGTGAGAAGCAAAAGCTTTGCTTCATCGACCGTGATCTTGCCCTCGTCCGCGGCCTTGAACAGCAGCATGCCGAACCCGTCCGGCTCCAGCCCCTCGCGCTGGCTGACATCGTCCAGCCATTGCAGGACGGGACCGAAATCCTCGGCCATCGCCTCCTGAAACAGCGCATTCTCCGGCCCCATCGTCGCCCAGACCATGTTGGAGAAGCCGGTCATGGCATTCCGATCGCCATGCGGCATTCCCAGAGAATCCGGGAAGACGTCATAGACGAAGCGGCGCGTGACTTCCGTGACGCCATCGAGCAACTCGCCATCGCGTTGGCGGAGTTCCGCCACGAGCTTTTCGGCACCTTCGACAAAGATCTCCCGCATGGAATCGAGCGTGCGTGGTGACAAGGCATCACCGATCACCCGGCGAACCCGTGTATGGGCCGGCGGATCGTCTGTCAGCAGGATTTCCGGCCGCAGCGACTTGGGATCATGCCAGGGACGCGACGTGGAGGAAAAGCTCTTCCAGTCCATCAGGCCGGCCGAGACATGTTCGTGCCGGCCAATCATCACCGTTCCGTCGGCGAGGCGCACGGCGGGCGAAAATTCCCGCAGCGCGTCGTCGATCGCATTGGCGTTGCGCACGGCATCGTGCGTGAAGATATCCAGCGGATAGTCGGGAATTTCTCGCGCCATCGCTCAGTCCTCCAGTCCGACGCCGAAGAAGCGCTGACCATCGCCGTCGCTCCGGATCCAGCCGGCGGTGGGGTCTGCAAAGTGTGCCCCTATCACCAGCGCCCCGCTGTCCTTGTATTTTTCCACGAAGCTTTCCCTTGTCGCTTTGCCCGCGACCGGGTCCATGTCGAACCGAGCGGGGCGAGAAGGCAAAGCTGTCTGGATCGGGTGATGCATCAGGTCGCCAGTGATGACACCCCGCTCACCATTAGACTCAATGCAGAGATGGATGTGCCCCGGTGTATGGCCATGGCTCGGCTCCACCCAGAGCTCCTCGCTGATGCGATGATCCGTGTCGATCAGGTCGGCCAGCCCGCGCTCCATGATCGGGTCGATACAGTCGATGAAATGTCGCACGTCATGCGGGCCATGATCGTCATGGCTGCGCATCTCCTGCCAGGCGGCATATTCGGTCTTGCCGAAGAGATAGCGCGCATTGGGGAAAGTCGGCGCCCACTGGCTGCCGTCCCAATAGGTGTTCCATCCGACATGATCGAAATGAAGATGGGTGCAGAGCACCACATCGATGTCTTCACGCTTGAGGCCGAGCGTACCGAGATCCTCGATATAGCTGGTATTGAGATCGCGGAACACATCGTAGAAACGATCGCGGCCATTGCCGATGCAGGTATCCAGCATTACATTCAATTCTGGAGTCTGGACAACAAACCCCTGAAAATTCATGATTTGCTGGCCATCCGGCGTGGCATAATGGGGATGCAGCCAGTCCATCGCGATCACCTCTTCCGGCTCGGCATCGGCGATGGTCATGTTGATATGATCTGTGAACTTCCAGAGCTCTACGATGCGCGTCACAGCGACGTCGCCAATCTTCCAACTCCTCATATGTTCGACAGACATCTTGCTCTCCTAAAAGGCTTTTTTATGATTTTCTGGCAACGGACTCCGGCGGTAGCACAGCTGGCGGCAAATCGGGCTTACCCAATATCTTATCCGCCGCGCGCTCGCCGATCATAACACAGGCTGCGTTGCTGTTGCCGCCGACCATCTTGGGCATCACGGCCGCATCGGCCACGCGTAGGCCCTCGACGCCATGCACCTTGAGATCGGGATCAACCACGGCATCCTTATCGACCCCGATCCGGCAGGTGCCGCCGGGGTGATGGACGGTATAGCCGGCCGAGCGGATGAAGGCCTTGATCTCCTCGTCGCTCTGCACGTCCGGCCCGGGCGCCACCTCGACGCCGCGATATTTCTCGAAGCTCGGCGCCGCGAAAGCCCGGCGCGCGATCTTCAGCGCCCGCACCAGCGGTTCGATATCCTCCTCCACCGAGAGCAGTTGCGGATCGATCAGCGGTGCCTCGCGCACGTCGGCCGAGGCCAGGCGGAGCGTGCCGCGGCTCTTGGGATAGAGCCCGACCGGGCTGATCGCATAGCCATGGCCGATCGGCAGCGGGATCTTGGTGGTCAGCCGCTTGGCTGGCTGGAAGACGAACTGGACGTCCGGCTTGCTGAGCGACGGATCGGTCTTGAGGAAGGCGACGGACTCGAACACGTTGCCGGCAAACGGTCCGGTGCGGTTCCAAAGATACTGGAGCACATTCCAGGCACCGCGCGGCAGCGCCTTCCAGCTCACGCCATAGGAGGTGAAGTCGTCCGTCTCCATATGGACTGGGCAAGCGACATGGTCGTGATAATTGCCGCCGACGCCCGGCAGGTCATGCACGAGCTCGACGCCGACCTCCTTGAGATGCGCCGCGGGGCCGACGCCGGAGGCCAGCAGGATCTGCGGCGACTGCACCGCGCCGGCGCAGAGGATCACCTCCCGCCGCGCGCCGACTTCGCGCCCATCCGTGAGCAGCACGCCCATCGTGCGCTTGCCCTCGAACAGGATGCGCGCCACCTGCGCCTGGGTCAGCACGGTCAGGTTGCGCCGGCTTTCGGCCGGATGAAGCATCGAGCGCGCCGTCGATTCCCGGAAACCGTCGCGGATCAGCCCCTGACGGAAGCCATAGCCTTCGCTGTCCACCCCGTTGAAATCATCCCGGCGCGGAAACTGGAGCGAGGCTAGCGCGTCCATATAATCATAGTTTAATTGATTGGGATTGCGGACATATTTGACGTTGATCGGCCCGCCCTTGCCGTGAAACACGGATTCCGGCAGATCCTCGTTATTCTCCGTGCGCGTGAAATAGGGGAGCACCTCGCGATAGCTCCAGCCCGTGGCGCCCATGTCGGCCCATTCGTCGAAATCGGTCGGGTGTCCGCGGAAATAGACCATGCCGTTGATCTGGCCCGAGCCGCCGACCACCTTGCCGCGCGGCACCGGGATGCGCCGGCCCGCCATGCCCGGCTGCGGCACCGTCTCGAAGCGCCAGTTGATCGCCTTGGTGCCGATCGCGGCGGCCACGCCGGAAGGGACATGGATGAAGGGATGCGTGTCATTGCCACCCGCCTCGAGCAATGCGACGGTAACATCCTCGCGCTCGGAGAGACGCGCGGCGAGCGCTGCGCCTGCCGATCCGGCGCCGACGACCACATAGTCAAACTCCAGAACCGGCATCGCCCCTCCTTCTCCTTATCGCCACAAGTCTAGGGAGCGCCGCACACCAAAGCTTGGCCCGGAGCGAACCCCGCTTGCGCCCGCGCGAACGGTCCCGGCTCAGGCCATGCCGGTTGCGAGACGCACGACGAGGAAAACAATCCCGAAGATCGCCACCCACAGCAGGATCAGCTTGACCAGATTGGTCGTCGGCAGGCGGCGCAGCGAAAGGCTGCTGCCTACCAGCACGAGGGCCAGGAGGATCCAGATCACATTGGCGGTCGTATCGGCCAGGTTTGCGCTCCTCTCGTGCTGTCGACGCGGTTATAGCGTTACGACCAGCCCGTCATAGCCCGGCTCGACGCCTTCGGGAAGGCTGGCCGCGAGCGTGGTGTAATCCAGGCTCTGGTCCATATGGGTCAGGATGGCGCGACCCGGCTTGATCCGGGCGATCGCCTCCAGCGTCATCGCGAGATGGGGATGGGTGGGATGGGGCCTCTCGCGCAGGGCATCGATGACGAGCACATCGACGCCGGCATACAGGTCTGCCATATCGTTCGTTACCTCATGGAAATCAGTTGCATAGGCAACAGACTTCCCATCCAGATCGAACCGGAATCCGCTCGAATAGATCGACCCGTGCGGCTGATCGACGGCGCGCAGGGCGACATCGCCGATCGTCAGCCCTTCGTCCGGCAGATCCTCGCCCTTCACGGTCGGCCGATAGCCATTGCCGCCATCGAACACATAGTCGAAGCGCGCGCGCAGCTTGGCCATCGTCGCGCGGTGACCATAGCCCGGCACGGGTGTTCCGCGATAATGCATGATCTGGCGCAGGTCGTCGATGCCATGGCTGTGATCGGCATGGTCATGGGTCCACAGCACGGCATCGAGATGGACCACCCCCGCAGCCAGCAATTGCTCGCGCATGTCCGGCGAGGTGTCGACCAGGATGCGCGTGGTCAGGCTCTCGACGAGGACCGAGACGCGCGTGCGCCGGTTGCGCGGATCGGCCGGATCGCATCTGCCCCAGTCCCCGCCGATGCGCGGCACCCCCGAGGAGGTCCCGCTGCCCAGCATGACGAGTTTCAAGGTCATGACGTCAGGACGGCGTCGCCGGATCTGGCGCGCATTTGCTGAACAGAGCGAAGAAATTGCGCGTCGTCGCCGCGCTCAGATCGTCCAGCGCCTCGCCGCGCAGATCGGCGAGGAAGCGCGCCGTATCGGCGACATAGGCCGGCTCGCAAGTTCGCCCGCGATGCGGCACCGGCGCCAGGAACGGCGAATCCGTCTCGACCAGCAGGCGATCGGCCGGGATGCGCGCCGCCGTCTCCTGCAGCGCCTTGGCATTCTTGAAGGTCACGATGCCGGAAATGCTGATGTAGAAGCCCAGTTCCAGCGCGATGTCGGCAAAGTCCCCGCTCGCGGTGAAGCAATGGATGACGCCGGTGTAGGGCCCCTTCCCCATCTCCTCGCGCAGGATGGTCGCCGTATCCTCCTCCGCATCGCGGGTGTGGACGATCAGCGGCAGCCCCGTCTCGCGGCACGCGGCGATGTGCGCGCGGAAACTGGTCTGCTGCTGGCCCCGGTCGCTATGGTCGTAATAATAGTCCAACCCCGTCTCGCCGATCGCCACGACGCGCGGATGCGCCGCGGCCCCGACCAGCTTGGCCGTGTCAACATGGGCGTGGCTGTCGGCCTCGTGCGGGTGGATGCCGACGCTGGCCCAGACGTCGTGCTCGCGCTCCGCCGTCCCGATGATCGCGTCCCATTCCCGCTCGCGGGTCGAGATGTTGAGCATCGTGCCCACGCCCGCCGCCCGCGCCCGGGCCAGCACGCCCGGCTGATCCTCGACCAGCCCCTCATAATTGAGATGGGAATGGCTATCGACCAGCATCACTCGGCCTCGGTCTCGGCCGGAACCTCGAGGCGCGGGAACAGGGGCTTGGGCGCCTCGATCCGGTAGCCCTTGGTGAGCAGCCCGTCATACCAGTCGCTGGCGAGCCCGGCATAGCTGCGGGCTTCCGGCGGCACGCCCATATGATCGAGCAGCGCCGTCGCGCTGGTCGGAATGACCGGCAGGATGGCGATGGCGAGTTCCGCGATCGCCACATAGAGCGTCGCCAGCACGGCTTCCATGCGTGCGGGATCGGTCTTGCGCAGCGCCCAGGGCGCCTGCGCGTCAATATAGGCATTGCAGGCATAAGCGGCGCGCAGCCACGCCTGGATCGCCTCGTGCGGCGCCAGCGCCTCGAAGGCCCTGGGCATCTCGACCTGCGCCGCCTCGCGCACTGCGGCCAGCAGCGCCGTGTCATCCTCGGTCGGTGCCGGCGTCGGCAGCCGTCCGTCGAGATTCTTGGCGATGAAGCTCAAGGTGCGCTGGGCGAGATTGCCGAATGCATTGCCAAGCTCGGTATTCGTCCTGTGAACAATAGCTTCCGCGCTATAGCTTCCATCATTTCCGAATCCGACCTCGGCGAGCAGGAAGTAACGCAGCGGATCGACTCCGAACGCCTCCGCCAGCTCGTTCGGGTCGGCGACATTGCCCAGCGACTTCGACATCTTCTCGCCGCGGTTGAGCAGGAAGCCGTGACCGAAGATCGTCCTGGGCAGAGGCAGCTTGGCGCTCATCAGGAAGGCCGGCCAGTAAACTGCATGAAAACGCACGATATCCTTGCCGATGATATGAACGATATCGCCATCCGGCGCCCAGTAGCGGTCCATCCGCTCCTGATCATAGGGATAGCCGCAGCCGGTCAGATAATTGGTCAGCGCGTCGACCCAGACATACATGACGTGCCCCGGCGCGCCGGGCACCTTGACGCCCCAATTGAAGGTCGAGCGCGAGACGCTGAGATCGCGTAGCCCCGCCTCGACGAAGCGCAGCACCTCGTTGCGCCGGCTCTCGGGCTGGATGAAATCCGGATGCGCGGCATAATGATCGAGCAGCTTCTGCTGATAGTTGGACAGGCGGAAGAACCAGCTCTCCTCCACCGTCCACTCGACCGGCGTGCCCTGCGGCGACAGCTTCTCGCCGCCGGGACCGTCACTCAATTCGCTCTCGTCGTAGAAAGCTTCGTCGCGGACGGAGTACCAGCCCTCGTAACGGCCAGTATACATGTCGCCATTGGCCGCCATCGCTTCCCAGATCGCCTGCGAGGCGCCGTGATGGCCGGGCTCGCTGGTGCGGATGAAGCGGTCATAACTGATCCCAAGAAGATCATCCATCTGCTTGAAATAGGATGACATCTCGTCGACAAAGGCCTGCGGATCAATGTTGCGCGCCCGCGCCGTCTGAGCGACCTTGAGGCCATGCTCGTCGGTGCCGGTCTGAAAGAAGACGTCGCGTCCCATCATCCGCGCCGCCCGCGCGAACACGTCCGTTGCGATGGCTTCATAAGCGTGGCCGATATGCGGACGGCCATTGGGATAGCTGATGGCGGTCGTGATGGTGAGCGGCTTGGGCATGATATCCTGCATGGGCGGGTTGGCGACCGTCGTGCGGCTGCGAGAGCGCCTCTCTAGCCTTGCTGGTCCGGCATGCCTAGCCTTAGAGCGACACGGTGCTCCTGGTTTCGCGGGAGCGCTGATGCCTAGGAGCCAAGCCCCGCCACGGTCCCGCACAGCGTATAGACAAGCGCGCTCGGCTCGAGCTGGAGCGGCGTCACCGCGCCCGCGCCGAGCCGCTGCGCTTCCTCGAAAGCCTCGATCCCCCGCCCCAACGCCGGGCCGCTCGCCTCGCGCATCCGCCGGGCAATGAAACGCGGCACCAGATTGACGAACGCGTCGAGCCGTGGCCGTGCGCTGACGCTGGACAGCGCCGCCATCAGCCGCGCCCGCTCCGTGTCGGCGGAATGCCCACCCCGCGCGATGACCTCGAGCGATTGTTCCAGCGCGGGCATGTCAAGCTCTCGCGACGCGATGGCCTGCCCCGGCGATCCTTCCCCGATGGCGACCAGCCTGGCCCGCTCGGCCGCCGGCACATCCGGGAGCGCCTGCGCCAAGGCGGACAACATGACGTCACCGTCCAGCGCCTGAAAACGCAGGATCCGGCAGCGCGAGCGGATCGTCGGCAACAGCCGTCCCGGTCGATGCGCGACCAGCAGGAAGACGGCGCCTGTGGGCGGTTCCTCGAGATTCTTGAGCAGTGCATTGGCCGCGCCTGTCTCCAGATCGTCGGCGCTGTCGATCAGGATCACGCGCCGCGATCCCATCGACGGCGCGCTGTGGAGCAGTCGGGCGAGGCCGCGCACCTGATCGACGGTGATATTGCGCGCAAGCTGGCCCTCGGCGCTCTTGGTATCGCGCTCGAGCCGTTCAAGCCGCACGAAGTCCGGATGCGATCCCGCCTCCAGCAGCTTGACCGCCATGTCGTCGCCGTCTGGCGCCAACCTGGCTTCGGGCAACCGCCGCCCCGCTCCCGCCACAAGCAGCCGCTTTGCAAAATCGAAGGCGATGCCCGCCTTGCCCACGCCTTTGGGGCCGGCGAAAATCCAGCCATGATGCATGCGCTCGGCGGCGCTCGCCGTGATCAGCTCGGCGATCTGCGCGTCGTGGCCAAGCCAGTCGGTCATGGCAGCCAGTCGGCCAGCGAGGCCAGCAGGCGTGCACTCACCTCGTCGATCGATCCGCGCGCGTCGATCCGCCGGAAGCGGGCCGGCTCCGCATCGGCGAAGCGCTCGAACGCCGCCGCGACCGCGCAATGGAATTCCGCATCGCGCCCGCCGATCCGGTCGGCCGCGCCACCGTCCCGCGCCCCGGCCCGCTCGCTGCTCTCGTCGAGCGGCAAATGCAACAGCAGGGTCCGGTCCGGCAGCAGCCCATCCGAGCCAATGCCGTGCAGCGCCAGGATGTCGGTATCGCTCAGCTCATCGCCAACGCCCTGATAGGCGCGGCTGCTGTCGAGGAACCGGTCGCAGATCACCCATTTGCCGGCTTCCACCGCAGGCAGGATCGTCCGCGCGACATGATCGGCGCGCGCTGCCGCGAAGAGCAGCGCTTCGGCGCGGATCGTCCAGCGATCGGCGGCGCCGGAAAGCAGCAGCCCCCGGATCGCTTCGGCGCCCTCGCTCCCGCCAGGCTCGCGCGTCAGCACGGTCCGGATGCCGCGCTCGCCCAGTGCCGCGGCAAGCCGCCTTGCCTGTGTCGATTTGCCGACGCCCTCGCCACCCTCCAGCGAAATGAAGCGGCCGCGCGGCATGGTTGCGTTCAACCGAACAGCGAGAGGAAACCGGTCCACAGCCGGCCGAAGAAGCCCGCCTCGGAGACCGCCGCGCCGGCCACCAGCGGCAACGACTGGGTGGTGCCATCACCCGCATCGACGACCAGCTTCGCCACTTCCTGCCCCTGCGCGATCGGCGCCTTGATCGGCCCGTCATAGACGATGCGCCCGCGCACTTGCCCGCCGGCCGAAGCGGGGATCGTCGCGACCAGATCACGCGGCGCGACCAGATCGACGCTGCGCGACCAGCCGCCCTGCACCTGGCCGGTGCCGAGCACCGCGCCCTTCTTGGCCATCGGCCGCAGCTTCCAGGCCTTGAAGCCCCAGTCCATGAACCTGACGGATTCGTCGATCCGCCCATTGTAGGTGGAGAGGCCGGCAACGACCATAATCAGCCGCCGGCCGTTCTGGATCGCCGAACCGGTGAAGCCGAAGCCGGCTTCCTCGGTATGGCCGGTCTTGAGGCCGTCCGCGCCGGCGACCTTGCCCAGAATCGGGTTGCGGTTCGCCTGCTCGATGTCGGCACCGCCCATGGTGCGGCCCCATTTGAACGAGGTGGTCGCATAGAATTGCTTGTATAGGTCCGGTGTCTGCTCGATCGTCGCGCGCGCCAGAACGGCCAGATCGCGCGCGGTCACATAGGTCCGCCCCTCGTCCGGCCAGCCGTTGCTGGTGCCGAAATGGCTGTTGGTCAGACCGAGCCTCTTCGCCTCGGCGTTCATGAGGTCGGTGAATGCCTCTTCCGATCCCGAGATCCCTTCGGCCAGCACCACGCAGGCGTCATTGCCCGACAGCGCGACAATGCCATGCAGCAGGTTCTCGACGGTCACCGATTCGTTGTTGCCGATGAACATGGTCGAACCCTGGCCATGCCACTTCTTCCAGGTCTCGGTCCGCATCGGGAAGCTCTGGTCGAGCCTGAGCTTGCCCTCCTTGATGAGTTTGAAGGCAACATGCACCGTCATCATCTTCGCCAGAGATGCGGGCGGCATGCGCCGGCCCGAGTCGCGATCGTAGAGCACCCGTCCCGAGGACAGGTCGATCATGTAGGCGACGGGGGCGGAACTATCATAGCTGGGCGTGCTCGCGGCGGCGGCCGTCACGAGAAACGGCAACGCCAGCGCAAACGGCAAAAATGGTCGCATCGAGAAATCCGGTCATGACGAACGCTAGAACGTGACCGGCGCCGCCGCTCACTTAGCGAGCGTCATTAGCCACCACGCGCGCCTCTGCATAGCCCTTGGCATGGATCGGGCCAAGCGCGCCCCGCGCCGAGGCCTCACTGGCATAAGGCCCCGTGCGGACACGGAAGAGCGACCCGACCGGCATGACGAAACCGCCGACGCTGCGCGCCATGGCATCCGCTTTCACCCGGGAGGAGAGCGCCGCGAGCTGCACGACATAGCCGCCGCTCCGTGCTGCGGGAGCAGCCGGTGCCGCGCGCGCGGGAGCCAGCGCTGCCGGACGAGGCTGGCTCGGTGGAACCGGCGCTGCCGCCACGGCGGAGGGCGGACGCGCCGGAGCGCGCGAGTGGAGCACCGGCACGATTTTGAGCGCCGGGTCGGCCGGGGCGGCATCCGTGCTCGCGCCGAGCGTCGGCGCCGGTGCGCCAAGCGGTGCCGGTTTCGCGGGCAGCCGCTTCATCAGTGCCGCGCGCAATCCGGCCGGCGTCTCCATCCGCTCGCCGACGGGGCTGCCGGCGCGCAATTTCGTGCGCTCCTGCTCGGGCGGGTTGACCTTGCGCACGCGCACGGCCGCAGTGCCATTGGCAGCAATGCCGAGCTGGCGGGCGGCGCCCGGCGAGAGCGCGATCACGCGATCGTTCAGCATCGGCCCGCGATCATTGATGCGCACCAGGATCGTGCGCCCGGTGTCCAGCGCCGTCACCTCGACATAGCTCGGCATCGGCAGGGTGCGGTGCGCCGCGCTGATCGCGCCGGGCACATAGACCTCGCCATTCGCTGTCTGACGGCCATCCGCGGCATCGCCGAGCAGGGCCGCATAGCCAACCTCGTCGAGGCTCGGCACGTCGGCAGGCTGCCAGGCTACGCCGTCGATCGTATAGGGCGCGCCGATGACGGGCTTGTCGTCGTTGCGCATCGCCGCCGCCATCAGCGGTCCGGCGGGCCAGCTTTCGTAGGATTGGGGAGCCGCGACGGGAGCGTCAACAGGCGTGAGCGCGGCAACGGGCGCCAGTGCCGGGCCACCGGCAGGCATCGCAGCGCCCAGCTTCGGCCGGACATCGTCGTTCCGCCCGTCGATCATGCCGCATGCGGTGACCGGCAGAAGCGCCAGCACCGCGACGATGAATTTACTGCCTGACCTCATCCGCCAGAAGCCCCACTGACAACGCGTAGAAATTGGAACAATTGTAGTCCAATATCGCGCGATAGTTACCAGTCAGTAAGTATGCGGTCTTTCCCGGGCCATCGGGTTCCAGAAGCGTCGCCTGGATCTTGCCATCCGGCCAGATGCCTTTGCTGGGCGTGATGCCCATCGCCTGCCATTCGGCCATCGAGCGCCAGCGACTATGCCGACCGAACACCCGCTTGCAGCGCGGCGCGACGATGGGGCTGGCGATCCGGCTGCGATCGAACCCGTCGGGCAGGCGCACGGCGATGCCCCACGGCTCGCCCTTGCGCCAGCCGGCGCGCTGGAAATAATTGGCGATGGAAGCAAGCGCATCGGCCTGGCTCGACCAGATATTGGGCTGCCCGTCGCCATCGGCATCGCGCGCATCGCGCAGATAGACGCTCGGCAGGAACTGCGGGTAACCGAACGCACCGGCATAGCTCCCGATCAACCGCTCGCGCGGTACGCCGCGCTGCATCATCACCATGACCGAGAGCAGCTCCGGCTCGAACAGCGCACGCCGCCGCCCTTCATAGGCCAGTGTCGCCAGGGAACGGAGCAGGTCGAAATCGCCGGTGATCGTGCCGTAATTCGTCTCATGCCCGAAAATCGCGACCATGATCTCCTCGGGCACGCCGGTATCGCGCTCGATCCCGCGCAGCAGCGCGCGATTGGCCTCATAGACCGCGCGGCCGCGCGCGATCTTGGAGGCATCGATATGCTGACGGCGATATGGCTCGAAATCGGGGATCGGCGCGTCATCGGCCGTCGGCATGTTGCCGCGGTCCAGTGCCGCCACGCGCGGATTGAAGGTCAGTCCGGCGATCGCCCGCTCGAAGGTCGCATCGCTCACGCCGAGCGCCTGCGCCCTTGGCCGCAGCCCCTGCAGATAGGTCGCAAAGCCCGTCTCGGTCGCAGATCCCACCGTCGAGGTCGATGACTGGCAATATCCCGGCCCGATCGCAAGCGCACCAAGCGCGATGACACTGACGAGGCGAAGAAGAATGCGAAGGCGCACGGCGCGAATGGAAGCAGGCATGCCCTATAGTGCCATGTCGTGCCCCCGAGGCAAGGCCAGCGAGAGACGGTCCGGCGCATTTGCCCGATCGGCCCCGCGCACCTGCCCAGCCCGGCTGCGGAAATCGCGTCGCATCATCGGGAGGAGCCTTGCATCGCGAGGACGTCTTGCGGCAGGCGCCGGGTCGTCGCGGCGCCCTGGTCGATGCCATCCCCTTCCCTTCGCCGCGACTTTCATCTAGGCCCCCGCCGACAAGGACAGGTGGCCGAGTGGTTTAAGGCAGCGGTCTTGAAAACCGCCGTGGGTGGAAGCTCACCGTGGGTTCGAATCCCACCCTGTCCGCCATATCTGCGCCAACCGCAGATCTCGACCCAAAGCTGGGCGGACCCCAGCAGCCCTTTCTTGGAAGGGTCTCAGTGGCTGGCCCGGCGATGAATATAGCCAATCCGCGCGGCACCGCGTCAGACGTCTCGACGGCGGCACCCCGCGCGGCTATCGAAAACGGAGCTCGCTCCCCACAGCCCGATGAAAGGGACCATTGTGACCTCGACTGCCCTGAAGCCCGACGCCCCGACCGGCGCCACGATCATCGACGGCAAGGCCGTCGCGCTCAAGATGCGCGACGAGCAGCGCGCGCGGATCGAGGCGCTGCAGGCCAGGGGGGTGACGCCGGGCCTGGCGGTGGTGCTGGTCGGCGAGGATCCGGCGTCGAGCATCTATGTGCGGCGCAAGGTGAAGGCGTGCGAGGCGGTCGGCATCAAGTCGATCAGCCATCGCTACCCCGCCACCATCTCCAACGAGGAGCTGCTGGTGCTGATCGGCAAGCTCAATGCCGATCCCAACGTCCACGGCATTCTCGTCCAGCTTCCCCTCCCCGCCCATATCGACATGGCCAAGGTGCTGGAGACCATCGCGCCGGAGAAGGATGTCGACGGCTTCCATCTCTACAATGTCGGCGCGCTGGTCGTCGGGCGACAGATCTTCCCGCCCTGCACGCCCTATGGCGTCATGCACCTGCTCGAACATAGCGGGATTGAGATCGAGGGACGCAACGTCGTCGTGGTCGGCGCGTCCAACATCGTCGGCAAGCCGATGGCGCTGATGCTGATGGCCCGCGACGCCACCGTCGCGATCTGCCACGCCAAGACGCGCGATCTCGGCCAGTGGACGATCCTCGCGGATATTCTCGTGGTCGCGGCGGGCGTCCCCAATCTCATCGTGCCGCAGATGGTCAAGACCGGCGCGGTTGTCATCGATGTTGGCATCAACCGCCTGGCGGATGGCCGCATCGTCGGCGACGTCGATTTCGAGGGCGTGCGCAAGAAGGCCTCGCACATCTCGCCCGTCCCCGGCGGCGTCGGCCCGATGACCATCGCCATGCTGCTCGAGAACACGATCATCTCGGCGGAGCGGACCGCGGGAATCCGAGGGCCTGCGGACGAGTTCTGACGCCTATCCCACCCGCGCCTCGATCGCGGAATAAGCCGCGTCGATCTCCACGATCTTCGTGATCGTCAGGCCCGCCTCGCTCAGCAGGGCGTGATATTCCGCCTCGGTGCGCTCTTTGCCGCCGACGGTCAGCATGGTGAGGTCGCCGCGGATCACGTCCTGGTCCACCTCGCTCACCGTCTCCGGCACGATTCGCTCGATGACGAGGATGCGGCCATCGCCGATGACCTTGGCGCAATTGCGCAGGATGGTCAGCGAATTGGCGTCGTTCCAGTCGTGCAGGATGAACTTGAGCATGATGCAGTCGGCGCCCGCCGGCACGCTCTCGAAGAAACTGCCGCCCAGATAATCGACCCGGCCGCCGACGCCCTGCTCGTCCAGATAGCGCAGCGCCACCCCGGACAGGGTCGGGAGATCATAGACCTGCCCCTTGAGCTGCGGATTGGCCTCCAGCGGGCCGACCAGCAGCGCGCCATAGCCGCCGCCCGCGTCCATCAGCGTCCGGCAATCCGAAAAGTCATAGACCTGCGCCAGCGCGCGTCCGACTCGCAGGCTGCCCTCGGCCATCGCCCGGTTGAACACGTCGGCGCTCGCCACGTCCGCCTGCTGCTGCGCGAAATGGTCGATACCGGAGGGGGCGGACGCCTCGCCGGTACGGATGCTCTCCCCAATCCCGGCAAAGCTGTACCACATCCGGTCGGACCAGTGCCCGGTCATGCCATTGAGCGAATCGGCCGCGTCGCGGCGCAGATATTGGCCTAGCGAAGTCAGGGTGAAGCGATTGCCGGGCTCGTGGCGCAGCAGGCCCAGCGTCGCCAGCCCGCGCAGCAGCCGCATGACGCCGTCCGGGTTCGCGCCGGTCGCCTGCGCCAGCGCGTCCGCGCTCGTCGTCCCGTCACCGATCCTTTCGAACAGGCCGAGCTTGACACCCTCGCCGATCACCTGCGTTTTCCAGGCGCCGGTGATCATGCCGATGACCTGATCGCGTTCAGAAACTGCCGCCGCCATCTCGTCCTCTCCTCGCTTTGCTGGTCTGTTGGCAGAAAGATGATGACTCCTCAACATCGCTTGAAAAATCTGTCCCGTGCGGCGCGGGCTATGCCAGGATAACGGCCTCAGCATGGTCACCCTCATCACCAGTCCGAATTTCCGTTGCTTGTGACCATGATCATGGCGTGACCCCAGTGTGACCTTTCGCCCGAAAATCGTGCCACGGCGGCATCCGCGAATCCGCCGGTTGACTTGCCTCGACACCACGCCACAAGGAAGCCCATGCTCGACGCCACGACGCCCCCGGACGCCCCCGTGCTCTTCTTCGATTCGGGCGTCGGCGGTCTCACCATCCTCGGCCCGGCCAAGGCGCTGATGTCGCACATCCCGGTCGTCTATGCGGCCGACAGCGCCGGTTTTCCTTATGGCACCAAACCAGACAGCGAGATCGCCGCGCGCGTCCCTGCCCTGCTCGGCCGCCTCGTCGAGCGCTATCGCCCGCGCATCGCCGTCATCGCCTGCAACACCGCCGCGACCATCGCGCTCAGCCATGTCCGCGCCGCGCTCGACATCCCCGTGGTCGGCACCGTGCCCGCCATCAAGCCCGCCGCCATCGCGTCCAGGACCCGTGTCATCGGTGTGCTCGGCACCGACGCGACCGTGCGCCAACCCTATGTCGACCGCCTGACCGCCGAGCATGGCGCCGATTGCACGGTGCTGCGTCACGGCAGCGCCGCGCTCGTGGCCTATGTCGAGGCCCGCTTGCGCGGCGCCCCGGCCGATCCCTCGGTGCCCGCCGACGCGCTTGCGGGCCTGCTCGATCAGCCGGGCGGCGATCGCATGGATATGGTCGTCCTGGCCTGCACCCATTTCCCCCTGGTGCAGGACGAGCTGGAGGCAGCCGCGCCGCGCCCCATCACCTTCCTGGATGGCGCCGCCGGCATCGCCCGCCGCATCGCCTATCTCAATGGCGATGCGCCCTGGCCACAAACCGCGCCGGAGGGCATCGCCGTCTTCACGCGTGTCGATGCGGAGGTCGAGAAGCTGGCACCAGCGCTCGCGCGCTTCGGCTTGACTCAGATCAGGGCATTGTAGGGACAGACTGCTTATTCTGATTGGGAATTTGAGAGCTATTATCAGTGGCGCTCGGCGGAATTGACCGCTAGATGCGCGGGAACGAGACGGGGTTGCTGCCGACAATGAACTACCAGCATATCTTCACTCAGGCGATCGAACGCCTGCACGGAGAAGGGCGCTATCGCGTCTTCATCGACATCCTGCGCAACAAGGGGGCCTTCCCCAACGCGCGCTGCTTCGCGCATCATAATGGTCCCAAGCCGATCACGGTCTGGTGCTCGAACGACTATCTCGCCATGGGCCAGCACCCGAGCGTGATCGCCGCCATGGAAGAGGCGCTGCACGATGTCGGCGCGGGCTCGGGCGGCACGCGCAACATCGGCGGCAACACGCATTATCATGTCGATCTGGAAGCCGAGCTGGCCGATTTGCACGGCAAGGAAGGCGCTCTGCTCTTCACCTCGGGCTATGTCTCCAACGAGGCGACGCTCGGCACGCTCGGCAAGATCCTGCCCGGCTGCATCATCTTCTCGGACGAGCTCAACCACGCCTCGATGATCGCGGGCATCCGCAACTCGGGCTGCGAGAAGCGTGTCTTCCGCCACAATGATCTGGCGCATCTGCGCGAGCTGCTCGCCGCGGCCGATCCCGATGCGCCCAAGCTCATCGCGTTCGAGAGCGTCTATTCGATGGACGGCGACATCGCACCGATCGCGGCGATCTGCGACATCGCCGACGAATATAACGCGCTGACCTATTGCGACGAGGTTCATGCCGTCGGCATGTACGGCCCGCGTGGCGGTGGCATCACCGAGCGCGACGAGGTCGCCCATCGCGTGACGATCCTTGAGGGCACACTCGGCAAGGCGTTCGGTGTCATGGGCGGCTATATCGCGGCCGATCAGGTGATCATCGATGTGATCCGCAGCTATGCGCCCGGTTTCATCTTCACGACCTCGCTGTCGCCGGTGCTGGTCGCCGGCGTGCTGGCGGCGGTGCGTCATCTCAAGGGCAGCCAGATCGAGCGCGATCAGCAGCAGGCGGCTGCGGCATTCCTCAAGGCTGAGATGGCCGCGAACGGCCTCCCCGTCATGCCCTCGGTCACGCACATCGTGCCGCTGATGGTCGGCGATCCGGTCAAGGCCAAGCGGATCAGCGACATTCTGCTCGCCGAATATGGCATCTACGTGCAGCCGATCAATTTCCCGACCGTCCCGCGCGGCACCGAGCGCCTGCGCTTCACCCCCGGCCCGTCGCACTCGGAGGAGATGATGCGCGAGCTGGTCGTGGCCCTGGTCGAGATCTGGGACCGGCTGGAGCTGGAGTTCCGCGAGGCGGCCTGACGCCTTTCGTTCTGTTAGTTCTGTCACCGTCATCCCAGCGAATGCTGGGATCTCGTCCGTCAGCGGCCCGCCAGCCCGCCTGAGACCCCAGCATTCGCCGGGGTGACGGTTACGGGGCCACCAATCCCGCCAGCACCTCGCTCGTCACCGGCGGCGAGCGCAGGAAGCCCTGATAGCAAGTCGCCCCGGCCCGTGCGAGCAGCGCCAGCTGCTGCTCGGTCTCGACGCCCTCGGCGATCACGCCAAGGTCGAGCGAGCGCGCCATGTCGATGATCGCACGCACGATGATCCGGTCGCGCCCGGTCCCGGTGATATCGCGCGCGATGCTGCTGTCGATCTTGAGATAGTCGAGCGGCAGCGCCTTGAGATAAGCGAGGCTCGAATAGCCGGTTCCGAAATCATCGACGGCAACTGCCAGCCCCGCCTCGCGTAATTGGGTCAGCAGCAGCGAGGCGCTGTCGAGATCCTCGACCAGCCCGCTTTCGGTCAGCTCCACGGTCAGCCGCTCGCGCGCGAAGCCCGACTCGTCGACCAGGCGCAGGAAACTCGCCAGAAAGTCCGGCTCGGCAATGTCCGCCGCCGTCACGTTCACCGCGAGCCGCAGGTGCCGCAGCGCCTCGGGCCAGGCGGCCGCCTCTGCGAGCGCTCGCGCATGGATATGGTCCGAGAGCGGCAGCATGAAATCCGAGCGCTCGGCGATCGAGAACAGGGCGCCCGCGCCAATCTCGCCATAGTGGGGATGCTGCCAGCGGGCGAGCGCCTCCACCCCGATGATGCCGTCGCTCGCCATGTCATATTGCGGCTGGAACAGGATCTGGATCTGTCCACTGTCGAGGGCGTGACGCAGATCGTCGTGGAGCCGGTCATCGTCGACGATGCGGCTACTGTCGTCGGCGACGCGCACACGGATTCCGCCCTGCGCCCCGCCCCGCCGGGCATCGGCCAGCGTGTTGCTTGCCCGACGCAGAATCCGTTCCGCCGTGTCCCCCTCCTGCCCCAGCGCGATGCCGCAGCGGCTGGAGAGGCGGATGAGGAAGTCGCCCGCGTTGAAGGGTCGGCTGATCTCCGCGATCGCCTGCCGCGCCAGCAGCGCGGCGCGCTCGAGCGGCGGCTCGACCGTACCGGGCTCGCCGGTCAGGCCGATCAGGAACTCCGTGCCGGTCAGCCGCGCTATCAACGCCTCGCGCGCGCCCATCGCATCGAGCAGGCGCGTCATGCGCATGGCGACCCGGTTCAGCATCGCATCGCCCACGAGCCGTCCATAGGCGCTATTGACCCGATCGAACTCGCCAAGGCCCACGAGCAGTACCACCGGGCGACGACCATCGGCCTGAACATGCTCGATCCAGCGGACCGCACCCTGCCGGCTGGCGAGACCGGTCATCGAGTCACGGTCGCGCGAGTCCGGTCGCCGATGGGTGTTGAGCTCCTCGATCTCGCCGCTGAAGCCGTTGGAGTCCGGGTAGAGATGTTGCACGAGCCGCCGTCCCGACTGTCCCGGCACGGCATGCGCGAACGCGGCCGGCATCAGATCATCGACGGCATGGCGGATCGCCGCGATCGCGCCGCTGCGATCCGACCGATCGAGCGCGCGCACGAGGTCGCTGATCGTCCAGCGGCTGTGATCCACGTCGGGCGAGATCATCACCAGCATCTCGGCCAGTGCCGGGCTGACGGACAGCGTCCGCTCCGCGCCGTTCCAGCGCCAGAAGAGCGCATCGCTGCGCTGGACGGCGTGACGATTGCGCGCTGCGGCGAGGCTGCCGATCAACCGCTCGGCCAGCTTGTCGGCCGCGCGCAGGGCGGTCGCGAGCCGTCCCTGCGAAATAACGCCATCGAGCAGATGCGTGACGCCGGCCGCGACGAGATCGGTCACGTGCGGCGCACCGGCATCATCGACCAACGCCAGCAACGCCCCGCCCGATGCCTCCACGGCATCGGCAAGTCCCGCCACCACCGTCATTGCCTGGTGATCGTCCAGCCCGCGCAGATCGACGAGGGCCGTGCGCGCAAGGCTGCCCAGATAGCGGCTCTCGGCGCGGTCCCGGCGGCGTGCAGCCACCGGCTTCCAGCCCGCCCGGCTCGCCATGACCGACAATTCGTCGCGCTGGTCCAGAGACAGGATGAAAAGAGGCAGCACATCCGGCTGGTCCGTAAAAACGGGCGCCGAGCCATCCCGGCCCTCGGTCTGCGTGGCGGAAACCTTTGTCAAAACCGGTTGCGACCTGTTCCAATTTGGGCGGCATGGTTGCGCCTTCTCCCCTCATCGCCTAGCTAAGAGGCATGGCGAACGCAATCGACACGCTGCCGGACCCCGACAAAGGCCTGCGCGACTCCTTCGGGCGGCGCATCGACTATCTGCGCATTTCCGTGACGGACCGCTGCGACCTGCGCTGCCGCTATTGCATGGACGAGGTCATGCAGTTCCTGCCCAAGCGGGAAATCCTGACCCTCGAAGAGATTGCGGTCATCGCCGATCGCTTCATCGCGCGCGGCATCCGCCGCATCCGCCTCTCAGGCGGCGAGCCGCTGGTGCGGCGCGATTTCGCGGATCTGGCCCGTGCGCTCGGCCGGCATGTGAAGTCCGGCGCGCTCGACGAGCTGACCCTTACCACCAACGGCACCCAGCTCGCCCGGCATGCCGAGATGCTGGTCGATGCCGGCGTGCGCCGCATCAATGTCAGTCTCGATGCGCTCGACCCCGCCATCTTCGCGCACATCACGCGCGGCGGCGATCTCGCCAAGGTGCTCGAGGGCCTGTCGGCCGCGCGCGATGCCGGCCTCAAGGTCAAGCTCAACACGGTGGCCCTGCGCGGCGTCAACGAAGACCAGATCCTGCCGCTGCTCGATTATTGCGAATCGTTGGGGTTCGACCTCACGCTCATCGAGACCATGCCGCTCGGCGACATCGCCGATGCCCGCTCCGACCAGTATCTGCCGCTGATCGAGGCGATCGCGCCGATCCGAGAGACGCATGACCTCATTCCGCTCGACGAGCGCACCGGCGGTCCCGCCCGCTATTTCGCTCTGTCGGGCAGCAACGTCCGACTCGGCCTGATCACGCCGCTCTCGAACAATTTCTGCGCGGACTGCAATCGCATGCGCCTCACCTGCCAGGGCCGCATCTACATGTGCCTGGGCCATGAGGATCATGTCGATCTCAAGGCGGCCTTCCGCGAGCAGGGCGTCGCCGGCATCGATGCGCTGCTCGATCGGGCGCTCGCGGCCAAGCCGATCGCGCACGACTTCAGCGTGGCAAAGGGCGCCGCACCCTCGACGCGCCGCCACATGAGCGTCACGGGCGGATAAGGACAATATGGAGCGCAAGCTCGCTCTCGTCGCCTCTCCGACCGAAGCGGCGCAGGAAGCCGCGCGGCGGCTGCATGCCGTCTCGCAATTCGTGCCGTTCAACCAGGCTGACACGATCATCGCGCTCGGCGGCGACGGTTTCATGCTCCAGACTCTGCACGGCATGCTGGAGAATCACCGCACGCTGCCGATCTTCGGCATGAACCTTGGCACGGTCGGCTTCCTGATGAACGAGTGGCGGCTCGACGGTCTGGACCAGCGCCTCGACAGGGCCAAGGTGTACAAGGTCAACCCGCTGCGCATGCATGCCACGACGGTGAGCGGCGAACAGGTCACGCTGCCGGCGATCAACGAGGTTTCGCTGCTGCGCGAGACGCGCCAGACGGCATGGCTGGAGGTGTCGGTCGACAATCGCGTGGTGATCCCGGAGCTCGTCTGCGACGGCGCGCTGGTGGCGACGCCGGCGGGATCGACCGCCTATAATCTCTCCGCGCAGGGGCCGATCCTGCCGCTCGGCTGCGGCCTCGTCGCGCTGACGCCGATCAGTCCGTTCCGCCCGCGACGCTGGCGCGGCGCCATCCTGCCGGAGCGCACCAAGGTCAAGATGCGGGTGGTCGACCCCGTGAAGCGCCCAGTTTCCGCCGTCGCCGACCAGCGCGAAGTGCGCGACGTGGCCTCGGTCGAGATCGCCATAGACCAGGCCATGCCGCTCACCTTGCTGTTCGATCCGGAGCACACGCTGGACGACCGCATCGCCGCCGAACAATTTATCGCCTAAGCGACTTGCCATCTTAAGAAAGCCGCTGCTATAGGCGCCCCCTCGTCGGGCGAAAGTCCGACTGCTCCCCGATAGCTCAGCGGTAGAGCATTCGACTGTTAATCGAATGGCCGTAGGTTCGAATCCTACTCGGGGAGCCACTTTTCCTGGTGGCGCAGCGCCCTCTCCCGCCTCTGCCCGCCCGTCTGAACCGATTCCCAAAATAAAGCAGCCGATTTGCGAACCGCGCGTCCGGGTGGAGTGCGGAATCGCGGGCGCGGCGCCGTCAACATTCCAGTCCCGCGCTGGCCATTTCGGCGGCAGGGAGCCGGAGCGTTTCGTGCAGCCCGCCCATTTCGTCTTGATCTACGGTGAGGCTGCTCTGGTCTCGGGAAGCCTCACTTATGGCTCCAAGCTGTTGTGGGATCGCAGGCGCGGGCAGCTCGGCAGCGCGATCATCCCGCAGCTCCGCAGGATCGCCCATATCTCTTTGACCATGACCCGAAATCCGGACGTCATCATACGCTCGCTACGGATCGACGGGAAGCTCTCCGGGATCGCTCATGAAGCAGCCGAAGGCCCCTTTTTCATGCGCCCCTTTCGCCCGCTCTCCTGCGCGGGCTGGAGCGGAACCGAGAAGCTCGATCGCATCCTTGACCATTTTAACACCGTCAGGGCACTTGGCGGGGTCCTGATGCCCGAACGGGACGCTATTCGGACACTGGCCAAGCTGCAGACACTGGGCGAAGACTATCGCCTGACCATCGACGAACCTGGCTGGATGTCGTTCGATGGCCTCACGACCCTGAGCCTCTGGAAGGGAATCGATCGCCTTTTCTCGATCAGCTTCGTGCTGTCCTCGGCGGAAGGACGCCTGCACTGCTATATCGGCGGGCTTCAGGGGCGCGGCGATACAGCGGTCAGGGATCTCTACCGGGACATGACCAAAGAGGCCCATGGCCTGCGCCCGCGCGACCTGATGATCGAATTGCATCGCATGATGTGCCGTGCTCTTGGCGTTTCGGACATTCAGGCGGTCGCCGATGAAGCGCGCTTCCATCGCGACGGTTATTATCGCCACAGCGGCTACGGCGTCACCAGCTTCAACTATGACGAGGCCTGGGCCGACCGGGGCGGCGTCCGGCTCGATCGGAACTGGTATCGGATGCCGGTGGATCCCGTCCGGCGCGATGCCGAGACAATCCCCGCTAGGAAACGGAGCCTCTATCGGCAGCGTTATGCCCTACTCGACGCTCTGGAACTGGAGATACATGAGGCCGTCAGCCGCATGATCGACGGCCGGGGTGCGCGCACCGCGCGAACTGCCTGATCGGCGCTCCGTGAAGCCCGGCTTCAGGGCGCTATGACTTTTGCCCCCTGCTATTCCAAATGAAAAATAGACATTTCCCCTGCACGCGGCTCTCAGCCGCCTGTCGCCCGAAGGGATGATGATGGTCGATCAGTCTTGACGCCGCCTACCAAACTTCGGGCTCCAGATTCTGCTCGGTCTCGCCGCTGGTGTCCTGCTCGGCCTCTGGGCGCGCGCTGCCGCTCGAAGGCGTCGCCTGCTGCTCGCGATCGACCCCATCCTCGACATGGGTCGCACCGCCGTCAACGTCGCCGGCCAGGCGCTGTCGCCAAGCGCGCCTGCTCGACGAGGAGCAATATCGCTCTCATGAGCCAAGCGCCGAGCTGCCCGCCTGAATTGCCGTCAGCCGCGTTGACAGGACGCACCCGCTCACCGCATGACCGGCGCGTCCATGAAGCTCGCCTATCTCCTCAACACCTATCCGCTGATCAGCACGACCTTCATCCGGCGTGAGATCCAGGCGATCGAGGCGCTGGGCCAGCCGGTCGAGCGCTTCGCCGTGCGCGACTGGGATGGCGAACTGGTCGATCCGGACGACATCGCCGAGCATGGCAAGACGCGCTACATCCTGACCGGCGGCAAAAGCGCGCTGCTGCGCGACGTGTTGCTCACCCTGCTCGCCCATCCGCTGCGCACCCTCATGCTGCTGCCGCTCTGGTGGCGGGTGTGGCGCAATGCCGAGCGCAAGTTCGTCGAACATGTCGCCTATCTGCTGGAAGCCATGGCCTTTGCCCGCCGCGCCGGAGCGCTGGACGTCGATCATGTCCATGTCCACTTCTCGACCAACGCGGCGACAGTCGCCCTGTTCGCTCGCCGCTTGGGCGGCCCCAGCTACAGCATCACGGTCCACGGCCCGGACGAGATCGTCCCCGGCGAACCGGCCCGCCTTTCCATCCGCGAGAAGGCGCGCGACGCCGCCTTCCTCGTCGCCATCACCCGCTATTGCCGCGACCGTATCGCGCAGGAGGCGCCGGACAGCGCCGACAAGATCCGCATCGTTCCGTGCGGCATCGATCTCGCCCAATTCCCCTTCTCGCCCGATCCGCCCGCGAGCAGCCGCGTCATCTGCATCGGCCGCCTCTGCGCCAACAAGGGGCAAATCCACATCCCGCCCGCCATCGCCCAGGTGATCGAGGAATTCCCCGATCTGGTCGTCGAGCTGATCGGTGGTGGCGAGGACGAGGCGGCGATCCGCGCCGCGATCGCCCGCCACAAGGTCGAGGATCATGTCATCGTGCATGGCTGGGGCACCGGGGCCTATGTCCGCGAGCAGCTGCTCGCCGGCCGGGCAATGCTCCTGCCCAGCTATGCCGAGGGTCTGCCGATCGGCATCATGGAAGCCTTCGCCATCGGCCGCCCGGTGCTGAGCACGACGATCGCGGGCATTCCCGAGCTGCTGGACGGCGACTGCGGCTGGATCTTCGCGCCGGGCGACGAGAGTGCCATAGCGGACGCCCTGCGCGGCATCATGCGCGCGACGCCGGAGCAGCGGGCCGCCATGGGCGCGGAGGGACGCCGCCGGGTCGAGGAGCGGCATGATCTGCACAAGTCCGCGCAGACATTGTTGCTCGCATTTCAGAACCGCCCTGCCACCTGACCGTTATCCCAGCGACCCGTAGGGCGACCGAAGGTCAACGCTGGGATCTCGTCCGGGAGGTCACCCATATCCGCAGCAGATCCCGGCTTTCGCCAGGATGACGAGAGTATACACAAAAAAAGCCCCCGACTTTCGCCGGAGGCTCTTTTATTGTGTCAGACGGCGAACGTCTTAGGCCGCGTCGCTGCTCGCCTTGCGCTTGGTCTCAGCAAAGACGCGGACGGGATCCTTGCGGCCCTCGACCACATCCTTGTCGACCACCACCTCGGTCACGCCTTCCATGGTCGGCAGGTCGAACATCGTGTCGAGCAGGATCGCCTCGATGATCGAGCGCAGGCCGCGTGCGCCAGTCTTGCGCTCGATGGCACGCTGGGCGATCGCGGTGAGCGCGTCCTCGGTGAAGGTGAGGTCGACATCCTCCAGCTCGAACAGTTTGCCATATTGCTTGACCAGCGCGTTCTTCGGCTCGGTCAGGATCTGCACGAGCGCTGCGATGTCGAGATCCTCAAGCGTCGCGATGACCGGCAAGCGGCCCACAAACTCGGGGATGAGCCCGAATTTGAGGAGGTCCTCCGGCTCGCTCTGCTTGAGCAACTCGCCCGTGCGGCGCTCCTCCGGCGCGGCGACATGCGCGCCGAAGCCGATCGACTTGCCCTCGAGGCGGTCACCGATGATCTTCTCCAGACCCGCGAACGCGCCGCCACAGATGAACAGGATGTTGGTCGTGTCGACCTGCAGGAATTCCTGCTGCGGATGCTTGCGGCCGCCCTGCGGCGGCACGGAGGCGGTGGTGCCTTCCATCAGCTTCAGCAGCGCCTGCTGCACGCCCTCGCCCGAGACGTCGCGCGTGATCGAGGGATTCTCGGCCTTGCGGCTGATCTTGTCGATCTCGTCGATATAGACGATGCCGCGCTGCGCCTTCTCGACATTATAGTCGCTGGCCTGCAGCAGCTTCAGGATGATATTTTCGACATCTTCGCCGACATAGCCCGCTTCGGTCAGCGTCGTCGCATCCGCCATGGTGAAAGGCACGTCGAAGGTCTTGGCGAGCGTCTGGGCAAGCAGCGTCTTGCCGCAGCCGGTCGGACCCACCAGCAGGATGTTGGACTTGGCCAGTTCAACATCGCCGGCCTTGCCGCCATGCTCGAGCCGCTTGTAATGATTGTGGACCGCCACCGAAAGCACGCGCTTGGCGCGCTTCTGGCCGATCACATAATCGTTGAGCACATCGCAGATCGCCTGCGGAGTCGGCGTGGCGCCGTCCTTGCGACCGACGAGACCGCCCTTGGTCTCCTCGCGGATGATGTCGTTGCAGAGTTCGACGCACTCATCGCAGATGAACACGGTCGGTCCGGCGATAAGCTTGCGCACCTCGTGCTGCGATTTGCCGCAGAACGAGCAGTAAAGAGTGCTCTTGGAGTCGCTGCCCTGGAGCTTCGTCATTCAGTCACCTCGTTAGACCTGCTCGGATAACATCGCATATGTTAACCCCGGGTGAGTCCGGGAACAGCCGAGCGGTCCTGTCTGACACAATATGTCGATCCTGAGACGAATCCACAACCCGTTCCGCGTGATATGCGCGCCGTGCCGAATTTCCGCCGTCTGATAGGTTAACCGACGCCGTCTTTCGAAGGCGCCGGCATGTGTTCGTCGCGCGTCTTTGATTAGCTTCCGGGTGTTTCCGACACTTCGGGCCGCTTGCCATAGACTTCATCGACCAGACCGAAAGCTTTCGCTTCGTCTGCTTCGAGGAACGTATCGCGATCCATCGCTGCCTCGATCTCGGCCAGTGACTTGCCGGTATAGTCGACATACAGATCATTGAGGCGCTTGCGGATCCGCAGGATTTCCTTGGCCTGGATCTCGATGTCGGACGCCATGCCCTGCGCGCCGCCGGAGGGCTGATGGATCATGATCCGCGAATTGGTCATCGCGTAGCGCATGCCCTTCTCGCCCGACGCGAGCAGGAAGCTGCCCATCGAGGCCGCCTGGCCGATGCAGACCGTGCCGACCTTGGGGCGGATATATTTCATCGTGTCGTGGATCGCCATGCCGCTGGTCACCACGCCACCGGGCGAGTTGATGTACATCCAGATGTCCTTCTTCGGATTTTCCGATTCCAGGAACAGCAGCTGGGCGACGATCACCGAGGCCATATGATCCTCGACCTGGCCGGTCACGAAGATGATGCGCTCGCGAAGCAGGCGCGAATAGATGTCGAAACTGCGCTCGCCCCGGTTGGACTGTTCGATGACGATGGGGACGAGAGCATTGAGCGGATCGAACGGAGGATTGATCATGGTCTGCTTTCTTTTGTTGGCCGGTGTGCGAGCACTACATCGGAGGTTTGGCGATTGACTTCAAGGTGCCCCGGGCGCTGGCGGCAGGGGCCGATGAATACGGCCACGCGCAAACGTCTGGCCCGGTCGTTCGATCAGGCGATAGCTCACATAGGAAAGGCAGATCACCAACGCCAGGAACGAGATCGTCATGGCGTCGCCGAACAGCGCGCCCCCACCCACGGTATTGTGCCCGCCACTGCTGCTCACCAGATCCAGGCCAAGCCGCGAGCCGACTTTGCCCAGCACATTGACGAAGCGATAATAGATGAAACCGTGAATCATGTAGATCGAGTATGACAATGTGCCGAGCAGGACGAACGGGCCGGTCCTGAGCAAGCGGCTCACAATGCCGCGCTCGCGTGCGAACACCAGTACCGCCACGAAGAACATGAACGGTGCCGCGAGGGAAAGCGGGCCCGATCCGGCCGCCGATACGAACATGATCGTCGCGACGAGCACGGCGAGTTCAACGAGCTGATCCGCGGCCGCACTCAGTCGCACCGACTCGATCCAGGCCGCGCACCGCCAGCCGATCATGCCGAGCGCGAAGCCGAACAGGCAGCGCGCCAGCGCGCCGTCGTGGAACACCATGATGTAGCGGTCGGTCAGGTTGGCCAGATAGACGGGCGCGGCGACGATCATGACGAGCGCGATCGGCACCAGCCAGCGATGGGCATAGCGCAGCACCAGCGCGAAGATGAGGTAGGTCCAGATTTCGGCGGCAATCGACCAGCTCGGCCCGTTCCACGGCGTCGCGTCCGGCGGAAAGAAGATCTGCAGGAGAAACAGCGACTGCACGAAGGCTGCTAGCGAGAAAGGCCCTTCAAAAGGCCGTCGGCCGGCCATGCCCGGCATGAAAACGGCGAAAACGATCTCGAACGCCAGGAAGGCGAGCAGCATGACGAGATGCAGCGGATAGACGCGTCCGAGCCGCAGCCACATGAACTCGCGGATGCGGAATCCGTCGATGAGCCTTTGCCCATAGCTGGAGCCGATCACGAAGCCGGACAGGACGAAGAAGAAATCCACGAACAGGAAAGCGTGCTTCACCACCGGCAGGGCCGAGATATGGCCCTGCGTCTCGAAATGCAGCAGCACGACCATGCAGGCGCACACGCCGCGCAGGCTATCGAGCGCGACGTAGCGGTGCTTTGGCTTGGCGGCTTCGAGGGTCAGACGAGGCTCCCGGACGGGACAGAGGCGAACGCGAACCTAGCGCCCAAAACGACGGGTAGGAAGGCATATGCGGTCTGGTGGCACCACATGCCTTAAAATTTCGTGGCGTGCCATTCGGGCCGGCGATCCGGCCAGTCAATCCTGGCGCGGTGCCGGAAGGGCGAGATAGGCGAGCCGCTTCACTTCCTGCCGTCCGCGCGTCACCGTGTCGAGGATGAGGCCCGTCATCACGTTGAGCGCCGCGAGGATCGTGAGGCCGACGATCGCGATGAAGGTCGGGAAGCGGGGCACGAGGCCGGTTTCCAGATAGGTCAGGATCACCGGTATGCCGAGGATGAACCCGATGAGCACGAACAGGGCGGCGATGAATCCGAAGAACCAGAGCGGCCGCTCGACGCGATAGAGCTGGATCATCATGCGCAGGATCCGCCAGCCGTCGCGGAAGGTGCTGAGCTTGGAGACGGACCCCTCGGGCCGCGCGGCATAAGCCGTCATCAGTTCGCCCACCGGCATGCGCAGCTCCAGCGCATGCACCGACATCTCCGTCTCGATCTCGAAACCGGCGGAGAGGACCGGGAAGCTCTTGACGAACCGCCGGGAGAAAACGCGGTAGCCCGACAATATGTCGGTGAAGCTGCGCCCGAACAGCTGCCGGAGCAATCCGGTGAGCAGCGTGTTGCCGAGCCGGTGCCCGCGCCGATAGGCCGCCTCCACCTCGGATTTGCGCGCGCCCACGACCATGTCGAGATTGTCCTCGATCATCATCGCGATCAGCGCCGGCGCCGCCGCCGCCTCATAGGTCGCGTCGCCATCGGCCATCACATAGATGTCGGCATCGACATCGGCGAACATCCGGCGCACGACATGGCCCTTACCCTGCTGGCGCACGCGCCGCACGATCGCGCCGGCCGCCCGGGCAACCTCCTCGCTGCCGTCCGAGCTGTTATTGTCGAAGACGTAGATCGCCGCACCCGGCAGCGCCCGCGCGAAGCCGGCAATGGTCTCGCCAATCGCCGCCGCCTCATTGTAGCAGGGCAGCAAGACGGCGACCCGCACCGTCTCCGGCGCGGCGGGCCGGCCGGAGAGATGCGCATCAGTCGCCATGGCGTGCGACTTCAGCCTTCGGCCTTGGCCGTCTTCTTCTTGGGAGCGGCCTTCTTGGCCGGCTCGGCGTCGGCAGCAGCCTCGGCCTTGGGCGCGGCGGCGGCCTTCTTGGGCGCGGCCTTCTTGGCGGCTGGCTTGGCTTCCTCTGCTGCCGGCTCGGCTACCTCTTCCTTGGCGGCCGGCTTCTTGGCCGCAGCCTTCTTCGCCGGCTTGTGGTCATGACCGTGATGGTCGTGGCCGCAATCAGGTCCGTGAACATGGAGGTCGCCCTCCTCACTCTCGATGGCCGCTTCCAGGTCGGCGCGCGCGACGGTGCGCTCGCTGATCTCGGCATTGGCGAAGAGGAAGTCGACGACCTTGTCCTCATAGAGCGGGGCACGCAGCTGCGCGGCGGCCATCGGCTCGTTGCGGACATAGTCGATGAAGCGCTCGCGGTCCTGCGGGCTGTACTGCTGCGCGGCCTGCGCGATCAGGCGGTTCATCTCGGCCTGGGTGATCTCCACGCCATTGGCCTGGCCGATCTCGGAGAGCAGCAGACCGAGGCGCACGCGCCGCTCGGCGATCGAGCGATACTCGTCCCTGTCCTTCTCCATCTCGGCAAGCGCCTCGGCGGGGTCTTCCTCGTGACTGGCTTCATGCTCGAGCTGCGCCCAGATCTGGCTGAACTCGGCCTCGACCATGCTCGGCGGCACGTCGAAGTCGTGGCCGGCGGCAAGCTGGTCGAGCAGGCGGCGCTTCATGTAGGTGCGCGTCAGGCCGTTATGCTCCTGCTCGATCTGCCCCTTGAGCAGCTCCTTGAGCTTGTCGAGGCTCTCCAGGCCGAGCTGCTTGGCGAAGTCGTCGTCGACAGCGCGATCGGCCGGCAGCTTGACGGCGGTGATGACGAGATCGAAGGTCGCGTCCTTGCCGGCCAGGTTCGCGGCCTGATAATCAGCCGGGAAGGTGACGTTGATCTGCTTCTCGTCGCCGACCTTGACGCCGACGAGCTGGTCCTCGAAGCCGGGGATCAGATTGCCCGAGCCGATGGCGACCGCCATGCCGGAACCGGTGCCGCCCTCGAACGCCTTGCCGTCGACCTTGCCGACGAAATCCATCGTGACCTGATCGCCCTGCCCTGCGCCGTGACCTTCGGGGGCATCCTCATAGCGCGTGCTCTGCGCCGCGAGACGGCTCACCGCCTCATCGACCTGCTCGTCGCTCACGTCGACGATGAGGCGCTCCAGGGTGATGCCCTCGGTCTTGGGCGTCGGCACGACCGGCAGCACTTCGAGCGCGACCTTGATCTCGGCATCCTTGCCCGGCTCATAGCCCTCGTCGAGCTCGATCGACGGCTGCATGGCGGGACGCAGCTTCTTCTCGTTCATCAGCGCGTCGACGCCATCACGGACCGCCTTCTCGAGCGCCTCGCGCTGCAGCGAGGGGCCATGCATCTTGCGGACCAGATTGGCCGGCACCTTGCCGGGACGGAAGCCCGGCATGCGGACCTGCGGCGCGATCGTCTTGATCTCCTCGTCGACGCGCGCATCGATGTCCTTGGCGGCCAGGGTCAGCGTGTAGGCCCGCTTCAGGCCCTCGTTCAATGTCTCGACAATCTGCATATCTCTAACTCAACGCTTTCCGCAGCTAAGAATCTCTTGGAACGACAGGGGCGAGAGCCGCGCAAACTGGTGCGGGCGAAGGGACTCGAACCCCCACATCTTGCGATACCAGAACCTAAATCTGGCGCGTCTACCAGTTTCGCCACGCCCGCATCGGTCGCCGGTCGGCGGGCCATAGTGCAAGAGCGCCCAAAGGGCAAGGCTGGCTGACGCGGCGAAATGACACGGAACGATCGGCCCGGCGGCCCGTTCTGGGGCAAAGGAACATGCCCATGGCCAGCCAACCCGAAATACCGCCGCCAGACACCATCCAACCCCAGTCGCCGCCGGAGACGCCGCCGATGGAGCCGACACCCGAGCGCCCGTTCGAGGAGCCTCCGGAAATCGTCCCCGAAACGCCCAATGTCGACGAGCCGGACACGGGTGCTCCCGAAATCCCGCCGCCACCCGATTGAAGCGTCGCTATTTGGTGACTCCTTGATCACCCTGAGGTCCGGCAACCCGGTTGCTCAGGGTTGCCGACACGCCCTCAGCCGAGCGCCTTCTTCAGCAGCTCGTTGACCACGCCCGGATTGGCCTTGCCCTGCATCGCCTTCATCGTCTGGCCGACGAAGAAGCCGAAGAGGGCTTCCTTGCCGCCCTTATACTGCGCCACCTTGTCTTCATTGTCGGCGAGGATCTTGGCGATCGCCGCGTCGATGGCGCCGGTGTCGGACGTCTGCTTGAGGCCATGTCGCTCGACATAATCGGCGGGCATCTCCGGGGTCGCAGCAATTGCCTCAAATACCTGTTTGTAGAGTGGTCCCGAGAGTATTCCCTGTTCCACCAATCGGATCAACTGAGCGCCCTGCGCGGTCGATATAAGACCGACAGGTTCGCCTGTAACTGCATCCATGCCCTGGGAAACACCGAACTTATTGAGATATCCGAATATATCATTGAGCAGCAGATTAGCGCAGCGTTTGGCGATTTCCGACGCTTCTTTTCCGGTTTCCAAGCTTGTGCGCTCGACGAGACGGTCGAAATAGATCGCCCAATCAACTTCGGCCGTAAGTTCTCCCGCCTGGTAGGCTGTCAGACCCAATATTTCGACGTAGCGCCGACGCTTGGCGTCGGGCAACTCGGGCAACGAATGACGGCAATCCTCGATAAACGAATCGGTCAGCTCAAGCGGCAGCAGGTCCGGGTCGGGGAAATAGCGATAGTCGTGCGCATCCTCCTTGGAGCGCATCGAGCGCGTTGTGCCGGTGTCCGGATTGAACAGACGCGTCTCCTGGACGATGCGCCCGCCGCTCTCCAGCACGTCGACCTGCCGGCGCGCCTCATATTCGATCGTCGCCATCACGAAGCGCACCGAGTTGACGTTCTTGGTCTCGGTCCGCGTGCCGAATTCCTCACCGGGCTTGCGCACCGAGACGTTGACGTCGGCGCGCATCGATCCTTCTTCCATGTTGCCGTCGCACGAGCCGACATAGCGCAGGATCGCGCGCAGCTTGCGCACATAGGCGCCGGCTTCGGCGGGCGAGCGCATGTCCGGCCGGCTGACGATCTCCATCAGCGCGACGCCCGAGCGGTTGAGGTCGACATAGGAGCGCGTCGGATGCTGGTCGTGCATCAGCTTGCCGGCGTCCTGCTCGACATGGATGCGCTCGATGCCGATCACCTTGTCCTCGGGGATGCCCGCCTTCTCGTCCGCGTCGATGGTCAGCGCGCCCTCACCCACCAGCGGATGGTAGAGCTGGCTGATCTGGTAGCCCTGCGGCAGGTCCGCATAGAAATAATTCTTGCGGTCGAACCGGCTCCATTTGTTGATCTGGGCATTGATCGCGAGCCCGGTGCGCACCGCCTGGCGGATGCACTCCTTGTTGGGCACCGGCAGCATGCCCGGCATCGCCGCGTCGACCAGGCTCACCTGGCTGTTCGGCTCGGCGCCGAACGCCGTCGCCGCGCCCGAGAAGAGCTTGGCCTGGCTGACCACCTGCGCATGAACCTCGAGGCCGATCACGACCTCCCAGTCCCCGGTTGCGCCTGCGATGCGATAGGTCGATTCCGTCATTGTCACTCTGCCTGACTATCTGATTTGATCTGCGCGAGCGGCGCCATCGCCACCGCGCCTTCCGGCATATCGTGGATGACCAGCGCGTGTGCGCCGATCCTCGCATGATTCCCGATCGTCACGAGCCCTAATATCGCCGCTCCCGCGCCGATGTCGACATGTCCGCCGATCACCGGCACTTTTCCGGCCCGCATGCCGATCGTCACCTGCTGCATGAACAGGCAATTGGGACCGATGACCGCCTCGGGGTGGACGACGATGCCGTTGGGGTGCGGCATCAGCAGCCCGCCGCCGATCCGGCAGGTAACGGGAATGTCCGCGCCCGTCACCACCGACCAGAACCGATGCCGCAGCGTCGCAAATACGCGCCCCAGCGCCGCGACCGGCCCTCGCCCGGCCCGGTGGCGCTGATAGGCGCGGATCGATGCCAGCAGCGCCCGCGACGGTGCCCACTCGAAGGCCCCCTTCGCCTCGCGATTCCAGTCCGGAACCTCTGCCGATATGGCGCGATCGCTGTCCGGTGACGCGGCTGTCACCTTACCACCACTTCTCCGCCCGCGCGGTGAAGCCTGCCCGCTCTTCGATCGCGAGGCCGGCATTCAGCACCGCCTGCTCGTCGAACGCCGGGCCGATGATCTGCAGGCCGAGCGGCAGCCCGTCCTTGCTGAGGCCGCCGGGCACCGACATGGCCGGCAGGCCCGCCAGCGAGGCGGGCACGGCGAACACGTCGTTGAGATACATCGCCAGCGGATCGGCCGTCTTGTCGCCCAGCGCGAAGGCGGCGCTCGGCGCGGTCGGCGCGAGGATCACGTCGCATTGCTCGAAAGCCTGGGCGAAGTCGCGCGCGATCAGGGTGCGGACCTTCTGCGCCTGCGTGTAATAGGCGTCGTAGAAGCCGGCCGAGAGCACATAGGTGCCGATGATGATGCGGCGCTTCACCTCGGCGCCGAAGCCGGCGGCGCGGGTGGCGGCATACATGTCCTGCAGGTTCGCGCCCTCGGGCAGCTCGCGCAGGCCATAGCGCACGCCGTCATAGCGCGCGAGGTTGGACGAGGCTTCCGCCGGCGCGATGATGTAATAGGCCGGCAGCGCATATTTGCTGTGCGGCAGCGAGACCTCGACGATCTCGGCGCCGGCATCCTTGAGCCAGGCGATGCCCGCATCCCAGACGCGCGCGACGTCGGCATCCAGCCCCTCGACCCGATATTCCTTCGGAATGCCGACCTTCTTGCCCTTCATGTCGGCGGAAAGCCCCGCTTCCCACTGCGGCACGGCCATGTCGAGCGAGGTCGAATCCTTGGGATCGAAGCCCGCCATATTCTCGAGCATGATCGCGCAGTCACGCACGTCGCGCGCCATCGGCCCGGCCTGATCGAGCGAGCTGGCGAAGGCGATGATGCCCCAGCGCGAGCAGCGGCCATAGGTCGGCTTGATGCCCGAGATGCCGGTAAAGGCGGCGGGCTGGCGGATCGAGCCGCCGGTGTCGGTGCCGGTCGCCGCCGGGCAGAGCCGGGCCGCGATCGCCGAGGAGCTGCCGCCCGAGGAGCCGCCGGGTGCGAGCGGCGCATTGCCCCCAAGTCCATTGGCGTCCGCGCGCCGCCAGGGCGAGATGACATTGCCGAAATAGCTGGTCTCGTTGGACGAGCCCATCGCGAACTGGTCGAGATTGAGCTTGCCGAGCATGCCCGCGCCCGCGTCCCACAGCTTGGCCGAGACGGTGGACTCGTAAGTCGGCGTGAAGCCTTCCAGCATGTGGCTGGCGGCCGTGGTCTGGACGCCCTGCGTGCAGAACAGGTCCTTCATGCCGATCGGCACGCCGGAGAGCGGCTTGAGCGTGCCAGCCGCGCGGTCCTTGTCGGCCTGGCCGGCGGCGGCCAGTGCATGCTCGGGCGTCTCGACGATGAAGGCGTTGAGCGCCTTGGCGGCGGCGACATTGGCGTTGAACGCCTCGGCCACTTCGCGTGCGGAAAAGTCGCCGGCGCGGAAGCCGTCGCGGATCTGCGCCACGGTGAGATCGGTCAGATCGCTCATCACTCGATCACCTTGGGCACGGCGAAGAAGCCATGCTCGGCCTGCGGCGCGTTGGCGAGCACCTTGTCGCGCACATTGCCGTCGGTCACCACATCCTCGCGCAGGCGCAGATGATTGGGGATGACGGCGGTCATCGGCTCGACGCCGGTCACGTCGACCTCGCCGAGCTGCTCCACCCAGTCGAGAATGCCATTGAGTTCGGGCACCAGCGCCTCGGCCTCGGCCTCGCTCACGGCGAGGCGCGCCAGGCTGGCCACTTTCTTCACGGTTGTCAGATCTACGCTCATGCAAGCGCCGCTAGCACCGCCTCAGGCAGGCATCAAGGCGCAGCCTCATTCTGTGGCGGGATCACGTTCCCGACCGGCTTGCCGTCGATGAACAATTGCCGCTGCTGCACCGGCCGCATCTCGACCCGGCCCGCCCTGATCGCGGCGACCTGCGCATCCAGCGCCTTCTCGTCGCGCACATAGACATTGTCGTCGGACCAGCCGCCTTTCCCGTCGCGCAGGATGATGCTGATCTCCGATCGGCAGCGGTCGCATTTCGGCGCCGGCCCCGCCACGACCACCATATAATCCTGCCCCGGCACATAGCGCACGATGCAGGGCACGCCGGTATAGTTGTTGCAGGCGTCGAAGCGGATCAGCCGCGTGCGCATCGCGTCGTCGAGCGGGAACGGCCCGGGCAGCATCGTCAGGCGCTTCTCCAGCGCGGCGCCCTTCTCCGCCGCGCCGGCATTGGGCGGCTCGTCCCATTTGGTCTTCAGCATCTGCGCCGCGATGGCATAGCGCCTGATCTGCGCATCCGACGAGGAGGCCAGTTGCCGGATCGCCGCCTTGCCGGGCGGTCCGAACTCGAACCACAATCCCTTATAGTCGAAATTCTCGACCGACACCTGCCCGCCGGAAAGCCGCGCGAGCTGATGCGCCGTCGCGATCCGATCGAAGCTCAGGAGCGGCGTGGAGAGCAGCAGCGTGATCGCCGCGATCAGGAAGACGAGATGGAGATTGGCCCGCCGCAGCCGCGCGAACCATCCACGCGCGCCGAGGATCGCCACGGCATAGGCGATGGCGACGATGCTCGCGACGATGACGAAGGTCAGCGCCCACAGCCGATCGGGGCTGAGGCCATATTGCTGGATGCGCAGGCCCGAGGAAAAGGCGGCGATGCCGATCATCGGCACCAGGAACAGGCCCAGCGCCGCCGCACTGCCGCTCAGGATGACCGAGCGCGATTCGTCCGCCGCCCTGTCGCCGACCACGGCATTGGCGAGGAACAACGCCAGCGCCGCGCCGACCAGCATGATCGGCGTCGTTCCGCCCGTGTCCCACAGCGGCGCGAGCCCGGTGAAGGGCAAGGCGGCGAGGAAGACGAGGATGGCGAGCGCGACCACCGGCGCCAGCACGCGCAGCACCAGCATCGCCACCCGCTGCAGCGCCGTGATGATCCCGCGCCGGTCGCGCAGCAGCCCGAGCGCGGCGCCGAACGGGGCGCCCGTCATCAGCGCCTGGAACCATTCCTTGCGCAGCAGCACGCGCAGGAAATCCAGCTTCACCAGCCAGAACATCTCGGCCATGAGATAGGCGATGCCGATGCACAGCAGCATGAAGGCGCCGCTCAGGGCGAGCAGGAGCGCGTTGGTCCAGAGATGGCCATGAACTTCCTCGTAGAGGATCGCCTCGCGCCGCCAGGCGATCAGGCCCGAGGGTGCCCAGCGCGCGGGCCAGCCGCTCCAGCCGTCCTGAGCCGCCTGGAACAGGGTCAGAAGGCAGCCCGCGGTGATGGCGCCGCAGAAGACATGCCAGCCCTCGCTCCCGCCGTCCTGCCAGGGGATATTGTTCCAGATGAAGGTGCCGCCCGCCACCAGTCCGCACAGAAGCGCGACCGCGATCGCCGCGAGCAGCCGTCCGCGCTGCCAGGCCAGGCCGAAGGCCAGCCCGCCGACGCCGAGGAAGACCGACAGCGCCATGACCAGCCGGGGTCCCCATGCCCAGCCATGATCGGGCAGATCGTGCAGCTGCTGGATGGAGAGGAAGACCAGCGCTCCCAGGATCGCCAGCACCCAGGTGCGCAGCGGCCAAACCGTTTCGGACATCTCCGGACTGCTCGCCATGGCGGCCCTCTCCCTGCGACGGCCAGACGCCGCCGATCCCCGCCAGGATCTACCATGATCGCCGGCCCGCACAAGCGCACCGATTGCGCGCGCGCCGCCGAGCGGGCATGAGCGGCCCTTCCGCAACAGGAGTCGCGCCCACTTGGCCCGGAAGTTCCTCTATGTCATCGCGTTCTTCGCCTGCCTCGCGATTGCCGGAATGATCGCTTTCTCCTTCTTCGGGCAGAAGCTGATGCGCAGCGCGCTGGTGCCACGCGTCGCCTTCTCCCAGCCGGCCCCGCTGCCCGCCGGCCTCTACACGCGCCCGGAAGGCTGGATCAGCCGCCCCGACGGGCGTCGCGCCGATCCGGCGGTCTGGCAGCCCACGGCCCTGAAGCTGCCCGCCGAGCGGGGCAATGCCGCGATCTTCTTCATCCACCCGACCAGCGCCTTCGACACGCTGCGCTGGAACGTGCCCGTCACCGATCCGGTTTCCGGCCGTCAGGCCGAGCGCTTCGTGCGCGTCCAGGCCAGCGCCTTCGCGGCGGCGGGCACTGTCTGGGTGCCGCGCTATCGCCAGGCCGTGTTCGGCGCCTTCCTCACCGACAGCGCCGATGCCGGGCGCGCGCTGGATCGCGCCTATGCGGACGTCAAGGCCGCCTTCGCCGCCTTCCTCACCGCCAATCCGCAGGGACCGATCATCCTCGTCGCGCACAGCCAGGGCAGCAAGCACCTGCTGCGCCTGCTCCGGGAGGAGAGTGGCAACGCCGCGCTGCGCCAGCGGCTCGTCGCGGTCTATGCGGTCGGCTGGCCGATCTCGATCGCACACGATCTGCCGGCCCTCGGCCTGCCCGCCTGCACCGGGCCGGAGCAGACCGGCTGCATGATCGGCTGGCAGAGCTTCGCCGCGCCTGCCGACACCTCCAGCATCGACGAAGCCTATGCTCGCGAGCGCGGCTTCGACGGTCAGCCGCGCAACGGCTCGGCCATGCTCTGCACCAATCCCCTGACCGGCGGCGGCGCGGCGGATGCGCCGGCGGGCGCCAATCTGGGCATGCTGATCGGCGATGGCGAGGCCGCCACGACCCAGCTCGTCGCGCCGGGCGGCATCGGCGCGCGCTGCGACGGGCGCGGCTATCTGATGCTCGATCGCGCCCCGCAGCTCGGCACCTATGTGCTGCCGGGCAACAATTATCACGTCTATGATTATCCCCTTTTCTGGGCGAATATCCGTGGCGATGCATTGCGGCGGCTGGGGGCATGGCAGAAGACGCGCTGATCACGACCCAGACGGCGGCCTTCGCCGCGGCCCTGCCGCAGGGTGGCCGGCTGCTCGGTCTCGATCTCGGCACGCAGACCATCGGCCTGGCGCTGTGCGACGCGGGCTGGAGCATCGCCAGCCCCGCCCACACCCACAAGCGCGGCAAGTTCGGCGCGGACAAGGCGGCCCTTTCCGAGTTGATCACGAAGCAATCGGTCAGGGGCCTCGTCATCGGCCTGCCGCTCAACATGGACGGCACCGAGAGCCCGCGCAGCCAGGCCGCCCGCGCTTATGCGCGCAACATCGCCGTGCTCGGCCTGCCGGTCCTGCTCTGGGACGAGCGCTGGTCGACCGTCGCCGCCGAGCGCGCCATGATCGCGCAGGACATGAGCCGCGCCAGGCGCGCCGAACGGATCGACGCCCATGCCGCCGCGCTCATCCTGCAAGGCGCGATCGACGGCCTTGCCTATCGCTGACGGAAACCAGCCATCCCGTTCGATTCCTGACCTTGGCGACCTGGCCGCCCTTCCTGCTCGCCTTGCTTGCGATCAACCTGGCGGCGTTCGTCGGCTTCGGCATCGACAAGGGCCGCGCGCGAACCGGCGGTTGGCGGATCAGCGAGGCCACTCTCCTGTTGCTCGCCGTCGTCGGCGGCACGATCGGCGCCTATCTCGGCCGCTGGCATTTTCGCCACAAGACGCGCAAGACCGCCTTCTCGCTGGCCCTCCATCTGATCGCGGTCGCGCAGTTTGCGCTGCTGATCATCTTCGCCCCTTGAGTATCGCGCCGCCCTCATCTATCGCGGCGCTTTAATGACATCGCCAGCACCCTCCCCCGCCACCGGCCTTGTCGGCCGCGCGAATTTTCCGCACCGGCATCTGTTGGGGATCGCCAGTCTGGCGCCTCACGAGATCCGCTTCCTGCTCGACGAGGCCGAGCAATGGGCGATCCTCAATCGCACCGCGACCCGCAAGCATGACGATCGGCTCGCCGGGCTGACCCAGATGAACGCCTTCTTCGAGGCGAGCACGCGCACGCTGCTCTCCTTCGAGGTGGCGGGCAAGCGTCTCGGCGCGGATGTGGTCAACATGCATGCCTCGCAATCCAGCGTGAAGAAGGGCGAGACACTGATCGACACGGCCGTGACGCTCAACTCGATGCGTGCCGACGTCATGGTGATTCGCCACATGAGCTCGGGTGCGGTGCAGCTTATCGCCGACAAGGTCGATTGCCCCGTTCTCAATGCCGGCGACGGGCGCCACGAGCATCCCACGCAGGCGCTGCTCGATGCCCTCACCATCCGGCGGCGCAAGGGCGGTCACGAGGGTTTGATCGTGACGATCTGCGGCGACATTCTGCACAGCCGCGTCGCCCGCTCGAATATGCTCTGCCTGACCGCCCTCGGCGCGCAGGTCCGGGTCTGCGCGCCGCCGACATTGATGCCGGCAGCGGTCGAGCGCTATCGCGTGACGCCGTTCAGCGATTTCAATGCGGCGCTGGACGGTGCCGACGTCGTCATGATGCTCCGGCTCCAGAACGAGCGGATGGACGGCGGTTTCATCCCTTCGGCGCGCGAGTTCAGCCTGCTCTATGGTCTGACGCCGGAGCGGCTGAAGCGCGCCAAGCCGGATGCGATCGTCATGCATCCCGGCCCGATGAACCGGGGCGTCGAGATATTGAGCGGGGTGGCCGACGATCCCGATCGATCGGCGATCACCGAGCAGGTCGAGATGGGCGTCGCGGTGCGCATGGCCTGCCTTGACGTGCTCACGCGCGGCGACCGGGGAGTGGCCGGATGGGCATGATCGCGATCGTCAACGGGCGCCTGTGCGATCCCGCCGCCACCAACCTGAGCGAAGGCACGCTGCTCGTCCACGGCGATCGGATCGAGGCGGTCGGCTCCGTCGATTTCCCCGAGGATGCGCAGATCATCGATGCCAACGGCATGATCGTCGCGCCCGGCATCATCGATCTGGGCGTGTTCAAGACCGACAAGCCGGCCTTCCATTTCTCCGGCATCACCCGCGCGGCACTGATGCCCGACCAGTCGCCGGTCCTCGACGATCCGGGGCTGGTCCAGCATGCTGCCCGCGCCGGCAAGCCCGATTTCTGGGTGCATCCGCTCGGTGCCGCGACGCGCGGGCTGGAGGGCAAGGATCTTGCCGAGATGGCGCTGATGCGGACGGCCGGCGCCCGCGCCATCGCGACGGGCCGGACGTGGATCGCCGATTCGGGCGTCATGCTGCGTGTCCTGCGCTATGCCAGCGCGCTCGGCCTCACGCTGGTGATCCATGCCGAGGATGCCGGTCTGACCGCCAACGCCGTCGCCACCGATGGCGAGACCGCCTCGCGCCTCGGCCTGCCGAGCGCGCCGGCCTGCGCCGAGGCGATCGCCATCGCACGCGACATCGCGCTCGCGCGGGAAGCCGGCGCGACGATCCATTTCCGGATGGTGACGACCGCGGCGGGCTTTGATCTCATCCGCGCCGCCAAGGCGGAAGGGCTGCCGGTTACCTGCGGCGTCTCGCCCTCCTATCTCTTCCTCAACGACAATGCGGTGACGGATTTCCGCACGTTCGCGCATCTGTCCCCGCCCCTGCGCGACGAGCGGGATCGGCTCGCGGCCATCGCGGCGGTGGCGGACGGGACGGTCGATGTGCTCTGCTCGGGCCATGATCCGCGCGGACCGGAAGACAAGCGCCTGCCCTTCGCCGATTCCACGCCGGGCATCGCCGGCGCCGAGACGCTGCTGCCGCTGGCGCTCAATCTGGTGCGCGAGGGGAAGATCAGCGAGACGCGCCTGATGGCCCTGCTCGCCGCCAATCCCGCGGCAGTCCTGGGTCTTGATGCCGGCCGTCTCGCCCCCGGCGCGCCGGCGGACCTCATCCTCATCGATCCCGACGTCCCGTGGATCGTCGACGCCAACAAGATGGCGGCGGCGGCGGGCAACACGCCGTTCGACAAGCTGCCGGTCCAGGGCCGCGCCCGGATGATCATGAAAGGCGGCGTGATCCGCTGAAGACGTCCCGAACGGGATTTGGTGGCGGTGAAGGCCCTTACCGCGCGGCGATCTGACGCCCGGCGCCGACGATGCGCGCCGCGACCTTGGGAGCGGCCACGGGCTTGCGGGCAGCCATCTGCGGCGCGCCCTTCTGCGCCTGCGCGCGGGCCATGCGGGTCGTGTTCGTGTCATCGAGACGGACGAAACAGGCCTGACCTTCGGCGCGCAGCGATCGGCACGCCGCGTCAGCCGACGTACGATCGCCGAAGCCGCGAATGGCGAGACGGTGGAAGGCGCGGCCGTTGAGCGAGAATTCGCTGTGAATCTCACGGAAACCGCCCACCGGCGATTTGCCGCGGCTGATCTGCTGCCACTTCGCCTTGGCGATTTCCGCCGTGTCGAACGCGCCGAGCTGGACGACCCAGTCGCTCGCCTTCGCGTCGGGCGCCGGCGCGATGACGGTCGTGATTCGGCTCATATCCGCGCGTGCGACCATGGCCCGTGCGTCATTGTTCCGTGTGCGCTGGAAGGCTGCCCGGGCCGCAAGCCGCATCGGATCGCTCGACGCCTTGACGAGCGGCGCGTTGTCACCGTTGTTAGCATCGAAGCTCATGGCCACCGCCATGGTCGACGGGGATGCCTCGACCGGAGCAGCTGCTGCGACGGCCTGCGGCGCGGGTGCAGCCGGTGCTACCTCGTGACGGGCCTGCGCCACCAGATCGACGGGCGCCGCCGCAGCCATCTGCATGGGCGCGCCATTGCCGCCGAGCGCGAGGCGCGTCGGCAGGCCGGCATCGTCGGCGCGCGGCGAAACGCCGATCATCGCGACGACACGGCCCTGTTCGTTGCCGGCCTGAGCCGCCTGCGACCATTGGCCGATGCGGGCTTCCGCCTCGCGTGCGGACATGTCCTGCCCGGCGATCAGGCGGGCTTGCCCCCAGGCACCGGCCAGCGCCATCGCATAAGCCAGGTTCTGGCGCGTCTGCGCCGTCGAATCAGGCTGCTTCACCGCTTCCATGAGCGCGCGAACGCCCTCGCGCGGATCGCCCGCCATCGCCATGGCCAGGCCATAATCGGCGGCCGGCAGGTCGGAGATATGGTCGGCAAGCAGCGCACGGGCGCCTGCCGCATCGCCCAGGCCGGTTTCGGCCAGCGAGAGGCTGATGATCGTGCGCACATCCCTGTTGCCCAGCGTCATCGCATCCTTGAAGGCGGTGCGGGCGCTGTCATAGCGGCCGTTCGCGAGATAGGCCCGGCCGAGCAGCGCGCGATAGCCCGCCTCGTTCGGCTGGGCGGCGACCAGTTCCTCGGCCTGCATCAGTGCGCGGGCATAGTCCTTCTCGGCCAGCGCCTTCTCGACGCGCGGTGCGAGCGAGGGCGCCTGGTTGGCGGCGATGGCGGGCCGGTTCTCCATGCGGGCACCGCTGCACCCGACCATCGAGGAACCGAGGATGGCGGCCGAGGCCATCATCGTGGAAAGCGTCTGCCTGCGCATGATCATGATCCCCATTTCAGATCGGGCGTAACGTGACTTGCCTCGGCCTGGTCCGCGAGACGGTTGAGCTCATCATTGCGCGCGATCAGCGCGTCGAGGGCTTCGGTCAGCAGCTGCTGCGCCGAGCGATTCGAGACGGCGCTCAGCAGACGCAGGCGCAGGTGCCGCTCCGTGTCGATCCGCAGGGTGAAAGCGGCCTTGCGGGCCGTGCCGGTCAGCGTCGCCGGGTGCGACTTGCTCCTGGGCTTGTCGGCCATCTTGGCGTTGATCCGATCGGCCAGCGCGGCGAGCTGCTGATTGATCGGCGAAACCGGAGCGGGCGCCACAGCTTCCTCGATCTCGTCCTCGCCCATATCGTTCCAGCCCAGATCATCGTTGATCGGGGTGACCGACGAGACCGCGCCGAGAGGCGCGCGGCGCATCGCGGGACGCGCGCCACCACGACGGGCGAGCAGGCTCGCAGTCAGGGACGCCGCGCCACGCGGTTCGGCAGTCGGATTTTCAGACCCGCTCATCAGCTCACAACCCTTCTGCCAAAACCACTTTGTTGCCGCACAGCCGCGACCGGAACGCCGGGCGAAAAGACCGTGCGGCGGAAGTTCCGCTCGAGCCGGTCGGCGATGTAGGCCCAGATCGCCTCGATCTCCTTGGCCGATTTGCCGTTGGGATCGAAGTCCATGACCGTGCGCCCGTCGATCATCGAGGAGGCGAAATCGGTACGGTGATGGATGGTGACGGGCGCCACAGTGCCATGCTGCGAGAGCGCGATCGCCGCTTCGGACGTGATCCGCGCCTTGGGCGTGGCGGCATTGACCACGAAGAGCAAGGGCTTGCCGGCACGCTCGCACAGGTCGACGGTGGCGCCGACGGCGCGCAGATCGTGCGGGCTGGGCCGCGTCGGCACGACGATCAGCTCTGCAACGCCGATGACGCTCTGGATCGCCATGGTGATGGCCGGCGGCGTGTCGATGACGGCAAGCTTGAACCCCTGCTGGCGCAAGGTCTCGAGGTCGATGGCGAGGCGCGCCACGGTGGTCTGCGCGAAAGCGGGATAATCCTCGGTGCGCTCGTTCCACCAGTCGGACAGAGAGCCTTGCGGATCGATGTCGATCAATACGACCGGTCCCGCGCCGGCGCGCTGCGCCTGAACCGCGAGATGCCCGGAAAGGGTCGTCTTGCCGGACCCGCCCTTCTGCGACGCTAGTGCCAATATTCGCACTTCATTCCCCTGGTCGATCATCTACCAGGGCCCAAAATCACACGGCGCGCCCTAAGATTTGGTTAAGTGACCGGTGGTCGGCCATCCCCAGGGGGAACTATGCTAAGAGAGGATTAACCATGGGGCCGCTATGAGCAGCGGGATTTCGGCGTTGGTCCGGGGAGCGTGGACATGAGCAAGAGTTTCGCCGCGGCGCTGGCCGCCTGTGTTCTGACCGTTTGCGCTTTGGTCGCGACGTCCGCCGCCCATGCGGACGTCAAGGCGGGTGTCGATGCCTGGAACCAGGGCGATTATGCCCGCGCCGTCAACGAATGGCGGCCGCTGGCCATCGGCGGCAATGCCGACGCGCAGTTCAATCTCGGTCAGGCTTACAAGCTCGGGCGCGGTGTGCCCGTCGATCTGCCGGTCGCGCTCGAATGGTTCCGCAAGGCAGCTGAACAGGGGCATGAGAAAGGCGCCGACAATTATGGTCTGCTGCTCTACCAGCAGGGCCGGCTCGAGGATTCCATTCCCTATATCAAGGTGTCCGCCGAGCGTGGTGAACCCCGCGCGCAATATGTCTATGCGACCGCGTTGTTCAACGGCGACATCACGCAGAAGGATTGGGTGCGCGCCTATGCGCTGATGACGCGCGCCGCCCAGGCTGGCGTCACTCAGGCGACGACCAGTCTTGGCCAGATGGATCAATATATTCCGGCGGCGCAGCGTCAGGAGGGCCTTGCGATGGCCACCGCGATGGCACGCAGTCACACGCCCGCGAGCGCGCCAGCTCCTCAGTTGGCGCAAGCTGCCCCGGCGGCCGCCCCGGCACCCGTCGTGCCACCTCGCGTCCATCCGGAGGTGCCTCCCGCGCCAGCCGTTTCGCGTGCTCCGGCGCCGGCAGCACCCGCGGTAGCCGCCGCCGGCCCCGAGCCGCGTCCACCGGTGATCAAGCGCAATCCGCGTCCGCAACCTGCAGCCGCGCCTGTTCCCGCGCCCGCCGCCTCCGGCCGCTACCGCGTCCAGCTCGGCGCCTTCCGCGAGCAGGGCCGCGCCCCGGCGCTTTGGAAGAATCTCAGTGGACGCGTCAGCGGCCTCTCCGCCTTCCAGCCCTCCTATGTGCTGACGAACGGCCTCACGCGCCTCCTGGTCGGCCCGCTTGCCAGCGTATCGGAGGCCCAGCGCCTCTGCGGCCGTATCACACCGACCGGCACGCCCTGCGTTGTGCAGGGGAACTGACCACGATTCAGTCGTCCGCTTGCTCCGCACGAACGGATTGGGCGCTCGGCGGTCGGGGCGGTGAACTCGTAAACTTAGCGGTTTGGCTATCCGCCTTCGGAAAGAAGCGGAGTGGACTGAATGGCTGAAATGTGGTCGCGCCGACATCATCGCAGGTTTCAATTATCCGCGTTGTTGAACTTCCTCACCTCGATGGTGCTTTCATCGAAATCATCGAGCAGCCGTGCGTTGACGCCCATCTTGCCAAAGTCTTCCCCGAGAGACTCCCAGTGGGTGCCGCAACCGCAGACCGGGCAATGGTGGATGCCGATCATTCGATCGCCCCAGATATAGGCCGTCGTTTCGCCTGAAATCTGCACTTGTTCCGGCGGGAAATAGGCTACTCGCCATGCGAGCCGGCGACAGAGCGAGCAATTGCAGTCCGCAACCCAGGTTGGCGGATCCGGCACCTCTATCCGCACGTTGCCGCAGTGACAGCTTCCTCGGACAACAGCCATGCCGACTTGTATTCGCCGGGTGAAATATCCGCAAGGTCGTCGCCCCACTATCCGCTATAATGACACGGCGATTTAAGCTTCCGCCCAGTCCTTCCGCGCAATGCCGAGCGCATGCAGCAAGGTGCTGAGATCCCCTCGTTCGATCGCCACATCGGCGGCAGCGCGGGTCTTGGGCTTGGCATGATAGGCGATGCCCAGTCCGGCCGCCTGAATCATCGGGATGTCATTGGCGCCATCGCCGATCGCGATCGCCTGAGCCGGCGCGATGCCCAGCGCCGCGATCGCGCCGAGCAGTTCCGCCCGCTTGCGGGCCGCATCCACGATCGGCTCCGCGACCGTGCCCGCGAGCTTGCCGCCCGCAATGTGCAGCACATTGGCGATCTGGATCTGGAAGCCGATCTCCTGCCCGACCGGCACGGCAAAAGGCATGAAGCCACCCGAGACAAGAATGGTGTGTGCGCCACGCGCGTTCAGCGTCTGCACCAGCGCCTTGGCGCCGCCCATCAGCCTCACGCGCTCGGTGCGGCATTGCTCGATGACGTCCTCGGCCAGCCCCGCGAGCAGCGCCACGCGCCCGCTCAGCGCCTCGGCAAAGTCCAGCTCGCCGCGCATCGCCCGCTCGGTCACCTCCGCGATCTGCGCCTTGAGCCCGGCATAATCGGCCAGCTCGTCGATGCACTCGACGGTGATCATCGTCGAGTCCATGTCGGCCACGAACAGCCGGCAATCCCGGTTCGCGCGCGCGATCACGAAAATGTCGGCCTGCAGGTCCAGCGCCTCCAGCGCCGCCCGCGCCGCGCCGCGATTGCCCGAGAAGGGCAGGTCCACGGCCTCCCCCGCCTCGATCCAGGCCGACGCACCCACATCGAGCCCGGCAACCGCTAGCGCATCACGCGCCGCGCTCACGTCCCCCTGCCCAAGTCCGTCATGGGCGACTAAGGTCGCGATCATGTCTCTACCGACTGCCATGTCCGATCCTGAAAAGCGCGACCCCGAGCGGCCGACCGTCGCGCTTATTGCCGGGCCGACCGCCGGCGGCAAGAGCGCAGTCGCCCTACGCCTGGCGGAACGCCACGGCGGCGTCATCATCAATGCGGACGCGAGCCAGGTCTATGCCGATCTTGCCGTCATCACCGCCCGGCCGCCGCGGGAAGAGCTCGCCCGGGCACCGCATCGGCTTTTCGGCCATGTTGACGGTGCGGAGGATTATAGCGCCGCCCGCTGGGCCGCCGAAGCGCGCATCGAAATCGACGCCGCGCACAAACAGGGCAAGCCCGCCATTCTCGTCGGCGGCACGGGCCTCTATCTCGATACGCTGCTCCAAGGCATCGCACCGGTTCCGGAGATAGATCCCGCCATTCGTGAGGCCGTCCGCGCACTTCCGGTGGCGCAGACTCATGCCCTGCTCGCCACGGAAGATCCCGAAGCCGCGGCGCGCCTGCGCCCGAGCGACACGTCCCGCGTGGCCCGGGCGCTCGAAGTTATCCGCTCAACCGGTACGCCCATTGCGCAATGGCAGGCGCGCCGTGAAGGGGGCATTGCCGGCCTCATGCCGATCCGTGCCGCGGTGATCATGCTTCCGCGCGATGTGCTGGCCGAGCGCGCTGCGCAACGCCTTACCCAGATGCTCGCAGGCGGGGCACTGGAAGAGGTTGGCGCCCTGCTTGCGCGCGATCTCCCGGTCGATCGTCCCGTTCTGCGTGCGATCGGTGTGCCCGAGCTGCGCGATGTGATTGCCGGCCGCCTTACCCTCCAAGAGGCGCAGGCTGCCATTCTTGCCGCCACCCGCGCCTATCAGAAGCGGCAGATCACCTGGGGGCGCAATCGCCAGCGCCACTGGATCAAGACCGAACCGGATGCGCTCGCGGGTCTGGCCGATTTGCCGGCGATCCCATGACGTTGGGAAGTCGCCCTGGATCGGCTGATTCGCCTCCGTTGCGCAGGTCAATGCCGCGAAAAATTAAATTTTGTTAATAAAGTCGTAAAAACATCATTTTTGGACGGCATAGGAACGGGGCTTCGGATGGGAGTCCGGGGCATGAGCTAACTCTCGTTCAGACCTAAACTGGGGATCATCATGAAAAATCTTCGCACTCTGGCGCTTTGCGCCGGCTGTGTCGTGCTGTCTGGCCTTTCGGCGACCAGCGCGCAGGCTACCATCGATTTCACGCCGCTTCCGTCCAGCGCTACGGTCGGCTCGCTTTCGGCGGACCAGCCGTTCCTGCTGCCCAGCGGCTGGACCCAGCAGACGCTGTTCACCAACCAGGAGAACGGCCTGTGGCGCGCCGGTGCCAATCGCAACGGCAACTCCAACTTCGACATGATCGTGCAGAACGAGACGGGCCCCAACGCCGGTCGTTACCTCTTCACGGTCAACGAATCGACCGGTGGCGGTCTCGTCCGCTACGACCGCGTCACCGATACGCCGGTGCAACTGCTCGAAGGCAGCCTGAATGGCACGAGCTACCGGTCGCTCGACCCGGTGCGCTGGACGCCCTGGGGCACGATCGTGATCGGTGAGGAAGTCAGCAACGGTCGCCTCATCGAAATCACGAATCCGCTCGCAGCACCCGGTTCCATCGTCGCGATCGATCGTCCGAACATTGGCCGCACCTCGTGGGAAGGCCTTGCCTGGGACGCGCAGGGGAACGCCTATTACCAGGACGAAGACAATAATGGCGGCATCTACAAGTTCGTCCCCAGCAACTCGGCTGCCGATTATGATCCCAACGATCCCAGCACCAGCCCGCTCGCCGGCAAAGGTCAGATCTTCGCGCTCCGCATCAATTCGGGCAACACCGAACAGCGCGAAGGGGTCGCCGAATGGGTGGCGCTGAACAATCCCGACGGTACGCCGATCCCGGGCATCACTGACCCGACCGTCAATGCGCGGCAGGCCGCCGACCAGGTCAGCGCCACCAACTATCGCCGCCCGGAAGACATGCATCTGGTCATTCGCGATGGTAAGGAATATCTCGTTGTCGCGGCGACCACGGCCGACAACGGCACCAGCCCGGGCCGGCATCACGTCTATTCGATCGACCTCTCCAATCCCAATGCGCCGCAGGTGCGTTCGTTCGTCGATGACTATGTCACGATCGATCAGGCGACTGGTCTGCCCGTGGATGCGTCGTCGAACATATTCGCCAATCCTGACAACATCGCGTTCGACCAGTTCGGTGACATGTGGATCGTCGAGGACAACGAACCGGGTGACATCTGGAAGACCACTTGGAGCGGCAATCCGGGCGTCGCGGCAACCATTGCTCGCTTCGCCAGCCTGGCGTCGCCTGGAGCGGAACCGACGGGCCTCTACTTCGACATCAACAATCCCTACATTGCGTACGTCAACGTTCAGCACCCCAGTGACGGTGTGGATCGCATGATCCAGTTCACCTTCACGCCGCAGGTGCCGGAACCGGCCACGTGGGCGATGATGATCGGCGGCCTTGCAATGGTCGGCGGTACCTTGCGCCGCCGGCGCCGGGTGAACATCAGCTTCGCCTGACCTGCCTGCTGCCTGCAGCACACAAAACGGCGCCGTCGGCCGCAAGGCCGGCGGCGTTTTCATGCCTCCAAGTCATGCGTCGGATGCGACGATTGCGCCAAGCCGGGCGCGAGCGGCAGCATCACCCCTGACCGAACCAAGCATGAAATGACGAATTTTTGCCTAATAATTGTAATATTAGTACGACATTTCATATTGACATGTCATTTAATAACACATAGTGGCGCCGGCCTTGCCAGCGCCGCGGCTTTGGACCATGGCGCGCACGACAATTCAGGGAGCGTAAAGTGGCCGAGAAAAGCGGCGCCGACATATTGGTCCAGTGCCTGATCGACCTCGGCGTCGATACCGTCTTCGGCTATCCGGGCGGCGCGGTGCTGCCGATCTACGACATGATCTACGAGCACCCGACGATCAACCACATCCTCGTGCGCCACGAGCAGGCGGCCGCGCACGCTGCCGAGGGCTATGCCCGCTCGACCGGCAAGCCGGGCGTCGTGCTCGTCACCTCCGGCCCCGGCGCAACGAATGCGATCACCGGCATCACTGATGCGCTGATGGATTCGATCCCGATCGTGGTCATCACCGGCCAGGTCGCGACGCATCTGATCGGCACGGACGCTTTCCAGGAGGCCGATACGGTCGGCCTGACGCGGCACTGCACCAAGCATAACTATCTGGTGAAGGATCCGGCCGAGCTTGCCCGCGTGGTTCACGAGGCGTTCCACATCGCCACCTCGGGTCGCCCCGGCCCGGTGGTCATCGACATTCCCAAGGATGTGCAGGTCGCGACCGCGCCTTATGAGAAGCCCGTGCTGAACGCGCACCCGAGCTATCGCCCTCAGGTCGAGCCGGACGCCGACGCCATCGAAGCGACCGTTGACCTCATTCTCAAGGCCGAGCGGCCGATCTTCTACACCGGCGGCGGCATCATCAACAGCGGTCCCGCTGCCAGCGAAGCCCTGCGCACGCTCGCCGACATGACGGGCGCTCCGGTCACGTCCACCTTGATGGGCCTCGGCGCCTTCCCCGCCTCCTCGCCGCAATGGCTGGGCATGCTGGGCATGCACGGCACTTATGAGGCGAACTGGGCGATGAACCGCGCCGACCTGATCCTGTGCCTCGGCGCCCGGTTCGACGATCGCGTGACCGGTCGACTCGATGCCTTCGCGCCGCACAGCAAGAAGGTGCATGTCGACATCGATCGCAGCTCGATCAACAAGATCATTCCGGTCGACGTCCCCGTCGTCGCCGACGTCGGCCGCGCCATCGAGGCGATCATCGCCCGGCTGAAGACGCACGGCTTCAAACGCACTGGCTATGCCGACTGGTGGGCCCAGATCGAGCATTGGCGCGCGAAGAAGAGCCTCGATTATGCCGAACCCGGCACCGAGATCATGCCGCAGCGCGCCATTGCGGAGCTGTTCAAGGCGACCCGCGGACGCGACACGATCATCACGACGGAAGTCGGCCAGCACCAGATGTGGGCGGCCCAGCATTTCCACTTCGATGGCCCCAACAAGTGGCTGACCTCGGGCGGCCTCGGCACGATGGGCTATGGCTTCCCCGCCGCGATCGGCGCGCAGCTCGGCAATCCCGACGCCCTTGTCATCGACATTGCCGGCGACGCCTCGATCCAGATGAACATCCAGGAGCTGGGAACGGTCATTCAATATGACCTGCCGGTGAAGATCTTCATCCTCAACAATGAATATATGGGCATGGTCCGCCAGTGGCAGGAACTGACCTATGAGAGCCGCTACTCGCACAGCTATTCGGACAGCCTGCCAGACTTCGTGAAGCTCGCCGAGGCCTATGGCTGCAAGGGAATCCGAATCGAGGGAATTCAGGAGCTTGCCCCCGGCATTCAGGAGATGATCGCACATAAGGGGCCTGTCGTCGTGGATTGCCGCGTCACCAAGCTCTCCAACTGCTTCCCGATGATCCCCTCGGGCGCGGCGCATACCGACATGCTGCTTGATCCGAGCCAGGTATCCGGCACGATGGACGATGAGGCAAAGGCATTGGTGTAATGACATGAGCAAACCCGTTCGCTTCCGCGTCCATGTCAGCGAGCCGTTCGATTTCGAGCGGTGGAACGAGAGTGCCGATCTGTTCGGCACGAGCGCTGACTGCCAAAACGAAGAAGCGGACGAATGGATGATCGAGCTGGAGGGCTGGTTTCGCTTCAACGAAGCCGATTATGATGTGGTGCTGGTCGCACCCCGTTATGTCGGCGAGCATCTTTCCCGCGTCTTCGACAGCATCCTGGGCTTCCCGGTCCGCATCGCGCATCGCACGCCCGATGGCTGGCACTTCGCCATGGCCGGCATGCTGTCGCAAGCGCCCTCGCCGCCCGAGGAAAACGAACAAGACGATGACCAAGATTTCGACGAACTTTAAGACGAGCAGGACCTGATTTGATGCATATCCGCCTGGAAGACAGCGAGCGCCACGTGCTCTCGGTCACGGTCGACAACGAGGCCGGCATCCTCGCGCGCATCGCGGGCATGTTTTCGGCGCGCGGCTACAATATCGAGAGTCTGACCGTCGCGGACGTCAGCCCCGATCACAGGATCAGCCGCATCACCATCGTGACCAATGGCCCGCCGCGCGTGATCGACCAGATCATTGCCCAGCTCGACCGGCTCGTCCCGGTGCACCAGGTGACGGACCTCACCGACACCGGCCCGTTCGTCGAGCGCGAACTGGCGCTGGTCAAGGTCTCCGGCAAGGGTGACAGCCGTATCGAGGCGCTTCGCCTCGCCGATGTTTTTCGCGCCAAGGTGGTCGATACGACGCTGGAAAGCTTCGTGTTCGAGATCACCGGGCCAACCAGCAAGATCGATACATTCGTCAGCCTGATGCGCGAGCTGGGACTGGTCGAAATCGGTCGCACCGGCGTGGTCGGCATGCTGCGCGGTGTCGCCGCCTGAAATTTGTTCACCGTCACCCCAGCGAACGCTGGGGTCTCATCCCGCACAAGATCCCAGCTAGCGCTGGGATGACGCTTAAAAGAAGGGTTTAGGGAAATGCGTGTTTACTACGATCGCGATGCCGATATCGGCCTCATCAAGGGCAAGAAGGTCGCCATCCTCGGCTATGGCAGCCAGGGCCATGCCCATGCGCAGAACCTGCGCGACAGCGGCGTTGCCGAGGTCGCGATCGCGCTGCGTCCCGGTTCGGCCTCGGCCAAGAAGGCCGAAGGCGCCGGCTTCAAGGTGATGGCCAATGCCGATGCGGCGAAATGGGCCGACGTGCTCATGATCCTTGCGCCCGACGAGCATCAGGCGGCGATCTGGGAGAATGACATCAAGGGCAATCTGCGCCCCGGCGCCGCGCTCGCCTTCGCGCATGGCCTCAACATTCATTTCGGCTTGATCGAGGCGCCGGCGGATATCGACATCATCATGATCGCGCCCAAGGGCCCGGGCCACACGGTGCGCAGCGAATATCAGCGCGGCGGCGGCGTCCCCTGTCTCATCGCCGTCCATCAGGACGCGACCGGCAATGCCCATGACATTGCCCTCTCCTACGCCTCGGGCGTCGGCGGCGGCCGCTCGGGCATCATCGAGACCAACTTCAAGGAAGAGTGCGAGACCGATCTGTTCGGCGAGCAGGCCGTGCTGTGCGGTGGCCTCACCCATCTGATCCAGGCTGGCTTCGAGACGCTGACCGAGGCGGGCTATGCCCCGGAAATGGCTTATTTCGAGTGCCTGCACGAAGTGAAGCTGATCGTCGACCTCATGTATGAAGGCGGCATCGCCAACATGCGCTACTCGATCTCCAATACCGCCGAATATGGCGACATCACCACTGGCCCGCGCATCATCACCAGCGAGACCAAGGCGGAGATGAAGCGCGTCCTCGCCGACATCCAGGCGGGCCGCTTCGTCAAGAACTTCGTCCTCGACAACCGCGCCGGCCAGCCCGAGCTGAAGGCCGCCCGCAAGGCCGCCGCAGCCCATCCGATCGAGCAGACCGGCGCCCAGCTGCGCGCCATGATGCCCTGGATCGGCGCCAACAAGCTGGTGGATCAGGACAAGAACTGACCTGAAACTCCTCCCCGGCATGGGGAGGCGGCAGTCCGAAGGACTGACGGAGGGGGCTCAGCGCAGCGCAGCGTGGCCCCCTCCACCGGCTTCGCCGGTCCCCCTCCCCGTGCCGGGGAGGAATTTACCTGCCCCGCACCATCACCGCCAATTCCTCCCAAACCCGCCTGTCCCAATAGCGCCGCCCCGATCCGGACGGCGACGGCAGCACGAACAGCCGCGTCCCGCCAATCCGCTCGCTCTGTTCGCCCAGCGCAATCCGCCCGGTCGGCCGGCCCAGCAATGCGCTCGCCCCCGCCTTGCTGGTAAAAGCGAGAAGATCCGGACGATGCAGCAGGATCTTCTCGCGCAAGGCCGGAATGTCGAAGGCATCGCCGGGCAGTTCCGCATCATTGCCGAAATGGCCCTTGGCGAGATCGGTGAGGCCAATGCGGTGATCGAGCAGCCGGGCATAGTCGCCCGGCGCAAACCGGTCCGGAGTCAGGCCCACCTCATGCAGGGTTCGCCAGAAGAGATTGGTCGGATTGGCATAATAAGCCCGCGCCTCCGCCGATTTGCGCCCAAGCGCGGTGCCGCAGAACACAAGCCTGAGCCCCGGCGCGAGCAGATCGGGCACGATATGGGTTTCCGGTAAAGGTCCGAATTGGGGAAGCAAGGGCATTGCGCAAATGTAAGATGCACACCCGCCAATAAAAGCTGCGAAGACACAGGAGCCCAGGGGGCATCGTGGACGAATTCGAACGGCCGCTATTCGCCGGGCGCTTCCCTAAAGCGGCCCGTCCGGACACGACGACTTTTCGGACATTTAGTTCCTCCCCGAGCTTGTCTCGGGGAGGGGGACCACCCGAAGGGTGGTGGAGGGGAAATGGACCGGCCTTCCGCCTTCGGCGGCCCCTCCACCGCTTCGCGGTCCCCCTCCCCAAGACAAGCTTGGGGAGGAATAGATGCGTCAGCTTCCGAATCGCGGAAGCCCGCTCAACCCTCGGCGACTCATAGAGATGCGTTGAGAATTGCCCGCCCTCGCACGGTGACTTTCGCTTGCGCAACACCAGCCCCCAATGTCAGGACGGGTCCGACCGTGCCCGCCAACCACATCCTCATCCCCATCCATGATTTCTCGGCCGGCGGCACCGAGTTGATCGCTTTTCGCCTCGCGCGGCTGTGGCTCGCGGCGGGGCGACGCGTCTCGATTCTCGCCGGTGCCGGCGACGGCCCGTTGCGAGCCCGCGTCCCCGAAGGCGTCGAGGTCCACATTCTCTCGCCCGAGCGCCCGCGCTCGGCGCTCTCGCGGCTCCGCCTCGGCCGCCCGATGGCGCTCGCCGCACGCGCGATCGATCCCGATGCCGTCTTCATTCCCGGCAATTTCCATTTCATGCTGGGGCGCGCCTTGCGCGCTGCCCTGCCCCGCTCGGCGATCGTCGCCAAAGCCAGCAATCCGGTCTGGTCGAGCGATTGGATCCCACCGGCCGTCGCCCGCGCGTTGGTCCGCCAGGGGACGAATGGCATTGATCGCATCATCGCGATGGCGCCTTCGCTCGAAACCGATGTTGTTCGCTATGTCACGGCGGACCGGGTCGCGGTGATCGACGATCCCTTTCTCGACGACGAGGCAGTCATCGCCGCCCGGTCCGCCGCGTCCGGGAGTGGGATGCGCCTGCTTACGGTGGGGCGGCTTGAACCCCAGAAGGATCCCCGGCTTGCGGTCTCGACCCTCAAGGCGCTCCGCGCGCAGGGCCATGATGCAAGCCTCCTGGTCCTGGGAGGTGGCCCCATGCTGGCCGGCCTGCAGGAGCAGATCGCCCGCGATGCTCTTGGCGATCATGTGACGCTTGCCGGTTATGTCGCTGATCCGGCCCCTTACTATCGCGCCGCCGACATGCTGCTCATGTCCTCGCGTTTCGAGGGCGTGCCAGCGGTCATCGGCGAGGCGTTGGTCACGGGGCTGCCCTTTGTCGCAACCGATTGCTCGCCCTGGCTTACGGCGCTTGCCGGGAATCATCCGGCGCTGGGTACGGTCGCCATGGACCGCTCACCGGACACGCTGGCTGCTGCGGTGATCGAACAGGCGCGACGCCCCGCCCCATCGGTCGCGCAGATCGAGGCGGGCATTGGCGCGCATCGCATCGGCCCAGCCGCCGGGGCCTATCTGCGGCTTTTCGACAGCCTGATTTAACCTGTCCTACAGCCCCGGATTCATGCCACGGTCGGCCATGAGCCTGATCTGTTCGCGATATCGTCACCGTCTCCCGCGACGAACCGGGCAAATGAATAAAAATGTTTACCCCGTGACTTTCGTGAACTTCGACCGAAAATCGCGCGCCCTTGATCTTATTCGCGCCGTTTCACGAAGGCTGATGACAGAATCAACCCGCACGCTATGGTTGCCGCCGCCGCCCCCAAGACCGGCAGAGTCGAACAGGAGACCCAGACATGCGCCTCATTCACGCCGCCCTCCCCGCCCTGCTCGTGACCGGCCTCGCCGGTGCCCTGATCGCCCAGCCCGGTGGCGGTGCACCGGGCAAGCCGGATCCGTCCGTCGTGACCGCCGGCAGCTACACTGTCGATCCCGGCCATACGCTGGTGAAGTGGCAGGTCGACCACCTCGGCTTCACGCCTTATTTCGGCTTGTTCGGTAGCGTGACCGGCTCGCTTACGCTCGATCCCAAGAATCTCTCGGCTGCGAAGGTCGACGTAACGATCCCGGTGTCGAAGGTGACCACCGCCAGTTCGGGCCTTACGGCACATCTGCTCAAGCCGGCTGCCGAGGGCAAGCCCGCCGACTTCTTCGGCGCTGCTCCGGCTGACGCCAAGTTCGTCTCGACCAAGGTGACTGCCAACGGTACCAGCGCGACGATCGACGGCAACCTGACCTTGAACGGCGTCACCAAGCCGGTCACGCTCCAAGCCAAATTCTATGGCGCGGGCAAAATGCCGGCCATGATGGGCGGCAAGGAAGGCCTCGGCTTCACGGCGACCGGATCGATCAAACGCAGCGACTTCGGCGTGGGCTATGGCATTCCGATGGTCAGCGACCAGGTCGATCTCGAGATCGTTGCCGGCTTCAACAAGAATTGATCAATCATGCGCGCCGGCCGGTGTGGCAATCACCGGCCGGCCGCAGCCGATCGCCGCCATATGGTCGCGGCGCTGTTGGATATACTCGCTGCCCGCAAAACGCGGCACGACGGGATGGACGCCCAAGGGCCAGAACTGGCTCCGGTCCATGATCGCCACGCGCTTGGTGGCACATAGCCGGTCGATCTGCGCCTCGCTGAGCATCTGCAAGGCGATCACCGCCGGACGCGCCAGCCGACCCTCGTCGAACCGGACGAGATCGGTCATGTAGTAGCCGCCCCTGATGTCGACGAGCACGACATCGGCATCGGCAGCCCGGATCGCCGCCATGGTCCGCGCATAGCCGCGCACATAGCCCTCGCTGTCCTGAACGAGCCACAGGCCTGAGAGCAGCGAGAAGATGGCAGCCGCGGCAACCAGGCGCATCTGCCTGCCGCCCTCCGGCACCACGGCGCGCCAGCCCAGACCCGCCAGCAGGCACAGCGCCCCCATCTGGCCATGCATGTAGCGAAAGCCCCAGCCATAGCCCTGGTAGAGCGCCAGCCCCATCCCGATCAGCACGCCGAGCAGCAGCGGCACGGCGATCGGCACCTCGCGAAGCAACCCGCGCCAGCGCACCGCGAACATCGACAGCCCCGCCAGCGGCAGCAGCATCAGGTTGTTCCAGCCGACCAGCCGTGCATTGTTGAGCAGCGGCTGCCACTTCTCCAGCCGCCCGAATAGGCTTTGCAGCTTGTCGAATATCCCGTTGGTACGATGCGCATCGCTGGGGGGGGCTGCGCCGACCAGTTCGGTGAGCGCCATCGGCCAGAGCCGCGCCCAGATGATCATCATCGCCACCATCACCAGCGCATGGAAGGCGGCCCCCCCCCAGCGCCGGTTCGCCGCCATCCACAGGATGAAGGGGCCGATAAACAATAGCGGAAAATGCCATTGATGCAGTCCCGCCGCCAGCAGCGCGACGATCGCCGCCATACCGTGCCCCAGCCTGTCCCCGCGCAGAACCAGCGCCAGCCAGACCATGTTGAAGGCGAAATGGCTGGTCATCGCATAAGGCGTCATCGCCGTCGTGACGAGCTGGGCAGACGTCAGCGCCATGATCATGACGATCATCACCGCGTCCCGCCGATCCGGCATCAGCTTGCGCGCGACATGCCAGAGAGCAGCCAGCCCGGCGGCCAGCGTGACCGGCGCGGCGAGATCGGCGCTACCGAGCCAGCCAAACAGAGCACGAATGGCCGCGTGAACTGGGAGGTAGATAGCTGTCCAGTGCGTATCCGCACCGTATGGGCTGTAAAATTCCGGCATCAGCGCACGCCGATATGGAATCCACTCCGCCGGAATCGACCAGCCGATGTGGCCGTCTGCAAGATAGGCGCCGGCGAGCTCGACCATGACTTCATCGCGCGATGGGCTGTAGCCGTGGAAGACGAGATTTCGGCCCAGCCATGCGACGAGCATTGCGATGGCGATGCCAGCCGCGATTGGCCAGTTCCCGCCAGCCCGAGCGTGCGGACTCCCGTCCGGCCGCCGCAGCGCCAGAGCCCAGAGCGCGAGGCCGGCAAGCGCCAAGGCCTGCATATCCAGCACCCACATGTCCTGCCGCGCGAAGAAATATTCGGCGAGACCGCGAATCCTAACATCCCGAATGTGCCACAGCCATGCGCCCAGGGAGAGCGCAAGTATCAGCGCTGCCCCGAGCGAAAGGGCGATCGGCAGCGCGCGTGACAGGCCGCCAGCCCGATCAGACGATGGGAACATTGCCGCCCAGAGTCAGCTCCGCGCGGACGAAAAGGCCGTCCAGCTCGACCAGCAGCGGAAAATGGCCCTTGTTGTTGGCGAAGATGGCATTGGGTACGAAGCCAGCCTCGGCCAACAGCGCGATCATCGTGCGATAATCGGTCGCACCTGCGTAGAGGGGCCGGACCGCTAGTTCGGTCTGCACGCCAGTCATGTGGCGGAGCACCGCGCTGGCGCCCGAGCAGACCTGCGCATCATGGCCCTGCGTGTCCATCTTGAGGAGGAAGGCGCGGGCATCCCGCGCCGGCATCAGGTCAGGCAGCAGACTGTCGAGCCGCGCGCAGGGGACGCGCACGGTCTCCGTCACCCGATTGCGTTCGGCGAAGATCGCCTCCAGCCCCTGGTCGGGGCGATTTAGCGAACTGAACTGGTCCGCTGCCATGATGTTGAACTCGGCCTCGCCGTCGCGGTCGGACAGGGCGATGTTATAGACATGCCAGTTGCTGTCCTTGCCGGCCGCCCTTTCGAGCGCGGCGCACACGACAGGATTGGGCTCGAAGGAAAGGATCGTCCCCCCAAACTTCACATCGCGCCGGAGCATCGTCGCATATTGCCCAGCGTTGGCGCCAACATCGATCACGCAATCGATCGCGAAATGGGCGATGAAACGCCGCAACGCGACGATCTCGCCGTATTGATGCTGGCGACCAGCCAGACCAAGACGAACGGCCAGCCAACGATCGCGCAATTCGCGGCGATAGCGCGCCAAACTCATATCCGCGCCTCGAATCGGGCTATCGCGTCGAGATAGGCATGCTCGGTCTGCTCCGCTGCCCTGTCCCATCCATCCATTGCGGCGCCATAGGCAAGCGCAGCCCTCCCCCGTGCCTCGCGCAAACCTTCATCCAAGAGCAGCGAGCGAAGTTTCTCGGTCAAGGCCTGGGCATCGCCGGCCGGGAATCGCGACGCCACATCCTGCGGAATTTCCCCGAACATGCCCGCGTCGCTGGTCACCATGGCCGCGCCATAGCGCAGCGCTGAGAGGAAGGCACCGCTCGAATCGATCGCCCGATAAGGAAATGCGAGAATGTCTGCCGCACGCAGATGCGCATCGAGCCGATGCTCGGTCAGAAAACCCAGATCGGTGATCAGACGATCGCCCAGACCGCCCCCCTGAATGGCTCCGAGGAAGGCCTCGACGGGCATGAAGGGCTTTCCGGAGATCGCCAGCTCGAAGTCGAGGCCCTCGCGCCAGAGCGTGAGGCATGCCTGCACCAGCAGGTCGAGCCCCTTGTAGGGCCGGATCGTGCCGAAGAAGAGAATCCGCGGGCAATTGGGCTTGGGAACGGCCGCGACGTCCTCCGCCGCCGCCTCGCGCAGGCGCATCGGCGGGTGCTGCACGATGTGGATGCGCTCTTCCTCCAGCCCCTGTGCCAGCAGAGCGTCACGAGTCTGTTCCCCATGGACGATCAGCGTGTCGAACTGCGTCAGAAGTGCGCCATAGCCGCGACCCTGTGCATTGCTGTCTCCGTGAAAGGGCTGCGCATTGTGGACAGTGTGGACCAGCGCCACGCGATCCCGCAGGCGACGCAGCAGGCGGGCATCGGCTGGCGCGAACGGCAGCCACTGGAAGTGCGCGATATCGCCCGCAAGGGCTTTGAGCGAGCCAACGCGAACGTCGATCGCATAATCCAGAGCCTTGGCAGCTTGACCGATCTTTCCTTCGCCAAGCAGCGGGCGCAAGCGCTCGCCGATGGAGAAAAAGCGCGCCTCGTACCGATAGCGCTTCGGCACGATCGCATCGGTCGAGCGCATCGGACGGCCAAGCAAAGTGACATCATGGCCCCGGGCAGCAATCGCCTCGCACAGGCCGTCGTCATAGCGCGCAGTGAACAGTGAGGGGTCGATCATCGCCACTTTCATGACGTCGCTTCCCCGCCAAGGCGGGCCAGCATCCGGCCATGGACGAGCGCCAGGACGAGATGGACCACGGCGTAGAGCGCTATGAAGGTCATGGAGAGACTCCAGCCCCAATGCTCCTGTAAGGCCGCTGCCAGCGGCGCGCTGAGCAGGCTGCCGATCAGAAAGGCGAAGGATGGTCCGACGAGAGCACCGAACCGGCCGAGGCCATTCTGCAGATAGACCGAGACACAGATCACGCTGAGACCAACCAGAAGCACCGAAATCATCACCAGCTCAATCCATTGTATCGTGATGTTTCCGGCGAATATGACGTGTGACAGCGGCCGGCCGACAAGTACAATTCCCGCAGCCGATGCCGCGGCCACGAGCAGCATCCAGCGCAGGCAGCGCACCAGTCCGGCGCGAAAGGCGGCGATGTCGCCGGCGAAATAATCCCGCGTCAGCCCCGGTAGTGTCGTTTCGATCAGGGCGCGGATGACGGCCGAAAGGGCTCGCGACGTCTTGAAGGCAAAATCGAACAGGAGGAGCGGCCGGGCGTCGTGTGTCGCCGCAGCGATGGTGAAATAAGGTGCATTATAGGCAGCCACGTCGAACAAGGTCAGTGCCCCAGTCCGACCAAAATCCGCAAGATAGTGCGCGCGGACGTGCGCGGCGCCCCGCCCCGCAGCAAGCCACTGCGCTGGTGTCATCGCAAGCGAGCGGTGGACGATAGCCAGTCCCACGACCAGCAAGCAAAGCGCAAGTGCGAGCTGCAGCACGACGGATTCCAGGATCGGCAGCCCGGCAAGCGAAGCGAAGAGCAGCGCGATGCCGGTGAAGCGGCGCACGAAATCGAGCCCTTCCCACCAGAGATTATGATCGAGCGCTGCGAGGGCCCGGCGCGCGAGGATGGCCAACAGATTGACGGCACTGACGCCGTAGAAAGCGATGAAGAGCGCCGGATGCGCCGTCGGGATCAGCCGCGCCAGGATGGCCGCGCCGATCAGGCACGCCCCGAGCGCGATGATGCCGGCCATCAGCCAGAACAACGCCACGATCTCCTCGCTGCGGAAACTCCCCTCGCCCGCAATCCGGTCGCGACGTAGGCGGCTATAGGCGATCGAGGTCAGGCCAAGCTCGGCAGAGACCGTGAAATTGGCAAAGGCGATGAGCAGCAGAAAGGTCCGGAACTCGCCGATCGGCAGCAGGCGCACGAACACGAATGTAACAACGAAGCCCCAGAGCATCGCAAGAGCAACATTGCCAAGCTTGGCGAGACCGAGCAGGCCGGGAACGCGCTCCAGCCGTCCGGCGAGCGCGACCAGACCGCCGCTTGCGCTCATGCCGGGCGACGGGCCCGGAACAGGGTGTCGGCAAGCGCCATGCGACGCACCTGATCGGCTGGCAGCGCGGCCGCGTCGATAATTTCGATCTCGAAGCCTGCCGCGCGGATCCGCTCGGCAAAGTCGCGGCCATATTGGCGGACATGATCCCATTGGCCAAAGCGCCGCTCCCGCTCACGCCCGGAAAGGTCGCGCGGGCCGTCCTCGCTCGGTTTCTCCCACAACGGCACCAACAGCCACGCCTCGCCGCCCGGCTTTAGCGCGCGCAGGACATTGCGCAGCACCACCGCATCGTCCGGCACATGCTCCATGACATGGCTCGCATAGACCCGATCGAACCGTGCCTCGTCCGACATGCTCATGAGATCAAGCTGCTGCATGCCGGGAACACCGTATCGGTCAGGATCGATATCGGCCGGAACATAGTCGCCCGCGCCAGCATAGAAACGTTGGACCAGACTGCCCTCGTTCGGCGCGCAGTGGAGGATTGCCGCGCCATCGGGGATCGTGATCAGACCAGCGTCGAGCAGCGCATGCATTAGCCGTTCGCGGGGCGAAGCGCCGCACCGGATGCAGCCCCACTCACGCTCCGCACCATAGCGGAAGAAACCGGCAACGTCATGCCGGCAGGCAGGACAATGCCAATCCTTGTGCGCGCCCAGCGCCGCGCGCGCGGCGAGCATGCTGCGCGAAAAATGCTTGCCAGCGGCCTTGAGAATGCGCTGCGAGGTGATCATCATGCCAGCCTATAGCGCGCCCGCACGATTGCGGAAGTAACAGTTGGTCAATTTCCGTCGCGCGATTTGGCCGGCACCCAGATGGTGAAGGTCTGCCCCCGCATGGCAAGGAGGATGCCTTTCAGCGTCGCGACATAAGCCAGTCCCATATCGATGATCGCCGCGATCGGCCCACGCCGCGCCATCAGACCAAGCATCAGCAGAATGATCGCGGCCGCACCGAGGGCGATAGCGGCGATGGGATTGATCGTCCAGGTGAGCGCGAATCCCGCGCTTCCCCCGATCGCCATCCAGGCCGCGCCGAACCAGCGCACGATCTTGCGCGAAGCATATTTGAACCGGTCGAGCGCTCTCATGCGGCGCAGTTGCGGGCGCAGATAGCTATGCGTGTGCCAGCTGCGCGCCGCGATACGCACCTTGCGGCGATATTCGTCCTCCCGCCGCGCCACCATCATCTCGCGGGCGATCACGTCCTTCGCCTTGATCAGCCGCTTGCCGGCGAAGACGACCGACATGGAGACAGTAAGATCGTCGAGCACGCTGTCAGGAAAATCCGGATAGAGCGCGCGCCGGATCGAGAAGATCGAGCCGTCCGCGCCCATCACATTCCCGCAGCGCGATTCCAGGTCCTTGAGGCTTTCCTCCATGCGCCAATACAGCGCGCCGACCGATGCGGACGCACTACTGTCCGTGCCACCATAGCGGAGCGAGCCGAGCACCCCGCCGACGGCCGGATCGGCATAGTAAGACAGGAGCCGATCGATCGCATCCTCATCGAGCAGGACATTGGCGTCGGTGAAGATGAGGATGTCGGCGCTGGCCCGGGCCGCCAGCTGTTTCATACCATGCGCCTTCCCGCTGCGACCAGGGCCGCGGACGAGCGTCACGGCGTCACTTGCCTGCACGAGCAGGTCGCCTGTTCCGTCGCTCGACCCGTCGTCGAACGCGAGGATCTCGAGCGCGTGGTATCGGGCCTTCAAGGTGCGCAGGTTTCCGATCTTGGCGGGCAGCGAAGCCGCCTCGTTATAAGCGCAGAAAAGCAATGAGGCCGGAGGGGGTGAGGTCTCGGTCTGCCGCATCACCGGGCGTTCGGGAATCATTCGCAGAATCAGCGGATAGAAGAGGAACGGCCACAGGAGGAGGACAGCGCTCAGCAAAATCAGCGCGACGAGCAGAAGTTGGATCATCTCACCCGTTCTTTCTGTTGCAGCCGCAGAAACGAGCAGGCCTCCTCAAAACGCATTGTCATGCGCCAGCACCCCCAGCGTCGCGACGATGATGCGCAGGTCGCGCCAGATCGACCAGTTGGTCACATATTCCAGATCGGACTGCAGCCGGTTGATCAGATCCTCATGTCGGTCGGTCGGGCCGCGATGGCCGCGCACCTGCGCGAGGCCGGTCATGCCGGGCTTGATGCAATGCCGTGCCCAATAGCGCTCGTCGACTTCCCAATAGAGGCTGTCAGCGGCTTTGGCGGCGGGTGCGTGCGGGCGCGGGCCGACGATGCTCATGTCGCCCTTGAGCACGTTGAGGAGCTGGGGCAGCTCGTCGATGCTGGTCCTGCGCAGGAAGGCGCCAACGCGGCTGACGCGGGGATCGTCCTTCTCCGTGAGCTTGTCGGCTGCAGAGTCGGTCAGCGCAGTATGCATTGTGCGGAACTTGAAGATCATGAACGGTCGCCCATCCTTGCCGATCCGCTGCTGGCGGAAGAAGACCGGGCCAGGACCGGAGAGCTTCACCGCGATCGCCGCGGCGACAAGCACGGGTGACAGCACCAGCACGGCCGGCACGCCGATCGCCAGGTCGAGCAGGCGCTTGACGATGCGGTCACGGAACAGGAGCGGACCGCCGGCCACCACGATGGTGGGATGATCGTCGAACGCGCTGACCTTGGCGGGCGCGAAACGGCGAAGCTCGGGCACGAGGATCTCGCCCTTGGCCGACAGTGCCGTCAGCGCGATTCGCCAAGCCTCGATCCTATCGGGCGGGCAAGCGACCACGACACGTTCGGCGCCGCCCACACCGTGGGCGAGCCGCTCGGCCATGCCGGCATCGCGCTGCGCGGGATCGACGCCGATGGCAGCGGCATCGATCCGCCAAGCCTCGCGTGGCGTCTCGATATCGACCCCATCGACCAGCAGCACAGTGATATGCGGCACCTCGCCCAGTAGCGCGATGCCGATCCGCTCGATGAGCAGGCGCGCGATGTAGAGGCTCGCCGCCGAAATCAGCAAACCGACGAGAAAGGTGAGACGCGAGAGCTGCTCGGCGACCTTGCCCAGATAGACGATGATCAGCATGAGCATGGCTGCCTGCGCCAGGCTCCAGATCGCCTTGGCCGCACTTGCCCGGCGATTGCCGATCATGCGGATGCCATAGACACCGCCATTCACGGCGATCAGCGTGTAAACCGGCGCGATCATGGCGAACATGACCAGGCCATGGGGCTTGCCCGGCTCGCCGGTCAGCGAATGCAACACAAGGATGTTAGCCAGCGCGAATCCGAGCCCCAGCACCATGATGTCGATGAGGATGCTCAGGATATAGAGGCGCAGGCGCGCCACTTCCTTGGACGGCGCTGGTTTCGCGGTCATGGCCCGCGCGCTATGCGGGGGCGTTGGAAGCGTCAATGACATTGTTGCGCCGGCGGTCCGCCAAAACTGCTCCAATATCGGCCACAGATGCACCATCCGTCCCAAACTCTGTGACAGATCGATGAAAGCTTGTTGATTACGATTTCATGACGGTCGATAAGCGCCCATGCTTAAACCACCTTTTCCAGCCGCCGCACCCATTCAGCGCGTTCAGAAAAACCTTCTCGCGGTACCGGAACGACGATTGCTGAACTGGCTGTGCAGCGTCCTCCCGGGCTGGGTAACCCCCGATTTGCTGACAGCTGCGGGCGTGCTGGGCGCGATCATGACCTTCGTGGGCTATGCCGCAAGCGGCTTCAGCGTTGCCTGGCTGTGGCTGGCGATCGTCGGCTATGTGGTGCAATGGTTCGGCGACTCGCTCGACGGCAGCCTCGCGCGGTTCCGGCGGATCGAACGGCCCTCCTACGGCTATTTCATCGATCATAGCTGCGACGGGCTGGTCACGTTGCTGATCCTGGGCGGCATGGGGTGCAGCCCGTTCGTGCGGATCGACGTGGCGATGCTGACCGTCACCGGCTACCTGCTGCTCTCCATCCATTCCTATCTCGCCGCGCGGGTGATGGGCGAGTTCAAGCTTTCCTACGGCATTGGCGGGCCGACCGAACTGCGCTTCGTCCTCATCGGCCTCACCCTGGCGATGATGGCCAGCGGGACGCGGCACGAGCCCATCCCGGGCATTTCCGGCTACGACATGTTCGTCGGCGGGGTCGGCGCGCTGTTCGTGCTGATCTTCATCGTCCAGACGCTGGTTACCGGCCGCCGCCTGCTGGAGGCGGAGCCGGGCAACCCGCTCTAAGACCTCAGCCGACCTTGCGCAGTCCCGGCTCCCTGGCCGGGGCCGGCTGATCCGGCCACATACCGCGCGTGTCATAGACGGCCTTGTCGACGCGCTCGTCGACGGGCACCGACTTGAACACATCATGGTCGACCAGCACAATGAACACAGCGCAATCCTCGATGGCGTCGTCGATATCGATCAGCGATGCGCCGGTTCCGACGAACTCGGCGGGCACGCCCTGGGCATAAGGCTCGACCAGCTTGATGCGCGGGCCATAGCGCTTGGCGAGGCGATGGGCGACTTCGAGCGCGGGTGACTCGCGGAAATCGTCGATATTGGGTTTGAAGGCGAGCCCCAGGCAGGCGATCCGCGCGCCGGGATGCTCGTCGATCAGTTTGCTCGCCTGCTCGACGACATAGTCGGTCTTGGCGAGATTGACCTCGCGCGCGGTGCGGATGATGCGGGCATTCTTCGGGTCGCCATGGACGATGAACCAGGGATCGACCGCGATGCAATGGCCGCCCACGCCCGGGCCGGGCTGGAGGATGTTCACGCGCGGATGACGGTTGGCGAGGCGGATGACCTCCCAGACGTCGATGCCCATGCCGTCGGCGATGACCGAAAGCTCGTTGGCGAAGGCGATGTTGACGTCGCGATAGCTGTTCTCGACCAGCTTCACCATTTCCGCGGCGCGCGCGGTGGTGGTGATGCATTCGCCGCGCACGAACTTGCGATAGAAGCTCAACGCCTTGCGGGCGCAGCGCGGGGTGATGCCGCCGATGCAGCGGTCGTTGTTGACGAGCTCGATGAGAATGCGGCCGGGCAGCACGCGCTCTGGACAATAAGCAATGGAGACGTCGGCGCCATTCCCCGGCAGGCCGGGCATCTTGAGGTCCGGGCGCAGCTTTTGCAACTCGTCGCGCATCGCCTCGGTCGTGCCGACCGGCGACGTGCTTTCGAGGATGACGACATTGCCGGCGGCCAGCACCGGCGCGATCGTGCGGGCGGCGGCGAGGACATAGCTGATGTCCGGCGCGTTATCCTCGCTGACCGGTGTCGGCACGGCGATGACAAACACGTCGGCCGGCTCGACGCTGAGCGAGGCGCGCAGCGTTCCGCGCGCCACGACGCCCTGGACGAGGCCGTCCAGATCGACTTCCTCGATATGCACCTTGCCGCTGTTCACCGTGTCGACGACATGCGGCGTTACGTCGACGCCCAGCACCGACATGCCCGAGCGGGCGATCAGCGCGGCGGTCGGCAGGCCGATATAGCCGAGGCCGATGACGGCAACCTTGGTGTCATGCTCGATGGGCATCCGATATGATCCTTGCAATTCGGGCGGCCGCCTGGCCGTCGCCGAAGGGATTATGGGCGCGCGCCATGGCGCCATATGCTGTCTTATCGTCCAGAAGCGTGAAAATTTCAGCAACGATGCGGGCGCGATCGGTGCCGACCAGCCTGGCGGTGCCGGCGGCGACGCCCTCGGGCCGTTCGGTCGTCTCGCGCATGACCAGCACGGGCTTGCCGAGCGAGGGCGCCTCCTCCTGCACGCCGCCGCTGTCGGTCAGCACGATCTCGCAAGCGTCGAGCAGGCCGACGAAATTGGGATAATCGAGCGGCTCGATCATCGCGACATTGGCGAGGCCGGCGAGCGCATCGTCCATGACCTTGCGGACATTGGGGTTGGGATGGACCGGGAAGATGACGGCGACGTCGTCGCGCTGGGCGATGTCGCGGATGGCGCCGGCGATATTGGACATGCCGTCGCCGAAATTCTCACGGCGATGACTGGTGACGGCGATGATCCGCTTGCCAGCGAAGCAGGACGTGATCGGGCCGATGTCCGCGGCGAGCGCGGGCGTCTCGCGGATGCGGGCCTGGGTGGCGAGCAGAGCATCGATCACCGTGTTGCCGGTGACGTGGATGCCGGCCACGTCGCGATTTTCCGCGCGCAGGGCATCGGCGGCCGCCTCTGTCGGCGCGAAGTTCATGTCGGCGATGCAGGCGACGACGCGGCGATTCACCTCTTCCGGCCAGGGATGATGAATGTCGCCGCTGCGCAGGCCGGCCTCGACATGGCCGACGGGAATCTTGCGGTAGTAGGCGGCAAGGCTCGCGACCATCGTGGTCAGCGTGTCGCCATGGACGAGGACGCGATCCGGCTTCTCGGCGTCGAACGCTTCGCCGAGCGCAACGATCAGCCGCGCGGTGAGCGAGTCCAGCGTCTGGTCGGGCTGCATGATGTCGAGATCGATGTCCGGCACGATGCCGGCAAGCTCCAGCACCTGATCGAGCAGGGCGCGATGCTGGGCGGTGACGCAGACGCGGGTCTCAATGCCCGGCGTCGCGCGCAGGGCGTGGACGACCGGAAACATCTTGATCGCCTCGGGCCGCGTGCCGAAAACGACGATGACTTTCTGCGTGCCCACGGACCCATCTTCCCCTGCTGGTCACCCGCCGTTACTGCGGGAATGTGAAAGCCGCGTAAAGCATGTGCTCGACGGCCGTTTTCCGGCAATCTGTGACCTGACGGCATCCTTCCAAAGCCAAGAGTCCAACCGAAGTTCACGAAGGTCACGGCGAAAACAGATTAAATTCCCTCCTTCATACGAGTCGACGCGACCGGTCACGCTCTGGCTTGGGGCCAGCATGGTTCGGTTTCAGCGATGTAGGACAGCGTTTTTTTTGGCTGAGGATGACCGCCTGGTCGGGTTGGACGCGGACGATCCGCTACCGGGCGCGATCCTCGAAAAGCTGCTTTTCGCACGCCCCTTGCGGATGCCAATGGTCGATCAGGGTGGTAGGCGGCTGGCTCGCGTCATGAAGAATGAGCGCGAAGCCTTTCCGGGGCACTGTCCCGATGGCCATGAGCAGCATCGGCGGCCCTGCCCTGATCACCAGACTATTGCCCGGCCCTCGCCCAAGCTGGACGCCATCGGGAGTCTCGAGGCAGGTGTCGCCGCTCACGGCATAGAAGGCTTCCGGGCCGGAATGGACATGCAGTGGCGCGGTTGTGCCCGGCTCGAAGATCGAGCGGAGATACTCGGCCGCATAAGTGGCGGCCGGCGTCACCGGCAGCGGACCGATGACGGAATGCTGCTCGCCTCCCCTGGACCGCCATTGTTTGGTTTCGAGCGTGAACAGCCATGTCGATCCGAATGCCTCGGTGACTACGCTGTTCGCCACCGCGGCGCGTTCAGCGGCCATTTTCGTCGGGAAGCGGTCGATATGCCAAAAGACCTCGCCGGAAGGTAGTGTCGCCAGAGGCTTGTGGGCCAGCAGACAGGCGGGGCCGGTCTTCTCTTCCGGCTCGCATGGGCGCGCCGTCGCCTGAGCCTGCACCGCCGCCGGGAAGGCAACCGCCGCGAAGACCGAGAGGATGATCAGCAAGCCCCGCATTGCATATCTCCCTTAAGAGTATGAAACATGAACATTTCTGGCGACTGCCGCAAGAGCTGTCGGCGAGAGGTCCCCTCTTGTCGTTCGTCTCCCGGTCAGCCGGCGACCAGCGCCGCGTCTCTCAGGCCGCGCCAGACGCGGGCGGCCTGGACGCTCTCCTGCACGTCGTGCACGCGCACGATCTGGGCACCTTGCTCGATCGCCCTGAGCGCCAGCGCCACCGAGCCGCCGAGCCGCTCGGGCACCGGCGCGCCATCGGTCAACGCGCCGACCATCCGCTTGCGGCTCGCGCCGAACAGGATGGGCACGCCGAGGCCATGATAGAGCGCGAGATTGTTGACGATGCGGGTGTCGTCCTGCAGCGCCTTGCCGAAGCCGATGCCGGGATCGACGATGATCTTCGCACGGTCGACGCCGGCCGCGACGCATGCCGCGATGCGCGCTTCCAGCCAGTCGAACACGGCAACGTCGATGCTCGCGCCGCCGACGGCGCCGGCCTTGTACCTGACGGCGCCGCCATGTGGGTCGTCGCCGGCCGAGGGGCTGTGCATGAGGATGACCGGGCAGCCAGCCGCCGCGACCACCTCCAGCCCGCGCGGGTCATGAGTGAGGCCGGTCACGTCGTTGACGATCCCCGCCCCCGCCGCCAGCGCGGCCTCCATCACTGCCGCCTTGCGCGTGTCGATCGAGACGATGATGCCGCTGCGGGCGAGGCGCTCGATCACCGGGACGGTACGGGCGATCTCGTCCCCTTCCCAGACCTGCGCGGCGCCGGGCCGGGTGGACTCGCCGCCGACATCGACGATCGCAGCGCCGGCGAGTTGCATGGCGAAACCGGCGTCGGCCGCGCCTTCCGGATCGTCGACCAGCTTGCCGCCGTCCGAGAAGCTGTCCGGCGTCATATTGAGGATGCCCATGACCTGCGGCGTGTCGAAGCGCAGCACGCGCTCGCCGAACGTCAGCGCCGGGCGGGGCGCGGACAGGCGTGCCACCAGGGTGGCGGCGCGCTCGCCCAGCGCATCCGGCAGGCGTGCCTGCCAGACATCAAGCAGGCCGAGCGGCACCTGCGCCTTGCCGGCCTCTCCATCCGGCGCGATCCAGCGCGCCTCGACGGCCTGGAACCAGATCAGCCCGCCCGCCAGGCGCCGGAAATCGCTCTCGGCAAGGCCGACCGGCGTGTCGGCGAACCAGATCGGGCGGAGATAGAGGCTGGCGCCCGGCTGTGGGCTGGCGAGTGCGTCGGTCATCGACGCCTCCTAATGCATGGGGATCGGCGAGGAAACCGCTCCTTCGCATCCGCACACCGGCATGGTAAGAACCGCCCGCGCTGTGGGAGCGGCTAGCGGTGGCAAAGCAGTTCATCCTCGTCACGGATTGGGCCTTCGATGCGCCGATCGAGCGCGTCTGGGCGCTGATCGAGCATAGCGAGGGCTGGCCCGGCTGGTGGCCGGCGGTGCGCGCCGTCACATGCCTGCGCGAGGGCGATGCGCGCGGCCTCGGCGCGGTGCGGCGACTGACCTGGCGCACGGCACTGCCTTATTCGCTGAGCTTCGATGTCGAGGTGACGCAGATCGAGCCGCTCGCCTTCATCGAAGGCCGGGCGCGCGGCGAGCTGGACGGCGTCGGCCAATGGACCTTTCGGCCGGTGGGCGAGCGCACCCATGTCCGCTACGACTGGCGGGTCGACGTCACCAAGGCATGGATGCGCGCGCTGGGCCCTGTGCTGAAGCCCGTGTTTGGCTGGAACCATGGCAAGGTGATGGCCTGGGGCGAGGCGGGCGCGCGGCAACGGCTGGCGATGGGGTAGCTGGCAAACCCTGCTCGGGACCTCATAAGACACCCTTCGCCATCCAGCTTCGCCGGGATGACGGAAAGGAACGATCCCTACTTCGCGGCCGGCGGCGGCGCGCTGATGAAGACGGCCTGGATCAGGATCTTGCCGTTGCGCACGAGGAATTCCTCGGTGCCGTTGACCGGGCCCATCGTCCAGGTGACGAAGCCCACCTCGCCTTCCTCCCAGACCTTGCCGATCTTCATGTTAGCCACCGGCGAGGGCTCGCCGGGCTTGCGATTGGCCATGCCGGCGAAGATGCCGCGAATGGCGTTCTTGCCCTGCACGGCCTTGCCGGCGGTGAAGTTCACCGCGTCGTCAGCGAAATCGCCCATGATTGCGTCGACGTCGCCCTTCTGTGCGAACTCGATATGGCGCTGCGCGATCTGGGCGGGGGTCAGTGTGGCGGCGTGCGCGGCGCCAGGGCTGGCCAGCGCGACGGCCAGGGCAATGCTCAACTTGCTCAAGGGAGCCTCCTCTTCCTCTCACGCGCCCCGCTCAATAGCGGAGTCGCTTGGCGAAGTTGAATAGGTCAACGATGCGACGGGTGGAAGCAGTCTCGCACATGTGCCGGCGCGGAAAAGTTGAACCCGGAACGGCCGGTGGGAGTCGGCGGTTCCGGGTTCGGGCCGCCTGGAAGGCGGCGAAGCCTGTCTCGGGCCCCGATCAGGGCTCGGTGGCGAGAATGTAGAGCTGGCGCAGGGCGTCGATCGGCTTGACCGCGCCTTCATGCTCGATCTGCCAGAAGGTCCAGCCGTTGCAGCTCGGCGCGCCCTGCAAGGTTGCGCCCAGCTTGTGGATCGAGCCGGTCTGGTCACCGCATTCGAGGCTGCCGTCGGCGCGGACGCGCGCTTTCCAGCGCCCGCCCTTGCCGGCGCTGAGCATTGCGCCGGGCTGGATCATGCCGGTCTCGACGAGCGTGCCGAAGGCGACGCGCGGCTGGCTGCGCGGCGACTGCATGGTCGTGATCGCGCTCTCGTCGAGCGGGAGCGCTGCAGCAATGCGCTCCCGCGCGACCTCGCAATAACTGTCCTCGCGCTCGATGCCGATCCAGCGGCGGCCGAGGCGGCGGGCGACGGCGCCGGTGGTGCCGGTGCCGAAGAAGGGATCGAGCACGACATCGCCTTTCTGGGTGCAGGCGAGCATGACGCGGTACAGGAGGGCTTCGGGCTTCTGGGTCGGATGGGCCTTGTGACCGTCCTTCTTCAGGCGCTCCGGCCCCGCGCAGATCGGCAGCACCCAGTCCGAGCGCATCTGCAGCTCGTCATTGAGCGTCTTCATCGCGCGATAGTTGAAGGTATATTTGGCTTTCTCGCCCTGGCTCGCCCAGATGAGCGTCTCGTGCGCATTGGTGAAGCGCGTACCCTTGAAATTGGGCATGGGATTGGCCTTGCGCCAGACGATGTCGTTGAGGATCCAGAAGCCCTGGTCCTGCATCAGCGCGCCGACGCGGAAGATGTTGTGATAGCTGCCGATCACCCAGATGGTGCCATCGGGCTTGAGGATGCGCCGCGCCTCGGCCAGCCATTCGCGGCAGAAGGCGTCATAGGCGGCATAGCTGTCGAAATGGTCCCAGGCATCGTCGACCGCATCGACGCGGCCGCCCTCGGGGCGGAACAGATCGCCGCCGAGCTGGAGATTATAGGGCGGATCGGCGAAGATCATGTCGACGCTCGCGTCCGGAATGGTGCGCATGATCGCGATGCAATCGCCCTGCAGGAGCGTGTCGAGCGGCAGGACGGGCGGCACCCTCAACGGCGCGACCTTGTTCCTTGCCGGCCGGGTCCCGACCTTCTCGATAACCCCCATCAAACGCTTCCCCCTCTGGTTTCGGCCGATGTGTGAGTCCCCGACAGGCCGCCGTCAAGCGCGGTAATCTTGGTTTACGGGGTGTTAAGTCGCTGATTCCGGGAGGAACGAAACGAGTCCGATACGAGGGATGGAGTCTCGCGATTCGGGGGAGACTCAAGATGTTGTGGTGTTGCGCGCAGGACTCAGCCCGCGCGCCTGTGGATATTTTTTTCGTAGATGCCTCAGGCCATGCCCGCGGCGCGCAAAAATAGCCAGATTCCAATCACGGCGAAGAGGATCGCGGCGATGATGCGCACCATTTTGAGGGGCACGCGCTTGATCAGTTCATGCCCGAAGAAGACCGCCGGCACGTTGGCGAGCATCATGCCGAACGTCGTCCCCATCGTGACCATCGTCACGTCCTGGAAGCGCGCGCCGAGCGCGACCGTGGCGATCTGCGTCTTGTCCCCCATTTCGACTAGGAAGAAGGCGATGACGGTGGTGAGGAAGGCGCCGAAGCGGGCCGGCTTGTCCTCCAGATCGTCGATCTTGTCGGGGATCAGCGTCCAGACCCCCATGGCGAGGAAGGAGGCGGCAATCGCATAGCTGAACCATGCGCTCTGCAGCAGCGAGGCGACCCGGGCGCCGAGAAAGGCGGCGCATGCATGATTGGCGAGCGTCGCGACGAGAATGCCGAGGATGATCGGCACCGGCTTGCGGAACCGGGTCGCGAGCAGAATGGCGAGCAGCTGGGTTTTGTCACCGATTTCGGCGAGCGCGACCACGGCGGTGGAGGTGAGCAAGGCTTCCATGAACGATCCTTGGGCCAGGCAGCGGACGAACAACGACACAGCGCCTCCCGCCCAGCCCGAGCGGAAACGCCATGCCATTGGTCTCGCCTGGACCTTGCGATCCTCCCTGCGCCACGGCCTCTCGACCGAGTATGTTGACGCGAGGGTCCGCCGGGGCGGCGGCTGGCTACTCCCCAAGGGACGCGGCGCTGTTAGCGGACGTTGAGGGACATGGCAAGCGATCGACCGGTCATCCGGCCGGTTGGCGCATGGACACCGCCGCGCTCCACGGCAGGATCTCGAGGTCGGGCCACATCGACCGCCAGCGCGCAGCCTTGGCCGCAAAGATCTGCGGCGTGATCTGCGTCGCATTCGCCCGAACGACCGGCCGGAGGAGATCGCCAAGGCCAAACGGCGCGGCGGTCTCCATCCCGCCATCGAGACGCAGCCCGACAGCGGCCGACGTCGTCGGGAAAGTCGCTATGGCTTCGCGCGACGACCGATAGGGCTCGATCTCGAAACCGAAACTGCCCGGATACCATATGTGCACCCGCGCCTGGTTGCGAACATCGAGCGGAACGGGAAGGTCGGCGAACAGAGAGGCCAGGCGGGCGCCGTGACTGGCTTCACTCTCCGGCGAAAGATCGGACGGATCGCAATAGATGATATCGGCATCGGATATACCGTGGTCGCATGGCAGACCGAACCGCTCGTTCCAGCGCGCCTGCGCGATGAGGCTCCCCGAGAGCCATGCGTCCGGCAAGTCGATGGCCGTCCAGCGATCCAGAAGTGTGCGGATGATGGGATGTCCGAGAGCGAGGCCGCGCAGCCGTGCAGCGTCATCGTCCGCCGTCAAAGCATCACCAGCTGGGCCACCGGCGCGAAGCTGCGGCGATGGAGCGGGCTCGGGCCATGCTCGCGCAGGGCGGCGAGATGATCGGGCGTGCCATAGCCCTTGTTCTGTGCCCAGCCGTAGTGGGGATGATGGTTGTGATAATCGCGCATCAGCGCGTCGCGGTGTTCCTTGGCAATGATCGAAGCGGCCGAGATACAGGGCTCCAGCGCATCGCCGCCGACGATCGGCCGTGCGGCCCAGCGCCATTCCGGCCGGCGGCCGTGCGGGGTCAGATTGCCATCGACCAGCACCTCACGCGGGTCGCAACCGATCTTGGCGCACAAAGCATCGACCGCGAGCGTCATCGCCAGCATGGTCGCGCCGAAGATGTTGAGTCGGTCGATCTCGCCGACATCGACGACGCCGACCGCCCAGTGACAGCGGCGCTTGATGACGGCCTCGAGCGCGGCGCGGCGATCCGCCGTCAGCTTCTTGCTGTCGTCCAGACCGGAAGGGCGCGGCTTGCACAGGATGACCGCAGCCGCCACCACCGGCCCGGCGAGCGGCCCCCGGCCCGCCTCGTCGACGCCGGCGATCACGGCGCCACGCGCCAGGGCGGATAGCGGCGATTCTCGCCGGCGCTGAACAGGCAGAGGCGATTGCCAGCCGGATCGACCAGCCAGGCCTCGCGCCAGCCCCAGCTTTGATCGACCGGCTCGCTGTCGAACACCAGCCCGATCGACTGAAGCTGCGCGACGCGGGCATCAAGATCGTCGCACTCGAAATAGATGGCCGGTGTATCGCCATGCAGCGAGAGCGTCGCGCCGCCCGGCGTCTCGAAGCGGGCGTAAGCGTTGCCGGGGCTGTCGACGATCAGGGTGAAGCCGAGACTCTCGTAGAAATCGCGCGAGGCGGCATAGTCGGCGACGGGCACGGACGCCTGATTGAAGCGCGGCGATCCGCCCAGGTCCAACCGCACCGACGGATGCCCCATGGGGCCATGGCCGCCGCCAAAACCCGGCGCGTCCCTGAGCGCGAGGCGAACGAAGGTCCGCGCGCGGGCGATTGCCTCTGGAAGGTCAAGCCCCTGCCCCAGCCCCACCGCGATGGCGCTCGCCAGCGTGCAGCCGGTGCCGTGGGTGTCCTGGGTCTCGATGCGCGGCGCTTCCCAGCGGGCGATCTCGCCCTCGGGGCCGACCAGCCGGTCGACGATCGTCTCGCCCGGAACATGGCCGCCCTTGATCAGCAGCATCTCGCCCCGCGCGGTCAGCGCCGCTTCGCCTCCGAGCGCTTCCAGCTCGGGGAGGTTGGGCGTCGTGAGATAGGCCCAACCCATCAGCTCGTGCAGGCTCTCTACCGTCGCGGCATCGGCGAGCACCCCGCCGCTGGTCGCCACCATCACCGGATCGAGCACGACCGGCGCGCCGATGCTCTCCAGCCGCGCTGCCACGGCCAGTGCCGTCTGCGCCGAACCGATCATGCCGATCTTGATCGCATCGACGCCGATGTCGCTCACCACGCTGTCGATCTGCGCCAGCACCATCTCGGTCGGCACGGGATGGACGGCCTGGACACCCAGCGTGTTCTGCGCGGTGATGGCGGTGATTGCCGTCATCGCATGGCCGCCGAGCATGGTGACCGTGCGAATATCCGCCTGGATACCCGCGCCGCCACCAGAGTCGGAGCCGGCGATGATGAGGATGCGGGGAGTCGTCATGGCGCACTTTTGCCGGGAGCCGTGCGCGAAGTCGAGGCGCTTTGCGGGTATGCCGGACAGGACCATGTCGCCGTCCGATGCGCGTGGGACAGATTTTCATATGGGGCAGCTTGGCCTGCCCCGTCAGTCCGTGCAAAATGAAACAAATCGGCAGCGAGGCCAAAAGGGGACACGACATGGATATTCCGGACGACATCTTCACCGAACCCGATCCGGTCAATCCCGACGCGCTCGCCAATCTCGGGCCCCTGCGGCGGCTGGCGGGCATCTGGGAGGGCCGGCGCGGCGTCGACATCAATCCCAAGGAGGATGGGCCGGAGCAGCGCGATTATTATGAGCGCATCGAGATGCAGCCGATCGACCCGCAGGCGAATGGGCCACAGCTCTTCTATGGCCTGCGCTATCATGTCCACATCAACACGCCCGAGGAGGACACGACCTTCCACGACCAGGTGGGCTACTGGCTGTGGGAGCCGGCGACAGGGCTGATCCTTCAGACCCTTGCCATTCCGCGCGGCCAAGTGGCCATCGCGGCGGGACATGCCGAGGCGAATGCGACCAGACTGGTGCTCAAGGCCGAGCGTGGGCAGACCGACTATGGCATCTGCTCGACCAGCTTCCTGGAGCTGGCCTTTCGCACGGACAGCTACAGCATCGAGGTCGAATTCCACGATGACGGCACCTGGAGCTATATCTCCGACACGATGCTGATGGTGCGCGGGCAGAGCGAGCCATTCCAGCATCGCGACCGCAACACATTGATGAAGGTCGGTGAGCCCGACCTCAATCCCTGGCTCAAGATCATCCGCGGTGGCCCGAAGCCCTAGGACATATCGACATTCAATTTTCTTGAAATGCTGAGCGCATTGTCTCGAAACAAGATCGTCATGCCGAACTTGTTTCAGGACGACGAAAATGGGATGCGGCCCGCTAAATGGCGATCCGCGCTATCCTTTGAATTTGCGCTCCGTCGAGGCCGGGTTATTGGCCAGCGCTTTGCTGACGCGGCTCGGGCGGTCCAGCAGCTCGCCGCCGCAATTGGGGCAGCGATCGTCGAGGGCATCGGCGCATTCGGCGCAGAAGGTGCATTCGAAGGAGCAGATGAAGGCGCCGCCGGCATCGGCCGGCAGATCGGCGCCGCAGCGTTCGCAATCGGGGCGCATTTCGAGCATCGCTTATTCCCTAGTCCGTTCGGCCTTCTTCCGCCCGATAAAGTCCGCGGCATGAGTGCATTTCACGCATGCTCCGCAGCGCTGGCGACGGCATCGCAGATGCGCTCGACCACACGCCTGACCTGATCGCCATCATCGCCCTCGGCCATGACGCGGATGACCGGCTCGGTCCCCGACGGACGAATGACGAGGCGGCCGGAACCGTTCAGCTCCCTCTCGGCATCGGCGATCACGGTCTTGACGCTCTCCGCCTCCAGTGGCTTGCCCCCGGCGAAGCGGACATTCTTGAGCAATTGCGGCACCGGTTCGAACTGGCGGAGCAGTTCGCTGGCCGGCTTGCCGCTTTCGACGAGGGCTGCGAGCACCTGCAACGCCGCGATCGTGCCGTCGCCTGTCGTCGCATAGTCGGAGAGGATCATGTGGCCGGACTGCTCGCCGCCGACATTGCAGCCGCGCGCCTTCATCTCCTCCAGCACATAGCGGTCGCCGACCTTGGTGCGGATAAGCGGGATGTCGTGGCTCGCCAGCATGCGCTCGAGGCCGAGATTGGACATGACCGTCGCCACGAGGCCGCCGCCCTTGAGCGTGCCGCGCCGCGCCCAGCTCGTGCCGATCAATGCCATGATCTGGTCACCATCGACGATCGCGCCGGTCTCGTCGACGACGATCAGGCGATCCGCGTCGCCATCGAGCGCGATGCCGATGTCCGCGCCGGACGCGACCACCGTCTCCTGCAGCACCTGCGGCGCGGTCGAGCCGACGCCGTCATTGATGTTGGTGCCATTGGGATTGACGCCGATGCTGATCAGCTCGGCGCCGAGCTCCCAGAGTGTGGAGGGCGCGGTGTTATAGGCCGCGCCATTGGCGCAATCGAGCGCGACCTTGAGCCCATCAAGGCGCAGATGCTCGGGAAAGGTCGACTTGACGAAGTGGATGTAGCGCCCGCGGCTATCCTCGACGCGGCGGGCGCGGCCGATATGGGCAGCGTCGGCGAGCGGGATGTCGTCACTCTCGATCAGCGCCTCGATCTTCATCTCGTCGGCGTCGGAGAGCTTGTAGCCGTCCGGGCCGAACAGCTTGATGCCGTTGTCGTAATAGGGATTGTGGCTGGCCGAGATCATCACGCCAAGATCGGCGCGCATCGAGGCGGCGAGCATCGCGACGGCGGGCGTCGGGATCGGCCCGAACTGCACGACATCCATGCCGACGCTGGTGAAGCCGGCGACCAGCGCATTCTCGATCATGTAGCCCGAGAGGCGCGTATCCTTGCCAATGACGACGCGGTGGCGATGATCGCCGCGCAGGAAATGACGCCCCGCCGCCATGCCGACCCGCATGGCCATCTCGGCGGTCATCGGCGACTTGTTGGTGAGCCCCCTGATCCCGTCTGTGCCGAAGAAGCGTCTGCTCATATCGTCCCCTCGATCGCTCGCTCACGCGCTGCGCAGGCGTCCATGCGCCCGCGCAGCGCATCCGGTCAAGCCGGTCAGGTCACGCCGTGCATCCAGCGCTTGAGGAAGAAGGAGAGCAGGAACAGGATCACGCCCGCGCCGATCGCGATCTCGGCAATCGAGGTGAACACGCCGACATAGGTTTCAAGGCTCACCTTGAGGTTCGTCACCTGGCCACCAACCGTCTCGACGCTGGCGAATTGCGCCACCACGCCCGCGACATATTGCGCGACCGAGATGGACAGGAACCAGACGCCCATCATCATGCCGACGATGCGCGCGATGGAGAGCTTGGTGATCATCGAGAGGCCGACCGGCGAGATGCACAGCTCGGCGGCGGAGTGAATGACATAGAGCCCGGCGAGCCACCACAGCCCGACCTTGAAATCCGGTCCGGCGAAGACGGAGCCCCAGACCAGGAACAGGAATCCCGCGCCGACGCCGACAAGCGCGATCGAGAATTTGATCGGGATAGACGGCTCCCAACCGCGCCTGGCGAGCCAGCCCCACAGGATGCTCATCAGCGGCGCCAGCAGCACGATCGAGATGGGATTGAAATTCTGCGTCTGCGGCGCGGAGAGCGAGAAGAGGCCGAAGACGCTGCGATCCGTGTTGCGATCCGCGAACAAAGTGAGGCTCGACCCGGCCTGCTCGAACAGGGTCCAGAACACGACATTGAAGACGATGAGGACCATCGCGGCCAGCATCATCTCGCCTTCCTTGCGGCTGCCCTTGAGGAAGGACCAGATCAGGATGCCGGGCACCGAGACGATGAAGGTGCCGAACAGCAGCTTGCCCATGATCGGCAGGCTCATGAGATAACCGACGAAACCGGAGCCCTCGGGCGGCTTCTCGGTCGCCATCAGATTGACGAACAGGAAATAGATGACCGGCACGGCGAGAACTGCAAGGACGTAGATCAGCATCGCGCGATCCGGCCCGGTGCGGCGGGGCGCATTGCCATAGGCATCCAATCGCCCGCCATGATAGCTGATCATCAGGAAGGAAATGACCATCGCGACACCGGCGAGGCCGAGGCCCGCGGGCCAGCCGATCGTGTCGGCGAAGATGGCGCAGAGCAGTTGGCCGAGGATCGAGCCGGTGTTGATGCCCATATAGAAGATGGTGAAGCCCGCATCGCGTCGTCGGTCGCCCGGCTGATACAGTTCGCCCACCATCGTCGAGATATTGGGCTTGAAGAAGCCGTTGCCGACCGAAATGAGCGACAGCGCCATCAGCATGATCATCGTCAGCACGGCGCTGCGCTCGGCCTGCTCGGTGAAGCTGCCCTTGGCGAGCTTGCGCACTTCCTGGCCATTGGCGCCGAGCAGCGACATGCTGCCGTCGTCATTGCCGCGCATCTTGAGCTTCTGGCCGCCATCGACAAGATAGCGCGCCTCGGCCGGATCGCTCGTCGGCGCGTCGCGGAAATGCTCGACGACCACCTCGTAGCGCTGGCCGTCGACGACCTGATAGGGCTTGGCCGCCGTGCCGCCGAAGGCGAGCGTGAAATAGCCGATCGCCATCATCAGCGCGCCAAAGCGCACCGCACGCTTGGAACCCAGATACTGGTCGGCGAGCAGGCCGCCGACCAAAGGCGTCAGATAGACGAGCGCGGTATAGCCGCCATAGAGGCCGGTCGAGGCGCGATCACCCAGCACGAAATGCTTGGTAAGATACAGCGTGAGCAGCGCGCGCATGCCATAATAGCCGAAGCGCTCCCACATCTCCGTGCCGAACAACCAGAACAACGGTTTCGGATGACCGAACCAGGTTCCGACGTGCACCACATCGGCCGGCGGCGTGCCTGGCTCGATGGATGCATCCTCCATGTGATTGGACATAAATTGGCGATCCCTTGTGCAGCGCGCTCCCTGAAAGGCGCGCAGATGATCGCGGGAGACTAGAGATTATTGCGTGGCTGTGAAGTTTTTTTGCGCACGTTTGCTGCGAGCGATTCGCAAAACAAGGCTTGGCGAAAGCCCGGGATTTGGCTAGCGAATTGACATGCTCAACGATCGCTCCTCGCTGCTCGCCCATCTCTCCACGCGCCGCTCCGGCAAGCCACGCGACCTGGCGGCACCGGGGCCGAGCCTCGACCAGATGCGCGAGATGGTGCGCATTGCCGCGCGCACGCCCGATCATGGCAAGCTCGCGCCCTGGCGTTTCGTCATCGTGCCGGACGACAAGCGCGAGGCGCTGGCGACTTTGCTTGCGGACTCCTATCTCGTCGAGAAGCCGACCGCCGGGCGACTGGAGGTCGACTCCATGCTGCAATATGCGCGGCAGGCACCCGCGCTGATCGTGGTGCTGTCCGCGCCGAAACAGACCAAGATCCCGCTCTGGGAGCAGGAGCTGTCGGTGGGCGCGGCGACAATGAACCTGCTGCATGCCGCCCATGCCATGGGCTTTGCCGGCGGCTGGCTGACAGGCTGGCCGAGCTATAGCGACGCGGTGCGCGACGCATTCGGCAGCGCGGAGGAGAAGGTCGCCGGTTTCGTCTTCATCGGCACGCCCAGCCAGGAACTGGATGAACGGCCCCGGCCGGAGCTGGACGACGTGCTCAGCGTCTGGACCGGTCCGAAAGGCTGAACAGCCACGGCCTTATCATTGCGGCCGATACGGCATTCAGGCGCAACATCTTGTGTTGACCGACTGGCTGTATTATGTCACTGATGCAGCATGATCGATGAAAGTCGGCCCGTCTATCTGCGTTTGCGCGATCTGATTGCTGCGGCAATCCTTGATGGGCGCTATGATGACGGCGACATGTTGCCCTCAGTCCGCGCTTTTGCTGCGCAGCAAGGTGCCAATCCGCTGACCGTCGCGAAAGCCTATCAAAGTTTCCAGGATGACGGCCTGGTGCAGGTGAAGCGCGGCGTCGGCATGTTCGTCGCGCCCGGCGCGTCCCGCAGGCTCCGCGCGATGGAGCGCGAGCGCTTTTTCGGCTCGGTCTGGCCACCCGTGGTGGAGCAGATGCATCGCATCGGCATCACGCTGGATGAGCTGGCAGAGAAGATGGGGGCTTGAGGCGAGCCTCGGTCATTCAAAATACCGTCCGGCTTAGCGAAGTCGAAACTTGCTCCACAGCGAATGGGAAGATCTAAATCAAGCCCAGATCCGAGGCGGCGTGGACAAATTCGAGCGAGGGCTATCCGGCATTTTCTCCTGGAATTCGACAGTCGGGGCGCGACGGCACTGCCGTCATTAGCCTCTCCTCTTCAGAGGAGGGGCTAATGGCCGTTCACCACGACTTTTCAGTCATCCGGCCTGGATTGTCGGCGCATAAGAGCGGACAATCATTGAAGCGGGAATTTGTTCAGGCCGAATAGCTCAGTTTTTGCTTCGCATGCCGACAGACTGCGCAACCGGTGATCGCCATGGCCGATTGCGCGACGCGCACCGCCTGATTCCGAAGAGCGCGACGCCAAGATCCACACCAAAGGCTACCGGGTGGGTGGCGGCCTCGCGTCGACGATGGCGGACCCATCCCTCGCTACAATTCTGCCGCTATTATGATCAGCCTATGTCTACCTAAGTAATGACACATATGACATCGAGGCGTGATTTTGGTTACTGTAAGTTGTCTTGACGCACTTGCGCCGGAGACATCATGCTACTGCCGGCCCCTTGACCGTCCCACTTTCTCATCAATTGAGAAGCAGCATGACGTTCCGCCAGCCAATGCTCGGAGGACGACGTGGTTGACATTGCTATTCTCGGACATGGACGGCTGATCGCCAATCAATCGGACGTTTTTCAGGTCCAGACCGAATATGCCGTGCGCGGGCGCCCGGCGGTGTCCGGGGGATTTGCCCTTCCCATTGAGGGGAAACCTGACCGGTCGTCGAGGGACATGCGATGAGAAGCCAGGGCGCAATGCTGCGGAGGCTCGCAAGGTCTGGCGGGGCCGCACCGCTGATTGCCACGAGCGCCCTCACCCTGGCACTGACGGCCTGTGGCGGAGAAACCGCCGGCTCCCCACCGGTCACGATCCCTACGCCGACACCCACTCCCTCCCCGACACCGACGTCCACTCCGACACCAACACCCTCGCCAACACCCACAGACGCCGTCAAACCGACGACCCTCGGCATCAATCTCAGCGGGCCCGCTTATTACGGCCAGGAGCGCATGTTCTCGAACCTCGTCTCCGGTGGGGGCCGGATGTTGCTCAACGCCGCAAATCAAGGCGTGAGCGTGCCCGCAGCGCGCATGGACGCCAACTACGACGTGATCCGCCTCGATGCCGGCGAGCGCATCGTAACGGGCATCAGCATTCCGACCAGGGCCTATCGCGGCGCGACGGTGCAGGTCACCTGCCAGTGGACGGGCACAATCGCCACGGCGGAGGTGTTCGGCCCGCCGGTGAAGAATCCCGTCTATAGCGCGAATTCGGTGACCTTCTCATGGGTGCCGGGACCGGTGAACTACAACGCCAGCTTCTATTATTCCGGCATGTCGAGCGAAGATCCGCTGCGCAATCTCGATTGCCGCGAAAGCGACGCCGATCCCGCCGCTACCTTCGATCCGGTCTTTCTCGCCAACGTCAGGAATTACAGCGTCGTGCGCTTCCTCAACTGGACCACAGCCGTCAATGATAACCGGGCCGTCACCTGGGCGACACGCAACAGGCCGGGATCGGGAGCGTTCGACGCGGCGGACGGTGTCGCGCTGGAATATATGATCCTCCTCGCCAACCAGGCGCACGTCAACCCATGGTTCAATGTGCCATGGAATGCCGACGCGGCCTATGTCCGCAAGATGGCCGAGTTGGTCCGCGACACGCTCGATCCGACGCTCAAGGCATATGTCGAAGTCTCCAACGAGGTCTGGAATTGGGGTTTCAAAGTGACGACGCAGGCCAACAAGGAAGGCCTTGAAGAGGGGCTGGCGAAGGACGGCAACCTCGCCATCATGTATCGCCTTGCCGAAAAGACAGGCGAGGTGATGGACGTCTGGTCCAGCGTGTTCGCCGGGCAGATGAACCGCGTCGTTCGCGTCGTCTCCTTTCAGAATGGCCCCAGCGCCGTACCTTATGTCCTCGGGTTCAAGGACACCGCCAGGAAGGTCGATGCCTATGCGACGGCACCCTATTTCTCCACCAGCACGCTGACCCCGGACTCGCTCTCGACCGCTGCGGCGATGGATGCCTTCTTTGCGACCACCGTCCCGGCCCGGATCGACGAGACGCTTACCTATGCCGCGCTGACCAAGGCCGAGGTCGCGAAATATGGGCTGCGGTACATCAGTTATGAGGGCGGACAGCATTTCCTGTCGTCCGACCTGGACCTGCTCAAGGCGATCGAGCGCGATCCCCGCATGGGGCAGGCCTACACGCGCTATCTGACCGCATGGCGAGACCAGATCGGTGACCTGCTGACCCTCTACCAGGACGTTGGCGTGATCAGCATCTACGGCGCCTGGGGGCTGCAGGAATATCCGGGCCAGCCGCTGAGCGAAGCCCCCAAGGCAGCGGCGGTCGAAAGATTCCGGGCGGGGGCCACGGGTGCCTGAGGTGAAGCACACCAGGCCGAAGCGCCACTACAATCGTTTATTCATCATCAAAGCGGCACGCCGGGAAAACGCTTCGTTTTGATCGCCTGTCGCCCGTGGCGAACAAAATGTCCAACAACGATCTTATTGAAGAACCGCCGGCCGCCGTCGGTGAAGCGAGAAGCTGTTGTCCGTCTGCGAGGCGTCATCGCCTGAATACTGACGCACGTCGCCACCCGTCTCGACCGCAATATCGAGCTTCATCCCAGATTATACGTCTTCATCAGGTCATAGAGCGTCGGCCGGCTGACGCCGAGCATGCGGGCGGCGCTGGAGACATTGCCATCGGCACGCGCGATCGCCCGCCGGATGGCTTGCTGGTCCGCAGCCTCCCGCACTGCCCGCAGATTGACGACGACCTCCTCGACCTCCTCGCCCGCATCGAGATCAAGATCGGCCGCGCTGACCAGCTTGGCATCGGCAAGGATCACCGCACGCTTCACGCGATTCTCCAGCTCACGCACATTGCCCGGCCAGCTCCAGGCGTCGATCGCGGCGATGGCATCGTTTGCCAGTCCCTTGACCTGCGGATTGAGGTCGCGGGCGAATTTCGACACGAAGTGGCGCGCCAGCAGCACCGCATCCCCTGCCCGCTCCGCCAGCGTCGGAATACGCACGACGATCTCGGCAAGGCGATAATAGAGGTCCTCGCGGAACCGCTGCTCGGCGATCATCTCGTCGAGATTCTGGTGGGTCGCGCAGACGATGCGGGTGTCGACGGGGATCGGCTGGCGCCCACCGATCCGCTCGATAACCCGTTCCTGCAGGAAGCGCAGCAGCTTCACCTGAAGCGGCAGCGGAATGTCGCCGACCTCGTCGAGGAAGAGAGTGCCGCCCTCGGCCTGCTCGATCTTGCCGATCGTCGTCTTGACTGCACCGGTGAAGGCGCCCTTCTCGTGACCGAAGAGCTCGCTCTCCAGCAAGGTTTCGGGGATCGCAGCGCAGTTGATCGCCACGAACGGGCCGGATGCCCTGTCACTGGTCTCGTGCACCCCCTTCGCCAGCAATTCCTTGCCGGTGCCGCTGGCGCCCAGAAGCATCACCGCTACATTGGCATTGGCGACGCGCTCGATCATGCGCGCGACCTTGAGCATTTCCGGTGCAGCCGTGATCATCCGGCCGAGCACGCGGCCGTCCGCCGGCGCCGCTTCGGCAAGACGGCGATTCTCCTCCTCCAGCGCATGCACATGGAAGGCGCGGCCTACGATGTGGCCGAGCGAATCGATGTCGATCGGCTTCTGGTAGAAATCCCACGCTCCCTCGGCAATGGCACGGCGGGCGCTGGCCCGATCGCCATGACCGGACGCGACGATGACCTTGGTGCCGGGGCGCTCCGTCAGGATCTGCGCCAGCACGGCCATGCCCTCACTGATCCCGTCAGGGTCGGGCGGCAGGCCGAGATCGAGGGTGACGACCGGCGGTTCCTCGGTGCGCAATATCTCCAGCGCTTCGGCGCGGTCGCCTGCGATGAACAGCTGATAGCCGTCATAGGCCCAGCGCAGTTGCCGCTGCAGCCCGATGTCATCCTCGACGATCAGCAATTTCGGGCGCGTGTCGGGCATCAACCAGTCTTTCGTGTCTGCTCGGAGGAAGCGTCGCTCCCCCATATATCCGCAAAAGGCAACCGGATGGTAAAGGTCGTCCCCTGACCCTCAATGCTCTCGACATCGAGCATGCCGCCCATCGTCTGGACGAGCAGCCGCGCCTCATGCGCACCGAGACCGAACCCAGTGGGCTTGGTCGAACTGAACGGGCGGAACAGCTGATCCCGCATAAACGCCTCGCTCATGCCATGGCCGCGATCGGTCACGCGGATCGAGGCGCCCAACGCATTCTCGCTGAGGCTGATCCACACCAGACGTCCGGCGGGGCTGGCCTCGATGGCATTGCGCACGAGGTGTCCGATCGCACGGCTAAGCCCCTCCGCATCGGCACGGACCGGTCGCATCACGTCGCCGTCCACCTCGACAAGGCCCAGACCCGCCGCCCAGCTTGCGACGAGATCGCGCGCCCAGGGGCCAAGCAGCAGCCCCTTGGCCTCGGCCCGCGACCCTGGCCGACCCAGCCGCTGCAGCAATTCGGTCATGCGGCTCGCCGTTTCCTTGAGGGTCAGCACCATATCCTCGCGGAACGCGGGATTGTCGGCATGACGCTCGGCATTGCTGGCGAGCAACGACATCTGGCTCACCAGATTCTTGAGATCGTGGAGGATGAAGGCGAAACGGCGATTGAACTCGTCGAAACGCTGCGCCTCGGCGAGAGCGGCCCGGCTGCGCGCCTCGCCGAGCCGCGCGGCCGCCTCCCAGCAGACCACGCGCAATACGTCGAGATCTTCCCAGTCCAGCCGGCGATTGCCCGGCGGTGCGGCCAGCAGGATCACGCCGACGAGCTGATCAGCGTGGATGAGGGGCGCCAATGCCCAGGTCTGGGCGCTGCGCTGCATCCAGGCCGGCAGCATCGCGCCATAAGTCGCCCAGTCCGCCGCGAGATCGACGATCCAGGCCGTCTCCAGGAGGCGGTCTGCAAGCACGGCCGGCAAATGACCCGGCAACTCCGTCTGGACCGGCCAGCACCAATGCTTGGCGAGACTCAGCCGACCATCCTCGTCGCGCAGATAGAGCGCCGCGCTGGGGGCTTCGATCGCTTCGGCAATCGCGCGGGTGACGCGAGTCTCGAGCGGGGCCTCGTCCGTCCCGTTCTCTCCGACGGTCGCGGCGAAGCGCATCCACAGCATGCGATAATCATAGCGGTGCGCGAAGAGATGCTTGGTGATCTCGACCCGCAACCAGGCACGCAGCGACGTCGAGGGCATCAGCGCCAGAACGGAGACGGCGAGCGCGAACAGGACGCCGAACTGCACCACCCGCCCGACCGGCGCGATGAGGCCGCTGGAAAGGGTCGCGAGCAAAGTGACGACGATCAGATACAGCGCCAATATGCCGAGCGATACCAAGCGCATCGTGACTGCGCGGGAGAGCGCCAGCGCCCGCGTTCCGTCATCCGCGCGCAACCCCAGTACCAGCATCAACGAGAAGAGGGCCATGACGAAGCCGCGCATCGGCCCGATCGAATCGGCGCGGCCGTCGGTGAGCCAGGCGAGCGCATAATGATTGAAGTCATAGGCCCACATGAACGCGAGTCCGGCGCCGACCCAGGCCTGCCGCCGGGCCGCGGCCGGATGATCGCGCTGAGTGGACATGCCGTGGAGCAATACGAGCGCGCCGAGCGCGAAGGTGCAGCGCAGCAGCCAGCTCGATTGGAAGACCGGCAGCACGACCTCATTGACGGGCGCGCCCTCGCCGACCAGCAGGTCGAATCCAAGCTGGATCACCAGCACCTGCGCGAGCGACAGCAGCACCAAGGGCCTGACGCGACCCAGGCTGCCGCCGACGGGATGCCGATGCATATAGATGGTCATCACGCCGAGCCAGGCGCCGTTGCGGACTGTCTCGGCCACGCCATCGGACAGCGCGCCGATGTTCAGCACGCTCGCCAGCGCATGCCGCAGCGACCAGAGCGCGGTCACCGTCAGCGCGACGACCAGGATCTGCCCCTCATAGGAGCGCAGGGAGCGACGGGACGTCAGAATGGCGAGGCTGGTCAGCAACGCCGCGGCAAGCGCGTGTCCCGTATTACCGGCAACGATCCAGAGTGACATGGCGATGCCCAGCCCGCTTCAGCGGGCGCCCTCGGGCCAGAGGATCACGCGCAGCGTCTGCAGCAGGATCAGCAGGTCGAGGAAGGGTGAATAATTCTTTGCGTAATAAAGGTCATATTCCAGCTTGTTGCGCGAATCCTCGATCGAGGCACCATAAGGATAATTGATCTGCGCCCAGCCGGTGATGCCCGGCTTTACCATGTGACGCTCCGCATAGTAACGTAGCTGGGTCTCGAGATCCTCGACGAACTGGCGGCGCTCCGGGCGCGGGCCGACGAAGCTCATGTCGCCTTTGAGGACGTTCCACACCTGCGGCAGTTCATCGATGCGCGTCTTGCGCAGGAAGCGGCCGAGGCGCGTGATGCGCGGATCGTCCTTCTCGGCCCAGACCGCCTTGCCGGCAACTTCGGCGTCCTGGCGCATCGTGCGCAGCTTCACGATGTTGAATTCCTGGCCATAGAGGCCGACGCGCAGCTGCTTGTAGAAGGCCGGGCCCTTGCTATCGAGCATGACGGCAAGCGCGCCGAGCAGGATGATCGGCGCGGTCAGCACCAGCAGCAAGGCGCTCGCGGTCACGTCGAACAGGCGCTTGGCGATTGCGGAAAGGCGCTGGCCCGAGGAAAAGCCGTCCGAGAAAATGAGCCAGCTGGGATTGACCGTGTCGAGATCGATGCGACCGGTCTCCCGCTCCAGGAAGGTCGAGAGATCGTTGACGTGGACGCCGGTGGTCTTGATGCGCAGCAAGTCGCTCATCGGGACGGAGTTGCGCCGTTCCTCCAGCGCAAGGATCACCTCGCTGGCCGCCAGCCGGACAACGAAATCCGACATATTATAGATGGCGCTGCGGTTGATCGCTTCAGGAATGAGCTGCTCGCCATCGTTCATGGCGATATAGCCCACGACGATATAGCCCGAGCCCGAGCGCTTCTCGAGCTGGCGGATGCGATCCGCCCGCTTGCCCGCGCCCAGCACGACGAGCCGGCGCTTGAACGCCTCGCCGCCAAGCATCGATCCGAGCAGGATGCGCAGCGTGATCAGGAAAAGGAAGGCAAGCACCATCGCGTAGAGCGAATTGGACCGCCACAAGGTGAAGTCCGGCATCGCGAAGTGCATGACCGAGAGAAAGATGACGCCGAGCGAAATGGCGACGAGCAGCCGCGCCATGGCGAAGCGCAGGGAGGTCAGAGCCTCGGGGCTATAAACACCGACCGCGATCATCGCCGTCTGCAGCGCGACGGCGAAGCTCGCAAGCGGGCCGATGCGGTTATAGATCTGGTCGACATCCATCGCGATCTGGTGGGCGCGCAGCACCCATCCCGCCTCCGCAGCCGCCACCAGCAGCGCAAAGTCGAAAATGCCGAGCATCAACACCGCATGCGGAATATAATGCTTGAACACCCTGATCATGCCGACCCGTCACCCCCGCGGCGTGAGCATTTCATGCTTTGCCGCCTTACATCAAGCCGCCGGATTCTCCGACAGTCTCAGAGGCATACACGGTAAATGGCAAATATATGTTGAACGGCGCAGCGCGATCCTGCGCCGGACCGATATCGTCCATTTACCGGATGCTAAGGCCATTTGCGTAAAGTCCGACCGCTCGGCCGGGCCGGGCATCGGAGCAGGGCATGTCGAAGCGGATTTATCAGATCACTGCACTGGCGATCCTGATCGGTGCGCCCATTCTCGTAAACAGTATCAGCAGCGCCCTGCCCGGCGCCGAGCGCGCCGCTCACGCCGCCGCGGAAAAAGCACCGGCGCCGAACCGGCCGGCCGTCCCCGCATCCGCTCCGACTGACGCCGCCACGCCGCCCATACAGATCACGCCCAGCACGAATGCTGTCGCCGACGCGACCCCGACGCTGGATGCAACGGGCATCTCGCCCGCTTCATCGGACGACGCCATGGCCGCGCCGGTCCCGGCACCGCCCGTGGTGATCACCCCCGCCGTGCAAGCAGCGCCTGTCGCATCCGACTATGTGCCACCGCGCAAGACGGTGGGACCGCGCTCGCTCTCCGTGCGGGAATAGGCGGGCTCAGGCGAAGTCGCGCGCCAGCTCGCGCCTGATTTCTTCACCGATCATCGCCATGTGGCCGTAATGCGGATGATCGATCCCGAACAGAATCTGTCCCTCGCCCCCTTGCCAGGTGGCGACCTGTGCATCGCTGAACGGAAAATGGAGGAAATGGACGCTGGATGCCTTGCCGTCCGCCCGGCTGCGCTCCACATCTCCTTCCGGCACGGCGTCGATCCGCTCGCCCGCGACCGAAAGATAGATATGATCTTCGATACCACCGAGGCGGCCCAGCGTGTGCGCGCGGATCACCGGATCATCGATCTCGATCATCAACGTGCAGGTGAGCTCGCGGCCGTTGGGGATCATCGGATTATAGGCGGCAAGCTCGTCGACCAGCTGCTCCTCGCCGCCTTTCTCGATGCGCAGCATTTCCTGCACCTGCAGCCACATGCTGTCCCAATTCTCGAAGGTCACGGTGATGTGCGGCCCGACCGACACGCGGCGGAACCGCTTGCGCAGCAGCGCCTCCTCGCGCTTGAGTGGGCGGATCGTCTCATAGGTGCCGAGGTCCATGATGTCCTCGCGCGTGATGATGCGGGCGTCATGCGGCATGGCTCGCTCCTTTAGAGGCCATAGGCCCGCGCCATCACTTCGATCGGATGGCCGATGCGCTCGGGCGCGGCATTGCCGGACAGCTCCAGCACCTGCTTGAGGTGCGGCCCGGCCAGCGGGCATTCGCTGACCATGACGTCCGGCATATCCTTGGCGAGCTGGCGCGCGGCGGGACGGCCGACCTTGACCGCCGTGTCGAAATGCTGCGCAAAAATACCCCACTTGCCGCCATGGCCCGAGCAGCGATCGGTGAGCGCCGGTTTCGCACCCGGGATGAGGCGCAGCATTTCCAGCGCCTTCGGTCCCATATTCTGCGCGCGCGCGTGGCAGGCGAAATGGACGCCGATCTTCGCGTCCCATTCCACGATCGGCATGAGGCCGGTCTCCTTGGCCAGCATGACGATATATTGCGAGACGTCGAATGTGTTGGCCGAGAGTCTGGCGATTGCTGCATGGTCCGGCTGCAGCAAAGGCCATTCGAACTTGAGCATCAGCGCACAGGAGGTGGTGAGCGGCACCACCGCATAGCCCGCGTCGATCAACGGCTCGAAATGCGCCGCGACGCGCTCGGCCGCGCTCGCCACCGCGGCGAGATCGCCATTCTCGAATCTGGGCATGCCGCAGCATTTCGGATATTCGATGCGCACCTCGACGCCGTTGTGGGCGAGCACCTTGATCGCCGCCTCGCCCGGCGTCTGGTCGTTGAAGTTGGCGAAACAGGTGGCGTAGAGCGCCACCTTGCGACCGAAAGCGGGGCCGTCCGGATTGGGCGGCGGCACCAGCGCCTGCTTGTTGGCGAGCGGCACGTCCGCATAGGCCGGGAGATGCGCGCGCTTGTCGATCCCAAGCGTCGCCTGCATGACGCCGCGCGCGGGGCTGGCTTCCTTCGTCGCGAAATTGGCAAGGCCGCTGGCGAGCGTCGCGAGCTTGCCGTTGCGATCGGTTTTGGCGAGCTCCCGGTCGGCGAAGCTGGTCAGCCCCTTGCGATGCTCGACCGCCCGATAGCGCAGCATGAGATGCGGAAAATCGAGGTCGAACGCGTGCGGCGGCACATAGGGGCACTTCACCATGAAGCACATGTCGCACAGGGTGCAGTCGTCGACGACCGCCTTGAGGTCCGCCGCGGTCAGATCCTCGACCGATTCGTTCGGGCTCTCGTCGACCAGATCGAACAGGCGCGGAAAGCTGCTGCACAGATTGAAGCAGCGCCGGCACCCATGGCAGATGTCGAACACGCGGCGGAGTTCCGTGTCCAGCGCGGTCTCGTCGTAGAAGCTGTCATCGTCCCAAGCGATCGGGTGACGCATGGGTGCTTCGAGACTGCCTTCCTTCATAGGATCTCCCCTCCTCGCCGCATAGGATCAGCGACCTCCCCCAACAGAAACGGCCACCTGATCAGGGGGCGAATCAGGTGGCCACATCTGACGTCTGAGCAAAGGGGAGCGTCTCAGGCGTCGGCCAGCACTGCGTCCAGCGTCTTCTGGAACTTGCCGGCGTGGCTCTTCTCGGCCTTGGCGAGCGTCTCGAACCATTCGGCGATCTCGTCGAAGCCCTCGTCGCGCGCGGTCTTGGCCATGCCCGGATACATGTCGGTATATTCGTGGGTCTCGCCCGCGATCGCCGACTTGAGGTTGCTCACCGTATCACCGATCGGCATGTCGGTCGCCGGATCGCCGCCGCCGCTCTGGAGGAACTCGAGATGGCCATGTGCGTGGCCGGTCTCACCTTCAGCCGTCGAGCGGAACACCGCCGCGACGTCGTTATGGCCTTCAATGTCGGCCTGCTGCGCGAAATAGAGATAGCGGCGATTGGCCTGGCTTTCGCCGGCAAACGCGGCCTTGAGATTGTCCTCGGTCTTCGAACCCTTGAGTTCCATCTTCGCTCTCCTTCAACCGAACGGGGATCGTCTGATCTTTTTGTTCAGTCGGAGTGTATCCACGCGAGGCGCCCGCGCCAGTGCATTGTCGCAATGAGCTTGATCGGCGAAATCGATCATCGAGACCTGATTGATCGATTTGCTAATGCGTCGCAATAGTGGACTCGCTTCGACTATAACCTTTCTTGTTCAGATCGACACGAACGACAGGAGAGGTGCGTCTTACTAAGACGGACTCTGGATGAGCGCCCGCTATTTCTTCAGGATGTCCAGCGCCGCCACGGTGAGCGCCTTGCTCGCGGTGCCAATCACCGCGTCGGGATCGGGCGCCCAGAGCGGGCTGTGGAGGCCCGGCAGGCTGATCTCGCCCTTGTGCGCGCGCGCGACCTTGGCGGGATCGACGCCGCCGACCCAGAAGATGAAGCTCTCGATCGTCTTGTCGGTGCGATAATATTGGCTGAAATCCTCGCCGGCCATGACCGGGGGCACGGGCCTGACCCGATCCGCGCCGAAATGCGTGGCGAAGACCCCGGCCAGCCGCTCCGTGATCGCCGGCGTGTTGAAGGTCGAAGGCGTGTAATCCTTCTCGGCCGTCATGATCGGCATGCGGTCCTCGGGCACGCCGGCGGCGATCGCCTCGCCCCGCGCGATCCGCTCGATGCCCTTGAGCAGCGCGTCCCGCGCCCCGTCCGAATAGCTGCGCACGGTAATCAGCAGCTTCGCCTGGTCGGGAATGACATTATGCTTGGCGCCCGCGATGAAGCTGCCGACCGTGACCACCGCCGGCTCCTGCGGATCGCGCTCGCGGCTGACCAGGGTCTGGAGACTGGTGACGATGCGGCTCGCGATGACGATAGGATCCTTCGTCATGTGCGGATAGGCGCCATGGCCGCCGACGCCGCGCACGGTCAGGTCGATGCTGTCGACATTGGCCAGCGCCCAGTCCTTGGGATAGCCGATCGTCCCGGCCGGCAGCTCGGCGCTGTCATGGAAGGCGATGACATAATCGGGCTTGGGAAAGCGGGTGAACAGGCCGTCCTCGATCATGGCCTTGGCGCCCAGGCCGATCTCCTCGGCAGGCTGCAGGATCATGACGAGGGTGCCGGACCATCTGTCCTTCATCGCCGACAGCGTCTGCGCCGCGCCGATCCAGGCGGACATGTGCGTATCGTGCCCGCAGGCATGCATGACCGGGCTCTCGATGCCGTCACGCGTGGTGGCGACGACCTTCGACGCGAAGGGCAGACCGGTCTTCTCGGCGAGCGGCAGCGCGTCCATGTCTGCGCGGATCATCAGCACCGGGCCAGTGCCGTTCCTGAGCACCGCGACGACGCCGGTCTGGCCGACCTTCTCGGTCACGGCGAAGCCCAGCTTCCTCGCCCGCGCGGCGAGCTTGGCGGCGGTCTGCACTTCCTGGAAGCTCAGCTCGGGATGCGCATGCAGATCGCGGTAGAGCTCGATCAGGCCGGGCATTGCGCCGTCGATGCGGGCGTCGACATCGTCGGCTGCGGCGGCTGGACTGCTCAACGTCATCAATGCTCCTCCGATGAGGCAGGCGAGCCGGGCCGCCCTGGACTGTCTCATGAATGGGTCTCCCTCTTGAGAGCGAGCATAAGCGGTTTTGGCGAGGGGGAAAGGGGCGGCGGGAGGTTTGTCATGACGAGCGCTCTTGCGAACGCCCTGTCCTACTCCCGTCGGATGATTATTCCGCCGCCTCGGATGCATCATTGGCAGGAGCAGCCCCTTCGCCCGACCCGAGCTCCGGCAATCTTGCCAGCGCCTCGACCGGTTCCATCGCATCGATCTCGCGCGAGCCGGTCTCGACGCTCAGTTCCTTGAAGCGGCGGCCTGTGACCAGCACGCGATTCTCGAAGCTGGAGACAAACCGGTTGTAATGCCCCACCGAGCCGTTGAGGCTGCGCCCGAGCGCGGACAAGTGCCCGGCCGCGACCGACAGCCGCTCATACATCTCCTTGCCGAGCACACCGATCGCCTGCGCCTGCTCGGCCAGCTTCTCCTGCCGCCAGACGCTCGCGACAGTGCGGGTGATGGCGATGAGATTGGTCGGCGTCGCCAGCAGCACGCGCCGCTCGAACGCCCATTCCCACAGCGCGGCATCCTGCTCCAGCGCGGCGGAGAGGAAATGCTCGCCGGGGATGAACATCACCACATAGTCCGCCGCCTTGCCGAAGCGCGTCCAGTAATCCTTGGCGCCAAGCTGCTGCGCGTGGAGGCGGATCGCGGCGGCATGGGCGCGCAGATGGCCGAGGCGCGCGGTATCGTCGGCCGCCTCGCTGGCATCCTGATAGGCATTGAGCGAGCATTTCGCGTCGATGATCAGCTCGCGCCCACCCGGCAGGCGCACGATCACGTCCGGCCGCAGTCGCCCGTCCTCGGTGTCGACCGAGACTTCGCGCAGATAGTCGATATGCTCGGAGAGACCGGCCTGCTCGAGCAGATTGTGGAGCGACTGCTCGCCCCAGCGCCCTCGCGCCTTGGGGCTGGAACGCAGGGCATTGACCAGCCGCTGCGTCTCGTCCCGCACCTGCCCCTGCCCGCTGCGGACCAACTCGATCGACTCGCGCAGCGCCGCATAGCTGTCCACCCGCTCCTTCTCGACGCGGCCGAGGCCTTCCTCATAGCGCTTGAGCGTCGTCTCGACAGGCTGCAGCAGCGCCTTCAGGCTCGCCTCGCTCTTCTCGTGCGCCTGATTGAAACGATGATCGGCTCGCTCGATCAGGGCGCGCTGCGCCTCGCCCAGCAGCTTGCCGGCAGTCTCGCTGAACTGCGCCGAGAGCTGCTCGCGCGCCTCGTTGAGCGCCTTGATCTGCGCTTCGAAGCCTTCCGTCCGCGCGGCATGATCGGCACGGATCGCGGCCAGCGTCCGCTCCGCCTGTTCGCGCGCCGCCGTGGTCAGCTCCAGCTTGGTGCGCAGCTCGTCCGCCTGCCCGGCCCGTTCCTGCGCGACGAAGAGGTCGCGGATCGCCGCGGTCCGCATCTCCTCCACCGTCGCCAGCCGGTCGGCCAGCGCCCGCCGCTCGGCCTCGACCGGCGCAGCCATGCGCGCGCGGATCAGCCAGCCGGCGAGCAGTCCGACGAGGGTCGCGGCGAAAATGAGACTGAGCGCAAGCGGAGACACGGGCCACACTTTCCTGGATGGGAACGAAAAGAGAACCTATCGCCTCATCGCTCCTGGCGCAAGCGCCTCACTTCTTCGGCTTCCTGGCATTCTCTTCGAAGAACTTGGGCACCTCGCCCAGCATCGAGTCCCACCAGGCCAGGATATCGGCGAAATTCTCCGGCGTGATCCCGCCGATCGTCGCCACGTCGTAGCTCAGACGGGAATATTTGCCGTCCTCATAGGCCATCTGGAGGAACCGCTTCCTGGTGTTCCAAAGATTGGCCAGCTCCTGGCCGTTGCTGATCACGTCGTCGAAGCTGATGTAGAATTGCAGGGAGTCGCACAGGCTGCCCTCGGTGCAACCGTAGAAATAAATGTCGTATTTATAGCCATTGGCCTCGCTGTGGATCAGCGGGGCGCCGTTGGCGTCCTTGGCGAGCTCCGCCTTGTGGCCCGCTTTGACGATGGCCGCGACCACCGTCTGGGGCACGGTCGCACAGACCAGCCCCTTGCCGCAGACCGTCGTATCATTCGCCAGCGCCGCCCCGCCCGCCATAAAAAACAGCAGGGCGCCGCCGATCCATTTCAGAAGAGCCATATTTCCCCCAAGTTTGATATCCCGTCCGGTGACGTGGCTGCCGTTCTTGCCGGGGCGCTGGGGTCACGCAAGCGGGATCAGCCCGACTCGCTCATTTCCCGGCGGGATGCTCCTTGAAGAAACGGCCGAGCTGGCCCAGCATCGTGGCCCACCAATCGATCACGTCGGCGAAATTCTTCTGGTTGAGTCCGCCCAACGTTGTCACGTCATAGCTGAAGCTCAGCGACCTGTCGGACGGGTCGAACGACATCTGGCTGAACCGTTTGTCCTTGTTCCACAGATTGGCGAGCTCGGCCGAATTGGCGCCGTCATCGTCGTTGAAGGTGATGTTGAACTGGATGGAGGCGCAGGCGGCGCCCTTCTCGCACTCGTAGAAATAGATCCAGAACTTGTAGCCGCTGGCCGCGCTCTCGATCATCGGGTTGCCGCTTTTGCTCTTGGAGAGCACGCCCTTGTAGCCGGCCGCCTGCAATGCATCGACGACGGTCTGCGGGCTGCTCGCGCAGACCATGGCCTTGGCGCAGGGCTCCGTGTCGGCCGCGCCGGCGCTGGCCGTGGCGAGGCCGGCCGCCAGCACGCAGCCGGCCAGATATGTCCATCGCATCGATCGTTCCCCTCTGCCGCGAATCCTGGACGCCAGTCTAGCCCGGCGCGGGGTCCTCGCAAACCTCAACGCCGCTCAGAGGGCGAGCGCTGCTCCGACCGGCAGGGGACCGCCGACGATCCGCCGCGAGATGACGGCCGACATCGTTGCCGTGGACGGATTCTCCATGGCCTTGCGCGTGGCCTCGCGCTGCTGTGCGCGCACGGCCGGATCGGGCTCGCTCATCTGCTTCTTGAAATGCTGGGCGCTGGGCGAGGTGATCTCCAGGAAGATGCGCCGCCGCTCGCGCGCATAATGGTCCAGCGCTTCCTCGCCCACATGACCATGCATGACCGCACCGAGCAGCTGGAACAGCGCATTGGCATCCATAAGGCCGGTGGTGAGGCCGAGGCCTCCGCACGGGTTGCAGGCATGGGCCGCATCGCCGGCGAGCAGGACGCGATCGACGCGGAAGCTCGGCGCGCTGCGCTCATGGCAGCGATAGGGCGCGGCCTGGACGATCTTATAGTCCGTCTCGGGCGGCATGAAGGCGCGGTAATGGGCGGGGACACGTTCCCACATCGTCTCCTCGTCGAGCCGGCCATCCTCGCCATAGGTCAGCCGCCAGAGATTGCCGCGGCTGAGCCGTGCGATCACCGCCCAGTTGACGGGATCGATCACCATATTGGTGTCGAAATAGCCGAGCGCGCGCAGATCGACCTCGACGTTGGTGGCGATAAAGCGCTCCGGCCAGGTGAACCCCTCGAACGGCAGGCCGAGCAGATGCCGCACCGTGCTGCGCGCGCCGTCCGCGCCGATCACCCAGCGCGCGCTGATCTGCTTGCGCCCGTCCGGCGTCTCGACTCCGAGCATGACGCGCTCGCCATCCTGCACCAGCCCTTCCAGCCGATGGTTCCAGTGCACCCGCGTATTGGGCAGGCGCGCGAGATGATCGGCGATGACAGCGGCCAGCTCATGCTGCCCGAAGTGCAGGTTGAACTTGTATTTCTGCTCCGGCAGCGCCGCCTTCTCATAATTGAAGGCGATGATGTCGCCGGTCTCGGGATAGCGCATAGCGAGACCGTGGCAGTGGAAGGCGATCGCCATGCAATCGTCGATTACGCCGAGCCGATCGAGCAGTTCCATCGTGACCGGATGATAGATCGCGGCGCGCGGCGAATTGACGATGCCCGGCTCGGCATCGATCAGCGTCACGTCGATTCCCTGCCGCGCCAGGCCCAGGGCTGTCACGAACCCGACCGGTCCCGCGCCGACGATCACGACGTCCCGCTGTTCTGTCATATGTTTCCCTCACTCGGCGCGCTCTCTGGCGAGTCCGTTCCGCAAGACAGCCTGCGCGCCGGGCTGGGTCTTGTCAATTTGGGCTGCGACGCTTCGTGGCCGGGGTGAAACGGCTGAAGCGAGCCTGCACATTTGTTCTCTTTATGTTCTTTTTCCGCCATGCCCCTGATCAAGGGCCGCGGTGCCCCGTCCAATGTCGGTTCGTCACGTTTCAGCTTGCCCGCGCGGCAGGTCGATGGCGACTGGATGGACTTTCGGCTGGAGGACGAGGACGCCCCGCCCCCGCTGCGCACCACGATCACCGAGGAGCGCGCCCGGACGATCATCACGCGCAACACATCGCCGGACGTCGGCTTCGACCAGTCGATCAATGCCTATCGCGGCTGCGAGCACCCCCGCAACGGTTGCAACTGACTAGGGAATGCTTCGACGATTGAGGTAAGCAACCTGCTCCCTCGCCTCCTGGTCGGTGTAAAAAGTATCGGGACAATCTACTGGCGGCTTGTAATCTCCATAACCAAGCCGCTCTCGGTATGATTGCATCGCCTCAAACCACGATGACGCACGGAGACGGAAAACAAAGCGAGCATCGGGAAAAAGAGTCGGCCTCAACTGATCGGAGCGTTCTTGCACGATGCCGAACTCTCCACCGTCATCGCTTTCCCAATACTCGTGCAACAGCTCAGCCATGTGCTCATATTTAGCCACCGCCACAAACAGGGGCAACCGGCAGTTTGGATCGCGGGCCACTTGCCCTTTTGTTTCATATATGTTCTCTTTGCATATGCCCTTTAAAAACGGTCGCGGCGCGACGAACAATCAGGCGAGCACACGCTTTAACCTCGCTCAACGTGAGGCAGACGGCGATTGGCTGGACGAGTTTGAGGAAATCGATGGTCCTGCATCAAAGCTCAGAACTACTGTTACCGAACTGAAATCAAAGACGATCATAACGCGCAACAGCTCCCCCGATATCGGATTTTCCCAATCGATCAACGCGTTCGCCGGCTGCGAGCATGGCTGCATCTACTGCTTTGCGCGGCCGACCCATGCCCGGATGGATCTATCGCCCGGCCTCGATTTCGAGAGCAGATTGTTCGTGAAACCCGAAGCAGCCAGGTTGCTGCGGGCCGAGCTCGCCAGACCGCGCTATGTCGTCAGGACCATCGCGATGGGGACCAACACCGATCCCTATCAGCCGATCGAGGGCCGCTATCGCATCACCCGCGCCTGCATCGAGGTGCTCGCCGCCTGTAGGCACCCGTTGATGATCACCACCAAGTCCGACCGGGTCACGCGCGATCTCGATCTGCTGGCACCGATGGCCGCGCAGGAACTGGTCGCGGTCGCTCTCTCGGTGACCAGTCTCGACCCAGCCCTCTCCCGCAAGCTGGAACCGCGCGCTCCGCATCCGCGCAAGCGCCTCGCCGCGATCCGCGCGCTGAGCGAAGCGGGCGTGCCGGTGAACGCCTGCATCTCGCCGATCATTCCGGCGATCAACGACATGGAGATTGAGGCGCTGGTCGAGGCGACGGTCGAGGCGGGTGCGCGCTCGGTCTCAAACATCCCAGTGCGCCTGCCGTTCGAGGTCGCGCCGCTGTTTCGCGAGTGGCTCGCCGAGCATTTCCCCGATCGTGCCGACAAGGTGATGCACCAGATCCAGTCGATCCGTGGTGGGCGGGACAACGACCCGGACTTTGGAACCCGCATGCGTGGACAGGGGCCCTATGCCGACCTCATCCGCCTGCGCTTCGACAAGGCCCGCGCCCGGCATGGCATCCACAACGACGGGCGGATCAGCCTACGGAAGGATCTGTTCGTGCCGCCGAGCGATCAGGGACGGCTGTTTTAGCCGCATGGACAGATTTCGTGTCGAGCTGATGTCCGCCTCAAGGAGGCACCTAGCCGAACATCGCCAGAAACAGATCGTTCGCCCAGAGGATCCTGCCGTCGGGCGCAAATTTCTGTGACGGCCTGCGAGAGACACGGGACTTGCCGGTCGGTGTCACGCTTTCCGACAGGGACCCCACGCCTTGCTGCGGGTTAGAAGACCCATCGGGTTAAGCGTCCGCCGTGGATTGCAAATTCTACATGGCTTCGTTCAGGCGACGACGCGCAACTGCGGGCCGAGCGGAGTCATGCTGGCCGCGCTCACGCCGGCGATCGCCTCGATGCGTTCGGCCAATTCCCCGTCGACCTGGAAATCGCTGCCGAGCCGCACCAGCGCGACGCCCTGCGGCGTCTGCGTCTCAATCAGCACTTCCGATCGGCCGCCCCGCCGGTCGGCGAGCATCGCCGCCAGTGGGTTGATCGCCTCGGGTGCGTCGACCCGGACAACCATCCGCAGCTTGGCGACGCTCTGTACGCGCGAGAAAGGCGTCACCCCGCGCACGGTGACGCGCGGCGTTTCCTCGCCGGGCTGGCGGTCAAGCTCGACGGTCAGCAGCGCGCATTCCCCCTGCTCGTGCATCTGCGCGAGCAGCTTGCAGCCTTCCTCGTCGAAGCAGCTCGCCTGGAACTGCCCGCTGCTGTCCGAGAATTTCGCCGAGACGAAACGGCCGCCCTTGCGGGTGTCGCGCCATTTCAGCTCCTCGACCAGTCCCGCCATCGCAGCACCGGTGCGCTCGCCGCTGCCCAGGCCATCCGCAGCGCCGCACAGCTCGGCATAGGTGCGCACGCCGCGCTCGCGGGCGATCTGGCGATAGCGATCGACGGGATGCGCCGAGAAATAGAAGCCGAACGCGTCCTTCTCCTGCTCCATGCGCTCGTTGCGCGCCCAGACCGCGTCGTGCGGCAGCGGCACATTGGCATGCGGCACATCGTCGCCGCCGAACAGCCCGCCCTGCCCGCTCTCGCGCTGCTCGGCCGCCTTGGCCGCGACCGAAAGGATCGCCTCGGCGGCGGCATGGACGACGGCGCGGTCCAGCCCGAGCGTGTCGAACGCGCCGCCCGCCGCCAGGCTCTCCAGCTGGCGCCGGTTGAGCAGGCGCGGTTCGATGCGCTCGGCCAGATCGTCGAGATCCTGGAACGGCCCGCCCCGCTCGCGCTCTTCGACCAGAGTCTCCATCGCCTTCTCGCCGACGCCCTTGAGGCCGCCCAGCGCATAGCGCACGGCCTGCCGCACCGGATCCGCCGGGTCCGGCTCGACCGTGAAGTCGGCGCGACTGACGTTGATGTCCGGCGGCAGGCAGGTCAGCCCCATGCGCCGCATATCGTCGACGAAGACGCAGAGCTTGTCGGTCTGATGAATGTCGAAGGCCATCGACGCAGCATAGAATTCCGCCGGATGATGCGCCTTGAGCCAGGCCGTCTGATAGGTCAGCAGCGCATAGGCGGCCGCGTGGCTCTTGTTGAAGCCGTAGCCCGCGAACTTGTCGATCAAGTCGAACAGCTCGTTGGCCTTCTTCTTGTCGATATTGTGGTGCGCCTTGCAGCCCTCGACAAAGGTGGCGCGCTGGGCGTCCATCTCCGCCTTGACCTTCTTGCCCATGGCGCGGCGCAAGAGGTCGGCGCCGCCGAGCGAATAGCCGGCCAGGATCTGCGCGGCCTGCATCACCTGCTCCTGATAGACGAAGATCCCGTAGGTCTCCTTCAGGATCGGCTCGAGCAGCGGATGGGGATACTCGATCTCCTCCTGCCCGTTCTTGCGGCGGCCGAACATCGGGATATTGTCCATCGGCCCGGGCCGATAGAGCGCGCCGAGCGCGATGATGTCCTCGAACACCGTCGGCTTCACCGCCGCCAGCGTCTTGCGCATGCCCTCTGATTCCACCTGGAACACGCCGACCGTGTCGCCGCGCTGGAGCAGGGCATAGGTCTTCTCGTCGGTCCATTCGAGCCCGTCGAGGTCGATCCCGACGCCGCGCTCGGCCAGAAGCTGCACCGCGCGCTGGAGCACGGAGAGCGTCTTGAGGCCGAGAAAGTCGAATTTCACGAGGCCGGCGGTCTCGACATATTTCATGTCGAACTGGGTCACCTGCATGTCCGACTTGGGATCGCGGTAGAGCGGCACCAGCTCGCTCAGCGGCCGGTCACCGATCACCACGCCGGCGGCATGGGTCGAGCTGTTGCGGGGCAGTCCCTCAAGCATCATGGCCTGGTCGACCAGCCGCTTGATCTGCCGGTCGGCCTGATATTCGGCCAGGAATTCGGCCGATCCGTTCATCGTGCGCTTGAGCGTCCAGGGATCGGTCGGATGGTTCGGCACCAGTTTCGCGAGCCGATCGACCTGATTGTAACCCATCTGGAGAACGCGGCCGGTGTCCTTCAGCGCAGCGCGGGCTTTGAGCGTACCGAAAGTGATGATCTGGGCGACATGGTCGGCGCCATATTTGTTCTGGACGTAGCGGATGACTTCGCCGCGCCGCGTTTCGCAAAAGTCGATGTCGAAGTCCGGCATCGAGACGCGCTCGGGATTGAGGAAGCGCTCGAACAGCAGGCCGAGCTGGAGCGGATCGAGGTCGGTGATGGTCAGCGACCATGCCACCACGGAACCCGCGCCGGAGCCGCGCCCCGGCCCCACCGGGATGCCCTGTCCCTTCGCCCATTTGATGAAGTCGGCAACGATCAGGAAGTAGCCCGGGAAACCCATCTGGATGATGACGTCCAGCTCGAAGTCGAGGCGGGCGAAGTAGTCTGGGTAGAGGGTGCGGAGCTCTGCATCTCCAACCTCGTCATGCCCGCTTTCGTGGGAATGACGATGATGCTTCGCCAATCGCGCGACCAGCCCGTCGGTCGCGTCCCTGCGCAATTGCGCCTCCTCGCCCGCCCGATCGCCGGCGAGGCTCGGCAGGATCGGCTTGCGCTTGGGCGCCATCACCGCGCAGCGCTGCGCCACCACCAGCGTGTTGGCGATCGCCTCGGGCAGGTCGGCAAACAGGGCCACCATCTCGTCGGCCGGTTTCATCCAGCTTTGTGGCGAGCTTTTCGGCCGCTCGTCGCTTTCGACATAGCTGCTGTTTGCAATGCACAGCAGCACGTCATGCGCACCGTGAAAGTCGGCATCCGCATAGCAAGCGGGATTGGTCGCGACGAGGGGCAGGTCGCGCGCATAAGCGAGATCGATCAGCGTCGCCTCGGCTTGCTCCATGACGGGATCGCCCGCGCGCGACAGCTCGATATACAGCCGGTCACCGAACAGCCTCTGCAGCCGGTCCAGATAGGCATCCGCCGCATCAGGCTGATCCTCGGCGATTAGCCGGGCCAGCGCGCCTTCGCCGGATGCGGTAAGGCATATCAGCCCCTCGGTATGGCGGGCCAGCGTCGCCATCTCGACATGCGCCTCCGCCTCCATCGGCCGGGCTACATGTGCCTGGCTGACGAGAGCACAGAGGTTGCTGTAGCCCGCCTCATCCTGGGCGAGCAGCACCAGCCAGTCGAGCGCGAGCGGCGCCGTCTCGGGGCGATCCGGCCGCGCCACCGCCAGAGTCGCGCCGATGATCGGTTGTACGCCGGCCTTCGCCGCCGCCTCCGAAAAGGACATGGCGGCATAGAGTCCGTTGCGATCGGTCAGCGCCGCGGCGGGAAAGCCCAGATCCTTGGCGCGCGAGGCCAGATGCTTGGGCGCGATGGCGCCCTCGAGCAGCGTATAGGCCGACAGGTTGCGAAGCGGGACGTAGGGCGCATGCGGCATGGCCATGCTTATGTGGCGAGCACCCTCGTCAACACAAGCGCCGCGATCGTCTGTTGTCGACTTGTCCACAAGCTTTTGCGGGCGCGCCCGATCTTGCCAGCAGGCCCGTTTCATGATCCAACACCAGCCCTGTTCTCGACAGGGGGAGTGCAAATGCCATGACTGACGGAACGCCAGAAGGTGCCGGCCGCTCGATCGTCGAACGCGCCAAGGCAATCATCCTCAAGCCAAAAGACGAATGGCCGGTCATCGATCGCGAGACGACGTCCAGCGGCGATATTTTCACCCGCTACGCGGTGCCGCTCGCGGCGATCGGCCCGGTCGCGCTGCTGATCGGCAGCCAACTGTTCGGTTATGGTGCCTTCGGCATCACCTATCGCCCCTCGCTGATGTCCAGCCTGTCGCTGGCGATCACCAGCTTCGTGCTCGGCCTCATCGGCCTGTTCGCGCTGAGCTTTGTGGCGGACAAGCTCGCGCCAAATTTCGGCGGCGCATCGAGCTCGCGCAATGCCTTCAAGCTGGTCGCCTATTCGATGACCGCGTCGTGGCTGGCGGGCTTCTTCAGCATCGTGCCGTCGCTGGGTTTCCTCGGCCTGCTCGGCCTCTATTCCTTCTACCTCTTCTACACAGGCGCGATGCCCCTGATGAAGGTGCCGGTCGACAAGGCGCTGACCTACACGATCGTGACCGCGATCTGCATGATCGTCATTTATGTCTGCATCGGCGCACTCACATCGGCGATCGGCGGTCTGTTCGGTGCGTCGCCGCTCAGCGTGATGGGCGGCGGCACGGTCACGAGCTCGGACGGTGGCAGCGTCTCCGTTCCGGGTGTCGGCACGCTCGACACCGGCAAGATTCAGCAGGCGACGAAGGATCTGGAGGCCGCAGCCAACGGCAAGAGTCAGGCGGTTGCGCCCGACGCCCTTCAAGCACTTCTGCCTGGCGCGATCGGCGGTTATCAGCGCACCGCTGTCGAGAGCCAGCGGGTCGGCCCCGCCAGCAATGCCGAGGGCACCTATGAGGCGAGCGGCAAGAGCTTCAAATTGAAGGTCTCCGACATGACCGTGGTCGGTGCCATCGCCGGCATGGCCACCGCCTTCGGCGTCGAGCAGAATCGCGAGGATGGCGACAGCTACGAGCACACCACGACCAAGGACGGCAATCTGACGATCGAGAAATGGGATCGCGGCGACAGCAGCGGCACCTTCTCGACCATGGTCGGCAAGCGCTTCATGATCGAGGCCGAGGGCGAGGCTGGCAGCATCGACGAGTTGAAAGCCGCCGTCGCGACGATCGACCTCGGTAAACTCGCATCGCTGGCGAAGAGCTGAGCGGCCCGCCTCTCCTTCGTCATCCCAGCGAAAGCTGGGAACTCATCCAGACCCGCGCTTTGCGTCCGCAAGAGCTCCCAGCTTGCGCCGGGGCGACGTCATCTACCAGGGCAGAACCTCACCGTCATAAGCCCAGAACGAGCCGGTGTTCGCGACGCTCAGCCCATCGAGCACCTTGCGCAGGCCCGCCGCGCTGGTCCGCACATCGATGTCCGCGCCCTGCCCGCCCATGTCGGTGCGGACCCAGCCGGGATGCAGCATCGCCACCGCGATCCCGTCACCCTTGAGCTCGCCGGCAAGCAGCTTGAACGCCATGTTCACCGCCGCCTTCGAGGTGCGATAGGCGACGCTGCCCCCTTGCGCGAGCGTGAGCGACCCCATCCGGCTGGACATCACCGCCACCTTCGCGTCCCTCGCCTTGCGCAGATTGGGCAACAGCGCCTGCGTCACGCGCAGCGGGCCGAAGACATTGGCATCGATCACCTGCTGGAAGCCGGCGAAGTCCATGTCCGTCGCGCTCTGTCGGGTCGGCCCGGCAATACCGGCATTGTTGATCAGCAGATCGATCGCCTCGCCGTCCAGTCCCGCGACCGCCTTGGCGATCGATTCCTCGTCAGTGACATCGAGCGCGATCGTTGTTCCGAACAGCGGGTCGGCCTTGTCCACGCCCCGCATCGCGCGGATCACCTCATGCCCGTCGGCCGCATATTGGCGCGCCAGCTCCAGCCCGATGCCGCGATTGGCACCCGTGATGAGAATATTGGCCATGGTCGCTCTCCTTCATGCCTTGCAGTCTTCAGTGAAGTCGAAACGCACAGCGCGGGATGGGCCTTATTCCAGTTTCCCGTCATGCAGCCGCACGAGCCTGTCCATGCGCGCGGCAAGCCGCTCGTTATGCGTGGCGATCACCGCGGCCGAGCCCTGTTCACGCACCAGCCGGATGAACTCGTCGATGACGATGTCGGCCGTGCGCTCGTCGAGATTGCCGGTGGGCTCGTCGGCCAGCACTAGCGCCGGGCGATTGGCGAGTGCACGGCCCACGGCGACGCGCTGCTGCTCGCCGCCCGAGAGCTGACTCGGCTTGTGATCGAGGCGCTGCGCCAGCCCAAGGCTGCCGAGCAGGCTCTCCGCGCGCGCCCGCGCTTCCTCCAGCGTCTTTCCAAGAATGAGCTGGGGGAGAATCACATTCTCGACCGCGCTGAAATCGGGCAGCAGATGATGGAACTGGTAGACGAAGCCGAGCTTCTCGCGCCGTAATTTGGTGCGCCCCTCATTGCCCTCGTTCGCCACCTCGATGCCGCAGAGGCGGATCGAACCACCATAGCCGCCTTCCAGGAGCCCAACGGCCTGCAGCATGGTCGACTTGCCCGTGCCCGAGGGACCGAGCAGGGCGACGATCTCGCCCGAGCCGACGGTCAGGTCGACACCGCGCAGCACGTCGATCTGCGCCCCGCCCTGGGTGAAGCTGCGCGAGAGCGCGGAGACGGCGAGCACTTCACTCATAGCGCAGCACCTGCACGGGATCGGTATTGGCGGCCTTGAGCGCCGGGTAGAGCGTCGCCAGGAACGAGAAGCCGATCGACATGACGCAGATGCCGATGATCTCGACCGGATCGGGCTTGGACGGCAGCGTCGTCAGGAAGCGGATCGACGGATCCCAGATCTGCTGCCCGGTCAGGAACTGCACGCCGTCGAGGATGCCCTGGCGGAAGAAGAGGATGATGAAGCCGAGCACCGTGCCCGCCAGCGTCCCCATCGTGCCGATGGCGAGGCCCACCGTCACGAAGATGCGCAGCAGGCTGCTGCGCGAGGCGCCCATGGTGCGCAGGATGGCGATGTCGCGCGTCTTGGCGCGCACCAGCATGATGAGCGAGGAGAGGATGTTGAACACCGCGACCAGGATGATCAGCGAGAGGATGACGAAAGAGACCACCCGGTCGACCTGGAGGGCTTCGAACAGGCTCGAGTTCATCTGCCGCCAGTCGATGACCAGCGCCTTGCCCTGTACCTGTTTCGCGAGCGGCGCGAGGATCTGCTGGACCCGGTCCGGATCGTCGGTTTGCACCTCCACCATGCCGACTTTGTCGCCAAGCAGCAGCAAGGTCTGCGCGTCCTGCATCGGCAGGATGATGAATGCCTTGTCGTAATCGTAGATGCCGATCTCGAAAACCGCCCCGATTTCATAGGGTAATTGCCGCGGCACGGTCCCGAACGGCGTCGACCGCCCCGCCGGATTGATTACACTGATTGTATCGCCCACCGTGACGCCAAGATTTTCTGCCAACCGGGACCCGATCGCCACTTTGCCGCTCCCGGCGCGCACGGCGTCGAGCGATCCGCCCACCAGCTTGCTCTTGAGCGAGGGATTGTCCCGAATGTCATGCTCGGTCATGCCGCGAATCAGCGCGGCCTCGACGCGCCCCTGATAAGTCGCGAGCAAGGGCTGCTCGATCAGTGGTGTGGCCTGGGTCACGCCCGGCGTGTTGCGAGCAGCGGCGGCGATCGCCTGCCAGTTGTCGAGCCGGCCGCCATAGCCCTGGATCACGGCATGGCCGTTCAGCCCCACGATCTTGTCGAACAGCTCGGCGCGAAAGCCGTTCATCACGCTCATCACCACGATCAGCGCGGCGACACCGAGCATGACCGCGACGAGGCTGATCGAGGCGACGAGAAAGATGAACCCCTCGCCCTTCCCCGGCAGCAGGTAGCGCCGGGCGATCATCTGTTCGTAGCGGTTAAGGATCATGATGCTGCGGGCAGCCTTGAAGCGGGTGGCCGGGACAGGCGATTGGCGCACCTCTATGGTGCGGCGAAGAGACTGACAAGGGCGCAGACAAACCGCTACGGGAAAGGCGACATGTCGTAGCGTCAGCTGTGATCCCTCAAATCTGTTGCGGAACTGACACAGATGCCGAGACAATTATCCGGGAACCCCGTTTGCCCCGTGACAGCCCGGCGCACCTCGCCTAGCTTCGCCAGCGAAACACAGGCTGTCATAGCAGGCCGTGGTTCAGGGACGTCGCTCTCCCGCCTTCACGCTTGAGGGGGCCGGTAAGGTGAGTGGAGACGACGGCTAAGGGGGAGACGATTTTTTCGTCCACGGGCGCCCGGATCGGCAACGATCTGGGCGCTTAGTCTTTGTGACGACCTGCCCTTGAAACCTCTCGGTCCAAAATTATCTCCAGGCCATCCGGTCGCCTGTCATGGGGCCGGAGGATGAACCGGACGCCCGCCGCGGGTCCGGCATCGCACGTTCAACACGCTCCAAACGGAGGATTTGACCTATGCGTACTGGTTTCGACCTGACTCCCTATCGTCGCTCCACAGTCGGCTTCGATCGCCTCTTCGACCTGATCGAGAATAATGCGCGGCTGCAGCAGGGCGACAATTACCCGCCTTACAATATCGAGCGTCTGGACGAGGATCGCTATCGCGTGACACTCGCCGTCGCCGGCTTCAAGCCCGACGAGATCGACATCACCGCCCAGCAGAACCTGCTCCAGATCAGCGGCCGCAAGGCTGAGATCGCCGAGAGCGACACCAGCAAATTCCTCCATCTCGGCATCGCCAATCGCGGTTTTGAGCGCCGCTTCGAGCTGGCCGATTTCGTCCGCGTCGAGCGCGCCGATCTCGCCGACGGCCTGCTTACCGTCGAGCTGGTCCGTGAGATCCCGGACGCGATGAAGCCGCGCAAGATCGCCATCAACGGCAAGGGCGAGGTCATCGACATCACGGCTGGCGACAAAAACGCAGCCTGAGCCGTCTTACAGTCTCTCAACCCAGAGCAGAGGAGGGGCGACCGGGCAACCGGCCGCCCCTTTTTTCCTTGGCGTATCGGGGCCGGTCGTGCCTATTCTGGCATGCTTGCGAATTGCGGCAGATCCTGCGGCTTAATCCAGCCGTGACGGCGCTTGGTGAACATCTCCAGCATCGGCCGGATCAGGTCCGGTTCGTCCAGACTGCCGAGCATCACGAAGATCGTGCCCGGAAAGGTTTCCAGATTACTGGTGAACAGTCTGGCACCGCAGGCCGGGCAAAAGTTGCGCTCCAGCGTCTTGCCGGACTCGGCGACATAGCGAAACGATGTCGGCGCCCCGCTGATCAGGGTGAAGTCGTCCTCGGGCACGCCGAAGAAAGTCGCCATCACGCCGCCGGACGCCTTCTGGCAATCCTTGCAGTAACAGTCGGCAATGAAGGTCGGATCGGTATCGAACGCGAACTTGACGGCGCCACACGCACATTTCGCCGTGTATTTCTTAGCCATAACCAACTCCTGGTCGAGGGAAATGGTACGGATCCGCCATCCGTCCACGCCCATCTTGCCGGTCACGCAGACGGATCGCAACCGCTCTGCGCCGCTGGGGCGATGCGATAATGATAGCCGTACAGATCGCGCGCGATTCCGAGGCTTTGATACAGAGCGACGGCGGGGGCATTGTCCGCCATCACCTGCAACGCCGCCGAGCGCGCGCCCTGCCCTCTCGCCCAGCCAAACAGGCCGGACAGGCATTGCCGCGCAAGGCCACGTCCGCGCATGGTCGCATCGGTCATGACCGATTCCACGACAAGCAGATCATCCTGCAGCACGCCGAACGCGAGGGACGCGATCTGGCCATCGACCGAGAGCGATGCGAAGCCGCAGGGCAAGGCGATCACGCCGATGATGGCCCGATAGGCAGCCACCGCTTCCGCATCCACGCCGCTCACACGATCGCGCGCGGCGAGCCACGTTTCACCCGGGTCGGGCGTGATCGCCAGGTTGTCTGGGCCATTTGCAAAGCCGTCGAGCGGTCCGAACAAGGTCCGCGTTCGCGCATCCGTCGCATAGCCGCGCACATCCAGCGCCGCGTCGATCCCGCCCGCCATGTCCGGGATGCGGAACATCGCGCGCCGGCCTTGCCGGCGGTAGAATGCCTCGACGCGGTCGATGAATCGCTCGCTCGACTGTGCGCCCGCGTGCAAAGGATTGGCGGAATTCGTCCGCCGCGTCGGGCCGCCCGACGAGCGCAGCGCCCAGCCATCGAGAATAACCTGCCGGGGCGACGGCCAGGCATTGAAGCAAGCCTGCTCGATCTGCCAGTTCAGCGCGTCCGATGTCATGCACGCCCCCCAAAAGGAGATTCTATCGTGCGCTCGTCCCTTAGAACAGCCGGCTCTGCTTGACCGCCGCCGCGATGAAGCTCGCGAACAGCGGGTGCGGATCGAACGGCTTGGACTTGAGTTCCGGATGGAACTGTACGCCGATGAACCAGGGATGGTCCGGCCGCTCGACGATCTCGGGCAGCGCGCCGTCCGGCGACATGCCCGAGAAGATCAGGCCGCCTTTCTCGAGCGGCTCGCGATAGCTGGCATTGACCTCGTAGCGATGGCGATGCCGCTCGCTGATATCATTGCTGCCATAGATGCCCGCGACAACGCTGTTGCCGGTGAGCTTGGCCGGATAGGCGCCCAGGCGCATCGTACCGCCCAGATCGCCATCGGCGTGACGCTGCTGCAGCCCTTCCTTGCTCATCCACTCGGTGATGAGGCCGACCACCGGCTCCTCGGTGGGTCCGAACTCGGTGGTCGAGGCCTTCCCGATGCCCGCGGTGTTGCGAGCGCCTTCGATGCAGGCCATCTGCATGCCGAGGCAGATGCCGAAGAAGGGCACGTTGCGCTCGCGGGCGAAGCGCACCGAAGCGATCTTGCCCTCTGAGCCGCGCACGCCGAACCCGCCCGGCACGAGGATGCCGTGCATCGGCTCCAGCTTGGCGGCGATGTCGCTGTCTTCCGCCTCGAAGAGCTCGGCATCGAGCCACTGCACGTTGACCTTCACGCGGTTCGACAGGCCGCCATGGACCAGCGCCTCATGCAGCGACTTGTAGGCGTCCGGCAGGCCGACATATTTGCCGACCACGCCGATCGTCACCTCGCCTTCCGGGTTCTGCTGGCGATCCATGATATCGATCCAGCGCGCCATGTCCGGCTCGCGCGATCCCTCGATCCCGAACGCGCTCAACACCGCCGAATCGAGGCCCTCGGCATGATATTGCTCAGGCACCGCATAGATGCTCTTGGCGTCGAGCGCTGGGATGACCGCGCTTTTCTGGACGTTGCAGAACAGGGCGATCTTGGCTCGCTCGCTGTCCGGCAGCGGATGCTCGCAGCGGCAGAGCAGGATGTCGGGCTGGATGCCGAGCGAAGTCAACTCGCGCACGCTGTGCTGGGTCGGCTTGGTCTTCAGCTCGCCAGCCGCAGCGATATACGGCACCAGCGTGACATGGACGAAGATCGACTGGCGCGGGCCCAGCTCATTATGGAGCTGGCGGATCGCCTCCATGAACGGCAGGCTCTCGATGTCGCCGACCGTGCCGCCAATCTCGCAGAGCACGAAGTCGACATCATCGGTCTCGGCCAGCGCGAACGCCTTGATCTCGTCGGTGACGTGCGGGATCACCTGGACGGTCGCGCCGAGATAGTCGCCGCGCCGCTCCTTCTGAATGATCGTCTGATAGATGCGGCCCTGCGTGACATTGTCCGCCTGACGGCTCGCGACGCCGGTGAAACGCTCATAATGGCCGAGGTCGAGGTCGGTCTCGGCCCCGTCGTCGGTCACATAGACTTCGCCATGCTGATAGGGCGACATCGTGCCCGGATCGACATTGAGATAGGGATCGAACTTGCGGGTCCGCACCTTGAAGCCACGCGCCTGCAGGAGCGCCCCGAGGGACGCGGCCATGAGACCCTTGCCAAGCGATGAGACCACGCCGCCGGTGATGAAAATGAACCGCGCCATGGGAGAAAAGGCTTAAGCTGAACCGATACGAAAGGGCAAGCGAACGAATCCGCAAGCCTGCGAAAAAATATTCTGGCGCTGGTTATTGCGCGAGCGGGACGGACTGATTGCCGCCGGCCGGAGCCGCCGAGCGATTGCTCGCCGCCGAAGCCGCCGCGCCGGAAAGCGCATCCCCTTCCGCACTCGGAGCGGGCCCGCCCTGCGCCGCCGGCGCCGTCTTGCCGACCAGTGAGGTATCGACCGAGGCGGCGCGATGCTGAGTCGCCGCGATGACGGCCAGAATGACGCTCATGCCCACGAACAGGGTGGCGAGGATCGTCGTCGCGCGCGTCAGGAAATCGGCAGCGCCGCGCGCGGACATCAGACCGCTCGGGCTGCCGCCCATGCCAAGACCGCCGCCCTCCGAGCGCTGCATGAGGATGACCGTGACCAGCGCGAACGCGATGACGGCCTGAACGACGAGGAGGAACGTGAAAAGCATGAGTGTGGAAATATCCGTTATGGTCTTGCTGCAGCGCACTTAGCGACGAATTCGTGAAGGTTCAACCTTGGCCGACTCAGGCCTGACGCTCCGGTCAAGCCGCGCGCGTTCCATTTCCGCGATCTAGAGGCCGCTTTTCGCCGACGAAAGCGCATGGAGAGAGGCGCAATTGCCACATGTCGGCGTCGCACTGCCATCCGGGAAGGCGCGGTTTTCCGCCCGGTTCGGCCGGAACTTCGTCAACCTCACACATGGGCGCCATGGAAAACGCGAGAAGTTTCGCTCCGGCACGAACGAAAGTGGCGGTTTTTGGGGAATTTTGACGAAGTCGAAGACGGCCGCACCCCACAGAGGTTGCGAGCATGGCGTGAAGTTCTGGCATGGAAGGATGGTCGTAGGACAGGCTGCCGCTTTTTGACGCCAGGTCACGGGGTCATCGCTGCTTATGGGCTGTGTCCCGCAAGCGGCTTTTGAGGAATCGGCGGCCTACGCCGGATCAGCTGTGCTCGTCCGCCCCGATAACAGCCAGCGCGCGGCTGATCTTGCGCACGATGACCGGATCGCCCGGCGCGCTTTCCAGCGCTTCGTCGGCGAGATTCATGACATTGTTGACGCCGAAGCTGGCGCAGAGGCCCTTCAGCCGGAGCGCGGCCATGGTCCAGTTCGCATCACAGCGGGCACGAGCGAGAAGGTTGAGCTGGCGCTCGGCACTCTCCAGAAACGCCTGACGCAACTCGGTGATCAGAGCGAGATCTGAACCAACGGCCGCCGAAAGCGCCGCTTCGAGTGTGCCGGGATCATAAGCCATGCATTTTGATAGTCCGCCAAATGTAAACAGCGCGTAAAATTGCGGTTCCCCGCCGATAGGAAAATGTTAAGAACGAGAGATGTCCGGACCCCGAAAAGAGACAAATCCGTCCCAGAACGGAACAGAAGGTCCGGACTCAGGGCAAGCAAAGGACGGCGAAGGCATGAGCCAGGATTGGCTATCGCGACTGCGCGATTCTGACTCGGGATGGGATCAGCCGGCATTTCCGGACCGCTTCGGCGACCGCAAGGAGAAGCGCGCCAAAGCCACGGTGGCCCCCGCCCAGGCAACCACCACCCAACCGGTGGAACCGCAGACGGCGCAAACGGAGACTCACCCCATCACTTATGATTATGACGACGCACCGGAGACGGAAAACGGGCTGCCCCGCGGCGTGCGCATCATTGCGATGCTGCTGCTCGGCGCGCTGGCTCTCGGTTGGGTGGGCATCGTGATCGCCAGCGGACTGCGGCCCGATCTGGCAGAGCGTTCGGCGACCTTCATCAATCTGATCGCCGTCCTCTCCGGCCCGCTGGTGCTGATCGGGGGCGTCGCTTATGCGCTGCTGCGACGGCGCGAGACCGATCCTGGCGCGATCCGTGCGGCCGATACGCTTCATCTCGCCGACCAGGCGGCGCAAGCAGCGGCGCGCCTCAGCGAGGCCCATGCGCAAGTGATGACCCATACGCGCGACTTCACCACGGTCGCGGACCAGTCCGCCAGCGCGATCCTTGGCGCGCTCCAGACGATGAGCACGCAGACCGGCCAGCTCGAACAGAGCACGACGATATCCATCGCGACGCTGACCGCACTCGGTGAACGGATCGCGACCATGACCGACGCGCTGCCGCGCCTGGAAGATCGCCTCGCCACCCTCGGCGAGACACTCGCACGCGTCGGCGGCGACCTCGGCCAGCGGCACGACCAGCTCGACCAGCAGTTGCAATCGACCGCGCTCATTGCCGAGGAGGCCCGGCTGCAGCTGGTGGATGCCGGGAGCGCTCTCGCCGAGCAGCTTGGCGGCCTGCGGGACGGCGCACGCGATGCCGGCGACGAGCTGGCGAGTCTCTCGGAACTCTCGTCCGCGCGGCTGGACCTGACGCTCGACCGCGTGAAGCAAATCCTCGACGCCACCGAGCAGCGCATGGAAGCGCAGAATGCGGCGCTCGTCGCTCTGGTCGAGAAGAGCCGCAAAGGCATCGAGACAGCATCGGGCCATTCGCTCGATCGTTTCGCCGAGCATTGCCGCAAGATCGAGGCGATCCTGGGCGCGCTCGATGCCCGGATCGAGGGACATGCCGAAAAGAGCAATGCCTGGCTGGAAGGCACCGCACGGGGCGTCACGGCGCTGGCCGGCGAGTTCAATGCGCTTGAGCAATCCGCCATCGCCCGGACCGAGACGCTGTCCGCAACGATGATGCAGCTCTCCGGCGACACGCGCAAGCTGGTCGAGGCGATCGAAAGCGGTCATGCCGGCTCCGATCAGCTCATCAATCGGGCGGAGGCCCTGCTGGTCGCGCTCGATTCCGGCGTGCGCGAGCTCGATGAGAGCATGCCGGCCGCAATCGGCCGGGTTGAGGTGCAGATCGATGCGATGCACGAGCGCATTGTCTCTGCCAATCCCGTGGTGGAGGCGGTGGAAGCAGTGGCGAAAGGCGTCGTCAGCCAGCTTCAGGAATCCGACCACCTCGCGCGGGCCCATGTCGCCGCGCTGACGGAGGCGATGCAGCGCTCGCAGGGGGCTCTCGCCGCGCAGAAGCAGCAGATCGATGCGCTGGCCGCTGCCGTGGACGAAGCCAGCGCCGGCATGGCCCGGCTCGGCGAGAGCGTCGGCCCGCAAATGGTCGAAGCGCTGGTGCGTGTGCGCGAGACGGCCGATGCCGCTGCGGCCAAGGCTCGCGCCGCCATGACGGCCGCCATTCCCGATGCCGCCGCCCAGCTCGGCGCGGCGAGCAGCCGGGCCGTCGAGCAGGCCGTCTCAGGCGCGGTCTCCGATCAGCTCGAGCGGCTCTCGCTGGTGGCCGACGATGCCGTCAAGGCAGCCCATCGCGCGACCGACAAGCTCACCCGCCAGATGCTCAGCCTGACCGATGCCAGCAAGGAGCTGGAGCGTATCCTCGCCGGCAATGCCGAGCGGATCGCTTCCCAGGACCGCGACCTCATGGCGCACCGATCGGCCAAGCTGATCGCCTCGCTCAACGAGCGCGCGATCGACGTCAACAAATGGCTCGACAAGGAGGTGTCGGAGCCGGAGTGGACCGCCTATCTCAAGGGCGACCAGGGCCTGTTCGCACGACGCGCAACACGGCTGGTGAGCGGATCTGACGCGAAGAATGTCCATGCGCTCTACAATGAAGATCCCGACTTTCGCGAACATGTGAACCGCTATGTCCACGACTTCGAGAGCCTGCTGCGCGCGGTCATGGCGAGCAAGGATGGCAGCGCGCTGGCACTGACGATGGTCTCATCGGACATCGGCAAGCTCTATGTGGCGCTGGCTCAGGCGATCGAGCGGTTAAGGTCGCATTGAGGGGCGACGCTCGACGCTCCTTCCCGTCATTTCCGCGAACGCGGGAATCCCGTGCCGCTTGCGCGATCCAGGCTGTAGTGATGCAATAATCATTTAATTCAGGGCATGATGCGGCGCGTTTGTAAGCTCGCCTTCTACACCAAATACTCGCTGCCCGTGAAACCCTGGAATGTCACGACTGCCTAGATCTCGACCTGACTGCCCAGTTCGATCACGCGATTGGTCGGCAGGCGGAAGAACTCCATCGCACTTTCCGCGTTGCGCAGCATCCAGGCGAAAAGCTTCTCGCGCCAGATGTGCATGCCCGGCCGGGCCGAGGGCAGGAGCGTTTGCCGGGCGAGGAAGAAGCTGGTCTCCATCATCCGGAACGTCTGGCCGCAGCCAGTGACCTGGCTCAAGGCGTCGGGCACGTCGGCTTCCTCCATGAAGCCGTAGTTCAAAATCACACGGAAGAAACCGCGGCCAAGATCCTCTATCCCGAAACGTGCCGTCGAAACGACCACCGGCACGTCGGCAATCTTGACCGTCAGCAACACAACCCGCTCGTGCAGCACCTTGTTGTGCTTGAGGTTGTGCAGCAGCGCGTGGGGCACACCGTCCGGCGTCGACGTCATGAACACCGCCGTGCCGGGGACACGCACCGCGCTGTTCGAGGCTGATGCGACGAACACCGGGATCGGCATGGCGGATTCGCGCAGCCGATCCATCATCAGCTTGCGCCCCTTCGCCCAGGTGGTGAGCAGGGTGAACACGATCAGGCCGATCAGCAGCGGGAACCAGCCGCCGTCCGGGATCTTGGTCAGATTGGCGGCGAGATAGGCGCCGTCGACGACGTAGAACATCGCGAGAAGCGGGATCGCGGTCCAGCGCTTCCATTTCCACAGCTTGAACATCACGACGGTGAGCAGGACATTGTCGATGAACATCGCGCCGGTCACCGCGATGCCATAGGCCGCGGTCAGGTTGGACGAGGTCCGGAAGGTCATCACCAGCAGGATGACCATGATCATGAGGCCCCAGTTGATCAGCGGGATATAGATCTGGCCGGCCGTGGCGGCGCTGGTATGCGCGATGCGCAGGCGCGGGATGAAGCCGAGCTGGATGGCCTGCTGCGTCACCGAGAAAGCGCCGGTGATCACCGCCTGCGAGGCGATGATCGCGGCCAGCGTCGCGATGCCGACCAGCGGCAGGCGGAAGGCGTCGGGCGCCAGATTGTAGAACGGGCTTTCCAGCGCCGCATGGCCTTCGCGCATCAGCAGCGATCCCTGGCCCATATAATTCAGCATCAGCGCCGGCAGGACGAACCACAGCCAGGAGATGCGGATCGGTTTGCGGCCGAAATGGCCCATGTCGGCATAGAGCGCCTCGGCACCGGTGACGGCCAGCACGACGGCGCCCAGCGCAAGGAAGGCCTGCATCGGCGTGAGCAGGAAGAATTCCAGCGCATAACCGGGATTGAGCGCCCACAGGATGGCCGGCAGCTGCACGATGCTCATCACGCCGAGCGTGGCGATCGAGAGGAAATAGAGCAGCATGATCGGGCCGAACATCGCCGCCACCCGGCTCGTGCCCGCGCGCTGGATCGAGAAGAGGAAGATAAGGATCGCCAGGGCCAGCGGCACCACAAGCCCGCCGAAGCCGGGGTTGACGACGGCAAGACCTTCCACCGCGGAGAGCACCGACACCGCCGGTGTGATCATGCTGTCGCCATAGAAGAGCGCAGTCGCGAACACGCCCATCAGCACGATCCCCGCCGACCAGCGCTTGGACGGAACCGAGCGGCTGATCAGCGCCAGCAGAGCCAGCGACCCGCCCTCGCCCTTGTTGTCGGCGCGCATGATGATCGTGACATATTTGAGCGTCACCACCAGCATCATCGACCAGAACATCAGGCTGATCGCGCCCATGATGTGAGCGTCGTCGAGATCGAGATGATGATGGCCGGCGAAGGTCTCGCGGAAGGCGTAGAGCGGGCTGGTGCCGATGTCGCCGAAGACGACGCCGATGGCGCCGACGGCCAGCTTGATCGCGCTGTCGTGAGCGTGACCGTGACTTGCTGGCGCCTCCGCCGGAACCGGCGTGGCGGCAGTGCCTTGATCGGGCGTGGTCACTTGCCCGCCTGAACCGATGTCATCGGATGCGCGTCCCCTGCTGCGGCTTGCGCCGCAATGCGGCGTGCGCCTAGCACTTCACTTGTGATGGTGCAACGCACAATCACGGGGCGCGGTTTCCAGTCTGGGACTCGGCGTCGCGCCGCTTGATCAACGCCTGGAGGAGCGCAACGTTTCGGATCAATTCTTCGCGCAGTTCAAACTTTTCGGGCAGGCGCGCGGCCAGTCGCAGCCAGATGTCGCGGGCGCGCTCGAACTGGCCGGACTCGGCGAGGGCGAGGCCATAGAAATAATTCGGGGAAATACCGTCCGGCTGCAGCCTGATTGCCTGCTTGAAGGCATAGTCGGCTGCCGGCGTCAGGGTCCCCTCGCCATGCATCACCAGCGCATTGCCGAGACCGACCCAGAGATTGGCATCGTTGGGGAACTCGCGCAGGCCGGACTGGAAGATGTTGACCGCATTCTGCGTGTCGCCGCGCCGGGCATAGCCGTCCGAAATCACCAGCCAGCGCGTTGCGCCGCTGATCCGCTCGCCTATCTCGCTGCGCTTCTTCGCCAGCGCTTCGTCGAAGCGGACGCGCTCGACGCCCGGCGCCACCGGCTTGCCGGCAAGGCCCGGGCTGCCCTGCCAGGCATAGCCGGCGAGCCCGAGGAGCAGCGCCGTTGCGATCGGCGCGAGCTTGCGCAGCGGCAAACGTGTGGCTGCCCAGATGCCGCCGCCGGTCAGCAGCGCGAGAAGGATGGCGATGGCGAGCCCGGTCATGCCCTGACTTTCTTGTGCCGGATCCGGCTCCAGGCCAGCACGCCGCCGGCACCGAGCAGCACCAATGGTGCCGCCCAGAGCGGCCAGAGGATCGGATCGGCGGTCGGCTTGTAGCTGATCCAGTCGCCATAGCGCTCGATCAGCCAGGCCCGGATATGCTCGGGCTCCTCGCCCCTGGCGATGCGCTCGCGGATCTCCGAGCGCAGGTCTGAGGCCATGCTGGCATTGCTGTCGGCGATCGACTGGCTCTGGCAGGTGAGGCAGCGGATCGTCTGCATGAGGGCCATCGCCTTGGCTTCCTGCGCGGGATCTTCGAGCTGGCGGTCGGCATAAGGCGCGGGCGGCAACGCCGTCTGCGCAAGGGCCGGGCCGGCGAGCATCAGCGCACTCAGGAAGATGAACAGCGGCCTCATGCCCCCGCCTCGCGCAGCTTCGTCAGGATCGTGTCGATGTCCTGCGGGCCGATATAGCCGATGTGCTGGTAACGGATGATGCCCTTGCCATCGATCACGAATGTCTCCGGCACGCCGGAGGAACCGAGATAGAATTGCAGGGTCGAGCGCGCGTCGAGACCGATGCGATGAAAGGGATTGCCGTTGCGTTGCAGGAAGGCGTCGACATCGGGTCGCGCATCGCGAATGGCCACTCCGTCGATCCGCACGCCGCGCTGGGCAAGCTGCGCGAGCTGGGGCGCTTCGGCCGCACAAGGGACGCACCAGCTCGCGAAGACGTTCAGCAGGCGCGGCTTGCCGTCCGCCATCTGCTTGGTCGAGAGTGCCGGCGCCATCGCCGAGGCAGCCGGGAGATCGATGCCGGGCACGGGCTTGCCGATCATCCGCGACTGGATGACGGTCTGGTTCTTCTGGGTGAGGCCGAGCGAGGCGACCACCAGGAACACGAGATAGGCCGCGAGCGGCACCCACAGGATGAGCGAGCGCTTCATGCGAACCGCTCCCGCGCCGGCTTGCGCGCCTGCACCTTGTGCCGCCGCTCACGCCGCACCCGGCCGATCAGCGCCAGTGCGCCGCCGATCGCGATCAGCGCGCCGCCGGCCCAGATCAAGGTGACGAACGGCTTCCACCAGATGCGCAGTTGCCAGCGGCCATCCTCGAGCTGATCGCCGAGCACCAGATAGAGCTGGCCGTTCCAGTGCGTCATCTGGACCGACTCGGTGGTCGGCGTCGGCGGATCGGAGAAGAAGCGCGCCTGCGGCCTGGCGGTGCCGATCACCTCGCCATCGCGGCTGACGGTCAGGCTCGCCTGCATCGCCGTCCAGTTCGGTCCGGCGATCGGAATGACGCTGTCGAAGCGCACGGTCTGCCCGGCAATCTCGAATGTGTCGCCCGGCCGCGCCGCCGCCAGCTTCTCGCTCGAGAAGCTGCTCTCGGCCGCCATGCCCGCCAGACTCACCGCGCAACCGAGATGCGCGAGCACCATGCCGTAGGTGAACATGGGCGTCCGCAGCAGATTGCGCTTCCAGAGCGGCAGGACGCTGGCAATGGCGACAGCGCCCGCGGCGGCGAAGCCCAGAGCCGGCAGCCAGCCGATCCGCCCGGCCGATAGGATCAGCGCCGCGGCAAGCGCCAGCACGGCGAGCGCGATCGACGGCGTAACACGCCGGAGCAGCTTTCGGGGATCGTCATGGCGCCAGCGCAGCAGCGGCCCGACAACCAGCACGGCCATCAGCGCGATCGTGATCGGCCCGATGATCGTGTTGAAATAAGGTGGCCCGACCGACACGCGCACGCCCATCATCTCCGTGAGCAGCGGATAGAGCGTCCCGATCAGGACAAGGCCGAGGATCACGCACAGCAGCAGATTGTTGAGCACCAGCATCGCCTCGCGGCTGACCGGATCGAAGCGCGAGCCTTCGTTGACGGTATGGACGCGCAGCGCGAACAGAGCGAGCGCGCCGCCGATATAGAGGCCGAGCAAGGCGAGGATGAAGGTGCCGCGCGTTGGATCGACGGCGAAGGCGTGGACGCTGGTGAGGATGCCGGAGCGGACGAGGAAGGTGCCGACCATCGACATGGCGAAGGCGACGACCGAGAGCATGACCGTCCAGGCCCGCAACGCATCGCGCGTCGCCAGCACCGTCGCGCTGTGCAGCAGCGCCGTCGCCGCGAGCCAGGGCATGAGCGAGGCATTCTCGACCGGATCCCAGAACCACCAGCCGCCCCAGCCGAGCTCATAATAAGCCCAGTAGGAGCCGGCGGTGATGCCGAGCGTCAGCAGGATCCAGGCGCCGAGCACCCAGGGCCGCACCGCTCTCGCAAATCGCGCATCGACCTGCCGGGTCAGCAGCGCGCCGACCGCGAAGGAGAAGGCGACCGACAGGCCGACATAGCCGAGGTACAGCGTGGGCGGATGGAAAGCGAGGCCTGGGTCCTGCAACAGCGGGTTGAGCCCCTGCCCGTCCGCCGGCGCCGGATTGAGCCGCGCGAAGGGATTGGAGGCGAAGAGCAGAAAGGCATAGAAGCCCAGGCTGATCGCCGCCTGCGCGCCCAATGTCGCGACATGCGTACGTTGATCCAGGCCGCGCTCGAACAAAGCCACGGCGGCCCCCGCCGCGCTCATCACCGCGACCCAGAGCAGCATCGAGCCTTCGTGATTGCCCCAGGCTCCCGCGAATTTGTAGATGAAGGGCTTCATCGAATGGCTGTTTTCCGCCACCAGCAGGACCGACATGTCGGACCGCAGGAACAGGGTGATCAGCAGCGCCAGAGCAAGGCAGGTCAGGACGCCCTGCGCCACCGCGATGGGCCGGATCAGCCGACGAGCATCCTCATTGCCCTTCGCCACCGCACTCCAGGCGAGCAGCAGTTGCAGGCCGGCAAGCGTCGCGGCGAGCCACAGGGCGGCGAGGCCGGCTTCGGCGATCATGGCTTGGCCGCGCTCACCTTGTGCGTGTTGGGATCATATTTGATTCCCTCCATCTCGCGCGGCATGTAGCGCTCGTCATGCTTGGCGAGGATGTTGGTCGCGCGGAAGGTACCGCTGGCGTCGAATGCGCCCTCCGCGATCGCGCCGCCATTCTCCTTGAAAAGATCGGGCGTGATGCCGCTGAAGGTGGCGGGTACGCTGGCTTTCCCGTCTGTCAGGCGAAAACTGATCGTGACGCCATCGGCCGCCCGCTTGAGGCTGCCGCCCTCGACCATGCCACCCAGGCGTACCGCCCTGCCCGGCTCGACCTTCGCGGCAATCGCCTCGGCGGGCGTGTAGAAATAGGCCGCCTGTCCCTTGAGTGCCGACATGGCGAGCAAGACGCCACCCAGCATGGCGGCGATCGCCAGCAGTATCAGCACGAGGCGCTGATGCTTGCGTTTCGTCTTCGGCCGTGTCGTGGTCATGTCCATCTCAGTCGCGCCTCGTCAGCTGGTCGGCGCGCGCTTCGGCTTGCCGTGCGCTGCGCCAGGCCCACAGGCTCGTCGCCAGCGTCGCGATGAAGGTAAGGCCGTAAGCGGCAATAACAAAGGGCCAGGGCGCCATGCCGATCAGCCTCGCGACATCCGGGCGAGGCGCGCCTCGATGCGATTCTCGGCGAGGATGGCGCGCATCCGCAGCAGCACGATGGCGGTGAACCAGAACGTGAAGCCGAGCACGGTGAGGCCCAGCGGCCAGAGCATCGAGCCGGCGATCTTGCTGCCCGAGAGGCCGATGCTCGATCCCTGGTGCAGGCTGTTCCACCACTCGACCGAATAGTGGATGACCGGCAGGTTGAGCGCGCCGATCAGCGCGAAGATCGCCGTCACCCGGCTGACCCCGCCCGCCTCGCCGCGATCGGCGCTGGAGCGAGCCAGCGCGATATAGCCGATATAGAGGAACAGCATGAGCAGCATGGAGGTCATGCGCCCGTCCCATTCCCACCAGGTGCCCCAGGTCGGGCGGCCCCAGATCGATCCGGTGGAGAGGCACAGCGCCGTGAACACGGCGCCCGGCGTCGCGATCGCTCGTCCCGCCACGGCGGCGAGCGGATGCCGCCAGACAAGCTGCATGACCGCGGCGATGGTGAGCCCGCTCCAACCACCCATGCCGAGCCACGCGGCCGGCACATGGATATAGAGGATGCGGAAGCTGTCGCCCTGCAGATAATCTGCCGGGGCGATGAACAGACCCGCCCAGCATCCCGCCACGATCAGCAGGACACCGCTCCAGAAGCACCAGGGCGTCACGGGCACGGCAATGGCGAGGAATCGGCGCGGGTTCGCGAAAGCGTGCATCGCGTCCCTTTAGAGCGCCGTTGGATGAGTGACCAGTGCGTTGATCTCGTACAGACCGGCCAAGAAATACCTATCAATGTATTTTTTGCGACAATGGGGCGACAAAGCTGCAATCGGTCCCTATATGGCGGGCCAACGAGGATCGCGGCGTGGCGAGAATCGCCTCGCTGGCCACTTTGAGAGAGCCATGCTGACCACCCATCCATTCGATGATGACAAGCTGCGCGAAGAGTGCGGCATATTCGGCGTTTACGGCGCCGAGACCGCCTCCGCCATGGTCGCGCTGGGGCTGCATGCTCTCCAGCACCGCGGTCAGGAAGCCGCGGGAATCACCAGTTGGGATGGGGAGGAATTCCATACCCACCGGGCGATGGGCCATGTGGCGGGCAATTTCGACAATGACGAGATCATCCGCCAGCTCGCCGGCGACATCGCCTGCGGCCATGTCCGTTATTCGACGACGGGCGAGACGGCGTTGCGCAACGTGCAGCCGCTCTATGCCGATCTCAGCTCGGGCGGCTTCGCCATCTCGCATAACGGCAATATCTCCAACGCCACCAATCTGCGCCGCCGCCTGGTGCGCGAAGGCGCGATCTTCCAGTCGACCAGTGACACGGAAGTTATCATCCATCTTCTCGCCCGCTCGCGCTACCGCACCCTCCTCGACCGCTTCATCGACGCGCTGAAGCAGGTCGAAGGCGCCTATTCGCTGATCTGCCTGACGCCCGAGGGCATGATCGCGTGCCGCGATCCGCTCGGCATCCGTCCGCTCGTAATGGGCCGCCTGGGTGATGCGATCATCTTTGCGTCCGAGACGGTCGCCTTCGACGTGGTCGGCGCCGAATATATCCGCTCTGTCGAGCCCGGCGAACTGATCGTCGTCACGCAGGGCTGCGAGATTCGCTCCCACCGCCCCTTCGGCGAGTCGGTGCGCCCGCGCCCCTGCATCTTCGAGCATGTCTATTTCTCGCGGCCCGATTCCGTGCTCGACGGGAACAGCGTCTATGCAGTGCGCAAGGGTATCGGCGCGCAGCTCGCGCTCGAGAGCCCGGTCGAGGCCGATCTGGTCATTCCGGTGCCGGACAGCGGCGTGCCAGCGGCGATCGGCTATTCGCAACAGTCGGGCATTCCCTTCGAGCTCGGCATCATCCGCTCGCACTATATCGGCCGCACTTTCATCCAGCCCGGCGACAAGGTCCGCCATCTCGGCGTCAAGCTGAAGCATAACGCCAATCGCGCACTGATCGACGGCAAGAAGATCGTGCTGATCGACGATTCGATCGTGCGTGGCACCACCAGCCTCAAGATCGTGCAGATGATGCGCGAGGCAGGCGCGAAGGAAGTGCATATGCGCATCGCCAGTCCGCCGACCCGGCATAGCTGCTTCTACGGCGTCGACACGCCCGAGCGCGGCAAGCTGCTCGCCCACAAGATGGATGTGGCGCAGATGGCTGCCTATATCCACGCCGACAGCCTGGCTTTCGTCTCGATCGACGGCCTCTATCGCGCGATCGGCGAGACCATGCGCGACGATGACAGCCCGCAATATTGCGATGCCTGCTTCACCGGCGACTATCCCACCACCCTCACCGATTTCGACGACATGGCCGAGATCAACCAGCTCGAACTGCTGCACGAGCGCGTCGTCTAACAGCAACCCGTGCCCGGTTTCGACTTCCGTTCGTGTCGAGCGATGTCGAGACACGTCATGCGCTGTGCCAACCTGCCTCGACTTCGCTCGACACCAGCGCCTAGAGACGGCGCTGACCTGAATGCTACCGCTCCAGCTGGAAGAAACGCGACCCATGACCGACACAGACCAGGATAAACGCCCCCTCGCCGGCCGGCTCGCCATCGTGACGGGCGCCAGTCGCGGAATCGGCGCCGCTACTGCCCATGCCCTCGCGGCCGACGGCGCCCATGTCGTGCTGGTCGCCCGTTCGGTACCCGATCTCGAAGCGGTCGAGGAAGCAATCCACGCCGCCGGCGGCAGCGCAACCATCGCGCCGCTTGACCTGACCGATGGCGAGAGCATCGGCCGCCTCGCCCAGGCTGTGGGCGGACGCTGGCAAGCGCTCGATATCCTCGTGTTGAACGCGGCGACGCTGGGCACGCTGGCGGCGGTGCCGGCGATCGACGTCAAGGAATTCGCCCGCCAGCTCACCTTGAACGTCGCCGCGCCCCAGGCGTTGATCGCGGCGTTCGATCCGATGCTGCGCGCTAGCAAGGACGCCCGCGTGATCGCGCTGTCGACCGGCGTCGCGGCCACCAATCCACGTGCTTACTGGGGCGCTTACGGCGCGTCCAAGGCGGCGCTCGACGTGCTGGTCGCGGCCTATGGAAAGGAAGTCAGCAAGATTTCGGCGATCCGCACTCATATCGTCGATCCCGGCGCAACCCGCACGACGATGCGCGCGCGGGCCTATCCGGGCGAGGATCCGGCGACGCTCAAGACGCCCGATGTCGTGGGTCGCGCGATCGCCGATCTGGTCGCCAGCGACGCCGAGGACGGCGCGCGGATCGTGCTACCGAAATGACTCTCGTCACCCTGGCGAAAGCTTGGGTCTCGTGCGAATGAGATCTCGCTTTTCGCTTGGGCGTGACGACCGAGACCGGACATTCGCTCGGATCAGCCGAACATCCCCTTGAGCTTTCCGAAGAAGCCGCTCGATTCCGGACATTCCTCGCCCGTCTCGGTCTCGCGGAACTCCTCCAGCAGTTCCTTCTGGCGCGCGGTCAGCCTGGTGGGCGTCTCGACCTCGATCTGGGTGACGAGATCGCCATGGCCCCGGCTGTTGAGCACCGGCATGCCCGCGCCGCGCTGGCGCAGCTGCTTGCCGGACTGGATGCCGCTCGGAATCTTGATCTCATGCTCGATGCCGTCGAGCCCCGGCACGGTGATCGTGCCGCCGAGCGCGGCCAGCGTGAAGCTGATCGGCACGCGGCAGAAAAGATTGCTGCCCTCGCGCTCGAAGATCGGGTGCCGCTTCACATGCAGGAAGATGTAGAGATCGCCCGCCGGCGCGCCGCGCGGCCCGGCCTCGCCCTGCCCTGCCAGACGGATGCGCGTGCCCTCGTCGACACCGGCCGGGATATTGACGTCGAGCGCCCGCTCCTTGTCGACCCGGCCCTCGCCGCGGCACGAGCGGCACGGCGACTTGATGCGCTGCCCCGCGCCATGACAGCTCGGGCAGGTCCGCTCGATAACGAAGAAGCCCTGCTGCGCGCGCACCTTGCCGTGGCCCGAGCAGGTCGGGCAAGTCTCGGCGCTGGTGCCAGGCTCCGCGCCGCTGCCGTCACACGCCTCGCACGACGTAGAGACGTCGATCTTGATCGTCGTGTCGCTGCCATGAAAGGCGTCTTCCAGGCTGATTTCGAGGTCGTAGCGCAGGTCCGCGCCGCGCCGCGTCTGCTGGCGCTGGCCACCGAAGCCGCCGCCGAAGATCGTATCGAAAATGTCGCTGAAGTCGCCGAAGCCGCCGCCCGCGCCGCCGCCACCGCCCATGCCGCCCTGCTGGAAGGCGGCGTGGCCGAACCGGTCATAGGCCGCGCGCTTCTGGGGATCCTTGAGGCACTCATAGGCCTCGCCGATCGCCTTGAACTTGGCTTCGCTTTCCTGACAGCCCGGATTACGGTCCGGATGGAATTGCATCGCCAGCTTGCGATAGCTGCTCTTGATGGTGCTGGCGTCGGCGGTCCGCTCGACTTCCAGCAGTTCATAATAATCGATTTCGCTACTCATTGCCCCGCAGCAGCCCCGTAGGTCGGCCCGGCCAGCTTATGAGTTCGCCGGCCGGGTCCGATCATTGATCATCAGCCCTTGTTGTCCTCGTCGACTTCGGAAAATTCCGCGTCGACGACATCGTCATTGGCTGTCCCGGCAGCGCCTTCCGCGCCCGGGGAGGCGGCAGCGGCCTGCTCCTTCTCGTAGATGGCCTGGCCGAGCTTCATCGAGACCTGAGCCAGTTCCTGCGTCTTGGCCTTCATATCCTCGACATCGCCGCCCTCGATCGCGCTCTTGGTCGCCGCGACGGCGGTCTCGATCTCGCCCTTCAGGCTCGCATCGACCTTGTCACCATGCTCGGCAAGCTGCCGTTCGGTGGTGTGGACGAGACTCTCGGCATTGTTCTTGGCCTCGGCACCCTCACGCCGCTTCTTGTCCTCTTCGGCGAAGCGCTCGGCATCCTTGACCATCTGCTCGATGTCGGACTCGCTGAGACCGCCCGACGCCTGGATCTTGATCTGCTGCTCCTTGCCGGTGCCCTTGTCCTTGGCATGGACTGAGACGATGCCGTTGGCGTCGATGTCGAAGGTGACCTCGATCTGCGGCACGCCGCGCGGCGCCGGCGGGATGCCGACCAGATCGAACTGGCCGAGCAGCTTGTTGTCCGCCGCCATCTCGCGCTCGCCCTGGAACACGCGGATCGTCACCGCCTGCTGATTGTCCTCGGCGGTCGAATAGACCTGGCTCTTCTTGGCGGGGATGGTCGTGTTGCGATCGATCATGCGGGTGAACACGCCGCCCAGCGTCTCGATGCCTAGCGACAGCGGGGTCACGTCGAGCAGCAGCACGTCCTTGACGTCGCCCTGCAGCACGCCGGCCTGGATGGCCGCGCCCATGGCGACAACCTCATCCGGGTTGACACCCGTGTGCGGCTCCTTGCCGAAGAACTCTTTCACGACCTCGCGGACGCGCGGCATGCGGGTCATGCCGCCGACGAGCACGACTTCGCTGATCTCACTCGATGAAACACCGGCATCGGCCAGCGCCTTCTTGCAGGGATCGAGCGTGCGCTTGATCAGGTCCTCGACCAGACGCTCGAGATCCGAGCGGGTGATCGTCTTGACGAGATGCTTCGGGCCGTTCTGGTCCGCGGTGATGAAGGGCAGGTTGACTTCCGTGGTCTGCGCCGAGCTCAGCTCGATCTTGGCCTTCTCGGCTGCTTCCTTGAGGCGCTGCAGCGCGAGCTTGTCCTTGGTGAGGTCGATGCCCTCGACCTTCTTGAACTCATCAGCCAGGAAGTTGACGACCTTGGCGTCGAAATCCTCGCCGCCCAGGAAGGTGTCGCCATTGGTCGACTTCACTTCGAACACGCCATCGCCAATCTCGAGGATCGAGATGTCGAAGGTGCCGCCGCCAAGGTCATAGACGGCGATAGTCTTGCCGTCCTGCTTCTCCAGGCCATAGGCCAGCGCGGCCGCGGTCGGCTCGTTGATGATGCGCAGCACTTCGAGGCCCGCGACCTGGCCGGCGTCCTTGGTCGCCTGGCGCTGGGCGTCGTTGAAGTAGGCCGGGACGGTGATGACCGCCTGCGTGACCGTCTCACCAAGATACGCCTCGGCGGTTTCCTTCATCTTCTGCAGGATGAAGGCGGAAATCTGCGAGGGCGAATAGTCGGTGCCGCCGGCCTTGACCCAGGCGTCACCATTGCCGCCCTTGACGATCGAATAAGGGACGAGCTCCATGTCCTTCTTGGTCGTCGGATCCTCGAAGCGGCGGCCGATCAGGCGCTTCACCGCATAGATGGTATTGTCCGGATTGGTGACGGCCTGCCGCTTGGCGGGCTGTCCGATCAGGCGCTCGCCATCCTTGGCGAATGCGACGATGGAGGGCGTGGTGCGGGCGCCTTCCGCATTTTCGATCACTTTCGGCTTGCCACCATCCATGACGGCGACGCAGCTGTTGGTCGTCCCGAGATCGATACCGATAACCTTGGCCATGTGTGTCCTCTTTTACCCCAAATTGAATCAGCGGTTCACGCTCCCGGCCGCGCTGCGCGCCGACGCGGGTTACGTCGTTTCGCTGGCGGATATAGGGCGGCTTTCGCTTGGCACAAGTCATCGCCGCGCATAGAGAAGCGGACGATTTCGGGACAAGGCGAATGGAGAGCGGAATGCGCAGGGCCTGTTTGTCGATCGCCGCGATGGCGACGCTGTTGATCATGACCGGCTGCAGCGGTCCGCCGCCGCTTTACGTCGACGGGGGATATGTCCGCCTCAACGCCAATCCGCAGGCACCGTCCGCCGCTTATTTCACGATTCATGGCGGCGGCGATCCGGTCGTCCTGCGTGGCGTGACGACCGACGAGGCCGTGCGCCTCGAAATCCACGAGAGCATGACGCAGGGCGGCATGGCCTCGATGAAGCCCGTCGACAGCGTCGACATTCCCGCCGGCAAGACGGTCAAGTTCGCGCCGGGCGGCAAGCATATCATGCTCTGGGGCGTCAACGCGCAGACCGTGGCCGATGGCAAGATCAGCTTCACCTTCATCTTCTCCAATGGCGATCGCATCCTCGCCGATGCCGTTGTGCAGAAGCCCGACGGCAGTGCCGCGAACGCCGCGGCCGGCAATGCGGCCGCGGGCGACCATATGGAAAACATGGCCAACATGGCCCATTAGCCGCCGGCGCCCGTGCTGCGCCGCCCTGACCTTGTTCCGGGCTTCATTGCGCCTCAACGCGTTGCGCTGACGGCGAGTTGGACGCCTGGTCCCCAAACGGCATCGCGCGCCCTGATCAGAGCGGCTTCGGCCATCTCCCCGAATTGCCGTCGCGCAGCACCTCGCGCGCGCAGTTGTGGCCTGGCGCGCCGGTCACGCCGCCGCCCGGATGGGTGCCTGCCCCGCACATATAGAGGCCGCGCACCGGCCCGCGATAGTTGCCGTTACCCAGCACTGGCCGGGCCGCCCAGAGCTGATCGAGCGACATGTGGCCATGCATGATGTCGCCGCCGGCCAGGCCGAACTTGCGCTCCAGCCCGAGCGGTGAGAGCGCGCTGTGGCCCAGCACCGTCGTCCGGAAGCCTGGCGCGAAATGCTCGATCGTCTCGAAGATCGCATCGATCGCCCCTTGCTCCTCGGCCGGATCGTCCCAGCTCCGGCCATCCGGCAGCACCGGCGCGAACTGCTGGCAGAACAGGCTGGCCACATGCCGCCCCAGCGGCGCGAGGCTGTCGTCCACCGTCGAGGGGATCAGCATCTCGACGATCGGCCGCTTCGACCAGCCATGCGCCCGTGCATCGCTGAAGGCACGGTCCATATAGTCCAGCGTCGGCGCCAGGATGATCCCGCTGCGATGATGCTCGCCCGGCTCGGGCAACGCGGTGAAGCGCGGCAGATCGGACAGCGCGACGTTCATCCGGAACGTGCCGGATCCGGCCTTGAAGCCCTTCATGCGCCGCGCGAAATCCGCCGGAAGGTCCGACGCATCCATCAGGCGATTATAGAGCAGCACCGGCCCGACATTGCCGATCACCCGCCTGGCCGCGATCTCCTCGCCGCTTTCGAGCCGCACCCCGGCCACCTTGTCGCCATCAACCAAAACCCGCGCCACCGCGCGCTCCAGGCTGATCTCGACGCCGACCTCGCGGCAAGCCTCTGCCATCAGTTGTGTGATCCGGCCCATCCCGCCGACGCTGTGGCCCCAGGCGCCTTTCTTGCCGTTCACCTCGCCGAAGACATGGTGGAGCAGCACATAGGCGCTGCCTGGCGTATCGGGCGAGACATAGTTGCCGACCACCGCATCGAAGCCGAACGCAGCCTTGACCGCCTCGCTCTCGAACCAGCCATCCAGGAAATCGCGCGCCGATTTCGTGAAAAGGTCGAGCATGTCACGCTGCTGCGCCAGACCCAGCTTGGCGAACCGTCGCCCTTGCATCGCCGCGTCGATCAATGCGCCATAGCCGCCACCGGCATTGGGCGGCGTCCGCAGCGCCATGTCGCGCAGCACGTCCGCCACGGCATCGAGCATGGCGTAATAGGCCGGCAGCGCCTCGGCATCCGCCGCAGAGAATTTTCGGAACTCGGCCTGCGTCCGCGCCAGCCCGCCGCCGAGCTTGAGGAAACCGCCATCCTCCTGCGGCAGGAAGTTGGAGATCGGCCGCTCGATCACGCGATAGCCGCGCGCGATCAGCCCCATGTCGGCGATCACCTTCGGCTGCAGCAGGCTGACCGTATAGCTCGCCACCGAGTTGCGGAAGCCGGGATGGAATTCCTCCGTGACCGCCGCGCCGCCTACCACGTCCCGCCGCTCCAGGATGCGCACCGAGAGACCCGCCCGCGCCAGATAGAAGGCACAGGCCAGCCCGTTATGGCCCCCGCCGATGATGACCGCATCATAGGCCTGACTCATGCCACCTTTGCCGATCACCCGCTTCCCATCATTTCGAGATTCCCGGACCAAAGCTCTTATTTTCCGCCAGAACCTCCGCGAGCATTGCTCGCTTTCGCCCGGCGGCCGCTACCAGACGCTGCGCGAGGGAAACAGGCGGATGACGCATGGAAGCCTCACGAAAACCTGGAAAGTTTGCTGCTCCAGTGATGGCACTGCCCGGCGCGGGGCGCAACGATGGCGCGAGCGGCGGTGCTGTGCGGAGATGGTGGGCGCGGTAGGGATTGAACCTACGACCCCACCCGTGTGAAGGGTGTGCTCTACCACTGAGCTACGCGCCCGGCGATCAGTGTCGCGGAGGCGAGCGCTTTGACGAGAGTGGGCCGCGCTGTCAAGCCGCAAGCCTGTTTCGCGCTGTCCCGTGGTTTCGAGAACCCTGCCCTGTGCGCCGATGTTTGACATGCCTCCGCGCCTGCTTGCGCCGACGACGGCTCCAACCCATATGGCGGACCATGACCGCTCAAGACCATCACGCCATGCCGGTCTGGCACGGCACCACCATCCTCTCCGTCCGCTCCTCCGGCAAGGTCGTCGTCATCGGCGATGGCCAGGTCTCGATGGGGCAGACCGTCATGAAACCCAATGCCCGCAAGGTACGCCGCCTGCATGATGGCAGCGTCATCGGCGGCTTTGCCGGCGCCACGGCCGATGCTTTCACCCTGTTCGAGCGCCTCGAGGGCAAACTGGAGCGCCACAACGGCCATCTCATGCGCGCCGCCGTCGAGCTCGCCAAGGACTGGCGGACGGACAAATATCTGCGCAATCTTGAAGCGATGATGATCGTCGCCGACAAGGAAACGACTTTGATCCTCACCGGCAATGGCGATGTGCTGGAGCCGGTCAATGGCATCGCAGCGATTGGATCGGGCGGCAATTACGCGCTCTCCGCCGCACGTGCGCTTATGGATTACGAGAAGGACGCTGAGACTCTGGCGCGCAAGGCCATGAGCATCGCGGCGGAGATCTGTGTCTATACCAATGACAGCCTGACCATCGAGACCCTGGACAGCACGACCTGACCCTGACTTAACCCCTCCCTTTCAAGGGAGGGGTTGGGGTGGGTGGCGCGAAGCGCTCGGCAACCTGTCCCCCTAAACAACTGACCGCTGGCGCGGTCACACCCACCCCCTACCCCTCCCTTGAAAGGGAGGGGGGAGTAGAAAATGAACGACGCACTCACCCCCAAAGCCATTGTCGCGGCGCTCGATGCGCACATTATCGGCCAGGCCGATGCCAAGCGCGCCGTCGCCGTCGCCCTGCGCAACCGCTGGCGCCGCCAGAAGCTCTCGCCCGATCTGCGCGACGAGGTGACGCCCAAGAACATTCTGATGATCGGGCCGACCGGCTGCGGCAAGACCGAGATCAGCCGCCGCCTCGCCAAGCTCGCCGACGCGCCCTTCATCAAGGTCGAGGCGACCAAGTTCACCGAGGTCGGCTATGTCGGCCGCGACGTCGAGCAGATCGTGCGCGATCTCGTCGAGGAGTCCGTCCGCCTGGAGCGCGAGCGCCGGCGCGAGGCAGTGCGAGGCGCGGCGTCTGAGGCGGCGATGGGCCGGCTGCTCGATGCGTTGACCGGCAAGGAAGCCAGCGAGGCGACCCGCCTCTCCTTCCGCCAGAAGATCGAAGCCAGCCAGATGAACGATGTCGAGGTCGAGGTCGAAGTCGCCGACAGCCCCTCCGCGCCGATGGAAATCCCCGGCATGGGCGGCAATATCGGCATGATCAACCTCTCCGACATGATGGCCAAGGCAATGGGCGGCCAGCAGAAGAAACGGCGCAAGATGCGTGTTGCGGATGCGTGGGATAAACTTGTCGAGGAAGAACAGGATAAACGTCTCGACCCGGACGATGTCGCGCGCGTCGCCATTGCCGCGGCCGAGCAGAACGGCATCGTCTTCCTCGACGAGATCGACAAGATCGCGGTCAGCGACGTGCGCGGCGGATCGGTCAGCCGCGAGGGCGTCCAGCGTGATCTCCTGCCGCTGATCGAGGGCACCACCGTCGCCACCAAATACGGCCCGCTCAAGACCGACCATATCCTGTTCATCGCGAGTGGCGCCTTCCACGTCGCCAAGCCGAGCGACCTGCTGCCCGAGCTGCAGGGCCGCCTGCCGATCCGCGTCGAGCTCAAGGGCCTGACCGAGGAGGATTTCGTCGCGATCCTCTCCGACACCAAGGCCTCGCTGCCCGAGCAATATGCCGCGCTGCTGGCGACCGAGGGCGTCACGATCAGCCTGGAGCCGGACGGCATCCGCGCGATCGCGAAGATCGCCGCCGGCGTGAACGAGCAGGTCGAGAATATCGGCGCGCGCCGCTTGCAGACGGTGATGGAGAAGCTGCTGGAGGATGTGAGCTTCGAGGCCGACACGCGCGCCGGCGAGACGATCCGCATCGACGCGGCCTATGTCGACCGGCAGCTCTCAAGCATCGCCAAGAATACCGATCTCAGCAAATATATCCTCTGACGGGGATTCCCGCCCCTGTTCCGTCATCCGGCGAAAGCTGGGATCTCATGCCGGCACGAAGCGCCTCCCGCCTGAGACCCCGGCTTTCGCCGGGGTGACGAGAAGTCACGCGAGATCGAGCGCCGCCACGGTCAGGAATATCCGCTTGAGCGTCGGCAGGAACGCGGCCTGGTCGATCCGCAACGGGCCGGGATCGTTGAGCAGCGCATTGTTGAGCACGCTGTTGAACACCTGAACGGCAAGGTCGAGCCGGTGACGCTCCGAGGAGTCGAGCGGCCTTGCCCGGCTCGCTCCCAATTCCTCCGCAAATTTCTGGCGAATGGCTGCGAGCAGTTGTCTGAAAGGCTCCCAGCTCTGCGGATCGTCCATCGCCCGTTGCAGGGCGGCGCGCCAGAAGTAGCGATGGGACCGGATCCGCTCATACAAGCTCTCGAGATTGTGATCGATCACGGCCAGCGGCGTCGACGCCGGGCGCGCGACCTCAAGGCGCGCATGGCCCGCAGCAAGCCAGAGCTTGATCAGCACCGTCAGAAACTCGTCCTTGCTGCCGAAGCGCTGGTAGAAGATGCCGACCGATCGCCCCGCTTGCCTGGCGATCATCGCGACCGAGACCGCTTCCCACGGCGTGTCGCGCAGGATCGCCCAGCCCGCGTCGATCAGCGACTGCTGCGTCTGCAGGCTGCGCGATTGCTTCGGTTGCGGGATGTCCAGGTCGAAACGCGACGTCATGGGCCTTCCTTATCGGCGGGTTTGCGTCATTGCCATCCTGCGCGGCGGAGGTCCTTGATGCGCAATCTTGCCAACGCGGCAAAGCCGCTCTAGCATATGTGAAACTATATTCATATTTTATGCCGCAAGAGCACGAGGAGGATGTCGACCATGCCGATCACGAGACGTGGTGTCCTGGGCGGAGCCCTGGGCGCGGGAGCGGCGCTGATGTCCGGAGAGGCGCTCTCGGCTGACATGACCGGGAAGGCGCCGCGACAGCCGAACATCCTCTACATCATGGCCGACGACATGGGGTACGGCGATCTCGGTTGCACCGGCAAAGCCTATGACACGCCGAACATCGACCGGATCGCCGCCGAGGGGCTGCGCCTGACACAGGCCTATGCCAATAGCTGCGTGTGCACTGCGACCCGCGTCGGCCTGATCACCGGCCGCTACCAGAACCGCCTGCGCATCGGCCAGGAAGAGCCGCTGGCCGCGAATTCCGACAAGATCGGCCTGGAGCCGAGCGTGCCCACCATGCCGCGCTACATGAAGCAGCTTGGCTATCGCACCGTGCTGGTCGGCAAATGGCATATGGGCGACGGTCCGCGCTTCGGCCCGCTGAAGAGCGGCTACGACCGGTTCTTCGGCCTGTATGCGGGCGGGAAAGACTATTTCATCCAGCCCAAGGACGGCAGCGCGGCCCTGCGCGACGGCGATCAGATTCTGGCCTCTCATCGCTACCTGACCGACGAGCTGGGCGATCGCGCCGTGCGCGAGATACGCGAAGCAAAGACGGATGACGCGCCGCTGTTCCTCAGCCTGCATTTCACCGCGCCGCACTGGCCCTGGGAAGGCCCGGAGGACATGAAGGTCGCCGAGGCGCTCTCCAATATCATGCATCATGACGGCGGCAGCATCGCCACCTTCCAGAAGATGCTGACCTCGCTCGACGTCAATGTCGGCAAGGTGCTGCAGGCGCTCGCCGACACCGGCCAGATGGAAGACACGATCGTGGTCTTCACGAGCGACAATGGCGGCGAGCGCTTCTCCAATGTCTGGCCGTTCACCGGCATGAAGGGCGAACTGCTGGAAGGCGGCCTGCGCGTGCCGGCGCTGATCCGCTGGCCCGGCCGCATCAAGCCGGGAAGCCAGTGCGATCAGGTGGCGATCTCGATGGACTGGATGCCCACCTTCCTCGCGGCAGCCGGCGCCCCGGCCGCCTTCACCGCACCGACCGACGGGATGGACATCCTGCCTCACCTGTTCGGTGCGCCGAGCGTGCCTCGCAAACTGTTCTGGATGTACAAAGCGAACAATCAGGCCGCGCATCGCGACGGCGACTGGAAATATCTGCGCCTCGGCGCCTACGAGCACCTCTTCAACATCGTGGAGGACGCGCATGAGCGCGCCGACCTCTCCAAGCGCGAGTCGGCCCGGTTCGAGGCCATGAAGAAGGCCCATGCCGACTGGACCGCGACCATGCTGCCCTACCCCAAGGACAGTTACAGCTGGGACATTCACGGCCAGGTGCCCGACCGCTATTGAGGCGGGATTGCATGATTTGAAGCTGCAAGGGCGCCGCCGATCGGCTAGCGAGGCGATCGGCGAGGCAAGGAGCAGATGATCATGAGCTATGAGACGATCCTGGTGGAGCAGCGCGGCGCCGTCACGCTGGTGACGCTCAATCGCCCGCAGGCGCTCAATGCGCTCAACAGCCAGGTACTGGCCGACCTCATCGCGCTGTTCGCCGCCTATGACGCCGACGAGAGCCAGCACTGCCTCGTCCTCACCGGCAGCGAAAAGGCGTTCGCGGCGGGCGCGGACATCAAGGAGATGGCCGACAAGTCCGCCGCCGACATGTATCTGCGCGAGCTCTACTCGGAATGGACGACGCGGATCTGCGCGACGCGCAAGCCCTGGATCGCCGCGGTCGCCGGCTTCGCGCTCGGCGGCGGCTGTGAGCTCGCGATGATGGCCGATTTCATCATCGCCGCCGACACGGCGAAGTTCGGCCAGCCCGAGATCACGCTGGGCGTCGCGCCGGGCATGGGCGGATCGCAGCGCCTCACCCGCGCCATCGGCAAGGCCAAGGCGATGGAGATGTGCCTCACCGGCCGCATGATGGGCGCGCAGGAAGCCGAGCAGGCCGGGCTGGTCGCGCGCGTCGTGGCCGCCGCCGATCTGGTCGACGAGGCGCTCAAGACCGCGCAGAAGATCGCCGCCATGCCGCCCATGGCCGCGATCGCCAACAAGGAGCTGGTCAATCTCGCCTTCGAGGCGCCGCTCTCGCAGGCGCTGGTCAGCGAGCGGCGGCTGTTCCAGATCCTCTTCTCATCCGAGGACAAGGCGGAAGGCATGGCCGCCTTCATCGAGAAGCGCCCGGCGATCTGGAAGGGCCGCTGAACCTATCCGTGGCGACCGGCCGGATCGCCATCGCGCTCGATCTGGACGGCGTCGTCATCGAGTCGACGCAAGGCAAGTCCGACGCGTTCGTCGCTGTGTTCGCGAATCGCTGGCCGGATTGGGAAGCGCGCGTCCGCCGCTATAATGAGGCACATTTCGGCGTGCCCCGGCGCGAGAAGATGCGCGCGTTGCTCGGGCAGATCACGCCGGGCGCGCCGGTCGAGCCGACGCTTGCCGATCTGCTCGCCGACTATGCGGCGCGGCTCCAAACCGCGCTGACCGGCGTCCCGCTCGTGCCCGGCGTCGCGGCGTTGCTGCGGGCGGGACGATACAGCTTCTTCATCTGCTCCGCCGCGCCGGAAGCGGAGATCCGCCATATTCTCGCCCATCACGATCTGCTGGCCTGCGTCACCGCCATCTTCGACGGCACGACGCCCAAGCACGAGGCGCTGCGCCGGATCGCGCGCGATCATCCGGGCCGATGCCTGTTCGTTGGCGATGCGCCGGCCGATCAGCGCGCCGCGCGTGAAGCGGGCGTGCCCTTCGTCCTGCGGCGAACCGGGATGCAGCCGCTCCTGCCCGATGCCGACGCCATGATCGACGACTTCCACGGTTTCGAGGCGATCGTCTCGGCGCTGCTCCCCTAAAAGGCCACATCACCCTTCCCTCACCCGCTCCTCTTGCCTATGCGCAGGGCCGGAGGGGGGATCGCGACATGGCGAGCCGCATAAAAGGCGTGGCGATGACGCAGGGACCGCTGCTCGGCGTCCTGCTGCGCGTCGCGCTGCCGATCACCATCACCAATCTCGTCCAGTCGAGCTTCGACATCGTCAACGCCTTCTGGGTCGGGCGCCTGGGCGAAGCGGCCATCGCCGCCATCGCCGCCGGTGGCCCCCTGTTCGGCGTGCTCATCTCGCTCGGCTCGGGACTGTCGACCGCCGGCGCCGTGCTGATCGCGCAGAACGCGGGCGCCAAACGGTTCGACATGCTCGATCATGTCGCCGCGCAGACCCTGCTCATGGTCGCGCTGATGGCGCTCGGCTTCATGGCGCTGGGCATGAGCCTCGCCTCGACCACGCTCGATCTCATCGGCGTCGAGCCGCGCATCCATGATCTCGCCCAATCCTATCTCAATGTGCGCTATCTCAGCATGGTGCCGACCTTCGGCCTGATGGCGATGCAGGCCATGCTCCAGTCGGTCGGCGAGGTGCGCTTCGCGATGCGGGTGCAGATCAGCATGATCTTCGCCAACGCCGCGCTGGATCCGTTCCTCATCTTCGGCCTCGGCCCCTTCCCGCAGCTCGGGGTCATCGGCGCGGCGCTCGCGACGCTGATCGTCCAGCTCGGTGCGCTGGTCATCATCTTGCATCACCTGCTTTCGGGCCACTCGACGCTGCATCTGCGCTGGCATCATTTCCGCCCGGACTGGGCGCATATCCGCCTCGCCGGCAGCCTCGGCCTCCCCGCCTCGATCGAGCAGGGCATCCGCACCTTCAGCTCCTTGTTGCTCATGTCGCTGGCGGCCAGCTTCGGCACGCTCGGGCTGGCCGCCTATGGCGTCGGCTGCCGGCCGCTCTTCTTCTGGTTCACGCCGATGATCGGCCTGTCGATCGCGACCGCCGCCGTGGTCGGCCAGAATATCGGCGCCGGTCTCACCGCGCGGGCGGAGGAAGCCGCGCGCCTCGCCGCCTGGGTGGCCTTTCTCGGCATGACCGCGATCGGCCTCGCCCACCTGCCCTTCGTGCCCGCGATCATGCGCGCGCTGGCGCCGGGCGAACCCGCCGTCGTCTCCAGCGCCTCCGATTTCGCTTATGCCTATTTCCCGTTCCTTGGCATCCTCGCCGCGCCACAGGCCCTGCTCGGCGCGTTCCGGGGCGCGGGCAGCACGCGCCACAGCATGACCATCTCGATCGTCATGCAGTGGGTGTTCCAGATGCCGGCCGCCTACGTCATCGCCTTCGCGACCCCGCTCGGCATCCTCGGCGTCTGGTGGAGCTATGCCATCGCCAATGTCGGCGCGCTGATCCTGTGCACCCTCTGGTTCCGCTACGGGAGCTGGCGGCGGCGTCTCGTCGCGACGGCCTGATCTCGCCCTGCCCGGCTCAACTGTCCCAATATGGGATCGATGAGGCCTCCGCCTGCCGCCTCACATGGCCGCTGAGACCCGGAATGCGACGGGTCTGCGGCGACGCAAGCCAGCCCCCGCCAGCGCCATTCCGGCGATCATCAGCGCCCAGCTCGCGGGCTCGGGAATGCCGGGCAGCACGCCTTCGAGGCCGAAGGTGAAATCATCGATGCTGAACGGAACCTGCGACACGAACAGGCCGCGGGTGAAGATGGCCGGATTGTCCGCGCTGAAATAGGCATTCGTCCCGCCGGCCGGAATCATCCCCCAGAATATCTCGACTTCCCGGGAAGCGCCATAATCATAGCCCCAGAGCGTCACCGCGACGTCGGCGCTGTTGGTGAAGAAGGCGCCGACAGCCGGCCATGAAATATTATAGGGATCCTCGACATGAAATTCGATGGCCGTCCCTCGATAGACCTGCGTGCCAGACTTCGCCGGGTCGCTCGGCGTGGCGACGATCACTTCGCCGCCCGAGATGTGGATAAGAAAGATCCCATCGCCAAACGCGTCGACAACGAAACCCGTCGTCCCCGGCGCGAGCGTATCGAAATTCTCGACGAATACATCGTCCATCGCCGATGCCGGCGCGGCCGTTGCGAGGGCGCCGGCAGCCGCCAGCCCCCAAATCCAGTTCCGCATGACACTCTCCCACTTTGTCCGGCGGGAATATATCACGGCGACGCCTGCCTGTCGCGGCAGATGCCGTGCGTTAGGGCGCCCGGCATTTCACATTGAGCAGCCGCGGGGGCGAGATCGCCTGTTTGTCGCCGAGCCGCTTGAGTTCTCCGCTCCCACGGTGGCCATGAAAAGGGAGGCATGAGCGCTCCCGTGCTGACAAAGTGGCAGAGAGGGTGGTCACGCAACATCCGACGATCATCCGGATGCGGCCTCTGTCGCCATCTCGGTGCCGATCACCGGCGCCTCGAGCAACGACTGACCCACCACAGCGCTCCCGCTGGAAACGGGCGAGGCGTCGCTTGTTTCATTTCGAAACAGAAATCCATTTTCCGACTCACCAAAGCATGCGCATCGTCGCAAGTGTCATTGGTGGGAGATGATCAGATGCAAAAGATCCTTATCATAGCGCTGCTGATCCTTGGCGGAACGTCATCACAGGCTCATAGGCTAGAAACATTCGTCGATTTGACGCGGGTCGTTAAACCTTCGCCAGTCGATAATCCAGAATGGACGCATCTTGGAGTTTATCACATTTCCTTCGCAGGAGATGATTATTTACACATGAGCGTTAGTGGTTTTCCGACAGATTCCGCGAACTTTGTGCCCGGAAGTTGCTTCGAATGCGTTCGATTCGAGGCTTCTGGGGGGCAGCTTTTGATCAACTATATCCCTGAATATTATGGTCTGGTCGGAATTTTCGACATGAGTCTCGGGTTCAGTATCCCGCTGAATGCCGACCTTTCCAATCTTGGCGCAGGCAAATTAGTGTCGGGCTATTTTTCTGTCAGTGGACCGGCAAGGTATTGGCCGAACTATGGAGGGTTCGGCCCAGTCATAGCCGCCTACGTCCCCGAACCCGCGACCTGGGCCATGATGATCAGCGGCTTCGCGCTGGCAGGTGCAGCGATGCGTCGGCGCAAGGCCGCCGTCAGGTTCGCCTGATATTTAAACTGAGAGACACAAGCGCCCCGCTGGAAACGGTCGGAGCGCATTTTTCAGCGTACGCTAGCAGTGATGGCACGCCCCTAAAATCCTTAAGTCTTTGATTTTAGGCTTAAGTCCTTGATTTTAGGAAGGTAGTGGCGGAGAGGGTGGGATTCGAACCCACGGTACCCGTGAGGGCACGCCGCATTTCGAGTGCGGTGCTTTCGACCACTCAGCCACCTCTCCGCAGAGGCATTTCGCGCGCCGGGTGGTCATATCCGGCATGCCTTTAGAAATGCTGAGCGCGCGCTGTTAGCGGATGATCCGCGCTTTGCCAAGCGCCGCGAAGGCAAATCTTGCGCTTGCCCAAAAGCGCATTAGATCATGGGACATGGACCGTTCGCATAACACCAAGACCATCCCCGCCTCCACCGATCCGGCCGCGCCGCCCCAGGGCGTTTCCGGCGCCGCGCCGCTGATCGCGCACGCGCGTTTCCGCATCGGCGACACGGTGCGCCATCGCATGTTCGGCTTTCGCGGCGTGGTGTTCGACATCGACCCCGTCTTCGCCAACAGCGAGGACTGGTACGAGGCGATTCCAGCCGCCAGCCGGCCGGCCCGCGACCAGCCTTTCTATCATCTTTTCGCCGACAATGGCGAATCGAGCTATGTCGCTTATGTCAGCCAGCAGAATCTGGTGGTCGATGAAAGCGGCGACCCGATCGACCATCCGGCGATCGACGCCCTGTTCGAGCAGCAGGAAGACGGCAGCTACGAGTTGGATCCGAGCCGCTGGCATTGAGCGATAATATTCGCTCCCTGAGTCCTCTTCGCTAACCCTCTCGGTTCGCATCGAGCGAAGTCGAGACCAGTACTGGTCCGCCATGAGCGTCTAGGACCCGTGGACAAATTCGGGAGGGCGGCTATCCGGAGATATCGCCCAAAAGCGGACGGTCGGGACACGACGACATTGCGGGCACACCGTCCAAATCATAAGGTGATCCAGTAACTGCGCTGATGCTCCAGCGGAAATGCCGTGAGGATGTCCCGTGCTAAATCTCGCTTTTATACTGGCGATGTGGGCCTTGGTGACCGGGTTACTGCTTTGGCTCCTAATAGACTGTTTGCGACGCGGCGTGGTGGGTTCAGGCAGTGTCTGGCGGCCAAGGGATGCCCATCGCGACAAACAGCCAATCCGTTATTGGACAGGCATCGCCGCGCTTACGATCGGGGTAGCGGGGATGATCGGCAATTTAGTTTATGTGATGATACGATAGCGCGGCGGGCAGAAGGTCCGCTCCCCACGATGTTTCGGCCGTGCACCACGGCCGCGAGGTATTCCCATAGCAGCCCCGAATGTCGGGAGCTTATCGAATGAGATGGCCGCCCCGGAAAGGCGCGCCTCCGGCTTCCCTCAGGCCTTGATCTTCCACCCCGTCCGGATCGCGACATAGCAGATCGCGCCGAGCACGACATTCAGCCCCAGCATCACCAGCGCGCCGAGCAGGATCGGCGAGTCCGATGCCGCGAGGAAGCCATAGCGGAAGCCCGAGATCGCGTAGAAGAAGGGATTGGCGTGGCTGATCGTGCGGAACAGCGGCGCGACATGATCCATCGAATAGAAGGTGCCGGAGAGCAACGAGAGCGGCGTCACGATGAAATTGCCGATCGCGGCGGCATGATCGAACTTGTCGGCCCAGATCGCGGTCAGGATGCCCATGAACGCAAGCACCGCCGGTCCGGTGATGCCAAACCAGACGACCGCCCAGAGATGATGCGGCATGACATGGACGCCCGGCCACAGCAGCATCGCGCCCCAGATCGCCAGGCCCACGAACACCGAGCGCGTCACCGAGGAGGCGACCAGCGCGAAGAGCAGCTCGCCGGCGGAGATGGGCGGCATCAGATAGTCGACGATCGTCCCCTGGATCTTGGCGGGGAGCAGGCTGGAGGCCGAATTCTGGAAGCTGTTCTGCACCATCGCCGAGATGATCAGACCCGGCGCCACGAAATCGGCGAACTTGACGCCCATGACCATGAGGCCACCGCGCCCGAGCGCGACCGTGAAGATGACCAGGAACAGCAGGGTGGTGAGTGCCGGCGCCCAGATGGTCTGAAGCTGCACCTTCATGAAGCGGCGCACCTCCTTCATGTAGAGCGCGCCCATCCCGGCCCAGTTGATGCTGTGGATCGTCGCGACGCCCGGCTCGTGCCGGATCAGCGACGGTGTGAAGGACTCCATGTTCTGGTCGGCCATGCCCCGCCCCTACCGCCTCGCACCAAGGGCGGCAACGGCTAACGGTGCGTCATGGCCCGAAAAACTTGCCGATTGCGCAGCCCGGATTTGACCTTTTCGAGCCTCGTGCCCATATGAGGCCCTTCAGATAAAGGAAGCACTCTTGTCCTGGACAGACGAACGCATCGAGCAGCTGCGGCAGATGTGGGAACGCGGCATGACCGCGAGCCAGATTGCCGATGAACTTGGCGGTGTCAGCCGCAACGCCGTGATCGGCAAGGCGCATCGCCTCGGCCTGCAGGCCCGCCCCTCGCCGGTGAAGGCGACGGATGCCGCGCCCAAGCCGGCAGCGGCCCCGGCCGCGCGCAAGCCTGCCGCGCCCAAGATCGAGGCTGGCGCGAGCGACGAGCCGCGCGTCAGGCCGCAGCCCAAGGCGCCCACCGCGCCTGTCGAGCCCCGCCCCGCTCCCGTCGCCTCGCAGAACGCCGCGCCGCAGGCATCGGACGATGACGCGCCCGTCGCCCCCAAGGCGCCGCAGCCCCGCATCGTCTCGGTCGGCCCCGGCGGCTTTCTGCGTCAGGGTCCCGGCGAGATGCAGCAGCCGATCCCGCCCGCGCCGCCGCGCCGCCTCGTGCCGGCCAAGCCGAGCGCGGAGATCGCCGGCAAGACCAGCCTGCTCGATCTCAACGAGAAGATCTGCAAATGGCCGATCGGTCATCCGGGCGAGCCGGATTTCCACTTCTGCGGCGACAAGGTGAACCCCGGCTTCCCTTATTGTGTCGACCATTGCGGCCGCGCCTATCAGGCCCAGCTGCCGCGCGGCACCCGCCGCCCGCCACCGCCGCTGCCTTATGGCGGACCGCGGGTGCGCTGAAGCGTCCGCTGATCCCATTGGCATGAGAAAAGCCGCTCTTCGGGGCGGCTTTTTTTTTTCTGGCCTTCTGTCCTATCGAACCGTCGACCAGTATGAAGGGGCGTGAAGTTCCGGCTTCCCCGCTCTTTAGCATCGTCAAGAAAATCTAGAAAATCCAGTGGTTTGTACTCGGTCAAGGCGAATTTTTCGTCACTCCCATGCACCACACGCCTGATGTTCATGAAGTTTCGAAGGTCAAGCGTCTGAAAAACAATATTTTTCATCATTCGGATGGTGTTGGAAACGGGGCGTCCATGCACCCCATCCGAGAAGTTATCCGACCGGAGGCGCACGATAGGCGACGATGAAAGGCGGAATGCGCGTCGCGGCGCGGAGTCGTTCGGCAGCGCCCGTCACGCCCCGCATCGGACGGCGAACAAAGCGCGCACAGTCTGCACTTGCGGACCCGACTCCCCACCCCGTATAGCTCGCCCATGTCAGACGACCTTTTCGAGCGCCCTGGCGGCGCCCGCGCCACCGAAAGCTACAACGCCTCCACCATCGAGGTTCTGGAAGGGCTGGAACCGGTCCGCCGGCGCCCGGGCATGTATATCGGCGGCACCGACGAGCGCGCGTTGCATCATCTCGGGTCTGAAGTGCTCGATAACAGCATGGACGAAGCCGTCGCGGGCTATGCCACGCGCATCGAGGTGACGCTGGAGGCCGGCAATCGCCTGACCATCACCGACAATGGCCGTGGCATCCCCGTCGACGAGCATCCCAAATTTCCGGGCAAATCGGCGCTCGAAGTCATCATGACCACGCTCCATTCCGGCGGCAAGTTCAGCGACAAGGCCTATCAGACCAGCGGTGGCCTGCACGGCGTCGGCATCAGCGTCGTCAATGCGCTCTCCTCCGATACCGAGATCGAGGTAGCGCTCAATCGCGAGCTCTATCGTCAGCGCTTCTCGCGCGGCCTGCCGCTCGGTTCGCTGGAGAAGGTCGGCGCGGCGCCCAACCGCCGCGGCACGGCGGTCAGCTTCACGCCGGACACCGAGATTTTCGGCGAGCTAAAGTTCAAGCCGGCGCGCCTGCATCGCCTCGCCCGCTCCAAGGCCTATCTGTTCGCCGGCGTCGAGATTCGCTGGAAATGCGATCCCTCGCTCATCACCGACGACACCCCGGCCGAGGCGGTGTTCCAGTTCCCCGGCGGCCTGTCCGATCATCTGCGCGAACAGCTTGGCGATCGCGAATGCGCGACGGCCGAGTTCTTCCGCGGTACGCAGGACTTCCCGGACGGTATGGGCCGGGTCGAGTGGGCCGTGGCCTGGCCGCTCTGGTCGGACGGCTCGACGAGCTGGTATTGCAACACCATCCCGACGCCGGATGGCGGCACGCACGAGGCGGGCCTGCGCGCCGCGCTCACCAAGGGCATCCGCGCCTTCGCCGATCTGGTCGGCCAGAAGAAAGCCAAGGACGTCCAGACAGAGGACGTCATGAACGGCGCCGAACTGATGCTCAGCGTCTTCATTCGCGATCCGCAGTTCCAGAGCCAGACCAAGGACCGTCTGACCAGCCCCGAGGCCGCGCGCCTCGTGGAAGCGGCCGTCCGCGATCATTTCGACCATTTCCTCGCCGACAATATGGATCGCGGCAAGGCGCTGCTCGGCCATATCCTCGAGCGCATGGACGAGCGCCTGAAGCGCCGCGCCGAGAAGGAGATCAAGCGCAAGACGGCGACCAGCGGCCGCAAGGTCCGCCTGCCCGGCAAGCTCACCGATTGCTCCTCCGATGATCCGGACGGCACCGAGCTCTTCATCGTCGAGGGCGACAGCGCCGGCGGCTCGGCCAAGCAGGCGCGCGACCGCAAGACGCAGGCGATCCTGCCGATCCGCGGCAAGATCCTCAACGTGGCCTCAGCCACCACCGCCAAGATCCTCGCCAATCAGGAAATCGCCGACCTCATCCTCGCCACCGGATGCGGGACCGGCAAGAACTGCAATGCCGACAATCTGCGCTACGAGCGGATCGTGATCATGACCGACGCCGATGTCGACGGCGCCCATATCGCAACCCTGCTGATGACCTTCTTCTTTCAGGAAATGCCCGATCTCGTCCGGCGCGGCCATCTCTACCTCGCGCAACCCCCGCTCTATCGCGTCGTGGCGGGCGGCAAGAGCGGCTATGCCGCCAATGACGAGGCGCTCGCTGCGCTGGTGGCGGGCGAGTTCAAGGGCAAGAAGGTCGAGGTCAGCCGCTTCAAGGGGCTGGGCGAAATGAACCCGATGCAGCTGCGCGAAACCACCATGGACCCCAAGGTCCGCCAGCTGGTCCGCATCACCCTGCCGCAGGAATATGAAGAGCGCGCAGGGGTCAAGGACCTGGTCGACCGCCTGATGGGCACCAATCCCGCCCACCGCTTCGCCTTCATCCAGGAGAATGCGGCGCAGGTGGATGAGGACGTGATCGACGCCTGATCGCCGGGGCGGATCGGCCCATCGTTATGCCGCTTGTCTCAGTTATTAAAGATAACTAACCTCATCGCTCGACTGGAATGAGAGGATGATGGCATGGCACTCGACGACAACGCCCTGAAACCAGCCAGCGAACTGGCGCGGCTCCGCAAGCCGCTCTTTCCCGGCGAAAGCGAAGCTTATTCTCAGGCACGTCTCAAGCATCTGGAGGAGGAAATCGCGTTTCGCCGACAGGCCACGCGCCTTGTCGAGCAGCGCCAGGCACTGCCACCTGGGCCGGTGATCGAGAAGAACTACCGTTTCAAGGACGAGAATGGCGCGGATATCGGGCTCATCGACCTGTTCGGTGATCATGACACGCTGATCAGCTACTTCTGGATGTACGGCCCCCAGCGCGAACGGCCGTGCCCGATGTGCACCAACTGGCTCGGCGGCGTAAACGGCAATGCCGCAGACGTGAAGCAGCGCGCGGCCCTCAAGGTCTTCGGCCGCAGTCCGACGACCCGCCAGCGCGCTTTCGCGATCGAGCGTGGATGGCAGCATCTCGATTTCGTGCAGACGGTCGGCGACGATTATGCGCGCGACATCGGCATTCTCGACGACGATGGATCGGAGGGTGCCGCCATTGTCGTGTTTCGCAAGGATGGCGACAAGGCCCGGCTCTTCTATGCTGCCGAGATGCCTTGGGAAGCTGCCGATCCGGGGCAGGATCCGCGCACCTATCCGGATATCGCACCACTCTGGAGCCTGCTTGACCTGACGCCGGAAGGGCGACCGGAGAAATGGTATCCCAAGCTCAATTATTGAGCCCGGCGCCGGATCACGCCGCCGTGTCGATCCCCAGCTCCGCGAGCTTGCGGTAGAGTGTCGAGCGCCCGATGCCGAGCCGGCGCGCCACTTCGGTCATGCGACCGCGATAATGGCCGATGGCGAGGCGAATGACGTCCGCTTCGATGTCCGAGAGCGAGCGCAGATGACCGTTCGTCTCGTAGAGCGTCACGCCAATGCCGTTCTCCTGAGCGCTGCGCACGATCGGCGTCATGCCCTTGCTCGCCCGCGGCCCGATATCTGCCTGGAGCTGTCCGGAGAGCTGCGGGAAATCGGCAACGGTCAGCGCATCGCCCTCACAGAGCACGGCGGCACGGAACAAGGTGTTGTGGAGCTGGCGAACATTGCCCGGCCAGTCATGTCGCCCGAGCAGGCTCAGCGCCTCGTTGGTGATGCCGAGGCTATGCAGCCCCGGCTGCGCCGCAATGCGATCAAGCAGGTGCCGCGCCAAGGCCGGAATATCGCCCACGCGCTCGCGCAGCGGCGGAATGGTGAGCTGGACGACGTTGAGGCGATAGTAGAGATCCTCACGGAAGCGCCCCGCCTCCACTTCGTCGATGAGGCGCTTGTTCGTCGCGGCGATGACGCGCACGTCGACCTGACTCGGCAGGCGCGCGCCGACCGGCTGGATCTCGCCGTCCTGCAGCACGCGCAGCAGCTTGACCTGCGCATCGAGCGGAAGCTCGCTGATCTCGTCGAGGAAGATGGTGCCGCCGTTGGCCGACATGAATTTGCCGACATGCCGCTCGAAGGCGCCGGTGAAGGCCCCGCGCTCATGGCCGAACAGGTCGGATTCCACCAGATTGGCGGGAATGGCCCCGCAATTGACCGTCACCATCGCCGCGCGAGCGCGGGGAGAGGTGGTGTGGATGGCGTGGGCGATAACTTCCTTGCCAACTCCGCTCTCACCCTCGATGAGGATCGGCACGCGGGCGCGCGCGGCTTTGGCCGCGATGGCGAGGGCAGCGCGAAAAGTCGGCGATGAGCCGACGATCTCGTCGAAGCCGAGCGGCGCGCGGATCTTCTCGGTCAGCGGCCGCAGCTCTCCGGCGGAGCTGGGATGCCTGAGCACGGACTGCAGCGCGGCCAGGAAGCTGTCCGGCGCGATCGGCTTGATCAGGAAGTCATGGGCGCCCGCGCGCATCGCCTCGACGGCCTGCGCGGCCGAGCTGTTCGCGGTCAACACGAGCACGGGCAGTTGCGGACGGCGCTCGTGAATCTCGCGAACCAGCGCGGTGGCTTCCAGGCCCTGCGTCCAATCGTCGATCACCACGGCGGACAGGCGCATGCCTTCGCGAGTGCCGAGCATGGCCAGCGCGTCTTCAGCGCTGTTCGCGCAGACCGTGCGCCATCCGGCCCGGTTGGCCATGGCGATATTCAGACGGCGCTGCGCGGGCTCATCGTCAACCAGCAGCAGGATTGGATTTTCAGCGTCGCTCATCGATAATTCCTGCACGTCCCCGGCGACCTTGATAGTGAAGGAGGGTAAAGAGCCGATTAAGCGCATGCGCCTCGCTGCATTTTCCGAACATGAACAGGCGCCAAGCCGCTTGAGATGACGTAACCTTGCCGCTAGGACGGCACCGGAGACGGAAGCAGGGAACCGGAAGAAATGGCAGAACATCAGGACATGACGCAGGCGAACAACACCTTCAGCGCGTTCACCACGCTGATGAAGTGGGGGACGATCGTGAGCGTGATCGCCGGCCTCCTCGTCATTCTCATCATTTCCCACGGAGGCGGCGCGAAATAGGCCGCCAGCGATGAAGATCGCTGTCCTGCGCGAAACTGCCGCGGGGGAAAAGCGCGTTGCCGCCTCACCCGAGACGGTGCGCAAGTTCATCGCGCTCGGCGCGCAAGTCGCGATCGAAAACGCCGCGGGCCTCACGGCGTCAGTTAGCGATGCCGAATATCAGGCAGCAGGTGCGGAGGTTGGCGATCGTGCGGCCGTCGTGAACGGCGCGGGAATCATACTCTGCGTCCAGGGACCGGAGCCTGCATCGCTCGCGGGCGCCAATGCCGGCGCGCTTGTCGTCGGCGGGCTCAACCCCTTTGGCGAGCGCGCGCGTGTGGACGGCTATGCGGGCGCGGGCCTGGAAGCGCTCGCAATGGAATTCATGCCGCGCATCACACGCGCGCAATCGATGGACATTCTGTCCTCCCAGTCCAACCTCTCCGGCTACAAGGCGGTGCTCGATGCCGCTGCCGAATATGGCCGCGCCTTCCCGATGATGATGACGGCGGCCGGCACCGTCTCGGCCGCGCGGGTGTTCATCATGGGCGTCGGCGTCGCGGGCCTGCAGGCGATCGCCACGGCCCGCCGCCTCGGCGCCCAGGTCTCCGCGACCGACGTGCGCGCCGCCACCAGGGAACAGATCGAATCGCTCGGCGCCAAGCCGGTCTTCGTCGAGGCCGTGAAAGGCATCGAGGGCGAAGGCACCGGCGGCTATGCCAGCGAGATGTCCCCGGAATATCAGAAGGCGCAGGCAGAGCTGGTCTCCAGTCACATCGCCAAGCAGGACATCGTCATCACCACCGCGCTGATCCCCGGCCGCCCTGCCCCGCGCCTGATCAGTGACGCGCAGATCGCGACGATGAAGCCCGGCAGCGTGATCGTCGATCTGGCCGTCGAGCAAGGCGGCAATGTCGAAGGTGCCGTGGCGGGCGAGATCGTCGAGACGCACGGCGTGAAGATCGTCGGCCACAAGAATGTGCCCTCGCGTCTCGCGGCGGACAGCTCCGCCCTCTTCGCGCGCAATCTCTATAATTTCCTGTCGGCCTACTGGGACAAGGACGCAGCCGCTCCCGTGCTGCCCGATGACGACGAGATCGTGAAGGGTATCCGCCTGACGCAGGGCGGCAAGGTCGTGAACGAAAGGCTGCTCGGATGAGCCGGCGCATGCTCATCCCGCTCAGTCTCGCCTTTGCCGTCGCCCCGTCCGCCATGGCCGCGGAGGCACCCAACCCGCTTTCGCTCGCGCCCTTCATGGTCGGGCTCTCGGTGGCCGACATCGACAAGGTCAGCGCTTGGTATGTCGAGAAGCTGGGCTTCAAGGTGACGCTCGACGTGCCTCTCGGCACGACCGGCGGAAAGCTGCGCTGGATCGAAGCCGGCAGCCAGCGGATCGAGCTCATGTCGCTGCCAGACTCCAAGCCTGGTCCGGAGCGCGCCCTGCCCCCGGACCATGCCGCCGTGCGCGGCTACACCCATCTGACCCTGCAGGTGCCAGACCTGGACGCCGCCATTGCGACGCTTGCCGCGCGTGGGGTTAAGCCTGCGCTCGGTCCGGTGCCGGTCGGCTCGCTCAAGGTCAAAGTCGCCTTTCTGCGCGATCCCGAGGGCAATATGGTCGAACTGCTGCAGCGCGCGAGCAACCGGGAGAGCTAGCCCCATGGACTTCGTCGCCATCCTCTCCATCTTCGTGCTGGCCTGCTTTGTCGGCTATTATGTCGTCTGGTCAGTGACGCCAGCGCTGCACACCCCGCTCATGGCTGTGACCAATGCCATTTCCTCGGTCATCATCGTCGGCGCGCTGATCGCCAGCGCGGAGGCGGAGAGCGAAGGCGCGCAATGGCTCGGCCTGATCGGGGTCGTGCTCGCCTCGATCAACATCTTCGGTGGCTTCGCCGTGACGGAGCGGATGCTGGCGATGTACAAGAAGAAGGAGCGCAAATGATGCTGGCGGGCCTCACCATCGAGCCGCTGGTCGCCTTTGCCTATCTGGTCTCGGGCATTCTCTTCATTCTCGCGCTGCGCGGCCTTTCGAACCCCGAGAGCAGTCGGCGCGGCAATCGCCTTGGCATGCTCGGCATGTTGATCGCGGTCGGCACGACCATCGCGACGCATGATGCCGTCGCCCTGCCCCGGCTCGGCGCCGCGATCCTGATCGGCGGCGCGATCGGCTTCGTGATCGCGCGCAAGATCGCGATGACGGCCATGCCGCAACTCGTCGCTGCGTTCCACAGCCTCGTCGGCCTCGCTGCCGTCGTGGTCGGCATCGCCGCCTTCCTCAATCCCGCCAGTTTCGGCATCATCGATCCCGCCACCGGCGCGATTCACGCCGCGAGCCGCATCGAGATGGCACTCGGCGTCGCCATCGGCGCGATCACCTTCTCCGGCTCGGTCATCGCTTTCCTGAAACTGGCCGGCATGATGTCTGGCAAGCCGATCCTGCTGCCCGGCCGCCATGTCATCAACATCGGCGCGCTGCTGGCGATCCTGTTCTTCACATACGGCTTCTTCGACAGCCAGGCGCCGATGGACTTCTGGATCATCGTCGGCCTTTCCTTCGCCATCGGTTTCCTGTTGATCATCCCCATCGGCGGGGCGGACATGCCGGTCGTGGTCTCGATGCTGAACAGCTATTCGGGCTGGGCCGCCGCCGCGATGGGCTTCACGCTGCACAACACAGCGATGATCATCACCGGCGCGCTGGTCGGCTCGTCGGGCGCGATCCTGAGCTATATCATGTGCAAGGCGATGAACCGCAGCTTCCTCTCGGTCATCGCCGGCGGCTTCGGCGCTGAAGCTGCGTCCGGTGATGGCGAGGCGAAAGAGCAGCGCCCCTGGAAGCGCGGGTCGGCCGAGGACGCCGCCTTCCTGATGAAGCAGGCCGACAGCGTCATCATCGTGCCCGGCTATGGCATGGCCGTCTCCCAGGCTCAGCATGCGCTGCGCGAGATGGCCGATCTGCTCAAGAAGGAAGGTGTCAGCGTCAAATATGCGATCCATCCGGTCGCGGGACGCATGCCCGGCCATATGAACGTCCTGCTGGCCGAAGCGAACGTGCCCTATGACGAGGTGTTCGAGCTGGAAGACATCAACAGCGAATTCGCGCAGACCGACGTCGCTTTCGTCATCGGCGCCAATGACGTCACCAATCCGGCCGCCAAGACCGACAAGTCGTCGCCCATCTACGGCATGCCGATCCTCGACGTCGCCAATGCCAAGACCGTCCTGTTCGTGAAGCGCTCGATGGGCGGCGTCGGCTATGCCGGCGTCGACAATGATGTGTTCTACATGGACAACACGATGATGCTGCTCGCCGATGCCAAGAAAATGGTCGAGGACATCGTCAAATCGCTAGCGCACTGAGCCGAGCGACCCGCCATTAGTCGAACGGCCGATCGATGGACGTCGGCGGCACCGTGAACCATGTCGGTCCCGCGTCGGTCATGTGAAAGCAGTCCTCCAGGCGGACGCCGAACTGGCCGGGCAGATAGAGGCCCGGCTCGTTGGAGAAGCACATGCCTGCCGCCAATCGTGTGGCCTCGCCGTGGACCAGATTGACCGGCTCGTGGCCGTCCATGCCGATGCCGTGGCCCGTGCGATGGGAAAGCCCTGGCAGTCTGTAGCGCGGCCCATAGCCCAAGCGCTCGTAAAGGACGCGAACGGCGTCGTCGATCTCGCCCGCCGGCGCGCCAAGCCGGGCAGCGGCCAACGCCGCCTGCTGTCCGCGCGCGACATCGTCCCAGACCTTGCGCTGGGCGTTGCTGGCCGCGCCGAACACGAAGCTGCGCGAAATATCGGATGTATAGCCATGCACCTTGCAGCCGCAGTCGAGGAGCACCAGCGTGCCCTCGGTCACGCTCTGCGGCGCGTTGCTGCCATGGGGGTAGGCGCTTGCCTCACCGATCAGGATCAGCGCGTCGATGTCCTCCCCGCCGAGCCTCGCCGACGCTGCCACGACCAGAGCCGCGATATCGGCGCGCTGCATCCCCCTCTCGATGCGCGGATGGACCCAACGCAGGGCCGCCAGCGTCACGTCGTTCGCTGCCTGCATCAGGGCGATCTCGGCCGGGGACTTGAGCAGCCGGCAGCCGCGCACGACCGGATTGGCCGACACCAGCCTGGCGTCAGGCAAGGCCCGCTTGAGGCCGTCGACCGCGAAATAGCGCACCGTTTCCTCGATGCCGACGGGCTGCCCGGCCAGCCCGCGTTCCTTGAGGAAACCGGCGACCAGTCTCACCGGATCCTCATCCTCCTGCCACACGCGCAGATCAGCGGCGACGGCGAGAGTCTGGCGGACCGAGGGCTCTTCGAAGAAAGGCGTGACGAGGCAAACCTCCCCCTCCATGGGGAGAATCGCTGCCGTCAGCCGCTCACTGCGCCACCACTGCACGCCGGTGAAATAATCGAGGCTCGATCCCGCTTCGATCAGCACGGCGCCGATGCCGTTCGCTTTCATGAGGGTCTGGGCGCGCGCAATCCGACCATTCCTTTCGTCCCGCCCGATAGGCGCGACGCCTCGCGTCATGTCCCCCAGGCCGGAGAGATCCGGCTCGGCCGCGCGCAGAAAACCGGGTCGCGCCAGCGCCGCAAGGGAAAGACCCGCCGCCCCGGCCATCCAGTCCCGGCGCGAGATTCGCTGCCGTCCAGTGTGCATGATCTCATCCCTTCGCCCAACCTGGCGGGACGATAAGAGCGGCATCCAGGTCGAGCAATGACGATTCCTCGACGGCCACGCGCCGCGCCGCCTTGCCCAAAGCGCCTGCATCCGCCAAGAAAGGCGCCATGAAGAAACTCGGACTGATCGGCGGCCTCTCCTGGTCCTCCACCGCACGTTATTATGACCTCATCAATCGAGCCGTGCAGCGCGAACTGGGCGGGCTGCACAGCGCCACCCTGCTGATCGACAGCCTCGATTTCGCCGAGGTGGCTCGCTGCACCTCATCCAACGACTGGGACTGTGCGGCAGGGCACATGATCGGCGCGGCCAAGTCACTCGAGGCGGCGGGCGCGGAGGCGCTGATGATCTGCGCCAACAGTCTGCACAAGGTCGCATCGCAGATCGAAAGCTCGATCGGCATTCCGGTGATCAACATCATCGACGAGATCGGCGCCAAGCTGAAAGCGGACAAGATCAAGGCCGTGGCCCTGGTCGGCACCAGCAACGTCATGATGGACCGCGACTATCGCCAGAAGCTGGTCCAGACCGGCGGCGTCTCCCTCCTCCCGGCCGACGCGGAGCTGGCCGGCCGGATCGACCGCATGGTCTATGACGAGCTCGCGGCTGGCAAGATCACGCGCGACGCCGAGCGCTACATGAAGTCCGAGCTGACCGATATCGCCAAGGAAGAGGTCCAGGCCGTTGTCCTCGCCTGCACCGAGCTGGAGCTGATCGTGGACGTTCACGCCAATGTGCTGCCGATCTACGACAGCACCATCATCCATGCTGCGGCAGGGGCGCGCTTCATCCTGAACGGATGAGGCAGGTCAGTGCAGCAGGGACTGCACGACCAGGCCCAGGCCCAGCCACAACGCAGCGCTGACCGGCAGGGCGATCAGCATGCCAATGGCCAGGCTCGGGTCTGCGCTTCTCAACCGGGGCCGATACGGCGCCGCCAGACGCGGATCGCCTGTCGACGCGAGCAGGTCCGCGAGATTGCGCAGCTCCAACTCAGCCGGATCGACCGCCGGTTTATTGCGCGCATTCATCAGGCCTGCCCCTCGCTTGCAGCACGGAACCAGGGACGAAAGCCAGTCGAGTGCATCGCAAGATCTCGCAGCGGGACGACGCGCGGTTCGGCGCCATCATGCCGCCAGCTCCGCCAGAAGGACGGTTTGCCGAAGTGATAGCCCTGCTGCCAGCATTCGCCTGACGGTCCGGCGTGGCGCGCCTGCAATTGCGCTGCGTGCTCGCTCTGCCGGAGGCCCTCGACCCCCTCGACGATGACGATCGGTGCGACATTGCCGGCAATGCCGATCAGGTGCTCCAACATCGCCCCGCTCCTGTCGGAGAGGCCCGAATTGCGCACGAAGAAAGCGTCGATCTTCACGATGTCCGGGCACAGGGAGATCGCATTGCGCACCGAGGCATGCCCGACGCCGAAGTCATCGAGCGCCACGCGGCAGCCAAGCTTGCGCAGGGCGCGGACGAACATCGGCGCCTCGGGGGGAAGCGCCGCCGTCTCGGTGATCTCCACCACCAGCCTGTCCGCAATATCGGAGCGCTGCAACCGGTTGAACAGCGACGACCACCATCCGTCAAGCCGCGCGCTGTGACCGGAAATGTTGACGCCGAGCACCGCGCCCGGAAACGCCTCCAGCTCATCCAGAACGATGGCGACCATCTGGCGGTCGAAGGCGCGCACAAGACCCAGACGCTCGAGCGTGGGCACGAACAACGCGGGAGAAAGCTGCTCGCCGTCGTCTCCAATGATCCGGGCGAGCGCTTCATTATACAAAACCTTCGTCGGCCGATCGGCAGCCACGACGGGCTGCCAGCTCATGTGGAACCGACCGTCGAACAATGCGGCGAAGGTATCCACCGCCACTTGCATGTCGCGATGATATTGAGCAGCCGAGCCCTCGTCGTCGTGCAGCGGTTCGCACGTGGACGGGCTGTGCCCCGCGGTGCCCCAGGTGCCGATGCTGGCAGCGGAGCATGTGACGGCAAGGTGGAAGTGGTGGTCACCGAGGTGGACTGGCCTGCATGAGAGCTCAGCGACCACCACTTCCACGATCTCTGCGGCTTCCAACAGGGATCGTTGTCCGAACGAGATTTCCGCATGGCCGGGGCGGAGCGTCGATACCGAGCACCCGCCTTTGCGAATCTGGTCAAGAACAAGATCGACCGTCGCTACCGCAGCGGTGATCCCGGCAGCCCCATAGGCAGACAGAATGTGGGAGAAATTGTCTACGCGTATGGTTACCCGTGCCTCGCCACTCACGTCCTGGATTGTGTCGAGGGTTCTTGGTGGCAGACCGACGTCGGTGGGTGCGACTTGCAGATGGGTGCTCATCGATGCTCTCCGCGGCCGGACGAACCACTCGTTCGGACGTGAGACCGAATAGATAAAACTGTATCAGTTGGCAAGTGGAGATTGCTCTTTCTCCCCAAGAAGACCGTCTAAACCAAGGTTTTCGGCTCTTCGCTTTCCCAACTGGCCCTTCCACCATCACCGGGACAGTGGGCGGAACGATATCATCCGGATGGGTCATGGGCGGTTCCTCCCATTCCGATTCGGGAACAGGAGACGGGTGGTAGGCGGGTTGCGGTTTTTCCGTCCTGCTGTCCTGCTTCAGCCAGGTGCGTGACGCGATGTCGCGCTCCTCAGGACCAACAGCTCCCGCATAAATCGCTGTCGTCTTCATATCGGCGTGACCAAGCCAGCGTTGAACCATATGCAATGGCGCGCCTGACTGTACGGCACGCACGCCAAAAGCGTGCCTGAGCCCCTTGGGGGTCGCCCAAGGGCCTGAAATGCCAGCCTTCGCCATCACTTCAGTAATGCGCCGATATCCGGTCATGCGTGACCAGGGCCAGAGCCGCTGATCCGACGAAAAATTCGCCGTGTGGAACCATTTGCGCAGTGCGTCCAGCAGGGTGACGGGCAGAGGAACCGAGCGATAGACGCCAGTTCGGCGCTTTTTCAGGCTTTCCATGGTCACCAGCCCCGCCTCGAAATCGACGCATTGGGCCGTTGTCATCAACGCTTCTGAAATTCTGCATCCGGTTACTGCAATGAACCAGCAGAATGAATAGACTTCTATGGTTTCTTTTTTAGCAACCATAAGAAATCGGTCTGCTTCAGCGCGCGTTAAATACTTGCGCTGACCGTCAGAGCCAAAAGTTGACCACGGCATGGGGCGTTTTCCAATCTGTGCCCGCCGCCTATTTTTCTCTATATACCTCTCTCGATTGGCAGAGAAGTCTAAAGATACCGTTGTTACAGTTTTATCTATTTCGTAGCAAATTTTTTGACGATATATCATAGACTTAGGGATCCTGTGTTACGTTTTTATCTTGATCGCCAGCCAAGCGAATCCTCGACCTGATCCCCCATTATTACTACCTTGATAGGCAGTTTTTAAACTTGCGATACCCGTGATTCGCGGCCTTCCATGAACGCCCGACCACTGTCAACTATGGTTAACGGCACAGCCCATCCCGCAATAGAGCACAGATTTTTCGTTAACTTTGATGGATTTGCGCTACGTTATGCGGCTCGGAAGGCAGGCGCGGCAGCCGGGTTCCGGCCCGCGACCCGTGTATCAAAACGGATCAAACGCCGGCTTTGAAAGGCGTGAAATTCGTCTTCTCGTCATAGACGTCCATCCCTTCGCCGCGCTTGAAGGCGTTGACGAAGAGATAGGTGACCGGCGTCAGCACGATTTCCCAGCTCACCTTGAGGGCCCAATTGGTGATCATGACGGTCAGCACCTGCTCGTTTGACCAGATGCCGAAGAAGGCGAGCGGATAGAAAAGCAGGCTGTCCACTCCCTGGCCGATGATCGTCGACCCGATCGTTCGGGTCCAGAGATGCTTGCCCTGCGTCAGGATTTTCATCTTCGCGAGGACGAAGCTGTTGGTGAGCTCACCGGCCCAGAAGGCAAAGATCGAGGCGAAGACGATGCGCGGCACCTGGCCGAAGACCGATTCATAGGCCCCCTGGCCATCCCAGCCTGCCGCCGGCGGCAGCGAAACCACAACCCAGCTCATCAAGGCCATGAACAGCATGGCGCCGAAACCTGCCCAAATGCAGCGTCTGGCACGGGCATAACCATAGACCTCGGTCAAGACATCGCCGATGACATAGCCCAGTGGGAAGAAGAGGATGCCCGCGCCGAAGGTGAAGCCCCAAAGGGTCGCGAGCTTGGCCGCGCCAATGACATTGGAGAGCAAGAGGATCGCCACGAACGCCGCCATGACGAAGTCGTAATAGCGCAGCTCCCGCCCCCTGAGCGTGCTGGCATCGACATGGACGGGGTGAGCGGGGGTTTCGGTGGCCATGGCGCATCTATGCCGCGTCTTCGCGACCTCGTCCATCCGCGCGAAAGGCCATTTCCGTTGCGCACAATAATGCTCTAAGGGCAGCGGCACAGCGCCCGTAGCTCAGCTGGATAGAGCACTCGCCTTCTAAGCGAGTGGTCGCAGGTTCGAATCCTGCCGGGCGCGCCAAAACGCCTGTCCTGCCGCCCTTCCGATATGCGAGAAGGCCATCGAACCGGTCACCGATGGCCGGTCGCCTACAGGAGAGACGCCCATGGACAGCAGTCGCCGCAATCTTCTTGCCGCCCTTCCCTTCGCTTTACTCGCCGGGAGCGGGCGCGCCGCCCCGGAGGGCCGATCCTTCCAGCCTTCGACAGGCACCTGCGCGCCCGGCACGATGGAAGTCATCCACGTCTATGCCGATGCCAGGGGCGTGACGCATCATGATCGCGTGCGCGTTTATGGGACGATGAAGCAATTGCCGGTCAAGGCAGTGCTCGCCGCCTGCATCGCTCCCGGAGTGGAGGACTGGCACACGGCGCCCGGCAAGACCTTCACGATCAACACGGTCGGCGACATTGTCGGCGAGTTCGGCGATGGCAGCAGCACGAAGATCGGCAAGGGAGACCTCGTCTATCTGGAGGACACCAGCGGCAAGGGGCATGTCACGCGTCTGATGTCGCAGGTCGCCAATCTCTTCATCCAGGTCGAGGATGATTTCGACTTTCTCGCCTGGGCGGGAAAGCCCCCGGCGGCTTAGACAAGAGTCACCGTCACCCCGGCGCGGGCCGGGGAGGATGGATCAGGCTCTCGTCGAAGCGATGGCGCCGGCGTTCAGCCGCGCATGAGCTCGTAGGCGCCGCGTAGCAATTCCTCGGTATTGCCGACCATCGAGAAGCCCTGGGCGTGCTGCTGGTCGAGAATGTCGGAAATCTCGTAGAAGCCCTTCGCCAGCGGGAAATGATCGCGCGGGTGCAGCCACAGGCGCAGCAACAGCCGCTCGCGACCGGGCGTGTTGCGGAAGCTTGTGCGCGAATGGAGCACGCGGAAATTGTGCCAATAGGCGATCTCGCCGGGTTGCATGGTGAAGGAGGCCATGAGTTCCGGACGGCGCGCAACCGTGTTGAAGAAGCGCAGCGCCTCGACGAATTTCGCGGGCACAGGCTCACCCCGGATCATCGCCGCCCGGACGATGAACAGGACATAGGCATAGACGCCGATATGCCCGTCGATGACGGAGAAGGTCGGCACCTTGTAATCGGTGACGCTGTCGAGGCCGGTCGGATAATAATAGCCTTCCTCGAGCGCTTCGAGCAGGTCGGGCCGCTCGCGCCGGATGACATCATAGACCGCTGCCGCGCTGACGAAGCCGCTGACACCGCCTTCCTCGGACGTCACCACGGAGGCGAGGCTCAATATGCCGTGATAATCGGTGTGCGGCCCGAGCTCGGTGTCGCTGAGATAACCGCGCTTCTCCGGATTGGGCTCCTTGCGGACGTAACCGATGCGATCATGGCGTTCGCTCTGCTCGGCAGCCCTGCCGAGGTGCGCGCCGAGACCGAAATGGATGCGCGCGAACTGGTCGACGCTGTACCGGCTGATATCGATGCCGGAGAGCAACACGGCGCCCCGCCCCTGGATAATGTCGTAACGGGCAGCATCCATCAGCGCGGTAATCTCGGGCGCGCCGAAATCAGCTCGCGTGATCGTCGTCGTCTCGCGGCCTTCGGTGGCCCGGACGGCCGCATCGATCGCGTCGAGCTGGACGATGCCGAGCCGCCGGGTGATGCCCTCCGCGCCGCCGCCGTTGGTCGCCGACCAGGCAGCGGGTTGCTCCTCGGAACTCCCTACCCGCTCACGCGCGCGTTCTGGCGCTGTATCAATATCTGCCATGTCACTACTCTCGAAATATCGACCCGAAATCTCAGCCTGCCGTCGCCTGCGCAGCATCGACGAGGGCGTCCTGCGCGGGCTGGTCGTGCAGGAAGACGCCCTGCCGGCGCAGTTCCTTCTGCAGTGCCTTGATGTCGACCGCGCGCGGCTGCACGCCGGCACCGACCGCCAGCGCGGCGGCGGCGCCCGCCGCCTGCCCGGTCAACCAGCATTGCGGGATCTCGCGCATGAAGCCGTGCGAGTTGGCGTCGCAGCTGATGTGACGACCGCCCGCGAGCAGGCCATCGAGCCGCCGGGGCACGAGCGCGCCGTATGGCACAGAGATAACCGGATATTTGAGCGAAACGGACGGGCTGACGCCGATCTCGTCGGGAAGCGCGAGGCCGTCTGCCCACTGACTGCGCAGCACCTTGCTGACGCCGCCCAGTCGCCGCGTGTGGCGGACACCCAGCTGGGGAGCGCTCTGGAGCATATAGGCCCCCTCGAAACCCGGCGCATGGGCCAGGAAGAACTCGCAATGCGTCTGCATGAAGCGATGCGAGCGGATCTCCAGCTCGGTCTGGTCGTCGACGTCGAGTGCCGACAGGCCGGACTGGCGCGGGCCGAGGAACAAGGCGATGTCATTGCGCCACGAGACATAAGGCGGCTGGAAAAAGCCGAGCCGCTCACGGCCCAGCGCCGCGAACTGAGCATATTGGTCCGGATCGTTGGCGCGGAAGGCCAGCCAGCGGTCCATGTCCACGCCGCCGAGCATGAAAGCGGTATTCGCGCTGTGGTGGACGTCGCCTTCCTCGATATCCGTATCGAACTCGGCGCCGGCACGGGCGAAGATGTCACCATCGCCCGTGGTGTCGACAACGACCTTGGCCATCAGCGCCTGGCGACCACCCTTGGATTCGAAGACCACGCCCTTGACCGCGCCATCCGCGACGATCGGCACGGCCGCCCAGCTATGGAAGACCAGACGGACGCCCTTCTCGAGCAGCATCTCCTGGCTGATCAGCTTGAGCCGTTCGGGGTCGAGCGTCGGCGACCAGTTGACGATGCCGTGCGAGGCCGCCGTGCGCTGGCCCCAGTAGCTGGCTTTCCTGGGATCGTTCGATCCCCAGTCGGCGCGCGGCGGACCCTGATAACCTTCGCCGGGCATCCGGTCGAACACATCCACGGCAAAGCCTTGAATGACCTGTCGTCCGGTCCAATCGGTCATGCGATCGATCCAGATGACCAGGCCGCCGGTCGAAAGACCACCCAGATGATTGTAGCGCTCCATCAAGACGACGTCGGCCCCGGCCTGCGCCGCCGCCCAGGCGGCTGCGGTGCCAGCGGGACCACCGCCCACGACAAGCACATCGCAATTGTGATAAATGGGGATCTCGCGCGAAGGCTCGACATACGTGCCGGTGCCGTTGGCCCGCGGCAACTGGCGCCCGCCCGATTCGAACAGATCAGATGCCAGGAAGCGGTCCTCCGACTGGCGAACCTGCTGGATCTTAGGGGTCTGTTCCTCTGCCATATACTCTTCCGCTCCTGCTCGAATCAGCGTGTGAATGCCAGACTATATCGAAAGCTTCCTAATCATTAGAGCAAATATGCCTATTCCTATAGCCAAAGCCCGCGACCGCCTGTTATCGTTGCGCAAGACACAGCTTAGCGGCGTGGAGAGGGAGATTACCAGCGTCATGACAAGACCGGCTCGCACGATCGATCTCGCGAGGCTGCTGGAAGACAGAAAGCTGACACCGTTCAACTATCTGCTGATGACTCTCTCCTGGCTGGTCACCATGTTCGACGGGCTCGACATGATGATGGTGTCGTTCACGGCGCCCTACATGCAGGACGAGCTGCACCTCACCGACTATCAGCTCAGCGGCGCCTTCTCGGCCGGCACGGCCGGCATGATCCTGGGCGGCCTGACGTTCACTTATGTCGGCGACCGGATCGGGCGCAGGCCGACGATCATCATGTGCACCCTCGCTTTTGGCATTCTCACCTTCCTCACCGGCTTTGCGACCTATTATCCCGCGCTGCTCGCGCTGCGTTTTCTCGACGGGCTGGCGATCGGCGGAGCCTTGCCGCTCGCCTGGGCGCTCAACGTCGAGTTCATCCCCACCAAGCTGCGCGCCACCGTCGTCGCCTTCATCATGATGGGCTTCAGCATCGGCAGCTCGCTCGCGGGGCCACTGACCAATTGGATCGCGCCGACCTATGGCTGGGAAGGCGTCTATTTCGTCGGCGGCATCGGCTCGGTGATCTGCGCCATCATGATCGCGATCTTCCTGCCCGAATCGCCTCGCTTCCGGATCAGCAAGGGGATCAGGCCGGATCTGGTGGCGGCCGCACTCAAGCGGCTCGACGCCAGTATCGACGTGCAGCCCGACGATCGCTTCATCCTCGGCGACGAGATCAAGCAGACGCGCAATTTCCGCCTGGGCGATCTTTTCGAAGGCAAGTTGCGGCTGCTGACCCCGATCATCTGGATCGGCTATTTCGCCAGCGCGCTCGGTATCTTCTTCAAGTCCGCCTTCGGTCCGACGATCCTGGAGCGCATGCACATCGCGCGCGAGGTCGCGGCGAACGTGTCGGCAATCGGCGGGCTGCTCGGCGCCATTTCGGGCGTCATCATCATGCGCCTGTCCGCGAGATACGGCCTCAAGTTCGCGGCGAGCTGCACCTTGCTTATCGTCCCCATGGCAGTCGCGGTCGGCATGGAGTGGATCCCGAGCTCCATCTTGCTGCCTGTCATCGTCGTCCAGAGCATGCTCGTCGGCGGCTGTCACACGGCGATCATCAGCCAGCTCGCGCTTTATTACCCCAGTGCGATCCGCGCGAGCGCCGGCGGCTGGGCATCGGCGGTCGGCAAGGCCGGCGGCTTCATCGGACCGTTCATCGGCGCGGCAATCCTCACCGCCGGGATCCCGGCGGTGCGCACCTATGCGCTGGCCGCCATCTGCCCGTTCATCCTCTTCCTCTCGATCGTGGCGATCTCGGCCTTGCTACGGCGCCCGCAGCCTGAGGCCCGGACGCCCGGCGGGGTCGCCATGGCGGCGGAATAGAGGCGGCAACTGACCATTGACCGGTCCGGCCGGCCTGCGTATAGCGCGCCGACCGATCGCCGGAACAGGGGATCGCGTTCCTTCGGGGCGGAGTAGCTCAGCCGGTTAGAGCAGCGGAATCATAATCCGCGTGTCGGGGGTTCGAGTCCCTCCTCCGCTACCATTCTTCGACCCATTTCGCCGGTTGCCTCGATTGCGAAGCCGCGCTTTCTCTGGCAAGGCGACGCTCGTCGCGCAGCGTGAGGAGTGGACGTGCCGCATTTCGATTGCCTCATCGTCGGCGGCGGGCATGCCGGAGCGCAAGCCGCGATCCTGCTGCGCCAGCTCAAATTCGAGGGCTCGATCGGCCTGATCAGCGCCGAGCCGGAGCTGCCCTACGAACGCCCGCCGCTTTCCAAGGACTATCTGGCCGGCGAGAAGCCGTTCAAGCGGATCTTGCTGCGCCCGGCGCATTTCTGGGATGATCACGCCGTCACGATGATGCTCGGCGAGCGGGTCAAGGCGATCCATGCCGACGAGCATCGGGTGGTGACGACGAGCGATGCCGAACATGGCTATGGCAAGCTGATCTGGGCCGGCGGCGGCGTCGCGCGGCGCCTCTCCTGCCCTGGCAGCACCGCGCATGGCCTCTACACCGTGCGCACACGCGCCGATGTCGACGCGCTGATCGCGACGCTGCCCAACGCGCAGCGCTATGCGATCGTCGGCGGCGGCTATATCGGGCTGGAAGCGGCGGCCGTGCTCAGCAAACTCGGCAAGCAGGTGACGCTGATCGAGGCGCTCGACCGGGTGCTGGCGCGGGTCGCGGGGCCTGAGCTGTCCGCTTTCTTCGAGGCGGAACATCGCGCCCATGGCGTGGACGTGCGCCTCTCCGCCGCCGTCGAGGCGATCGAGACCGACAGCGGCGAGCGCGCCACCGGCGTCCGCCTCGCCGACGGCACGGTCATCGCGACAGACGCGGTGATCGTCGGCATCGGCATCGTACCGGAGACCGGTCCCCTGCTGCTGGCAGGCGCCACGGGCGGCAATGGCGTCGACGTCGACGAATTTTGCCAGACGTCGCTGCCGGACGTCTATGCGATCGGCGATTGCGCCGCGCATGAGAACCGGTTCGCGGCCGGCCGGCGGGTGCGCGTCGAATCCGTCCAGAACGCCAATGACCAGGCGCGGACCGCGGTGCAGCACATGCTCGGCAATCCGGCGCCTTACGATGCGGTGCCCTGGTTCTGGTCCAACCAATATGATCTGCGCCTTCAGACGGTGGGGCTCTCGGTCGCGCATGACGAGCGCATCGTCCGCGGCGATCCGGCGACGCGAAGCTTTTCCGTCGTCTATCTCAACCAGGGCCAGATCGTGGCGCTCGACTGCGTCAACCGCACCAAGGATTATGTGCAGGGTCGCGCGCTGGTGCTGAGCGGCGAGCGGGTCGATCGCGCGCAACTCGCGAATGGCGATATTCCGCTCAAGGAACTGACCGCCACCTAACCGCGAAAGGCATGGCGCGAGATGAGCGACCATGGACCGCCGCGATACCGCCAGCAGGCCAGCGCCGCGATCTCGACAGGCCGGCGCACGAGGCTCGCCTCGACCTCGGCCAAAGTTCCTCGTGCGAGAGCTGGCTCCACCTTGTTCTGGATCGTGACGTGCAACCGCGGCGAATGGCTGTCCTGCGGGATCAGGTGGCGCTCGAAGCGCGCGGCGATCTCCGCCCATATCGCCAGGAGATCCGGGCTCGAAATCGCGATCGCCACCCCGCTCCCCAGCGAATAGGCCCCAGCGATCGTGGCTGAGGGCTTGGGCCCGGCGCTCAGGCCCGTGAGCATGCCACGCAATTCCCCTTCGATCGAGGGCGGGAGATGGTGGAACAGGATCAGGTGGGCGGGCAATTGATTACGCTCGGCGGGATAGTGTTTGCGGCGCAGCGCATCAGCCCAGCCTTGATCCGCCTTCCCGAGCTCGGCGGTCACAATGATCGGAGCGCCCGCCTCAGCCACGTTTCCAGAGCCGCATTGCAAAATGGCGGAATTGAGTCATGCTCCATGCAGCCTAACAGAAGGAGGGGAAATTATGGCATCGACTCCAGCTCCCACGCGCCCCGCGATCTGGCCAGCCCTGATATTATTGGTCTGGAATTGCCTTGGCGTCTTCGCATTTGTGATGCAGTCCAATCAGGATCTAACGATCCTTGCCAGGACCGATCCGCTGCAGGCCAGGATCTGGTCCGAAATGCCGACCTGGGCCTGGATCAGCTATGGCCTTGCCGTGGGCACGGGTCTGGCAGGCGCCATCGCGCTGCTGTTTCGCCTTAAGGCGGCGATCTGGCTCTCGGCCATCTGCGTGATCGCGGTGATCGCGCAGTTCAGCTACACCTTCCTCCTGACCGATCTGCTGGCGCAGAAAGGCTTAAGCACAGCGCTTTTTCCGCTGTTCATCCTGGCGATGGCGGTCATCCAGCTGACCTATGCACGCTCGCTCGGCACGAAGGGCGCGTTGCGCTAGCTCACATCTCGCCGCGCTGACGGCGCAGCTCGAACCATTTGCGGACGTTCTCGTTATGCTGCTCCAGCGTGTCCGCAAAGATATGCCCGCCCCGCCCGTCCGCGACAAAATAGAGCGCGCGCGTGGCGGCGGGCTTCAGCACCGCCTCGATCGAGGTGCGGCCCGGATTGGCGATCGGCCCCTTGGGCAGCCCGGTCATCGCATAAGTATTATAATCGTTGACAGCAGCGATCTCCGATTTGCGGATGCGGCGGCCGAGCGGTTTCCCCTTGGTGATCGGATAGATGATCGTCGGATCGGCTTGCAGCATCATGCCGGTGCGCAACCGGTTGGCATAGACGCCCGCCACGATCGGCCGCTCGGCCTGCAGCGACGTCTCCTTCTCGACGATGCTGGCGAGGACGAGCGCTTCCGACGGCGTCTTGACGACGATGTCCGGCGCGCGCTTGGGCCATTGCTCGGCCATGAATTTGGTCATCGCCGCCTGCATCCGGTCAAGCACTGCCTGCCGCGTCTCGCCCTTCTGATAGGCGTAGCTGTCCGGCAGCACGGATCCCTCGGCGGGCACGGCCACGGACCCGGTCAGGTCTTTGTTGGCCATTAGCCGTTCTTGCACGAGGATCGACGGCATGCCCTCGGGGATGGTCACCAGATAATTGACCGTCTTGCCGCCCTGCAGAATCTGCAAAATCTCGGAATTGCTGGCGCTCTTGGGGATCTTGTATTCGCCCGCCTTGATAACGCCGCTGCCGCCCAGGAAGCGCGCGCGGGTCATGAAGGCATTGGCCGAGCTGATCGCGCCCTTCTTCTCAAGATCGCTCGCCATGCCGCGCAGGCTGGCGCCGTCCGGCACCACGATCGTGATGTCATGATCGAGCGGGCCCGAGCGGGTCCAGCCATGCACGAAATTATACGCCGCTGCCGCCAGCCCCAGAGCCAACACCGCCAGGATGATCAGCCCGACGCGGCGTCGCATCGCGGCCTAGACCTTTGTCAGCACGAGGCTGGCATTGGTGCCGCCGAACCCGAAGCTGTTGTTGAGCACGGCGTTGATCTCGCGCTTCTTCGCGATGTGAGGCACGAGATCGACGCCTTCGCAGCTCTCGCTCGGATCATCGAGATTGAGCGTCGGCGGAGCGATCTGGTCGCGCAGCGCGAGAATGCAGAAGATTGTCTCGACCGCACCCGCGCCGCCGAGCAGATGCCCGATCGCCGATTTGGTCGAGGACATCGACAGGTTCCCGAGCGCAGGCCCAAACAGGCGGCGTACGGCCCCCAGCTCCAACTCGTCGCCGAGGGGCGTGGAGGTGCCGTGCGCATTCACATAGTCGATGTCGTCCAGCGCGAGGCCGGACTTCTTCATCGCCATCGCCATCGATCGATAGGCGCCCGATCCTTCAGGATGCGGCGCTGTTACGTGATAGGCATCGCCCGACAGGCCATAGCCGATGACTTCGGCGTAAATCTTGGCTCCACGCGCCTTGGCATGCTCATACTCCTCAAGCACGACGACGCCGGCGCCTTCACCCATGACGAAGCCGTCGCGCGCCTTGTCATAAGGGCGCGAGGCCTTTTCGGGCGTGTCGTTGAAATCGGTCGAGAGCGCGCGTGCCTGCGCGAAACCGGCGATGCCGAGCGGGCAGATCGCGCCCTCGGCGCCACCCGCCAGCATGATGTCGGCATCGTCCATCGCGATCATGCGGGCCGCATCGCCGATCGAGTGCACGCCGGTCGCGCAGGCCGTCACGACGGCGTGGTTGGGGCCCATCAGGCCATATTTGATGCTGACCTGGCCGGAGATGAGATTGATCAGGCGGCCATGGACGAAATGCGGCGAGACGCGGCGCGGCCCCTTCTCGTGCAGCACGATCGATTCGCTGGCGATGCCCGGCAGGCCGCCAATGCCCGAGCCGATCGAGAGGCCGGTGCGGAAGCGCTCCTCCTCGCTCATGTCGGTGAGGCCGGCATCCTCGAGCGCCTGACCTGCTGCATCGATGCCATAGATGATGAATGGATCGACCTGGCGCTGGACCTTGTGGTCGACGCGCTTGTCCGGATCGAAACCCCAGGCATGATCCTTGGGTTTCACCTCGCAGGCGATGCGACAGGCATAATCGGTGGCGTCGAAACGCGTGATCGTGCCCGCGCCCGATTTCGAGGCGATGATGTTCGCCCAGCTCGTTTCGACGTCCGCACCCAGCGGCGAGACCATGCCGAGACCAGTCACAACGACACGACGCATATCACTCTCCTAAACTTCGAGCTGGCTGCTGTTGCGTCTTCGCAGCCGGTAAAAGCGAAACGGCCCTCCTCTGGCGAGCGAACCCGCGACCGGAGAGCCGTCCCAATCCTGATGCACTGGCCGATGCCGGCCCGCAAGCTATCGCCCGCGGGCCGCGCATGAAGGTCCTTACTGCTTGCCCTCGATGAAATCGATCGCATCCTTGACGGTCGCAATCTTCTCGGCTGCATCATCGGGAATCTCGACGCCGAACTCTTCCTCAAAGGCCATGACGAGCTCGACGATGTCGAGGCTGTCCGCGCCGAGATCGTCGATGAAGCTCGCGTCTTCGGTCACTTTGTCCGCCTCGACGCCGAGGTGCTCGACGACGATCTTCTTCACGCGATCCGCGGTCTCACTCATGGCTGGTCCTTCTACTTAGTGATCTTCAGTCGGAAGATGCCCTAGTGGGTAGGGCCGTGCGTGACAAGAGGCTGCGGCGCTGCAATGCCACTTCGCCCGGCCAGGAACACGCGCCCTGCACCCGGCATCAAATCATGGCCATGCCGCCGTTCACGTGCAAGGTCTGGCCAGTGACATAACCGCCTTCCCTGCTCGCGAGATAGACCACGGCCGCACCGATGTCGCGCCCCTCGCCCAGGGTCCCCGCAGGGATGCGCGCGAGGATCGCCTCTCTCTGCGTCTCGTTAAGCGCATCAGTCATCGCCGAGCGAATGAAGCCCGGCGCCACGCAGTTCACGGTGATGCCACGGCTCGCCAATTCCTGTGCCAGGCTCTTGCTCATGCCGATGAGGCCCGCCTTGGACGCGGCATAATTGGCCTGACCGGGGTTGCCGGTCACGCCGACGACGCTGGTGATCGATATGACGCGGCCGAAGCGCGCCTTCATCATCGGCCGCGCGGCGGCGCGGATGAGGCGGAAAGCGGCTTCGAGATTGATGCGCTGGACACTGTCCCACTCCTCGTCCTTCATGCGCATCATGAGGTTGTCGCGCGTGACGCCGGCATTGTTGACGAGAATGTCCAGTGGGCCGCCAAGCGCTTCGAGCGCGGCCGGCACCAGGCCGTCGACCGATGCCGCATCGCTCAGATCGCAGGGCACGCAGACATGATCGCCGCCAAGCTCTGCCGCAAAGGCCTCCAGCTTGGCGACATTGCTGCCGGAAAGCGCAAGCTTCGCGCCCTGGCCGGCGAGAGCTCTGGCGATCTCCGAGCCGATGCCGCCGCTTGCGCCGGTCACCAGCGCCGTCATTCCCGAAAGATCGAACATCCTGTTCCTCCAGTCCTCAGAGCCGGCCAACCAGCGCTTCGATATCGTCCATGGTGACGATGCTCATCACCGTTGCATCCGGTGCGATGCGCTTGACCATCGGGGAAAGCACCTTGCCCCCGAACTCGACGAAATCGGTGATCCCTGCGTCCCACATGGCCGCGATGCTCTCGCGCCAGCGAACACGACCCGTGACCTGCTCGACGAGCAGTTGCCGGATCGTCGCGGCATCCGTGACCGGCGCGGCGGTCACGTTGGCATAGACGGGGATGAAGGCGCCGGGCGAATCCGTCCCAGCGAGCGCATCCGCCATCGCATCGGCGGCAGGCTGCATGAGCGGGCAATGGAAAGGCGCCGAGACCGGCAGCAGGACACCGCGCTTGATCTCATAGTCCTTGACCATCCCAATGGCGCGCTCGATCGCGCCCTTGTGCCCGGAGATGACCACCTGGCCCGGATCATTGTCGTTGGCAACGGTACACACCTCGCCCTGCGCCGCCGCTGCGGCCAGCGCCTCGGCGTTCCCGATGTCGGCGCCAAGCAGCGCCGCCATCGCGCCGACGCCGACGGGAACCGCCGCCTGCATCGCGCGCCCGCGCGTCTTGAGGAGCCGTGCCGTCGTCTTGAGGTCGAAGGCGCCCACCGCCGAGAGGGCGCTATATTCGCCGAGGCTATGCCCGGCGACCGCATCCGCCTTGTCGGCAATGGCTATGCCGCCTTCGATCTCCAGCACCCGCAGCGTGGCGAGCGCATTGGCCATGATCGCCGGCTGGGCGTTCTCGGTCAAAGTGAGGTCAGCCTCCGGCCCTTCGCTCATCAGGCGAAACAGATGCTGGCCGAGCGCCTCGTCCACCTCCTCGAAGATCTGGCGGGCGACCGGCGACGCCCCGGCGAGCGCGGCGCCCATGCCCACGGCCTGGCTGCCTTGTCCGGGAAAGATGAATGCGCGCATGATTTAGGCCCCTGCCCGATTTGGTAGCCGCGCTGCATAGCGGATTGTCCGGGCGTTGGAAGAGGCTCTTTATAGACCGCCGCCGGCGACTTCATCGCGATTTAAAGGCCGGGGATTATAGCGTAGCCCGTCAAAAGCCCGGTCCGCCGTTGGGAAAGCGTCTTTCGCATGCAGGTTTCGATATTTCGCACGGTCGCTGAGGTGCTTCCCTTCAAGGCGGACTGGGATCGGCTGGCCGTGCACGAAACGCTCTATGTGGCGCCATTTGAAGAACTGATCTCGTCCATATCCCGCGAGGGCACGAATTTTCGCTTCATCGTCGCGCATGACGGCGGGCAGGTTTCGGCGCTGGCCTGTTTCGTCCTGTGGCGCAACATGCGAGTCTATTGGTTCAGCCAGATCAGGCTTTTCACTATCAAGGTGCCGACCGCGGGCCTGTACGGCAGCCAATTGCTCGGCGGCGCCGATGCCGCGACCGCTGGATCGATGCTGCAGGCGATCCTGGCCGAACCGATGGCCAAGATCGTCGATTTCGGCGAGATACCGATTGCCAGCGGCCTGTGCGAAGCCGCCCGATCATACCGACGGCGCATGATCCTGCACGACAATGATCGCAACTGTACGCGACGGTTGCTGAGCCTCGCAGAGGGCTTTCAGGCCTATCTCGCCCGCTTGCGCGGGAGTACCCGCAAAGCGGTTCAGCGCGACCGGCGCCTGTTCGAGCGGCTTTCGCCGGCCTGGCGGCACTTCGAAACGTTCGAGGAGGCGGCGCTTTTCCTGCGCGACGCCGCCCCGCTCAGCAAGCAGACCTATCTCGCCGGCATGGGCATCGCGCTCGAAGACGACGCGGCGACGCGAGCGCGCTTTGCCGCGCTGGCGCAAGCCGGCCGATTGCGAGCCTATATCGCCTATGTCGATGGCATCCCCCGCGCCTTCGCCTGGGGTGACATCAGCCATGACGTCTTCTATTTCAGGATGACCGGCTATGACCCGGACTTCCGCAAGCATTGCGCCGGGACTGCCATCCTGTTTCATGCGCTGGAGGATCTCGCGCAGGAGCCAGCCTGTGCGCGCTTCGATTTCGGCGTGCGCGACTTGGACTATAAGGAGCGTTTCGGCACAATCGTCATCCCTTGCACGGGCCTTTCGCTGGCTCGCTGGTCGAGCCCGTCAGCCGTGTTCGCCACTATGGCCGGACGTGTGCTGGACGGTCTCAAGGGCATGAGCTCCCGACTGCTGGGCGGTGCGCGTCTGGCGCGCATCCGGCGGAAGCTGCGCGGCCAATCATGAGACGCAACCGCGCGAATGCTCGTTTTGCTTGCAATTGCGGGCGCTTTTCGTCATAGGCGCCGCTCCGTTCGCGGATGCGGGCGGAAATTGACTATAGACGACAGCCGGAGGGGTGGTTCGCATGGGGCGGCCATCAGCAATCGGCCAAAGACAGGACGCATGAACCATGCCGCAATACGAGCATGTCTTCCTTGCGCGTCAGGATCTGGCTCAGGCCCAGGTCGATGCGCTGGCGGAAAATGCCACCAAGATCGTCGAGGCCCAGGAGGGCAAGGTGACGAAGGTGGAAAATTGGGGTCTCCGCAACCTCGCCTACAAGATCGCGAAGAACCGCAAGGCGCATTACGTCATGCTCAACATCGACGCGCCTGCCGGCACCGTCGCGGAGCTGGAGCGCCAGACGCAGATCAACGAAGACATCATCCGCTACATGACGATCCGCGTCGATGAGCTGGAGGGTGGACCCTCGGTGATGATGCGCAAGAGCGATCGCGACCGTGAGCGTGGTGACCGCGGCGATCGTGGTGACCGGGGCGATCGCGGCCCGCGCGGCGACAGCCGTGGCCCGCGCCGTGACCGCGACGAAGCGTCCGACGGCGAATAAGGAGATATAGACCATGGCACGCCCATTTTTCCGCCGCCGCAAGACCTGCCCCTTCTCCGCGAAGGACGCACCGCGCATCGACTACAAGGATGTCCGCCTGCTGCAGGGTTTCGTTTCCGAGCGTGGCAAGATCGTCCCCTCGCGCATCACCGCCGTATCGGCGAAGAAGCAGCGCGAGCTCAGCCAGGCGATCAAGCGCGCCCGTCATCTGGGCCTGCTGCCCTACATCGTGAAGTAAGGAGCGCTCATCATGGAAATCATTCTGCTCGAGCGCATCGAGAAGCTGGGTGCGATCGGCGACGTCGTGACCGTCAAGGACGGTTATGCGCGCAACTATCTGCTGCCCAACAAGAAGGCGCTCCGCTCGAACAACGCCAACAAGAAGGTGTTCGAGGCCAACCGCGCCAAGATCGAGGCCGACAATGCCGCCCGCCGCAGCGATGCTGCCACGGCAGCCGAGACGGTCAATGGCGTCCAGATCGTGCTGATCCGGCAGTCGTCGAACAGCGGCCAGCTCTACGGATCGGTCTCGGTTCGCGACATCGTCGAGGGTCTGCATGAGGCCGGCCACAAGATCGTCAGCAAGGCGATGATCGTGCTCGAACGGCCGATCAAGACACTCGGTCTGTTCGACGTCAAGGTCTCGCTGCACCCCGAGGTTGCGGTCAACATTCAGGTGAACGTCGCCCGTTCGCCCGAGGAAGCCGATCTCCAGAAGGACGGCGTCGACGTCATGGCGTCGATGTTCGAGAAGGACGAGGCGGGCTTCACCGAGGATTACGATCCGAATGCGGAGCCCGGCGAGATCCCGGCCGACCTGGCCGACGAGCCGGCGGAGAGCGACGAGGCCTGAGGCCAGTCGCCAGTCAAATAAAGAGCCCCGCCGGAGCGATCCTGCGGGGCTTTTTGTTGGTCGGCACGGGCTCTCAGAGGTGCATGAAGTCCCGCGCGAAGCTGCGCATATGGGCGCCGCCATCGACATAGACGGTCTGGCCAGTGACCGCCGCGGCCCCGGCCAGATAGAGCACGGCGTCGGCGACATCCTCCGTTCCGGGCAGGCGCCCGAGCGGCATGGACGCGGCGAGCCGGTCGACCTGCGCTTCCGCATAATCCTCGGTCACCAGCGTCAGTCCCGGCGCCACCGCATTGACGCGGACATGCGGGGCAAGCTCGCGCGCGGCGATCTTCGTGAAGCCCTCCAGCGCATATTTGGCGAGCGTGTAGGCGAGCTGATCGCCATGCGGCTGGGCGAGGCGCTGATCGAGGATATTCACCACCGAGACATTGGCAGGCCCTGACCGATCCGCCTTCACGAACGCCTGGGTGAGCAGAACCGGCACCGAAGCATTCACGGCGAAATGGTCGGCGAGGTCGGACGGGGTCACCGTGTCGAGCCTGTCCTGCCCAAACAGCGACGCGCTGTTGACCAGCAGATCGGGCGCGCGGCCGAACTGCGCGATGACGGCCGGCATGAGCCCCTGAACCTCGGCGTCATCCAGGAAATCGGCAACGAATCCAGCCCATGGCACGCCCGTCTCGGCCAGACACCCGGCAAGGAAGGGATGCGGCTCCGCATCGTGGCGCCCGTGAATTGCCAGCGCGTAACCAGCACGGGCCAGGCGCATCGCGATCCGCGCGCCGAGGCGGCGGTGGCCGCCGGTCACGAGGGCCAGCGGCTGTGCCGGCGTCACTTGACGCCCATCAGGCGCAGCACTTCCTCGCGGCTCTTTTCGTCGCGCTTGAACACGCCCATCATGCGGCTGGTGCGCATGATCGTGCCATGGGTGCGCACACCGCGGCCGGTCATGCAGCCATGGCTCGCCTCGATCACGACGGCAACGCCCAGCGGCTTGAGATTATCCCAGATGCAGTCGGCCACTTGCGCTGTCAGGCGCTCCTGCACCTGCAGGCGGCGCGCAAATGCCTCCAGCACGCGAGCGAGCTTCGAGATGCCAACCACATAGTCGCGCGGCAGATAGGCGATGTGCGCCTTGCCGACGATCGGCGCCATGTGATGCTCGCAATGCGACTGGAACGGAATGTCGTTGAGCATGACGATCTCGTCATAACCGCCGACCTCATGGAAGATGCGCGAGAGATGGTAGGCCGGGTCCTCGGCATAGCCCTCGCAATATTCCTTCCAGGCGCGCGCGACGCGCTTGGGCGTCTCGATCAGGCCCTCGCGCTCCGGATCGTCACCGGCCCAGCGGATGAGCGTGCGGATCGCGTCTTTCACATCCTCAGGCACGTCGGGCTTGGCCGATTTCGGGTTCACGTCGATCTGCTGGCTGGCCATTAACACCCCCGGTGCGTGGAAGAGGCAGGCACAGCGGCATGCCGGTCGGTCGGGCGGACATAGGTTTGTCACGACTCGGATTCAACCCGGCGTTTCCGAGTCGGGGGATGACGGGACCGGTCAGGGGTTCCGGAACTTCATGAAGCTCACATGTGTGACACATGGCGAGTGGTTTCCGTTTACGTTAGGGTAAGGCTGAGGTTTGGGGATTTTCCGGGCATTTCGCGGGTGCGCTTGTCTGGAAAAATCTCGCGAAACTTCACAGCAACCTTGCCGAACGCCGGGTCCATGGCCCATATGTCGGGCAACAGAGGAGACCGCCCACCCCTCCCCGGCGGCCCAGGAGAGCGACCCATGGAAGCCTTCATCTACGACGCCGTGCGCACCCCAAGAGGGCGCGGCAAGGCGGACGGATCGCTGCACGAAGTCACACCCGTCCAGCTCGCCGTGCAGATGCTCCGGGCGGTACGGGACCGCAACAATATCGACACCGCCGACCTCGACGACGTGATCCTGGGCTGCGTCGCACCGGTCGGCGAGCAAGGCACGGACATCGCCCGCATGGCTGTGCTGACCGCGGGCTTTGCCGAGACGGTGCCGGGCGTGCAGATCAACCGCTTCTGCGCATCTGGCCTCGAAGCCACCAATATGGCGCTCGCCAAGGTGATCAGTGGCGAAGCCGAATTGGCGATCGGCGGCGGCGTCGAATCGATGAGCCGTGTGCCGATGGGCGCGGATGGCGGCGCCTGGGCCTCAGATCCCGCCGTGGCCTATGCGACCTATTTCGCCCCGCAGGGCATCGGCGCCGACCTGATCGCGACCAAGTTCGGCTTCTCGCGCGACGATGTCGATGCCTATGCCGTCGAGAGCCAGAAGCGCGCGGCAGCCGCCTGGGCGGCGGGGCTCTTTAAGAAATCGATCGTGCCGGTCCAGGACGTGATCGGCCAGACTCTGCTCGATCATGACGAGCATATGCGCCCGGAAACCACGATGCAGAGCCTCGCCGCCCTGAAGCCCAGCTTCGCGGCGATGGGCGAGGACATGCCGGGCTTCGATGCCGTCGCGCTGCTGCGCTATCCGGAGGTGGAGAAGATCAATCATGTCCATCATGCCGGCAACAGCTCCGGCATCGTCGATGGCGCAGCGGCCGTGCTGGTCGGCAGCAAGGCGATGGGCGAAAAATATGGCCTGAAGCCGCGCGCGAAGATGCGCGCCATGGCCTCGGTCGGTTCCGAGCCGCTGATCATGCTGACCGGGCCGGAGGGTATCGCCGACAAGCTGCTCAAAAAGGCCGGCATGGCCAAGGGCGACATCGACCTGTGGGAACTCAACGAGGCCTTCGCCAGCGTGGTGCTGCGCTACATGCAGGCCATGGGGCTGGACCACAGCCAGATCAATGTGAATGGCGGCGCGATCGCGATGGGGCATCCGCTCGGCGCGACCGGGGCGATGGTGCTGGGCACGGCGCTCGACGAGCTGGAGCGCTCCGGCAAGGGCACCGCGCTGATCAACCTCTGCGTCGGCGCCGGCATGGGTACGGGGATTATCATCGAGCGGATTTGAGGGAGGCTTGGCTTTGAGCCTGGTCCGGTCCCTCCCCGTTCGTTTCCGGCCGAGGTTCGAGCCTGTCGAGAACCGGGGTCGAGAAATTGGCGCAGCGCTGCCGTTCTCGACAGCCATCTCGACTTCGACGGCCGCTCGAACCGAACGCGTGATTGTAAGAATGACCGTTCGTCCTGAGTAGCCATTGAGCTTGTCGAAATGGCGTATCGAAGGATCGCGAGCTTGAGCTGACCCCTCGATACGGGTCTTCGACAAGCTCAGCCCCTACTCAGGGCGAACGGGTTAGTTTGAAGGATTTGGAGGCAGACATGGCCACGACCATCAAGACCGAGATCGACGCGGACGGCATCGCCCTCCTCACCATCGACGTGCCGAACCAGTCGATGAATGTCCTCACGCCGGACTTCTTCGCCGATCTTGAGGAAGCCATCGGCAAGATCGCCGGTGACGACGCGATCAAGGGCGCCGTCATCTGTTCCGGCAAGACGAGCGGGTTCATGGCCGGCATGGACCTCAAATATCTGATTAACATGCTGCGCGAGGCGACCGCCGGTGGGCCGGACGGGACCGATATGGCGGCCCTGTTCGAGCGCGTGTTCACGCTGAACGCGCTGCTGCGCAAGCTGGAGACCAACGGCAAGCCGGTCGCGGTCGCGATCGAGGGCACCTGCATGGGCGGCGGGCTGGAGCTGGCGCTCGCCTGCCATCATCGCGTACTGACCAATGACCCCAAGGTAACGATCGGGCTTCCGGAAATCCTGATCGGCCTGTTCCCCGGCGGCGGCGGATCGCAGCGGCTTCCCCGCCTGATCGGCATTCAGGGCGCCCTCATGTACATGCTGCAGGGCAAGAGCTGGCGCCCGGCCGAGGCGCTGGGCATGAAAGTGGTCGACGAGCTGGCCGAGCCGGGGCAGACGGTCGCGGCGGCCAAGGCCTGGGTGAAGGCCAATCCGGGCGCGGGCACGCAGCCCTGGGACGTCAAGGGCTTCAAGGTGCCGGGCGGCTCCGGCCAGTTCAACCCCGGCTTCATCCAGGTGATGATGGCGGCGACCGTCATGACCACAAAGACGACGCAGCGGAACATCCACGCCCCGCATGCGCTGCTGAGCGCGGTCTATGAGGGCATCCAGCTGCCGATGGACAAGGCCGTCCGCGTCGAGAGCAAATATTTCGCCAAGGTCGTCGCCGACCCGCAAGCGGGCAACATGGTGCGCACGCTCTTCGTCTCGAAACAGGCGGCCGAACGCGGGGCGCGGCGCCCGGCCGGTGTCGAGAAGGCGCCGACGAGGAAGCTCGCCATGCTCGGCGCGGGCATGATGGGCGCGGGCATCGCCAATGTCGCGGCGCAGGCGGGCATCGAGGTGGTGCTGCTCGATCGCGACCAGGCCTCGGCCGACAAGGGCAAGGCGCATGCCGCCGAGCAGATGCAGAAGCGCATCGGCCGGGGAATGACGCCCGAGAAAATGGCCGAGACGCTGGCGCGGATCACGCCGGTGACGGATGTCGAGGCGCTCAGGGGCTGCGACTTCGTGATCGAAGCGGTGTTCGAGGCGGCGGACGTCAAGGCCGAGATCACCAAGCGCGTCGAGGCGGTGCTTGGACCGGACGTGATCTTCGGCTCCAACACCTCGACCCTGCCGATCACCTCGCTCGCCGGGGCTTGGAGCAAGCCGGAGAATTTCGTCGGCATCCACTTCTTCTCGCCGGTCGAGCGGATGGCGCTGGTCGAGATCATTCTCGGCAAGCAGACGGGCGACCGCGCCGTGGCCAAGGCGCTCGATTTCGTCGCGCAGATCCGCAAGACGCCGATCGTCGTCAATGATTCGCGCGGCTTCTACACGTCGCGCTGCTTCGGCACCTATGTGCAGGAAGGCACGCAGATGCTGGCCGAGGGCGTCGGCGCTGCGCTCATCGAGAATATGGGCAAGCAGCTCGGCATGCCGGTGGGACCGCTGGCGGTCTCGGACGAGGTCTCGATCGAGCTAGGCCACAAGGTGACCTTGGCGACCAAGGCGGCGCTGGGCGATGCCTACAAGGCCAGCCTCGCTGACGATGTCGCGGCGCATATGGTCGGGATCGGCCGGCTCGGGCGCAAGAACGGCAAGGGTTATTACGACTATCCCGCCGACGGCAAGAAGCTGCTCTGGCCGGGCCTCGGCGGGGAATATCCGCTGGCGATCAACCAGCCCATGCCCGAGGATGTGCGTGAGCGGCTGCTCTATCGCCAGCTGGTCGAGTGCGCGCGCTGCTTCGCCGAGGGCGTGCTGGTGACGCCGCAGGACGGCGATCTCGGCGCGATCTTCGGCTGGGGCTTCGCGCCCTACACCGGCGGGCCGTTCAGCGCGATCGACACGATCGGGCCAACCAACGTTGTGGCGACGCTGGACCGGCTGGCGCAGCAGCATGGCGATCGTTTCGCGCCGCCGCAGCAACTGCGCGACATGGCCGCGAGTGGCGGGCTCTATTATGTGATGACGGCCACGAAGGCGGCCTAGGCCGTGACGTCGGGCCATCTGGTCAGAAGCGGATAGACAAGCTCCCTTTCCGCCCCGACGCGCGCGATCATCGTGGTGCGCATGGCGCGAGATGCCGCGCAATAGTCGCTCCAGGATTCCTCCACTTCGCGCAGGGTCCAGCGGCCGATATGCCCCACCGAGACCGTGAGCTGCGCCTTGCCGCTATCGCGCAGGGCAAGGACATTAGCCTGATCCGCCGGCGAGACGCGTTCGAGGAGGAACGGATAGACTTTGGTCTCCAGCAGCGCGGTCCTGCGACGGCTGACGCGCGTGAGCTTCAGGCGGGCCGAGGCGACGGCGTCGAGCTTGGGGACGGACGCGGCGGTCTGGCGCTCCAGTTCGCCAATGTACATCAGAATGTCGTCGTGTAACGTCCTGAGCTGGTTCAACATCGTCTGGTCCTTCGGCGTCGCGCGAGTCTGCAACGCGCCGGATGAAGAATCCGTAACGGGCGGGATGATGATTCCGGAAGAGCGTTGCGGCGAACCGGACGCTGTGGACTATTGGCAGGCGTTTGTTCTATCGCCGGACGGCAAGACCGGTTGTCGGGAAGGTCGCATCATGCTCACGCTCTATCTCGCGCCCGGCTCCAGCTCGATGGCGCCGCATATCGCGCTGCATGCGATCGGAGCGCCCTTCGACATCCGGCCGCTCTCCTTCGCGCGACAGGAGCAGCGCGAGGCGGCCTATCTGGCGATCAATCCCGAGGGCAAGGTGCCGACCTTGGTGGACGGAGACCTGGTGCTGACCGAGGTGGCCGGCATCCTCTTCTATCTGGCGAAGCGCTTTCCGGAGGCGGGACTGCTGCCGGACGATGTCGAGGCGCAGGCGCGCGCGGTCTCATGGATGTCCTTCGCGGCAGCAACGATCCATCCGGGCTTCATGGGCGGCGCCGAAAAGGCCGAGGCAGCGCTTCGTCAGGCCGAACAGCGCCTAAATGGTCGCGCCTTTGCCATGGGCGAGCGGATGTCCATCGCGGACATTCATCTGTTCCGGCTGTTCTGGCGCATCCGCAACACCATAAACCTGCCGCTCGACGCGTTGCCCGGACTGGTCGCGCATCATGACCGGATGATGGCGCTGCCCTGCGTGCGGGCCACCATCGCGGTAGAGAGCGAGATCGGCTATGAGCTGCGCGGCCTCAAGGTGCCGACGGCCAGCGCATAAGGCAGGCCGGGCAAATGCCGGTCAGGCGGTCCAGCCCGGCAGATCAAGCGTGAAGCGGGCCCCCTGCCCCATCGCGCTGTCGACGGTGACGTCGCCGCCCATGGCCCGCGCGAGCTTGCGGGAGATGTAGAGGCCGAGACCACTGCCTTCGCCGCCCGCGAGCCCAAGTCGCTCGAAGCGCTCGAAGATGCGCTCATGGTCCTCCGACGCGATGCCGCCGCCCTGATCGGCGACGATCGCCCTGGCGCGGCCAGCCTCGTCGTCGACGCGCACCCAGATGATGCTGTCCTCGGGCGAATGACGCACGGCGTTGCCGATCAGATTGACCAGAATCTGCAGCACGCGGCGATATTCCGCGCGCGCCGGGGCGCGCTCGCCGAGCGGCGGGGTCTGGATGCGCACGCGGCGGGCATTGGCGCGCACGTTGAGCAGGCCGGCGGCACGTCGCGCAAGATCGGCGAGATCAACCTCCTCCTGCGCGGTGGTGAAGCCGGGGCGCTCGATCGCCTGCAGGTCGGCGAGATCGTCGACCAGCTCGAGCAGGTGGCGGCCGGCGGCGGCGATGTCCGCGGCATATTCGGCATAATCCTGGCGCAGCGGCCCCTCGAGCTGGCCGCTGATCGTGCTGGCATTGGCGATGATCCGGCCGAGGGGCTGGCGCAGCGCCTGATCGAGGCGGCGACCCAGATCGGGGCCGAAGATGTGGACCACCTCCGCTTCGGGTTGCGGAGCCGGTGCCGGCACCTCATCGATGCGCACCGCCCGGCCACGATAGCCCATCAACGCGCCGCCATTGTCGAACAAGGGCGCCCCCGAAATGCGATAGGCGATCGCGGCGTCGGCGCGCAGGATCGCGGACTGGTTGCAGAACGGCAGACGCAGCGCAAGCGCTTCGAGGAGCGGCATGGCGGTGTCGTCGCGCGTGTCGAGCTGGAAATAGGCGGTCAGCGGGTCGCCGATTCGGGGAGGTTCATGACCGAGTTCCTCGGCATCCTGGTCGACGGTGCGGAAGCGGAGGCGGGTATCGACCTGCCAGTTCCAGCCATGCCCTTCATCGCCCGCAACGGCGAGATGGATCGCCGGCACATCCTCGGGCGCACGACGCGGCGTGCGCGCCTGCCAATCGACGATGGCGAGCGCCATACCCTCGTCATCCGGACGAAGCTGGACCCACATGCTGATGTCGGTCTCGCCCTGAGCGACCTCGACGCCGCGGGAAATCGGGATGCGCAGGCGCTGGACGAGGCGCACGAGCGCGGCCAGCGCCGGGATCACGAGCAGGCCATTCGGATCGCCGCCGGCTTCGACCTGAAGCGCAAGCAGCGCCTCGTCAGCCGCGACGAGGCGGCCGTCGGCATCCAGCGTCGCCTGGACCGGCGCATCGACAGCGGGCAGCGCGCTCATTGCGCGCGCTCCATGAGAGCGAGCTTTTCGACAAGTGCGGGCGGGCTCGACACGCGCATCAGCCAGGCAACGGCCTTCGCCGCATCGAACAGGCGATAGTCCTCGACGAACTCGGCCAGCCCGATGTCCCCGCGAGCCGCCGCGCCCGTCAACGGCGCGAGCAGTTCCATGGTCCGAAAGGCGACGGCATCGTCGATGTTCATGAGGCGCAGGACGGCGTGACGCGGCTCGTCGAGCGGATCGATCAGCGCCTCGATCACCTGCTCGATCGACAAGCCGATCTCACCCTCGGCCAACGCCGCGAACAAGAGAAGACGCGCATCGACCAGCGCCGCGGGCGCCAGGGCGAGGCGAGAAGCGCGCGTGAGGCTGCGCGCGCAAAGCTGGGCGAGCGCGAACGCGCCGCGGCCCTCGTCGTGGCGCGCGATCAGGCGCTCGGTGGCCTGGACGAGAGCCCGGAACAGGCCCTGGTCCCCGGCGGCCGCATCGGCCTCACAGCCGCGGATCAGCAGTGCCGCGACCGTCCACGCAAGATCGTGGAAATGCTCGGCGGGAAGATCAGGGCGCATCGGCGCATCGAGCAGCATCGGCGCGGACCAGCGCCGTTCGGCGATGCCGAGCGCGGCCAGCGCATCGAGATAGCGGTCATTGCCGGCGCCCGGGTCCACCGCGGCAATGCTGACCGGTGCCCCGGACCCATCATTCTGACGCAGGAGCATGGCGACGGCCGCGCGACGGCGCAGATGGCCGAGCAACTCAGGCGACAAAATCTCCAGCTCTTCCTCGATGGCATGGCGGGCATAACCGGGCCCGAGTTCCGCCAGCATCGACTCGACCCTCGCGTCGCTGACATGCAGGCCGATTGCGAGCTCGACCGCGTTCATCATGCCGGCGAGATGGAAGCGGGTCTCGGCGAGCAGCGCGTCGCTCCAGCGGCGCGGCGCCGAATCGGCCAGTTGCGCAAGATCGGCGCCATGGCGCACGTCCTCGATCAGCCGGCGGAAGAGACGGACTCCGGGGCGTCCACCCTCGCCACCACCTCCGCCAGGTGCGCGTTGCTGAGCTGGCTCATTGCCGACATTCATGCCCTGCCCTTAGCCGAACAGGCTTAATATGCCCTAAACCCTGGCAGAATCGATCGGCAGCAGGCGCACCGCGATCGCCGCGCAGACGAGAAGCCCGAGCAACGCGAAGGACGCCGCCGCTCCGCCGAATATCTGGCCAATGAGCACGAGGACCAGCGCACCGGGTACGGTGAGCTGCAGCCAGCGTCGCCACGGGCCGACAGGCCTCTCGATTTCATCGGCCCAGGCGAGAAGGCCGATAAGGATCAGCGGAAGCCAGGCTCCGGCGAGTCCCAGTAATTGCCCCTGCGAGAGACGAAGGCCCAGAATCGCCAGCACCAGCAGCCCGCCTCCCTGCACCACACGATGCTGCCAGGGCCGTCCGCTGGTGCGCAGCGTGACCATCGCGGACTGGCGGGCGAGATCGGATGCTGCCACGGCCATGATCGTCACGATCAGGCCCGGCAGCGCCCACCCCGTGACACTCAGCGCCAGGCCGGCAACCGCCAGGAACAGCGCGATCATGGCGAGATGCGCTGGCTCGATCTGGCGGCGGACCAATTCGCGCACGATCAGCCGTGACACGGGGACGAACAGGCTGCCAAGCCCGCTCGCGCCCTCACTCACAGTGGCATGGCGACCCTCGCTAAGCGCATGCAGGGCGAGGTCGGCGCTGGCCTGATCACGCGCGATGGTGAGACGGCCATCCATGACCAGTTCCGGCGACAATTCAACGCGCAGAATGCCGGCCTGAACCGCGCGGCGCAGCAGAGTCAGCTCGAGATCCCAATCCCCGAGCATGTCCAGCGTTGAGACGATATTCGCACCGGGCGCCCAGAGCGCACCGGCCCACATCGCCCCGCTGTCGATCCGCTCGAAGCGCGCCGTCGAGGGCACCGAAGGCAATGTCAGCATGGTCGACGCGGGCGTGGCGAGCAGGGAAGTCAGCGCCTCGGGCGGCGCGACGAGATTTTCGCTGAGCAGGAGCACGCGATCATCGAGCGCGATGGCGCGCGAGAGCGTCGTCATGTCCTGCACCAGGGCAACGGGTCGCTCCTGCTCGGCGGAAAGCCGGTCGACGAGCTGCGCCAGATCGGGCGCGGGCGCATCCACCAGAATCACTATCTTATCGGCGCCGGCCGCAAGCGCCTGACGCGCCTGATATTCCAGCAAAGGCTGGCCACCAAAGTCAATCAGCGGCGCGGCCAACCCGCCCGCCGTCCGGTTGCGTGCGCCGTCACGGGCGCTCAGCAGAGCGATCAGCGCCATGATGGCGTCTAGGCGTTGGCGTTCGACACGGGGCCTCTGTCTGGCAATGGGCTCGGCCGATTGCAAGGTGCCTGCGTGCAGACAGGTCGTGAAGCTATGGGAGGACCCAGCATGATCTTCCGCTTTGGGAAGCGGACACTGCCGCTCCCACCGACGTCACCTGGGCTTGACCCGGGGTCCCGCTGCTCTTTTTCGCACGTTCGGGGCATAGTTCGATATCGCACAGAAGAAGCGGGACCCCCGGATCAAATCCGGGCTGACGGCAATCTCCGAGTCCGCAGCGTGGTCGCATCCCTGAAGGCCGCTCTCCGGCGTCAAGGGTCGACCGCCTGCCAAGCACCAAGATCGAAGGGGATCCGCGCGCTAATCCCCATCGATCAGGTTGCCGAGTTGCCCTAGCACCGATCCCTCCCCGCGGTTCTGGCCGCCGGTGCCGCTCGCGGCGACCATGCGTGCGGCGAGGCGGGCGAAGGGGAGCGACTGGATCCAGACCACGCCGGGCCCGCGCAGCCGCGCAAAGAAAAGCCCTTCCCCGCCGAACAGCGAGCTGCGCACGCCGCCGGCCGAGATCAGGTCGAAGTCGACGCCGGCCGTATAGGCCGCGACGCAGCCCGTATCGATGTGGAGTTCCTCGCCCGCGCCCAGAGTGCGCTCGACGAGCGTGCCGCCCATCTGCACGAACACCCAGCCGTCGCCCTCCAGCTTCTGCATGATGAAGCCTTCGCCGCCGAACAGGCCGGTCATCATCCGGCGCTGAAAGTGCACCCCGATCGATACCCCGCGCGCCGCCGCGAGGAAGCTGTCCTTCTGGCAAATCAGGGTGCCACCATGCGCATCGAGCTTGAGTGGCAGGATCGCGCCCGGCACGGGCGCCGAAAAGGCAACGCGCGCCTTGCCGGTGCCGTTGTGCGTGAAGACGGTGGTGAACAGGCTCTCGCCGGTAATCAGCCGCTTGCCCGCGCCGAGCAGCTTGCCCATGAAGCCGCCCTCGGCGCCGCGCCCGTCGCCGAACACGGTGGTCATGCCGACGCTGGCATCCTTCCAGACCATCGCGCCCGCCTCGGCCACCGCGCTTTCGCCCGGGTCCAGCTCGATCTCGAGAAATTGCAGCTCCTGCCCCTTGATCTCGAACTCGATATCATCCGCCACGCTGGCGTTGCGCATATGCGACCAAGGGCCGTCGGTCATGGGAATCCTCCTGAAATATGTCCGGCTGCGGGGAATAGCGCCTGTGCGTGACAGGACAAGATCACCAGAGCGCAGGCTTCGCGATCATCAGCCAGAAGATGACAAGCAGGCCGAGAAAGGCGGGCCAGCCGAGCGCGAACCACCAGCGCATCGTCCGCTCATACTCGGGACCAAGCGCGCTGTCTTGCGCCAAGGCCCGCTGCGCCAACCGTTGCGCCCTGATTTGCAGCCAGACGACCGGCGCCCAGCAGGCGAAGGCCAGCGCATAGAGGCAGAGTGCGGCGAGCAGCCACGGCTCGGTGAGCGCATATCCGCTCAGACGCGCCAGCCAGACGCCGGTCACGGGCTGGACGATCCCGCTCGTGCCGGTGAAAAGCCAGTCAGCGCGCACGACCATGCGGCCGACGCTGGCGATCGTGGCGGGATCGCGGGTCAGATGGGCGTTCCACAGATACCAGGCGGTGCCCGCGCCGAAGCCGAACAGGACCGTGCTGCTCAGCACGTGCATCCATTTGAGGAGCAGATAGAGATCCATCAGCGCCGATCCGCGATCGCGCCATAGACAAGGACAGCGCCCAGGACGGGGAGATTCTTGAGCAAGGCGCCGTAGGGATCGAGCCACAGGGCAGGCACGGCGACGCCGATCACCAGCGTGTAGCCAAGGATCACGACGCATTGCGCTAATGTGACGCTGCGTCCGGTGCGATCGAGCAGCAGCCAGATCGCCAGAGCGAGATCGAGCAGACTGCCGGACCAGCGCAGCGGATCGGCCCATGCCGCGCCGAGCCCGAGGCCGCGCACAACCTGCGCCGCCGGATCATGACCATAGCAAAGCCCCAGCCAGACCGAGGCCAGCCACATCATCAGCAGCATCACCCTGAGCAAAGGCGCGAGGAAATAGAGCCGCGCGTGCCAGCGATCCTGCACCTGCGCCGGATGGTCCCGCAGCGCGTCGCCAAGGCTGCGCGGCGCGAAGCCGATCGCCCGCGCGAACGCCTCGCCATCGCCGGCATTGCCCGCGACCATCTGCTCGAGGCTGTTGGACGAGATCGGCCCGCTGCCGAGCAGGTCGCCGAGCCTCGCCAGCCCGTGCATCACCGGCATCGGCACCGGCAGCACGACCGGATGGGCGAAGCCGAGCCAGCCCCGGTAGCGCAGCAGCAATGCGCGCAGGTTTAGCGTCTCCGGACCAGTCGGATCGAGTGTTTGCCCGTCAAACCGCGTCGTTTCGCACACAACGCGTATGGCCCGCGCGAGATCTCGCACATGGATCGGTGTAAAGGGGAAATGGCCGTCACCCGGCACCGGCAGAACGAGCGGCAGGCCGGCCAAACCGCGCACCAGCGAAGTGCCGCCGTAGCTACCGTCGCCATACACGAGCGAGGGTCGCAAGATCGTCCAGCCGAGCCCGGAGTCGCGCAGCGCCGCCTCACCGGCCAGCTTGGCCTGAGCATAGTCGGTGGCGACATCGGGCCGGGCGCTGATCGCCGAGATCAGGACGACGCGTTTGACGCCGGCCTCGCGCGCCGCCGCGTAGAGCGCGCGCGGCATGTCGACATGCACCGGAACCATGTCGCGCCCGCGCAGGATGCCCGCGCAATTGATGACGAGATCGATGCCGGGAAGATGCGGCGCCCAATCTGCCGGGCCGGTCGCGCGGGCGAGGTCCAGCGTCACGAAGCGGGCGGCGGGGAACATGGCGTCCAGCCCAGCGACACGCCGCACGACGGCGACCAGATCATGCCCGTGTGCCAGCAGCTCCGCCATGATCTGGCGGCCGATGAAGCCGCCGGCGCCAAGCAGCAGGATGCGCACGGGCCAGCCGGCTCAGAGATCGGCCAGTTCGGGCCGCCCGAACCGATTGGCATCCGGGTCGCTCGGCTTGCACAGCAGGTAGATCAGGTAGCCGAGGCAGAGCAGATAGACGAGATTGTTGAGGAAGATCAGCGGGAACAGGGCCATGGGCGGCGATCCGCCAGTGAAGAAGGATGCCATCATCGCGAAGCCGCTGGCGAGGAAGACCAGCGGCGGCAAAGCCCAGGCGCCCGTGCGGCCGCTGTCATGCAGGCGCCGGACCGTGATCGCCGCCACCAGCAGGATGAAGATCGCGGCGGCGATCACCGTACCATAGAAGAAACCGGTCATGATCCTCGCCATGTCGCCGGCGGTGGGCAGATCGAACTCGACACTGCCGCCGCCCGATCCGGGCGGGAGCGGAACATCGCGAACGGAGGCGCCCACACCGAAATGGCCGCGCGACATCAGCAGCCGCATCAGAAGTTGCGACGACACGATCATGACGAACACCCACGTCAGCGCAAAAGGCCAGAAATGCCGCCGTGGCGCGCGGCCCCGAAAATCGAGCAGTGCGACGAACCCGCGCCGCATGATCGCGAAATAAGTCTGCATAGGCCGTGCTCGCCCCCGTCCCTGTCCCCGAGCGCCGCACTGTGGGAGGCAGGCGCGCGCGCGTCAATCAGCCATGGAAATAGTCATACACCGTCTGCGCCACCGCCGATGACACGCCGGGCGCGCGCTGGAGATCATCGAGGCTGGCGTTGCGGACGGCCTTGGCGGTGCCGAAGTGCATCAGCAGCGCCTTCTTGCGCGCCGGGCCGATGCCGGGAACCTCGTCGAGCGAACTCACGGTGATGGCCTTGGCGCGCTTCTGGCGATGGGCGCCGATGGCAAAGCGGTGCGCCTCGTCACGCAGGCGCTGCATATAGAAGAGCACGGGATGATTGACCGGGAGCGTGATCTCGCGGCCATCCATCAGATGGAATACCTCCCGCCCCTCGCGCCCGTGATGCGGCCCCTTGGCGATGCCGATCATCGTCACATCCTCGATGCCCAGATCCTCCAGGACCTTGCGCGCCGCGTTGAGCTGGCCGCGGCCGCCGTCGATCAGGACGAGATCAGGCCATTCGCCGGTGTCGCGATCCGGATCCTCGTCCTGTGCGCGGGCAAAGCGGCGCTCGAACACCTCGCGCATCATGCCGAAATCGTCGCCCGCGATCGTCTCGGGTTTTTTGATGTTGAACTTGCGATAGGCATTCTTGCGGAAGCCCTCGGGGCTCGCGACGATCATGGCGCCCAGCGCATTGGTGCCCTGGATATGGCTGTTGTCGTAGGTCTCGATGCGATCCGGCACGCCCTCCAGCCCGAACAGCTCGGTCATGTCGGCGAGGATCTTGCCCTGCGCGCTGCTCTCGGCCTGGCGGCGCTCCAGCGATTCGACCGCGTTGCGTTGCGCCTGGCGGATCAGCTTCACCCGTTCGCCGCGCTGGGGCACCTCGATGCGCACCTTGCGGCCGATGCGCTGGCAAAGCGCTTCCGCCAGCAGCAGGCTCTCGGCCGGCTCGCGATCGCACAGGATCAAAGGCGCAGGGGGCACGTCCTCGTAAAATTGCGCCATGAACTGCATCAGCACCTCGTCCTCGCTCACCTCGGCGGTGTGGACGGGGAAGAAGCTGCGATGCCCCCAGTTCTGCCCTCCGCGAATGAAGAAGGCCTGGATGCACATGCCGCCATTCTTGCTGGCGAGCGCGTAGATGTCGGCATCGCCCAGCCCCTCGGCGTGGATCGCCTGGCTGCCCTGGATGAAGGTCAGCGCTTTCAGGCGGTCGCGATAAACGGCGGCCATCTCGAAATCCATGGCTTCGGCAGCAGCATTCATCGCCTCGCCGAGCTTGCCCTGCACTTTGCTCGACTTGCCGCCGAGGAAATCGGCCGCGTCCGAGACCAACTCGCCATAGGCCGCCTCGTCGATCCGCCCGACGCAGGGCGCCGAGCAGCGACGGATCTGATAAAGCAGGCAGGGCCGCGAGCGATTGCTGAAATAGCTGTCGGTGCAGCTGCGCAGCAGGAACAGCTTCTGCAGCGCGTTCAGCGTCTTGCGCACCTCGCCCGCCCCGGCAAACGGGCCATAATATTGCCCCTTTATCTTGCGCGCGCCGCGATGGAGCTGGACGCGCGGGAAGGCATGATCCTCGCGCAGCAGGATGAAGGGGAAGCTTTTGTCGTCACGCAGCAGCACATTGTAGGGCGGGCGGAAACGCTTGATCAGCTGGGCCTCGAGCAGCAGCGCCTCGGCCTCGTTGTTGGTGGTGACGATGGTCATGGAGCGGGTCTGCGAGACCATGCGCTGCAGGCGCTTGGGGAGCCGATCGACCTGCGTGTAATTGGTGACGCGATTGCGCAGCGCCCGCGCCTTGCCGACATAGAGCACGTCACCGCGCGCATCCTGCATACGATAGACGCCGGGCCGCGTCGTCAGCGACTTCAGCGTCTCGCGGATCGCCGCGACGCCCGCCTCGATATCTGGCGCATCGCTACCGCGCACCGTATAGGTGGCCGCCTCCTCGTTGAAGCGGTCCGGCGATGAGGGGCGATCGGTCATAGGTGCGATTTAGGCGCGCGGAGCGACGGGGGCAATGTCGGGACGCGGACCTTGGGAGAGATACTCATGAGACTTGCCCTGCTTCCACTCGCGCTGCTCGCCACGACGCCGCTAAGCGCTCAGCCGATCTCGCCGCAACTGCGCGCGGCGCTCGCGGACAAGACCCGTCCGCAGGCTGACATCGACCGCGACGTCGCCCGCCATCCGCTGGAATTGCTCTCGCTGGCGGGCATCAAGTCTGGTCAAAAGGTCGGCGATTTCATGATGGGCGGCGGCTATTTCACGCGCATCCTCTCCAATGCAGTGGGGCCGAAGGGACGGGTCTATGCCTATCAGGCCGGCGAATTCATAGGTTTCCGCCCGGCCTATGGCGACGAGCAGAAGGCGGCGGTCGCGGGCCGCGCCAACGTCACGCCGCTCAGCATGAAGATCGGCGAGGTCGCGTTCCCGGAGAAGCTGGACGCAATCATCACCGTGCAGAATTACCACGACCTCTATCTGAAGTTCGGCGGACCGGCCTTCGCCGAGGCGGTTACCAAGCGGCTCTATAACTCACTGAAGGCCGGCGGGACCTTCCTGGTGGTCGACCATGTGGCCAATGCAGACCCAGACTTCGTGGTGCCCGACAAGCTGCATCGCATCGACCCGGTCGCGGCAAGGAAAGCAATCGAGAAGGCGGGATTCGTGTTCGTCAGCGAGTCCAAGCTGCTCGCGGCACCGGGCGATCCGCATGACAAGAATGTGTTCGATCCGAGCATTCGCGGGAAGACGGATCAGTTCATCTATCTGTTCCGCAAGCCCAAGTGATCGGCTGCTTCGTTTCGCACCGAAATTCCACGTCGTTCCCGCGAACGCGGGAATCCAGATTGGACGGTTAGGCGGTAGCTGGATTCCCGCGTTCGCGGGAATGACGGTGACGGATCACGAAAAAGCCGGGCGGAGGTCCCCCTCGCCCGGCTTTTTCATGCCCCGCAAATGCGATGACGATCAGTGCGTCAGCTTGCCGATCACGTCATCGATCAGACCCTTGTCCGCCTTGGCGTCGTGGGTCTGCTTGATCAGTGCGGCTGCGGCGGCCGTCGCGGCAGTCGCGGCCCGAGCACGGACATCCGCGATCGCGGCGCGCTCGGCGGCGGCGATCTTGTCCTCGGCCATCTTCTGGCGACGCTTCACCAACGCTTCGGCTTCAGCCTTGGCTTCAGCGATGAGGTCGGCCGCCTCTTCCTCGGCCGCCGCGCGCATCGCCTCGGCATCCTTGGCGGCAGCGGCAATCTTCGCCTGATACTCGACCTTCAGCGCCTCGGCCTCAGCGCGCAGCTTGGCTGCTTCGTCGAGCTGGCTGCGGATGGCCGCGATCTTCTTGTCGAGCGCCCCGCCGATGGCGCCGGGCACTTTCTTGACCAGCAGCACGATCAGAAAGACCAGCATCGCCAGGCTGACCAGAGCGCCGCCATTGACGACACCGAACATGGTCGGGCCGGCCTCATGCTGCTCCGGTCCGCCATGGGCCTCTGTGGCGGCGGTCACGTTGCCGCTCAGTGACTCCACCTTGTCGGCCTGATCGAGATTGTGGGCGACTTCCTGGGTGGCGTTGTCCGCATGCATCCCGACATCCTTGCTATGATCGGCCACGTCAGAGCACCGCCTTCACGGCCTGGAGCGCGGCATCGGAGGAGACCTCCGCACCGGCCAGGCGGCGCACGATGTCTGCCGCCGCTTCCGCCGCGACCGCTTCGATCTCGCCGAGCGCCTTGCTGCGGCCCGTCTCGATCACGGCTTCGGCCGCCGCGAGCTTCTCGCCGATGGCGGCGTCCGCCTTGGCGAGCTTGGCTTCGCGGTCCTTGGCGCCCTTGGCCTTGGCCTCGGCGAGCTTGGCCTGCGCCTGCGCGCGTGCCTCATTTTCCTTCGCCCGCCAGTCGGCTTCCAGCGCATCGGCAGCCGCCGAACCCGCCTTGGCCGCGTCGAGATCATCGGCGATCTTCCTGTCGCGCGCGTCGACCGTCGACTGGACCTTGGGAACCATGCCGAGGCCGATGACGAAGAACACGAAACCGAACGTCAGCAGCATCCAGAAGATCTGCGACGAGTAGGTTGCGGCGAGCTGGGCTATCTGAGGCATATCACCTGTCCGTCCTGGCGGTCCGGCGGCGCCCCAAAGGAGCGACCGCCAGATCCGCAATCATTGTCCGATCGTGCGAGCGATCAGGCAACGAAGATCAGGATCATCGAGACGACGAACGCCAGCAGACCGAGAAGCTCGGCAGCGGCGAAGCCGATGAACAGACGGCCCTGCTGACCGTCGGCGGCACCCGGATTGCGCAGCGCGCTCTCAAGGAACGAGCCGAACACATTGCCCACGCCGAGCGCGGCCATGCCGGCACCGATAGCGGCCAGACCAGCACCGATCAGCTTTGCTGCTTCTGCGTCCATGTTATAAACTCCTTTTCAAATTCGTTCGTTAGTTGATTGAAAACTCAGTGAAGATTGACCGCATCATTGATGTAGAGCGAGGTCAGCAACGCAAACACATAAGCCTGAATGACCGCGACCAGCAGCTCCAGCGCGCTGATGCCGACCATCAGCAGGAAGCTCGGAATGCCGATCGCGATGCCCCAGCCCGGGCCGGCATTGGCGCTGTTGATGACGAAGCTCGACAGCACTTCCAGCAGGATGTGGCCGGCCATCATCGCGACAAAGAGTCGCAGGCCGAGGCTGAACGGGCGCACCATGAAGGACACCAGCTCGATGAAGGGGATCAGCCAGAGCAGCCAGATCGGCGTACCATGCGGCACGAACAGCGAGAAGAAATGAAAGCCATGACGCCAGAAGCCGACGATCAGCACGATCGAAAAGCTCAGAATGGCGAGCACGCCGGTGGCGGTGAAATGGCTCGTGAAGGTGAAGGCATGGCTGCCGAACAGGCCGAGCGGCAACAGGCCAAGCAGGTTCGCCGCCAGAATGAACATGAACAGCGAGAAGACATAGGGCACGAACTTCTTGCCCTCGGGCCCGACATTCGCGCTCAACAGATTGTCGATGAAGCCGGTCATCGTCTCCACGGCCATCTGCCAGCGGCCCGGCACGAGCTGACGCTGCATGCCAAGCGCGACGAAGCCCCAGAGCACGACGACGGCAAGCACCATCCACAAGGCGCTGTTGGTGAAGGCGATATTATACCCGCCGATCGCCCAGTGATCGGTGCCGAACAGCGGCTCGATCGTGAACTGGTGCATTGGGTCAATCTTGCCGGATTCTGCCACGTCTGCTTCCCAAAAACCGTCTGATCTTAAGACGAAAGCGCCCTCATTTCTCAGGACGCTTGGTCGAAATCCTAATGATGTTCCTGAAGGCTACGAATATCCCCAGGAAGAGGAAAACCAGCAGGAGCCAGGGCGATGTGCCGATCCACTTGTCCAGGACGAAGCCGATCAACGCGCCACCGACAAGACCGCCAATCAGTTCCGCGAGCACCCGGTTGCCCAGACGAGTGTTTTCGTCCGTGCCACCGGTCTGACCCGCATTGGTCCTGACCTGCTCGACCGCCTCGGCGCGTTTCAGCCGCTCTTCGAGCGAACCGATGCGGCTATCCTTGGCAATCGGGTCCTGCCCGGGTTCGGTCTCGGCCATGTCGCCACTCCCGTTTCGCGTCGCTTCGACGCGTAAAAAGAGCAGGCTCCATGACGCGCCAAGTCCGCCCCCGTCAAGGCGCGGCCCGTGTAGAAAGCGAATGCCACCAAGTCAACCTTGGCGCGCCCGGATGCTGGAGAGCGTGGAATTTAGCGCGAAATCATTTCCGCTTTGTGTCGAATCGGCCCGATCAGTTGCCCGCGCCCGCGCAATAATCCGGCAGGGCGATCGGGCCTGCGCCCTTCGTCTGCCAGTCGCCGGCGCCGATCCGATAGATCTGGCCCTGCGAGACGCGGCTGGCGAGCGTCTGGCAACCGGTCACGGCCGCCGCCTCGGCCACGGTCGCGCCGCGCTTTCCGGCAAGCTCGGTATAGGCGGCGCGGCGCTTGATGTTGAGCGCATCGACCGCGGCCTTCACCTCGCTGGAGACGCTGCCTTTGATGCCGAGATAGCCATCGGCCTGTTCGCCCACGGTCCCGGCGGCCTTGGCAGCGCTGATGACGCTGTCCTGTGCGAGGGCTGGCGCGCCGAGCGCGAGCAGGGCGGCGAGGGCGGCGGTGGAGAAGATCATGCGTGTCATTGCGGGAAAAGCTCCGGATTGTTCTGGATGAGGTCTTTGGCGTCCTGCTGGAGCCGCACGACCACTTCCTGCTGGATCTTGACGTTCAGATTGATTTCGATCGGCTTGTCCGGCGCGCGCACCTGGATGCAGCCGCCCGCCAGGATGACGAGGGTCAGTCCGGTGCCGGTGCGCGTGCCTTTCAAGAGCCATGGTCGATGCCTCATTTCGGTTCCCCTTTTATGCGCTTGTCGCTGTCCACGGGCTGAACGGCAAGCCTTCCCTCATCGGTGATGACCGGCGCCGTGTGATTGCGCAGGGCATCGCTGACCGCCCGCCTCGGGTCGGCAAGGCCGGTCGCGGTGTTGAGCAGGCCACGGAAAGGCGCCTCGATGCGGATGTTGAAGATGAATGGCAGGCCGAGGAACGGCCGCGAGATGAAGCTCTTCTTCGCCTCTTCCGTGCCCTGATTGACGCCGTTGATCGTGAGCCGGGTGACGAACTCGCCGTCCAGCGCGCCGTCGAGCATGATGGCGAGGCAGCGATAGCGCAGATTCTTGAGCGCATCGAAGGCGAGCTTTCCATAGGCGCCGAGCTGGGCGTTCGACACCTCGCCGACATAAGCGAGATTGCCGGACTGGCGGGCCGGATCGCAGGGCACGTCGAGACCCTGTGTGCTTTGCAGGATGAGGGGCGGATTGCCCTGCTGGCGCGCCACCAGGAGGCCGCCCTCGATCCGCCCGCCCGTTTCGTCGAAGACCATCGGCAGCAGGCCGTCGAACGTGCCCGTCGCGGAGATATTGTCGAGCTCCAGCGTGTTGATGAAGGCGCCGGCCTCCAGACCCACAACGCGGAAGGTGAGCTTGCGGGGCTTTTTCGCGTCCAGATCCAGCGTGGCCGGCAGCATCGACAAGGTTCCACCAGAGAAGGGCCATTGCCCGCCCTCGATTCGCGCCTGCTGGCTGGAGAGCAGGGCATAATGGATCGTACCGTCCGTCACCTCGATGCCGGGATTGATGCTGCCGACCGTCATCACCTGCCCCGGCAGGGTGCGCATGCCGAGCAGATCGGCGAAGTGGATCGTCGTCGCGAAATTGGTGACCGGGCCGAAGGCGGCGGCAAAGCTCATGCCCTTCGTCGAGAAAGTGCCGTCGCTGGTCACATGTTCGGCGGTCCAGCGGATTTGCCCCTGCCCTTCAACCACGCCGTCAACATTGGCGATCACACCCAGAGCCAGGGATGTCAGGTCGTCGGGCTGGAGCGCGCCGCCGAAGCGCAGATTGTCGAGCTTGATGTCCGCCTGCCCCGCGCCACTGGACAGGTCGTGGCGGATCGTCACCGCGGCCACCCGCACCTGCCGGGTGGGATGAACGAGCATGCCCGTCGCATCGATGCGGCCATCGGCGAGCGTCAGGTGGACATCGCGTCCGGCCAGCGGGCGGAAACGCGGATCGGCCAGGACATCGGCAACGCGCAGGCCGCCATCGACATCCAGGCGGCCATTGCGGAAGGCCCAGCGGCCGGCCAGCTCGGTAAGGTCGAGCGGCACCGCGCCGATGCGCCCCGCTCCCCCCTCGAATGTGCCGGCAAGGCCGCCCCCGCGCGGGGTGGCCATGCCGACCAGCCGGTTCGCGGCCAGCCGCACGGGATTGTCAGCCGGGCCGATCCGCACGTCAGGCGCCGCCAGCTCGAACTGCCCCGCCCCGAGCGCATAGCGCGCCGAGGCGGCCTTGAAGGCGAGCGGGCTGGCGCCGATCCGCCCGGTCAGCGCCATCATGTCGATCCGGATGTCGCCATTGTCGATGCCGCACAGCCGCACCGTCGCAGGATCGAGCGCCAAACTGGAGAGGCGCACCGCCGTCCAGCGAACCGGCGCGCAACTTCCCGCCAGGCGCACGCTGCCATCGGGCGAGAAACGTGCATCGACCGGCGCGGTGAGCCCGGTCAGCTGGCCATCGGGGAGCGGGCCATCCAGGGTCAGCGTCGTGCGCACCTGCCCGGCCCCTCGCCGGTCGATCGCGAAGTCGACAGGCGTCAGTCGCAGCCGCGCCGTTCCCGCCGCATAGTCGGCCAGTGTCGCGCGACCGCGCACCATGCCCTTCTCGTCCGCAGCGAAGGCGATTTTGCCCTCGGGCAATCCGCCGCCGCTCAGCGCGATCGTCCCCGTCGCCGCCAGCGCGCCATCGGGCCAGTTGAATTTGACCGCGCTGCCATCCGTCGCCCGCACCCGCGCGCCGCTGCGCGCGGTGAGTTCGAGCCTGTCGAGCGCCGCATTGCCGCGCGAGCCGAGCAGGTTGACCGCGCCGCCCAGCACCAACCGATTGCCCTTGCCAATCTCGGCGATCGCCTTTGCGAGCTTGCCGGCCAGCGGCTCCAGTGGCGTCCCGGCGGCGGCGCGAACCAGCGCGCCCATGTCGATGCCCTTGGCCGGATGCGCATTGTCGACCGTCGCGACGCCGGTCCAGGCGAGGCCGGTGTCCCCACTCGCGCGCAATGCGAAATTGCCGCCGATCTTGGCCGCACCCGTCTCGACCCCGTCGATACTCACATGCGCGGCCGAGACCGAGGCACTGCCGCGCAGGTCGGCCGCCTTGCCCTTGAAAGTGACCAACCCCGAAAGCTTGTCCAGCCGCCGCGCCGCCTGCCGGGCATCGTCGGCATAGAGCGTCACCGCGCCGCTCATATCCTGCAGGGCAATATCGCTGCGCAGATTGAAATCGAGCTTGGGTGCCGCCACCAGCGTATCGCCACAGACCAGCATCGGCGCCGAGACCGGCCCGATCAGCAGGATGCGCTCATCCTGCGTCGAGACGTCGAGCGGCGCGCGCGGCCGCTCGATCTGGCAATCGCCGATCTGCAGGCCCGATGAGGCCACGCTCAGCGTACCCCCGAAGCCGGACCGCACCGGCCCGCGACCCTGCAGCGCAAACTGGAGCGCGCCAAGATCGCTGGCGATGTCGGCGCGGGCATCGTCGAGTTCGACCGTCCAGTCCGGCAGGCGAGCTTCGCCCCTTCCGGTGCTGCCCTGAAGCAGCCTGGTCACCTGGCCGAGATCAAGGGTGCCCTCGTGCAGCCGGCCGCGCAGCCGCACGCCGCTTGCCTGAACCCGTGTGATCCGGGCGCCGCCGAGACCCCAGCCGATGTCCACCTCGACAAAGCGGACGGTCAGGTCCGGACTGCGCGGATCGCCGATGACGAGATTGTCGAGTCGCTGCGTGCGCGGCCCGATGCGCGTGACGACGTAACGCCCCTGCACACCCCGCGCGGCCAGCTCCCGTGCGATGAAGCTGTCGGCAATCGGCTTGCGGGCGAGATAGAGCGCACCGCCGGCCAGGGCCAGCACGAGCGCGATGCCGCCGCCGATCCGTCTCGCGCGCCGAAACCGGCGGGGTTGCTTGCCCGCCTCGTCCGCCAGCAGTTCGGCATCCTGGGCCAAGTTGGTCAATCGTCCCTTCCGGCCATCCGCGACGTTCTTGCTTGCCGCTCTTTCGGTCGGCCCTTAGCTCTAACTCTCATGAGCGAAGGCCGATCCCAGAGCAAGAGCGTCTCCCGCGAAGTCAGGCATGACGGCACCGGCCATCGCGCCCGCCTGCGGCAGCGTCTCGCCGACGGCGGACCGGACGCGTTGCTCGATCATGAACTGATCGAATATCTGCTCGCCCTCGCCATCCCCCGCCGCGACACCAAGCCGCTCGCCAAGGCGCTGATCGCCCGTTTCGGCAGCCTGGGCGCCGTGCTCAGCGCCGACTGGTCGACCCTCGCCCAGACGCCGGGCCTCAGCGACACGAGCATCGCCGCGCTCAAGATCGTCCAGGCCGCGTCGCTCCGCCTGCTCAAGGGGGAAGTAGCGCAGCGGCCGGTGCTCTCGAGCTGGCAGGCGTTGCTCGATTATCTGCGCGCCGACATGGCCTTCCTGCCGGTCGAGCGCGTCCGCGTGCTGCATCTCAATGCCCGCAACATCCTGATCCGTGACGATCATATGGGTGACGGCTCGATCGACGAGACCGCCATCTATGTGCGCGAGGTCGCCAAGCGGGCCGTGGAACTGGGCTCCGCCAGCCTGATCCTCGTACATAATCACCCGAGCGGCTCGCCCGAGCCAAGCCGGCAGGACGTCGCCATCACCCGCCAGATCATGGACGCGCTGAAGCCGCTCGGCGTCACCGTGCACGATCATCTGATCATGGGGACGGACGGTCACCATTCGATGCGGGCGATGGGACTGCTTTGACCCGTCTCAGGACTCCGTGGTCCGGATGAAGAAAGGGGTCAGATCGCTCTGACCCCTTCCAACGCCGTCCGGCAACCGGGCCTCGCCTATCCGGCGAGGAAGTGGCCAAGCTCCTGCTCGGAGATGGTCTTGCTCTTGTCCGCATCGGCCTTTCTGAAAGCGACCGCGACATCCTTCGTGCTGGACTTGCCGTCCGCGGCGCTTTGATGCTTGGCTGCGTACCAGGCTGCGAACTCGCTCCTGTCGAGCTGCCCCGATTTGTCCGCATCATAGGACGCGAAATCGTTGTTGGCCGCGCCGGCCGCGGCGTCCGCGACCGCACCCGACCCTGCGGCCGGTGCTGGCGCCGCTTGTGCGGGCGTGGACGGGGCGGCGGCCGGATCGGCCGGGGCCGTGCCCGTGGTCTGCTGTGCTGCGAGGGGCGCCGCCAGGGCGAGGACACTGCCGGCGATTAAAATCCGTACCATGCTTCCTACTCCAGTCCGGGTTGTTTCACCCCTGCAGGAGGAGAAATGGGCCACCTGGGAAAGAAGCGCAACACACCGGAAAGCACGGGATTCGGCCTGCCCCCGGCATCGGCTCGCCCCGTCCCGCTTCCGTGCCTTCGATGCGGCAGGCCTCGGCCTCGCCATAGAAAAATGCCCGGAACGCCTTCAGCATTCCGGGCAGTTTGTCGTCGATCAGGCCAAGGGGTCAGGCCTGACTGAGGAACTGTTCGACCTCCACTTTGGTGACCTTCTTGTCCGCGTCCTTGTCGGCCGAAAGAAAGGCATTCTTGGCGTAGGTATTGACCTCGGCGGTGTTGACCGGCTTCCCGGCCGACTGAAGCTCGGCGGTCTTGAGCTTGCCGATCCAGCCTTCAAACTCGACCTGCGTCAGCATGCCATCCTTGTCGGCATCGGCGATCGGGAACTGCTGGTCGACGAACGCCACGACCTGTGTGTTCGTCGCCGGAGCGGGCGTGGCCTGCGCGCTCTGGGCGGGCGCAGGAGCGCCCGATGCCGGGGCGGGAGCAGGCGCCTGAGCGGTATCGGTCGGCGCGGGCGTGGTGGGCGCCGGCGCGGCGGCCGTGCTGCCCGGAATCGCCGTCGTATTGGGCTGGGCGGGGACCGGGGCGGCCGGAGCGGGCCGGTTCGTCGACGGAGCGGCGGGGGCAGGATCGGCGGGCGCGGCGGTCTGCTGCGCAAAGGCCGCAGAACCCGCCAGAGCGGCCGCGATCACGAAACTGGATGTACCGAATGTCTTGATAAACATGGCTCTTCCTTTCCATCTCTTGCTTGACCAACCCCTATTCCCGGACAAGGGTTTCGCCGCGACTCGGGGCCATGAGACGAACCGACTTGACGCGCACGTTAAGTTGAGGCGATGAGCTCACCGTTGCCCCTGCCCGCCCAAAGCTTTAGGGGCTGCGCGACTCCCGCCCACAATTCAGGATGCCCGATATGGTGCCGCGTTATTCCCGTCCGCAGATGACCGCGATCTGGGAGCCGGAGGCGCGCTTTCGGATCTGGTTCGAGATCGAGGCGCACGCGACCGACGCGCTCGCCGATCTGGGCGTGGTGCCGCAGAGCGCGGCCAAGGCGCTGTGGGACTGGTGGAAGACGCAGCCCGCCATCGACGTCCCCGCGATCGACGCGATCGAGGCCGTCACCAAGCATGACGTGATCGCCTTTCTCACCTGGGTGGCTGAGCATGTCGGCGAGGAAGCGCGCTTCATGCATCAGGGCATGACCAGCTCGGACGTGCTCGACACCTGTCTCAACGTCCAGCTGACCAAAGCGGCGGATATTCTGCTGGCCGATCTCGACGCGCTGCTGGCCGCGATCAGGCGCCGCGCCTTCGAGCACAAGCTGACCCCGACGATCGGCCGCAGCCACGGCATTCATGCCGAGCCGGTGACATTCGGCCTCAAGATGGCCGAGGCCTATGCCGAGTTCAGCCGCTGCAAGGCGCGCCTGATCGCCGCGCGCGCCGATGTCGCGACCTGCGCCATCTCCGGCGCGGTGGGCACCTTCGCCAATATCGATCCGCGCGTCGAGGAGCATGTTGCGGCCAAGCTCGGCCTCTCGGTGGAGCCCGTCTCGACGCAGGTGATCCCGCGCGACCGCCATGCGATGTTTTTCGCGACGCTCGGCGTCATCGCCAGCTCGATCGAGCGGCTCGCGGTCGAGGTGCGCCATCTCCAGCGCACCGAGGTACTGGAGGCCGAGGAATATTTCTCGCCGGGCCAGAAGGGCTCATCGGCCATGCCGCACAAGCGCAACCCGGTGCTGACCGAGAACCTGACCGGCCTTGCCCGCGTTGTCCGCTCGGCAGTGGTGCCGGCGCTGGAGAATGTCGCCCTCTGGCATGAGCGCGACATCTCGCACTCGTCGGTCGAGCGCTTCATCGGGCCGGACGCGACGATCACGCTCGACTTCGCCCTCGCCCGCCTCACCGGCGTCATCGACAAGCTGCTCGTCTATCCCGAGCGAATGATGAAGAACATGAACCGCATGGGCGGCCTGATCCATTCACAGCGCGTCCTGCTGGCCCTCACCCAGGCGGGCGTCAGCCGTGAGGACAGCTATGCGATGGTCCAGCGCAACGCGATGAAGGTATGGGAAAGCGACGGCGCGCTGTCGCTGCTCGATCTGCTCAAGGCCGATCCCGGCGTCTCGGCCAGGCTGGGCAATGCCGAGCTCGAGGCCTTGTTCGACCTCGACTATCATCTCAAGCATGTCGACACGGTGTTCGCGCGGGTGTTCGGCATCGCGACGGCCTGAGCCGAAGCCCGGGAAGCAGGGCGGCTAGACCCGGCCCTGCTCGTTCTGCGCGATGATCCTCGGATCATGGACGCCGACCTTCTTGCGGCTGTTGCGCAGGACCACGACGAGCGCGCCGAGTGCCGGCGGCACCACCAGCAGGGGAAGATTGTCGAACAGCCCCGCGCCCGGGAGATAATTGGCCCACCAGAGCGCGGCTCCCACCAGCAGTCCCGCGAGCAGGCCGATCTCCAGCCGCCAGGGCTTCGGCCCTTCTGGTTCCGCATGCGGCACCAGCTCCGCCTGCGCGAGCAATTCCTTGAGAACGGCCCTGCCGTCGGCGTCGAGCGGCAGTTCGATGGCGAGCGCGCATTGCCGGATGCGATTGAGCTCCGCATCACGCAGCGGGCCGGAGGTAAAATCGTCCCAGTCCGTCCGGCTGCCAAAGCCGTTCAGGAACGCGGTGATCATCACGATCACATATTGCCGCTCGTCTCGCATGGCCTGGGACTGCCCGAAGCGCCGCGCACAGGCAAGCCCGGGCGCGCAATACCGAGCAAACCCCACACCCCCTAGGCAATCGCCCATTCCCCCGCTACGGTCCGCGCTCAGGACGAAGCAGGGGAAGACAAGCCAATGCAGTTCCTCAGAACCGCTTTCTGGGTGGTGCTGGCGATCATCATCATGATCTTCAGCTTCGCCAACTGGACGCCCGTGACGATCAACCTGTGGGGCGGCCTCCAGCTCGCCACCAAGTTGCCGCTCGTCGTCATCGTCGCGTTCCTCGCCGGATCGCTGCCCTTCTGGGCGCTCCACAAGGCGACGCGGTGGCGCATGCGCCGCAAGCTCGACAATGCCGAGCGCGCGCTCGCGGCCGTCACACCCACCGCCTATACGCCGGTAGCGACCACGACCACCGTCCCCTCACCTGGCCCGGCGACGACGCTGACGCCCGATCCACCCATCGCAGGAACCGATCCGACCCGCCTATGACCAGCATCATCTATGTCGCCATCGATACCCCGCTGCTGACCCGCGCCCAGCAGATCGTCCAGCAGGTCCGCAATCATGTCGGCGGCATCAAGCTCGGCCTCGAATTCTTCTGCGCCAACGGCCATCACGGTGTGCTGGAGATGCGCAAGTTCGGCCTGCCGATCTTCCTCGACCTCAAGCTCCACGACATTCCCAACACCGTCGCCAGCGCCGTGCAGGCCCTGCATACGCTGGAGCCGGCGATCCTCACCGTCCACGCCGCCGGCGGCCGGGCGATGATGGAAGACGCCAAGGCAGCCGCAGGCATGCACACCAAGGTCGTCGCCGTGACCATGCTCACCAGCCTCGACCAGAACGACCTCGACGACATCGGCATGACCGGCGATCCGCACACGCAGGTCGAGCGGCTGGCGAAGCTCGCTCGCGACGCCGGGCTGGACGGCATCGTCTGCTCGGGCGCGGAAGTCGCTCATGCGCGCAAGATCTGGCCGAGCGGCTTCTTCGTCGTCCCCGGCGTGCGCCCCACCGGCGCCAGCAAGGGTGACCAGAAGCGCGCCGTCACCCCGCGCCAGGCGCTCGACGCGGGCGCCTCCATCCTCGTCATCGGCCGCCCGATCACCCAGGCTGCCGAGCCAGACGTCGCCGCGCGCGAGATCGAAGCGACGCTTTAGGGCGCTTCATTGTCCGGCGCGCCATTCATTCATCTTCGAAAGCAGCTCACTGAAAGTCTGGCCACGGTTGCCTTTCCCGAGGGGATATATGTCGACGCTCTCAAGACCCGGCGGGATCGAATGGAAGTGCACGCCCTGTTCGCCGCTTGCTATCAGCAAGGCGGAGGCAGGATTGGCGGCTTGGAGGAATGGTGGTCCAGTATTAGCGAGGATGCTGAATTTGATCCTGCGCTCATCTTTCTCGCGCGCGATAGCAACGGCGAAATTATCGGGGTAGCGCACTGTTGGACGAGCAGCTTCGTCAAGGATCTCGCCGTCTCGCTCAGCCATCGTCGACAAGGGATTGGGACGGCCTTGATGCGTCATGTGTTCGATCATTTCCAGCGGCGTGGCTTTGAAGCAGTGGACCTCAAGGTTGAGATCCATAATCCTTCCGGCGCCGAACGCCTCTATCGACACCTTGGTATGGAGCCGGTCCTCGACTGATGTCAGCTTCGAGCTTGCCTCGGATTGTCGTGATGTATATACATCATTCCCATGCCAACCGTTTCCCTCCCCTGCGTCTGCACGTCCCTGCGCAAGGCCTCGCGCGCGGTCACGCGGCTCTATGACGAGCGTCTCGCCGCCAGCGGTCTCACCACCACGCAATTCGCGGTGCTGCGCAACTTGCGCCATGGCGATCTGTCGCTGAGCCGCCTCGCCGAGTTGCTCGTGATGGATCGCACATCGCTCTACCGGACCCTCGCGCCGATCGAGCGGCACGGTTGGGTGGCGATCACGGCGGAGGATCAGGGGCGCGCCAAGCAGGCCGCGCTCACCCCCGCCGGCCGCGCCAGGATGGAGGAGGCTACTGCCGCCTGGAACACCTGCCAGAGCGAGATCATCGGCGCGATAGGCCCGGATCAGTGGACCGCGCTGGAGAGTCAGCTCGCGGCGCTCGTCAGAGCAACCACGGGAAAGGCCGCTTGATGGCCCCGCTCGCCCGCCTCCTGCCGCCGCGCGGTATCACCATTGGCGTGGTCGCCGTCACCTTCTTCTCGCTGCTCATCTCGGCGGGCCTTCGCGCCACGCCGGGCGTGCTGATGGTGCCGCTGACGCTCAATTTCGGCTGGAGCCGCGCCAGCATCTCCGCCGCCGCCGCGATCGGCATCCTGCTCTATGGCCTCGTCGGCCCCTTCGCCGCCGCCTTCATGCGCAGCTACGGCATCCGCCGCACGATGATCGGCGGGCTCGTGCTCATGTCCGCCTCCACCTTCGCCAGCCTGTGGATGAGCCAGCCCTGGCATTATGTGCTGACCTGGGGCCTGCTCGCCGGCGTCGGCAGCGGCTCGGTCGCGATGGTACTCGGCTCGGCGATCGTCAATCGCTGGTTCGCGACGCGGCAGGGCCTGATGATGGGCCTGATGAGCGCCAGCACGGCAACGGGCGCGCTCATCTTCCTGCCCTTCCTGGCCTGGCTCTCGCGCTATGGCGCCTGGAAGCCGACTGTCATCGCCGTCTGCGCGGCGAGCGCATTGCTTGTGCCTTTGGTCGCTCTGCTTGTCCCCGAGCATCCGCGCGATGCCGGCATGCGCCGCTACGGCGAAGCGCCCGACGCCCCGCTGCCCGAACCGGAGCCCCGCCCCAGCGTCGCAGGCGCCATGGCCCTGCCCTTCACGGTTCTCGCGCGCGGCGTCCGCGCCCCGATCTTCTGGCTGCTGTTCGGCACCTTCTTCGTCTGCGGCCTCACCACCAACGGCCTCGTCGGCACGCACCTCATCGCTTATTGTGGCGACATGGGCATCGCGCCGGTCGCGGCGGCAGGCCTGCTCTCGCTGATGGGCTTCTTCGACCTGTTCGGCACGACCGCCTCGGGCTGGCTGACCGATCGCTACGATCCCAAGAAACTGCTCTGCATCTATTATGGCCTGCGCGGGCTATCCCTGATGGTCCTGCCCTTCCAGACCTGGAACGGCACCACGCTGGCGGTCTTCGCCATCTTCTACGGGCTCGACTGGATCGCCACCGTGCCGCCGACCGTGCGCCTCGCCAACGTCCATTTCGGCGAGCGGGACGCGCCGATCCTGTTCGGCTGGATCCTCGTCGGCCACCAGATCGGCGCCGCCGTCGCCGCCTATGGCGCGGGCCTGATCCGCCAGGACTATGGCAGCTACCTGCCCGCCTTCGTGCTGGCGGGATGCTTCGGCGTGCTGGCCTCGCTGGCCTTCCTGATCACGCCGAACCGGACACGCAGGCTGGCTGTGGCCTGAAATCCCTCCCGTCATTCCCGCGAACGCGGGAATCCAGCAGGCGGATACCTTCGAGGCTGTGTCGACTGGATTCCCGCGTTCGCGGGAATGACGGAGTGAGAGGGCTCGGCTACAATCCCCTCACGCCACCTCGCTAGACCAGCGGCTCGACCGGCATCTCCTGCTCGGTCACCACGCCATCCTTGGCCGAGACATAATAGACCTTCGCGCCCGTCCGCGCGGTCAGGAACTGCTTGGGCTTGTCGCCCTCGAAATAGATGCCCGCGTCATTGTCGCAGGCGAAACCCGGCTTCATCTCGCCCGATCCGATCAGCTTGTGATAGAGCGGCCGGCGCAGCGGCTCGCCGTCATAGTGCGGCGAGTGGCTGCCCTTGATGAAGCCGAGGCATTTGACGATCGTCAGTTCCTTTGGCCGCGAATCCGTGCTGCCTTCCTCGAACCAGGGCAGCGATCCGGCGCTGGCCCCGCCGAGCACGATGCCCTTCTCCCACGCCTGGCGCATGATCAGGTCGATGCCCTGCGCCTTCCAGATCGCCTGCTGGTTCAGCGTGTTGCCGCCCGAGCAGACGATGCCGTCGACGCTGAGCAGCGCCTCCTCCCAGCTCTGCTGCTGGTCGCGCGAGTTGATGAAGCTCGGCTGGTAGATCGCTTCCACCTCCAGCGGCGCCGCCATCCTGAACCAGCGGATGATGTCGTTGGGCTGGTCGCCGGTCGCGGTGGAGAGATACAGGATCCTGGGCCGCGCCTTGCCGGTCAGCCTGGCCATATGGCCGATCCATTTCGTGTCGTAGCGCCCGCCCGCGATCAGGATTTTGCCGTTGGGCGGCGCCATGGGCGCGGCGGGCTGCGCCGCTGCGGCGATCTTCTTAGCGGCTTCGCCCGTGGTGGCGAGCGCGGCCGTACCGACGACGGACGATAACAGGAAATCGCGACGCTTCATTCTGGCCCCCATATTTGAACGGCCTATCAGCGCATTGGGTCGCCCCGTCGTCAATGAGACGTTATTCGTACAAGACGGTGCCCACTGACCGATAAATTCAACTCCGTTGATGGGACAGCGCGCCTCCGACAGTGGCAACCCATCCAATCCTTCGCACTTGCAGCAAAATTCCGATTGATTCCGCATCTGCACAATGACTATGGGCAGGCGCCCACTGGTCACGCCCGCGTGCGACGACTATATATCCAGCCCGCGCGATCGAAAGGTCTGCCCAATGCGTACTCGCCCCTATCCGCTCTCCGAGCTGGACGATATCCCCGGCACCACGGTGTTCACCGCCAGGCGCTCGCGCGAGGCTTATCATCTCCACAAATTCTGCATGTCGCTGATGGACGCGGGCAATCGCGCTGCCTTCAAGGATCACGAGCGCGCCTATCTCGACAAGTTCCGGATGAGCGAGGAGCAGAAACGCGCCGTGCAGGACCGCGATTTCAGCAAGTTGATCGACCTGGGCGGCAACATCTATTTCCTCGTCAAACTCTCCAACACGGATGGCTGGAGCACCCAGCGCGCGGTCGGATCGATGACCGGCATGACCGCCGACGAATATGCCGCGATGATGCGCGCCGGCGGCCGCTCGCCCGAGGGCCAGCGCTCCATCCGCGAGGGCAACTGACGATGGCACGCATCACTGCCGGCATCGCCACCAGCCACGTTCCCGCGATCGGCGCGGCCTTCGATCAGGGCCGCTCGGGCGACGATTATTGGGCGCCCGTCTTCGCCGGCTATGACTGGGTGAAGGAATGGGAGAAGAGCGAGAAGCCCGACGTCGTCATCCTCTGCTACAACGACCATGCCTCCGCAATGATGCTGGACGTGGTGCCGACCTTCGCGCTCGGCATGGCGGAAGAGTTCACCCCCGCCGATGAAGGCTGGGGCGCGCGCGAGGTGCCGGTGGTGCAGGGCCATATCGAGCTGGCCGCCCATCTCGCCGAGCAACTCGTGCTCGACGATTTCGACCTGACGCTGATGAACAGCCTCGACGTCGATCATGGCTGCACCGTCCCGCTCAGCCTGATGTTCGGCAAGGTCGCGGAATGGCCGGTCAAGGTCATCCCGCTCGCCGTCAACGTGACGCAATTCCCGACCCCTTCCGGCAATCGCTGCTGGATGCTGGGCGAGGCGATCGCCCATGCCGTGGAGAGCTTTCCGGAGGATCTCAACGTGCAGATCTGGGGCACGGGCGGCATGAGCCACCAGCTCCAGGGTCCCCGCGCCGGCCTCATCAATCCCGAGTTCGACAACAGCTTCCTCGACGGCCTCATCGATGACACCGACCGGCTGCGCGCCATCACCCGCCTCGATTATCTGCGCGAATCCGGCACCGAGGGCATCGAGCTCATCATGTGGCTGATCATGCGCGCGGCGCTCGGGCCGGATGTCGAGGAACTGCACCGCTTCTATCATGTCCCGGCCTCGAACACAGCGGTTGGCCATATCGTGCTGCGGCCAAAGAGCATTGGAGCGTTGGCGCAGGCGGCTGAGTGAGCCGCCTGATCCTGTTCAACAAGCCCTACGGGGTGCTCTGCCAGTTCACTAATGAGAGCACGGGCGCGCCGCGACCCACGCTCGCCGATTATATCGACCTGCCCGGCGTCTATCCCGCCGGGCGGCTGGATCTCGACAGCGAGGGCCTTTTGCTGCTGACCGATGACGGCCGGCTGCAGGCGCGGATTGCCGATCCCAGATACAAGATGCCGAAAACCTATCTCGTCCAGGTCGAGGGCGAGCCGACGGACGCCAGCCTCGATGCGCTGCGCAAAGGCGTCCGGCTGAAGGACGGACCGACTCTCCCCGCCGAGGTCGAGCGCATCGCCGCTCCCGACCTCTGGCCGCGCGACCCGCCGGTCCGCTTCCGCAAGACAGTGCCCGACTGTTGGCTCAGGCTGACGATCCGCGAAGGCCGCAACCGGCAGGTACGGCGGATGACGGCCGCTGTCGGCCTCCCCACCCTCCGGCTGGTGCGCTGGTCGATCGGCGACTGGACGATCGAAGGCATCGCGCCGGGAGAATGGCGAGCGGCTTGAAGCTGCTCAGGACGCGATCACACTCCTCGTCATTCCCGCGAACGCGGGAAACGCCAGTTCGCCGAAGGCAATCCAGGACGCATGGACACTCCGCTGGGAGTGGAGTCCCGCGTTCGCGGGAATGACGACGGAGGCGAGTCTAGTCGTCCGGATCGAACGCCAGACTTCCCTCATTGAACAGCGTCACAAGCAAGGCCATCGCCTCGTCGGAGCCAAGCAAGTCCTGATCGATTACGATCCGGCCGCTGCCGCACAACTGCTCGGCCAGCGCAGCCATTGCGCCCGCGCACGGGAAACTCTCCCCATCGACGAACAGCAAAGTCGTCCCATCCCCCTGCCTTACGAACGAGAATCGGCTCGCCGGATTACGCACCAGCCCCTCACCCTTCGCCAACTCCCGGCGCATCTCCTCCCCCTCAACCGGCTCGTCCGGCGCCCAGTCGACATCGGGATATTTGCGCGTGGTCGTGTAGCCGCCGAACCAGCGCGCGAAGGCGTCGCGGTCGAGCAGCGCGTCACTGATCATCCCCTGCAGCCGCGCCAGCGCAGCGCTGCTGATTTCGCCCGGATTGTCCTGCGGGGCCAGATCGGGATCGCCATAGCGGTCATCCTCGGCCAGCCGCGCGAGCACGTCATCGCAGAAATGCGCGATCAGTTCGCTCCGCGACGGCGCGCGAAAGCCGATCGAATAGGTCATGCAGTCGTCGCCGACCGCAATGCCGTCATGCGCCACGCCCGGCGGCACGTAGAGAATGTCGCCCGGCTCCAGCACCCACTCCTCGACCGCCTCGAAATCGGCGAGCAGGCGCAAATCGTCATGCGGCAGCAGTGGCGTATCGGCGTCGCACGGCCCGCCGATCCGCCAGCGGCGCTTGCCGAGGCCCTGTACCAGAAACACGTCATATTGGTCGAAATGCGGTCCCACCCCGCCGCCATCGACGGCATAGCTCACCATCACATCGTCGATGCGCCAGTTGGGCACGAAGCGGAACGGATCGATCAGCGCGGCGACATCGGGAACATGATGATCGACGGCCTGGACGAGCAGGGTCCACGGCGCCTTGCCGAGCTTGGCGAAGCGGCTCTCCTCCAATGGCCCGCGCTCGAGCATCCAGCCGTCGCGGCGTCGCAGGATCAGCCGCGCCTCGACATCGGCTTCGCAAGCGAGCCCGGCCAGTTCGTCGGGCTCGAGCGGATTGCGCCATTCCGCCCAGGGATTGCGGATCAGCAGGGGCTTCTTCTGCCAATAGTCACGCAGGAAACGCGCGGAGTCGAAATCGGTGAGGTCCATGGCCAAAGCCTATGTCATGGCGGAGCCTGTTCCCAAAGTGCTGTCGGTCAGGATCGGCACGTGGGGATCATCGGCGTCTCCCGTGCGTGGGCGCATGAAAGTCCGGCGCCTTTCCCGCCACCCAGCGTAGAAAGTTCGCGAGCGCCGGATCGGCCCGCAGCGCGGCCAGATCAGCGCCCAAGCGCTGCAATTGACCGTTGCTGAAATTGGCATGGATGGCGCGATGGCAGATGGGGTGAACGGCCATCGTCTCGCGCCCGCCCTTCGCCTTGGGAACCGGGTGATGCCACTCAATCCTCCGGCCGAGCGGTCGTTCGCAGAGCCAGCACCGCGTGCTCGCCGCCACGCAGCTCACCGTGCGAGCTTCTCCGCCCGGCTCCGCCACGCCCCAGCCAGCACACTCATCCGCGCCAGCGCCGCGACGCCCGCCGGGTCACTCTTGTATCGGCCGCCGACCAGCAGTTCGAACACGCGATGAATGGGCCAGTCCGGGTGCGGCCGCTCGGTCAGCGTCAGCACATCGCCCGCCCGCGCCTCGCCCTCGCGGATCACGCGCAGATAAAGCCCGCAGCGCCCGCTCTCGACAGCCTTGGCGAGCACATTCGGGCGGCCGAAGCGCGCATTGAGCTTCGAGCAGGGCTGGCGGCCATGGCTGATCTCCAGCAAGGAGGAGCCGAGCACGAACCTGTCGCCCAGGCACAGCTCGCGCTCCGTGGCGCCGCGGGTCGCCAGATTCTCCCCGAACGCACCAGGATCGTGCAGCAGCGGATGATCACCGATCGCCTCTCGCCACCAGGGATAATGGTCCTGCGGCACGAGATGCACGGCCTTGTCATGGCCGCCATGATTGATGGGATCGGCGACCATGTCGCCTTCCAGGCCCAGCCAGCCGATCCGCACCGGCCCCGTCCGGGGCGTCTTGCCCATCGCGCTCAGCACGTCAGGCGCCAGCAGCGCAGGCGTTCCGGTCAGCAGCGCGTCGAGCGACAGGGCAAGGGTGGACGTCATCGCGGCGCAATGCCATGGCCGGCCGATCTTGACCAGACCAGTGGCGCGCGGAAATCGCTGTCCTACGCGCCACGCATCATGCCATGCCTGTCCAGTCCCGATCGATTTTATCGATCAGGCGAACTGCGGAAATGTTGGAAATGGCGGTTTCAGGGGAAGGACTTATTTATTTTCCCTGTGACCTTCGTGACCTTCGGACCCGCTCCGCCGTCTGTGATCGAGTGAGGCGATCAGTCTCGATGAAGTTCGGAACCGAGTTTCAGCACATGCGCGTCCCCCGTATCGATCAGATAGGCCGGATTGTCGGGCGAGCCCTTCCGCACGATGCGCTTGCCCCCGATCGTGCGCTGGACGCGCCGCTCGAACCGTTCGACCACCCGGCCATGACCTTCGCCCCGCTCCCACGCCCAGCTCGCCGCAGCGCCCGCGTAAAATCCTTTGCTTATGCCGGGAAAAGCGCGCGAGCCGCCAAGCGAGTTCCCTTTGCCCCCGCGCGCACGATCGCTATAGGGTCGCGGATGCTTCCCAGCGATCTTCGCATAGCCCTGTTCAGCGGCAACTATAACTACGTCCGGGACGGCGCCAATCAGGCGCTCAATCGCGTCATGGGATCGGCCCTGAATGCCGGCGCGGCCGTGCGGGTCTATTCGCCCACGACCGAAACGCCCGCCTTCGCGCCGACCGGCGATCTCGTCTCGGTGCCGAGCTGGCGCCTGCCCGGCGGGCGCGGCGAATATCGCCTCGCCCGCGGGCTCTCGGACGCCGTCAAGCGCGACCTCGCGACCTTCCGGCCCAATATCGTCCACGTCTCCGCGCCCGACATTCTCGGCCATCGCGCGGCGAACTGGGCGCGCGCGCAGGGCATCCCCTGCATCGCCTCGCTCCACACCCGGTTCGAGACCTATCCGCGCTATTATGGCCTGGGCTTTCTCGAGCCATTGCTGGTCGGCCTGCAGAAGCGCTTCTACAATCGTGTCGACCAGGTGATGGTACCAAGCCCCAGCATGAAGATCTTGCTGGAACAATGGGGTGTCACCACGCCGATCGGCATCTGGTCGCGCGGCATCAATCATGAGCGCTTCCATCCTGGCCGGCGCGACGAAGCCTGGCGGCGCAGCCTCGGCATCGCCGACGACGACGTGGCCGTCGGCTTTCTCGGCCGGCTGGTACTGGAGAAGGGGCTGGGCGTCTTCGCCGAGGTCATCGGCGAGCTCAAGCGGCGCGGCGTCCCACATCGCGTGCTGGTCATCGGCGAAGGCCCGGCGCGCGACTGGTTCGCGCAGCGCGTTCCTGAGGCCGTGTTCACCGGCTTCCAGGCCGGCGACGATCTCGCCCGCGCCGTGGCCGGCATGGACATCTTCTTCATGCCCTCGGTCACCGAGACGTTCGGCAATGTGACGACCGAGGCGATGGCGGCCAGCGTGCCGGTCGTCGCCGCGAGCGCCACCGGCACGATCGACCTCGTCGAGGATGGCGTCACCGGCTTCCTCGTGCCGCCGCAGGACGTGCGGGCTTATGCGAATGCAATCCAGCGCCTGATCGAGGATCCGGCCCTGCGCGCATCCGCCGGCCGCGCCGGCCATGCGCGCGTGCAGGGCTATGAATGGGATGAGGTCAATGCCGCGATGATCGCGGCCTATCTCGATCTGGTGGCGCGCAAGGCCTAACGCAGGATGCCTTGCTCCCGGCAGCGGCGCGTGTACCAGATGAGGAAGATCAGGACGACCCAGATGGCCACCTGGATGCCGATCATCGCCGGCATCGTCATGCTTGCCGGCATGCCTGTCGAGACCTGATAGACCATGCTGGCCGCAAGGCCGAGGAGGGACAGGCCGAAGGCCGGCACGGCCCAGCGCGAGCGGACGAGCATCAGGATCGAGCCCAGCAGCGAGAACCAGACGCCGATCGCCCAGGCGCCATGCACCCAGGCGGGCAAGCCATAGACGTAGGCGAGCTGATCGGCGGGGAGCTGGGCCAGATAGGCCGCGTTATGCGTCTCGGTCATCACATAGTCGACGCAGCCGAACGCGTTCCACAGCAGCCCGACGACCGTGATGATCCAGTAGATCATGCCTGCACGTGGTTGTGCTTGTTCCATCACACCCCTCCCATCGCTTATGGGGAGGAGCATAGCGCAAAAGCCGCGCGAAGGCGAGATCAGCCCCAGACGAAGGTGAGCGGCGCCTCGCGGAACGCAAACCGGTCGAGATGACGGGCGACCGTGCCCTTCAGCGCCTCGAGATGCTCGGGGCTGCTCGCCTCGATGGTCACGTCCAGCGTCTCCGGCCTGGCTTCCATGAGGACGAGCGCATCGGCCGACCAGGTCGCACCGCGCGAATCCTTCGGGAAGACGATGCGGCTCTGCTCGGGCGTGAACTCCACGTCGAGATTGTGGCTCCAGTGCTTGGACAGCTGCTGGAGATAGCGGCTGCCGCTCCTGGTCGGCACATGCGCGGTCGACTTGCTCATCCTGCGATCCTCTTCAATGTCCGCCGTCGAGGCTGACAGCGCGGCGGCGCTGGCGTCAAGCCCCAGCCGCCGCCGCAACATCTCCAGTCGAGGCACGCCCTACAGCCGCTCGATCTTGCGCACCGCCTCGTCGATGATCTCGGCGATCTGGTGCGGCAGCTCGGTATTGCCGTCCTCGCCGCGCAGCTTGCTCTGCAGCGCCGACTTGAGATTGCCCATCGCGCGGCGCACCGGTCCGCGATCCGAGCGTTCGCGCATCTCCCCGACCCCTTCGAGCCGGGCCATCAGCGCCGCGACTTCCTCCGCCCGCTCCGCCAGATGGGCTTCGCCCGCCGGCGTAATCGCGTAGAGCTTGCGCGCACCTTCACTCTGCTGCTCGGCGATCAGCTCCATGTCGGCAAGCAGGGTCAGCGTGGGATAGACGACACCCGGGCTCGGCGCATAGGCACCGCCGGTCATCTCCTCGATCGCGCGGATCAGGTCGTAACCATGACGGGGCCCGCCCTCGATCAGCTTGAGCAGGACGAGGCGAAGCTCGCCGCCGTCGAACATGCGGCGACCGCCGCGCATCGCGCCCTGGATCGTCTCATTGACGAAATTGTTGATGGTCTCGTTGAAGCCGGGATCGAACGGGTTCCAGTTGCCGCGTCCCCGACCACGCCCGGCACCATGCCAGCCGCCCCAACCATGTTTATGTCCATGCATATCACGATACTCTTGTGATTCGTTATGATGTGTCTAAGATATATCTTAATCGTTTCTTGGCAAGCCCCATGCAATAAAATCCCGAACGACTATATTGGGGCCATGTCCGATCTGTTTGGCGGCCTGCAGGCCGCGCCCCGCCCCGAGGAACCGCGCGCCGACGCGCCGCTGGCCGACAAGCTGCGCCCGCGGACGCTCGGCGAGGTAGTCGGGCAGGATCATCTGACCGGGCCGGACGGCGCGATCGGCCGGATGGTCGCGGCGGGCCGCCTCTCCTCGATGATCCTCTGGGGACCGCCCGGCACCGGCAAGACCACCCTCGCCCGCCTGCTTGCCGATGCGGTCGGCATGCGCTTCGCTCCGATCTCGGCGGTCTTTTCCGGTGTCGCCGATCTCAAGGCCGCCTTCGCCGCGGCGCGTGATGCCGCCCGTGCCGGCCAACGCACCTTGCTGTTCGTGGACGAGATCCACCGCTTCAATCGCGCCCAGCAGGATGGCTTCCTGCCCTATGTCGAGGACGGGACCGTGACCCTGATCGGCGCCACCACCGAGAATCCCAGCTTCGCGCTCAACGCGGCTTTGCTCTCCCGCGCGCAGGTGCTCATCCTGCGCCGGCTCGACGAGGCCGCGCTGGCCGAGCTCCTCACTCGTGCCGAGACGCTGGCCGGCAAGCCCCTGCCCCTTACTCCGGCTGCGCGCGAAGCGCTCATCGCCTCGGCCGATGGCGACGGACGCTTCCTGCTCAACCAGGTCGAGACGCTGCAGAGCATCGCCATCGACGCCCCGCTCGACCCCGCCGCGCTGGCCGAGCTGCTGCACCGGCGCATGCCGGTCTACGACAAGGACCGCGAAGGCCACTACAATCTGATTTCCGCGCTCCACAAGGCGCTGCGCGGATCGGACCCGCAGGCCGCGCTCTATTATATGGCGCGCATGCTGGTCGCGGGCGAGACGCCGCTTTATGTGCTGCGCCGGCTCGTCCGCTTCGCCAGCGAGGATGTCGGCCTCGCCGATCCGCAGGCGCTGGTGCAATGCCTCGCCGCCAAGGACGCCTATGAATTTCTCGGCTCGCCCGAAGGGGAGCTCGCGATCGTGCAGGCCTGCCTCTATCTGGCGACCGCGCCCAAATCCAATGCCGCCTACAAGGCACAGGGCGCCGCCTGGCGCTCCGCGAAGGAGACTGGATCGCTGATGCCGCCCGCCAATATCCTGAATGCGCCGACCAAGCTCATGAAGGAGATCGGCTACGGCAAGGGCTATACCTATGATCATGACACGGAGGATGGCTTCTCCGGCGACAATTACTGGCCCGAGGAGATGCAGCCGCAGGCCTTCTACACGCCGACCGAGCGCGGCATGGAGAAGCGCATCGCCGAGCGCATGGCCTGGTGGGACGAGCGGCGGCGGGAGCTGAAGGCATGACGACGAGCTGGGAAAAGGCCGTGGCCTATGCGCTGTCGCTGCCCGATACCGAGATGGGCACCAGCTATGGCAAGCCGGCGGTGAAGGTCTCCTCGAACGGCCGCGCCTTTCTCTACACGGGCCATGAGGACCAGAGCTCGTTCGGCATCGCGATCGATCTCGACACGGTCGAGATACTCAAGGAGACCGACCCCGAAACCTTCTGGCAAACGCCGCATTACGAAGGCTGGCCAGCCGTGCTCGTCCGCTATGACAGCCCAGACCCCGAGCGGGTCCGCGCGATGATCGAGCGTTCGCGGGACTGGACGGCGGCCAAGCCCAAGGTCAAACCGCGCAAGAAGAAGGCTTGAGCCGCTTCTCGCACTTCGCCGCGATCGACTGGTCCGGCGCGGTCGGGGCGCGCCAGCGCGGCATTGCCGTTGCGCTCTGCGCGCTCGGAGATGCGGCGCCCGTCCTGGTGCGACCCGGCCACATCTGGTCCCGCCAGGACGCGCTGGACTGGATGCTGCACGGCATGCCCGCCGACACGCTGGTCGGGCTCGATCTCGGCCCGTCGCTGCCTTTCGTCGATCGCGGGGCCTTCTTCCCGCACTGGGCGGAGAGCCCGGTGGATGCGCGCAGCCTGTGGGCGCTGGTCGATCGCTTGTGCATCGACGACCCACACCTCTCGGCCAGCAGTTTCGTCGATCATCCCGAGGCCGCGCGCCACTTCCGGCGCCATGGCGGGCGGGAGGGCGATCTGTTCGGCGGCGGGCGGGGCCGCCTGCGCGTTACCGAGCTGGCCCAGATGGCGCAGGGGCTCAATCCCTGTAGCAATCTAAACCTTGTCGGCGCGGCGCAGGTCGGCAAGTCGAGCCTCACCGGCATGCGCGTGCTGCACCGTGCGCAGCATCGCCTGCCGATCTGGCCGTTCGATCCCGATCCGGGCAGCGGCAGCCTGATCGTCGAGATTTATACGAGCATCGCCGCCCTGGCCGCCGGCAAGCGCAAGGGCCAGACCAAGATCGGCGCCGGGGAGCTGGACGACCGGCTCTCGGCGCTGGGCAGCGCCCCGCACGTGCCGTTGGCCGGGCGCTACAGCGATCATGCCACCGACTCGCTGCTGACCGCCGCCTGGCTGCGCCACGCCCATGCGCGCGCCGAGCTGTGGGCGCCGGCCGGCATGACGCCGGATGTGGTGCAGACGGAAGGCTGGACGTTCGGGGTCATCTGAGCCCACACTTCGTCGTTCCCGCGAACGCGGGAATCCAGTCTCAAGATTATGGACAAGGGCGACATCCATCTGGATTCCCGCGTTCGCGGGAATGACGAGGGTTTGGCACGACACGCTGCTCCCCCAAACAAAATTTATCGCCCGCCCAATCATCCCTTGATTGCCTATTCTCAATTGAAATAGCAGAGATAGTTCGTCCGAAGGGCTGAACCTTTCGGAACGCGGCTTTTGATGAATGTCAGCTTGCTCCGCGTCACCAACCGCTAAAGCGCACGGCTCCTACGCGACAACGCCGGATTCGTGCTCCGCAATGGAGAAACGAAATGGCTCTCTTGAAGACCAAGCCCCGCCGTCAGCCCCAGCAACCTCGCCGGGGTCACCTTCCGCCTCTGCCGCATCCCTCCTGGCGCATCGGCGCGGTGGTGCCCGGCGGCGGCGGCGCGGGGCAGATTGTCCAGGCTCGCGACTTCTGGGATCGGCTCGGCATTTAAGCGGCGCCGGCCGGGGACGTCTTCAGACACGCCATGAAGCGCGCGCTCATCATCCGCCACGTGCCCCATGAAGGCGTGGCCGGCTATCGCCAGCCGATCGAGGCGGCCGGCTATGCGATCGACCGGGTCGACGTCAGCGATCCGGCCTTCGGCGCGATCGACCTGCGCGAGCCCGATCTGCTGATCATGATGGGCGGGCCGATGGGCGTCTATGAGCAGGAGGCGCATCCGTGGATCCGCTGCCAGCTCCGCCGCCTGGCGCCGCGCCTGGAGGCGGATCGCCCGACCCTCGGCGTCTGTTTCGGCGCGCAGATGATCGCGGCGGCGCTGGGCGCCGAAGTCTATCGCGGGCCGGTCAAGGAAGTCGGTTTTCATCCGGTCGAGGTCAACGATGACGGCTCCGCCGGCCCCCTCAAGCATCTTGTCGCCACGCCCATCCTGCATTGGCATGGCGACAGCTTCACCCGGCCGGAAGGCGTCGAGATGCTCGCATCGAGCCATCTTTACGAGCATCAAGCCTTCCGGCGGGGACCAAATCTGCTCGCGCTCCAGTTTCATGCCGAGATGGGCGAGGATGCGCGCTTCCACCAATGGGTCGACGAATGGCCCGAGGCGGTCTGCGAGACCTGCGGCGATGCCGACCGGCTCCGCGCCGCGCATGAAGCGCACGGCCCGGCTGCGGTCGCAGCCGGACGCGCGATGATCGGCGAGTGGCTGGGCGGATTGCAGTGAGCCGCCCCGACATGGTCCTACTCCTTCCCGTTCGCCTGAGCTTGTCGAAGGGCTGCCCTTCGACAAGCTCAGGCGAACGGTTTTGGGAGCAAGTACCCGTTATCCGACCAGCGTCTCCCGAAATCTCGCCAGCCTCGCCAGCGCCTCGTCGAGCATCGCTTCCGGCTTGGTGAAGCAGAAGCGCACGAAGCGAGTCTCGGGATCCTGCGCGTAGAAGGCCGAGAAGGGTATCGTCACCACGCCGGCCTCGCGGACCGAGCGATCACTGAACTGCCCGTCTGGAATATGAATTCCCGATCCCGGCAGATCGACGTGCAGGAACCAGGTCGCGCTGCTCGACAGCACGGCATAGCCGGCCGCCCTCAGCCCTTGCTCCAGCCGCGCCCTACCATCCGCATGGCTCTGCACATGCGCCTTGTGCCATTCGGGAGGGAGCATCAGCCCTTCCGCCACCGCCCATTGCAGCGCCGGCGGCGTGGTGAAGGTCAGGAATTGATGCGCCCGCGCGATCATGCTCGCGAGCGGGGGCGCAGCGCAGAGCCAACCGACCTTCCAGCCGGTCACCGAGAAGATCTTGCCCGCCGAGCCGATCTTGACGGCGCGATCGCGCAACGCGGCGATCGCGAGCGGCGACACATGGCGCGTCCCGTCGAACACCATCGCTTCCCACACCTCGTCACAGACCAGCACGATGTCGTTGGCAACGCAGATCTCCGCCAGCATCTCGAACTCGGTCGCGCTGATCATGCTGCCGGTTGGGTTGTGCGGACTGTTGAGCAGGATGACGCGGGTCTTGCTTGTCACCGCCGCGCGGATCGCCGCCATCGGCAAGCGCCAGTGCGGCGGCTCCAGACTGACGAGCTTCGGCACCGCTCCCACCAGCTCGGCCAGCGGGACATAGGCATCGTAGAGCGGCTGGACGAAGATGATCTCGTCACCCGGATTTAGCAAAGCGAAGATACAGGCGGCGAGCGCTTCCGTCGCGCCGGAGGTGACGACGATTTCCTCGTCGGCAAGGGTCAGGCCCTGCTGCGCGGCGTAATAATGCGCGATTGCGGCGCGCAGCTCGGGCAGGCCGCGCATCGGCGGATACTGGTTGGACTTGTCCCGGAGTGCGCGCGCCGCGGCGTCGAGCAGCTCGGCCGGCCCCTGCGCATCCGGAAAGCCCTGCCCCAGATTGATCGCGCCGGTCTCGCGCGCGAGGCCGGACATGACCTCAAAGATGGTGGTCCCGAGCTTGGCGATCGATCGGTTCATAGAGCCTCTGAAATTCTGTCTGCGCGCATCCCGCATAAGGGCATTGCGGGAACGATGCCAGATCGCCAGCGGAAGCGATAACGAACACTGTGAGACAGCCTGTCCGGCGCACCGCCTCTTTCGCGTTGACCCCGAAACAGGCTATCCTTAGGGAGCAGCGCGGATCGCCGGATTAGCACAGTGGTAGTGCAGCGGTTTTGTAAACAAACGGCCAGCGGAAATTCGAGCGGCGAAATCGGCAGAAAACTACCGATTTCTAATCATGCCCATTTCTGCGTTTCGTTTCAAGGGCACAATTCGGGCACATTTCCAAACTTGGCGATTGCTCCTTTGGCCGCTATGGGCGGCGTCGGGCCGGCTTAGCTCAGTTGGTAGAGCACCTGATTTGTAATCAGGGGGCCAGGGGTTCGAGCCCTCTAGCCGGCACCAGTTTCGTAAACTCCCTGTCACAATCTGACACTGACAATCGCAAAACTTTGAAGTGTCATTGGTCGAAACCCGCGTGACTTATGGGCGCATCGCAAACGTCCGCTTCGTCGGACACCGCGTAATTGATCTAGCCACCCTCCTGGATGGTACGAAGTCGTGTGAACGCTTCAATGCAGGAGGGTGACCGATGTCGATCTATGCAGGATTGGATGTTAGCGACAAGACCACGCATA
>NZ_JAHGAW010000010.1 GCF_018603885.1 Sphingobium nicotianae
TCTTCGCCCACTGCGCATCGTTCAACTCGTAACGCTTGTTACCCATCGTCCGCTCCGCGTTCCAACACGGAGCCCTATGAATCAGCGATCAGACCTTTTGGAAATCCTGAATGTCGATCCGGCCTAGATCATGCAAGTCACATCCCGGCTTCTTCCCGCGAAACTCGAAACTCGCCACCTGATTTCACTGGCCGAGCAGATTTCGCGAACACCGAAGCCCAGCAGCGTCAGACCGCCAATTCCTCGCACAATATATCCTCGATCGCGCGCGCCACCTTTGGCGCATGGGGACCGCGTGCGATAAGACGGCGATGCGGCAGCAGTGGTATATCCAACGCTTCGACACGGCCGGCCGCAATCCTGTCCGCCACGGCATAGCCAATCGCAACGCCGATGCCCTTGCCATCCTCGACCAGCTGAGCAAGCGCGTCGACGAAATCGACGAACATGGTCGGAAGGCGCGGCGTCAGCCCCAATTCGCGCAGACATTGCTTGGCGTTGCGAGCCGCGAGATCGCGGCGGCCGGGGCATATGAACTGGAAGTCGTCGAGCGAGCACTCGCCGGCAGCGACGCGCGCCTGCGTGCCAGGCGGTGCGATGGCGACGGTTGATGTCTCGCAGATAATCCTGGAATAGGGCTGAAGCTCGTCCGCGACCGACTCGCCATAGATCGCCATCTCAAGCTCCCCATCTTCCAGAAGGCGCGTTATTTCAGCCGGCGGGAACAGCGGCTGCAGGTCGATTTCCACGTCCGGATACTCCCGGAACAGTCGGGAAAAAACCTGCCTGAGATAATTCTCGCGAATGTATCGGCCAACGCTGATCCGCAACAGGATTTTGGCAGCGGGCTTTCGCCCGATGTCGGACAGGTTGTTCCGGGATTTGAGGATCGTGTCGATCTCTTCGAGCGCGGCCACGCCCTCGGTCGTCAGGACGGGCGTGGTCCCCCTGCGGCGGCGGAAGAGGCGATATCCCAGGCGTTGCTCCAGCATCATGATCTGTTCGCTGACCGATGGCTGGGAGATGACGAGCTGCTCGGCGGCTTGCGCGAAACTGCCGGCCCTGGCGGCGATTGCAAACGTCCGTAATTGTACGAAAGTGACTTCGTCAGCCATTGCCTCTCCATCCCATTTTTTCAGTATTTCGGGGACATTATAGGCTTTCGCCTATGACAGGAATAGGCTCCAGCACCGTTGCTTGAATAAATTTATCATGTGAACCATCGAGCCGGTGCGGAAGTCCGCACGGAGCAATGCTCGCGAGTCCCCTTTCGTGGTCTCCTAGACGGGCATGCCGATGGAAGGGGATTAGCTATGAATCGCAAGAGCGTAGGATGCCGCCTCAGCGCGAGAACGGCTGGATGGTTGCTGGCGGGAAGCTGTCTGGCCGGTCTGGCTGTGTTGGCCCAGCCGGCGATGGCCCAGGATCAAAAGGCCGCCGATGCAGAGAGCGCAAGCACGAATGGCGGCATCGAGGACATCGTCGTCACCGCGCGATATGTCTCGGAGAATATACAGGATACGCCCATCGCGATCACCGCGCAGACCAGCACGCAGCTGGAAGCGGCCAACGTGACCAACATCGGCACGCTGGGCGCCGTCGTGCCGAACCTGCTGACGATGCCCGGAGACGCGCAATCGGCCGGCACGCCCGTCATCGGCATGCGCGGGGTGCTGCAAGGGCTCACGTCGAGCCTCGCCGTGCCGCCAGCGGTCGCGATCTACACCGACGATATCTATCATGGCACGGCCGCCGGCTCCGAGCTCGATTTCACCGACATCGATCATGTCGAGGTCAATCGCGGTCCGCAGAGCACCCTGTCGGGCAACGCCTCGATCGCGGGATCAATCAAGCTCTACACCAAGGATCCCCGCGGGGACGGCACAGGCTACATCAGCTTGGGCGGCGGATCGCGCAAGCACATGGAAGCGGCAGGCGCGATCGATCTCGGGATCACCGACACGCTGGCCATTCGCGCCTCGGGGCATTTCGATCGCCAGCAGGGCTTCGGCAATCGGCTCGATTTCTCGTGCATGATGGACAAGCTCGGAACCCCCGCGCTGAAGGGCCGCATTCCCTATTTTCAGCCGGACTCGGCCAATCGTGGCTGCGTCATCGGCCATCTCGGCGGCGGCACGACGGCGGTCGGCCAGGTCAAGCTGTTGTGGAAACCGACATCCGATATCAGTCTGCTGGTGACGGCCCGGCACCGCGAAGAGGATCTGGAGGAAACGCCGGAGGTCTCGCTTCTTTATCGCACCGCATGCTTCGACACACCGGGTTGTGGCGCCAGCGCCGGCGCGCAGGCTTATCATAGAGCCACGTTCAAGACGTTTGGCGTTGTCATCGGGCCGCAATTCGTGACGCCCCAGCGTTCGGGGGGCATTTACGACACCTATGCAACCAACTGCCGCCCGACGCTCGACAAGTCCGGTGGAGGCTTTCCGACACCTTATGCCGATGGTTTTTGTTACGATCAGGGCAAGACCGCCCACCACACCTTGCTTTCGGGCAAGCTGAACGCCCAATTCTCCGAAAATCTCGCGATGACGGCGATCGTCGGGTACACCGATTATGCCAACGAGTTCACCGCGCATGGCGACCAGTCGCCGCTCGCGCCGGTGATCTCGCACTTCCACAATCTCGACGATCAATGGACCGGTGAGCTGCGCTTCAACGGCAAGCTGTTCGACAAGCTGGAATGGGTCGCTGGCGGCTTCATCATGCGGCTCAACGGCCAGCAGAACAACATGATCAGCTTCTCGAACATCTACCAGCTCTCGAAAGTCAAAGGCAAAAATGAGTCTCAATCGGCCTTTTTCCATCTGGATTATAACCTGTCCGACAGATGGCGCGTCTCGGGCGGCGCGCGCTATTCCGACACCAAGATCGCGATCACGATCGACAATCCGCAGGCCGTCTCCGTGTTGGCGCCCATCAGTTCAGCCCAGACGCGGATCGACTGGCTGATCTCGACCGACTTCAAGATCACCGACGACATCCTGGCCTATGCGAGCGCCTCATCCGGTTCACGCCCACCCGGCCTCACCACCATCGTGACCACGCCCCGTCAGCTCTCGCCCACGTCGGACGAAGACCTGATTTCCTATGAACTGGGCTTGAAGGCCGATCTGCTCGATCGGCGCCTGCGGACCAATCTGACCGCCTTCTATATGGACTATCGCAAGCTATCGACCGGCGTGCGCGGCATCGAATGCCGCAACCAGCCCGGCCCGGTCGCGACATGGTTCAATGTCGACCAGACCGATCCGGCCTCGATTACGACATGCGCGCAGTTCCCGGGCGCTCCCGACCCGATCGCCTATGTCATCAACATCGGCAAACCTGCCAAGGTGAAGGGGTTCGAGTGGGACATCACGGCGATCCCGACGGACGGACTGCGCATCGACTGGGCGGGCGGCTACAACAAGTTCACGTCCGGCGTCACGACGGCCAATGCCCCCGGCTATCTTGCGCCAGGCAATCACCGCCAGCCGGAATGGAACATGCACGCCAATATCTCGTATGACATCGAGACTGGTTTCGGCACATTCACGCCGCGGCTAGACTGGAACTGGCAGTCGCAGCAGGATTATGACCCGACGCCGCAGACGGGCCTGCCCGACCCGGCTTATGTGATCGCGCCATATTCCATCTTCAACGGGCAGATTGCCTACAAGGCCCCGGGCGGCGATTGGAGCGCCGTGCTCCAGGTCACCAATCTGGCCGACAAATGGTATCACTATCAGGTGCTGATCGGCACGATCAACGGCTACACCCGCGTGGCGCCGCCACGCGAGTTCAAACTCACCGTGCGGCACGAGTTCTAGCGATATTCCGCGGCTACTCCTCGGCCCACAGCGCTATCGCCCCTGATCGCGCCGTGGGTCTTTTTTTTGGAACAGCGAGCCGCTGAGTGGGCCATCGCCCGATCCCAATCCGACCACGCAGCCGAATTTGACCATCAATTGGAAAACTGGAGATCACCCATGAAGGGCTTAGGCGAACGAATATTGACGACGCATGTAGGGAGCCTGGTCCGCCCGGCCGCGATCCTTGAAATGATCATCGATGACCTCGTCGGCATACCCCTGGATCGGGAGGCGTTCGATGCTCTGGTCGCGCGCTGCGTCAAGGACGTGGTCGCCAGGCAGGCCGAGGTTGGCATCGATATTCCAAGCGACGGCGAGTTCTCGAAGCCGGACTTCCACAATTACGTCGTCAAGCGCCTGGGCGGACTGGAGGTACAAACTACCCAGCGCCGCAGCATCGGCGCGACGGGCATGTACTATCCCAAGCTGGCTGAAGAATTCCCCGGTTTCATGCAGCAATATGGCGACATGTATCGAACAATGTGGCTCCCGGAGGAGCTTTCGCGCGAGAAGATCGCACAGGCCCTGAAAGTGGCGGTCCCGCTCACCACTGTCACCCGGCCGATCACCTATGAAGGGCAAGACGAACTGAAACGCGATCTCGACAATTTTGCCGCCGCGCTCGCGCCGCATGACTTTGCCGACGCATTCGTCCCTGCTGCGACGCCTTCCCGATCTGACAGCTTTTCCGATGAGGTCTATTCCTCGGAGGAGCAATATCTCTATGCCCTCGCGGATGCGATGGCGGTGGAATATAAGGCGATCGTCGATGCGGGCTATCTGGTCCAGCTCGACCTCGGCCTGCCCTCACGCAACCAGGTGCTTCACGGCAAGACGAACCCGAGCATCGAGGATCTGCGCCGCGCTTCCGAAATGCATGTCGAGGCCTATAACCACGCCCTGCGGGACATTCCGACCGATCGGGTTCGTTACCATCTGTGCTGGGGCAGCATGAACACGCCCCACACGACCGACGTGCCGCTCACCGAGTTCGTGGAGATGATCCTCAAGATCAACGCGAAATATTACGTGCTGGAAGGCGCCAATCCTCGTCACGAGCATGAGTGGATGGTCTGGAAGGACGTGAAACTCCCCGACGACAAGGTGTTGGTGCCGGGCATGGTCAGTCACCAGACCAATGTCGTGGAACATCCCGAGCTCGTCTCCTGGCGGATCCAGAATTATGCCAGCGTCGTCGGCCGCGAGCGTGTCGTAGCAGGGACCGATTGCGGCTTCTCGCAGGGGTGGACCATGCAGCGCGTCCACGAGGAGGTGCAATGGGCAAAGCTCAAGGCACTGGCCGATGGCGCTGCGCTCGCGACCAAGGCGTTGTGGGGCTGAACGGGGGGAACGGACAATGCCAGTCGAAATCTTGCACGAGAGCATGAGGCGGATCGCGTCAGAGGATCTGGAAGCCGAGCAGTTGGGCGAAGGTTATGGCGGCCCGACCGGCCCGACGGAGGGACCGGTCTGGATCGCCGAAAAGGGCTATCTGCTGTTCAGCGACATCCATGGCGACCGACGGATGCGCTGGACGCCGGGCCAGGGCGTCACCGTCGACAAGCAGGGCACGGGCAAAGCCAACGGTATGACCCGCGATCCGCGGGGCCGCCTTATCTCGTGCCATCATTTCACCCGCTGCGTCGATGCCGAGGACCTCGAGACCGGCGAGGTGACGGTCATTGCCGACAAGTATCGCGGTCTAAAGCTCAACCGGCCCAATGACGTGGTCGTGAAGTCGGACGGCGCCGTCTATTTCACCGACCCCCCGCCGCGCATCCCACTGACGCCGCCCGATCATTATCCGGAACAGGACTGTGCCGGTGTCTATCGCGTGTCGCCGGATGGTCAGCGGATAAACCGCATCGTTCATGATTTCGCCAACCCCAATGGACTGTGTTTTTCGCCGGACGAGAAGACGCTCTACGTCAATGACAGCCATATCAATCGCAAACTGATCAAGGCCTACACCGTCGAGACCAACGGCATGGTGGACCTCGGCAGCGAGCGCCTGTTCTGCGACATGCGGGGCGACGATCGCCGCGGCATTCCCGACGGCATGAAGTGCGACATCGAGGGCAATGTCTACTGCACTGGCCCCGGGGGGATATGGGTGGTGAATCCGGCGGAGGTTCACATCGGGACGATCATCAACGCGAACATCCCTGTGAACATGAACTGGGGCGATGACGACCTGCGCACGCTCTATTTCGCGGGGGCCTATACGATCAACCGAATCCGGCTGGGCATCCCGGGTGTCCCGGTGCCGCGTGGAAGCATCAGCTAAGGTCGAGCATCCGAGCCGGAAGGGAAGAGCGTGAACGCGAACGCCGAGCGGACATCGGGCGACGCATCGCCCGCGCCAGCCGTGCCATCGGACCGGGCGAGCCCGCGCGGATGGTACACGGTCATTCTGCTGGGCGTCGTCTCGATGCTGTCCTTCGTGGACCGAGGCGTCATGGCGCTGTTCGTCCAGCCGATGAAGCGCGATTTCCACCTCTCGGACACGGAGGTCAGCCTGCTGCTCGGGCTGGCCTTCACCCTCCCCTATGTCGTGGTGGGCTTTCCGATGGCCCGCTTCATCGATCGGGGCAACCGGCGCAGCCTGATCGCCGGCTGCCTCGCCGTATGGAGTTTCGCGACCGCCATCTGCGGCGTGGCGCAAAACTACTGGACCCTGTTCGTCTGCCGCTTCGTGACGGGCGGCGCGGAATCGGTGAACACGTCCGGCTCGCTGTCCATGATCGCCGATTGCGTCCCGCGCGAGAAAATGCCCCGCGCCTTCGCGATCCAGTCAGCCGGCGTTGCGGGCGGCGCAGCCCTCTCCTTGCTGATCGGCGGCGTGCTCTATGGCCTGCTCGCCGACATTCCCCCGACGCGTGTGCCGGTGATCGGCGTCATTCACAACTGGCAGCTCGTCTTCATGATCGTCGGCATACCGGGCCTCATGGCCGCGCTGCTGATGGCGCTCACCGTGCCGGAGCCACATCGCAAGGGTGGCACCAAGCCGGGCGGCTATACGCTGCGCGAAGTGTTCCATTTCGTGGTCACGCTGCGATCGCTGCACTGGCCGCTCCTCTCCGGCATGCTGTTGCTCGCGGTCATGACCAGCGGCTTCAGCGCATGGATGCCGGCCTTTTATGAGCGGACCTATGGGTGGGGTCCGGAGAAGGTCGGCCCGTTGCTCGGAGCCATTTCGCTGGTGACCTCGATCACCGGCCTGCTGGCCGGGGCGCGACTGGCGGAGTGGCTCGGCAAGCGCAGGAATGACGCCAATCTGCGCGTGGGCTTCCTCGCGCACCTGATCTCCCAGCCGCTGCTGATCATCATGCCGCTCATGCCCAGTCCATGGCTGGCGCTGGCGTGCGGGGGGCTCGCCGGCGTCATCAGCGTGATGGGCGCCCCGGGGTTCAGCGCGGCCCTGCAAATCACGACGCCCAACGAAATGCGCGCCCAGGTGAACGTCATGTATGCGGCCAGTATCACGGCCATAGGCGGCACACTCGGGCCGACGCTCGTCGGGCTCTTGAGCGACTTCGTCGCACGGTCGGAAGGCGACCTGCGCTATGTGCTGGTCGCCCTGAAGATCCTGTTTGGCCCCCTGGCGGTGTACATGATCTGGAAGTCGCTCAAGCCCTACGGAGCGATCTACCGGGAGCGTATCGACGCTGAACGATAGGTGCGCCCCACCCGTCCGGCGTTGGTGCTGCGACCAGCGCACCGCGCTTGCAAGGCTATCCAAACCGCGGTGCCGCCCGCTGACCTCCTGCCCAGTCAGCAGCTCGAAACAGAAACGCCACCCCGCGGAGAGCAAATCGAGCCGGCTGACGCTCCCGATCCTCCTCTCCTGGCGATCCTCTCTGACACGGACATGCCGCCCCTCTTGACCCCTCGAAAGAGGGCGCCGCGCGGCCTCATGACACAGCGCGCGTCCGGATGCGCACGAGGGCGAGCCAGATCAACGCACCGGCGACAAGCGGCGTGGGCGCCATGGTGGCGAGCGCGTAACGCAGGGAGTCGCTCTGCAACTGCGGCGCAAGCGCATCGCTCACCCAGCCGACGATCAGCGGCGCGACCGCTCCGCCGATAATACCCGAGGCCAGCAGCATGAGCGTGGAGGATACCGCCCGCATCCGGCTCGGCGCGATGCCGATGGCGACGGCAATGCAGGGGCCAACCGCGCTCGACAGCAGGAAGTTCATGACGGCGGCGGAGGACATGGCGAGCATGAGCGAGGGCGCGAAGATGAAGATGAGGAAGAAGGGGGCGGCGAGCGGGATGGCGATCATCGGCACGAGCAGGCCGTGAACATCCGCGCCGCGCTTGCGCACCAAGTGGCTGGCGAGCATGCCCGAGGCGATCGTTCCCGAAATGCCGCCCAGGCCCACCGCCGGGCCGATGAGCGCCCCCACGGCAGCGAGCGGCACGCCATGACTGCGCAGCAGGAAAGCCGGCGCCCAGGTGGGCAGCACGGCGACCGCCATGCCCGCAAATGCCATGCCGAGGGAGAGCGCGACAAAACCCGGCAGCCGGACAAGATGGCCGATGGCGCGCAGGAGATTGCCCTCCTGTGCCGCGTCGTCCGCCGGCTCGTGGACCCGATCGGGCTCGCGCATGCTCGCCATCATCAGCGCCACCAGCGCGAAGCCGGACAGGCCGCAGATCAGGAACATGGCCCGCCAGCCATGCGCGGCGGCCAGCACCCCCGCAAGGATGGAGCCGACGACGAGCCCGACGAAGGTGCTCGCCTGAAAGATCGAGATCGACCGCGGGCGGCGCGGCGCGGCGAACAGATCCGAGATCATCGAGATGGCGACCGGGAAGGCCGTCGCCTCACCGACGCCAACCAGGATGCGGGTGAGACCGAGCGACCAGAAGCCCTCCGCAAGACCGGTGAGCGCGGTCGCGCCGGACCAGAGGGCAATGCCCAGGATCAGAATGCGCTTGCGATTGCCATGATCCACCCAGCGGGCGATGAAGATGCCGACGAGCAGGTTGAACAGCACGAAGGCGGTGCCCGAGACGATGCTCATCTGCGTGTCGGTGAGGCCGAGGTCCGCCTTCACGGGATCGACGACGATGCCGAGCAGGGCACGATCGGCGACGTTCAGGAAGTTCGCCATGAACAGCAGGAACAGCGTGTAGCCCGCGCCCCGCGCAGATGGGCCGACCGCCTCCTGCCTCTCCGCAATGCTCGCCATCTTCCTCTCCCCTGCCCCGTTATCTCGATTATCTTGTCAGGCTCGCACGGCGATCCCCAGGAGGTCGGCCGCGTTGAGGCCCAGGATCTTCGCCCTGGCGGCCTCTTCCAGCCGCGCGTGGAAGCCGACGGGATCGGGCTCCGACATGTCGAACGGATAATCGGTGCCGAGGCAGAGCCGGTCCGCGCCATGGGTCCGCACGAGGCTGTCGAGCTCCTCCCGGTCGAACACCAATGTGTCCAGCCAGAGCTTGCGCAAATAGCTGGACGGCGGATGCGCGCAGTGCTCGGAGCAATCGGCGCGGGCGCGCCAGCCATGATCCATGCGGCCCCAATAGCCAGGGATATAGCCGCCGCCATGGGCGACGCAGATCTTCAGGCCCGGATAGCGATCCAGCACGCCGCCGAAGATCAGATGCCCGACGGCGAGCGTGGATTCGAGCGGATTGCCGATGAGATTGTTGAAATAATAGTCGCTCATCCGCTGCGCATGGGTGAAGCCGAGCGGATGGATGAAGAGCAGGATGCCGAGTTCCTCGGCCGCCGCGAAGAAGGGGCGAAACTCCTCGGCGTGGAAATCCTTGCCGTTGACGTTCGAGCTGATCTCGATGCCGCGCAGGTCCAGCTCGCGCACGCAGCGGGTCATCTCGGCGACGGCCATCCCGACATTCTGGAGCGGCACGGTGCCCATGCCGACGAACCGGTCCGGATGCTGCGCCACCGCCGCAGCCATCCCGTCGTTGACGATGCGCGCGGCGTCGCGCCCCACCTCGGCATCGGCAAAGTAGAAATATTGGCCCGGGCTCGGCGAGAGTGCCTGCACGTCGATGCCGAGCCGGTCCATATCCTCAAGGCGCTGGTCGAGTGTGTTGAGCGTGCGTCCCATCGTGGCGAACTGGGCGCGGTTGACCTCGGTCGACTTCGCGCTGGTGAAATCGTTGATGCCGGGCGGTGGCCCCGGATGCTTCACCTGCACGACCGCGTCGGCGGCGGGGATGCCGAGATGGCAATGGATGTCGACGACGAGATGCTTGCCGCGCGCCTCGACCGGGATGGGCTTGCGATCGCCACAGGTGGTGATCGTCATGCCGCCGCCCCTGCGCGCGCGGGCGCGATGGTCCCGGCGCACGCGCCGAAGCCGATGGGGACATAGCCATCGGCCTGCGCGCGGCCGCGCAAGGTGAGCGTGTCGCCATCCTCCAGCCACGTGCGGGTCGACCCATCCGGCAGGGTAATGGTGGCGCCGCCGCGGAAGGTGATCTCGGCGAGGCAGGCCTTTGCCTCATCCGCCGCGCCGGAGACGGTGCCAGTCGCGACGAGATCGCCGCGCTCCAGCGGCGCCCCGTTGGAGGCCTGATGCGCGACCATCTGCGCCAGCGTCCAGAACAGCTCGCTCAGGTTGGTGCGAACGATCCGCTGACCGGCAAGATCGGCGGTGAGCTCGATGTCGATGCCGCCATGGCTGCGATCCACGGGATCGAGCAGGTAGCCGGGCACGTCCGGCTCGCCCTCGTCGCGTCCGCGAGCGGCGACGCGGAACGGCGCCAGCGCCTCCATCGTCACGATCCACGGACTGATCGTGGTGGCGAAGCTCTTGCCCAGATGGGGGCCGAGGATGGACTCGAAGAACTGGATGCCGCGCGCCGACCAGTCGTTGACGAGGCAGCAGCCGAACAGCGCGCGCTCCGCGCCGGCCATGCCGATCGGCTGGCCAAGCGCATTGCCCGCGCGCAGCCACACGCCGAATTCGAGCTCGAAGTCCAGCATCGGCTCCGGCCCGAACCGGATGTCGCTGCTGCCCGGCGGCGCCGCGAACTGGCCGCTCGGGCGCACCACGGGCGTGCCGCTGACCATCACCGAGCTGGCGCGGCCATTATAAGCGACCGGCAGCGCCATCGCGGCGAGCGGCGCGGCGCCCTGGGCCATGCGCCTGATATGGTCGATAGAGGTGCAGAAATCGGTGAAGGCGGTCGGCTTGAGCGGCAGCAGCAGCTCCGCCGAGGCCATCGGCACGAGCAACGGCTCGAGCACCGCGCGATCTCCGCGCCCGCCCTCGCGCAGCAGCTCGGACAGCTCGGCGCGCAGGGCGCTGACGGCAGTCGGCGCGCAGGCGAGCAGCGGCCCCAGATCCACTCCCGCTGCCGCCTGCGCAGCCTCGGCCGCTGCCCCACCCAGCAGGCCGGTCTCCAGCAAGGCCGCCAGATCGACGATGCGGTCCCCGATCGCGACGCCGCCGCGGACATGATCGCCGGTGCGGAACAGGCCGAAGGGCAGGTTCTGGATCGGAAAATCGGTGTCCGGCGCGTTGGCGCTCTCGACCCAGCTGCGGCGCGCCGGATCGTGGGTGGCGTTGATTTCAATGCTCATGGTCGCAAGCCTCTTGATGTGCGGCCAGTTCCTTGTGGTAGCGGCCCATGGCGCCGAACAGGTCGCGCTGCTGCTCGGGCGTGAACTGCGCACCCCACTGGCGGTAAAGGGAGAAGACATTGGCGACGATCCGCTCGGGATCGCTCCAGGTCCGATATTCCTGCATGTTGATGTCGCGCGCGGCCTCATCGAACCCCATGCCGGCATCGAAGCGCGCCCGCGCCTCGTCCCGGACATAGTCGAAATAGCCCTTCATGGCGGCGACGGCTGTCCTCTCGGTGATGGGCCCGTGGCCGGGCACGACCACCTGCGGATCGAGATCGATGATGTGCTGGCACGCGGCGATCCAGTTCTCGATCGGCCCGGCCCACATGATCGGATGCCCCTCGTTGAAGAGCAGATCGCCGGTGAACACCACCCGGTCCTCCGGCACCCAGACGATCGTGTCGGACTCGGTATGCGCCGGACCGAGATCGGTCAGCTCGATTTGCTTGTCGCCGACGGTGAGCGTCAGATGCCTCTCGAACGTACGGTTCGGCAGCGTGACTTCGTCGACGCCGGAAAAGTCGAACTTGCGGCCCATCGTCTCGTAGAGGAACGCGCCCGCGTCGCCCATGTTCCGGTAATTGTCGCGCAGCGCGGCCAGTGCCTTCGGGTTGAACCCGGCCATCTCCTTCTTCGCCTCGACGGTGCTGATGATTTCCGCATCCGCCACCAGGCCGTTGCCGAAGAAATGGTCGGGATTGGCATGCGTGTTGACCAGGCGGTCGATCTTCGCCGCCTCCGGCACCCTGGCCTTGAACCGGTCCAGCATCTCGCGGGTGAGCGGCACGCTCATCAGCGTATCGACCAGCAGCGTCTCGCCGCCGCTCGCGATCAGCCCCGCATTGGACCAGCCCCAGGTGCCGTCGGGCTGGACATAGCCATAGAGGCCGTTGCCAATATCATGAATGCCCTGCGTGAACGGCCAGTTCGCCATTTGCCTCTCCCTATGACCTCGACCTTATCGATCCGCGCCGCCTGTGCAATTCCTATTTTCGGGAATTTCCTCAGTCCGCTTGCCGAGCGGGGAAAAAAGCGGAATAGCGGGACGCATGACGAGAATTTCGACGAGAAAACGCGGCCAGGGCCGGCCGGCGGACGCGGTGGGCAAGGACGCGGTGCTGAGCAAGGCCACCGAGCTGCTGCAGGAACTGCCCCCGGCGCGCGTGACGACCTCGCTGATCGCGCGCGAGGCCGGGGTCGATCCGGCGCTGATCCGCTATTATTTCGGCGACCGGGAAAAGCTGTTGCTCGAAGTGGTCAAGCAGCTGATCGCCGACGCGCCGACGGAGGAGGCGACGCTCGCCGATGCCGTGGCGCGGCTGGAGCGCACCATCCGCCACACCGCGCACTTCACCCGCTCGACCAAGCATGTCCACCGCCTGATGGTCGACGAGCTTGCGGACGCCAAGTCGGCCGAAGTGCGCAAGCTGCAGGGCGAGATGAACATGGGCGCGGTCGAGCGCCTTGCGCAGATGATGGCGCAGGACGGCGGCCAGGACCTGCGATCGGTCAATCCGCTGTTCCTTCACCTGGCGCTTGTCGGCCTGTTCGACTTCTTCGTCTCCGCGCAGCCGGTGGTGCGCAACCTCGTGCCGGAAGACACCGACATGGATGCCCTCGCCGTCCAGTTCGAGGATTTCGTCGTCGACCTGCTGCTCAACGGCCTGCGCAAGCGGTAGCGCGACCGGCACAATTCAGCCTTCCGCGACGCAGGGATTGCGCTGCGTGCCGAGGCCGGTGATCGAGCCTTCCATCCTATCGCCCGGCTGGAGGAACACGCCGAACGCCGATCCGTTGCCGTAAGGCGAACCGGTGCAGATGACGTCGCCGGGCGTGAGCTCCACCCGATCGGACAGATAGGCCAGCTGGCGCTCGATGCTGATCATCATGTCGCGCGTGGACTCGTCCTGATAGACCTTGCCGTTGACCGCGAGGCGGATGGTCAGGTCATAAGGATCCGCCACGAACTGGCGGGGCACGATCATCGGGCCGAACGGCAGGAAGGTCGGGAAGCATTTGCCCGATAGCCAGTCCGCCCCGATGGCGCTGTTGTCCCGGCGGAAGATATGCTCGCGGGCGGTGACGTCGTTCACCACGACGAAGCCCGCAACATGGTCCATCGCCTGCTCGGGCGTCACATGGCGGGCGCGCTTGCCGATCACCACGCCGAGCTCCAGCTCCCAGTCGGGCTTCTGCACGTTGCGCGGTAGCACGACCTGGTCATTCGGCCCGACCACGCAGGACGGCAGCTTGATGAAGCAGTAAGGCAGCGCCGCATTGGCGCGCTCGTCCATCATCTTCTCGACGCGGGCCAGACGCTCCTCGTCCGTCTCACCCTCGTCCGCGGCGGTGCGCATGGAGGGATCGCCCATGATGAGCCCGATCACATGCTTGCGGTAATTTGCGCCGGTGCAGAAAATCTGGCGCGGCACATACGGCGCGGCCAGCGCGCCCCCGTCGAGCGGGACGGCTCCTTCCCCGGCGGCGGCAATCGCCTCCAGCCGAGGCAGCGTCGCCTCCCAATCGTCGAGCAGGGCGAGCAGGTCGCCAGACCCCGCGACGGGGACCATCCTGTCGCCCGCCACCAGCACCGCGCCGCCATTCCGCAGCTTCGCCAGACCGAATGTCATCTTCCATTCTCTCCCGTATCAGTAAGGCGCCTGGAGCTGCCCCATGGTGGCGCCCAGCATCGCGGGCCCTTTGTTGGAGAGATCGCCCGCAATCTCCATGTCACCGATCATCACGCTGTTCTCCACAACCAGGCGCGCCCGCTCGAACCGACGCTCCATGAAGGCATGCAATGCATCGGTGATCGCATCGTGGCGCTTCACTTCCTCGGCGAGGACGAGTCCGTCCTCGGCCGCGATGCCGGCGCCGCTCGCCATGTGCGGCGTGGTGGCATGCGCCGCATCGCCGATCAGCACCACGCGGCCAACATACCAGGGCTTGGGCAGCAGCAGCCATTCGAGCGGCCGATAGTTGATCTGCGCGGGATCGGTGATGCTCTCCCGCACCCCCGGCACGGCGCCGCCGAACGGGGCCATGAGGGCGCGGACGTGATCGACCATCTCCGCCTCGGCGAAGAACGGATTGTCCGGCACATGCTCCAGGATGAACATGTACATCTGGTCAGCCGAGACGGGATTGATGCCGAGCTTGACCGGGCCGCCGAAATACATCTCCGCCCGGTCGACCTCGGGCGGGCGCGGCGCGACGACGCGCCAGCAGCCCTGCCCCGTGAATCTCGGCCTTGGCGCATCGGGGAAGATCAGCCCGCGGATCTGGGAATAGATGCCGTCCGCGCCGACCACGAGATCGTAACGGCCGGCGCTGCCGTCGTCGAAGGTCACGTCGACACCCTGCGCGTCCTGCGCGAGCGTCTCCACCTTGAGGCCGAGACGCACGTCGATGCCCTCCGCCCGCACCGTCGCGGAGAGGATATCGTGCAGCACGGGGCGCAAGATGCCGCCGCTCTGCTGGATCGGCGTGGGGTTTTCCGGGACGGGCGGCTCCATCACCGTCTGCCCGGCGGCAGTCTTGCCGCGCATTCCGGCGCCGACATGCCCGCGCGCGCGGACCTGATCGAGGATGCCCAGCGCATCGAAGGCGCGCAGGGAGATGCCGGTGACGCTGATGCCGGCGCCATAGACCCGCCATTGCGGATCCGCGTCGATCAGCACCACATCGACGCCGATGCGCTTGAGCGAGATCGCCGCTGTCATGCCGCCGACGCCGCCGCCGACGACAAGCGCGCTGCGGATCATGCGGGCACCTGCCACAGACCCTTGTCGGGCGTCATCTCGGCATGGGGCACATTGCCCGGAATGATGCGGCCGGTCCCCCATTGATCGGTAATGCCGGGGCTGAATTCATAGACGGTGGGTTGCCAGCTCGCCTCGTCCACCTCCTCCAGATCCGAGGTATATTCGACGGCGTTGCCGTTGGGCGTCAGATAATAAGTGAAGGTGTTGTTGCCCGCCGTGTGGCGGCCCGGCCCCCAGGACAGCGTCACGCCCTTCTCGTGCAGGCGCGCGAGGCCCCGCATCATCTCATCGACCGAGGCGACATCGAAGGCGACATGGTTAAGCGCCGGCGGTCCGGGCAGGATGGCGAGCCGGTGATGGGCCGGGTTGCAGCGCAGGAAGGCCATGAAACTGCCGATCCAGTCGGTCAGCCGGAAGCCCAGCACCGTCTCGTAGAAGGCGACGAGCTTGGCCGGATCGGGCGTGTGCAGCACGATATGGCTGAGGCCGGTCGGGATCGCCTCGCCCTTGGCGAGCACGCGGGGCGTGCGCCGTGTGGTGTCGCAGATCACTTCGATCGCGCGGCCATCCGGATCGAAGAAGCGAAAGGCGTAGCCTCCTGCCGGACCTTCCGCCTCACCGGGTTTCGAGATGATCTTGCACTGCGCTGCCTGCACCTGCGCGAACAGCGCATCGACCTCGGCGCGCGAGCCGGCCGAAAAGCCGATCAGGTCGGTCTTGCGCTCGTCGTCCTGGCGCAGGCGGATAACGAAGGGATACGGCGATCCCTCCGCCGCGAAATAGACCTTGCCATCCTGCTCACCCACTTCCGTGAGACCCCAGGTCTCGCCGAAGAACGCCCGCTCGGCCGCCAGATCTGGCACGGCCAGCGCGACATAATGAAGATCGTTGACCGACACCGACATAATTCCTCCGACTCTAAATTCCCGATACCGGGAATAATGGGGTTTGGATGGTTTGGAAAGCGGATGCTGCGCTAGAATTTGCCGCCGATGCGCACACCCCAGGTACGCGGCTGCTCAGCCGACGCCGAGATGAGCCCCGCCGAATTGGTCGTGCCGCCGACCAGCCGCTGATTGTTCTCGATATTGAAGACATAGAGGCTGGCGAACCAGCGATCGTCGGCGCTCGACAGGGTGACCGAGGCATTGCTGACGAAGGTCGCTTCGGAGCGGAGATAGGGGAGATAGTCCGCCGAGGAATCGCTCTCGCCGCGGTAGCGCGTGCCGGCCTGCAGCATCAGCTTGTACGTGCCGAGCGGGATGGTCTGCTGCGCGTCGAGGTTGAACGACCATTCGGGCGAGTTGAACGCCCGTTTGCCCGAGCAGTCGACGCGGAACAGGTTGAGCACCGCGCCGGCCGGCGTCGTCTGCGTGGTCGGTGCGAAGGCGCAGGTCGTGTTGGGCGGCAAGCCCTGGTTCGGCGCGAAATAGACGAAGCTGTCATATTTGGTGTCGAGATATTGCACGTTCGCCGACAGCAAGGTGTTACGCGTGGCCTTGAATTCGACGTCAAGGTCGATGCCCCGGATGGTGCTGTCGCCGATGTTGCGGGTCAGGAAGACGGTCGAGGGCGGGTTGCCGAGATCATAGCCGAACTGGCTGTACTGCTGGTTCTTGTACTTCCAGACGAAGCCCTCGACGTTGACCTGCAGCCTGTTGCCCAGGAAGCGGTTCTTGCTGCCGATCGTGTAGGCGTTGATCATCTCGGGTGCATAGCTCTCCACGCCGCGCGCGAACGAGAAGCCACCGGCATGATAGCCGGTCTCGAAGCTCGCATAGACCATGTTGCGCGGCGTCACGTCATATTGCGCGGCGAGGCGATAGGTGAACTTCTCGTTCTTGAGGCCCGCGTTGATCGCGATCGGCGAGCGCAGCACGAAGGGCGCGGTCTGCGAACCGCCCGCAACCGGCGGCAGCACGTAGAGCGGCACCGGGGTCACCGGAATGCCGCGCGAAGTGTAGAAGCTCTCCAGTTCCGCAGCGCTGCTGGCGAGCGGGGTGAACGGGAGCGTCGGGCAGAAATCTTGCGGCGGCGCGGGGTTGCCGCAGAACAGGATATAGACCTGTGAGAGGCCATCGAACCGCTTCTTGTCCGATGTGTAGCGCCCGGCTGCGGTGAGGCTGAGCTTCTCGACCGGGCGGACGGTCAGCTTGCCGAAGCCGGCCCAGCTCTCTGTCGCGGTCTTGAAGTTCTGATATGGCGTCAGGGTCGACTGATTGTAGACGGCGAAGGGGACGTCAATATCCTCGTCGAAATACATGCCGCCGACGAGATAATCGATCGCCGGGCCGACATTGCCGGCCCAGCGCGCCTCGACGCTGGTCTGCTTGTCCGTCTCCTTCACAGCGCCGGTGCGGAAGACCCCGTTGAAGGCATAGTCCAGCTTCCCCTCGCGATAGGCGGGCTGAACGGTGAGCGTGCCGGCGTCCGTCACATAATCGAGCTCGGCGGTGACACCCCAATAATTGTTGTCGTTATGGGGAACGCCGTCGACGACGGCGCCGGTGCGGCCGACTTGCCCGACGAAGCGGCTGCTCTGCAGGGCGTTCGAACGCGGATCGCGCAGGCCCTGAGTGCGGTCGAAACCGGTGGACGTGAAGCTGTAGCCGGCAAAGCCGGTCGCGCCGAAGATGGGGTCGACCGCCCCCAGATAGAAGCCCGTGGCGCCGCTGCCGCCCTGATGCGCGTAGTCGACGCCGAGGCGCAGCGTCAGCGCCTGCGTCGCCTCGACAAGGAGCTGGCCGCGAAGCGCATATTCGCGCTGCTTGCCGCTGCCGTCGCTGAGGAAGCCGTCGCGGTTCGACATCATGCCCGCGACGCGGACGGCCGCGGCGTCGCCGACCGGCAGATTGAGCGCGGCCTGGCCCGTCAGCCAATCATAATTGCCATAGCCGAGCGTCACCTGGCCCGCGCGCTCGCCGAGCCTGGGGCGGTTCGGGATCACGTTGATGGCGCCGCCGGTCGCATTGCGACCATAGAGCGTGCCCTGCGGCCCTTTGAGCACCTCGACGCGCTGGAGATCGTAGAACATGCCCGACGTGGACGAGGGCCGGCCGATATAGACGCCGTCATAGTTGAACGCGATGGCGGGGTCCGAATAGGCGTTGACGGTCGCGTTGCCGACGCCGCGCACGAAGAAGACCGTGGTCGGCCCGCCGCCGCCGCTGGACGCCAGCGCAGGCGAGGTCCGCGAGAGATCCTCGGCGCGCACGACATTCTGCCGGATCAGCTCGGCCGGGTTGATGACGTCCAGCGCCAGCGGCGCGCGCTGGCTGCTCTCCTGCACGCGCTGGGCGGTCACGATGATTTCCTCAAGGCCCTGGTCATCACCGGCCGCTCGAGGCGCCGCGACATCGGATTGCGCCAGCGCCGGCGCCGCGCACAAGAACATCCCCGCAGCCGCGGAGGACAGCAGCATCCCCTTCATCATTCTCTCCCGTTTTGATTCTGTGTTCGAATCAATTCCTATTTCACAGAATAAGGAATTGAACTGGCACCGCAATGTTTTTCCTACATACAGGAATATTGCCGGGGTGAGACGCCTCGACCATCGGGACGAAGCGGAAAGTTCGCCGGAAAGGATTGACCGCCGCGCCCGATCCGGCTGTTCTCTCCCGGCCGCCGCGAAGGAGAGGCAAGGGAGAGATGAGCATGACGGGTGAGCAAGAGGTGATCGGCATTTCCGGAGCGACCGGGAGGCTCGGGGAAATCATTGTCCGCAAGCTCCGCGAGCATCATCCGGACGTTCCCGTCGTGGCGCTGGTTCGCGATCTCGACAAGGGAGCGCCGCTCGCCGCGCTCGGCGCCGAGCTTCGGCGCTTCGATTATGACGCGCCCGAGACGCTTGCGCCTGCCCTCGCGGGCATCGACAAGCTGTTGCTCATTTCCGGCAATGCGGTCGGCGAACGGGAGCGGCAGCATCGCGCCGTCATCGAGGCGGCCAGGGAGGCTGGCGTCCGCCTCATCGCCTATACGAGCGTTTTGCGCGCGTCCGAAACCGCGCTGCCGATCGCCGCGGAGCACAAGGCGACGGAAACCGTCCTGAAGGAGGTCGGCGTCCCCCATGTGCTGCTGCGGCACGGCTGGTATTGCGAGAATTACCTGTTCCGGATCGAGGCGGCGGTGGACAGCGGGACGCTTCCCACCTGCGCGGGCGACGGCCTGATCTCGGCGGCCTCGCGCGAGGATTTCGCGGAAGCGGCGGTGGCGGTGCTCACCGCTCCCGACGATCAGGCGGGCAAGGTCTATGAACTGGCCGGCAGCAGCAGCTTCACCTTCGCCGACCTCGCCGCCGAAGCGGAGCGCCAGAGCGGCCGTCCGGTCAAGTGCGTGCAATTGCCCAAGCCGGAGTTCGAGGCGGCGCTGGTCGCGATCGGTACGCCGGCGTTCGTCGCCGCGATGATCGCGAAATCGGACATGGGCGCGCGCGAGGGCGGCCTGTTCGACGAGAGCCGGACGCTGGAGAAGCTGATCGGTCGCCCCACCACGTCGATGAGCGACGTCATGGCGAGCGTTCTGCGATAGTGGTCGGGGAGCCCCGTCAGACCGCCTTGTAGAACCTGATCCTGACCGCCGGCTCGCCCTTCGGTCCCGTCGCGCGCTCCAGCGTTCCGATGAAGGCGGTCCTGTTCAGCCAGGCATATTTGCCGAGCGGCGCCTCGAAGCGGGGCGAGGTGCGCGCCGCGACGGGCGCCTCACCTGGCTTCGGCATGCACAGCGCACCGGTGTTGACGACGTTGATGGTCACGCCGTCGTCCGTCCTGAGCATATAGTCGGCCTTGACGTCGACGCAGCCGTCGGCACGGACCAGTTGCCAGTCCCAGCCGCCCGGGACGATCGCCCCCTTGATGCCCGGTCCTTCGAATGAGCCGCCGATGATGGGGATGATGTTGCGCCGGCCAAAGGGCGTCTCGCCCGGCGCCACCGCCTCGCCAAGCAGGACGACCTCCTCGAAGGCGAATTCGAGACGCGGCGCCGGAGGACCCGATGACTGAGCCGTGGCCTGCGCGGCCGACAGGGCCGCCATGACTGTGAAAACCGCGATACGCATCCGCTCACTCTCCCAAGTTTGTATCCGATCGACGGCGTTGTGCCGCACGTATCCGAAAGGCGGCCCAAGGCCAGCCGGGCGACGAGCGTTATCCGACGGCGGCTCTTCGCCCACTCCCGCGCCCGCTTCGCCCCCGCCCTATCCCCGAAGCCCCCCGTCACTCCCCGCGGTATAGCCAAGCAAGGCGGACAGCCGTTGCGCGCCCGCCTTCACCGACTCCGCAATCCCATCCACCATCTCCGCCTTGAGCCGCCGCGCCGGCGCCGTGATACCGAGGCTGCCGAGCACGCTGCCATCGTCTCGAAAGACCGGCGCCGCCACGCCGGCTGCGTCGACGACTTCGTTGCGATAGCAGGCGACCCCGGACGAGCGGATGCCGGAGAGGATATCCGCCAGTTCCTCCGCCGATGGGTTCGGCAGGCCGCTCAGCGGCGCGATGCCAGGGCGGCCAAGAGCGGCGGCCGCCTCCGTTTCGGGCAGGAAGGCGAGGATCGCACGGCCGAGCGATCCCCAGACGAGCGACAATTCCTGGAGCGGCTCGATGACGAATCGCAGCGGGTGCGGCGTCTGCAGCGTCTCGGCGACGATGGCGATGTGCCCCGCCGGGCTGTAGACGCACAGGGAGCAGGTTTCCTCCCACTGCGCCCATAATTGCTGAAGGATCGGGCGCGCGAGCCGGGCGACATCCGCCTGTCGCATGACCAGCGCCGAGATCCGGAGGAATTGCGCGCCGACGCGATAGGCCTGTCCACCCGCCCGCTCGACGAGCCCGCCCGCAAGCAAGGGCTGCAGCAGCCGGTGAACGCTGCTGCGGGGCAACCCGGCCCGGTCGGCAAGATCGCTCAGCGTGAAGCTGCTCTTCCCTTCTGCGATGAGTTTGAGCAGCGCGACGGTCCGCATGCCCGAGCCGCGATCACGATCCTCTTTCACGCCGTTCCTCGAAAATTGCGGGGAGACCTCCGCGCGCCCGCTTTCATACACGAGGCGGGACGTCTCTCAACTATCGCGTGCCCTAGCGTTCGTAAAGAACGATTCCGTATAATGGAATGACTATTCTCTATATCGGAATTGTTGTTGACCGCCACGCCATGAGAGCCTAATCATCGCCGTCTTATTCGCGGCCAGACCGCTTGAATGGAGAGGTACATAAATGATCGGGTTTCCCACCCCGTTCTCGGCTGATGACGCGGCTTCGCCGCCGTTGGCCCGTGTCCTGTCACCGCCCAATCGCTTGGGCGCCGGAAGACCCGGCGCGCTTTCGGCCCGCGCGCGCCCATCACCCGCCGGGCGCCCCGCCACCCCGGCCGCAGCAAATCTCTTGCAATCGTTCCGCTCCCGCAACCACCGGCCCGGTTGACGGCGCCTCATCGGAGTTTCTCCCCATGGCCTCTGCCTCATTCAGCGAAGCAACCGTTCTCCCCGCGCCCATCGTCGCGGGCCTGCCGATGCCCTCGTTCAACCGCATCGGCGTCGAGCCCATCAGCGGCGCGTGCGGTTGCGAGATTTCCGGCGTCGACCTGCGCGAGCCGCTCGATCCGGAGACCATTGCGGAGATCATGAAAGCCTTCGAGCACTTCACCGTGATCGTCTTCCGCGATCAGGATCTGACGCCCGAGCAGCACAAGGCCTTCTCGCGTCACTTCGGCGAGATCACCGAGCTCCCCCAGGCGCCGACCTATGGCGAGCACCGGGACATGCAGGAGGTGCGCCGTGAGGCCTATGAGCCCGAGAACGTCGTTCCGTCCTTCGAACATTTCCACACGGACAGCCCCTTCCTCCTCCAGCCGCCCAAGTGCATCGTCATGCGCGCGTTGGAGGTGCCGCTCTGGGGCGGCGACACGGCCTTTTCCAACGCCTATCTCGTCTATGAGCATCTCTCCGACGGCATGAAGGAACTGCTCGACGGGCTGCAGGTGGTCTATTCCGGCGCCGACATCTGGGCGAAGAACGAGAAGCTGCCGCCCGAGAAGCGACTGCGCCTGCGCGAGAGCCACGACTTCCGCGAGGACGAGCTGACCAACATCCATCCCGCGGTGCGCGTGCATCCCGAGACGGGACGCAAGGCGCTGTTCGCGACCACGGCCTATTTCAAGCATTTCGTGGGTTGGAGCGAGGCGGAGAGCCGCGCGCTGCTCAACTATCTGCAGTCGCTCGCCCAGCATCTTCATTATCACTGCCGCGTGAAGTGGAAGAAGGACACGCTCATCATCTGGGATAATCGCTTCACGCTTCATCGCGGCGTGCATGATTTCAAGCATGAGCGCCGGCACCTCATCCGCACCACGGTGATGGGCGAGCGGCCGCTGGGGCCGCTCGATCTGAAGGCATGAATCCGCAGGCGATCGCGGCGGGGCGCGAGCGCCTGAGAATTGGGATGCGCGCGCCTGGAGAGGCGCCGCATCCGAACGGGACCGGCCGGTCTTGCCGGCGATCAGGGTAGAGGGCCTTGCGCTTATGATGCGAAATAGCGGCGCCGTTGATGCCGGGGGTCTCGCTCTGGCGCCTGCTCCGCGCGAGGAAAAGGCAGCGCAGGACGGCGCCGGCCTGCTGCCGGCCGCCTACGGCCTCGGCTTCCTGACGCTTATCTCGTCGTTCAACTATCTTGACCGTTCGCTGCTCGGGCTCGCGCTCCCGCAGATCAAGGTCGAGATGCAGCTGTCCGACACCGTGCTGGGGCTGGTCTCCGGCCTCGCCTTCGTGCTCTTCTATTCGATCATGAGCGTGCCGATCGCCTGGGCAGCGGATCGCTGGAGCCGGCGCAACATCATCGCGGCGGGCTTCGCCTTCTGGAGCCTCATGACCATCGCGACAGGCTGGGCGGCGAACCTGTGGCAACTCACCGTGGCGCGGTTCCTGATGGGCGCCGGCGAGGCCTGCGGCATCGCGCCGTCCAACTCGATCATCGCGGATCTGTTCCGGGCCGAGCGCAGGCCGCTCGCTTATTCGATATTCGCGACTGCCGCGTCCATCTCCTCCATGCTGTTCTTCCCGATCGCGGGCTGGGTCGGCCAGCATCATGGCTGGCGGCAGATGTTCGTCGTTGCCGGCGTGCCGGGGCTCGTCCTGGCGCTGCTGTTCCTCTTCACGGTGCGCGAGCCCCGCCGCGGCGCCTCGGATCCGGTGGCGGCGAGGCCCAAGCCCCTGGCGGCGCAGGTGCCGTTCTGGGAGGGCGTGCGCTGCCTGCTTCGCTCGCGCGCCTATCTCTGCCTGCTCGCGGGCGCGACGATGATGGGCCTCAACATCTTCGCGTCCTCGGTGTGGACGCCGACCTTCCTCTCGCGCACGCATCAGCTGCCGCTCGCGCAGATCGCGGCGACGATCGGCCCGATCAGAGGCATCTGCGGCGTCGCGGGCGTTCTGCTGGGCGGGCTGGTGATCGACCGGCTCGGGCGGCGGGCGCCGCACTGGCGCATGACGATCCCCGCCGTCGCCTGCATGCTCGTTGCGCCCGCCGAAGTGGTGTTCGCCCTCGCCGATGATCGCGCGATGTGGCTCGGCGCCTATGCGGTGAGCGGCTTCCTTCTATTGATTCACCAGGGGCCGGTGTTCGCGGGCGTCGTCGCCGTGGCGGACATCCGCGTGCGCGCCGTGGCGACCTCGATCCTGCTGTTTTGCTCCGCCATGTTCGGCCAGGCTGCGGGGCCGCTGCTTGTCGGCATTCTGAACGACGTTCTTGAGCCCACCCAAGGCGCCCAATCCATCCGCTATTCGATGCTGATCATCGCGGTGACGGCTTTGCTCGGTGGCCTGGCATTCGCGCTGGCAGGGCGCTTCATCGGTGCCGACACGAAAACTTTGTCGGCGAGACGACCAGCCTCTATGGCGTCGTGAATATAAGCAATATCTATATCTATTTGAGCAAATCGACCAATGAAGGAGAGAGATGATGAAAGTTAGGGGGCTAATCCTATGTTCTTCGGGGCTAGCGTTGTTTTTGCCGGCCGCAGTGTTCGGACAAGCAGCAGAACAGTCCGCGCCCCAGGCGGCTGAGGCCGGCACCGAGGAGATTGTGGTCACGGCGCAGTTCCGTGAGCAGAATCTACAAGACACGCCGATCGCGATCACGGCGGTGAATGCCGCCATGATGGAAGCGCGCAGCCAGACAAGCATTCAGGACGTTGCGAACCAGGCACCGTCGGTTACCCTGAAGCCGCAGGGTGCCGCTTATGGCCCCTCGCTGGGCGCGAACATCCGCGGCGTTGGTCAGTTCGACTTCAACCCGGCATTGGAACCGGGCGTGGGCTTCTATGTCGATGACGTCTATTATGCGACGCTGACCGGCTCGATCCTCGACTTGCTCGATCTCGACCGGGTCGAGCTGCTGCGCGGCCCGCAGGGCACGCTGTCGGGTCGCAACTCCATCGGCGGCGCGGTGAAGCTCTTCTCGAAGAAGCCGGAAGGCACCAACACCGGCACGATCACGGCGACCTATGGCAGCCGCAATCGCATCGACCTGCGCGCCAGCGGAGACTTCAACATTGCGCAGGGCGTCGATGCACGCATTTCGGGCGTTGCCAAGAAACAGGGCGGCTATGTCAACCGGCTCGACTTTGGCTGCGTCTATCCGGCCGGTGGTTCGGCCACCTTCACCCCAGCCTTCGCCACGGCGTCCAATCCCACGCGCGCGCCGATGCTGGTGAACCCGGTGGGCGGCGTTCCGGCCAAGACCAATCGCGCCGACTGCGTGATCGGAAAGGAAGGCGAGGTCAACTATATCGCGCTGCGTGGCCAGTTGCGCTTCCGCCCGACCGACACGATCGATATCAACATCATCGGCGACTATACCGATGACGATCGCACGGCGGCCGGCTCGGTTCTGCTGCTGCGCAGCTATCCCAATGGCGAGGTGGCCAGCCCGCGCTATCCGCTGCCGCTGATCCCGGCGACCGGCTCTTCGCCGGCCCAGAATTATGCGACGGCATCGCCTCCGACGCGCGACATCAACCCGTTTGCCGCGCCCAGCAGTTTGCTGTCCTACGACAATCGGTTCATCTGCGGGAATTATTGCAACTATGCGAGCTACGACATGCCCGCCGACGGCAGTTTCCTGGCTTCGTCCGCGGATGGCCGTGTGAAGTTCCAGGGTTGGGGCGTCTCGGGTCAGGTCGAGTGGGAACTGGCCGACAAGCTGCAGCTCAACTCGATCACGGCGTTCCGCAAATACACGTCGAACTTCTCCAACGACAACGACGTGTCGCCGATGGCGCACAGCCTTGGCTATGGTCCGCTGACGTTCCGCTTCTTCAGCCAGGAACTGCGCCTCAACGGGTCGATCGGCGACACGATCGACTATACGGTCGGCGGCTATTACAGCGATCAGAAGTCGGTCTATACCTCGTTCCAGGATCTGCGCTCGTCGGGGCTGCAGTTCCAGCAGAGCGATCCGGTCGATGCGGACAGCAAGGCACTGTTCGCGCATGTCGCCTGGAACCCGATCGAGCCGCTGACGCTGACCGGCGGCATCCGCTACACCAAGGAATCGAAGACCTACCAGTATATCCGCCAGCGTCCGTATAATGATCCGACCGCGACGGGGGCAGCCGGCGTGCTGCCGCTCAACGGCACGATCGGCACCTATAGCGGCGAGCGGGTCGATTATCGCGCGAACGTCCAATATGCGGTGACGTCCGACGTGATGGCCTATGCGCAGTTCTCGACGGGCTTCAAGGGTGGCGGCGTCAATCCGCGCCCCTTCTTCGTCCAGCAGGCGCTGTCGTTCGGGCCCGAGACGCTCCAGTCATACGAACTGGGCCTGAAGTCCGACCTGTTCGATCGCAAGGTGCGCATCAACATCGCGGCGTTCCTGAGCAAGTATAAGGGCATCCAGCTCTCGCTCGGCAACTGCACCGCGATCACCGGTGCCGGCTTCGGTGCTCCTTGCGCCCTGCCGGTCAATGCGGGCGATGCGGATATCAAGGGCATCGAAATCGAGGCCACATACCGTCTGATCGAGGGTATGACGATCGATACGTCGCTCAGCTACATCGACTTCGAGTATAAGCGCTTTGGCACCTACACGGTGGGCACCACGACGGTTGCCGTGGGCGGACCGACCAACCTCAATGGTCCGCAATATGGCGATTATGCACCTTATACGCCCAAGTGGAAGTGGAGTGTCGGCGCGCAGTACGAGATTCCGCTTGGCAATATCGGATCGCTCACGCCGCGCTTCGATGCGGCCTATCAGAGCAAGGTCTATACCGTCTCGGCCAATCGCTCGAGCAACCGCATCGACGCTTACCTGTTGGCCAACGCCCGGCTCACCTGGCGCAATGAGGGCGAGGATCTCGACGTCTCGCTCGAGGTCAGCAACCTGTTCGACAAATATTACCTCCTGACGATCTACGACCAGACCGTCGGTGGCCAGGGCTATGCCAGCGGTCAGCCGGGACGACCCCGCGAGTGGGCCGTCAGCGTCAAGAAGAAGTTCTGAGGAATATCCGATGGGCCGGGAACATCTCCCAAGATGTTTCCCGGCCCAGTTCCCTTCAGGCTGTGAGGCGCGAGACGCCCCTGCTGCCCAAAAGCAGTCGCTACCCTTCCCACGGCGCGATCATCACCATCGATGTCAATGCAACGCCGCATTTTCCGGACGCGACATTGCCTGCCCGCCCGCGACAGGCCGTTCTCGCCACCGCAGCTGCGAGGGTGACTTCTTCCCCTTCTTCCCCTCAACGTCCGGCAACCCATGGCGAACGACTTCAAGGGCGGATTTTGCTTGCCGATACGCGTGGCGATCGTAGTTTGAGAACAAACAACGGGGAGAGAATGACGTGATTGGCATTCTGAGCAATCGAATGGTGGCGCGCCGGGCAAGCGCGCTTGTCGCCTTGGGCTTGGCTCTCGGGCCGGCAACGCCCAGCATAGCGCAAACGGTAACCGCTCCTTCGATGGTCGATCGCGCCCAGATCGAGGACTTGCTCACGCGCTATTATTATAATTTTGGCAAGGCCGGCGATAGAAACTTCGGCGCCTTTTACGCAGACGATGCCGAGATGATCCTCGGCACGACAAGCTATAAGGGACGCGCCGCAATCGAGGGGGCGTACAAGGCTCTCTCCACCGCGGATATACCGCAGCGTAAGTCGTTTTCGTTCAACATTCTCATGACCAATCCGCTGATCGTCGTCCACGGCTCCACAGCGACCGCGCGATTGATCTTCACGGAGATCGTCATCGACAAGCAGGGCGATGCGCCGCGCATCCTCACGCAGGGCAAGGAGTTCGACAATCTGGTCAAAGTGAATGGCGAATGGCGGATTGCGAAGCGGCAAATCCTCGGAGCGGAGCAGGCCGCGCCATCAGACTGGAAGGAATAGCGGCGCCCAGCCGGAATGGCCGGGAGCGGCGCGGCATCCCTCGCTTCGCCCCCGCGCATGAAAACCGTGGCAGGGCAGTCCCTCCGGATGCCGTTCAATCAATATCAACCACCACCTTGCCACGCGTCCTGCCACCGGCAACGATGTCATGCGCTTCGGCCAGGGTGTCGAATGCGAAGCGGCGCGGGTCGAGGATCGGCATCAGTTTTCCAGCCTCGACGAGAGCCGCAGCCGCGCGCAGAATTTTGCCGTGATGGTCCCGTCCCGTGCCCGTGAGCAGCGGCAGAAGCGAGAACACGCCTGAGTAGGTGCCGCCCTTGAACGATAGCGGCGCCAGCAGATGCGTCCCCCAACCCAGCGCGCTGACGACATGGCCAAAGCGGCTCGCGGCGATGAACGAGGCGTCGAGTGTCGCACCGCCGACAGTGTCGTAGACCAGGTCAAAACCCTCATTGCCGGTGTAGCGAGCGACATAGTCGGCCACGTCTTCCGTCCGATAGTCAATCGGGACTGCGCCAAGTTGCCTGATCACTGCTTCGTTCCGCGCCGAGCCGGTCGCGTAGACTTCCGCCCCATGCGCGAGCGCCACTTGAATCGCGACGTGGCCGACGCCACCTGCGCCACCCTGGATCAGCACGCGTTGCCCGCGCGCGACGTGCGCCCGGTCAACCAGCCCCTCCCATGCCGTGATTACGGCCAGCGGCAGCGCGGCCGCCTCACGCATCGAAAGGCTCGCTGGCTTGTGAGCGACGAGCCGCGCATCAACCGCGGCATATTGCGCAAGGGAGCCCTGGAGGCCGCCGACACCACCGATCATGCCGAAAACCTCGTCATTGACTGCGAAGCCGACCACCCCTCCCCCTACTGCGACGACCGTGCCGGCCATGTCGAGGCCGAGTACCGCAGGGCACGGGTGTTGAGCGTGGGCGGCACTGCCGGCGCGAATCTTGGTGTCGAGCGGGTTGACCCCGCTCGCATGGATGCGAACGAGCAGCTCGCCAGGAGCGGCGGTTGGACAAGCGCACTCCACGACGTCGAACGGTCCGTTTGCCACGGTGACAACGGCGGTGCGCATGGAACTGGACATGGTGATCTCCTCCGGCCGGGCAATCGCGACCTGCCGAGCGAGATAAAGCATTCACTGTTGTTTGGAATTCCAGTTCATTGCATGATAGCCATGCATTTATGCATATCGAATGGGACGACGTTCGGATCTTCCTGGCCATTGCCCGCAACGGGACGTTGAGCGCTGCCGCACGAACTCTGGGCCAGACACAGCCCGCCATGGGGAGGCGGCTGAAGGCACTTGAGACGGCGGTGGGACAGGCGCTGTTCCAGCGCACGCCCCACGGCTTGGTTCCGACCGACGAGGGTGCAGCGATGCTGGCCCATGCTGAGCGCATGGAACATGAAGCGATCGCGCTCGAGCGCTCGTTGGCGGGAAGGGATGGACGCCTGGAAGGGAGCCTGCGCGTCACCTCTTCCGAATGGTTCGGACTTCACGTCCTGACGCCGGCATTATCGCGGTTTGCCGAGCGCCATCCGGACGTTACCGTTGAACTGGTGACGGACAGCCGGCTTTATTCGCTGGGGAGACGCGAGTGCGACCTCTCGTTCCGCATCGCCCGGTTCGAGGAGGTCGATGTGATACAGCGACGCCTGCTGCGGCTTGAATATGCCGTTTACAAGCGGTCGGACGCGACAATCCCATCGCGGCTCATCACAATGGATGCCGCCTTCAGCCATTTACCGGACGCGATGTGGCTGCGAGCGCGCTTTCCTGCCGCTCCCATCGCGTTCCGCAGCAACAATCGCGAGGTGCAGGCGCGCGCATGTGCCGAGGGAATTGGGTTGGCGGTCCTGCCCAAGCGGCTGGGGGATGCCACTGCGGGGATAGAACAGCTCGATGTGGGCGCCGCGCCGCCGGGGCGCGAGATGTGGATGGGTTACCACCGCGACCTGCGCCGCTTGCCTCGCTTGCGGGCGCTGGTCGATTTCATCGTCGAAGTCCTTGGTTGAGGGCCGGGCTCAACACTTGCTCTGGGCGGCGTGGCCAAATTCGAACGACGAGTATCCGGCATTTTCTTCCGGAATTCCGTGGTCAGGACGCCACGACGATTGCGGACATCGTCGCCCCTCCTCTTCATAGGAGGGGGTAAGGGGGTGGTGGCGATGCGCAGCATCGCTCGCGAAGCGATATACCTGTACCGTTGCAACACCACCCCAACCCCTCCTCTGAAGAGGAGGGCTAAAACTGGAATCCACGACTTCTCAGCCATTCGGCGTCGATTGTCGGCGCGCAAAAACGAACAATCATGGAAGCAGAATTCGTCCACGCGGCCCAGCCGGCGAACGTGCGACGCCAACACACGAACGGGCTGTTTCGCTCTCGGCAGTCGGCGGCGCCCGCGTGTCCGCCATGCGGCTGCCTCAAACCGCGAGGCCTAGTATCCAGGACGTATCCTTGCCTACCTTGCGGGGGTGCCTGGCACGGCGGGGAGCCAGGCCAGGCAATCCGGTTCGGATCTCGCGCGATATGATTCTCGCGCTTCGTCAGAGCTTGGCCCGCAAGTCGGCCATGACCCTGCGCGCTGCCCTCAGAAAGCGAAGGAAGCCTGCAGGTACCAGTTTCTCGGACGCGCATAGATTTTCTCGGCATAGCCAAGCGTGCCGAGCGATGCGTTGCCCTGGATCAGGTAGCGCTCGTCGAACAGGTTGAGGACGCCGCCGGTCAGTTTCCAGCCGCGATCCTTGTCGGCCAGCGTGATCGAGGCATTGCCGACGAAATAGTCGCCCTGCTCGATCTGCGGGACGCTGCCGGTGATGAAGGTGACCTTCGTGTTGTAGGTGCCGTCGAATCGGGGAGTCAGCGTCATGTGGTCGATCGGGATCACGTAGCCGATGCCCAAGCTGCCCTGGAAGGAGGGCGTGAACGGAAGATCGTCGCCCGGGGCGACGGTCGCCGTGGCGCCGGGCACCGGCGTTATGCTGAGGATGCGATCATCCAGCACACTGCCCGAGAGGTCGATCTGCAGGCCGGAATTGCGCGAGCGATAGTTGAACTCGCCTTCCAGACCCTTGATCCGCGCCTTGCCGGCATTGAACAGCAGCGGAACGACGCCCTGGCGGAAGATCAGCTGAATATCCGTATATTCCGCGATAAACGCGGCCGCGCTCAGGCGGACGTCGCCAAGATCGAACTTCGCGCCCACCTCGTAGCTATCGACCGTCTCCTGATCGAACGGCGTCGGCACGTTGCCTGGAGGCGCGGCATTGTAGCGCGTGTTGAAGCCGCCCGACTTGAAGCTGCGGGCATAAGACACATAGGTGCTTATGTGACGCGACCAGGAATAGCGGATGCTTGCCGAGCCGGTAAGCGCCGAGAAAGTCCGTTCATAGGGACCAGGATAGATGAACAGCGGCCCGCCCTGCGGAATGGCCGTCGTGGGCAACGGGTTGGGATCGGGCAGCGTCGCGGGGAACAGGTTGAGCACCGTGCCCCGATAATATTTCTCGTCCCGCGTGTAGCGCAGGCCGCCCGAAAGCTCGAGATTCTCCAGCGGCTTGACGGACACTTCGCCGAAGACGGCGAAGGACTTGGTCTTGAGGTCCGAAATCTGAAGGTCACGAGACCCAGGACCGCCCGCCAGCAGTGATGCGATCAGCGGCGGGGACGGCGGGAAGGACAGCGGCACGGTCGCCCGCTCGTTGGTCTTCTCGTGGAAATAATAGCCGCCCACAATGGCATCCACGCCGTGCGAGGCATATTGGAGCTGAAGTTCCTGGCTGAACTGATCCGACTTGGCACCGACATCCGTGGTGATCATCAGGAACGGCGTGTTATCCGCGTCGCGGATGCCGCGCGATTCGGTCGAGCGATAGGCACTGATCGACTTGAGCGTAAGGCTCGGCATCAGATCGGCGACGACAGTTCCGGATACGCCCCAGACCTCGGACGTGCTCAGCACCTGCGCGGTGCCACCGTTGACGAAGGGACCGCGCGCCTGAAAATCATTGGCGCAGCGCGCGTCGTTGATGAGCGGAACGTTTGGCGCGCCGAAGCGCGGATCACCCGGCGTCAAGGGCGCGAACGGAATGGTGGCACCGGGGCAGCCGGCTGCCACGCTGACGATCGCGGCGACGGGCGCCTGCTCGTTGATCCCGGCGAACACGAACGGGGCGCCATGCTCGTCGCGCTTTGTGTAATCGGCGCGCAGGTTCACGCGGATGCTGGAGGAAGGCTTCCAGAGCAGCGCGCCGTTCAGGGTGAAGCCGTTGTCGTTACCGAGATCGAGCCCGTCAGATGCACGGATCACATAGCCGTCGCGCTTGCGAAAACCGCCGGACACACGGGCTGCGGCGGTGTCGCCCAGCGGAAGATTGAGGACGCCGAAGCCCTCGAAGAGATTATCCGTCCCCGTGCGCAGTCGCGCCTCGCCGGCAAAACGACCGATCTCCGGCTCCTTGGTCCGCACCAGGATGGCACCGCCGATCGTGTTGCGGCCAAACAGTGTTCCCTGGGGACCACGCAGAACCTCGACGCCGGCGATGTCGCCGAAGTCGATCGCCCCGCCAACCGCACGGCCGACATAGACCTCGTCGATATAGATGCCCACGCCGGGGTCGACCGCGGCTGTGGGGTCAAGCTGGCCCACGCCGCGAATGAAGACGACAGCGGCCGAACTGTTGCCCGAAAGCTGGCCAGCCGGTTTGAACTGGAGGCTTGGCGTGACCTGCTCGAGATCGCTCGCGCGATTGATCTGCCGCTCCTGAAGGGTCTCGGCACTGAAGGCGGATATGGCGACCGGCGTATCCTGCAGCGACTCGGCCCTTCGCCGCGCCGTGACGATGATCGCCTCACCCGCGCCCTCGTCGCTCTGCGCCGTCTCCGCCTGCGGTTGCTGAGCCTGAGCGGGCATCGCGCAGGACAGCACGAGAAGCGCGCAGGACGCGACGCTGTTCAATAACCGGACTTTCATGACGCCTCTCCCCTTTTGATCAAGACCACGACAGCCACATCTTTGCGGTCGGCCGTCCAAGTGAGCCATGAATTTAGTTATATGATAAAACAATCTCTGGCAATATGGCATGGAAACGGGGGATGAAATGTAGGATGTGCCAGCAGGCTTCCGGTGCGGCATGGCTGATCCTGCGAAGAAATACGGTCTTGGGAGATAGGCATGGGTCAGACAGGTGAGCGGGCGGCCTTCGGAACAGCGACGCCATGATTGCACTCGGGCCGCTCGACGAGCTTGTCGGCTATCATCTGAGGCGAGCTTCATCCGCGATGAGGATGGATTTTGCGGAGACCTTCGCTGAAACACCCATGCGTCAGGTGCTTTTCGGCGTCCTGTCGGTTGTCTCGGCGATGCCGGGCCTGAGCCAGGGCAAGGTGGCTGAGGCGCTCGGCATCCGGCGCGCCAACATGGTGGCGCTCGTGAATGAACTTGTCGATCTCGGCCTGATTGCGCGCACGACGGATCATCGGGATCGCCGCGCATTCTCCTTGAGCCTGACCCAGGCGGGTGAAGCAATGTTACACGAGGCACTCGCGCAGATCCGTCGTCATGAGGATCGGATGCTAGAGAATCTCACGACCACGGAACGGAGCACATTGGTCAATCTACTTCGCAAGATTCACGGATCCACGTCCAGGTGACGCCGTGACTGGCGATTTATCTGAGCCTGATCTGGCTCGCGGCGTGCGGTTTCGCTGCCGACTAGGCCGGCCTGCACTTCATGGTCGGTGCATTTCTCGCCGGGGCCGTGCTCGATGCGAAGTGGTTCGACCAGGAAGTCATGGACCGCTTACGGAACTTCCTGCTGCTCGCGGTGATGCCGGTGTTCTTCCTCTCGACCGGCTTGCGCACGAACTGGGATGTGGGCGGCGCCACCGTGTTTGCCGCCGCAGCGCTGCTGCTCGTTGCGTCCGTCGGCGGCAAGCTCGGAGGTGTTCATCTGGCTGGGCTGATTCTTCGCTGGCCGACAGGCCAGGCGTCGACGATCGGCTGGCTACTTCAGACCAAGGCGCTCATCATGATCATCTTCGCCAATATTCTGCTCGATAAAGCGATCATCACGAACGAGACGTTCACCGCCCTGCTTCTGATGGCGTTGGCAAGTACAATGCTGACTGTGCCGATCGTGGCACCTCGGCTTAGGCCCGTCGGTGACCGCCTGCGCCTTGGCGAACGGGCCGAGCAGTAGGATCGCCTCTTCGTTTGCTTCGAGGCGGAGGCTATTGATTGTCGCAAGGCTGCGACGAATTCGAGCAGTCGTTCCTGGCAACCCATCTTGCCAAACCGGCCAGGCTGGATTGCCCAAAGGTCACACCAGGGGCACACTATCAGCCCAGCCGCTTCTCAAGTTTTCAGCCTACGCTCTTTTCATGAGGTGTGCCCGCCGGCAGCGCCTGGTCGATGAGCTGCCGGAAATTGCGGATCGTCTCCAGCTCGAAGAGCTCGTCGGGAAGGGTATACCCATAGATCGAATTTAGCCCGAGCGTGCGGTACGCAAGCAGGCCGTAAAGCCACACGAAGGCAAAATAGACCCGCTGCGCCTCATCGTCATCGAGATCGCGGCCGAGCGTTTGTGCAACACGTTCAATATATTTTTTGACGACGCGGCGCGACATCTTGCTGATCCGGAGCCAGCAATCATCACCGGCGATGTGGCGCCGCACGGCCGAGCGCAACAGGCCGGCATGCTGCCGGAAATTGGCAATCGCGCTACGGCTGAGCATGTCGGGCAGGCGGTCGAAGGGAATGGCAGCGTCAGAGAGCTCGATCATCGCGACGCGCTCGCGACGCGCAATCATGTCGTCAATCAAATAATTGAAAAAATGTTCTTTTGTTCCGAACCGATGATAGAAGCTGCCGTTAGACGTACCCGCCGCGCGGACGATGTCCCGTACTGAAATCTGATCGATATCCCGCTCATCGAGCAGTTGTAATGCCCCTTCCACCATCCGGCGCCGGCTGGTCTCGCTGCGCTGCTGGACAGGTGCTTTCGGGGCTTGCGGAAGAGCTGTGGATGCCATCGCGCTTATTGTCCATCGCTCTTCCGGCCCGTCAAGCGGGCAGCGAATTAACACTTGCATCAAAACTAGACCCTGTGATCTATTATTGGTGATTGATACCAGAAAGGTTCGGGAGAGAGAGACGGATGGCGACGGAGCGGGAAGCGGGCGGAAAGCCCCGCCAGCCTTTGCCAGGCTTATTGCTCGTGGTCCTTGCGCTCATGGTGGAGGGCTTCGATCTCCAAACAGCCAATCTGGCTGGTCCTTCGATCATGACCGATTTCGGCATCACCCGTGCGCAGCTTGGCCCGCTGCTCAGCGCCAGCCTCTTCGGCATCCTCGTCGGCGCGACCCTGCTGGCGCCTCTCGGCGACCGCTTCGGCCGGAAGCGGGTCGTAGTGATCGCGAGTGCCGCTTACGGACTGCTCTCACTAACTGCCGCTGCGGCCTGGTCGCTCGAGCAACTCGCGATCCTCCGCTTCCTCATCGGGATCGGCCTCGGCGTCGTCATGCCGAACGGGCTGGCGATGGCCGGCGCCATGTATGAGGGGCATCGGCATGCGAGCGCGACGGCATTTGCCGGCATCGGCATCACGCTGGGCGGGGTCGTTGCGGGCGTGACGGCTGCGCACGTGCTGCCCCATTATCATTGGCAGGGGCTATTTGTCGTAGGCGGTGTCCTGCCACTGATCATAGCGGCCATTGTCGCCGTGGCGCTGCAGGATGTTTCGCCGACGTCCGGAGCCAAGGCGACGCCGCGCGGAACGCTCGCCGTCATCCTTGCCCCGTCCATCCGGCTAACGACGCTGGTCGTATGGACGATGTTCGTGTTCATCGCACTCTGCATCCATCTGTTGGCGAGCTGGATTCCTCTGCTGATGAAGGGCTCGGGCCTTTCGGCGGCGGACGCGGCCCTCGTCACCTCCGGCTTCCATGCAGGCGGCGTGCTGGGCGGCATCGTCGCGAGTCTGGTGCTGCGGCGGGCCGGCTGGCGAGCGGTAGCCGTCTTTGCGGCGGGCGCGGCGCTGACAATGCTTACTCTCGCCTTAGCGCCAGCCAGCGGCATCGCTATGATCCTGCTCATCGCCTGCGCCGGCTTCTTCGTGACCGGCATCCAGAACGGCGTGAACGGCACCGCTATTGATCTCTATCCGGCAAGCAGCCGGGCGGGCGGCCTTGGCTGGGCATTGGGGGTCGCGCGTATCGGCGCGATCATGGGCCCGATGGTGGGTTCGTTCGCGGCCCTTGCCGGCCTCGATAACGGCCAGCATTTCTTTTTGATCCCGGCAGCAGCCCTGCTGCTCGTGCTGCTGTTGGCCATCGTCGTAGAGCGAAGGATCGGCGGTTCACGCGACCGCACCGCATAAGAGATCGAGGAATAAACGCGCTAGTTTCAAGCACATTCGAAAGGGAGCGGAAATTATGAAGACCACAACGTCCACCATGTTGAAGACGGTGGGATGCCTGGCCGTTGCAATGGCGATCGCGCCCGCAGCCTGGGCACAGGCGGCGGCTGCCGACGCGCCGAAGGATGCCGCCGCGACCTCGGAAGAGGGCAAGATCGAGGAAATCACGGTCACCGCGCAGTTCCGCCGCCAGAACCTGCAGCGCACACCGATCGCCATCACCGCAGTCTCCGGCGAGATGATGGAGGCCCGCAGCCAGGTGTCGATCGCGGACGTTGCGGCGCAGACCCCGTCGGTGACGCTCAAGCCCAACTCGGCCAACTATGGTTCCTCGCTCGCCGCGAACATCCGTGGCGTCGGCCAGTTCGACTTCCATCCCGCGCTCGAGCCGGGCGTTGGCGTCTATGTCGACGACGTCTATTATTCGACGCTGACCGGCTCGGTCCTGGATTTGCTCGATCTCGACCGGGTCGAGGTGCTGCGCGGTCCGCAGGGCACGCTTGCCGGCAAGAATTCCATTGGCGGCGCGATCAAGCTCTATTCCAAGCGCCCGACCGGCGACAATAGCGGCTACATCTCGGGCACCTACGGTTCGCGCAACCGCTTCGATCTGCGCGGGACCGTCGATCTTGGCCTCGCCAAGGATCTCTCCCTCCGCCTGACCGGTGTCACCCGGGCGCAGGACGGCTATATTGAACGCCGCGACTATGGTTGCGACCATCCCGGCCAAGGCATTCCAGCGCTGCGCGACGCACCCAATTGCGTCCTCTCGCACCAGGGTGAGGTCGGCTACTGGGCGACGCGCGGTGCGCTGCGCTACGAGCCATCGAGCAATTTCGAGATCAACATCATCGGCGACTACACGGCCGAGAAGCACGAGATTGCTGGCGGTGTCCTCACCTATGCCAATTACAAGGGCGCGGGCGACGTGAACCCCTTCGCGACCGCCATCCCCTATGACTCGCGCTTCATCTGCGGCCGCTTCTGCAACTATTCGAGCTACACCTCACCAGCGGACGGCGCATTGGGGGCTTCGAGCATCCCGGGCCGCCTCAGTTACACCGGCTGGGGTCTTTCCGGTCAGGTCGAGTGGAAGCTGGCGGACAATATCCAGCTGGTCGGCATCACCGCCTACCGAAAATATGACGAGACCTTCTCCAACGAGGACGATCTCTCGCCGATGTCGGTCGTGCTGGGCGGGCCCAACAACGTGAACTTCCACGCCTGGAGCAACGAGTTACGCCTGACTGGCGATGCGCTGGGCCGCCGCCTGCACTATACGATCGGCGGCTACATGATCGACCAGAAGAGCTTCTACGTCTCCCGCCAGGACATTCGCTATGCCGTCCCGGCGCTGGTCTTCGTCTCGGGCGATCCGGTCCCGGCCAACAGCCGTGCGGTGTTCGCGCACGCGGCCTATGACCTCACGGACGAGCTCGTGATCACCGGCGGTATCCGCTACACGAAGGAAGAGAAGAACTACACCTTCCGCCGTCGCGACCGCGCCGGCAACCTGCTCGGCGGCCAGTACACCACACTCGACGGCAAGACCGGCAACTACAGCGGCGACAATATCGATTATCGCGCCAACATCTCCTACCAGATCACGCCGCGCATCAACACCTATGTCCAGTGGTCGACCGGCTTCAAGGGCGGCGGCGTGAACCCGCGGCCCTATTCGGCCTCGCAGGTCGTGCCCTTCAATCCCGAGACGCTCTCGACCTGGGAAGTGGGCGTCAAGAGCGACCTGTTCGATCGCCGGGTGCGCCTCAATCTCGCCGCCTATACCTCGGAGTATAAGGACATCCAGCTGACGCTGAACAGCTGTCCGCAATACAACCCTCCCGGCGTCACCGTCCCCTGCGCCATGCCGGCCAACGTCGGCAGCGCGCGGATCAAGGGATTCGAAGCGGAAAGCTCGGTACGCCTGTTCGGCGGCCTCATGTACGACGCCTCGGTCAGCTACACTGACTTCGCCTACAAGAGCATCGCGGCGCAGGCCGGTGGCGCGGGCAATCCCAACGGCGTGCAGTACGGCATGGTACCGCCCTATACGCCCAAGTGGAAGTGGAGCACCGGCGTACAGTATGAGATCGATGCCGGCGGTATCGGCTCGGTCACCCCGCGCTTTGACATCTCCCACCAGTCGAAGATCTGGGGCGTGGCGGTGAACTCGCCCCGCACGCAGATCAACGCCTACACGCTCGCCAATGCCCGCCTGACCTGGCGCAACCCCAAGCGGGATATCGAGGCGTCGCTGGAGGTCACCAACCTCTTCGACGAATATTACTACCTCACCGCTTCGGAGGTCTCCGTGACCACAGGCGTCGCCAATGCCCAGCCTGGCCGCCCCCGCGAGTGGGCGATCACGGTCAAGAAGAGCTTTTGACACAGGACCGACGGGGGACGGGTGACGTTCCCCGCCGCCGCACATGACTTTACCACAAGGATACCGGCCCCTCATGAGCCATGAACTGAAGACGGGCGGCGATCGCGGCTATCTGCGCATCGCCACGGAAGAAGCTTTCGCGACACAGGAGCAGGTGGACGTCTACCTGCGCATGGTGCGCGACGGCACGGCGGACAAGGGCATGACTTCGCTCTGGGGCTTTTACGGCCAGTCGCCTTCGCCGCGCGCGGTGCAAGTTCTGGAGCGCCTGCTCGACATGGGCGAGCGCCGCCTCGCCGACATGGATGCGCATGGCATCGACAAGGCCATTCTCGCGCTCACATCGCCTGGCGTACAGCCCATGCTCGATCTGCACGAGGCCAAGGGCATCGCAACGCGCGCCAACGATTTCCTGGCTGAGCGCTGCGCCGCACATCCAGATCGATTCATCGGCATGACCGCCGTGGCGCCGCAGGATCCGGACTGGTCCGCCGCCGAGATCCGCCGGGGCGCCCGCGAACTCGATTTCAAGGGCGTGCAGATCAACAGCCATACCCAGGGCGAATATCTGGACGATCCCAAGTTCGATCCGATCTTCCGCGCCCTCGTCGATGTGGGCCAGCCGCTATACATTCACCCTTCGACACCGCCGGACTCGATGATCGATCCGATGCTTGAGGCGGGGCTGGACGGCGCCGTCTTCGGCTTCGGCGTCGACACCGGCATGCATCTTCTGCGGCTGATTACGACCGGCATCTTCGATCGCTATCCCGACCTCCAGATCATGGTCGGCCATATGGGCGAGGCACTGCCCTATTGGCTATACCGCCTGGACTTCATGCACCAGGCCGGCGTGCGCTCACAGCGGTACGAGCGCCTCAAGCCGCTCAAGAAGACGATCGCCGACTATCTCCGCTCCAACGTGCTCGTCACCAATTCGGGCGTCGCGTGGGAGCCTGCCGTGCGTTTCGCCCAGCAGGTCGTGGGCGAGGACCGCGTCATGTATGCGATGGACTATCCGTATCAGGTTCTGGAGGAGGAGGTGCGGGCGATGGACAACATGGACGTCGCACCGGCGCTGAAGAAGAAATTCTTCCAGACCAACGCCGAACGCTGGTTCGAACTGTAGAGCAGGAAAGCCGAATATCATGCCCACCGTACGCGACGCGGCCTATGCGATCTTCCGGCACTTCGGAGTCGATGCGCTGTTTGGCAATCCCGGCTCGACCGAGCTGCCGATGCTACAGGCCATGCCCGACGACATCGCTTATGTGCTCGGTTTGAACGAAGCGGTGGTGGTGGCGATGGCGGATGGTTACGCGCAGGCTACGCGCAGGCCGGCCCTCGTCAACCTTCACTCGGCGGCGGGCACCGGCAACGGCCTCGGCAGCCTGTTCACGGCCTATCGCGGCGGCGCCCCGCTCGTGATCACGGCAGGGCAGCAGGCCCGTTCTCTCCTCCCGCAGGACCCTTTCCTGGGTGCCGAGCGCGCCACCGAATTTCCGCGGCCTTATGTCAAATGGGCCGCCGAGCCGCTGCGCGCCCAAGATGTGCCGGCCGCTCTGGTTCGCGCCTTCCACATCGCCATGACGCCGCCGACCGGCCCTGTGTTCGTCTCCATCGCGGTCGACGACTGGGACCGCGAGTGTGTCATGCCAGCGCTGCCTCGCCTCTCGCTGACGACCCTGCCCGACCCTGCCGGCATCTCCGACATCGTCGCGCTGCTTGACCGGGCGAAGCGGCCCGCGCTCGTGCTGGGCTCGGGGATCGCACGATCCGGCGCATGGAACGAGGGCATCGCGCTGTGCGAGAAGACCGGCGCGGACGTGTGGATTGCGCCGCTCACCGGGCGGGAGGTCTTCCCCGAGCATCACGATCGCTTTGCCGGATTCCTGCCGGGCTATGAGGAGCGCCTCGTACAGACCCTCGCCGCCTATGACGCCGTGGTGGTTGTCGGCGCCCCCGCCTTCACCTGGCACGCAGAGAGCCAGGGCGTCGAGTGGCCGGCAGACCTCTCGCTGGCGATGCTGAGCGAGGATCCGCAGCATCTCGCGACGCTGCGCGGGGGCATTGGGGTGCTGGGCGACGTACGCGCCGGCCTCACTGCTCTGGTCGCGCAGGTCTCGGTGCGGGAAACGCCGACTTCCCCTGCCAGGCTGCCTCCCTCGCCGCCAGCCCCCGCCATGACGCCGGCCTATGCCATGGCGCGGATCGCCGCGCTGCGCCCGCACGGCGCCATCGTCATCGAAGAGGCCCCGACTGCGCGAGAGGCCATGCACGACCACCTCCCGATCACCGACGCCGGCGGTTTCTACACGACGCCCGCTGGCGGGCTCGGCTATGGACTCCCCGCCGCCGTGGGAATCGCGCGCGCCCAGCCCGATCGAAAAGTCATCTGCCTTCTCGGTGATGGTTCATCCATGTACACGAGTCAGGGTTTGTGGAGCGCCGCCGATCAGCACGCCAATGTGAGCTTCGTCATCCTCAACAATGGCGGCTATGCCGCGCTCAACAACTTCGCCCGCCGTTTCGGGCTCGATCAGCTCCCTGGAACCGCGGTGGAAGGCCTCGATTTCATCGCCCTCGCGGCTGCGCATGGCGTCCCCGCGCGTCGCGTCGTCCAAGCGGACGAACTCGACTCTGCCTTGCTTTGGTCGCTCCAAGTGCAAGGTCCGACCTTGGTGGAGATCCGACTGGCCTGAGGCCGGCATGTCGGGCTGGCGGCTCCAGGATGCCAATGCCGGCGGATCTGAGCCAAGGCCTCATTTGCGATAATGCGCCGTGCGAGAAATTAGGAGGACGCAGACATAGAATCCTTATTCCTTGCCTCCGGCTTTCAGCAAGTCTCGGATCGGCCGGCCTGCGAACCGGGCGGGTTGGTAGCCGGTAGCCTGGCGAATGATGAGGCCTCGGTTGATAGCTTCGGACACGCCGAGTTCGCGGGCCTTGTAGAATGATTCTATGAAGGCCGTAGTCAGATGCATGTCCGCCTGAGCAATGTGATCCGCCAACTCGAGCGCCCGCGCCATTAGGCGACCTCGGGGTATGATCTCGGAGATCAGACCGAGATCAAGCGCGCGCTGCGCCGTGATCGGTTCATACGGGCCAAGAAGGAACATTCGCGACACCGCTTCTTGCGGGACTTTGCGCGCCATCTCTATCGGCTCGATCACGGGCACCGCGCCGCTGCGATGCATGTGCATGTCGCAAAAGGTCGCATCTGGAACCGAGATGCAGATATCGGCATCAAGCAGGAAGTGCAGGCCGGGACCCACGACGAAGCCGTTGATGGCGGCGATGACGGGTTTCCAGCACCGGTTCTGCTTGGCGGTATAGGTGCGGATGCCTTCATCGCGTCGCAGATAGGCCGAGGGCGGTTCGCGGCGGTAGCTCGCCGTGTCCGCGCCGCCGCAGAAGACCGTGTCGCCGGTGGCGGTGAAGATCGCGACGCGCAGCCTGTCGTCGGCCCGGAACGCGAGCCAGGCGGCGGCCAGCTCGCGCTGACTCTCCTGGTCGATCAGATTGTCCCGCTCCGGCCGGTTGAGCGTGATGACGCAGACGGGCCCCTCCACCGCGTAGGTCAGGGTCCGGAAAGCCGGCGGCCCCGCCCCCTCGGCCCCGTCCGCGCTAGCGATCATGGGCACCGCCGTACTGACGATCAGAAGCGTTCGGCGTGACAGTGCGGTCGTCGATTTCCTCCGGCGTCAGAAGCGGCTCCCCGCGGAAATGCCGGCGGACATTCTCGCGCAGCTGGCCGATCATGTCGGTGCCCGCTTCGACCGTGAAGCCGCCCAAATGCGGAGTCAGGACCACATTGGGCAGGGCGCGCCAGATCGCCGCGTCGACCGGCTCTTGCGCGAACACGTCCACCGCCGCGCCAGCAATGCCGCCCGAGCGCAGGGCGGCGAGCAAGGCCGGCTCGTCGACCAGGAAGCCGCGCGAGACATTGACCAGCACCCCTTGCGGCCCCAGCGCCGCGAGCACATCCGCGTCGATCTGCCCCATGTTCTCCGGCACGGCCCGGCTCGCGACGATGAGGATGTCGCTCCGCTCAGCCAGCGCCAGCAGGCTTGGCGCCCGCGCGAATTCGACCCCGGCCTTCTCTCTCGGGCCGTACCAGCCGACCTGCAGCTCGTGCGCCGCGAGACGCCGGGCGATGGCAAGGCCGATGCGCCCGAGCCCGACCACGCCCGCGGACCGCCCGCGCAGCGAATGACGCGGCGGCAGTGACTCGCGCCAGCGCCCGTCGCGCACATCACGGTCCGCCGTCGGGATGCGGTGCCACAGCGCCAGCAGCAGCGCGAGCGCATGATCCGCTACATCATGCGCGTTGACCCCTGCCGCCGTAGTGAGTGTGATGCCCCGTGCGTGCAGATGGGCAAGGTCGATGCCCTCATAGCCTGTCGAGAAACAGGCGACGAGACGCAGGCACGGCAGTGCGTCGATGAGCGCGTTGGGCACCGCCCCGCCGGTCACGAGCACCTCGACCTGCGCCGCGATGCCCGGCGGGATGCCGTCCGCGACGTCATCAGGCGTGAAGACCGGTGCCGGGAGGTCGATGGGGCCGAGCCGGTCCACAAGGAACCGGCTATGGATCAGGATGGCGCCCCCGCTCATTCGCCCGGCTGCGCGATGCCGAAGCGCGCGCGCGCTTCCTCGACGCTCGCCGGGGTCAGGCCATAGAAGGCGGCAATCTGCGCGGCGGCGCCGACCATGTCGCGATTATAGGTCGCGACCTTGCCATCGGGCAGGTGAATGCCGTCCTCGAAACCGACCCGCACCAGATCGCATTTCATCGACAGGCCGAGCGTCACGAGCGGGAACATGTGCCGCCCGGTGCCGGTGACGCCTACGATCGCCTGTGGAAACAGCCGCTGTCCCTCGTCGATGGAGAAGATGATGTTGCGCGGGTAAGGCGGGGTCGAACCGAAGCCGCCACCATGCAGCAGCCACATGTTCTTGCGGTGCCGGTCGAACAGGCCCTCCTCGGCATAGCGCAGCAGCCGGTGCAGCGAGCTCGTCTCGATCACTTCATATTCGAGCGCCGAGCCCTTCGCGTAGACCGCCTTGATCGTCTCGCGCAGCAACTCGGGCGAGTTCACATAGGGTGTTTCGCCCGGATATCCGCCCTCGGGATTGTGGAAGTCGGCCGATCCGGCGGCAATGCCGAATAGGTCCTGCTGCGGCTCGATGGACAAGAGGCCGAGTCGCTCCCGGTCGTCGGGCCAGTAGAGCTGGCCGGTCTTGGGATCGCGCCGCACTCCGATGCCGTTGGTGGTCTGCACGAGGATTGGCGAGCGGGCGCGGATCTCCCGGATGATCTGCGCATAGATCTCCGGATCGCCGCTGTTCTTGCCGTCCTTGTCGCGGGCATGGACATGCACCATCGCAGCGCCCGCCTCCCAGCAACGCGCCGCTTCCTCGCCGATTTCATCGGGCTGCTTGGGCACGATCGCGCCCTCGCGATCCTGCTGCATGCCGCCATTGATGGCGACGGTGATGATGACCTTATTTCCTTCGAGCATCGCATCCTCCGCTGTGGCCGTGACCGATGGCGGCTCGCTGCCGGCCCGTCTGTCCTCTGGACACCGGACAGCTGTCTGTCCTCTGCCGAGAGGACGACGCCGTCCGCGCGGACATGCGAGACCCTCGCCCCGGAGAGGCGGGCCATGACAACATCCCACAGCGCGGCGCAGACGAAAAGCGATCCTGAACAAAAGGACGCGATGGACATGGCCGTCATCGGCATCTGTTCGCTCGCCTATCTGCTCGACGGGATCGTCTTCACGGTGATGGGCCCGATGGCGCCGGAAGTCGCGCAGGCGCTGTCGCTGAGCAATGCGCAGCTCGGCCCGATCTTCTCGGCCAATCTGATCGGCCAGTGCCTCGGCCTCGTCCTGTTTCCGCTCGTCAGCCAGCGCACCGGGCATCGGCCGATCGTTATCGGCACGCTCATCGGCTTCGGCTTGTTCCAGGCGGCGAGCGGGCTCGCGGCGAGCGCGGGCCAGCTCTTCTGGCTGCGGCTCGCGACCGGATTCTTCCTCGGCGGCTCGCTGCCCAGCTGTCTCGCCATGACCACGGCCGCCGCACCCCCTCACCGGCGCGGCCTCGCCATCACCATCCTGTTCACCGGCTATGCCATCGGGTCGACGGCGGCGGGCCTCGTCCCCGCCCTGTTCGTCAATCTGGGCGGCTGGCGCGTCGCGATGGCGGGGGTCGGATTTGTGTGCCTGGCATTCGCCGCCGTGGCATGGGTGTGGCTGCGCGAACCGCGCGTCGAGCAGGCCGGGAGCGCGAGGTCGCCCGGCGGCGCCAAGCAGAGCGTGGTCGCCATCTTCCGCCCGCCCTATCTCCTCGGCACGATCGCGCTGTGGGTGCTGTTCATCTCGATGCTGACGCTGAGCTATTGCCTCAACAGCTGGCTGCCCATCATGCTCGTGCAAGTCGGCCGCGATCCCGCGCTGGCCGCAATGTCGGTCTCCATCTTCTCGTTCGGCGGGATCGTCGCGGCCCTGGGCGTCGGGCTGCTCATCGATCGCTTCGGCGCTCGGCCCGTGCTGGGCAGCTTCCTCTCCCTCGCCGCCGTGTTGCTGTTCGCCATCGGCCAGGTGCTCGCCACCGCCTCGACCGGCCTGCTGCTCGCGCTGCTCGTCACCTGCGGCTTCTTCGCGCTCGGTGCCTATGGCGGCGTGAACGTGGTGCTGGCGGGCTTCTATGCGCCGCCGGTCCGGGCGCTCGGCATCGGCGTCGCCAAGAGCGTCGGACGGGTGGGCACGGTGCTGGCGCCGATCATGATCGGCCTGGCGCTTACCGCCGGCGTGGCGGAAACCAAGGTCATGTCGCTCTTCGCGCTGCCGGCCGCGCTCGCGGCCCTCGCCCTGATGATGATCGCGGCACCAAAGCATGATATGGCCACTGGCGCGGGCACCGCGGAGCCCAAGGAGGGATCTTGACCACTATCCAGCAGATCAGGGACTGGCGGGCGCCCACGACGATGTGCGCAACCTATGAGAAGCTGCTGGCTGCTATCGGCACGCAGGAATTCGGGTCGACGGTGCGCGATTCGGTGTTCTCGGTCACCTCCGGTGCACGGCGGCTTTATTTGTTCGAGGCCTCGGGCCGGATCGATAACTGTCTGGTCTACAGCTGCTGCGAACCCGGCCTCGCCGAGCTTTTCCCGCTCTACGAGAAGAACTATCTGCCGCTCGACCCGGTACAGGATGCCTATCGCGCGGCACCGACCTGCAGCGATCTCGTCTTCCAGCGCATTCTGCCCTCCGATATCGCCTCGGCCGGCTTCCGCCGGCGCTTCTTCGACGAGCCCGGCATCATCGAGCGCATCTCCATCGTGCAGCGAGGCGCGGAGCGCTGGCGCGGCATGAACATCGCCCGCCATGCCAGCGACGGCTATTTCTCGGAAGGCGAGTTGAGCTCGCTCATCGATCTTGCGTGCCTCACGCTGCCGATGCTGCCGGTCAATCGCGAAAAGGCCGATGGCGCCGTGCGCCAGCTCAACGTCGGCCAGATCGAGGAGCGCTTCGCTACGCGCTATGGGAGCCTCACCCCGCGCGAGCGCCAGGTCTGTGCCCGTGCCGCGATCGGCATGACGGTGGAAGCGACCGCGCTCGACCTCGGCATCGCCAAGACCTCCGTGCTGACCTATCGGCAGCGCGCCTATCAACGCCTGCGCGTCTCCAGCCCCTATCAGCTCTGCTCGCTGGTGAGCCACTGAGCGCGCGCCCGGCGCTGCGCTTCCGTGCGCGCCTGTCCTCTAGCTGACGGACAGACCCGCGCCGAATCCCTCCCTAGCTGCTGCGTCAACGCAGAAGAATATCGGGAGGGTTTCGTGAGACTATGGATTGAGAGCGTTTCAGTCGCGGCGCTCGCCGCGCTGCTCGCCGTACCGGCGATCGCACAGGACGCTGCCCCGCCGTCAGGCGACGCAGCGGGGGCGGACGCCGGTCTTGCCGACATCGTGGTCACCGCGCAGCGCCGCTCGGAAAATCTGCAGAAGGCCGCGCTTTCCATCGTCGCCATGTCCGGCGACACGCTGAGCGCGCGGGGCGTCAACAATATCGACGCGCTGGCCCGGCAGACCGCCGGCGTCGAGATCCAGCCGAGCGGCGGCCCCTACACCACCTTCACCGTGCGCTCGGTCAGCAACCTCAGCGGCAACGCCTTCTCCGATCCGTCGATCGCGGTGAACATCAACGGGGTCTATCTCGCGACGCCGACCACCTTTCGCGGCCTGTTCTACGATCTCGACCGGGTCGAGGTGCTCAAGGGTCCACAAGGCACGCTCTACGGCCGCAACGCGACCGGCGGCGCGATCAACCTCATCGCCGCCAGACCCAAATTCACCTTCGGCGGCACGATGGGCATGACGGCCGGCAATTACGGCCATGTCGATTTCAACGCAGCACTCAACCTTCCGCTCTCGCAGACCGTCGCCATCCGCATCGCCGGGCAGCATGCCGAGCATGGCGGCTATATGAGCCTCGGCACGAACGACGAGCTGCTGGACGCGGTGCGTGGATCGCTGCTGATCCAGCCGAGCGCCGATCTCTCCATCCTGCTCTGGGGCGATTTCGCGCATGAGGGCGGCAAAGGGCCGGGCGCGACGCTGCGCAAGGCCTGCTCGGCGCTGGGGCGGGCAGGCACGAGCTGTTTCGTCGCCGACCCCTGGACCGATGTCGGCGACCTGCCGAGCTTCTATACATCGGCCGGCATCGCCGTGCAGACGCGCAATCCCTATCTCGACAACGACTATTATGGCGCGGGGCTCAACGTCGACTGGACGACCGCCATCGGCACCGTTTCACTGGTCGGCGGCTACCGCAAGGCGGACGTGCGCTACAACAGCACGGCGACGAGCTGGCAGATCCTCGAGAATCAGCATCCCGAGCAGAAATCGCTGGAGCTGCGCCTCGCATCGCCGGACAACAGCCGCCTGGGCTACGTGCTCGGCGCTTATTATCTCGACACCGAGATGCACGCCCGCGCAAATGGCGAGAGCGCGACGGGACGCAATTACAGCGACCAGTTCACCAATCTTTCCGGCTGGACCGGCGCGCTCTTCACGCAGCTGAGCTTCGGCCTGACCGACAGTCTCCGGCTCGTCGGTGGTGCGCGCTACACCTACGAGAAGAAGAACTCGAACAGCAATCGCTACCGCCTGTCGGTCGTCGGGCCGGACCCGGTCATTCCGCCGGGGCCGACCGGTCCGGTGCTCAACAGCATCATCGGCTCGCGCGAATGGAACAGGGTGAACTGGAAGGCCGGCTTCGAGCTCGATGCCGGGCCGCGCAGCCTGATCTATGCCAATGCCAGCACCGGCTTCAAGGCCGGCGGCTTCTATTACGGCCCGCCCGGCTTCACCACCTACGAGCCAGAGGAGGTCACCTCCTATGTCGTCGGATCGAAGAACCGCTTCCTCGACAACCGGCTGCAGTTCAACGTGGAGCTGTTCTATCTCGATTATGCCAACCAGCAGGTGAGCTTCGTCAAGCTGATCAACGGATCGTCCACGCTGGTGACCGAAAATGCGGCGAAGTCGCATGCCTATGGCGTGGATCTCGACAGTCAGTTTCTGGTGACGCCGACCACCCGGCTCAGCCTGCAGGCGCAATATCTGCGCTCCAAATATGACGACTTCACCTACCTGACCCTGGGCGCGCCCCCGGCTGCGCGCACGAGCTGCATCGTCTCGGCCGGCTCGCCGCCCAACTCGGCCGTCAATTGCTCGGGGCAGACGACGCTGCGCTCGCCCAAGTGGACGCTCGTCGGCAATGTGGAGCAGACCGTCCCGCTCGCCAATGGCAGCCGGCTCAGCGGGGAAGTGAACGTCCGCTACGAGAGCGACTATCAGACCGACGTCTCCTACCTGCCCGAGGCGCTGGCCAATGCGACGGCGCGGGTCAATCTGAGCCTGGGCTACGACACCGCCAACGACGTTTTCTCCGTGCGGGCCTATGTCGACAATCTGACGGACATGACCAGCATCACCGCGACCACGATGAGCACGAGCTATCCGGTCAACCAGGCCTTCGGTGTGCGTCTGCTGCCGCCCCGCACCTACGGCCTGCGCGTGCAGGTGAAGTTCTGATGGCGCAGGAACAGGACTCCCGCGAGGCTGCCGGCCTCGCGATTCTGGCCAAGCTCGGCTGGGGCGAGAATGAGGGCGTCCGGGAGCTGGACGAGGATCTCTGGCGGATCATCACGGAGACCAACTTCGGGACGATCTGGTCGCGGCCGGGCCTGTCGCTGCGCGAGCGGGAGCTGATCTGCCTCTCGGTGCTCATCGCCATCGGCGCCCAAGGTGTCGCCCTGCACTTCAAACACGCGCACGCGCTGGGCTTCACGCCGGAAGAGCTCAAGGAGATCATCCTGCAGGTCATTCCCTATGCGGGTCTGCCCAAGGGGCTGCAGGCGATGGCGATCCTCAAGCGGACACAGGCGGGCGAGGAGCCGAAATTATGACCAACATCATGGCTTCGAGCCCGACCGGGGCGGGCCCCTGTTCGGACGCCGAATGGCAGGTCCGCGCAGACCTCGCGCTCGCCTACCGGCTGGTCGATCATTTCGGCATGACCGACCTCATCCACACCCATATCTCGGTACGGGTGCCGGACGAGGAGGGCCATTTCCTCCAGCTTCCCTATGGCCACCTCTTCGGCGAGGCCCGTGCCTCCGACATGGTGAAGTGCGACGTGGCGGGCGGGATCATCTCCGACCCGACCGGACTCGGCATCAGTCTGGGCGGCTTCTGCATCCACAGCGCGATCCACATGGGCACGCCCCGCGCCGCATGCGTCATGCATGCGCACACGGAGGCGACCATCGCGGTGAGCAATTACCGCGACGGGCTGCTGCCGCTCAGCCAGCATGCGCTGCGCTTCTATGGCCGCGTGGGCTATCTCGATTATTGCGGCGCCTTCGACACCCAAGCCAAGCGCGACGCCCTGCCGCAGGCGCTCGGTGACGGCGACGTGCTGATGCTGCGCAATCACGGTCCGCTGGTGATCGGCGCGAGCGTGGCCGAATGCTTCTCCCGACTCTATTATCTTGAGCGGGCGTGCCGGATCCAGATCGCCACGCTCTCCGCCTGTCGCGACACTGCGCGCGAGTTGGTCTGGCCGAGCGAAGCGGACTGCGCCTTCATGTCCCGCGCCTTCCAGGGCGGGGAGAGCGTTATCGCGCGGGAATGGAATGCGCTTAAGCGTTTGATCGAAGCCGGGGAGATGGATCGGGTGGTCCCGTCACCTTGAACCGCCCGGGGTTTTCTGGAGGCTCCAACTTCTGAACAAGTGGGGCCGTTATGAGCAAGATGACGAACAAGTTTGCACCCGAGGCCGGGCAGGAGCGGTGCGGATGGTGGTCTTCCAAAGGAAAGCTATCGGGGCGGTTTCTGAGGAAGCGTCAAAGCCCGCAAATGACCGCCCCTCTCTCGTGCAGGGCGAAAGCGAGCGACTGCGCTGGAAAAGCACGCCGGTTCCGGATCACAGAACCGGCGTTCTCGCCCGATAGATCAGAACTTGACGCGCAGGTCGGCCATGACCTGCCTCGGCGCCATGATACTGAACTGATCGTCAACGCCATAGGCCTTGCCCGCCGAGATGTCGTAGATCACCCGCTTGTCGAATATGTTCGATATGGTCAGGCCGATGCGCGCGACTTCGCCGATTTCCTGGCTGATCGCGAACTCGCCGATGCTGTAGGGAGCGATGCGATAGTTGCGCGGGTCCGTGGCGCCAACCGTTGCCTGGGTGGCGTAGGCCGGGCCTGTGAACTTCTGGTTGTAGGAGACCCGCAAACCGTCTTTGTGGTAGATGAACCCGGCGGCTGCCGTGCTGAATGGGGCCTTGGCGACCTGAGCGCCAGTCGAGACGCTTTGGGCATAATTATAAGAAGCATTGGCGAACAGCGTCAGCCCGGCGATCGGCATATAGGCGACCGAGCCCTCGAAGCCGCGGTAGTGGACCGCACCGATGTTTATCAGGAGCGTGGTATCGCAGCCAACGGTGGTGCAGGTACCGATCTTGTTGTTGACGTCGATCAGATAGGCGTCGGCATCGATAGAGATGCGTGCTCCATGCCACACCGTGCCGATCTGATAGTTGGTTGAAGTCTGCGGCTTGAGGTCCGCCAGCGCGTTGGTGAGTGCCGCTGTCGGTCGCGAGTAGAAGCTCGACAGGTCAGGGATGTACATGCCCTGCGCATACTCGCCGTAGAACGACCAGCCCGACGCGACCTGCCAGTTTGCGGTCAGGAATGGCAGGGTCTTGGTCCAGGTCGCCGAAAGCTGGATCGGCGTGCGCGACTTCTGGTTGACCAGCGCGTCGATCGAGCGCTCGAAGTGGACGTATTTGACGCCCGGCGTGATGGACAGCCCCTCGGTCGGGCGGAGTTCGAACTCGCCGAAGAGTTCGAATTGGTTCCAGCCCGAGTTCTGATCGTACGCGATGTTGGCAAGCGCGGTCGAAGGCTGGGCGCTGTTTGCGGCGGTGCCATCGGCAAACTTCTGATCGTAGCTGGGCAGCCCGGTGTTCCAGTCGAAGTCGTAAGTGTGGCGCCAGGAATCCGAATGCTCGTACCAGCCGCCCAGACGGATCTTGCCGATGCTGAAGTCGTAGTTGAGTTGGCCGATATAGCCGTAAGCGCGGTACTTATTGAGCTTGTCATAGCCCGGTACGTCGCCCGTCTTGGCGATCGCCTTGTAGGGCGAGGCAGCCGTCCCCGCTCCACTGAAACCGGTGATCACCGTCACCGGCTTCTGAGCAAAGACGGTCACCTTGTTGATCGCATCGTAGCCTGCCGCAAAGGTGCCGTTGCCGGTCAGCGTGTGGTTGGTGTAGCCGAACATATAAACCCGGTTATCCATCGAGAACCCTGAGCCCAGGTCGCTCTGCAGGCGCACATAGGAGAAGTCGGTTGTCTTGTCGGTGCGGTTGTACTTCCAATAATCGACCTGGGTCGGGTCATCGCCCAATCCATAGTCAATACCGTGCATCCCGATGTTGGACGTTGGAGCGCAGTTGTCGAGCGTCAGCGTGGTGCCGGCCGGTGCGGGATTTGCGGTCGTATAAGCACCGCAGGTCGCACCCTTGAGGGTGTCGGACTGATAGTAGTGGTTGCGATTGAGCGTGCTCATGACCGTGAGCGTGCTTGACCCGATCGGGATCACGCCCTTGGCATAGATATTCTTTGACTCGACGGGCGAAAAGGTCTGCGCTCCGTCGGATTTCAGATACTCGGCGCTGACGACGAACTTCGCGTCGTCCAGCGACGCGACCTTGCCGGTTTGCACGGTCGCGCGGCCGATGAAGCTGTTGAAGCTGCCATAAAGGCCCTGGAATTCGACGCTGCGCGTATCGCCCGCAGCACGAGAGTAGAGATTGATATTGCCGCCATAGGTCGCCTGGCCAAGCTGGCTGGCGTTGCCCGGACCTCGGTCGACGACGACCGTTTCAATCGTGTTCGACGGGAAGAAGGCCGTCGAGTGGTGTGTGGGATTGTTCGTGTCGGAGAAGGGGATCGAATCGTACGTGACGTTGTATTCGCCGTCCTGGAATCCGCGGATCGATGCCTTGGTCTCGGTGAAGCCGGTGCCGTTGCTGTTGCCGGTGAGATTGACGCTGGGCGTGAGCGCAATGAGCGTGAAGAAGTCCGCGCCGGCGTTGGCGTTGTCGATATAGTCTCGGCTGACCGCGGACTGCGGCTGCGTTGTGGTCAGCGAGCTGGTGATCGGTGCGTCCTGGGCCGTCTTTGATCCCGTCACGATGATGTCGGCGCTGGTCAGCGAGAATCTGTCATTCGCTTGGCCAGCTTGGTTCGCGCTGGTGGCCTGCTCGTCACCGGCCGTGTCGGGCACAGAGTCGGTGGCGGCGGCGAACGCGGCGGCAGGAATCGCGAACGCGATTGTACCGGCCGCGGCAAGAAGCGCGGCGCGAAGAGCGGTGGTCTTCATATTCATCCTCATTGGCTGAAGTCTGGTGGACGGGCGCGCTGCGCCAGCGGCTGACATCACCGATGCAATCGCTTCGGCACACGGCAAGGCGGGGCACACCGCCAAAGCGGGTGCCGCCGTGGAGATGGCGGTCATCTGTGGTTCCCTCTTCTTTTGGATCGCGGCGCTCAGGCCCGTCCTTCTCGCCGCGAGCTAGGTCTGGGCTATGACAGGTCTGTGACTCTGGGGGCCTACGGCTGGCGACACCGGCCAACATTACAAACTTAGAATGTTGCCATCATCTCCACGTCACACCTCGCGTGTGAAAGCCGGTGACCGCCAAAACCTTGGCGGCCTCCTTCTTGATGGACTCTTGAGCGATGCGCCGTTGGCACAAAATCCTCGCCCCCTGGTTTGCCCTGATCCTCGTCATAGTCGCGTTTACGGGTGTCGTGACGCAGGTGACTTCAACCCTCGACACACCTCCCCCGACACAGGCGACATCGCCCAGAATCGGGGAACATACGCGCTCGAAAGTCGAGCGTGAGAAGCGCTCCGCACTCGGTGAGTGGAACCATTGGTTCAAGAAACTGCATTCCGGCGAGGCTCTCGGACCAATCGGCATTGCAGCGAACGCCATCAGCGGTCTGGCGTTGCTCTTTTTCGCCGGCTCGGGCTTCTGGATGTATCTCTCGATGTGGCTCAAGCTGCGGCGGAATCGGCGTCGACGGGTAGGATGATCCCGTCATTGGCGGGGATGTGAACTCTCACCTCCAATCCGGGCCACCGGTTCGAGAGATCCAAACTTCCCTTATGGAAACGGGCGATGGCGCGCGCGATGGCAAGGCCGAGGCCTGAGCCGCGCACTTTCGCACTCGCGGAGCCGCGCTGAAAAGCCTGCGTAACGCGAGCCAGGTCGGCAGCGGGCAAGCCCGGCCCATTATCGCAAATGGTGATCACAGCGTCTCCGGCATCTCGCGCCAATGAGAGCATAGCGCTCGTGCCTGAAGGCGTATGCGTCGCCACATTTTCCAGCAGATTGACCAGCAGCTGATTGATGAGATCGGGGTCGCCACTGATCGTCACGTCGTCCAGCCTGCCAAGCTCGAGCCGGCTGCCATGGTCCGCGATGACCGGCTCCATGGTATCGACCACATCTTCGATCAACGGCCGCAAGGCCAAGGAGGCCATATTCGAAGGATGGCGACCGGTCTCAATCTCTGCGAGCCTCAGCAGGGCATCGAAAATGTTGATGATGGCAAGGCATTCGCGATCAGCATTTTCGAACAGGCTTGACGAGTTCTGATCGTGATGGCCGACACCGCGCGCGAGCAGACTCCGCAAGCGCGTGAGCGGTGTGCGCAGATCGTGCGCGAGATTGCTGGAAAAGAGGCGCTGCGCGCGCACGAGTTCCTCCATCCGGTCAAGCATGCGATTGAGGCTCTCGGCCTGCACGGCAAATATGCCGTCCAACCGGTCCATCGGAATGCGGTGACTGAGGTCGCCTGCGGCGATCGCGTCGGCAGTGCTTTGCGTCTCCGCGAGGCGACTCGCAGTCAAATGAGCAAACAGGAATGTCGCCCCAACACCCATGACGAGAGCGACCATCGATATTGACAGGACGACCTGGGGCAGGAGCGCGTTGAGACTCGCCGCAGCCTCGCTGTGCTGGACGATGACGAAAAGACTGCCACTTCTCAGTTTTGTCGCAAGGGCTCGACCGGATTGATACTTTGTGCCTCCTCCGAGGAATTCGACGTTGGAAAAGCCTGGCGCGGGCGGCGCTATATCGAGGCGGCCAGCGACCGGCGTGCCATCCTTGCGAAAAAGGAGGTAGGTTCGCTCGCTCAGAATTTTGCGGCGCTGCCAGTCAACGATCTTGGCTGCCACAGCGCGATCGGTTGCACCGGATCCGTCGAGGGACCCGAGATATTTAGCCGTGTGGTGGCGTAGCGAAGCGTCGATCCGGTTAGAGACCCAGGCATCGGCAACGCCGAACCCGATGATGCCCACCCCCAGCATGGCGACAGCGAAAGCGAAGCCGACCTCGATGGCCAGGCGTCCGACGCGATGGGTTTGAACCGTCATCAGGTGCAGCGCTCGGAGCGGAGAACGTAACCCGCGCCTCGCTGGGTTTCGATGGGATCGCAGCCCAGATCGAGCAGGGCTGTGCGCAACCTGCTCATATTGCTTTCCACGATGTTGGTCGTGGGCGAGAAGGAATAGGACCACACGCTTTCGAGGAGCATGGAGCGCGTCACAAGGCGATCGGCATTGCGGATCAGATGGGCGAGCAATGAATATTGCTTGCGGTTCAGCGCGACCGAGGCATCGCGATAGACTGCGCAATGGCTGCTCGGGTCGAGGCGGAGCCGGCCGACCTCCAGATGCGCACTATCGGAGCGCGCACTTGTTCGCCGGGCAATTGCGGAAAGGCGCGCCTCCAGCTCGTCAATGTCAAATGGCTTGGCCAGATAGTCGTCGGCTCCCACCTGAAGGCCTTCGATGCGATCCTTGACCGAGCCCAGCGCGCTCAGCATCAGCAACGGCACCTGGTCGCCCCTGCTCCGCAAATGGCCAATCACTGTCAGGCCGTTGACGTCGGGCAGCAGTCGGTCGAGAATCACGGCGTCTGGCTGTCGCTGGTCGAGCGAACGGATCGCCTCCGAACCCGTCTGGGCAAGCGTCGTGCAGTGGCCACGGTTGCGCAGGCCTGCAACGATGTGCTCGGCGATCACGGGATCATCTTCGACTATCAGGAAATGCACGTCACACGCCCTCGCGAACGCATCGCTGCTGCTTGAACGTGAATTCTTGACGTCAAAATAATGACAGTTCGACGACATACACGTCCGCCGACCCGTGCGCCGCGTCTTGTCGGCTGAGCGCGATCAAGGATCGTGTGCCGCCGCCGCGATCGGCCTGCTCTACAAGAAGCGCGCCTCGATCTCGGCGGCGGAGATGGGCTGCCAGGGCGAAGTCGGCGTTGCCTGCTCGATGGCGGCAGCGGGGCTGGCCGCAGCGCTGGGCGGCAGCAACGCACAGATCGAGAATGCCGCCGAGATCGGCATGGAGCGTAATCTCGGCCTCACCTGCGATCCGGTCGGCGGGCTCGTCCAGATCCCCTGCATCGAGCGCAACACGATGGGTGCGATCAAGGCGATCAACGCGGCCTATCTCGCCCTGCGCGGCGACGGCGGCCATGTCGTCAGCCTCGACGCCGTCATCGAGACGATGCGCCAGACCGGCCAGGACATGCGATCGCAGTACAAGGAAACGAGCCTGGGCGGGCGGGCGGTGAACGTGGTGGAGTGCTGAGGCAGGTTCATTACGTAAAGACGCCTGTTCCCGATCGAAAATAGCGCGCCAGCCTTCGCTTTTCGCGCAATGTGTCGAATATCGCGCAGGCCCCGCTCGGCGATTGGCGCGGGCGCAAAGCGCGGCCATATTGCGGGCATGTCGCTCCCTCCCCCGGCCTTTGTCGCCTTCGCCCCGCCCGTCTCTCTGCCCAAGCCGCTGCGCCGGGCGATCACCGCTGCCTATCGCCGGGCGGAGCCGGAGTGCATCGCCGCCCTGCTCCCCACCGCGACCTTGCCCGAGGGGCTGCGCGCCGACGCGCGCGAGACGGCGCGGACGCTGATCACGCGGCTGCGCGCCAAGGCCAAGGGCACCGGCGTCGAGGGGCTGGTGCAGGAATATGCGCTCTCGAGTCAGGAGGGCGTGGCGCTGATGTGCCTTGCCGAGGCGCTGCTGCGCATTCCCGACACGGAGACGCGCGACGCGCTGATCCGCGACAAGATCGCGCCGGGCGACTGGGCTTCCCATCTGGGCGGCGGGCGCTCGCTGTTCGTCAATGCCGCGACCTGGGGGCTGGTCGTCACCGGCAAGCTGGTCGATCCGGTCAATGATACGGGGCTGGGCGCGGCGTTGACGCGCCTGCTGGCGCGGGCGGGCGAACCGGTCGTTCGGCGCGGCGTCGACCTCGCCATGCGGATGATGGGCGAGCAGTTCGTCACCGGCGAGACGATCGCCGAGGCGCTGAAGCGGGCGCGGGGAATGGAGGCGAAGGGCTTCACCTACAGCTTCGACATGCTCGGCGAGGCGGCTGCGACCGCGCGAGACGCGGCGCGCTACCATGACAGCTACGAGCGCGCGATCCATGCGATCGGCAAGGCCGCCAAGGGGTGCGGGACTTATGCGGGCAACGGCATCTCGATCAAGCTCTCGGCGCTGCATCCGCGCTACGGCCGGGCACAGGCGGACCGAGTGATGGGCGAGTTGCTGCCACGCGTGAAGGCGCTGGCGGCGCTGGCCAAGTCCTACGACATCGGCTTCAATATCGATGCCGAGGAGGCGGACCGGCTGGAACTGTCGCTCGACCTGCTGGAGGCGCTGGCGCTCGATCCGGAGCTGGCGGGCTGGAACGGGCTCGGCTTCGTCGTGCAGGCCTATGGCAAGCGCTGCCCCTTCGTCATCGACTGGATCGTGGAGCTGGCACGGCGCGCAGGCCGGCGGATCATGGTGCGGCTGGTCAAGGGCGCCTATTGGGACGCGGAGATCAAGCGGGCGCAGGTCGACGGGCTCGCCGACTTCCCGGTCTATACGCGCAAGATCCATACCGATGTCGCATATGTCGCCTGCGCGGCGCGGCTGCTGGCGGCGAAGGATGCGGTGTTTCCGCAATTCGCGACGCACAATGCCCAGTCACTGGCGACCATCTATCATATGGCCGGGCCGGACTTCGCGCCGGGCGACTACGAATTTCAATGCCTCCACGGGATGGGCGAGCCGCTCTACGAGGAAGTGGTCGGCGCGGGGAAGCTCGGTCGACCCTGCCGCATCTATGCGCCGGTGGGAACGCATGAGACGCTGCTCGCTTATCTGGTGCGGCGGTTGCTGGAGAATGGCGCCAACTCCAGCTTCGTCAATCGCATCGCCGATCCCAGGGTGCCGATCGAGGCGCTGATCGCCGATCCGGTCGACGCGGTGGCGGCGATGCCGGTGCCGGGCGCCAAGCATGAGCAGATCGCGCTGCCGCCGGGGCTCTATCCGAACCGGAAGAACAGCGCCGGGCTGGATCTGAGCGACGAGACGGCGCTGGCGGGCCTGTCCGATGCACTGGCGCGAAGCGTGGCAATGCCGTGGACCGCCGCGCCGGAGGGCTTGAGCGGCACGACGCGGCCGGTGCTCAATCCCGCCGATCATCGCGATATCGTAGGCAACGTCACCGAGATGGCGCCGGACGATGCGGCGCGGGCAGTCGCGCACGCGGCTGCTTCGGGCTGGTCCGTCACGCCGGTGGCCGAGCGCGCCGCAATGCTGGCGCGCGCCGCCGATGCGCTGGAGGCGCGGATGCCGCTGCTGATGGGCCTCATCATGCGCGAGGCGGGAAAATCGGCCACCAATGCCATCTCGGAAGTGCGCGAGGCGGTCGATTTCCTGCGCTATTATGCGGCGCAGGCGTGCGCGACGCTTGGGGGCGCGACGCCGCTCGGTCCGGTGGTGTGCATCTCGCCGTGGAATTTCCCGCTCGCCATCTTCACGGGGCAGATCGCCGCAGCGCTGGTCGCCGGTAATCCCGTGCTCGCCAAGCCGGCCGAGGAAACGCCGCTGATCGCCGCGCAGGCCGTGGGGATCCTGCATGAAGCCGGGGTGCCCGCCGATGCGCTCCAGCTCATCCCCGGCGACGGCGCGGTGGGCGCGGCGCTGGTCGGCGCGGCACAGACGGCCGGCGTCATGTTCACCGGTTCGACCGACGTCGCCCGGCTGATCCAGACCCAGCTTGCGACGCGGCTGTCCCCGGAGGGCAAGGCCATCCCCTTCCTCGCGGAGACAGGCGGACAGAATGCAATGATCGTCGACAGTTCGGCCCTGCCCGAGCAGGTGGTCGCGGATGTGATCGCCTCCGCCTTCGACAGCGCCGGGCAGCGCTGCTCGGCGCTGCGCATCCTGTGCCTGCAGGAGGATATCGCCGACCGGACGCTGGCGATGCTCAAGGGCGCGCTGGCGGAATTGCGCGTCGGCCGCACCGACAGGCTCGCCGTCGACATCGGCCCCGTCATCACGGCCGAGGCGCAGGCCAATATCGAGGGCCATATCGCAGCGATGCGCGCGAAGGGGCATGCCGTGGAGCAGCTCTCGCTCGATCCGGAGACCGCGCATGGCACCTTCGTGCCGCCGACGATCATCGAGCTAACCGACATCGCCGAGCTCGAGCGCGAAGTGTTCGGCCCGGTGCTGCATGTTGTCCGCTATCAGAGGGCCGATCTCAACACGCTGATCGATGCGATCAACGCGACCGGATATGGCCTGACCTTTGGCCTGCACACGCGGTTGGAGGAGACGATCGCGCATGTGACCGGCCGCGTCCGCGCCGGCAACCATTACGTCAATCGCAACATCATCGGCGCAGTTGTGGGCGTGCAGCCGTTCGGTGGGCGCGGCCTCTCGGGCACCGGCCCCAAGGCTGGCGGCCCGCTCTATCTCGGGCGGCTTGTACAGGCGGCGCCGACCGCCCTGCCCACGCCGAATGGCCCGCCCGACGCAGCGCTGGCCGACTTCATCGCCTGGCTGGAAGAGCGCGGCGAGGCGATCGCCGCTGCGACCGCGCGCGGCTATGCCCAACGCTCGCTGCTCGGCCTGGAGCTGGAACTGCCCGGCCCGGTCGGCGAGCGCAATCTCCACGCCCTGCACCCGCGCGGCACGATCCTGCTGTTGCCCGCGACGCCCGCCGGCCTTTACCAGCAGATTGCCGCCACACTCGCGACCGGCAATCTCGCATGTATTGAAGGCATGGCGCTGCCCGACTTGCCGGATAGCGTGGCAAGGCGCCTAGCACCCCGCGCGAAGGAGCCGCTGGCCGGCGCATTGATCGAGGGCACGCCGGACCGGCTGCTGTCGGCGCTGGCAGATCTTGCCGCGCGCCCGGGGCCCGTCCTGCTCGCGCAGACCGCTTCCCCCGGAGACTGTCTCCAGGGTCCGGCCTATCGCCTCGACTGGCTGGTCGAGGAAGTCACGACGTCGATCAACACGACGGCGTCGGGCGGCAACGCCAGCCTGATGACGATCGCCTGATCTTGCACACCGCATGACCCAATCACCGGGATTCGCATCGTTGCGATGAACCGTTCACCGATTTCTACTTGTTTTCAGAATATTTTCTTTGAAATTCATAATATTATTTACATGAATTCGCGCGTTAATCGAGTTGGACGCGGCGATTTTAGCTGTTAGCTTGACCTTGTGGGTTGAATTAGTCCCGATGTCTGACGCTGGCAGGTGCGGATGCATTCGGGGTTCGGCTCGCGCTGGAGGGAGTATGTACCGTCTAGCCCGATATGATGTCGCGCGCCGTTTTGCGGATGCGCGGATACGTATCCTGATGCAGCTTCTCTTCGGCGTCAGTTGCTCGGCGGCGCTCGTGGGCCTCCTCCTGATCGTCAGGCTGTGGGTGCCGCTCTCCGCACCATTCGCCTTCATCTTCCCGGCGATCCTCGTCGCCACACTTTACGGCCGATGGCCCGCCGGCCTTGCCGCAATGATCAGCGGGATCGTTACCTTCGCCTTTTTCATTCTGCCGTCCAGCACGCCGCTCTCCTTCACATCTGCAAGCGTGTTCAGCCGCGGTGTGATCGCGGCGGTGGTCGGAAGCATGTTGCTCATCTTCGCGGAGATCTTCCGCCGCACCGTCGCCGGGAACGCCGACGCGCGCGATCGCGAGATTGAGCGCGGCGAGATAATGTTACGCGAGCTGGAGCACCGCACGCGCAACAATTTCGCGCTGGTCGCCAGCCTGCTCGACTTCCAGAGACGCCAGGCGACCACGCCGGAAGTGATCCATGCGCTCGATCATGCGATGCGACGGGTCCATACCTTCGCCGATGCCTATTCGCAGCTCGGCAGCAGGCAGAGCGCGGGCGGCGAAGTCGACATGCGACCCTATCTCGCACGGCTGCTCGATCGCGTGTCCGATGGGCTGTTCGGCGAGGAGATCAAGATCGAGAATGAGATTGCTCCGATCGCCCTGCCGAGCCGCAAGGCGGTCGCGATCGGTCTCTACGTCAACGAGGCGCTGACCAACTGCGCCAAATATGCCTTCCCGGAGGGGCGCGGCGGCACGGTCAAGGTGACGCTCGCCATGGAGGAGGGGGGATGGCGGCTGACCGTGCGCGACGACGGCATCGGCGGAGAAATAGCGACCACGCAGAGCGACAAGGGCGCGAAGAACGGTCTGGGCGCTATTCTGTTTCAGGCGCTGGCGATGCAGGCGGGGGCGAAGCACCATGTTTCCGTATCGCAGGAAGGCCGGCAACTCGATCTGATGAGCGACGGGTAGCTCATGGCCTCCCCCGCCTATGACAGAGGTCGATGTTGCGCCAGCACCAATCCTTGCCGAAGCGGCCGTTTTAGACCGGAAGCCCCACATAATTCTCGGCGATGCTGGTCTGAGCGGCACGGCTGGAGGCGATATAGTCCAGCTCGGCGACCTGCATGGCACGCTCGAACGGGCCATCCTCGGGGAAGCGATGCATCAGGCGCGTGAGTGACCAGCTGAAACGCTCGGCCTTCCAGACGCGGGCGAGCGCCCGGTCGGAATAGGCCGGGATCGCATCATTGTCGCCGCGCCGGAAGAAAGCGGTGAGCGCCTCTGCCGCATAATGGACGTCGCTCGCCGCGAGGTTGAGGCCCTTGGCACCGGTCGGCGGGACGATATGCGCGGCGTCGCCGCAGAGCAGCAGGCTGCCGTGGCGCATCGGCGCAAAAACATAGCTGCGCAGCGGTGCGATCGATTTTTCGATCGACGGACCGCGCGTGATATGCGCCGCCGCCTGCGGGCCAAGGCGGATCGCCAGCTCATCCCAGATGCGCTCGTCCGGCCAGTCCTCGACACGCTCTGTGAGCGGAACATCGATATAATAGCGGCTGCGCGTCTCGCTGCGCTGCGACGCCAGGGCAAAACCGCGCGCGTGATTGGCGTAGATCAGTTCGTGATTGCAGGGCGGCACGTCGGCGAGGATGCCCAACCAGCCGAACGGATATTCGCGCTCATATTCTTTGCCGACGCTGACTGGAATCGCCTTGCGGCTAGGGCCGTGGAAGCCGTCACAGCCCACGATTATTCGTGCATCCACGCGGTGCTGCACACCATCCTTCAGGTAGGTAACGAATGGCGCGTCGCTCTCTATATCGTGCAGCGCGACGTCCGCGGCTTCATAGACGACCTCCAGCCCGCGCCCATGCCGCGCGTCCATCAGATCGCGGGTCAGCTCGGTCTGGCCATAGACGGTCACATGCTGGCCGGTGAGACCGGCAATGTCGATGCGGATCAGCCGCTCGCCATCCGTGAGATTGAAGCCGTCATGGACCAGTCCCTCGGCCTTGAGCCGTGCGTCGAGGCCGAGACGTTCCATCAGATCGACCGTCACCCGCTCGAGGACGCCAGCCCGGATGCGGCCGAGCACATAATCCGGCGTGTGCCGCTCCAGCACGACGCAGTCGATGCCCTCTGCACGCAGCAAATGGCCGAGCAATAGCCCCGCCGGTCCCGCGCCGATGATGCAGATCTGAGTGATGACGCCTCTCCCGTTCATGCTCACATTCTTCCGCCCCCACATCGAATTTGAAAGGGACGGTTCGGACAGTCTCTGGTACAATCAGGACATGGCCGCCGAGACCGACAACGTCCCCACCTATGCGCTTTATGGGGAAAATCAGCCTCTTCCTCTCGAGGATTTCTTCCATTGCGAGACGATCGCGGTGCGCAGCCAGCGGTACAATTGGGAAATTTCGCCCCATCTCCACCCGACGCTGTCGCAGATGCTCTTCGTCGCGCGCGGCGAGGCCGAGGTGCAGCTGGACAAAGCCCGCCATGTCGTCCGAGGGCCGGTGCTGGTGTGCGTGCCCACCGACATCGTCCACGCCTTCCGCTTCTCGGGGGATGTCGTCGGCTTCATCGTGACGGTGTCGCGGGATTTTCTGGAGAGCCTTGGACGGCACGACATATTGCGCAAGCGGATGAAAGAAGCGGCCTTTCACCACCCGACGCCGGAGAGCGTGCGTGGACTATTGCAGATCGGCCGGCAGTTGCTGGCCGCCGAGCACGACCGGTTCGACCCCGATGGGCACAAGCTGCACCGCAGCCTCGCCGAAGCCTGGCTGCGCCTCGCCATCCGGCCCGCCGTGCCGCCGGCTCCCACCGGCGGCACGATCGCGCAGAAATTCCTGGCACTGGTCGAGACCAATTATCGCGCCCACAAACCGCTTCCCTGGTATGCCGCGCAGCTCAACTGCACGGTGCGCACGCTCACCCGGCAGAGCGAGCAGGCCTTCGGCATGCCGCCGCTGCGCATCATCAACCGGCGGCTGACGCTGGAGGCGAGCCGGATGCTGCGCGCAAGCAACATGAGTTGCGGCACGGTGGCAGCGGAGCTGGGTTTCGAGGACCCATCCTATTTCTCGCGCTTCTACCTGCAGAAGACCGGCAAGCGGCCGAGCGCCGAGAAGCGGAAAGGCGCATAGCCCCTCCCCGCGGGAAGAGGCTATGACCGCGATCGGCGATCAGATCGGATAATGGCCCGGCTCGGTCTCGATCGTGATCCAGCGCAGCTCGGTGAAGCTGTCGATGCCCGCCTTGCCGCCGAACCGGCCATAGCCCGAGCCCTTCATGCCGCCGAACGGCATCTGCGCTTCATCATGCACGGTCGAGCCGTTGATGTGGCACATGCCGCTCTCGATCTTGCGGGCAAGCTTGAGGCCCTTGGCGATGTCCCTGGTGAAGATGGCGGCGGAGAGGCCATATTCGGTGTCGTTGGCCAGCTCGATCGCATGATCCGCGTCGCGCGCGCGGATGATGCCCACCACCGGGCCGAAGCTCTCGTCGCTGAACAGCTTCATGTCGGTCGTCACCTTGTCGATGACATGAGCGGGCATGAGGACGTTGGAACTGGTATCGCCGCCGGTGAGTTGTTCGGCACCCTTGGCAAGCGCGTCGGCGATCAGGCTCTGGCAATGCGCCACCGTCTTGGCATCGACCACGGCGCCCAGCGGAGTGGTGCCCACGGCGGGATCGCCCACGGCCATCGACTTCGCCTTGGCGCCGAACTTGGCGGCGAACTCATCGGCGACCGCATCGACCACGATGATCCGCTCGGTGGACATGCAGATCTGGCCCTGATTCATGAAGGCACCGAACGCAGCGGACTTCACCGCCTCGTCGATGTCGGCATCCTCCAGCACGATGAGCGGCGCCTTGCCGCCCAGCTCCAGCAGCACGGGCTTGAGATGCTCCGCCGCGCGCTTGGCGATGATCTTGCCGACCGCCGTCGAGCCGGTGAAGTTGATGCGCTTGACCTGCGGCGCGTCGATCAGCGCGCCCACCACGTCGCCCGCATCGGCCGGGGCATTGGTCACTACATTGACGACGCCGTCGGGGAAGCCCGCCTCGGCGAACGCCTCGATGATCAGCGCATGGGTGCGTGGGCAGGTCTCGCTGGCCTTGAGGATCACGGCGTTGCCGCAGGCGAGCGGCACGGCGATGGCGCGCACGCCCAGGATGATTGGCGCGTTCCAGGGCGCGATGCCCAGGATGACGCCGACCGGCTCCTTGAGGGCCATGGCGAGACAGCCGGGTTTGTCGGACGGGATCACCTCGCCGGTGATCTGCGTGGTCAGCGCCGCCGCCTCACGGATCATCGAGGCGGCCAGGCCGAGATTGAACATCGCCCAGCCGGCGGTGGCGCCGATCTCACCCATCATCGCCGCGACGAACGCATCCTTCTTCGATTCGAGCGCAGCAGCCGCCTTCATCAGGATCGCCCGGCGCGCGTTCGGTCCCATCGCCGCCCAGACCGGAAAGGCTGCGCCAGCCTTTGCCGCGATCGCCGGGATGTCGCTTGCCTTCATCGCGGGCGCGCTCGACGCCGTCTCGCCGGTCATCGGGTTGATACGGGTGAATTCCATCGTGCCTCTCCTGCACTGGTTGCCAAAGTCGGGCGCGACATTGCATCGGGCGATGCCGCCAAGTCCAGCCCGTTGCACAGGAAAACCTTGTTATGCAATGCCACGCCCGCACCGGACGTCGACATGCGCATAGCGTACCTCTATTTCTCCCCTCGGAGAAAACAGCCGGCACCGGGGCAGCCAAACAGGAGAGAGAGGATGCGGAAAGCCAAGATCTGGCTGATGGTGGGCGCAGCGCCTGTCGCGACGATGCTGTCAACGTCAGCCATGGCCAGGGATTGCGGCACATTGACTGGCATGGCACTCGACCATGGCAAGGTTATGTCTGCCGAGCTGGTGACACAGGGCACGTTCGAGCCCCCGGCTACGCCGTTCGGCCCGCCTCCCGGGGTGGCCTCCGCTGCTTATAAGGCGCTGCCCACTTTCTGCCGCGTGCGCGCGACGCTCCAACCGACCTCGGACTCGGATATCAAGGTCGAGATCTGGTTGCCCGCGACGGGCTGGAACGGCAAATTCGTCGGCATCGGCAACGGCGTGTGGGCGGGGCAGGTCAGCTATTCCCAAATGGGTGAGCCACTTGGCCGTGGCTACGCCGTGGCTTCTACCGACACCGGACATAGCGGTAGCGGCCTCACCGCGGAGTGGGCCGTCGGCCATCCGGAAAAGCTGGTCGATTTCGGTCACCGCGCCGTCCATCTGATGACCGTCACAGCCAAGCAGGCGGCGGAGGATTTTTATGGCATGGCGCCAAAACTCTCGCTCTGGAACAGCTGTTCCACGGGCGGGCGTCAAGGGCTGATGGCTGCCTATCGTTACCCACAGGACTATGACGCGATCTCGGCAATGGCGCCCGCCAATCCGATGACCGATCTCATGGTGCAAAGCATGTGGGCCGGCTTTCAGCCCAAGCGCACGCCCTCCGCGACGCTGACGCCGGCATTGCTGGGGCTGATTCACAACGCGGTTGTCGCGCAATGCGATGCACTGGATGGCCTCAGGGACGGTCTCATCGGTCGGCCACGGGCTTGCCGCTTCAAGGCTGCGGCGTTGCTGTGCAAGCCGGGCCGGAAAGGCGATTGCCTGAACGCCGACCAGGCGGGGGCCATGCAGGCTATTTATGACGGTGTGCGCGATGCCGGCGGCAAGCCATTGCTGCCGGGATGGCCGGTGGGCAGCGAAATGCAGCTTGCGGCATTGATGATGGGGCCGGAGCCCTTCCCCGTCGCGACCGACTATTTCCGGCTGCTCGTCCACGGCGACCAGAATGACTGGGACTGGCGCGCCATGGATTATGCGCGCGAAATCGCGGCTGCCCGCAGCTACGGCGCCGGAATTCTCAATGTGCCTTCAAACGGGCTGGCGGCTTTTTTCGCGCGCGGCGGCAAGCTGCTGCTCAGCCACGGCTGGACGGATGGGCTGATCCCCGCGAACAACACGATTGCCTTCTACGAGAGCCTGAAGAGCGGTGCCCCGGCTGATCAGTTGCGCCTGTTCATGGTACCCGGGATGGACCACTGCGCGGGTGGCGAGGGAGCGTCCGCTTTCGATACGCTGGATACGATCGATCGCTGGGCGAGCGGCGGCGCTGCGCCGGAGCGCATTCTGGCCCATCGTGGCCCGGCGATGCCGGGCGCGCCGACCCTGCCGCCTCTGTCCCGACCGCTCTGCCCATTTCCGCAGGTCGCCCAGTATAAGGGCAGCGGCGATCAGAATGACGCGGCCAATTTCCGTTGTGCCGCGATGAAATGATGCGCCGCCCTATTCCAGCGCCGAATCCCAATGTTCGACAATCATCCCGTCCCTGAGGCGATAGGTGTCGTACCACCAGACCTTGATCGTCTCGGCAGGAGCCTTGGGATTGGGGATCGCGCGCTGGAACATGAGCTGGACGAGATCGCCCTCGGCCATGACGTGCACGAAATCGGTGAGCTCATAGCTTCCCGGCTCCAGCGGCCCCTCGCCCAGCTCCCATTTCAGGAACTCGATGAGCGCGGCAAGCCCCTGCCCCGCACTCGGGCTGTGCTGAATATAGTCCTGAGCGATATACTGGCCGGCCTTCGCATAATCGCGCCCGTTCAGCACCTCGTGCCACATACTCAGCACAACCTGCTTGTTGGCCGCTTCGACCGTCCTGTCCCTGCTCGCGCTGGTGTCGCTGGACGCATTCGTCATAGTCTCTCCCGTGTCTCGCGCCGTCATTTGCCTTTCCCTAGACGAAAGAATGACTCCTCGCAGCATGTCAGAAAGTCATGTGACAAGGGCCGCATTTCCAGTGCATAGGGTGAAACGCGATACCGTGTCGCGACAGGAGATACAGATCGAGTCGTGCAAGGCCGACCGATGGACTGAAGAAGGATGCCTGACCTATGACTGATACCCTCACCCGGAGCGACGAAAATCTGGAAGACCGCATCACGCGTCTTCTCGTCGGCGCGGTGGATCTGCACTGCCACTCCGGCCCTTCGGTGATGGCTCGCGACATCAACCACATCGAGGCGATCGAGGAAGTGGCCGCCGCCGGCTTCCGCGGCATGCTGATCAAGGACCATTATTATTCGGCAACGCCGATCACCGAGCTGCTGAAGCAGACCCACGGCCATCTCGGCGTCGATCTCTATTCGGGCGTGCCGCTCAACAACGCGAACGGCGGCTTCAACAAGCATGCCGTCGACGCGGGCTGCTCGCTGGGCGCCAATCTCGTGTGGATGCCGACCTTCTCCTCGAAGAATCACTATGATTCGCCCTACGGCATCAAGGCCGGCTTCCCGCACACGATCAAGAAGATGATCCCCTTCGAGCCGCTGACCCCGCTGGACGAGAATGGCAATATCAAGGACGAGGTGAAGGAAGTCCTCGACCTGGTCGCGCAATATGACGTGATCCTCTCGGGCGGCCACATGCACGTCTCGGAGATCTTCAAGGTCTTCGAAGAAGCCAAGAAGCGCGGCGTCAAGAAGCTGCTGGTCAATCACCCGACCTTCATCCTCGAGTTCACGCACAAGGACATCAGCGAGATCGTGCGCCTGTACGACGCCTACATCGAGCATTCGCTGTGCATGTACATCCCGCTGACGCGCCGCCCCAAGGCGATGTACCCGCCCGAGGAGCTGGACGCGCTGATCAAGGCGGCGGGCGTCAACCGCACCATCCTCGCCTCCGACATGGGCCAGAAGAACAACGACCACCCGGTCTATGGCTTCCGCGAAGTCATCCGCGAGTGCATCGAACTCGGTTACTCGGACGAGGACATCAAGCTGATGATCTCCGGCAATCCGCTGCGCCTGCTCGGCATCGAGGAATAAGAGACGGTGGTACTTTAGCCCTCTCCCGCGAAGGCGGGAGAGGGAGGGATTGTTTTTTACGTGCGCCGTCAGGGCAGCCAGATGGGCGGGGCGGTGATCATGTCGTCGGTCATCACCTCGACGATGGCCGGCGCGTTGCAGGCCAGCGCTTCCTCCAGCACCGGCACGATGTCGCCCGGCTGCTCGACACGCCACGCCTTGCAGCCGAAGGCGCGGGCGGCATCGGTGTAGGATACCGGGGAGAAACGCCAATAGGGGTCGAGATCCGCCTCGCCGCCCCAGACCGGACGCTCCTGGCTGAGGCTGTTATTGGCGTTGATGACCGTGACGGTGTTGATGCCATGGCGCACCGCCGTCTCCATCTCCGAGAGATGGTAGAGGAAACCGCCATCGCCGGTGAAGCACATGACCGGGCGATCCGGCACCGCGCATTTCGCGCCGAGCGAGGCGGGATAGGACCAGCCGAGCGAGCCGGCGGGACGGAGCAGCATCTGACTCTCGCTGTCGAAATGGATGTGGCGCGAGGCCCAGTGCGCGGCATGGCCGGTGTCGACCAGCAGCACGCCGTCATCAGGCAGCGCCTCGGAAATGGCGCGGCAGAGGCGCTCCGGGCGGATTGGCATAGCGTTGGAATATTCGTCGGCCTGGAGAGTCTGCTTCCAGTCTTCGCGGATCGCGACAATCCGATCGAGCCACGCCGAGCGGTCGGGCTGGGCCGGCGCGGCGGCGCGGAGCTGGTCGAGCACTGTTGCCGGATCGCCGGCCGCCCCGGCAAGCAGCGGATAGTTGCGGCCGAGTTCGCGCGGATCGACGTCGATCTGGACAGCGGGGACGCCGGGCACCGGCATGCGCCAGGTCGCCGTCACCATGCTGCCGGTGGTCGAGCCGATATAGATGACGAGGTCGGCTTCCGAGATGGCGATATGCGCCGTCTCGCGCGAATAGGTGCCGACCACGCCAACCGATAGCGGATCGCTCTCGGGCAGAACGGCCTTGGCATCGAGCGAGGTCGCGACGGGGATCTGCAGCGCCCGCGCAAAGGCGCGCAGCGCCTCAAAGGCATTGCTCTGGCGAATGCCCGAGCCGGCGATGATGATGGGACGGCTGGCCTTGCCGATCACGCCCAGCACCGCCGCGACATCCTGCGCTGGCGTGCCATGACGCACGGAGGGCGCGATGGCATAACGTGGATCCGGCAGGCCGGCCCCTTCCGTATCCTCGGCCAGCACCGCGCCGGTGAAGCCGTTCAGCTCGAGATGCACCGGCCCCGGCGCGCCGCTGGTCGCGATGCGCATCGCTTGGGCGAGCAGATGCGGGAAGCGATGACCGCCCTCCACCCGCATGCTCGCCTTGGTGAGGCCACGCCAGACCGGCTGCTGGTCGATCTCCTGATAGAAATTACGATAGCGCGAGTCGGCGTTGCCGCCGCCGGTCAGCGCCAGGATCGGCGCGTGGGCCATGAATGCGTCCAGCATGCCCGCGGCGAGATTGGACGAGCCGATCGCCTGCGCCGCGCACACGCCGATCTTGCCGGAGGCACGGGCATAGCCGTCCGCCATATAGGCCGCCGCCTTCTCGCTGTGCGTGACGATCGGGCGGACGCCGAGGGCGTGCATCTCCTTGACCGCATCGGGCAGGATCAGCGGCATGTGGAAGAAATGGTCGATGCCGCAATGGGCCAGCGCCTCGGCCAGATAGCGATTTCCGGTGCGCGAGACGCCGGCGCCGAGGCCACTCACATTCTCATACATCAGGAAATTCTCCTTGCGACGACACGCGCCTGCGCGCCGTCTCCTCCGACGAGCGGCAGCGCCGCGAACTGGAACTCGACGCGATGGCCGGCGAGCGCGGCATGGCCGGTCAGATGCTCGCAGATCAGGATGCCGTTCGCGAGCAGCTGTTTGTGAACCGGCCAGTCGAAGCCGGGCTCCCGCAGATGATAGACGAGGTCTGGCGTCGCGAAGTCGCAGGCGAGCAGCTTGATCTTCTTGGCCAGCAACCAGGCCGCGGCCTCCGGGCTGAAGCTCGGGTGACTCTCATAGCGCGCGGTACCGAAATGCCGCGCCCAGCCAGTGTCGACCGCGACGATATCGCCTGCCTGCAGAAGCGGCCGCGCGGCTTCCAGATCGGCGACGGTGATGATCTCGTCGTCATCCTTGGGGACGTGCCAGACCACGCCAGCGCCGCACATCCGGTCGAGCGGGATGGACGCCATGTCCGGCCCATCCGCGAAATAATGGAGCGGCGCGTCGACATGGGTCCCGGCATGGGCGACCATGTGAATCTCGGTGACATTGTAGGGATCGTCCGGCAGCGAGCGCAGCTTATTGAAGCTCGGCTTCGGGAAGATCGAGGCGCAAGGCATGTCCGGCCCGACCTGGTGGGTAAGATCGATCCAGGGACCGGCGGGGACCAGCGGCGCAGGCTCGGGAAGCTCCAGCCAGCCGATCCAGCCGGTCGGCACAACGGGGCACTGCTCGCACATCTCGCCTAATCCTCTTCCGACCCGCCCTGCGCGGTCGCCCAGTTCCTGACCGGCTCCTCGTCCGGCTCGACGCCCGTGACCGCGACCATCATCGCCGTGCCCCAATAGCTCGCGATGATCGCCGCCATCTCCATGACCAGCGCATCGCCGAACATGGCGCGGACGGTGGCCAGCGTCTTGTCCGAGACGGAAAGCTTGCATGTCTCGTCAGTGAAGATCGCGACGGCACGCTCGTCCTCGGTCAGCGCCGCATAGTCCTGCCGGGCGATCGCGTCCTGCTTCTGCAGCGAGAAGCCGAGATTGGCGGAGATCGAGATATGGTGATGCAGCTCATAGTCGCAGCGCGCATTGTGGGCGACGCGCATGATCAGCACTTCGCGCAGGACAAGATCCATCGTCGTGTCGCGCGTCATCGCCTGCTTGAGCGCGATATGACCGCGCCAGAGCTTCTCCGGCATGTGAAGGGCGATGCGGGTGATGTTGAGCAGGCGATTGGCCGGATAGCCGAGGATCGCCAGCCGCGCGGGCGCAACCCTTTCCAGATCGGGATAGGGCAGCCGGGCCATCAGGTCTGCACCGCGAAGGGATCGCGCTCGTCGTCCGAGAGATTGATCATGACGTTCTTGATGGTGAGGAATTCCTTCATCCCCTCCTCGCCGCGCTCGCGGCCGAAGCCGCTGTCCTTAACCCCGCCGAACGGCGTCTGCGCGGCGACCGCGCGATAGGTGTTCACCCAGACCATGCCGGCGCGTAGCTCGCGCGAGACGCGGTGCATGCGCTTGAGGCCCTCGGTCCAGATGCCCGAAGCGAGGCCGAAATTGGTGTCGTTGGCGATGGCGAGCGCCTCCTCCTCCGTCTCGAAGGGGATCACCGAAAGCACCGGTCCGAAAATCTCCTCGCGCGCCACCTTCATGTCATTGTGGACATTGCCGAAGATGGTCGGCTGGACGAACAGGCCGTCCCTGAGCTCGCCCTCGCGCGCGGCGCCGCCGCCAGTGAGCAACTGCGCGCCGTCCTCCTTGGCCGAGCGGATGAAGGAGAGGATGCGCTCGAACTGGGGCTCGTTGGCGGCCGTGCCCATTTCGGTGGCGAGATCGAGCGGATTGCCGAGCTTGATGGTTTTCGCTCGGGCGACGAGGCCCTCGACGACGCGATCATAGACAGGGCGCTGGACCAGTAGGCGGGAGCCGGCGATGCAGGTCTGACCGGTCGCGGCGAAGATGCCGGCCAGCGCGCCCGCGATCGCCTTGGGAATGTCGGCATCGTCGAAGATGATGTTGGGCGACTTGCCGCCCAGTTCCAGCACGACCGGCGTCAGGTTGAGCGCGGCTTCCGAGGCGATCTGGCGGCCGCCATGGCTGGAGCCGGTGAAGCTGATCTTGTTGAGGCCCCCGCCCCGCACCAGCGCCTGCCCCGTGCGGACGTCGCCGGTGACGACATTGACGACGCCCTTCGGAAAGCCCGCTTCCTCGACGAGCTTCGCGAACTCCAGCGTGGTGACAGAGGCATGCTCGGAGGGCTTGATCACCACCGTATTGCCTGCCGCCAGCGCCGCCGGGAGCTTGTTGCCGATGAGGGCGATCGGCGAGTTCCAGGCCGTGATGATGCCGATGACGCCGAGCGGCTCCATCGCCGCATAATCGAACATGTCGCGCCGATCGAGCGGGATCACCTTGCCGAAGATCTTGTCGGCATAGCCGGCGAAGAAGCGGAAGGTGCGCGCGACGAACCTCATCTGCGAGCGCGTCTCGCGCACGATCTTGCCATTGTCGGTGGATTCGAGCGTGCCCATGCGATCGGCATCGCGCTCCAGCAGATCGGCAAGGCGGTTCATCAGGCGCCCTCGTTCCAGGCCCGACGTCTGCCGCCAGCCATGCTCGAAGGCCTGGCGCGCCGCGGCAACGGCAGCCGCAACATCGGCCTCGTTCGCCTGCGCGATCGTCGCCCACGCCTGCTGATCGAAGGGGTTGAGCGTGGGGAAGCGCTCGCCCGATGACGGCGGCACGAAGGCGCCGTCGATATAGAGATCCCAGTTCGTCAGCGCGGCCGGCACGTCGCATCCCCTCATCTTGTCCCGCCGCTGTAGGCAGGCCCGACCGGGCGCTCTAATAAGCTCTGCCGATCAAGAATAACCGTCCGGCATGGCCGGGTGCGGAATCCCTATTTGCCGTAATGCCGAAGCGCAGCATAGGGGGATACGGACCGTCTCGTGCCCCTGCGAAGCAGGAACACGGAAATGGGCTGACACGGGAGAGGATCAGATATGAAGCGCATCGCCGCCTTGCTCGCAGCCATCGCCCTCGTCGGCACGGCGCGGGCCGAAACGCTCAAGGACATCTGCGGCGACTGCACGTTCGAGAAATATGCCTCCTGCGGCGAATTCCTCGAAGGCATCAACTTCGACAAGCAGGGCCATGCCTGGGCCGTGGGCCTGATGAGCGGTGCGATCATCGAGGTGGTCGACGGCAAGTGCGGCGTCCGCGCGAAGACGGGCGGCAAGCCCAATGGCGCGCGCTTCCATGCCGATGGGCGTCTGTTCGTCACGGATCAGCAGCGCGGCGTCCTGACCTTCGATCCCAGGACCAATGCGATCACCATCTTTGCCGACAAGATCGACGGCAAGCCGATGGTCAATGCCAACGACCTGGTCTTCGACGACAAGGGCGGGCTCTATGTGACCGTGCCCGGCACATCCTCCTATCTCGATCACTCGGGGCAGCTCATCTATTTCGCGCCCGGATCATCCAGCGCAAAAGTGGTTGCGGACAAGCTGCCCTATCCCAATGGCGTCGCCATCGAAGCGGACAGCCAGTTCGTCAATGTCGGCCTCTATGGCGACAAGACGATCGTCACGATCCCGTCTGCGACCAATCCGGGGACGCCGCGCACCGCCTATGCGGCGGTGCGGACCGAGGGCGGCATCGGCCCGGACGGCATGGCGCGGGACAGCGAGGGGCGCATCTACTGGGCGAACTTCTTCTCCGGCGCGATCGGCGTGACCGACACGCGTGGCTTCGTGCTAGGCTATGCGAAGCTGCCGGACGATGCCGGGCGGTTCACCACCAATCTGGCCTTTTACAAGGGCTATCTCTACCTGACGGAAGCCAGCAAGGGCGAGATCTGGCGGGTGAAGGTCAGCACGACGGGGCAGGCGCTGTATTACCAGCCTTGAAGATCCCCACCATCGTCATTCCCCCGAACGCGGGAATCCAGCATGGCGAGACCTGCTCTATCCGGTCCTAGATTCCCGCGTTCGCGGGAATGACGAGGACGGGCCATTGAGCATATCCCATCGTTATCCCTGCCGCGCCGATTGATATTGGATTGCATGCCCGGCGGACCTAAACCGAGGCTGTTTCAGGACGAGGGGCCGATCTTGCCAGTTTCCGACCGGGCGCATGCCGACAGCTATGATTTCATCGTCGTCGGTGCCGGATCGGCCGGATGCGCGATCGCGAACCGCCTGTCGGAGGATGGTCGCCACCGCGTCCTGCTGATCGAGGCAGGTCCGCGCGACACCAAGATCAGCATCCACGTGCCGCTGATGGTCGTCAATCTGCTCAAGGACCCCGACGTCATCTGGCCGCTCGTCACCGAGCCGCAGGCCGCGCTCAACAACCGCACGCAGCTGTGGACGCGCGGGCGCATGCTTGGCGGCTCCAGTTCGATCAACGGCAATGTCTATGTGCGCGGCGATCCGGACGAGTTCGACAGCTGGGCGGCGATGGGCCTGCCCGGCTGGGGCTGGCGGGAGATGCTGCCCTGGTTCAAGAAGATGGAGAGCTACAGACCCGGCGACCCGGCCCTGCGCGGCCATGACGGGCCGATCGGCGTCACCAGCCTCAAGCATTTTGACGAACTGGCAGACGGCTATGTGCAGGCCAGCGGCGAGGCCGGGCACACCATCGTCGAGGATTATAATGACGGCCATTATGAAGGCGCGTCCTACCTCCAATACTCGACCCGGCGCGGCTGGCGATCCTCCTCGGCGGTCGGCTATCTGAAGCCGGCGCGGGGGCGGCGCAATCTCGACGTGCTGGTCGATACGCTGGTGGCGCGGGTGCTGATCGAGGATCGCTGTGCGACGGGTGTCGAGATCATCCGCAATGGCCAGCGGATGCGCATCGCGGCGATCAAGGAAGTGATCCTCGCCGCCGGGCCGGTCCATTCGCCCAAGCTGCTGGAGCTGTCCGGCATCGGCCGCGCTGAAATCCTGAAGGACCATGGCATCGCCGTGGTGCAGGAGCTGCGCGGCGTCGGCGAGAATCTGCGCGATCACCCCAATACGCGCCTGACCTTCGAGTGCACCAAGCCGATTACGATCAACGACGTGCTGCAGCGTCCGACAGTCAAGGTGAAGGAAGCGCTCAAATGGGGCCTGTTCGGCAAGGGCCTGCTCTCGATCTGCTCGGCGGTGGCGCATACGGTGATGCGCAGTTCTCCGGACGAGCCGCGGCCCGACCTCAAGCTCCAGCTGCAGCCCTTCTCCGGCAAGGACCGCTATGCGCGGCGGCCGCAGGACGGGCTGGACGCGCATTCAGGCTTCACCATCGGCGTGATGGGTCTGCGCCCGCGCTCGGCAGGCTGGACGCACATCGCCTCGGCCGATCCCACCGTACAGGCCAGGATCGACCCTAAATATCTCGACGATCCGCATGATGCGCAGGTGCTGCTGGCCGGTATCAAGGAAGTGCGGCGTATCGCCGGCCACCCTGCCCTCGCGCGCATGATCGTCCGGGAGACGCGGCCGGGGCCGGGCGTGGTGAGCGACGAGGATATCCTCGCCTACATCCGCGAGACGACACAGACGACCTGGCACATCGTCGGCAGCTGCAAGGCGGGGACGGATGCAGACGCCGTGGTCGATCCGGACCTGCGCGTGCGCGGCATCAGCGGACTGCGCGTGATCGACAGCTCGATCTTCCCGACCATCCCCTCCTCCAACACCAATGCGCCCACCATTGCGCTGGGCGAGCGCGGCGCGCAGATGGTGCTGGAGAGCTGGCGCAACGATCTGAGGGCGGCATCGTGACACGCATCGAGCGCATCGAGATTTTCGTCACCGAATTGCCGGTCCGCCTGAAGCGCACCTTCTCGAGCGGCAGCTATGACACGGGCGCGCCGGACCAGCTGCTCGGCAAGCCGGTGCTGGTCAAGATCCATGCCGGCGGCGTCACCGGCGTCGCGCAGATCCGCGCGATCAGCCCGGGGCATTTCGTCGCCGACACGGTCCACTCGATGGTCGCAGCGATCCGGGACATTTATGGCCCGCTGCTGATCGGACGGCGGCTGGCGGACTTTGAGGCGCATGACGCGCTGCTCACCTCGCGCCTCGCCGGCAATCCGGCGGCGCGCGCGGTGCTCGACATCGCCTTGCACGATGCGCTCGGCAAGGCGCTCGGCGTGCCGGTGCACGACCTGCTCGGCGGGCGCTCCAACGACACGATCCCGCTCGAATGGTCGGTCAGCCTCTATGAGGACCCGCAGGGGATGGTCGACGATGCCCTGCGCGCGACGCAGGAATATGGGATGAAGGTCATCTGCCTGAAGGCCGCCGGCAACGGCGGCTGGCGGCAGGACGTCCGCAATTTCGAGACGGTGCGCAAAGCGGTCGGGCCGGACGTCATGATCGGCGTCGATCCCAATACCGGCTGGACGGTGAGTGACTCCATTCTCGCCCTCCACGCGATGCGCGATCTCGACGTGGGCTATTGCGAGCAGCCGGTGGAACGGCGCAACCTGCGCGGCATGGCGCAGATTCGGGCACAGGCGGCTGGCGTGCCGCTGATGGTCGACGAGGCGCTGTTCACCGTGCAGGATGCTGCCCAGATCATCGAGGCCGGCGCGGCGGACGTCTTCTGCATCAAGCTCTACAAGGTCGGTGGGCTGCTCGCAGCACGGCGGATGGCGGCGCTGGGACAGGCGAGCGACATCGGAATTAACAGCGGCGGTCTTGCCGTGGCATCGGGGCTGGAAGCAGCCGCCGCCGCGCATTTCTGCGCGTCGATTCCGGCTGGTCGAACCTTCGGCGCGGCGGAGTTCGTGTTCGGCGCGGGTGTGCTGGGCGACGACCCGCTGATCGCGGATGGCAATTTCGTCATCAAAGATGGCGCGGTGACGGTGCCGACCGGGCCGGGCCTCGGCATGACGCTGGACGAAGCGGCGCTGGAGCAGATGACGCTTGGCCATTGCGTGGTGACCTGACCGGAAGCGAGGCGGGGAAGCTCGTCATCCCGCAAAGCAGAGTCCCGTGCCTGTGATGATCCGCTAATGCGCATCTGGCTTCCCATGTTTGCTTGGACGACGAAATCCACCGGATTGGCGAATGTATATTCGCACGGCAATCCGCCGCGTCGCCTGAATGCGGTTGGGCGGATGCCCGCCGACATATGCGCGGCCTTCGCCCACACTTCATATCCGGGAGCCAGCATGTTAACGATCATCGTTCAAAATAGCTGAATTTCAAGCTTTTACGGTTTCGAGACATTGTTTCGATGTTACCGATAACTATAATATTCCAATACTCTTTGCTTGTTTGATCCGCTCGCCCATCATGATCGTGTCGGCGGCGTCTCAGGGAGAAGGGTCCGGCTTTTCCGCGCCGCGACGTGCTCGTTGCAGGGACTATCATCACTATTCTCGGGCCTATACCAGAAGCCGAAAACAGTATCCTCGTGCCCGCGATTATATCATCACCGTGGGCAGCCGCCCATTGACTGGAAATCCATCAGAAGATACCGGTAACAGACGAGCGGAGATACGAATGCCCGGTCCAGGGCACCAACACGCTCGTTTCGGAGGAGAGGAAATTCACATGGCTCATGATAGCCTCAAGCATTTTTTCCGCGTGTCGAGCGCCGCGATCGCGCTGGCCACTGTCGTTCACGCCGCACCCGCGGTGGCGCAGCAAGGCGACGCCGCACCGGCCGGGGATGCCGCGAGCGACGCCGCGGACAGGGACATCATCGTTACCGGCTCGCGCCTTGGCCGCACGGGCTATGACGCGCCGACGCCGGTGAACGTGGTCGGCGCCGAGCGCATGAACAATCTCGCCATCTCCAACGTGGCCGACGCGCTCAATCAGATCCCGTCCTTCCGCGCGATGAGCACGCCACAGATGAACAGCTTCCGCATCTCCGGCAATATCGGCGCCCGCACGCTGGACTTGCGCGGCCTGGGCGCGACGCGCACTCTGACCCTCGTCGACGGCCGCCGCTTCGTGGCGAGCGCCGACAATGGCACGGTCGACGTCAACTCCATCCCCTCGATCCTGGTGCAGCGCGCCGAGGTCGTGACGGGCGGCGCCTCCGCGGCCTATGGTGCGGACGCTGTCGCGGGCGTCGTCAACCTGATCCTCGACAGCAAGCTGAACGGCATCAAGGCCGACATGAATTCCGGCATCAGCCAGCGTGGCGACGCCCGGACTTTCTACGCGGGGCTCGCCGGCGGCACCGATTTCGCCGGTGGACGCGGCCATGTGATCGCCGGCATCGAATATTCGCGCGAATGGGGGATGGGTGCATGCGAGGTGCGCAGTTGGTGCGCCAAATATACCAACTATGTGCCCAATCCCGGCTACAACACCACCACCAAGACAAGCACCAATGGCCTGCCCGCTACTCTCGTGCTGGATCATGTCCGGTTCCTGTATAACGAGAACGGTATTCTCTCCGGCGCGACCAAGCCCAACGGAACGGGCGGCACGACCACGCTCGGCCAGCAGGTGCTCAATGTCGGCGCGACATCGCTGCCCAATGCGCTGCGCAACAAGCAATTCGATTCCAACGGCAATCTGGTCGACTATCAGATCGGCAGCCTGCTGAGCGGCCTGTTCCAGCAGAAGGAATTCGATTCCACTCAGCCCTATCTCGTCGGCCTGAGCCCGACCACGCTGATGGTGCCGACCCGGCACGTGTCGAGCATGGTCCACGCCAATTACGACCTGACCGACACGATCCAGCTCTCGGGCGAGTTCATGTATGCCCATGTGGTGGGCGGTCCGGCGGTGTCGACCCCCCCGCTGGACGGCCCGGCGACGATCGACATCAACAATCCCTATATCTCGGCTGCGACCCGCGCGACCATCCTGGCGGCCGACCCGGCCATCACCAAGCTGCTGGTCAATCACAGCGCCGTGACCAGCGTGGGCCCGAGCAACGTCGCGACGACGACCATCGACACCTATCGCGCCGCGATCGGCCTCAAGGGCGAGATCGGCACGGGCTGGAACTGGGATATTTACTACACCTATGGCCGGGTCAAATCGCGCATCGACGACGTCAACAACCGCCTGAAGGAATGGAACAACGCGATCGACGCGGTGCGTGTGACCGGAGCGAATGTCGGCACGTCCGGCCTTGCGATCGGCAGCATCGTCTGCCGCACGACGCTGACCGCACCCGCCAATGGCTGCATTCCGATCAACCTGTTCGGCCCCGGCGGGGTCAGCCAGGCGGCCGCCGCGCGCTACATGGTGCCCGAGTGGCAGACCCGCACCTACCAGCAGCATGTCGTGGCGCTGAACCTGCGCGGTTCGCCGTTCAGCACATGGGCAGGCGAGGTCAAGGTGGCGATCGGCGGCGAATATCGGCGTGACACGGCGGTCGGCTATACCGATGCCAACACGCTCGCCGGCAACTTCATCAGTGCGCAGACGACGGCGCTCCCGTTCACCAAGACGACGGTGGCCGAGGGCTATTTCGAAGCCGGTGTGCCGCTGCTCAAGGATTCGGCACTCGGCAAGTCGCTCGATGTCGACGGCGCGATCCGCTTCAGCCATTATGAGCCGTTCGGCGACGCGACCACCTGGAAGGTCGGCCTCGTCTATACGCCGGTATCGGAGCTAACCTTCCGCGTGACGCGCTCGCGCGACGTACGCGCGCCCACGGCACAGGAATCGAGCCCCAACTCGACGACGATCCAGCTGCCGCTGCCCGATCCCTTCGTGGGCGGCAACACCAACCAGTTCGTCGTGACGGGCGGCAACCCGAACCTTCATCTGGAGCGGGCCAACACGTTCACCGCTGGCATCGTCTTCCGTCCGAGCTTCATCCGGGGGCTGAACCTGTCGGTCGACTATTACGACATCAAAGTTGACGGCGCGATCGACTCCCTGACCGGCCCGGCGATCACCACGGCGTGCAAGAACCAGAACCTGCTTTGCAACCTCATCCAGTTCAACCCGAACGGATCGGTCAACACGATCTTCTCGAACTTCCAGAACCTCAGCCAGTTGCATGCCGAGGGTCTGGAGCTGGTGGCGGATTATCGGTTCCCCGCTTTTGGCGGCGACATCGACCTCCAGCTCAATGCCAACTATGTGATCGACCTCAAGACGATCGGCGCGACGGGCCTCGTGACGCAGCTGGACAACTGGACCGGCAACAACGGCTCGGTGACCAACATCCAGGGCGTTCCGGCCTACAAGATCGACGGGATCATGACCTACTCGATCGGCGACTGGGCGTTCACCTGGCACCACCGCTATGTGCCCAAGGGCATCCTCGATCCGACAAAGATCGCGCCGGGTGATGCAGGCTATGACATCAACAATCCGAACAGCGTGAACATCAACTATGTCAGTGCGCGCTACTATCTCGACTTCGCCGCCAAGGTGAAGATCGCCGATACCCGCATGGGCGGTGCGTTCGAGGTCTATGGCAACATCAACAACGTGTTCGACAAGGGCCAGCCCGCGCAGCTGCGCCTGATCGGCAATGCCCTGCATTTCGACTCGATCGGCCGCGCCTTCAAGATCGGCATCCGAGCGACTTTCTAAGATTCTCTCCGGAGGGGCCTCTTCCTTGGCCTGTGGATGGAAAAACCCGTCGACGATCTCGTCGGCGGGTTTTTTTGTCGGTCTTCCCCGTCGCGAAGGAAAGGCGTCTCCTTGCCCTCGCGCTCAGCCTGCCCCCGCTCTTTCATAAGCGCTGCCGTGAAACTCCCGCACCTCGCGGCGCACGACGAACGGCGTGAGCCTGGGCGCGACGGTGTGGACGAAATCGAGCAGGAACTGGCGGAGATAAGTGTTGGGCCGCAGCGAGACCTTGATCGTGCTGGATGGTAGCAAATGGCTGACGTCGCGCACCGCGATCTCCGTATCGCGGTCCCTGTCATAAGTGATCGCCGCGAGAATGCCGATGCCGAGGCCCATGCCGACATAGGTCTTGCAGACATCGGCATCGATGCCGCTCATCACGATCTTGGGCTCCAGCCCCGCGTCGGCGAATACTTTCAGAACTTTCCAGCGACCGGAATAGCGGGCGTCATAGGTGATGATCGGATATTTGACGATCTCCTCCAGTGTCAGCTCGGGCACGGCCAGGATCGGATGGTCGATCGGCGCGACGATGCAGCGCTGCAAGTCCATGCAGGGGAGCTGAACGAGGTTCGGGAAGGTCCGCGTGGTCTCGGTGCCGATCGAGATGTCAGCCAGGCCGGCCTCGACCAGCGCGCAGATTTCCTCCGGGTCGCCCTGCTTCATCACCAGCTTCACGTCCGGGTAACGCGGGATGAACTGCTCGATCACCTTGGGCAGCACGTAGCGCGCCTGGGTGTGGGTGGTGGCGATAGTGAAGACGCCGCGATTGCCCGAGTGCATATCCTCCTTCAGCGTCTTGAGCGCAGCGACGTCGGTGCCGATGCGCTGGCCGATGTCGAAGACGATCTGACCCGGCTCGGTAAGGCCGATGATGCGGTTGCGGGTGCGCAGGAATATCTCGAAGCCCAGTTCCTGCTCGAGCAGCTGGATCTGGCGGCTGACCCCGGGCTGTGAGGTGTTCAGTGCCTCCGCCGCGGCGGAGAGATGGTTTCCCTGACGCACGATCTCGACCACGTAGCGCAACTGCTGAAGTTTCACCTGCCCTCTCCACCATGCGTTTGAGCCATGCCAGCATGCCGTAATATTTCGTGCGTGCATAGCGAGATTGGCTAATTTGGCCGGCGCGTACACGGCGCAGGCGGCACTAGGTCTTGACGCCGGCGCATCCCGATACGCGCAAATCCGATGCGGCGCGCAGCAGGGCGCCCAGGCAGACAGAGGGGATTTCATGCCGCAGGCCGAAGGCACAAGCTGGGACGTGATCGTGGTCGGCGGCGGAAACGCGGCGCTGTGCGGGGCAATCAACGCTGCTAATATGGGCGCGAACGTCCTGGTGCTCGAGCGCTCGCCGATCGAGGAGCGCGGCGGCAACACCGCTTACACGGACGGCCTGATGCGCACCGTCTATGAAGGCGCCGACGACATCCGCGCCTATTGCCCCGACCTCACCGACGACGAGGTCGCGGTCAGCGATTTCGGCGCCTATACCGAAGCCGATTTCTTCGACGATATGGCGCGGATCACGCAATATCGCACCGATCCCGACCTGTGCGAAATCCTCGTCACGCGCAGCAAAGAGACGATTCTGTGGATGCGCGACCAGGGCGTCCGCTTCTTCCCCAATTTCGGGCGGCAGGCCTATCGTGTGAACGGACGCTTCAAATTCTGGGGCGGCGCGACAATCGCGGTGCAGGCCGGCGGGCCGGGTCTGGTCGAGGCGCTGTATCGCGCGGCCGAGAAGCGCGGCATCACGGTCCGCTACGATAGCTGGGTGCGCGATCTGGTCTATGAGGACGGCGCGGTCAAAGGCGTCGTCGTCGCGCGGCCGGAAGGCGGCGACGAAACGATCCGCGCGCCCGCGATCGTGCTCGCCTGCGGCGGGTTCGAGGGCAATGCCGAGATGCGCGCGCGCTATCTCGGGCCGGGCTGGGATCTCGCGAAAGTGCGCGGCTCCAAATATAATACCGGCGACGGCCTCTCCATGGCGCTCAAGATCGGCGCCAAGCCGTTCGGCCACTGGTCCGGCTGCCACGCCGTCTCCTGGGAACGCTACGCCTCCGACTTCGGCGATCTCGCCATTACGCCGCAATATCAGCGACATAGCTACCCGCTCTGCGTGATGGTCAACACCGCCGGCAAGCGCTTCGTCGACGAGGGTGCCGACTTCCGCAACTATACCTACGCCAAATATGGCCATGCCGTGCTGCAGCAGCCGGGCCAGGTCGCCTGGCAGATCTATGACAGCAAGGTCGTCCATCTGCTGCGCGACGAATATCGCACCCGCAACGTCACCAAGATCAGCGCCAACACGCTGGAGGAACTGGCCGACAAGCTGGACGAGATCGACAAGACGCAGCTGCTCGCGACGATCGCCGAGTTCAACGCATCGGTGAAGGCCGACGCCGCGTTCGATCCCAACATCAAGGATGGCCGCAGCGCCACCAGCAACGGCGTGGTGCGCAGCAACTGGGCCAACACGATCGATACCGGCCCGTTCGAGGCCTATGCCGTGACCTGCGGCGTCACCTTCACCTTCGGCGGGCTGCGCATCTCGACCGAGGGCGAGGCGATCGACGTCAATGACCGCGTCATCCCCGGCCTGTTCATCGCCGGCGAGATGGTCGGCGGCATCTTCTACTTCAATTATCCGGGCGCGAGCGGCCTCACCAGCGGCGCAGTCTTCGGCCGTCTCGCGGGCGGCAGCGCCGCCGCCTACGCGCAGGCCCACGTACCGCAACCAGCCACCGCGGCCTGACCCTTTTCCAAGTCATTCATCAGAAAGCCTGACCCATGAACGCTCCTGTCGAGATAGACCTCCCCAATACCACCCGCGAGGTCGCCGAGTTTGGCGCTGGCCTCAGTTTCAAGGACTTGCCAGCCGATCTGCTCACGAATGCGAAGCAGTGCATCCGCGACAGCCTCGGCTGCGGCGTCTATGGGGCGCCCCAGCCCTGGACCCTGTCGGTCGCGCGTGTCGTCGACTTTCTCGGCCAGTCACCCAAGGCCAGCGCCTGGGGCATGAAGATCAAGGCCGATCCGCTCGGCGCGGCCTTAATCAACGGCACGGCGGCGCAGGGCTTCGAGCTGGACGACTGCCACGATCAGTCCATGTCGCATTATGGCGCGGGCGTGGTGCCGGCCGTGCTCGCCTCGGCCGAGGGCTTCGGCACGTTCAGCGGGCAGGACATCATCCTCGCGACGGTCGCCGGTTACGAGATCGGGACGCGCATCGGCAACACGGTGAGCCCGAGCGCCTTCCATCGCGGCTTCCATCCCTGCGGCCTCACCAGCACCTTCGCCTCCGCTGCGGCGATCGCCAAGATGCTCAGTCTCGACGCCGACCAATATGTGAGCGCGCTCGGCCTCGCCGGCAGCCAGGCGGCGGGCCTGATGGCGGCGCAGTTCGGCGCGATGGCCAAGCGCTTCCACTCGGGCAAAGCGGCGCAGAACGGCATCATCGCCGCGCTCTGCGCCCGCGAGGGGCTGACCGGCGTGCGCAACGTGCTGGAGGCGCCCTATGGCGGCTTCTGCTCGACCTATTCCGAAACATACGACCTCAATTGGGCGACCGATGGCCTCGGCAGCGAATGGGAGATGCGCAAGAACGGCTTCAAGCAATATTCATCGCTCGCCAGCAGCCAGACCTCGGTCGACGCGCTGCGCGGCATCCGTAAGCGCGACGGCATCAAGGGCGAGGATGTCGCCAAGGTGCGCATCGGCGCGACCAACATGGTCTATGTCCACTGCGGCTGGCCCTATGTGCCCAATGGCGAGACGATCACCGCGCAGATGAACCTGCCTTTCACCGCGGCGGTGACCCTGCTGGAGGGCAATGCCTTCGTCGACCAATATGTCGATTCAAAGCTTTACGACCCGACGATCATCGATCTTGCCAACCGCATCGAAGTCTATGTCGATCCCGAGCTGGACGCAGGCGGGCCGCACGAGATGCGCGCCGTGCGCGTCGAGGTGACGATGAAGAATGGCGACGTCCACACATGGGAGCAGACCTATCGCTCAGGCCATTGGGCGAACCCGATTCCCGAGGACGAGCTCGCCGCCAAGTTCCGCGATCTCGCCTCGCGCGTGATCACCGACGAGGCGGTCAAGGGCATCGAGGACGTGATCGCCAATCTCGAGAACGAACCGGAGCCGGCGCCCAAGCTCGGCAAGCTGCTGCAGCAGGTGCGCTGAGCATGGCCCGGACATTGGCCGAGACCTTCGCCGATTTCGCGGCGACCTTCCCCGGCGCGCAGATGCCGGCGGAGGTCCGCGCGGCGGCGCACTGGCATATCGTGGACTCGATCGGCGTCTCGATCGCCGGCGCCAATCCGCAGGAGGAGAGCGGCAAGGCGGCCGCCAAGCTGATCCCCGGCTGGTCGGACCCCACGGGCGCGAGCCTGCTCGGCCTCGGCGCCCGGGCCAGGCCGGAGCTGGCGGCGATGCTCAACGGCTCGCTGGCGCAGGCGCTGGAGATGGACGACAAGCATGGCTCCTCGCTCGCCCGCCCAGGCTCGACGGTGATCCCGGCGGTGCTGGCAGCGGCGGAAGCCGGCAACGCCACGATCGCACAGGCGATCGACGCCACGGTGATCGGCTATGAAGTGATGATCCGCCTCGGCTTCGTCGCCGGCCCGCGCTTCCTGGAGCGCGGCTATCATACCAGTTCGCTGATCGGCTCCTTCGGGGTCGCGGCCGCCATCGGACGGTATCGCGGAGCCAGCGCGGCCACCATCGTCGACGCGATGGGGATCAGCGGCACCTTCGCCTCGGGCATCCAGGAATCGACCCGCACCGGCTCGACCTCCAAGATCCTGCACGGCGGCTGGGGCGCGCATGCCGGGATGCTGGCGACCGATCTGGCGCAGGCCGGCATCACCGGCCCGGCGAGCGTGTTCGAGGGCAAGTTCGGCTTCTTCGAGACGCATCTGACGCCGATCAGCGGCGCCCTCGACTTCACCGGCCCGGCAACCGGGCTGGGCGAACGCTGGTATCTTCCGGAGACGGCCTACAAGCCCTACCCCTGCTGCCAGCTGCTCCATGCCTTCGTCGTCGCGGCGCGCCAGATCCTCGCCGATTTCGCCAGCGACGGAACCAGTATCGACGACATCATAGCGATCCATTGCGAACTGGCCGAGCCGGGCCTGACCCTGGTCACCGAGCCGCGTGAGCGCAAGAAGGCGCCGCAAACGCCGCACGAGGCGCGCTTCAGCCTGTTCTTCGGCGTGGCGGCGGCCTTCGTCGACGGCGATGTCGGGCTGGAGACCTTCCTGCCCGCGCGCCTCGCCGATCCGGCGATCCTGAAGCTCGCCGCCGTCACCGAGGCGGCGGAAGACCCGCTCAGCGACTATCCGGCCCACTGCCCGGCCCGCCTCACCGTGACGGCGAAGGGCAAGACCTATTTCGCGCATATCCCCTATCATCCCGGCTCGCCAGAGGCGGCGCTCACCCGCGACGACGTCCTCGACAAGTTCGCGCGCAATACGCGCTGGCTGCTGGGCAACGAGGCCCGCGCGATCGGCGAGCGGATGGGCGGGATGCCGGAAAGCGCGAAGCTGGCCGATCTGCTCGCCTGCGTATCACCGGACGCGGCGCTGCGGAAAGCCTCGTGAGCGACGCCTTCGCATTCGACCGTCTCTTCATCGGCGGCGAGTGGATGACGTCGGCGTCGGGCGGCGCGATCGCCACGATCGACCCTTCGACCGAAGAGGTCTGGACCGCTGTGGCCACCGCCGATGCCGCTGACGTCGACCGCGCGGTCGCGGCGGCGCGGGCGGCGATGGACGGTGCCTGGGGCCGGCGCACCAGCCCGAGCCAGCGCGGCGCGCTCCTGGCCAGGCTTGCCGACCTGGTGCGCCGCGACGCCAGGGCGCTCGCAGAGATCGAGAGCCGCGACAATGGCAAACCGCTCAAGGACACGCTGGGCGAGGTGCAGCGCGCGGCCGACTGGCTGACCTTCTTCGGCGGTGCGGCCGACAAGCTCAATGGCGAGCAGATCCCCTATTCGGTCGATGCGCTGGCCTATACGCGCCATGAGCCGGTCGGCGTGGTCGCGGCGATCCTGCCGTGGAACTCGCCCATCTCGCTCGCGAGCTGGAAGCTCGGCCCGGGCCTCGCGGCGGGCAATGCGATGATCCTCAAGCCCTCCGAATATACGCCGGCGAGCATGGTCGCGCTGGCGCGGCTGGTGGAGGAGGCGGGCTTTCCGGCCGGCGTCGTCAACGTGCTGCCGGGAGACGGATCGGTTGGCGCGCTGCTCGCCGCGCATCCCGGCGTCGACAAGATGTCCTTCACCGGATCGCAGGCGACCGCGACGCGGATCATGCAGAGCGCCGCCGCCAGCCTCAAGCGCTGCAGCTTCGAGTGCGGCGGCAAGTCGCCCTTCATCGTCTTCGCCGACGCCGATGTCGGCAAGGCGATGGCGATCGCGCTGCAGAGCGCGTTCCGCTCGACCGGGCAATCCTGCTCCGCCGCCTCCCGCATCTTCGTCGAGCGGCCGATCTATGAGGCGTTCGCACGCGAGCTGGCCGAGCGGGCGCAGCGCATCCGCGTCGGCTCGCCGTTCGATCCCGCCAGCCATATCGGCCCGCAGACCTCCGCCCAGCAGCTCGCCAAGACGACCGACTATATCGCGATCGGGCTGGAGGGCGGATCGCGACTGCTGGCGGGCGGCAAGCGGCCCGCGCATCTGGAGCGCGGCTATTATGTCGAGCCGACCGTCTTCGCCGACACCGACAATCGCTCGCGCCTCGCCCAGGAGGAGATTTTCGGCCCGGTGACGGCCGTCATGCCCTTCGACGACGAGGAAGAGGCGATCGCGCTCGCCAACGACACCAATTACGGCCTGGTCGGGGGCCTGTGGACCGCCGATGTCGGCCGCGCCCACCGCGTCGCCGCACGGATCGAGTCCGGGCTGGTGTCGGTCAACACGTTCCGGCCGGTCCATTACATGCTGCCTTATGGCGGCTACAAGATGAGCGGCATCGGACGCGAGAACGGCTTCGACGCGATGAAGGCGTTCACCGAGGTGAAGACGGTGGTGGTTGATCTCTCGACGGCGCCGGTGGCCGATCCCTTCCCGCTCTAAACTTCGTCATTCCAGCGTTCGCGGGAATGACGGGGCGGGCGGCCCGGAAGATTAGGCTTCCCACCGGCCCGCTTCCGGATCAAGGCAGTCGGGACGGGAACAGGGGCGCAGCATGAACAGCGAAGTGCAATATTATGTCTGCGCCGTCATCGCGGTCGTCCTGTCCGGACTCGGAAAAGGCGGCTTCTCCGGCGTCGGCGCGCTGGCGATGCCGATCCTCGCGCTCGGCATCGATCCGGTGCGCGCAGCCGCCATCCTCCTCCCCATCCTCATCGCGCAGGATGCGGTCAGCGTCTGGGCCTTCCGCCACGACTGGGACAAATGGATCGTCGGCGTGATGCTGCCCGGCGTCATCATCGGCATCGTGCTCGGCTATGTCTTCGCCGCAAAGGTATCGGAGGGTGCCGTGCTCGGCATGGTTGGCGGCATCTCCGTGTTGTTCGGCCTGCAGCGGCTGTGGATCGAGCGCGGCGCATCGATTGTGCTGCCGTCCGACTCTTCCGGCTGGGTCGGCGCCTTGTTCGGCGTCGCGGCAGGCTTCACGAGCCAGATCGCCCATGCCGGCTCGCCGCCCTTCCAGATGTTCGTGCTGCCGCGCCGGCTGCCGCGCGACACACTGGTCGGCACCACCGCCGTCACCTTCGCGCTCATGAACTGGCTGAAGGTGCCGGCTTATTACGCGCTCGGCCAGTTCACCCGCGCCAACCTGATCGCCACCGCCCTGCTCATCCCCGTCGCGCTGATCTCGACGCTCGCCGGCGTGAAGCTGGTCCGCCGCGTCGATCCGGCGCGCTTCTACACGCTGATCTATGTGCTGATGGTGCTGCTCGGCCTCAAGCTGGTGGCCGACGCGATCTTCTAGAGGCGGCTCATTTCAGCCCGAGCAGCGTCTTCAGCGCCTTGCCGGGTACCAGCTTGAAGTTCTGATTGTCCGGCGCGTTGTCGCCGTCCTGGACGATCAGAAATCCCTTCTCGAATGGAGCACTGAAATTGCCCGGCGCGAACTCCAGGCCATCCGTGTCGGTCACGCCGTCGACCGGGCCCGATCCGGTGACGCGGAAGCGGCGGACATAGCGGCCGCTCTCCAGATCATAGGCGACATAGGCATTGTCGTTCTGGCTGGAGGCGAGCAGCAGCCCGCCGCGCGCGCCCTGGGGAATGATGGTGACACCTTCGATGTCCGGGATCAGGCGCACACCGTCGACGGCCGCGAACATGGTGGGCGGCGCCTTGCTGTCGGGCGCGGCGTCGATCCGCCAGATCGCCCGTCTTTCCTCGCCGACATAGAGCAGGCCAGTGCGATCATCGACGACGCAGCCCTCGGTCCGGCTGCCGAGCTTGACATCGCGCACGAGGGTGGCGCTCGGCGCCGATCCGGACAGGTCGAGCGCATATTGCCGGACATCGCCATTGTTGAAGGCGATGAAGGCGAAGACCCGATCGGCCGCGTAGCGCCACAGGCAGAAACCATAGACGTCGCCCACGCCGTCGCTGGCGACGGGGACATGGGCGAGGTGGCGCAGGCCAGCAGGCGACGCTTCAAGGGCATAGAGCGCGATCTTGCCATGGGGATCGTCGCTGCGATCGGTCGCGGCGACGAGCACGGCCTCGCGACCGCCGATCAGCACGTCGGCGCGCAGATCGACATTGTTGACGCGGCCTGCGGGCGCCGAAGCGACCAGCTTGCCGGACAGGTCATAGACGTTGAGGCCCCAGCTCTTGTCGGTGCCGACGATAAGGCTCTTGGCCGGATCGGCCGGATTGCGCCACACGGCCGGATCGTCCGCCGAGTCACCCGGCGAGGCGACCGGCGCGGTTTCGCGCACCGCCGGAATCGTGGCAGTCTCCACCGGTTGTGCCCCTGACGGCATCGCCGCGAACAGGCCGAGGATGGAGGCAAGCATCGAAACAGGATGGAGGCTCATTTGCCGACCTTGCTCTTCCAGGAGGAAACGCCGTTGACCAGCTCGTCGGCCCGCAAGGCGACGGGATTGTAAAGCGCGCGGCCGCGAATATCGATCACGTTGAAGGTCAGCATGGGCACTCGCCCGGTCATGTCGAAATCGATGATGCCGGCATTGTTGACGTTGAGCAGCGGCGGCCGGATGAGCCGGTCCGGCAGCATCTGCGCGATGCGCTGCTCGGCGGCTTCGCGCGTATCGGACAACATCTGGGCGAGCGCGGAGCTCACCAGATCGTAGAGATCATAACCGCCCTGTTCGGACCAGGGCGCGCAGGCGACATAGGGATAATGGGTGTCGCCCGAGAGCAGCACGACGCCATTGATCTTCCGATCCCGGATGAAATCGAAGAGCCGGGTGCGCTCATGCTGATAGGCGGCCCAGCTGTCGCCGCCCGGCCCCTTCAAGCGCGACCAGCCACTGCCGCAGGCAAGCACCTTGAACGGCGCGCGGCTGGCAAGCAGGCGCTGCTGCAGCCACTCGAACTGGCCCTTGCCGAGAAACTCCTTCTGCGGCGTGTCCTCGTCCGCATCGGGTGCGCGATGATAGCGATCGTCGAGGAAGATGAAGTCCACGCCGCCATAGCTATAGTCGAAAAAGACGCCCGGCGTGCCCGGCAGGCCGGCGCTCGGGTTCGCCCAGAACTGCCGGAAGACCTCCAGCGCTTGCGCACGGATGGGGTTGGTCCGGTCCGAATTGTCGAGGCCGAAATCATGATCGTCCCAGATGGCGAGCTGCGGCACGGTGCGCCCGATCGGCTGGAAGGCGGGCACGAAGCGCTGGCGCTGGTACTCGGAGACGAGCGCCGCCGGGGTCGTGGAGTCGCCGTAGATATTGTCGCCGAGCCAGAAGAAGAGGTCCGGTTCGTATTTCGCAATGGCGCGCCAGATCGGCTGCTCCGCCTCGTTCTGGATGCGCGCGCAGGAGCCGAAGGCGACGCGGAAGCGCGACGGCGATGCCGGCGCGGTGCGCACGCGCTGAGGCGGCGTGTCGCGCAGATATTTGTCCTGCTTGCCGTTGGAGAGAACGCGATAATGATAGGTGGTGCCCGGCTGCAGCCCCTCGATGCGGATGACCAGCGTATAATTGTCCTGCGCTCGTGCGCGCTGAGGCGGTGTGCGCTTCCAGGGACCGGCGACCGGGTCGGCCGTATATTCGACCACCGCATCGAAATAGTCGCCGCTCAACTGCATCCAGATGGGCACGCTGGTTTGTGAGACCGCGCCGACCATCGGCCCGAGCAGAAGACGCGGTGTGCCTTCCGGATTGGTCTCGGCCCAGAGCGGCAGAGGCGTGAACGCCGCCGCGGTGGCGGTTGCGAGAAAGGTGCGGCGGGAATTTCTCATGGTTCTGCTCGATGGATGGAGGGATGCCGGCGCGCTCTCCGCGATGCGACGTGTCGGGCGCCGGACAGGAGGGAGACCTGTCCGGCGCCGTCTGCTTCACCAGGTCTTCGAGATGCCGAGGCGGAATTCCCGGCCGTAGGTCTCATAGCTGGAGACGAAAAAGCGATCATGGTTGCGATAGTTGAGCGCTGCCTGATTGTTCAGGTTCGAGCCGGTCAGCGAAAGCCGGAAGCCATTGAAGGTGTAGCTGACCTGCGCATCCACCGTCTTGCGCGGCGAGCGGTAGTTGTCGAGATCCGGGTTGGCCCCGAACGAACTGCCGGTCGCATCTCCCTGGAAGGAATAGGCCACGCGCGCCGAGAAGCCGCCGCGCTCATAATAGAGCTGGACGTTATAGATGCGGTCGGCCTGGTTGAAGAACGGCACATGTTTGTTGGCTCGGCCCGGAATGTCGATCTCGACATCGGATTCGATGAACGCGGCGTTCGCATAGATGCCCAAGCCGTTGAACGGCGCGGGCAGCTCGACCAGATCCTTCTGCAGGCTGAGCTCAATACCGCGAATATAACCCGGCCCGGCATTGGCGACGGTTTCCTCCACGAAGGAGTCGTATTTCACGCCCTCGAAGACATGATCGCGATAGTCGTTGACGATGCTGTACACCGCATTGTCCACGCGTTTGTAGAAACCGCCGATCGTCACCGAGCCGGAACGATCGGGGAAATAATAATCGAGCGAGGCGTCAAAGTTGAGCGCCTTGTATGGCTCCAGATTGGGATTGCCGATCTCGACCGAGCCGTCGAGGCTCACGACGTTGTTGGCGGCATCGTAGGATTCGCTCACCACGATCGTCGAGATGGGCGCGAGATCGGTATAATCGGGGCGGCCGATGTTGGTCGTGACCGATCCGCGCAGCAGCCAGTTCTTCGCCAGCTCCCATCGTGCCACCACGGCCGGCAAGACGTTGGTGTAGCTGTGCGATTGCGAGAGATCGATGATGTCGCTGGTCTTGAACGGCACTTCCTTCAGGCGCGACCGGCCGGCGGGAATGCCGGGGTTGGAGGTAACCGACGCCACGAAGCCCTGCGCCGATATGTCCGAGTCCGTTTTCTCGACGCGCGCGCCCGCGATCAAACTGAACGAGGGCGTGATGTGCAGATCGCCCATCAGATAACCCGCGTAGATATTTTCCTTCAGATGATAGTCGTTCTCGATCGAGTTCGACGCGGCGCCCACTGCATCATAGGTGAAATAGTCCGGATGCGCGGCGAAGAAGGCTTCATAGCCGTCGCGGCTCGGCGCCAGCAGGTTGAGGCCACCCACCGGAACATAGGACTCGCCACGGCCCTCCTCGAACCGGGCATAGAGACCGGGAAATCCGGCCAGCGTCGTCTTGGGTCCCGTAAACTGGTAGCGATAATCGGTGTCGTCCACCGACTTGTCGCGCAGGATGAACTTGAAGCCGGTGCGCAGTTCCAGGTCGCGGTCACCGAGATTGCCGTCCCACTTCAGATCCGCGTTGCCGGTATAGGTCTTCTCCCGGACGTAGGAAGTGACGCCGCGCAGACGATAGATCGTGTTGAAGGCGGGATCGGTATAGGTCAGGCCGTTGGAGAGCGCGGTGTTGAAGCCCGTCGGATGGGCGAGACCGCGATTGTCCAGCACGAAGGTGATCGCCGGCGCCTCGGTGGGCAGCGCGCCCTGCGTATCGGTGATCGCCTCGAAATAGCGCTGATAGGGGTTGATCTCCTTGGCGGTGGTGTAGTTGAGATCGCCCGTCAGGGTCCAGCGCTCGCCGAAACGATGCTCGCCGCCAATGACGAGTTGCTGCACCGGCCGCTGCTGCACTTCGGAACGGGTCTCCATCTGCGCACGATAGCCGGCATAACCGAACTCCGTGGCCGATGTCGGGTTCACGATCGGGCGGCGGACCGCGGGCGCCGCAACCGCCCTGCCCTGGAGACCGCGCAGCGTGATCTGCGGCCGGGTGCGGTCGTCATTATATTGCGTGAAGAAATAGCGAACCCACGCCCTGGTGTCCTCGTCCGGCCGATATTCGAAGTTGGCCGAGCCGCCATAGCGCTCCTTCTGGCCGATGGATTGGGCCATCACCACGCTGGTCGGAAAATAATATTTGGCGCCATAGGCCGGCGACGTCACCGGCGAGGAGGTCGTGTAGCTCTGCGAGGTATATTGCTTGAACCAATATTCGCCGCTCACGAAGATGGCGAACTGGTCGTTGGCACCGAACTTGGTGCCGAACGCCAGATTGCCGGACCAGATGCGGTTGTCCTTGCCGAAATCGTTATAGCCCGCTTCCGCGCTGAGATTGAGATAGGTATTCTTGTAGTCGAAGCCGCTGGGCGTCACGATGTTGATCGTGCCGCCGATCGACTGGCCGTCCATGTAGGGAAGCGTCACCTTGTGGATCTCGACACGAGACAAGGCACTCGAACTCAACACGTCGAGCGGCGCGGCGCGGCCCGATTCCCCGTCCGTGTCCGAGACGGCGATGGTCTGGCCGTTCATCGTCACATTGTTGAGGATGGGATCGACGCCCCGGATCGACACGTAGCGGCCTTCGCCCTGATCACGGATGAGATAGACGGAATCCAGCCGCCGCAATGCCTCGGCAATGTTGGTGTCGGGGAGCTTGCCGACATCGTCCGCAGACAGCACGTCGACCAGATTGTCGGCCTTGCGAGCAACCTCGCGCGCAGTGGCCAGGCCTTCGCGAAAACCGGTCACCACGATCTCGTCGCCGGAGGGCGTCCCGCCATCGTCCTGCGTTGCGTCCGAGCTTCTTTCGTTGCGGACGAGGACGAGGGCGCCGCGACCGGTCTCGGTCACGCGCAGGCCGGTCCCGGCGGCGAGACGCCGCGCAGCCTCGGCGGGCGTGAACTTGCCGCGCAGGCGCGCGCTGGTGCGCCCGGCCACGGTCTCGACCGGGAAGGCGATGTTGACGCCCGCCTGCCGCCCGAGCTCGTTGAGCGCGGCGCCGAGATCCTGCGCGGGAATGTTGAAGTCGACCATCTGCCGCCCGGCGGCGGCCATTTCCTGCGCGTCGGCCGGTGACACCAACACCAGCGAAGATGCAAGAATAGTGGCGCCCAAAAGGGCGTGACGAAGCACGGTCATGTGGTCCCCCTGAAGATTGTCGATGCCGGCCGCCGCCTGTGCTGGACCGTTCGACAGGCAGGATGCGTCGGCGGGGCGAAACCACTAACGGCGGATCAAAATTTTTTCTCAGGTCCGGGTGAGGCGGACGCGCTCCGAGTCGACATGAACCGAGACGCCGTAAATCTGCTTCAGCGCCCTCAGAAAGTCGGCAGGATCGGTGGCGGAAAAGCGGCCGCCCAGCCGGATCCGGCGCAACGAGGCATCGTCGATCTCGATCGGATGCTGCAGATAGCGGTTATATTCCGCCAGGGCATCTTCCAGGCTTTCGCCGTTGAAGTGTAGCTGGCCCTGCTGCCAGGCGGAGACGGCACCGGCCTCGACCGGCGATATGGCCGACACGGCGGTCGGCGCGCCGACTGCGACCCGCGCCTTGCGCAGCGTCGCGACCCGCACGATCGCGTTCGAAGCGGGTGTCCTGAGCTGCGCTTCGCCTTCCAGCACCGAGAGCTCGACCTCCTGCGGCCGTGATCGCGCATTCAGCCGCCCGCCCGCCGCCAGGTCGATCTGCGACTGCTCGCAATTGAGCGTGCAAGGCGCACTTCCGGGCTGGCGCTCCAGCATCATCTCGCCGCGCAGCAGATCGATCTCATAGCCCTTGTCGCGCTGGCGCCAGGTGACGTGGCTGTCGGTATTGAGCTCGATGGCGATGCCGCTGGCGATCACGATGCGGCGTCGCTCGCCGACGGCCGTCTCGGCATCATGGGCCGCTGCGGCGAATGTCCAGCCCAGGCCGCCAAGTGCCACCGCGACGACGCCCGCCGCGCCGAGCGCCAGAAACCGCCTGCGATTCGCTGTAGTTGGAACAGGTTCCTGCTTGGCCGGGGCCGTCTTGTCGGCCAGCCTCGTCTCGCGCAGGGAATCGAGATCCCGCCCGATCTGCGACACGCGGATGAAGGCCAGCGCGTGCGCGGGATCGCTGGAGCGCCATTGCTCGAAGGCTTGGCGATCGACCGGGCCGCAGTCGATCGCTGCCAGCCAGTCGGCTGCTTCCGCGTCAATCCGATCCTGTTTGCTCGCCACGCTACTCATCACTGCCGGTCCCATATATCGCCGAAAGATACATGGCACGGCCAAAACCGCTATCTGGATTATGTCGAGCCGGCGACGTGCACCTAGGCGTGCAGTTCCGCGTCGGTCGAATCATTCGGCGCGCAGGTCCCTTCGGGCGATCGCCCACCGATCGATCTGGGTGTTTGCGATGCGCGCTGCCAGGCCATCAGCTGCTGCATGCCGCGCGCGAGATGCGTTTCGACGGTCGAGATGCTGATGCCCAGGATCAGCGCGATCTCGCGTGGCGGGCGCTCCTCGAACTTGCGCATCCGCACCACGCGCTGGCAGGCCGGTGGCAGGCGCTCGACATCCGCGAGAAGGTCCAGCAATGCCTCGCGCGCCGCCACCGTCTCGAAGACGCCGGGCGCCTCATCGCGCACCTCGGCCAGGCTGAGCGCCGGAATATCCGTGATCGAGACGACCTGATCGCGCCGCACGCGCTGGAGCACCAGATTGCGGATCATGGTCACCGTGTAGGAGCGCGGCTCGCGAATCGTCGCCCAATTGTCCATCTGCAGCAGTTTCAGATAGGCTTCCTGCACCAGATCGAACGCTTCCTCCGGATTGCGGGACCAACGCCGCGCCTGCCGCAGATAATGCGCCTCGTGCGGCAGAACCTGCATCGAGAACCAAATATCGATCGGACGAGACCAGCTCACAATTTTCCCCAAGGTGTCGGGGAGGGCGACTATCGGTCTGGCTTGACGCTTTTGTGACGGCTCAGCGCGGAGCCTGGCCCGGAGCCCGGACCGTATCGACGGTGTCGGCGACGCTGCGGGTGCCCTGCCGGCCGAGCGCGACGGTAGGACCGCGCTAGTCGTAGAGGACCGTCACCACGAAGTCGCCCGAATAGAGGCCGGCGGGAGTATCGTGGCTGACGGAAAAGGATCCGCCGATTCGGAAGCTGTAACTGCCTTCATCGTTCGGCGAGCCGGCGAGCAAAGGCGTCGCTGCCGCATCATTGTTCAGCGTGACAGGCAAGGTGACGGCGCCGGTCATTTCGAGCGGCGTCATGTCGATGGAGAAGCTCTGGCCGCTTTCGCCGGCGACCGTGTATTGGGCGAGCGCGGCGCCGCTCCCGGTCAGAACTCTGGCGCCCGTGCCCGTTACCTCGAGAGCGCCACTGCCAGCGTCGAACGTCACCGTGCCGCTGCCGCTCGTCGGCGCGGCGATCGTGCCGAACGACAGGTCGGATGTCTTGGTGAGGCTGATCGGCCGCCGCACCGTTGCTTGTGCCGTACCGCCGATGGCCCCCGCAGGGACGTCGACCAGAAAGCCGGAGGTGGCCAGCCCGGACGTGCCGTCGGCCGCGATGCCGAAATCGGCCCCGACATAGAAATCCCGGCTTGCGTCGCGGGGGATGCTGGAGACCGTGAAGCTGATCGTGTTCGTGCCGCTCGGCGTGCCGAGCGTCGGCGGATTAGACCCGGGCGCGATGGTGAAATTGGTGAGTGCGCGCGCCCGTCCCGTGAGCGTGCCAGAGGCGCCGATGGTCACAGTCTGCGAAGCCGATTCGCAGGAATCCGATCCCGTACAGGTGAGCGTGACATGACCCCGCGCGGTGCCGCTGCCGGGGCGCAGACCGCCTCCGCTCAGCTTGGTGACGAGGCCGTCGCCCGGCGCGATCCGGAAGATCGTGTCGCCGCTCGCCGCCGAGATGACGACGCCGAGATCCGGCGCGCCCGCATCGACGGCGGTGATGCTGATCGTCTGCGCTTGAGCCGGCAGCGGCGCCGCTGCCGCCGCCAAGACGGCGAGGCAGGCGACAGAGCGGCGGCAGAGGGAGGATAGGATGCTGTTCATGGCGTCTCCGCCTCAAAAATGACTTCCGCCGTGACGTCCTGCGTGCTGTCGGCCGCAACAGCCAAGGTGACCGGTGCCTTGAGCCGCATATGCAGCCGCCCGGCCTGCTCGGGATCGATCTCCAGCCGGTAGGTTCCCGGTGGAAGCTGGGAAAAGACGGCCGACCCATCGAACTCGGTGCTGACCATGATCGGCGCCTGGCCGTCACGCACGAGGCGAATCCGCAGCGCGGACAGTCCGGTCTCCCCGTCTCCCCGGCGCAGGAAAAGACGGGCATAGACTTCGCCCGCCGGGACCAGCGGATAGGGGATGTCCACCACCTGCCCCGCACGCGGCGCGAACTCGACAAGCGACGGCGGCGCGGACAGATAGAGACTGTCCACATCCTTGATGTCGAGCCGCAGCCGCGTGGATGGCGCAATGCCAAGGCCTGTTACCAGCGCGTGGCCATCGGCCCCGGTGACCATGCCTTTCAATCCGCCCTCGACGGTGACGTTTGGGGCAGGCTGGTCGCCCGGGCTGAAACGGCCGTTGGCGTCATTGTCGATAAAGGCGTGGATCGCCGCATTGGCGCCCGCCGCGACGCCGGGCGGCGTCATGACATAGCGGCGGCGGCCGGGGTCGAACAGGGCACCGAACGAGATGCGCAGTCCCACGCGCCAATCCCGATTGCGCGTCTCATAGTCGCCGGTGAGCGATATTTCGGCGAAAGGCAGGCGCAGCACCGCGCCGCCCTGAAAGGCCCCCGACCCGCCGTCACCGAAGCTCTGGCCATAGCCCAGCCGCATCGCCAGCCGATCCGACAGGCTGCGGTCGACGGAAACGCCGATCGATCGCAGCCGCCTGTCGGGCAGGAGATCATAGTCAGCGATCGCCCGCAACTGCCAGTTGTAATTGACCAGGCGGGACAAAGCGAGATTGCCGGTGAGGCGCTGCAGGGTCGGAACTTTGGGCCGCGCGTCGCTCTGATAATCAAGGCCCGTGGACACCAGCGTGTGGGCGACGCTCGTCGAGGCCCGGGCCGTCCCCGTCCATGCGACGCCGCCATCGGGGAAGCCATCGCGCAGCAACCGGAAAGAGAGCGGCAGCGACTGGCGACCGAAGAATGGCAGCGTCATGTCAGCCGTGAGCATTGTCTTGCGCACCGGCGGGCGAGCAAAGTCGGTGCCGATGATCGTTTCGTCGAGGAAACCGCCACGATACTCCGCATGCCGCAGGAAGGTCGAAATGCCGAACATGTCCCCCGCGATACCCGCCGCAAGTGCGCGACCGCCCTTCTGATCGGCGGCGGCGTCCGTTTGCACGGCGAAACGGCCCAGCCCGGCGCGCAGGCCCACGGTCGCCACGTCTCGCTCATCGTCGCGCGTGCTGGAGTAAAGCCCGGCGCCACCGATCAGCGAGATCATGTCGGTAAGACCATGGGCGATGCCGACGACCAGTCGCGGCGTCCCGATGCCGCCAACGCCGCTGTCGGGGAGCCGCAGTCGGTCCGGCTCGATCAGGGCCCTTTCCTGCTGCACCAGGGCCATGTCGATGGTCGTCTGGCCCGGCCGCAGCAGACCACCGCCCGCATTGACGACGCGCACTGTTTCCGAGCGCTCCCCGTGCGGACCATAGGTCACGATGCGGATGACATTGACGCCGCGCACCAGCGGCACGTCGAGAAATTCATACCGTCCCTCAACCGGCGTCCGCTGGCCGCTGCGCAGGATGTCGTTGACGTAAAGCTCCACATCGTACCCGATCGGCAACTCGCCGCGCAGATCGATGGTGTTGAACTGGCTCGCCTGGTCCGGCGCCGCCGTGCTGAAGGAAAAGCCACGCCCGCCAACGCTGCGCGGTCCCATCGCGAGCGCGGGCGTGAAGACGTCACCCGCGCTGATCCGCGTCGCCCCCAGCGGCAATGCTCCCGTCGCCGAGCGGCGTTCGAACAGCAGCCGGGCCGTGGTGGCCTTGCCGCGGTCGTCCGACCCGACATAGCCCTGCACGTTGCTGTAGAGCAGATCACCCGCAAAGCGCAGATCGTAGCGGCGCAGCATGGCGCCGTCTCGCCGCGTGTCGGTGCCGGTCTCCACCACCGCGTCCCAGGTCGGTGGTGTGAACGGCAGATAGGGCGTGGCGATCCGCAGCGGCTTCTCCACTTCCTGAGGACCGCGACTGAGGCCCTGCAGCCGTCCGATTCGTTCCTGCTTTGCCTGGATCGGCAGTGTCTCGAGCGCCTGAACCTCGATGGTCAGGGCCTCGCCGTCGATGACGAAACGCACCGGCAGGATCGCTTCCAGCGCCTTGGCGCGAATGAAGACATCCGTCGGCGCGAAACCGATGTCGCGCGCCGCCAGCACGATGTCCCGCCCGCCCACGCGGGTGATCGGCGCGGCGAAATCCAGCGTGACCGCGCGCCGCTCCTCGCCGAGGGTGCCCGTGATGCGCCGATCGCTGGGCAGGACGGTAAGATCGAGGTCGAGCAACCGTGCCAGTTCACCGACCGGGAGCAGCGGATCGGCGGGATCGCCATAGGCGATCATGCTGTCCGTCAGCGTGAGCCGGTCGAGACTGACAGCATAGAGAAGCATTTCATCTTCGCGCAGTTCGGCGTCTGGTTCGGCTTGCCGTGAGGGTGGCTGTGCAGCGGATTCGGGTGATCGGGCCGGTGGATCGCCCGGGGTCGCTTGCAGCACGGCGAGAGCGGCCATGGCGGCTTGCATGTCTCGTCAGGACGCAGTCAGCGAAGCCTTCGCGACGACCCGCCCCGGCGTCAGATCGTCATCGACGAACGTCACGTCGAGAGTTTCGCCTGCGGTCGGCCGGCGCTGGAGCGGTATGCGCACTGCACGACTGTCAATCTCTGGATAGACGCCGACACCGCGCGCCAGGCCGATCACGTCCTTGCGGCCCGCTGCCGAGCGGATCTCGATGTTGCCAAACAGCGAACTGCCGCCGAGCCGGTCCAGATCGAAGGCCAGGATCGGGGTGCGACGGGGCACACCGACCCCGTCGGGCGAAATCGTCTCCTCATCCAGCCGCACATTGCGGATGTCCGCACGCACGTCGGGCGTGCCGGTGCGCAGGATGATGGGAATCGAGAGGCCAAAAACCGCGGTCAGCCGGAAGCTGAGCTCTCCGGAGCGCTGGGCCGCCGCATCCTCGGCAGTGAGGCCCGTGTTGCGCGGTGGCACGGTGGCAACGGTCAGGTGCGAGCGATATTCGGGCGCATCGGCATTAGCAGGGGGCGTCACCCGCAGGCGCACCGTCTGGCCCTTGCCCGGCGCCAGCACGATCCGTCGCGGGGTCGCCACCACAAGACCGCGCGCGGAGCGCAGGCGTTCGGCGAACGGCTTCGCCTCCGCATTGGCCAGTGCGTCGTCCAGCGTCTTGATCTCGCCCGTGGGCAGCATGACGCGCTCGACGATCGATACATCGACAGTGGCCGCGCGATTGCCCTGGTTGAACACATAGACCGAGGCGGAGCGGCTGTTGCGGCTGAAGCTCAGGCGCTTGGGCGTGATGTTGAGATTGACCCTCGCGGCCGGTGCCGCGGCCGCAGGAGCGACGGCGCTCGGAACAGCATCGGCCTGGGCACGCAGCGTCGCCGGGCCGACCATCGTGGGGAGAAGCAGCAGCGCCATGAAGCCGCGCTTCCCCGATTTGGCTTTCACCATTTCAATTTCCCCCTGCCGCTCGCTCGCGGCGTTCAGTTATATTGGGCGATTACCACCGGCGTCCCGCCGCCCGCCGAGCCGCCCGGAACACTTCCGACGCTGACGCTCACGGCATCGCCGTTGATCGTGGTTCCGGTCAGCGAGCCGCCGCCTTCGACCAGTCCGGAGATCGAACCACCATTCCCTCCGGTCGGTGAACCGGTCGAAATGGGGGAAGCAGCCGAGCCGCCTCCCCCACCCGCCCCCGGGCCGACCGTGGTCGGAGTCGTATTCAAGCCCCCGGTCGACACGGAGGAAGCTACCCCCACCGGCGCGATGACGATGGTCTGCAACAAGGTCTGCAAGGGTTTGTTCTCGACCACGGTCACGCTGACAGGCCGGACGACGGAGACGGAAGCGATGGTTTCCACTCGGTCGGACGCCAATGCGCCCGCCCAGGCGGGACAAAGGAGAAGCGACGTCAGCAGACGCGCGCAAGGCCTTGCCGATGCAGTCATCATCCCGGCTCCCAGGGCCACCGGCGCCGCGGATCAGGCGGCACCGGCACCGCTCGATCAGTTGTAGGCGACGGTGACTTCGAAATCGCCGGAATAGGCCCCGGCGGCGTCGGTCGCGTCCGTATTGTCGATGGTGAGGGTGCCGCCAATACCGAAGGTCGCCGTACCGCCGGTCAGCGTGCCGGTCGTGGCGCTGCGGGTCAGCGTCGCGGCCAGCGATCCGGTGCCGCCATCAGTCAGGTTGATCGAGCTCGATGTGAGCGTGATGGAGAATGTCGCCGCGTCCTGACCGGTGACGGAATAAGCGGCGCGGCCGGTCGTGCCCCCCGTCACCAGCGCGGCGTTGCCACCACCGCTGATCGAACGATTGCCGTTCGTTTCATTGATCGTGACGGTATTGGTACCGGTCGTCCCCTTGGCAACCTGGCCGAATTGCAGCGCGGCGGTTTCCGTAAGCGCGATCGGCGCGGCGAGCGTCACCGATGCGGTTGTCGTTTCAGCATCGGAGGCCTGGGCGAAAGCCTGACCAGAGAAGGTCAGGCCGACGAGAGCAGTCAGAAACTTGGCAGTGCTACGAACCATGATGAAATCCCCCAAAATGATCTGGCCGCGAAGGCGTTAGATCGTCGCCGGCCATTGGACATGGCAGGCGACAACCGAGCGCCAACGAGACACCGGAACGAAATTCCTTTTGGCGACGTGGTGCGCGACCCGGAGCATGCCCAGGACCGGCGCCAACGACCGACTTGCAAGGAGAGCGATGCACGCAACGCGTGCGCGATTGTTCCGAAAGGGACGGGCGATACCCGGAAACCATGTCGATGAACACGAGGCCGGAAAATGCCGGAGCATGCGCGTTGACCCTTCGGTAACCCCGCTATCCCGAGTGACCCGGGACCGGAGGCTTTGCGTCCCGCCGTTGCCGACGGTTTGCCTTTATCGAGATCGGATTGACCTCGAAAAAGAGCTAACAAATGTTAACGAGGGTGTCAACGAAGCCGGCATCAAATGACTGTTTTACAGGCGCTTCGGTCCTTCTGCATGGTTAACGCAGCCCCCCCCATCTGCGGATAACTGATTAGACCATGCCGCGAATCCAATCTGGAGGCAGACGAGTCGGACCAAAAGTCAAAAGTACCTGCGCGACTGACGCCAGGGCGGCGACCGGGTCCGGCCCCTTGCTGATCCCGCCACGCCGCAATCATGGCATCGCCGTGCCGAGCAACACTTTGTCACGCCTCTGCTCGGACCGCGCAACATTCGCCCGGCATTCCGGAGGCACATCCCCACAGGCGGAGATATGCCTTGTTCCTGAAACTCATGATCCCGACCCTCATCGCCATGCCGGCGGCGCTGCTGGCGCAATCGCCGTCCGCCACGCACGAGCCAGTCTCGTCGCCCGGCAAGTCCCACATCCACATGCGGCCGCTCGCCCAATCCAGCGCCGCGCCGGGCAAGTGCCATCCGGACGCCACCAAGGCTGTCGCCTGCGAGGCACATGCCCGCGTGAAACAGGCCGAGGCGCTCGCCCGGGCCAGGACGGTCGAGGCGGCGCGGCTCAGCCAGCGCTGACGGCAAGCCGCGCGAGCGTCTAAACAAAGACGCGACAAGCGGCACTGCCCGCGGAAATGGCCGGCCGTTGCGCATGTCCGATGGATAGCGCACGTGCATCTCGACAAAGGCCGGTTCATTATAGAGGAAAGACGGGAGAGGGTGACGCGTCGGCTCAACCGGCGCCGATCATCATGGTCCGCGCGGTCCGGCTTTGGCGGACCACGCGCAAACCCCTATCCAGCCCTCGATTCATGTGAGACATCAACGACCCTTATGACTGCCCAAACCATTGTCCTGGTGGAGGACGATCCCGGCCTCCGCACGCTCATCGCCCGCCTGCTTCAGGAGAACGGCTATGCCGTCCGCACCGCGGCGACGGCGCCGGAGGCATGGATCGCGCTGGAGAACGGGCAGCCTGCCAGTCTCGTCGTGCTCGACATCATGCTGCCCGGCACCAACGGCATCGACCTGTGCCGCCAGATCCGGCGGACGAGCGACGTGCCGATCATCTTCATCAGCGCCAAGGGCAGCGACGAGGATCGCATCCTCGGGCTGGAACTGGGCGCGGACGATTTTCTCGCCAAGCCGTTCCAGCCACGCGAGCTGATTGCACGCGTCCGCGCGGTGCTGCGGCGCGGGCCGCTCGCCGACCGCAACGAGGGGCGCAAGAATGAAGTCCGCTTCGACGGCTGGACCGTCTATTTCTCCAAGCGCGAGCTGCGTTCGCCCGAGGGATCGATCGTCGACCTGACCGGCGCCGAGTTCGATCTGCTCGGCACCTTCATCGGCCAGCCGCAGCGCGTGATCGGCCGCGAGCGGCTGATCGAGCTCTCGCGCACGCGCCTTGGCGACAGCTCGGATCGCAGCATCGACGTGCTGGTGAGCCGGTTGCGCCGCAAGCTCGCCTCGGCGGGCGGATCGCCGCCGATCGTGACGGTGCGCGGGATCGGCTACATGTTCAGCGCGACCGTCTCCCACGCCTGATGCGCTTTCGCTCCTTCGGCCTGCTCGGGCGAATCCTGCTGATCCTCGCCTTCGTGCTGGCGACGGAGTTTCTCGCCAACACATGGCTCTTCGAGCGCACCAGCCAGTTCGCCCTGCAGGACGACGATGCGCACCGCATGGCCGAATATCTGGTCATCGTCCGCCGCGTCATAGACAAGGCGCCGCCCGCCGACCGCCCGCGGCTGACACGGGAGCTGAGCACCGCGCGCTTCCGGGTCGACTGGTATCTGCATCCGGACACGAGCACCGCCTCCTATCGCCTGAACAGTCTGCGCAGCCAGATACTGGAGCGCGAGCCGGAGCTGCTCGACAGCAAGCTGCGGCTCCACCTCATGCCGCTCAGCCAGGGCGGCGACATTGCCGGCAGCCTCGAGCTGGCCGATCATTCGACGGTCGCCTTCCGCACCTCGCAGGCGAAGATGGTCTGGCCGCTCACCTTCGGACGAATCTTCGGCCTCATCGCGCCGACCCTGGTCCTCGTGCTGATCGGCGCCTTCATGGTCCGCGCGACGCTCAAGCCTCTGAAAGTGCTGATGCGCGCGACCAAGAAAGTCGGCACGCGCGAGCCGCAGCCGGTGCCGGAGGAAGGGCCAGGCGAGGTGCGCAACCTCATCCACGACTTCAACCTGATGCAGACCCGCATCCACAAGCTCCTCGCGACCCGGACACGCGCGCTGGCTGCGGTCGGCCATGATCTGCGCACGCCTCTTTCGCGCCTGAAGCTGCGGCTCGGCAACGTCGCCCTGGATCCCGAGACCCAGAAAGCGATGGGCGACGACATCGACGAGATGGGCGATCTGCTCCGCTCGCTGCAAATCTATCTCGGCGGCGAGGGACAGGAATTGCCGCCCGAGAAGGTCGATCTCGCCGTCATGGCCTCGACCCTGATCGATGCGGCGCGCGACATGGGGCATGACGCCTATCTCCATGCGCCGTCGAGCCTGCAAATCTGCGTACGCCCGGTCGCAATCCGCCGCTCGCTCGCCAACCTCATCGACAATGCCATTCACTATGGCGGCAATGTCCGCCTCTCGATCCTGCCAGAGGAGGAAGAGGTGCTGATCTGCGTGGACGATGACGGGCCGGGCATCCCCGAACACCAGATGACCGAAGTCCTACAGCCCTTCGTCCGCCTCGACGGCGCGCGCAGTCGCAACACCAGCGGCATGGGCTTGGGCCTCGCCATCGTGAACGACGCCGTCCATGCCGAGGGCGGCACGCTCGAATTGACGAACCGGCCCGAAGGCGGCCTGCGCGTGGTCATCCGCCTGCCGCGCCAGCGCGCCTGATCGCCGCGCAGCAACATTTCCTTACGCGGCAGCGCGGTCGCAGCAAATTTCAGCGCCTAGCTTTCCTCCGTCGCGCGGGCATCGGCCCGCGATATGGAGATTTGAGACCATGAACGAACTGATCGGCCGCGTCTTCAGGTTCGAGAAGACGGTATTCCCCGGCAGCAGCGCCCTGTACGGCAAGCTCGCCACGCACGGACAGAGCCCCAAGGCCCTGATGATCAGCTGCGCGGATTCCCGCGTGGTGCCCGAGCTCATTATGCAGGCGGAGCCGGGCGATCTCTTTGTCTGTCGCAATGCCGGCAACATCGTCCCGCCCTTCGCCACTCAGAATGGCGGCGTCTCCTCGACCGTGGAATATGCCGTCGCAGCACTCGGCGTGCGCGATATCATCGTATGCGGCCATTCGGACTGCGGCGCGATGAAGGCGCTGAGCAAGCCGGAAACGCTCGACGGCATGCCCAATGTTGCGGCCTGGCTGCGTCACAGCGCTGCTGCGCAGCATGTCGTCAACAGCTGTTATCCCGATCTCGACGGGCATGACCGCATCCGCGCGATCAGCCTGGAGAATGTCGTGGCGCAGATCGCGCATCTGCGCACGCACCCGGCCGTCGCCGCCGCGATCGTGCGCGGCGAGATGGCGCTGCACGGCTGGTTCGTTGATATCCATGCCGGCCAGGTGCTCGGCCTCGATGGCGATACCGGCCGGTTCCTCGCTCTGCGCGAGGATCAGCCGCTCCCGGTCGCCGTCTCCTCGACGCCGCGCATGGCGATGGATTATGCGACGGTCGAGGCCGCCGAATGATCGCCGCGCTTAAGGATCGCCTCTTCGGCCCCGCCATCGCGCGGGATCTGACCGCTTCCATCGTCGTCTTCCTGGTCGCCATGCCACTCTGCATGGGCATCGCGATCGCGTCCGGCGTCCCGCCCGAGAAGGGGCTGATCACGGGCATCATCGGCGGTGTCGTCGTCGGCCTGTTTGCAGGATCGCCGCTGCAGGTCAGCGGCCCGGCGGCGGGCCTTGCCGTCATCGTCTTCGAGTTCGTGCGCGATCATGGGCTGTCGGCGCTCGGGCCGGTGCTGGTGCTCGCCGGCCTGCTCCAGCTCGTCGCGGGCGCGCTGCGCATGGGCGGCTTCTTCCGGTCGATTTCGCCGGCGGTCGTCCATGGCATGCTGGCCGGCATCGGCGCGCTGATCGTCATCGGGCAGTTCCACATCCTGTTCGACAGCCGCCCGCTTTCCAGCGGCCTCGAGAATCTCGCCGCCATGCCGGGTCGCGTCCTCGGCCTCTCGCCCTTCGATCTGCGCAACACCGAGTTCGCGCTGATGATCGGCCTGATCACGATCGCCGCGATGCTCGGCTGGGAGAAATTCCGTCCCGCCAGCCTGCGGCTCGTTCCGGGCGCGCTCATCGGCGTGACGCTCGCGACACTGATTGCCTTCCTGACCGGGCTGGAGATCGCGCGCGTCGACGTCCCCGCCTCGATCATGGGCGCCATCGATGCGCCCGGGACGGGCTTCCTGGCGCCCCTCGCCAGCCCGGCCCTGCTCGTCACGGCGCTCGCCATCGCCTTCATCGCCAGCGCCGAGACGCTGCTCTCGGCGGCAGCGGTCGATCGCATGCATGACGGGGTGCGGACCGACTACAACAAGGAGCTGCGCTCGCAGGGCATCGGCAATCTGCTCTGCGGTCTCGCGGGCGCCCTGCCGATGACCGGCGTGATCGTGCGCAGCTCGGCCAATGTTCAGGCCGGCGCCCGGTCGCGGCGCTCGACCATCCTCCACGGCGTCTGGATCCTCGGCTTCGTGGCGCTGCTCCCATGGCTGCTCAAGGAAATCCCGATGGCGGCGCTCGGCGGCATTCTCGTCGTCACCGGCTGGCGGCTGGTCAGCCTGTCTCACGTGCGCCACCTGTTCGCGAGCTACGGCCTGCTCCCCGCCGCGACCTGGGCCGTGACCTTCATCCTGGTGGTGATGACGGACCTACTGACCGGCGTGCTGGTCGGCCTTGCCTTGTCGCTCATCGAGCTCATTCCGCATCGCAAGAGCCTGCGGCTCGCCGTCGACGAGGATCATGCCGAGGAGGAGAGCCGCCTGCGGCTCGACGGCTCGGCGACCTTCGTCAGCCTCACGCGTCTGACCGGCACGCTGGAGCGCCTGCCCACCGGCCGCGATATTCATATCGACGTCCATCGCCTGCGCGGCATCGACCATACCAGCGCCGAGATGGTGCGCGAATGGATCGCCCGCCGGATCGCGGGCGGCCAGAGCGTGGCGATGGCCGGCCCGCAACCGATGGTCGATCGACTCCTTCCCCCCGCGCACTAGGGCTCACCCCGGCCCCGCGACGTGCGCCTGCCGGATCGTGGCAATGATTTGTCACGATCCGGCAAACCTCCAGCGAAACTGACCCGCTAGCTTGGCCTTCTCTGCAGGACCGACCACCAGCTACGCTTCCCCGCTTCGCTGAGATGCAAGGCCTGCAGAGCGCAGGATGGAACGATTACCCAACCGAAAACAAAGGGGATTGTTCCTTGAAAAACATAGTCATCGCGGCCGCGCTGCTGACGCTGCCCGCCGCCCCTGCCCTCGCGCAGGACGAGGATGCGTCGCCGATCACCGTCTCCGGTTCGGCGGCGCTGGTGAGCGATTATCGGTTCCGCGGCGTGTCGCAGACCGACGAGCAGATGGCGGTCCAGGCTGGCATGTCGGTCAGCCATGACAGCGGCCTCTATGCCGGCGCCTGGGCCTCCAACCTCGCCGGCTGGGGCACCTTCGGCGGTGCCAATATGGAGCTCGATCTCTATGCGGGCTACAAGTTGCCGATCGGCGCGGCGACGCTCGACGTCGGCCTCACCTGGTACATGTATCCGGGCGGCGCGGACAAGACCGACTTCGCCGAGCCTTATGCCAAGCTGAGCACCACGCTGGGTCCAGTCTCCGGCCTCATCGGCGTCGCCTATGCCCCGGCGCAGGAAGCGCTCGGCAACTGGAGCAACACCCCGCAAAGCGCCATCGGCGACAAAGAGGATAATCTCTATCTCTGGGGCGATCTCTCGAGCGGCGTGCCCGGCACGCCGGTGACGCTCAAGGCCCATCTCGGCTATTCGGACGGCAATCCCGGCCTCGGCCCCAACGGCACCAGCGTCGCGCCGACCGGCACATATTGGGACTGGATGCTCGGCGCGGATCTCGTCGCCGGCCCCGTCACGCTGGGCGTCGCCTATGTCGACACCAGCATCTCGAATGCCGATCGCCAATATCTCCTGCCGAACCTCGGCAACACCAAGGACGGTTCGACCATCGCCGGCCCCAAGGTCGTCGCCTCGATCACCGCGGCTTTCTGACGAAGCGGGGCGTGTCGGCGGCGACCGGCACGCCCTTCCGTCCCCGCGCCGCAAGATGAGCGGCCGTTGGAGCGGTGCCTAATCTCTGGTATCCGCAGCCGGTATCATCCGGAGGGCATGCCATGACGAACAGAGACGCGCTCTTGTCAGCCATGGCTCTTTGCCTGCTGCTCGCGCCCGCTGCCCACGCCGCCGAACCTACCGGGCGGATTACCGGCGTGGGCGGCATCTTCTTCAAGAGCAAGGATCCCAAGGCTCTGATGGCCTGGTATCGCGATGTGCTGGGGATAAAGATCGAGGCATGGGGCGGCGCGGCCATGACGTATGACGCCCCCGGACACCCGCCCGCGGTGATCGTGAATGCTTTCCGCGAGACCTCCGGCTACATGAACCCGTCGACGCGCGAGTTCATGCTCAACTTCGCGGTCGACGATCTCTCCGCTTTTCTCGATCGCCTGAAGGCAAAAGGCGTCGCCGTGCTCAAGCGCGATGACAGCGATCCCAGTGGCAAGTTCGCCTGGATCATCGACCCCGACGGAACCAAGATCGAACTATGGGAGCCAAAGCCCGAACCCGCGCCGAAATAGGGATCCAGAGCCCGACGCCGGAGCCGTTGCGGCCGGTCAATATCCGAGGAGAGCCTTCACCTCGAGATATTCTTCCATGCCGTACAGGCCATATTCCCGACCATTGCCGGATTGCCGGTAACCGCCGAACGGCGCGTGGCGCGACCAGGCGGGATAATTGATATGCACCTGACCGGCGCGAATCTGCCGGGCCACCCGCCGGGCGCTCTCCAGATTGGCCGACTGGACATGCGAGCTCAGGCCATAGACGGTCGCGTTGGCGATGCGGATCGCGTCGTCCTCATTCTCATAGGGCATGAGGACGACCACCGGCCCGAAAATCTCCTCCTGCGCGATCCGCATGTCCGGCGTCACTTCGGAGAAGATGGTCGGCCGCGCGAAATAGCCTCGATTGAGGCCCGGCGGCAGGCCGAGGCCCCCGCAGATCAGCTTGGCGCCCTGGTCAATGCCCGACTGGATGAGTGCCTGCACCTTCGCGAACTGCGCCGCATTGGCGAGCGGACCGATGAAGGCGCTCTCGTCGAGCGGATGGGCGACGATGATCCCGTTGGCGGCCTCGGCGGCCAGCGCCTCCACGTCAGCAAGGCGCGCGGCCGGCACCAACATTCGGGTCGGCGCGGTGCAGGACTGGCCGACATTGCGCATCGCGCCGAGCACGCCCTTCGGGACGGCGCTCGCGAAATCCGCGTCTTCCAGGAACACATTGGGGGACTTGCCGCCCAGTTCCTGCACCACGCGCTTGATCGTCGGGGCGGCGGCCTGCGCCACCTGTATGCCCGCGCGCGTCGAGCCGGTGAACGAGACCATGTCGATGTCCGGATGGGCGGAGATGGCCGCGCCCACTTCGTCGCCACTGCCGTTGACGAGATTGAACACCCCGGCCGGCGTCCCGGCATCATGCATCACCTGCGCGAACAGCAAAGCGCTGAACGGCGAAAGCTCGCTGGGTTTCAGCACCACCGTGCATCCCGCAGCGATGGCCGGCGCGACTTTGGCGGTGATCTGATAGAGCGGCCAGTTCCAGGGCGTGATCAGCCCGCAGACGCCGATCGGCTCTTTCCGGACGGTGATGTCGCCCATCCGCGTCTCGAACTGAAAGTCGCCCAGCACCTCGATCGCCGCGCGCACATGCTCGATGCCGTAAAAAACCTGACCGGCGCGCGCGAAGCTGATCGCCGCGCCCATCTCCGCGACGATCGCCTGCGCGAATGCCTCGGTCCGCGCTTCCAGCAGCTCCCTGATGCGCGTCAGCAGCGCGAGCCGGTCCGCCACCGAGTTGTTCGAGAAGCTGCCAAAGGCGCGCCGCGCGGCTGCGACGGCGAGATCGACATCCGTTGCCGAACCCGCCGCGACATGGCCGATCACCTCTTCCGTAGCCGGATTATAGACGGGAATTCGCGGCGCATCCGCACGATCCAGCCACGCTCCATCCACGTAGAAGCGCATGTCGTCATTCATGGACATTGGAAATCCTTCAGCCGAAATCGACCGGATATGGTTTGAGGTCACCCGAGGCATAGCGCGTTTCCAGGCCGGGTGTCCCGTTTTCCAGCACCATGAGCATCGATCGTTTCGGCGAGAAGCCCTGATGCCGAATGTCGGCCGGCATCGCGCAGACATCTCCCGCCTTCATCACCACCCGGCCGCGCGGCGCGCCCGTATTCTTGTCGGCGATGTTCCAGTGGATCTCGTCGGAGAGCTGAATGAACCACTCGTTGCGGTCGTTGCCGTGGATCACCGGCAGCATATGCTCCTCGGACGTCACGCAGCAGATGTTGGCGCGCGTGACCGCGCTGATCGACGGGTTCCAGGTCACGTCCGAGCGGGCGATATGCTCGAAGAGGTTGATCGCATGGAGTTGCCCCTCGAAGCCCGGCTCGCAGACGATCTCGGGCGCATCGAAGTTCATGTCGGCAAAGGCGCGGTTGATCGGATGACCGGTCGCGTCGGATCGCACGCTCTTGTCGCCCTCCAGACCCAGCATGCGGTCGGCGGCGATGAAGGCGCGCAGCAGCGGGTCGGTCCGCTCCTTGCCCTTGGGGCCCATCGGCGATCCGGTCTCCAGCGGGGCGTTCAGGGGATCATAGCCTTCGCTGATCCAGTCGCGCGAGATCGTCTCGAAAGCATGCGCCACCGTCTCCGCCGGGAAGGTCTCGAGCAGGTCGATGCCGGCTTCCTTGCAGCCCCGGTCATAGGAGCCCGCGAAAATGTCCACCGTGCCGTAATGATTGGTGGTGCCGAATATGTCGTCGAAGAAGATCCAGCCGTAGAAGAAGCCCCAGCCGATATCGCGTACCATTGCGCGCAGGAAGCGGTCGATCTCGATGATGTGGCTGCCCCTGGGCCAGGTGATGTGGGCGAAATATTCGTCCCGGCGGAACGTGAAGCTGCCGAGTCTGAAGCTGGTATAGCCCGTATCTGGATCGGTGCCGATTTTCTCGATTCCTGCGTCCATCACGTCCATCGATCCTCTCCCTATCGCAGCGTGCAGATTTCCGACCAGCGCTTGATCGTCACCGGGCCGTCGACCGTCTGGATGATCGCGACGGCGGGTTTGCTCGACACCAGCTGATAGGCCGCGCCCTCGGGCAGCAGCACCTGATGGCCGCGCCGCGCCGTGACGCGACCCATTGCCGGGCCGTTGGGCTTGGCGCCCAGCTGAACCGCCCCGCCCTCGTGGCTGGGCCGCTGGCCATCGGCCAGCTTGATGAAGTTGAAGCTGACCTCACCGTCCATCACCAGCGCGAATTCGTCATGCGGCGCGGCGTACCAGGGCGAGTCCCCCTCGACGCGCATCACCTCGGCGACATAGTCGAGATTCTGCACCACCGCGACGCGCTCGAACGGGCTGGCGGCGCCGGCTACCTCGAAAATATTGGAAAAGGCGTATTTCTGCAGGTCGTCGTCGAGCTCGATCAGACCCTTCTCATAGGAATCGAGCGTCCCGACATGCGTGCGATAGACCATCGCGATCCCCTCTCTCCTGTCCGCCGGCTGTCACCGTGCGCCGGAATGTTGCGCCTCGCTTCGGAGAAAGTCAAAACGGCTTTTCGATCGCCCGTCGTCGGGTGACGGTCGCTCCCTGAGCCCGTGGCACGCCCCGGCGGCTGATAGCGCCCAGCAGCCCGCGCATGGCCCAAAATCGGTTCCGGTTGACCGCGACCGCGCCATCGTTACTCTGCTCGATTATTGCCGTCCGCAGCTTCATGCGGGGGCGCGGAGAGGGTCATGATCGAGCGCTTGCTGACCGGTTCGACGATGTGCACGAGCGCGTGCATTGTCGCCATGATCGCCTGGACCCCGGCAATGGCGCAGGCCCGGGACGCCGCGTCCAACTGGGCAGAGATCGAGCGCTGCGGCGCCCTCGTCCGGGACAAGGATCGACATAGCTGCATGGATGCCGTGCTCGAACGCGCGGGCGTGTTGGCCAGCGCGGAAAAGCGGAGTGAGGCGGCCGTGGCCGAGAACCGCGAGACGTTCGGTCTGACCCGCACACAGCGGGAGACTGCAGCTGTCAAGGGAACGGCCGCCGCGCAGCCTGCCGCGGCACCGCCTGTCAGTGCGCCGGCGCAGGTTGCGCCTGACGCGCCTGTCGTGTCGGCACCGGTCCAGCCTCCAGTCGTCGCGGCGGCCCCTGTCACGGCCGCGCCGGCCCCTCCCCCGCCGCCACAGCCGACAGCGCCGGCCAAAACAGTGGACGGCATCGCGACAAGCATTGCCAAGGCGTTCGATCCCGGCAACCGGCTGATGATCTTCGTCACGGCGGAAGGGCAGATCTGGCAGCAGTCGGAACTGAAGGATATCGGCCTGCCGCCCCGCACCGGGACGCCGTTCACGATCGAGAAGTCGGCGCTCGGCGGCTTCATGTGTCAGGTCGGCAAATACAAGACCTTCCGCTGCACCCGGCGGGCCTGACGCTGCTCCCTCCCCACTCGCCCACAGCTCGTCAGACGGCGGGGGTTGACGCCTCTCCCGCAGGCTGGGCGAGCATCGCGGCTTCTTCCTCGCGCGCCTTGCGGTTCAACTCGCCAAATGGCTTGCGCGCAATCAGGAACATCGCGACCGTGAGGGGGTAGCAGATGGCCGCGCCGATCATGAGCGAATAGCGCAACATCGATTCATCACCGAACACATGATCGGTGATCAACGCGATCACGGTGGGTCCGATCCCCCCGACCACACCGATCGTGAACATCATCACCGCATTGACCTGCGCACGCATCTCGTTGGGCGTGATCAGCTGCATGATCGTCGAGCGGGCCGGTGACCCCATCATCAGGATCAGGTTCGCAAACACGGAGCTCGCGATCGCCAGGGTGAAGTTGGGCATCAGCGGCCCGGCAATGCCGAACGGGATCATGATCGCGTCGAGCACGATCACCATGCGCACATTGGCGTCGTCATATCGCTTCGACAGTCGCTCGTAGATCCAGGTGCCGATGATGACGCCGATCGGCGCGGTGATCAGCATCGCGGTGCCGGTGAAGGGGCCGAACACCGCCGGGCTGACATGATAGGTGCGCTCATAAAAAGACGGACGCCACGCACCCGCGCCGAGCAGGAACACGCTGCTCAGGCATAGGCTCACGAAATAGGGGATCGCAACGCGCCCCTCCTTGCCACGCGTGAGAAAGCGCACGACTTCCCTGATCGGTGCGGCCTTCCGGAACTTGCGGCCCCGGCGTTGCGGTTCGCCCACGGTCGCCATGAAGATCAGGGCATAGGCGATGCCCGGAACGGCGAAGATCAGATAGACCAGCCGCCAGGAATGCAGCTCACCGATAACCGGCACATGATAGATCGGCAGCGTCGCGACGAACGCGATCAGCAGGCCGCCGATGATCAGCGCCAGCGACTCTCCGAATTGCACCGCCAGATTGTAGATACCCATCGCCCGCGTCAGCGCCTCGCGCGGCACCTGATCCGTGATCAGCGAAGTGGTCGTCGGTCCCTTGACCGCCTCCCCCGCCCCGACAACGCCGCGCGCGACGAAGAACTGCCAGAAATTCTGCGAAATCCCGCAGAACAATGTTCCGCTGCTCCACACGATGAGAGCCAGCAGCAGCAGCAGCACCCGCTTCCCCGTATCGGCCACGCGGGCCATCGGCAGGCCTGCGCACATATAGGTCATCGAATAGGCAAGCCCGAGCAGCAGGCTGATCTGGGTATCGGTAAACCTCGTGTCGGCTTTGATCGGCTCGACCAGCAAGGCCATGATCCCGCGATCGAGCTGGCCGAAGATCGTGATCCCGCAGACCAGCAGCACCGCGCCCCAGCCATAGACGAGCTTGCGCCCGGGGCGCGATGAAGGGCTGCCCGGCGCATCGGCCTCGACAGGAATCGTCGTCATGCTTTCACTCATCATCCTGTCGCCCGGTCGGGCTGCGCGCAAATGGGGGCGGCCGAAGCCGCCCCCACCTCATCCCCATCTTAGTAGTTGACCTTGACGCCCAGGTAGAATGACCGGCCGACCACGTCATAAGCACCGGAATCGGTGACACCGCTCGCCGAGGCGTAGCTGCCGACCACCGGGGTCGTTTCGTTGACGCCGACACGTGGGGGCTGCCGGTCGAACAGATTGTCGATGCCGAAGCGGACTTCGAACTTGCGCTGGATGCTGACACGCCCGGCCAGGCCGAACAGGTCATAGGCTGCGGTGTCGCTCTGCGTCGCGGTCGGCTGGGTCACCCTGGCGACATTGCGGGTCTTGGGGGTGTGACGCCAGTTCAGCGACAAGGAGCCGGGGCCGAAGTCCCAGCCGAATGTCGAGAATGTCTTCCAGCGGAACTGCGAGCCGAACGGCGGATTCTGCAGGCCGGTGGTGCTGGTCGGCGACGAGCTGTTGGCATAGTCGTACACCGGCGCATTCGGCGTGCCCTGCACTTCATATTTGTCGAGATAGTTGAAGTTCACGCTGGCGTTGAACGCGCCCTGCTCGCCGCCCATTGCGGGCGCCGGGATGGCCCAGTTCAGGGTGACGTCCCAGCCCGCCGTGGCGATCTTGCCGAAGTTCAGGAACTTCGCCGTGGTCGATGCCCATCCGCCGTCCGGGGCACGGCGCAGGATCAACTGACAGAAGGCGTTCTTCGGATCGTAGCTCGGGTTGGAGGCGCCATCGGCATTGAAGCACTGCTGATAGACGAACTGCGTCGTCGCCGGGGCGATCGCGCCGGCGATCTTGATATTGTAATAGTCGACCGTGAGCTGGAAGCGTCCGACCGGCGTCATTCCGGGCGTCTGCAACACCAGACCGCCGGTGATCGTCGAGGCCTCCTCCGGCTTCAGATCCGGGTTGCCCAGCGTCTGGTCGCGGCCGAGGCCGAAGTTGAAGGTGAAGTTGCCGGTGAAGGCCGTGTTGACCACCGGACCCGGCATTCCCGGCAAGGCATTGCACAGGTCGATCACCTTCTGCCGGTTGGGGTTGCTGGCCGTGTTGCCGTACCCGCCGGTGTGGGTGTTCGAGCAGGGATCATATTCGGTCCAGGTCACGGTCGAGAAGATGCCCGGCTGGAACAGCTCGGCCACGTTCGGCGCCCGGCTGGCGCGCTGATAGCCGCCGCGCAGGGTGGCGATGTCGTTGACCTTCCAGTTGCCGGTCACCTTCCAGGTGCTGACGCCGCCCGCGGTGTTGTAGTTGGAGTGGCGGTAGCCCGCGTCGAGATCGAGCGACTTGACGAAGGGCAGATCCTTGAGGACCGGAACCAGAATTTCGGCATAGAACTCCGAAACGGAAACCTTGCCGTCGACCGGCTTGGTATCGAACAGGCCGACCGTCGAGGAAACGATATTGTTGCCGTTGATCCCGTCATCGGGACGATAGACATATCGGTTCTCGCGATAGTCGGCGCCCAGCGCCAGCTTGACCGGCCCGGCCGGCAGATCCAGCAACGTGCCCTGGAAATCGGCTTCAGCCTGATTCTGGGTGAGTGAGCTGGTCGTCTTCAGATTGGCGGATATGATGTCGATGCAGTCCTGCGACACCTGACCCTGCGTGAACGGATTGAGCCCGCTGGTGCACTTCGCGTCGGTGCCCAAGCGGAAATTCTGGAAGATCTGACCGGCGCCGAAGTTGGGGGAATTGATCAGCGCCTGATAGCGCGCCTGGTCGGCCACGCCGCCCTGAAGCACTTCCTGGCTGGTCCTGCCATGCGATGCGAAGGCATCGAACGTCCAGTCGCCCAGCCCCAGCCGGCCACGCAGACCGGTCAGCACTTCATAGGTATAGACCGTGTTGTCGGTCGTGATCGAACCGAGAAAGTCGAGCGGCTGGGCGAGCTGCCACGGATCGTCCTTGAACGGCCGGCTGTTGAGCACGTTGCACAATGTCCCGGGCACCGGATGGCCGGAGGCCGCGCCACAGGTCGCCGAGTCATAGGGCACGCTGACGCCCCACTGCAGGTAGGCGGCGGAAGGCTGCGCGCCACGGGTCTTGGTGTTGGTCTGGTTGAAGTTGCCCTGGACATAGACGGTGATGTCGGGAGTGACGTCATAATAAGCGTTGCCGAACATCGAATAGCGGGTCAGCGGCAGCGCGATATAGGCCTCGGTGCCGTTCGGATAGAGATCCCTGGACGTGATAGCCCCCGCAGCATTGCGGTTGTTCTTCGTGCGCGTCAGCGGATAGGAAACGCTGCCCTTGTAACCCGGCGCAAAAATGCCGCTCTTCAGACCGTGAATGTTGGTGAACAATGTGGTGCCGGCCAGCGTCTGCGACGGATTGAAAAACAGGTAGGTCGAACCGGCGGCGGTCACGTCACCGGGAACATAGCCCGGAACCCCGGCGAAGGCGGCGTCGATGGCCGCCTGCGTGGGTGAGTTGACGAGATGTGGCAGGTTGGTGGAGTAGTTGGCGGCATTGGCCGGCTGATAGCCGTAGAAGAACGGGAATGAGGCGACCGTCGCGCTGTCAGGGTCCGAGAAGGCGTCGCTGAAGAACGAGCGGTCGATCGCCGAGACCGGGTCGCGCTTTGACCAGCCGATGCCGAGCATGGCGTTTCCGCGATCATCGGCGAAATCCGAACCCACCAGGATCGAGGCATCATATTGCTGCCCGTCGCCCCGCGACGTCACGCCGGCCTGGCTGTCGATGGCCACGCCGGTGAAGTGGCGCTTGAGCTTGAAATTGACCACGCCCGCGACTGCATCGGCACCATAAGTGGCCCCCGCGCCGCCCGTGATGATCTCGACCCCGTCGAGCGCCGCTTTCGGAATCGTGTTGAGGTCGACCGCGAGGCTGGCATTGGCCGGCTGCGTGCGCCGGCCATCGAGCAACACCAGGGTCCGGTTGGGGCCGAGGCCGCGCAGGTTGGCAGTGGCGATGCCGGGGCTGGAGGTCGGATTCGGCTGCACGTCCGTGGCGCTGGTCCGCTCGTTTGCGCCCGCCACGAATTGGGGCATCTTGTTGAGTTGCTGATCGATCGAGACGGCCGAGGTATTTTGCAGCGTCTCAGAACTGACGGTGGCAATCGGGGAGTCCGAAGAATAATCGCGGCGCGAAATGCGCGAGCCGGTCACGATGATTTCGCTGTCGGTAGCGGTTGCGGCTTCATCTGCGGCCGCAGCGCTTTCATTCTGCGCGAGAGCCGGGGCGCTGGCCAAAGCCGACACCCAAAAAGCGCTGGTTACCAGCCAAGCGCCACGTGCGCCCAACGAACAAGAGTTCCTGTGCATCCATCTCTCCCTTCCAATACCGCGCCCGTTTCGTGACGGACGCGGTTTCCAAATTCATTATCGGGAAGGGTAAGACGCAATGCCGGTACGACCTCACGCCGGCAGCTCGAACCTGCAACGACAGGGTCGGTTATCCCCCCCAAAAACGATCCCCGACTCGTATCGGTCGAAGTTGGGAGAATTTTTAATTCAAACTCGAATGATTGCAACGCGATTTGAACGCGGAAACAGACCGGCACAGCCTTCGGTTCATCGCGCAGGTGCGGAATTCGGCGTCGCTACGATCTGCCGATGCGGCAAAAATCGACCGGTCGCCCTGGCCAAAGAAGGCTAAGCTTTACGGGAGATTTTATTCCCGGCCGACCAGAATGACGGGACGGTAATCCGGTCGAACGATTTGCGATCCAGAAGATCGGCAACGAGCGTGATCGATCGCTCTAGGGTCCGGATGAGGGCTCGCCGACCAGCGAAACTCCGGTTTGACCGCGCCACTGCGCCCACAGAGGGGCGATCGGACGACAGGCCACCAGCCGCGTCCGATCGCCTCCCGGATGAGGTCTCGCTATTTCGAAACGGGGCTGATCACGATGGCATTGCCATCGGGCTTCATCTGGACGAGATGCGAAATGCCGTCCTCGCACGTCGCCCGCCAGGTTACAGTGTTTTTGACCGCTTCGATCTGCTCCGCTTGACGAACCTCCTGGCAGGACAAGCCGGCGTCGCGGATTGCACGGAAGAAGACGGCGTTTCTCCTGTCCTGGGGAAGGGCAGTCACCTCGGCCACATAATTTCTCGCGTTGCCGGCCGCATCCGTCTCGACGGCAGCGTTGTTCGCCGCGCCGCCACCCTTGTCAGTGCTGTTGCATGCGCCGAGCGCAGCCAGGGTCAGGGCAATCAGGATCCTACGCATCATGTTCCTCCGTGGTTCGCAGGGAAAATGAGCGCCTGAGACCGTTAAGCCCATCCGTAGATTTCCGGACGGCGGCCGATGCGGCACGTCGCGAGATAGTCGTACGCCCTGCCTACGTATCTTCCCCGAAAGACAAGCTATCCCACCCCGACCATCCTTGCCGCAAATTCCGTGACGGATGGCAATGATGAGCGATAATTGGGTCATTTGGTTCGACAAGATCGGCATTGGCGATGTCGCGTCCGTCGGCGGCAAAAATGCCTCGCTCGGCGAGATGGTGCGGACATTGTCCGCGCAGGGCGTGCGTGTGCCCGCGGGCTTTGCCGCGACCGCCGACGCTTACCGGGTCTTCGTCGCGGCCAATGGCATCGAGGCGTCGATGCGAGCGCACCTCGCTTCCTACGAGCGAGGTGAGGCGACGCTTCAACAGGTCGGCCAGGCCATTCGAACTCTGTTTCTGGAGGGCGAGATTCCTCCGGCCGTCGCCGATGCGCTTGTGGCGGCCTATGATGAGCTCAAGATCCGGGCGGGCACGCCCAACCTCGCCGTGGCGGTGCGCAGCAGCGCAACCGCCGAGGACCTGCCTGGCGCCAGCTTTGCGGGGCAGCAGGAAACATTCCTCAACGTCACGGGCCACCGGGCGCTCCTCGACGCGTGCCGGCGCTGCTTCGCCTCTCTCTTCACCGATCGCGCGATCAGCTATCGCCAGGTCAAGGGATATGGTCATTTCGACGTCGCCCTGTCGATCGGCATCCAGCAGATGGTGCGGTCCGATCTGGCCGGCTCGGGAGTCATGTTCTCGATCGACACCGAGACCGGCTTTCCCCGGGTTGCGGTGATCAGCGCGGCGTGGGGACTCGGCGAGACGGTCGTGCAGGGCAGCGTGGATCCCGACAAATATCTGGTATTCAAGCCGCTGCTTCAGACGGCCGGCGCGCGCCCGATCATCGAGAAGAGCCTCGGCCAGAAGGCGATCAAGATGTGCTACGCCGAAGGTGGCAGCGAGCGCACGCGGCTGATGGAGACGGTCCCTGCGGAACGGGAGGCCTTCGTTCTTTCCGATGACGATATCCTCGAGCTTGCCCGATGGGCCGTCATCGTCGAGGCGCATTATGGCCGCCCCATGGACATGGAATGGGCCAAGGACGGGGAATCAGGTCGCCTTTACCTGGTCCAGGCGCGTCCCGAGACCGTGCAGGCCGGTCTCAGCCAGTCCAGGATGCTGCGCTATCGGCTCACGGGAAAAGCCGGCACCCCGCTTACGACCGGCGCCGCCATCGGCAGCGCAATCGCATCCGGTCAGGCGTGCATCATCCATTCCGCTGCCGACATCGGCAAGTTTCGCGATGGTGCGATCCTCGTGACGGGGACGACGGACCCGGATTGGGTTCCGATCATGAAGCGAGCCGCCGGCATCATCACGGATCATGGCGGCGCCACGAGCCACGCGGCCATTGTCAGCCGCGAACTCGGTGTTCCGGCAGTCGTCGGGACAGGCGACGCGACGAGAGTCCTGAAGACCGATCAGCCGATCACGCTGAGCTGCGCGGAGGGTGATATCGGCAGCGTCTATGACGGCCTGATCGCATTCGATCGCGAAGAGATCGACTTGGGCGCCCTTCCCGAGACCCGAACCGATGTCATGGTCAACATCGCGGAACCCTCCGCCGCGTTCCAGTGGTGGCGCCTGCCGGCCAGGGGCGTTGGACTCGCGCGCATGGAGTTCATCATCAATACGCTGATCAAGGCCCACCCAATGGCCCTCTTGCATCCCGAGCGGGTCAGCGCGGAAGAGAACCGGCTGATCGGGGAGCTCACGCGCGGCCACGCCAGTCCGGCCGATTACTTCGTCGACATTCTCTCGCGCGGAATCGCGAAGCTGGCGGCGCCTTATTACCCGCATCCCGCGATCGTGAGGTTGAGCGATTTCAAGACCAACGAATATGCCCATCTGCTCGGCGGGCGGGCATTCGAGCCGCAAGAAGAAAATCCGATGCTCGGCTTTCGCGGCGCCTCGCGTTATTATGATGAGCGCTACCGTGAGGGCTTCGCGCTCGAGTGCCGGGCTCTCAAACGGGTTCGCGATACGCTCGGCTTCAGCAACGTGATCGTGATGGTGCCATTCTGCCGGACGCCCGAGGAGGCCGACCGCGTGCTGGCGGTCATGGCGGACAACGGCCTTCGCCGGGGCGAAAATGGCCTCCAAGTCTACATGATGTGCGAAATACCTTCGAACGTGATCCTGGCCGACGCTTTCGCAACGCGTTTCGACGGCTTTTCCATCGGTTCGAACGACCTCACCCAGCTGGTGCTCGGCGTCGACCGGGATTCCGATCTGCTAGCGGCTTTGTTCGACGAACGGAATGACGCGGTCCGGCACATGGTCGCCGAAGCGATCCACAAGGCGCATGCAGCGGGCATCAAGATCGGCATTTGCGGCCAGGCGCCAAGCAACTATCCCGACTTCGCGGCCTTCCTCGTGGACGAGGGTATCGACTCGATCTCGCTCAATCCCGATAGCTTCGTGCGCACGATAGCTCATATCGCCGCGGCCGAGAGCGCGCCCGTCGACCAACCGGACGCCCAGAGTGAAGCCGCTGCGCTCGGTCACGTCTGGTAGCGATCTGTCCCGGCCACTCGCAACCGCCCCGACCCGCGAGTTATCTAAGGGAAATCCCTTAGTTCACCGGAGGCCCCGGCTTGATAGTCTGAGATCCCAGATCGGTGATCCACTTTTTGCAGGTATGCGTGACAGAGATATCGACACAGGCCCGGCGCATTCCCACCCATATTCTCCTTGCGCATAGCGACGCGGTCGCGCGGCGGACGCTGCACCTTGTCCTCGCGGCCAGCGGTTATCAGGTCAAAGCCTATGCGCTGGAAGGTGCCGTTTCGCGCGATCCGGGGATAAGCGAGGGTTCCTGCCTCATCGCCGAGCATCGGCGACCGCACATGGACGGCATCGCCCTGCTTCTCGATCTGCGCGCCCGACTGTGGCGCCGACCGGCAATTCTCCTCGCGGCGGAGAGAAGCGATGACCTCAAGGCCGAGGCGAACGCGGCGGGTTATGCCCACGTCCTGCAGCAGCCGTTTGCTCACCATGTTCTGCTCGGCATGGTCGACAGCCTCGTGGCGGTCGGCTGACGAACAGGTACCTGCGCTCTGCCGTCTCTTCGGCGGATTGTCCTATAGCGCCGGAGGCACCGGAGCCGTAGCGCGCGCGATAGCGTCGGCAAGCATATGCTCGCGAAGCGGTTTTTCGAGAACATCGCTGAAGCCTTCGCCTGTCGCCTGCTGGACGAGTTCCGGCGAATGATAGGCTGTGATCAGGATGGCGGGCTTGTGCCAGCCCTGTGCCCGCAGAGCCCGCAAGACCGCCAGCCCGTCGATCTCGGGCATGCGATAGTCAGTAATGAGGCAGACGGCCTCTCCGGCGAGCGGATCGCCAATCAGCGCGGCGCTCGATGCATAGGAGCGTATGTCATAGCCCTTGGCGTGGAGGAGCAACTGCAGGGACCGCCGGACGCTGGGCTCGTCCTCGACGAGAAGGATGATGGGACGCTCTGAGACATTCCCGATATCGCTGTTCATGTTTTTCTCGCATTGGGCCATCGCATTGTGTGGACCGTGTGCGAGACTTGGCAGGTCCATCACCATATGTCGCTACGTAGACACCCCATCAGGGACTTTCCCCCAGATTTGCGGCAAAGGCGATGCGCAGTGCGTCGGACAGGCTGCGCACCCCCAATTTGGTCATCAGGTTCGCGCGATGCACCTCGACTGTGCGGGGTGATATGCCAAGATCATAGGCGATCGTCTTGTTCGGCAGCCCCTCGGCCAGTCCCTTGAGGACGTCCTGCTCCCGGCCGGTCAGGGCAGCGATCATCACAGCCGCATCCGCTGCCCGCGCAGCCCGCTTGTCGCTGTCCTCAAGCCGCTCGAAGGCGGCCTCGATCGCGTCGAGAAGAACAGCCTTCTCGAACGGTTTTTCAAGAAACTCGACGGCGCCCGCCTTCATCGCGCGCACGGCGATCGAGACGTCGCCGTGCCCGGTCAGGATAATTACCGGCATCGCCACACCGCGCTCGAGCAACGCCTGCTGAACCTCGAGGCCGTCCATTTCCGGCATGCGCACGTCGAGGAGGATGCAGCCGGGCTCCGCATGTTTCACCTCGCGCAGAAAGGCGACGCCCGAGACATGGGTCGTGACCGAGAAGCCGGATGTCTTGAGCATGAAGCTCGCCGAGCGCCGGATCGACTCCTCGTCGTCCACGATGTGGATCATGCGCCTATCGGTCATTGACACTCTCCTGCTCGGCTTCGACCAACGTGAAATGGAATTGCGATCCGCCACCCGGGCGCGGCTCCAGCCAGATGCGGCCGCCATTCGCCTCGACAATCGTGCGGCAGATCGACAATCCCAGACCCATCCCGTCATTCTTGGTGCTGACGAAGGCGGTGAATAATTGCTCAGCAAGTTCCGGCGACACGCCCGGTCCGGTATCCGCCACCGTCACCCGAATGAACCCCGTTTTTTCGCGGTGGGACGAGATCCATAGCTGGCGCTCGGAGGAGCCGGCCATCGCCTCCACGGCATTGCGCAGGAGGTTGATCAACACCTGCTGGATCTGGACTTTGTCGAGCAGCACCCGCGACGCCGCCGGGTCGAGACTGAAGTGCACGTCGACGCCCTTTTCCCGCGCGCCGAGAAGGCCGAGCGCGGCCGCTTCGCCGATCAGGGAAGGAAGGTCCTCGACGGTCTTTTCGACCTCTCCGCGCGCAACGAAGTCGCGCAGTCGCCGGACGATCTGGCCGGCACGCAGCGCCTCGCCGACCGCGTCGTTCAGGGCTTCCTGTATCATCGGCAAATCGTCGGGATCTCCCTGGGCAAGAAGATCGCGCACACCCTCGACATAATTGGCGACGGCCGTGATCGGCTGGTTCAGTTCATGCGCCAGGGTCGAGGCCATCGTCCCCATCGCGCTGACGCGCGCAATATGGATCAACTTGGATTGCAACTCATCGAGACGCTCCTGCGTCTCCTGCCGTTCGGTCAGATCGCGAATGAAGCCGGTGAAGACGCGTTGGGTCTCGCCGATCGCCTCACCGACCGCCAGTTCCATGGGAAAGGTCGATCCGTCCCGGCGCGCGCCGATCACGACACGGCCGATGCCGATGATCCTGCGCTCACCGGTCGCCAGATAACGCTCCAGATAGGCGTCATGACGTTCGCGGTCAGGCGATGGCATGAGCATGCTGACGTTCGATCCCCGAACCTCGGCCTCGGAATAGCCGAACAGCCGCTCCGCCGCCGCACTGAACGAGAGGATGATGCCTTGCTCATCGATCACGATCATTGCGTCCGGGACCGTCGAGAGGATGGAGCGCAGATGGCTTGCGCTGGCCCTGTGCGCATTCTCGGCGGCCCGTTCGCCCGTTGCATCGCGGACCACCTTGCCAAATCCGCGCAGCGCGCCTTGCTCGTCGCGCAGCGCCGTGATCGACACATGCGCCAGGAATTCCGATCCGTCCTTCCTCAGGCGCCAGTCATCTTCCTCATATTTGCCTTGCTCACGCGCCCGCTGCAGGTCGGCGGCGGGCTTGCCGGCCTTCGCGGCGTCGGCAGGATAGAAGATCGCGCAATCCTGACCGATGACCTCCCGTTCGGTCCAGCCCTTGAGACGCTCCGCTCCCCGATTCCAGATCGTGACCCGCCCTTCGGGATCGAGCATGTAGATGGCGTAGCCATGGGCGCCGTCGATCAGGAGACCTAGTTCGTCCGCCAGGTCCGAAAACTGGCGCTGGCGCCTCCGGTCCAGCGCGGCGCGGCGGCGCCCGAGAAACGCATACCGAATGTCCAAAAGGGCAATCGCAGCCGCCGCCAGAAGCAGGAACGACGCGTCCAGCGGCGTCGGCCTTGCGGCCGGATCCAGGAGAGCGAACAAGGTTCCGACAAGGACCGCAAGGAAGGCTGCGCCTGCCGCCGCCCCGGCGATGCCGAGCGCGGCCACGACCAGAATTGCGAGGATGAGCAGGACGTACGGACTATGCTCAATGCCCCCGGCACGAAGAGACAGCGAAGCTAGCCCAGCGACAAGGACCGGCAAGATGGCTGCGGCGTAGGCCAATATCGGTCGTTGCCGCACACGGTCTGTTGCGCGAAGCATCAGTTAGGTCTCGAACCCGATGCTCCCGCCCTAACCGGCTCCCGGTCGCGAAGGCACACACTGGCCCGGCGCTTGCAGCGCTCAGTCATGTATAGAATTGACCAGACGCGATTGGTCGCGCGGCGTTGTAGTGACATCGACCTAACCCCGGCACGGACGTGACATATTTTCGCGTCGCGGAAAAGCCCCAGCGAGCTTTGAGGACGGGAATTTCCGTCGGGAAGGCTGGAGCATCAGTGGTTTGCGGCTACGCGGACCTTGACGTCCTTCCCGACCTTGTCGCCGGGATGCAGGATCACGCGGTCGCCAGGAGCGAGTCCGCCGAGTACCTGCGCCATCTCGTTATTGATGCGGCCGACGCGAACGGTCACCGGCTCCGCCCTGCCTGCCACGACCCGAAACACATTCCATTCCGCTCCGTTGCGAAACAGCGCGCCGAGCGGCACCAGCGCAACGTCGGGCGAAGACCAAATCGCGATCCGCACGGTCGCGCGGAACCCATGCCCCAGCCGCGCCCATGCCTCGCGCGGTTGCACGAAGCCGATGATCACATTGACCCGTTGCTCCTCGACGCCCAGCGCCGACACTTTGAGAAAACCATAAGGCTCAATCAGGCGGACATAGCCTTTGAGCGCCCGATCGCCGCCCCAATCCTCGATCGAGACCGCGGCGCCTGGCCTGACCCGCACCGCATCCGCCGACAGAAGGTCCGTGACCATCTCGAGCCTCTCGGGATCTCCAACTGTCACCAGCGGTGTCCCTGCCAGGACGGTCCGTTCGCTCTCCTGCGGAACGGTCAGCACATAGCCTGAAACGGGAGAGTGAACAGCGACCGGCGCGCCCGCCGGAGCCCCCGTTCCGGGAGAAATGAGTCCGGCGCGCGCTGCGTTTGCACTCTCGCTTGCGGCATGCTCGGCTTCCCGAGCCGCTTGCACGGACGCCCGAGCCCTGTCCCGTGCTGCTTCCGCCTCGTCCAGCCTGGCCTGGGCGACATACCCGCTCTCGCGCAACGCCGCCGTGCGTGCCAGCTGACGTTCGGTCAGCTTGAGCGCCGCCTGTGAATCCCTTACCTGTGCGCGCGCCGCCGCCGTCTGCGCATCGAACAATCGGATGTCCGCCTTGACCTGGGCCAGTGTCCGCGCGTCCAGCGCGGCAGGTTCCGCCGGCTGGATGGTGGCGAGCAGCGTCTTTCCGGCGACCACCTTGTCGCCGGGCTTCAACGGCACGCGGCGCAGAGCGCCGGCGATGGGCGCCGAGACAGTATAGAGATCGCGGACGCGCGTTTCGGCGAGGTCGTCAACCGTCACCGTCATTGGACCGCGCGCCACGATCCCCTCCTCCACTTCGATGGCCGGCGTACGGGTCGCGAAAACGATAGCGATCGCCACGACGATGACGATCAGCGCGACGACGATTCTAGGGCCGGTAATGAAGGTCCTTCCCATGATCATTCCCTGGTTTTGAGTGCGCGGACGAGATCGAGCCTGTCGACTCGGCGACGGACGAGGAAAGCGGTCGCGGCCGCCGCGATGGCGACGACGAGAACCCCTTGCGCGGGCACACGCGGATCGACGAAGAACGGGATCGTGAAGAGCTCCGTGTTGAACTGCCCGATCAGGAAGCGCCACAGCTCGATGCCGGCCCATATTCCGAACGGCAAGGACACCAGCACCAGCACGGCCTGCTCGCCAAGCAGGATGAAGGCGACCTCGCCCCGGCGAAACCCCAGGACGCGCAGCGAGGCCAGGTCCCTTGCGCGCTCCGAGAGGCTGATGCGCGCGCTGTTATAGATGACCCCCACCACGACGAGCATCGCCAGACCCGTATAGAAATAGGTCTGGATGGAGAAATTTTCTTCGATCGTTTCGCCGATCGTCCGGAGGGTCGCCTCCCGCGCGGTGACGCCCGCGATCATCGGGCTTGCCTTGAGCCGCGCATAGACTTGGGGCAGCGCGGCCTTGTCAACCTGCAGGTACGCGCCGGAAAGAACGTCACCTTCTCGCATGGCTTGGTTCAGGATCGCCCGGTCGAGCGTCGCTGCTCCGCCAAAGGGGCTGTCGAGAATAGCCGTCACGCGCATGCGGAGCGCGGGCCGCTCACCTTCCGTGACAAGCGCCTCGACCAGATCGCCGACACCCACATCCAGGATCCGCGCGGTGCGGCCTGACAACATGACGCCCACGGGCGGCGCCTCGGAGGTCCGCCCCTCGATGTCGACCACGCGCGAAAGATCCCCGCGCTGCTCGACACCGACAAGGCCGTCGCGAACCTCATGATGGCGCGATCGTATGCGCGCGCCCACGGTCCGGAAGGGTTGAACGTTGAGGATGCCGGGGATGCGCTCGAGCTCATGGAAGGCGTGCGCATCGCGTGGTTCGGCAAAGGCGACGGCGAGATCGGACCGGTCGGCACGCGAGAAGCCCAGGTCGATCATCCGGTCCATGCTGCCGTTCGGGCTCATCGACGCAACATAGAGCATCGTTGCCGCCGCCAGTCCCAGGATGGCGAGAACCGAACGTATGGGCCGACGAAGCAGACCCCGAATGATGATCCGGCTTGGCTCGTCAGGCCCGAGCGCTGCCGCCAGCCTCGTTACCGCGACGCCGGAATAGTCGGCTGGCGCTTCGGGCCGCATCGCATCGGCGGGCGCCAGCCGCGCCGCGCGCCAGACCGCCGTTGCTGCGCCCAACATCACCGGCACCAGGGTCGCGGCGAGCGCGACGAGATAGGCGGTCGCATCGATCCGGAACCGCAGGAAGGGGAAGGTGAAGAAGTTCTGATAAATGCCGGCCATCCCGCGGCCGAGCCAGGCGCCGAGCGCGATGCCGAGCGCGAGCCCGCCCAGCGACAGCAATATGGCCAGTACGATATAATGGAGCATGATCGCGCGCACGGGAAAGCCGAAGGCCTTCAGGAGGCCGATCACTTCGCGTTCCGTATCGACGAGCCGGGAAAGCACGATGTTCAGCAGGAATGCCGCAACCAACAGGAAGATCGGCGGCATCAGCGTCGCCATCGTGGTCAACTGATCGATCTCGTTGGTCACGAACCGATCCGAAATTTGTTGCGCGCGCGGATAGGCGCCTGCCCCGCCATAAGGGGCAAGCAATATGTCGAGACGGCGCTCGACTTCCTTCCCGCCCTCGCCGGGCGACAGGCGGATCACGACGTCGTTGAATGCCTGGTTGAGGTTGAGCGCCGCCGCGAGCGGCTCGCGGTCCATCCAGAGGACGGCCGAGCGGCGATTGTCGGGGAATATCTGTCCCGGCGCGAGGGCATAGACATATTCGGGCGACAGGACCGCTCCGACCAGCCGCAAATCGACCTGTTTTCCATAAAGCACGGCCTTCATGCGCGCGCCCAGGGGGAGACCCGCGGCTCTCACGAAAGCTTCGTTGGCAACGACCTCCTCGGGATGCCGCGGATTGGGGTAGCGCCCCGCGCGCAGCACGAGGCGATTGAGCGCGGAGGGGCTCGCCGCCGGCAGCGAGTGCACGCGCGCGGTGACAGGCTCCATGACCAGGGGCAGGTCGAGCGTCGCCCGCGTCGTAATCCGGCTATCCGCCGCGGCGACGCCCGGCAGCATGCGTATCTTCGCCATCAAGGTCTCGGGTGCCCGCACCAGCGGTGCGAACATGTCCGCGAAGCGATATTGATCATAATAGGTGTCACGCGTCGCGCTCATCGAGCCGATGAGACCGACCGCCATCACCATCGTGCCGACACCGGCGGCAATAACCAGCGCGATCGCGACGGCCTGGCTGCGCAGGCGCCAGAAATCGCGCATCAGCTTGACCGTCAGGGTGGAGCGAAGAAAGCTCACCAGCTGAGGCCCAGCGGCGCGGCGCGGACTTGATTATGCCGTTGCCCGGTGATGCGTCCGTCCCCGAACAGCAGCACCTCGTCGGCCATGTCGGCGATCACCGCATTGTGCGTGATGATGAAGGTGGTGGTGCCGAACTCGCGATTGACCGTATCGAGCGCCGCCAAAACGCGGGTTCCGGTCTGACTGTCGAGCGCGCCGGTCGGCTCGTCACACAGCAGGACCTCGGGACGCTTCGCGATCGCACGCGCGATCGCGACACGCTGCTGCTCGCCGCCCGACAGCTGGGCGGGGAAATGGTCAAGCCGCGCCTCGAGCCCGACCAGCGCGAGCGCCTCGGCTGGGTCCATCGGATTGTCGGAAATCTCCGTGATGAGCGAGACATTTTCGCGCGCGGTAAGCGAGGCCACGAGATTGTAGAACTGGAAGACGAAGCCCACGCTGCGGCGGCGATATTCGGTGAGCGCATCATCGCCGAAAGCGGTGACGTCGTTGCCATGAAACCAGACATGGCCCGCGCTCGCATGGTCGAGCCCGCCCAGGATGTTGAGCAAGGTTGATTTGCCCGAGCCCGAAGGCCCGAGGAGGACGATCATCGCTCCCTGGCGGGCCACCAGGTCGACGCCGCGCAACGCATGCACGGCGCTTTCGCCCTCGCCATAGACCTTGGTCAGCCCGTCGACCCGAAAGATCGCCTCGGGCTCGCCGTCCGCCTGAGATGCCAATCGGGACACGCACGCACACCCTTCCCGTTCCAGCTTGGAACTGAAGGAGCGCTAGAGCCCTCCCGGAGGTAGCGACATTCGTACCTTCCCTTAGCCGCAGGCGAAAACGGCCGCGCCCGTCAGGCCGCCCGAGGGATCAGCACCGCCGTGCCCATAAGAGCGCCCAATCGCAGGCGCTCGAGCGCGAGGTTCGCCTGCTCGAGCGGAAATTGTTCGGTCACGATCCTGATGGGCAGACGATCGATCGTCTCGAAAAACGAGGAGCCGTCCTGGCGCGTAAGGTTCGCGACCGAAAGGATGTGCCGCTCCTCCCAGAGATCCGCGTAGGGAAAGCTCGGAATATCGCTCATGTGGATGCCCGCGCACACCACCCTGCCCCCTTTTCGGACGGCCTTGAGGGCAAGAGGCACGAGCTCGCCCGCCGGTGCAAAGATCAACGCCGCGTCAAGAAGCTCGGGGGCCGGCGCGCCGGACGGGCCTGCCCAGACGCAGCCCAGCGACCGTGCGAAGGTCTGGCCGGCCAAATCCCCTTCCCTTGTGAAGGCATAGACCTCCCGACCCTGCGCCCGGGCGACTTGCGCGAGAATATGCGCGGCCGATCCGAAGCCATAGAGGCCGATCCGGTTGCCTGGCCCCGCAAGGTGCAAGGCCCGCCACCCGATCAGACCGGCGCACAGGAGCGGCGCTGCCTCGACATCGGAGAAGCGATCGGGGATCGCGAAGCAATATTGCGCATCGGCGAGCGCGTGGGTTGCATAGCCGCCGTTGCGCGTCGCGCCCGTGAATTGCGGGTGGTCGCAGAGATTTTCGTGGCCGGACGCGCAATAGGGGCAGACGCCACACGTCTTGCCGAGCCAGGGAACACCAACGCGCTGGCCAATCGCGACGCCCTGCACGGCCGCGCCCATCGCGCGCACGCGGCCCACAATCTCGTGGCCCGGTATGATCGGATACGTCGCCGGAATCTCGCCGTCCAACACATGAAGATCCGTTCGACAGACGCCGCAGGCCAGGACCTCCAGCAAAATCTCGCTTGCCTGAGGGGGCGGCAGATCACACGCAACCCGTCGCAGCGGCTTGCCCGGCGCGTCGATCTGCATCCCGATCATCTTTGTCACCGCTGTGCTCCTGACATGAGGATGCAGTCCATCGCCTCCATCGTGGCTCGGCTTTCGCGATCTGCTCCCGCCGCCGTAGATCAGGCGCGGTTCCGGTGCCGTCAGGGAATCTACGGATGCTCTGGCAACCGGCGCCATCGACAGGCCCGGCGGAGACGAGACGGACTTCGCTGGCGAACGAGACCACCGCCGTCATGCGGGCCGACCAGCATCCGTATCATCCCTCATATGAAGCGACCGGCCAACGCCATAGCCATCGCCCCGACAGACGATGGAGGCGATGATGAAGAATATTCTATTGCTCGTTCACGAAGACGCAGGACAGGAAGCCCGCCTTCAGGCCGCGCTTGATCTGACGCGCGCACTGGGCGGCCATCTGCGCTGCGTCGACGTGTCAATGATGCCCGCATTTGCCGGGGATTATTATTATGGCGCGATCGGCGAAGCGATGGTCTTTGCCGAGGAGCAGGAGCGCGAAAGCAAGAACAAGAGCAAGCTGGAAGCCCGGCTCGCCAGCGAAGACGTCTCCTGGGATTGGGTGGACTATACCGGCTCTCTGGCGCAGGGCGTCCAGGACTCGGCGGCGCTTGCTGATCTGATCGTCCTCAATCGCAAGCTGGACACCTTTCCTTATCCCGACATGCGCGAGGTCGCCAGCCAGGTTCTCGTCCACGGGCGCCGGCCGGTCGTCGCCGTGCCCGATGAACTGGACCATTTCGCGCTCGGCCGAGCCCTCGTCGCATGGGATGGCCAGGCTTCCTCGGCGGAAGCGATGCGATCCTGCGTCCCGCTCCTCGCGCTCGCGAGCGAGGTTGAAATCTTCATGATCCGTGACGGCGCGGAACAGATCGAGCCAACCGAGGCGGCCGAATATCTCTCCCGCCACGGCATCCATGCCAGCGTCATGGTGATTGAGGACGGACTGACGGCGCCCGACTATCTCATCGCGGCCGAATGCGCCCGTTGGCATGCCGATTATGTCGTGATGGGCGCTTATGGCCATGGCCGCATGATGGAGACGTTCGGCGGCGTCACCAAGCGCATGCTCGCCGACAGCAAGCTGCCGCTCATTCTCGCACACTGAAACCGGATATCATTGCAAGCATATGAGGCGGGTCGCAAAGGCCCGCCCCAGACTGCGCGCTCTACGCCCGCGCCATCGGGTCCGCGGTGGTTCCCATGATTAGGGGCGCGGGGACAGATAAGCGGCGGATAGCGGGTCCGCTCCGGGACGTTTCGCGACCGGAGTGGACAGCCGAAACCGAGTGAATTCCAGCCATTAGCCCCTCCTCTTCAGAGGAGGGGGAAGGGGGTGGTGGCGATGCGCAGCATCGCTCGCGAAGCGAATAGCCCGACGTTGAACTCCACCTCCCCCCTCCTCTGAGGAAGAGAGGCTAATGGTCGTATTGGCGACCCGTCAGTCCGCCTCTCGACGATATCTCTGCCCGAATTTTCCCCACGCGCCCCGGGACGTGAAAGCTCCAGACCGGCGCGCGATCGCACCTGTGCCCGCCGATCAACGGATGCACAGAGGTCTTGATCAGCCCCATTTCCCGTAAAGCCCTGGGCCGCTCAAGCGCTGACGCACGTCGCCTGAGCACCGGATCCGCGCCGACAATCGGGTTTCAGGGGCTGTGACTACCTACGGATAAATCCTCAATGCAAATGCCGCGACGCTGCGGCACATGGAAAGGGCTACCCATTCTGGGCAGCCGACCCCCCCTCACTGGCCCCGCCGACAATCGGCGGGGTTTCTTTTTTTCCATCTCGATGAGGGTGAACCCGCGCGTAGGGGGATCGACACGCTTTACCTGCTTGACGGCGACATGAGGTGCGCAAGGACATTGCGCGATGCTGTCCGGAGGCGCTCCCTTACGGGAAATCCCCAATTCCCGGTCAATGGAAATGATCTCAGAAAAAACCGCCAATTCGGCAAGGTGGGTTGTCAAATATAGGGACGGCACAGTCATTTTTGTGGCTGGCCATCGGTGATGCGCATCGGTCGCGCAGGTGAGCTGTCAACCGCCATGAGGGCGTTGACAGCGCGTGTTGCCGATACGCTTTCCGAGCTCGGTTTTGATGATGCACTTCAACAATCCCTGGGGGCCTCCTTCCTCAGGGCAATGACGAAGGAATCGACCTATGCAAAAATCCATGGTCCGCACCCTTGCGTTTGCCGGCGCCGCCCTCGCGGCATCGGTTTCCCAGCCGTCCCGTGCCGCCATCGAGGTGGTGAATGGCGCTTTCATCATCCCGACGGCCTTCAATGGCTTCGAGGGCATCGGCGCCCATGCCGGCACGTCCCCGACGCCCCCATGGAGCGGCCCCTATGCCGAAGGCGGGATTACCGTTCAGTCGATCGGGGGAGACAAGGTCGTCACGACCTATCAGCACGACGGGCTCTACAGCTGGTATGATGGCTCCGGCCAGAATATCTACACCCGGTTCACGATGACCGATGGCGGCGTCATGAACGCCTTTCAGTTCGATGCGACGACGCAGCTGATCCAGCCTATCGGCGCCTTCCCGCCCTTCTACTATCAGCTCCTTCTGCAAGGGACGGTGGTCGCGACCGGCAGCGCTGGCGCGCTGTGCGATACGATCAACGTCTGCTTCAAGACCTATGGCTTCCGGGGCGGTCTTTTCGACGAGGTGCGCCTGCAAACCAATCTTTTCGACCAACAGTTCAACCCGAACCTGCCGGGCGTGAATACGATGCTGTTCGACAATATTTTCGCGCGGGAAGTTCCTGAACCGGCAAGTTGGGCGCTCATGCTCGCCGGCTTCGGTGCTCTCGGCGCCGCGCTGCGCCGACGTCCCCGCCTCGCGCTGCGCTTCGCCAGCGCGTGACGCCAGGGTCCCGGCGTCGCAGGAGGATCGATGAACTATGATTTTCCTGCGGCGCGGGGACCGGGCCGAGCGAGACGAGCCAGCCCGCCAGCTCCTCAAGAGAGGGCGACCGCCCGTAGCCCGACTATTTTGGCCGGTCGCGTTCGAAACCGCGCTCGAGAAGCTTGAGGCGATCGACGATCGAAAAGAAGAAGGCGGTCGACCATCCAATGAGGATGATGCCGCTCGCACCCTCGATCGCACCCAGCACGCGGCTGCCCTGCGGCAGGACGATATCTCCATAACCGATCGTGACGTAGGTCGACGTCGAAAAATACAGAGCCTCTTCGAAATCGGTCAACACACCCAGCCACCAATAGACGCCAGCCCATGCCCAGATTTCGATCGCATGAAGCGCGAAGAGCCCAAAAGCCCCGAACAGGATGGCGAGCGCGTTGACCAGTGCCGCCACAAGTCGACTGGCGGCATGTCGGTGACGGCGCAGGATCGCGAGCAGCGCGCCGAGGCCGGTGAGGTGGACGATGACGGTCGCCGCGACGACGAGCGTCGAGATGCCGAGCTGGGTGAACAAGGTCATGACACGAGGTTGCCACAGCGCACTCGTGGCGGGAATCACAATGTTCGGCGCCGCCTCAGTCGTCGGTCAGAAGTTGAATATGGTCAGCGTGTTGCTTTTGCCAGGCAACGACGATGGCCTCTCCCTCTTCAGGAGGAGAGGACGGCACAGCTTGCCCCAAAAGGCTGTCGCGAAGTCGGGGCTGTCCTGTTGGGTCGCGTTAGAGCATGGCGAGCCGGGGCATGCGACGCTCGGTTCTTTCTCATCCCGAACACAGCGGCATGCGGGGAAGCGCGCGGCCTGTATCGTTACTGATAGTGTGACCTTGGTGTGACCTCTGGACAATCCAGACCGGCCGGTTTGGCAAGATCGGTCGCCACGAACGACCACTGAAAATAGTCCACGCAGCCTAGGTATGTTTGCGGATTGGGCCTGATCGCCAAGGCGGTCATGGCTGGCATGCCGCGCCACGCGCAGCAGCGATGGCGGAGCGACTTGAAGGAACGCCATGCCCCAGCCAGTCTATCTCGCTGAGCCCTGTCGGACGGATATCCGGGCCGACGAGCCCGGCCCGTATGCCTGCCTGGCCTTCATCTACCCACGCCTGGCAAGCGGTGTCGGGGTGTCGCTCATCAAAGCATTCGACCAGCGCCGCAGATGAGCAGCAACGCCGAATTCTGGCAGAGTCCACCCTCCGCCACTCTCGATCGTCTGAGCGCAACGCCCGACGGGCTCAGCGCGCACGAAGCAATGGCACGGCTCGCCCGGGATGGTCCAAACCGGCTGGCAATAGCTCCTCCCCGCCGCCTGCTGAGCGATCTGCTGCGCCGGCTCGCCAATCCTCTTGTCGCGATCCTGCTGGTTGCCGCGACTATCGCCGGCATGACGGGCGATCTGGCGAGTTTCACGATCATCGTGCTCGTCGTCATCCTGTCGACGACGCTGGACCTGGTGCAGGAGCATCGCGCCGAGGCGACCGCCGAGGCCCTCAAGCGCTCGATCGCGCTTCACGCAAATGTCCTTCGCGACGGAGCCGCCGTCGAGCTGCCGGTATCCGATCTCGTCGCGGGCGATATCGTCATGCTTTCGGCCGGGGACCTGATTCCGGCGGACGGGATCGCGATCGCGGTCAATGGCGCGCAGGTCAATGAATCGCTGCTGACCGGCGAGGCCTATCCCGTCCAGAAGCATGTGGAGCCCGCCGCGACCGCGACGATACCGGCGGAGGCGCGCAATGCCCTCTTTCACGGGACCTCCCTGATCGGAGGCACAGCGACGATGCTGGTGGTCGAGACCGGCGCCCGCACCCGTTTCGGCGCGATCGCCGCATCGCTGGCGCGCACCCAGCCTCCGACGGCATTCGAGCGCGGGATTCACAAGCTTGGAATTCTCATCGCGCGGCTGACCGTCTTCCTGGTGCTCTTCGTCCTGCTTGCCCATCTTGCGCTGGGCCGGCCTCCACTCCAGTCCTTTCTCTTCGCGATGGCGCTGGCCGTGGGCCTGACGCCCGAGCTGCTGCCGATGATCATGACCGTATCCCTGGCGCGCGGCGCGCAGCGCATGGCGTCGGCCAGGGTCGTCGTGAAACGCCTCTCGGCGATCCACGATCTGGGGCAGATGGATATTCTATGCACCGACAAGACGGGAACGCTCACCGAGGCGCGCATCACGCTGGTCGGCCACCCCGGCATCGACGGCGAGGATGATGAGCGCGTGGCGGAGCTGGCGGCCGTCAACGCCCGTTTCGAGACCGGGCTGAAAAGTCCGCTGGACGAAGCGCTGATCGTCCACGCGACGGCCGAGCGCATCGCCGGCTGGAGCAAGATCGACGAGCGCCCCTTCGATTTCGAGCGGCGGCGCGTGTCCGTCCTCGCCGAACGGGATGGAGAGCGGATCGAGATCGTCAAGGGCGCGCCGGAGATGCTGCTTGCGCTCTGCACCCGCGCCCAGGACCGCTCCGGCGCCCTCGTCCCGCTCGATGACGGCCTGCGGGCCAGGCTTGCGGCGCTCCGTGACGAGCGGGCGGCGCAGGGCCTGCGCCTGCTCGGCGTCGCCTGGAAGCCGGCGCCGGGGATCAGCCGCATCGGCGCGGATGGCGACGAGGCGCTCATCTTCGCGGGCTATTGCGTGTTCGTCGACCCGCCCAAGGAGAGCGCCGCCCGCGCCGTCGCGCGCCTTGAGGCGTCGGGCATCCGGATCAAGGTCATTTCGGGCGACGCCGCCGTCGTGGTCGAGCATCTCGTCGCCGCGCTGGCTTTGCCGGTCCGAGGGGTCCTGACCGGCGAGCAGATTGAAACGCTGAGCGAGCCGGCGCTGGCGGCGCGCGTGGAGACGGTGGACCTTTTCGCGCGCGTGACGCCGGACCAGAAGACGCGGATCGTCCGCGCCCTGCGCGCGCGCGGCCACACGGTCGGATTCATGGGCGACGGCATCAATGACGCGCCCGCGATCCGGGCCGCGGACGTCGGCCTCTCGGTCGACGGCGCCACCGATGTCGCGCGCGAAGCGGCCGACATGATCCTCCTCGCACCCGATCTCAACGTGATCGCGGACGGCGTCGCCGAGGGCCGGCGGACCTATGCGAACATCATGAAATATATCCGCATGGGCACGAGCTCCAACTTCGGCAACATGCTGACGATGGCGCTCGCCTCGCTGGTCCTGCCGTTCCTGCCGCTCACGGCGGTCCAGGTGCTCCTCAACAACCTCATCTACGACATGTCGCAGATCGGCATCCCGTTCGACACCGCCGATCCGGCGGAGATCGCGCGGCCCCTGAAGTGGGACATGCGGGAGCTGCTGCGCTTCACCGCGATCATGGGCCCCTTGTCGTCCGTCTTCGACCTGGCGACGTTCGGGTTGCTGCTCTTCCTGTTCCATGCGGACGTCGCAACGTTCAGAGCCGGATGGTTCATCGAGTCCATGGCGACCCAGATTCTCGTCGTCTTCGTCATCCGCACCTTGCGCCCCGCCTGGTCGAGCCGGGCGCATGCCGCGCTCGTCACGACGGCGTCATGCGGCCTCGCTGCCGCGCTGGTCTTGCCGTTTCTGCCCTGGGCGGGCCTGCTGGGCTTCGCCGCGCCCGGGGCGGCAATAGCGGGCGCCATCCTCGTGCTGGTCCTGGCCTATCTGGCAAGCGCCGAGCTGTTCAAACGCGTCGCTCTTCCCCATGCCTCAGCATCCTGAGCGGGACGCCCCGAGGCGATCGCGCCCCTGGCGAGGATGGCTGTTCGGCCTGCTGATCGTGGCCGCCGTCGTCGCGACGGTTCTGCACTTCAGCGATCTGGAGCATTTTGCCACCCTGACGCGGCGAGCGCGGCCAGGTTGGCTCGTCCTGGGCCTGCTGCTTCAGCTTGCGACCTATGCGGGTGTTGCCGCCGGCTGGTCCGCCGTGCTGCGCCTCGCCGGAACGCCGCGGCCGCTGCTCCGCCTGATGCGCATCGCGATCACGAAGCTGTTTGCCGATCAGGCGCTGCCCAGCGCCGGGATGGGCGGCAATGTGCTGCTCGTCGAGCAACTGCGCGCGCTCGGGGTGGCGCGAGGCGTGGCGGCGGCGGCCCTGCTGATTTCCATGATCGGCTTCTATGCCGCTTACGCGCTGTTCGCCCTCGTCATGCTCGTCCTCCTGTGGCTCCATGATCGCGCGACGCCGCTGATGGCAGGCCTGGTCACATTGTTCCTCGCGATCGCGATCGCCATTCCCGCGCTTGCGCTGTGGCTGCGACGCAGAGGGAGAGCGCCCCTGCCGCGCCGTATCGAGAAGATCGGGTTGATCCGCTCCTTGCTCGACACGGTGGCGCAGGCGCCCGCAGCCCTGCTGACGGACCGTCCGCTTCTCGCCCGCGTGACGGCCTGCAATTCGCTGGTCTTCCTGGCGGATGCTGGGACGCTCTTCGCCTGTATCCATGCGCTCGGTCAGCCCATCTCCTTCGGGACAGCCTTCATCGCCCTCATCATGGCGTCGATCGTCGTGACGCTCGGGCCCATCCCGCTCGGCCTGGGCACGTTCGAGGCGACCAGCACGGCAACGCTTCATCTGCTGGGCATTCCGCTCGAGACGGCCTTCACCGGAACCCTGCTCCTGCGCATGCTGACTCTGTGGTTGCCCATGCTGCCGGGCCTTTTCCTTATGCGCGGGGCGCTCCGGTCCCGCTCCCATCCGGGCTAGACTCGTTCGCTCCCGCCTGCCGGGGCTCAGGATGCGAGTGCCGCCCGGCGCATCAGCCGGCAGTGGACTTCACGATGTTCGCCCGGGGCCGGAAACGATATGCGCACGCTCGGCCAGGGCGCGCCGTCGACCAGCACATCGATATCGCCCGAGGCCAGCCCGTCCGGATTTTCGACGACGACGTGCAGGCTGCCTTCGTCCTTCACGATGGTTGCCTCGAAGGAGGACCACGTCGTTGGCAGGCAGGGCGCCAGATCGAGGGCGCCATCCACGAGCCGCAATCCGAGTATCTCCTCCACCCCCAGGCGCCAGGTCCAGCCCGCGGCGCCCGTGTACCAGCTCCATCCCCCACGCCCGACATGCGGGGGCGCGCCGGCCACGTCCGCGGCCACCGCATATGGTTCGGTGCGGTAACGCGCGGCATCCGCGGCCAAGCTGGTCTGGGCGATGGGGCTTATGCGCCGGAAGATTTGCATGGCGCCGTCCCCATCGCCCATGCGGGCGAGCGCAATGCCGAGCCAGGCCGCCGCGTGCGTATATTGACCGCCATTTTCGCGAATCCCGGCCGGATAGGCCTTGATGTATCCCGGATCGCGCGGCGTCTTGTCGAACGGGGGGGCCAACAACCGTACCAGGCGATCATCGTCGCGCACGAGATGCGTCCGGGCCGATGCCATGGCGAGCGCACATCGCTCGGCATTGCCCGCCCCCGACAGCACCGCCCAGGACTGCGCGATCGCGTCGATCCGGCATTCGGTATTGGCGGCGGCTCCCCAGGCCCGTCCCTCGTCATCGAAGGCACGCACATACCAGTCCCCGTCCCAGGCGCTTTGTTCCACGGCGGCGGCGAGCGCCGCCATGCGCGGTTTCCAGAGTTCGCTCAACGCTTTGTGATCGAGCCTGTCGCACAGCGCGACAAAGCCCTTGATCGTGGAAATCAGGAACCAGGCCAGCCAGACGCTTTCGCCCCGTCCCCTCTCTCCCACGCGGTTCATGCCATCGTTCCAGTCACCCGTGCCCATCAACGGCAGGCCATGCGAGCCCAATCGATAGCCGCGATCGAGCGCGCGTTCGCAATGTTCGAACAGCGATCGGCGGTCCTGCGTGACGTCGAACTGCGCATAATGATCGGCCTCGCCCTGCTCCAGGGGCGGCCCCCGCAGGAAGGATACTTCCTCGGTCAGAATCCCCGTGTCGCCTGTCGCCGACACGTAGGCGGCCGTCACATAAGGCAGCCATAGAAGATCATCGGAACAATGCGTCCTGACGCCGCGACCAGAGGGCGGATGCCACCAGTGGAGAACGTCGCCTTCCTCGAACTGGTGCGCCGCCGCCGCGAGGATATGGCTTCGGGCCAGACCCGGTTCGGCATGCAACAGGGCGAGCACGTCCTGCAGCTGATCGCGAAACCCGAATGCGCCACCGGCCTGATAGAAGCCGGCACGTGCCAGCAATCGCGCGCTGCGCGTCTGATAGGGAAGCCACCGGTTGACGAGGATATCGAAGGCCGGGTCCGGCGTCGTAACCTTTACCGCATCCAGGCGCTTATCCCATTCCTCCCGGCATTGCCGCAGCGCTCGGTCGCTATGCGCCATATCCTGCCAACGCCGGGCGAGCATGCGTGCGTGAGCACGGTGGTCCCCCTGACCGACAATGAAGGCGAGTTCGGCTGTTTCGCCGGGAGGAATATCCAGGTGGACTTGGAAGGCGCCGCAGCAATCGGCACCTGCCGCGCTTTGCCGACCGCCCAAATCCCAGTTCTGCAACCCCTCGGGCCGGCGGTGATCGCCATTGGGGCCCAAGAAATCGAACCGTGATGTCGTCAGGCTATGGGGTGGATGGCTACTTGTCAGAAAAGCGGTCCGGTCCTTGAATTCGTCGTTCCAGGGATTGTGCGCCATCACCGCGTGGACATCAGGGTCGTAGGAGGCCCGCCGCAAGGCTGCCGGTACTCCGGGAACGGTTCCCAGCAGCCATTCGGCATAATAGGTCGCCGTTATGCGCCGAGCGCGCGGCAACAGGTTTCGCACACGCAGCCGAACGACTTTGACCGGATCATCGATAGGCACGAAGGTCAAAAGCTCCTGCTCCAGACCCTCACTCCGACTTTCCCAACTGGTGTAGCCCGCACCATGGCGAACCCTGCAAGCAGCCTCTGCGCCCGCTGGCTGCGGCGTCGGCGTCCAGACGCGGGCAGTCTCCTCGTCACGCAGATAGACGATTTCGGTCTGAGGATCCCGCACGGGGTCGTTGCTCCACGGCGTCAGACGATTTTCACCGCTGTTGATCGCCCATGTGAATCCGAGACCGGCTTCTGTGACCAGGGTGCCAAAGCCGTCATTCGCCAGGATGTTGGACCACGGCACCGGGGTCGTCCTCCCCGGTTCGAGATGAATCAGGTAATCCCGGCCATCGGGTGTAAATCCACCCCAGCCATTATCGAACCTCAGATCATCCGGCCGAGCGAGCGCCTGCGCTTCCTGCGCCGACGCCGCCGGCCCACCAACCGGCTCGAAGCGGGGGCTGGTCAGCGGGCGCGGATAGGCATCGGCGAACTGCTCGGCGAGCGATCTGGATCCTCCGTCCAGAAGGATTTGCGCGGATTGCCGCAGGAGGATGGCGCGGTCGGCATCTCCCTGGCCAATGCCGACCAGATGCACGCCCCCCTTCTGTCCGAGGTCGTCCAGCACGCCAGCCTCGCGTAGAAACTGGGTCAAGCGCTCCTGGACCGGCTCGAGATAACCTGCCGCGCCTTCGTGCATGATCACCAGATCAAATGCGATGCCACGCCGGCGCCAGAGCCGCTGGGCCGACGTGGCAAATTGGAGCAGCGCTTTATTTTGACCTTCGCCAGCCGTCAGCAGCACGATGGGATGATCGCCCGAGAGCCCCAGCGCCCACAGGTCGCCGCGACTGAAATGCGCTGCGGTTGTGACCTCCGCAGGTCCATCGGACTGGGTCGGAGGCGTAAGAAATGCGGAAAGCAGCATTTGCGCATCCGGCACGCGATCGGGTGAAAGGGCCAGCTCATGCATTTCACGGGCGGCCGCCGTCGCCGCATCGTTGATGGCCCATTCGAGCGCCGCCAACGTCGCGTAACGCCCGGCAAGCTCGATGGCCGTCCCGCGCGATCCCGCGACGATCGTCAGGAAGGCAAGCTCGCGCCGCCCTTGCGGCGGAAGCTCCAATTCGGCGCGCAACGCGAATACGGGATCAAGCGTCCATCCGGTCGAGCCGCCGAGGATCTCGGACTGCATCGCCGCGGGATTGTGCGCGTCACCATGACGCCCCAGAAAGACCGCGCGATCGGTCTCGACGCCACGCGGCAGAAATCCCTCCTCATCGCCAATCAACCGATGCAACAGGACGGGCGGGCGATCCGCTGCGTCCCGAGGGCGGCGCGTGAAGAGGAGGCCGTTGATGTCGGGCAATTCCTCGCTGCCCACGAAGAGTTTGCTGAAGGCCGGATGTCGCGCCGCATCCTGGGGCGGAGCAAGGACGACCTCGCCATAGCTGGTCACGTCGAGGGTCCGCGTCTGGTCGCTTTCGTTGACAAGCGTGAGGCGTCGGATTTCCAGGTCGTCGCCGTGCGGGATACTGATCGACATTGTGACCGAAATGCCGTGATCACGCCGATGATACTCGACCTGATGCGCCTGGAAGGTCACGCGCCCGTCCGTCGGCGACACTGGCATCGGATCGGGCGTCGCCAACCATCGCTCTCCGCTGTCCTTGTCACGCAGGTAGATCCACAGGCCGGCATCGCCGGGCGCCCGACCGGGTTCGGTGAGCGCATAGCCCTGCCACGTGAGGCTGCCGCCGCCGTTTGCCACGATCCGGCTTGAGAGGCGCCCGTTGCCGATTGCGTGGGATGGACTTCTTCCACCGAGCGGAACCGGAACCCAGGGCTGCAACCGCGGAATGGCATGCTCCGGAACCGGCTGGGGCTCGCGGATTTCGATGCGCGGAATTTCGGGCGGCAATTCCCAAGGGATGCGCTCGTTCAGCAGCAGATCGACGGTGCCGACATGGGGATTGCCATGGAACCATCGCACGAAGACATCGTCGCACAGCGCGTTGCCGAGCGCCGCCATGCTCATGCCTTGGTGGTGCGCCATATAGGAGAGCACCGTGACGAACCGTTGGCCCGGCGGGACGCGCTCGGCGGTGAAGTCGATCGCCTCGTAGAAGCCGTACAGCCCTATGCCGCCGAGATCGGCAAGCTCATGCAGATTGCGGACCGACATGCACGCGCGCGCGGCAAGGGCCAGCACGGTGGCATAGGGCGCGACGACGAGATCACGCGCCAGGCCGCGACGCAGGCCGAGCCCCGGAACACCGAAGGCGTGATAGCGATAGACGCGGTCGGGCCCCATCGATGCGAAGGCGGATTCCGAGATACCCCACGGAATGTCGTGTTTGATGCCGTAAACGCGCTGCAGATCGACCGCGCTGCGATCGCTCTGTCCCAGCAACGTATCCGGATCACTGCGCAGGAACAGGTTCGGCATGAGATACTCGAACATCGATCCGTTCCAGGACATGAGCGAGAGGCCCGCCGTGTTCGTGGTGATGGGCCTGCCCAGAAAAAACCAGTGTTCCGGCGGCACGTCGCCCTTGGCGATGGCGAAGAAGCTTGCCAGTCGGGCCTCGCTGGCCAGCAGGTCGTAATGGTGCTGATCGATGCGGTCGCCGCTGACGTCATAGCCGATATGGAACAGCCGGCTGTTCACATCGAAGATCATACCGAAATTCATCCCCCACGCCCACCCCCCAGCCCTCCCCCCAACGTTGTCCAATCGCTCTTGCAGGAGCTTGAGGGCCTCCGCACCCCGGGCAAGAGTCCCATCAAGCAATTCCGCCCAGTTCCTTACCGGAGTCGGCTGGGTGACGTGCGGTTGAGTTGGGGGGGTGAGCATCGTTGCTAACTTCGCAGCGAACTCGGCGCAGTCGGGCGGTGCGGTTGCGAGGAGGGGCAGCCAGGGGCAAAAGGTCTCGACATCGCGGCGCATGCTCAGCAAATGGTGGTCGACGCGCTCGATCCAGGCATGGATGTCGCGGATCACCGCCACCGCGACGCCCTCGATGTCGGCAATCTCCTTGCGCAGCTCTCCGCGCAGTTCGGGCCAGATTCCGTCGCAAAGCGCATCAAGCCGGTCAGTCCACGCACGCGGATCCTCACCCGCCGCCGCGATGACGGACTTCGCGTCGCCCAGGCGCCTGCGCATCTTCGCGGTGAGATCGATCCGGTCGGGCGCGAGCGCCAGCTGAAGAAGATCGAACGTGTCCTCGAGCCCGGACCAGAGCGCCGGCGAGAGCGGGGCCCCTCGCGCCGCCTCGCGACAGGCTTCGGCCACGACGAGGAGGCATACCGCGAGATTGCCGCTGTCGACCGTGGACACATAGCGCGGTTCGAGCGGCCGCAAACTGCGCGTGTCGTACCAGTTCAGCATATGGCCGCGATAAGTCTCAAGTCGGTCGAGCGCGTCCAGCGTGTTGCGCAGACGACTCTCCAGATCCTGAATGCCGATATAGCCGAGCTTCCAGGCGGTCAGGGTCGATAGCAGCAGCATGCCGACATTGGTCGGCGACGTGCGATGAGCGATCTCCTCATGCGGCGGCTCCTGATAATTGTCGGGCGGGAGCCAGTTGTCCTGCGGCGTGACGAACGTCTCGAAGAACAGCCAGGTGCGCCGCGCGACATGACGCAGGAACAGCCGGTCCTCCGCATCGAGCGTCTCGATTTTCGGGTCGCGCGGACGGCTGATGCGCAGGCTGATTTCCGGAGCAAGCAGCCACAGGATCAGCAGCGGCCCCGCCGGGAGCAGCGCCATCGGCCGCACCAGAGCGAGGCCCGACGCCACGACGACGGCCAGCGCGGGCGACACCCAGAGTTCGCGCCAGGCCGCGCGCCGCGGATCGAGCGCGGCAAAATGCGCGCTCATATGCGCTGCCGACGCCCATTCCAGCAGGCCGCGCCCGGACGCCAGACGCCATAAGGTCGTCACGATGGCACTGAGCGCCGTCGCCGCATCGCAGACCAGAAAAACAATGGAATATGCCCAGCGAACGCCTCCGTCCACCAACCGCCTGAGAACACCCTGCAGAACGCCCCGCCGTCGTCCGCGCGCAAATCCGGTCACGACGTCGGTGAAGAGATAGGCTGCGGGCGCTGTGAGCGCGAGCCCGGTCCAGACCCAGGGGCTCCCTCCGAGCAGGGTCCAGCCGCCGAGCAGCAGGGCGACAAGGCTGGGAGGCACCAGACTGCGACGAAGATTGTCGAAAATCTTCATCTGGTCGGTCCAGGTCAGGCGATTTGACAGTCGCACGCCACCACGGCCAGGAACGGTCGGAAACAGCCAGGGAAGCAGCTGCCAGTCGCCGCGAACCCAGCGATGCCAGCGCCGACGATAATCGAGATAGCCGGACGGAAACCCCTCGTAGATGATGATGTCGCTGACGAGGGCGGCCCGGCCATGAAGCCCCTCGAACAGATCATGGCTGAGCAGGTTGTTCTCGGGAATCCGGCCCTCCACGCTCCGATCGAAGGTGGCGACCTCGTAGATGCCCTTGCCGACGAAGATTCCCGACCCGAACAAGTCCTGATACACATCCGAGACGGCCCGCGAATAGATGTCGATCGCGGTATCTCCGCCGAAATAATAGGCGAATGCCGACCGCTCGCGGCCCTCGGGCGCGATCTCGACGCGCGGCTGGAGAATGGTGTAGCCGCGCGCGACCCGCCCGGTCCGTTCATCGAAATGGGCGGCGTTGAGCGGATGGGCCAGCGTCGCCACCAGACGCCTGACCACGCCGGTGGGAAGGCGCGTGTCGGCATCGGCCGTCACGACGAACCGGATTCCCCGCAATGCCTCGATGCGGCCCGCCGTCAGCGAGAAGGGGCCCAGATCGCCGCGAAGGACGAAATCGTTGAACTGCTCAAGCTTGCCGCGCTTGCGCTCCCAGCCCATCCAGGTCGCCTGAGCCGGATTGAACAGGCGCGGGCGATGCAGAAGCCGGAATGGGCTCGTGGCCGAGTGAAGGGCGTTCAACCGCGCGATGCCGTCCAGCAACGCGGCTTCCACCTCGGCGTCGCCCGGCAACACGGCCTGGTCCGCATCGGCAAGGTCGCTCAACAGGACGAACTGCACGTTCGGGTCCGCATTTGCGAGATAATGCGCTTCGAGGCGGTGCATCATGGCCGGCACATCGGCCGCCCTGGCAACCAGGACCGGGACCGCAACGGCGGTCTTGCAGTTGTCGGGCACCCCCTCGTCAAAGTCCAGCTTCGGGAGCACTCTCGGCGCGACGAGCAATGTCGCGATCTTGTTGACGACGGTGACGCCCAGAATCGAGGCGGGCAAAGTGGTCAACACGATGCCCAGGAGCCAGCGCGTCGCCGTCGCCTCGACGGATGCGAGATAAAGCGCCGGGATGGCGAAAGCCACGAGCGCGGCAAGAATCAGGGCGGTGTTGTAGAGGATCTCCGGGCGGCGCAGCAGCTTGCGACCAAGGGATTGCAGGGTGCGCGCGCGCGCATTGATCGCGTCCTCGAACGCGGGCCGGCCCTTGTCCACCAGCCAGTAGCCGACATGCGCCGAAGGCTCGTCGCCATCAGATCGACATTGCGCGAGAAGGCGTTCCGCAACGCTCCACTCGGTGAGGTCGCCACGCAGGGACAATTGCTCGACGGCGTGGCGGTATCGATCCCGCGTGTCGAAATCCATGTGCGGATAGATGCCGGCCGGATCGCGCCGCAAAATCGCCTCGACGCGGCTTGTGCGATCGAAAAACTCCTTCCACTGGATTGTCGAGATGACGGCGAGGTTGGCGATGGCCCGCGAGACGCACTCGGTATCGTCCGCCGCGGCGGACAGGGCCGCATCCGGCCCTAACGCGAACGGCGCGGGAATGTCGGGAAAAATCCGCTCGAATCCGGTGATGAGAACCTCAAGACAGGCCAGGCGCAGCATTGCCGGAAAAGCCCAGAGCTCGGCGATGCTGAGCGGTTCCTCCTGCTGATAGCGATCGATGAACCGAACCGCCCCGTTCAGCGAAACCTGCAGATGGGACGCATGGAGCAAGCCGTGCGCAAGAGCATGGATGCGAGGCAGGCCCTTCGCCGCCTCGCCAGCGACACCCGGCAAGCGGCGATAGAATTGGGGAGGCATATCCTCCTTGATCTGGAGGATGGCGCGCTGGACATGATAATCATTGTCAAGAAGCCATTCGGCCGCGGAACTGCTCTGGGGTGGCGCGTCACCGGCGGCCCGGCGTGCCGCGGTCAGCCATTTATGCAGGGCCGGCAAATTCGCCCAGGCGGCCAGCGGGGCCGCGGGATGCACCAGACCCGCCAGCCGATGACGAAGCGCGAGATCATGCGCCACCGTCAGGATGGGCTCGCCTTCCCTCTCCTGAGACATTCAGTGTCGGCCTGTCGCCGGGAAAGGCCCATCATGAAGCAGGTTGAGAGCAAAAGGCTCATCCGCCGTCAGGGACGGGCGGGCGATCAGCATGGGCACCGGGCAATGCGTCATCAGATAGCTCGCCACGCTGCCATAGGGAATGTCGGCATGGTGACGACCGCCATGCCCCCGGGCCGACAGGACGACGATATCGGCCCCCTCGGAGCGGATGAGGGATGCCAGGGCGGCGCGGACATCGTCGGCGCGAAGCGATATGACGCGAACCTTCAGGTCCGTTTCCGCGATGTAAGCACGCATATGCTCGAGATAGGCCCGGCCGGCCTGCTCGTTCCGCTCGATGACATGACGCTGAAGTTCAAGATCAATCGGTTCCAGCGGCCTGATCTCGGTCAATTCCGGCGTCGGGACGATATGAGCCAGGACGAGCTCGGCATGCGCCGACTTGGCAAGACGAACGGCGAGCGGCAAGACGCTCTCCGCCCATTTCGACCCGTCGACCGGGACCAGAATGCGGCGATAATTGCATGACGCCGCCCCCGCTGCCGCAGGCGGCACAAGCAGGATCGAACCGGGCGCGCGATCGAGCACATGATGCGTCGTGCCGCCGATGCCTCTATGCCCCGCACCATTCTCCCCATGTGTCCCGAGCACGAGGAGGCTGTCCGGCTGCGCCTGCGCGAGGCGGCATATCTCATCGGCGGTTGCGCCCTCGGCCAGCTTGACCTGCGCGATCGCTCCTGAAGCCCCCGGCGCGGCTGCCAGTTGCCCGAGGCTGAGCCGGGCTTCGTGTCGGCGCAAATCCCATTCGAGCGGGTCCGGACGCATATCCAGCCCCTGGGGGCTATCAAGGACCTGGAGCAGCGTCACCGGGATATCCAGCGCACGCGCAATGGCAAAGGCATGAGGGACGATGCCGGCGGAATTTTCGGAACGATCGAGGCATGCCACGACCTGACTGCCGCCGGTCTGCCCGGCTGCTCGCGATGAATATAATGCGTTCGATGTCGGCATGGTCCCGCCTCCGCTTGCATGGTGGACATGCCGCGCGTCGCATCAGGGCCGCTTGCTAAAAATTCCGATTTCGGTGGCCTGACGCGATGGCGCGGTTCCTCGATCCTCGCCACGGTGCGTGATCTCAGGCCAGCGCGAAATAAGGGTATGTACGGAGGGCAGAAGAGGTCACCGCCACCGATCGCGCCCAGACCGACCCTTACGGAATGTTGCGCATAGGCGTCTATCCCGCCCCGTTGCACAGATAGGCGACAGCGAGGAGGGGCGTGATGCAGTTGCAGAGCCAGTCCGATCAGACCGAACCCGCAGGGGCGCAACGCGAGCTGGTGCACCACCTGCGCAATCTGTTCAGTGTCGTCGTCTCCGCCAAGCAGATGTTCGAGCGCGAACGCGACGATGCGGAGCGCGCCGTCCTGCTGGACGTCATTGAGGATGCGGCGCGACGCGGGAGCGAGCTCACCACCGGCCTGCTGGACGATCATCGGGACGCGGACGTGGCGACGATCGACATCGGTGCCAGATTGTCCGGCCTGCGCGTGATGATCGGCGCCCTGGCCGGCGATGGAATCCGGATCGATTTTCACGTCGATCCGTCGCCGGCGCTCGTGCGGATCGTGCCTGCGGACTTCGACGCCGCCCTATTGGAGCTTGTCAGAAATGCCGCGGTGGCGGGCGCGACCAGGCTTGGCCTTCGGCTGCGGATCGTCGGGGCGAGGGCCTGGATCGTCATTGCCGACAATGGCCGCGGAATGTCCGCCACCGCGCTCGACCATGCGCGGAGCGGCGCCGACGCCGGCCATGCCCACGGCGCGGGGCTCTGCCGCGTGCGGCACTTCCTGCGGGCAGCGCATGGTCAATTTCTGATCCGAAGCCGGCAGGGCGCCGGCACGACGATCTGCATGACCCTGCCGCTGGTCCTCCACCGGACCGCCGACGGATCCGGAGCGCCGGATGGGCGCGACCCTCTCAACATAGGAGACGCATCATGAAGAAGTCCGACAGCGAATTGCAGCGCGACGTGATGGCCGAACTCGAATGGGAACCCAGCGTGGACCACGCCGACATCGGCGTGGCCGTGAACGACGGGGTCGTCACGCTTTCGGGATATGTCGGGACATATCCCGAAAAGATGGCCGCCGAAAAGGCGACCCGGCGCGTCGCCGGCGTGAAGGCCATCGCCGAGGAGATCAAGGTCCGCTTCGCCTCCCAGCCGAAGACGGCCGATCATGAGATCGCCAAGCGCATCCTCGACCTGTTCAGCTGGAATGTCTTCGTTCCGGCCGACAGGATCACGGTGAAGGTGGAGCATGGCTGGGTCACGCTGACCGGAACCGTCGACTGGTTCTACCAAAGAAACGAGGCACGCAAGGCGGCGGGCCGGATCAGCGGCGTCGTCGGCATCAACGATCTGATCAAGGTTAGCGAAATGCCGATGGCCCACGACATCAAGGACCGCATCGTGGCGGCATTCAAACGGCAGGCGAACCTGGACGCCAAATCGGTGACCGTCGTGACGGACGGCGGCACCGTGAAGCTGGGCGGCAGCGTCAAGGCCTGGAACGAGCGTCGCATCGCCGAGCGCGCCGCCTGGTCCGCGCCCGGCGTCTCGCGGGTCGAGGACAATATCGTCGTCTCCTTTTGAGCGCGGCGGGCCGGATGACCGCCCCGTAGTTCTACTTATTCGGCGCGGAGGGCCGCGGTGCTAGCGTTGCGGGCATGAAGACGATCGCCACCCTCACGATGAACCCGGCCATCGACGTGGCCTATGAAGCGGACCGCGTGTTCCACACGCACAAGATCCGCGCCCGCCAGGAACGTTATGTCCCCGGCGGCGGGGGCATCAACGTTTCGCGCGTCATCGCCCGTCTGGGGGGATGCGCGCGGGCCCATTATATGGCGGGCGGCGCGACGGGCGAGACCTTCGACAGGCTGCTCGACATCCACCAGATGGTGCGCTCGCGTATTCCCATCGCGGGCAACACGCGGATCAGCACGGCCGTCTTCGAACGCGAGTCCGGCAAGGAATATCGGTTCGTCCCCACCGGCCCTTCGGTCAGCCAGCCGGAATGGGAGGCGTGCCTCGCCCATCTCGCCGAGATCGAGTGCGACATTCTGGTGGCGAGCGGATCGCTGCCGCCCGGCGTGCCGGACGATTTCTACAGCCGGGTGCGGCGTCTCGTCGCGCCGCGCGGGACCGGGTTCGTCCTCGACAGCTCGGGGGCCGCGCTCAGATGTGCCGCCGCCGATGGCGGGATCCTCCTGCTCAAGCCCAGTCTCGGCGAGCTTCAGCATCTGGTCGGCGAGCCGCTCGAGGCGCTGGACGACATCGCGGCCGCGGCCTCCCATATCGTCCGCCGCGGGCAGGCGACCTATGTCGCGGTGACGATGGGGCATCAGGGCGCCCTTCTCGCGCAGGCGTCGGGATATCTTCACCTGCCCGCGGTCCCGGTTACCGCGATGAGCACGGTCGGCGCCGGCGACAGCTTCCTGGCGGCGATGACCTTCGCGCTTGCCTGCGAGCGCGATCCGGTCGACGCGTTCCGCTATGGCATGGCGGCCGGCGCGGCGGCCGTCCTCTCGCCGGGGACGGACCTGTGCCGGCTGGAGGATGTGGAGCGGATGTTCCAACTGGTTCCGCAGGGGGAGCAGTGCCCCTGCCCGCCCTCCGTCGGCATTCCGCATGTCGACGTGGTCGGAGACGGCTCGTAACGGCGTCTGCCTGATCCGGCGTCGCGTCGCAACCTGGTTCCCCCTCAGGGGACGACGAGCACCGCGCAGCCGGCGAGCGACGTCAGCTTCTGGGAGACGCTGCCCAGCACCAGGCCCGTCAGACGCCCCCGGCCCCGACGCCCGACCACGAGCATCGTGGCGCCCTCGCTGCGCGCCATCTCGATAATGGCTTGGGCGGGATCGCCCCACGCGGAATTCGTCCGCACGGTGCCGGCTCCCGATCGATGCGCGCGCTCCGTCGCGTCGGCCAGGATCTGGTCGGCCGCGCTGTCAAGTGCGCCGCCGATGTCCTCCCCGGCCCTGGAGAGCGCGCGCAGATCGCTGGCGCCAAGATCGCCGCATATCGTGACGATCACCAGCTCCGCCGACAGCGAATGCGCGAGATATGCCGCGCGATCGACCGCCCGATCGGCCCCGGCCGAGCCATCGGTTGCAACCATGATCCGTTCCATGCCGATCAATCACCTCCTGAATATGGCATCGCATGGCCCCCGTTCCATCGCCGGGGATGCTTCAGCCAGACCTGCGCCATCGCTGTCACGTCATCCAGCGAGCCGCTCGCCGGAATGAGGTGCCACGAGCCAAGTTCGCCGATGTCGAGCGCCGACTGGGCCTCCGCCACCCTGCGATCGGCATCCGACGCGTCGGCGGCGCGTGTTTCGACGCGAGCGATGCGCGCGGACATATCCGCTTCGAGCCAGAGACCGGTGAAATCGACGTCGCATTGCCGCGCGACCGCCTCGATCCGATCCCGCTCCGTTCGCCGGGCAAAGACCGCATCGGCGATGACCGACTGGCCCCCAGCGAGAGTCTCCGCGCAACCTGTATCCAGCGTCCGATAAACCAGGGCGGCGGATTGCGCGGAGTAGCTGTCGGCAGGGAGCGTCTCTTCGGGTGCCAGACCGGCCAGTCGCTTGCGCAGGACATCGCTCCGCAAAACCCGGGCGCCGGGCGCTCGCCCGATCGTTCCGCCCAGCTTGCGGGCCAGGCTCGATTTGCCCGTGCCGGAAAGTCCGCCGATCGCGACCAGCCGCGCCGGAACGGGCTTCAGCGCATTGAACGCCAGGTCGAGAAAGGATCGCGCTTCCCGCGCCAGAACCCTGTCGTCACCGGCTCGCACGCTCTGCGCAGCCAGAACATGGGCCCGGATCGCGGCGCGGACGGAGAGAAACAGGGGCAGCAGGGCGATGCCGCCCTCGTCCGGCGGCGACAGATCGAGATAGCGATTGAAAACGAGGTTCGCCTCCATCCGGAGATTGCGATGCCAGAGATCCATCAGGAGGAAACCGAGATCGTAAAGCACATCGATCGTCGCGAGCTCGGCACTGAATTCCAGGCAATCGAAAAGGGTCGGCACGCCTTCGATCCGCGCGATGTTGGCGAGATGGAGATCGCCATGACAGTGTCGCACGCGCCCCTGCCGGGCGCGTGCATCGAGCAGCGGCGCCATTTCCTTCGTCTTTTCCAGAAGCGCCGCTTCAAAATGCGTCACGATCCGGGGATCCAGAACGGCTGGATAAGCCGCCATGCTCGCCAGGTTGCCTTCAACGACGCGACGGAACGAAGCCGCGCCGTCCTGCGACGGCACCGGCTCGACCATCGCGTGGAGCGCGTGGATCCGATCCGCCAGCCCCGCGAGCATGGACTCGTCGAGCCGCCCGCGTTCCGCCAGGTGGCTGAGCAGCGCATCGTCGGGAAACCGATGCATCTCAAGCAGCCAGTCGATCGTCTCGCCGGACCCGCCGATCGCGAGCTGCCCATCCGCTCTCCGCGTCAGCGGCTGCACGCCCAGATAGAGTTGCGGAGCCGTTCGGCGGTTGAGCGCAAGTTCGGCCTCGAGCGCCGCACGACGTTTCTGCACCGTGGAAAAGTCGAGATAGCCGAACTTGACGGCTCTCTTGAGTTTCCAGGCGCGATCGCCGACGAGGAAGATGCTGGCGCAATGCGTGTCGATGCGGATCGGTCGCTTGCCTTCAAAGGCGCTGCCTCCGCCCAGAAATGCAACGGCATCGCCCTGATCGTCCGGCGAGGCGGGCGCCGAGGATGCCGTTGCCATATAGGCTCATTCCTTCTCGATCGCGATTGTCCGCTTGCGGGCGGCCGCTGTCCCGTCCTTGCCCAGAGTCAGGGTAAGAACCCCGCGCTTGAAGTTCGCCTTGATATGATCGGGATCGACGTCAGCCGGCAGGGCAATCTGGCGCTTGAACGAGCCATAGCGCCGTTCGCTGAGCAGGAAGCCCTCCTCGCGACGCTCCTCTTCCGTCTTCTTTTCGCCGGAAATCGTGAGCACGCCGTCGGCGACGTTGATTTCCACATCCTTCTCTTCGAGCCCCGGCAGCTCGGCTGTCAGCCGATAGGCCTTCGCGTCCTCGACCATCTCAAGGGCCGGCATCAGTGGCGAAAAACCACGCGGTGCGAAGTTGAACAGGCTCCGGCCCGGCGAACCGAAATCGTCGAACAGTCGATCGATCTCGGATCGCAGCCAGCCGACCGGCTCGCTCATCTGCGCGGCAAGATCACGCAGCGGGGAACCTGGCCGCGCTGTCGCGACCGGCATTTTCTTGGAATCGCTCATTTGACCTTCTCCTTACGCTGGGGTTGATTTCAGTGACTCGTCGATCCGCGATCAGGCGAACAATGCATGCTCCCCATCCTCCTCGATGGGCTCCGGAACGACCAGCTGGCCCTGCTCGTCATGATGCGGGACGAGGTGGGAATGCGGCAGGCTCAAGAGCGCCAGGTCGAGACCGGCATGCCACCAGGCCAGCGACACGGTGAAAGGCAGCCTCCATACGGCCAGCGTTGCGCTCGCAAGGCCTATCGGCGGTTGGGCGCTGTTGAGGTCCGGCTCTTCTCGCATGCGGGTCTCCATCGAGTCCGGCGCAGATTAGATGTCCCCGGCTTGCCACCACATTGGGAAGTTTACCTATCTCCTCGCTGGCGGCGCCATGAGCCGGCGCCCCGCCGTCTCCGGGATATTACGGATTCTTCAATGATGCGATGCACCTGACAAGCGCGCGGCAACCGGGCCGCCGCGCGGACCAGCTCTGCCTTGCCGTCCACTCACCCATGCGGGCACATTCATTTCGGTGACGCCACTTCACCGTCTTCATCATCACAAGGTGCGCTGACATCATGACCAAAGACCTCACCCTCGGCTTTCACGGCGCGGCCCGCACGGTCACCGGATCCTGCATGGAATTTTGCCATGACGGAAAACGGCTGCTCGTCGACTGCGGGCTGTTCCAGGGCTCACGGACTCTCGAAACACTCAATCGCGCGCCCTTCACCTTCGATGCCGGAGAGGTCGATGCCGTTATCCTGACACATGCCCATATCGATCATAGCGGCTTGTTGCCCAAACTCGTCGCCGACGGATTTGACGGCCCGATCTGGTGCACGAGGCCGACGGCCGATCTGCTGGAATTCATGCTCGCGGACGCGGGACGCATCCAGGAAACTGAAGCGGCGCGGCGCAACAGGCGCAGGGACAGGGCCGGCGAGGCGGAATTCGTGCCGATCTATACGGAACAGGATGCTCTCGCCGCCTGGCGGCAGGCGCAGACCACGGAGCTCGAAACATGGTTCGAGCCGATCCCGGGCTTTCGCGCCCGCTTCTGGAACGCCGGCCACATCCTGGGCGCGGCATCGGTCGAGCTCGACATTGCCGGCACCCATATCCTGTGCTCGGGAGATCTGGGGCCTGAGCACAAGGCCTTCTATCCGGACCCGGAGAGTCCCGCGGGCTTCGACCATGTGATCTGCGAGTCCACCTATGGCGATCGCAGGCGCGAGCATCTCACGATCGCCGAGCGGCGCACGTCGCTGGAGGCGGAGATCAAGGCGGCGCTGACGCTGGGCGGAAATCTCATCATTCCCGTGTTCGCGCTCGAGCGGACCCAGGAGCTGCTGCTCGATATCGCCGCGCTGATCGACGCCAAACGCATCGCCTCCGTGCCCGTCTTCATCGATTCTCCGCTCGCGAGCCAGGCGACCAGCGTGTTCGACAAATATGCGGGATCGTTGGAAGATACGGGCGGCGCAGACGTCTTCCGGCACACGGCCTTTCATTTCGTCGACAGCGTCCAGGAATCGATCCGCCTCAACACCGTCTCGGGCGCCATCATCATGGCCGCCTCGGGCATGTGCGAGGCCGGGCGCATCCGGCACCATCTCAAGCATAATCTGTTCAGACGGGAGTCCACCATCCTGTTCGTCGGCTTCCAGGCGCAGGGATCGCTCGGCCGCGTCATTCTGGAGGGCGCCAAGCGCGTCCGGATTTCCGGAGAAGATATCGTCGTGCGCGCGCAGGTCCGTCACATCGACACTTATTCCGCGCATGCCGACCAGGACGATCTCCTTGCCTGGATGGAGGCGCGGCGCCCCATCGCGGGCAGCCTTTTCCTGTCGCATGGCGAGGCGAACTCGATCGAAGCCCTGCGCAGGCTCGCCCAGTCGCGCGATGTCTCCGCCTCGATCGTCGCGCCGGAACTGGGCGACGTGTACCGGCTCTCCCACAACGCGCCGGCCGCACGCATCAAGACCGGCGATCCGGTGCTGCAGCAGGCCGTGGGACGTGACTGGCAGAACAGCTATGCCGCCTTTGCGACGAGCCTGAAACGCGAGCTGGCGGACATCAAGGATGCCGCGAACCGTCAGCAGGCGATCGAGGACATGCGCAAGATACTCGAAAGCTACAAGCAGGCGCAGCGGACGCGATCCACCCGGCGGCACGCCGATCACCAGTCCGGCTGATCAGGCCTTCCCGCCATCGGGACCATTACGTAGCGACCCGCCCGCGATCGGCTGTCATGCCATGCTGACAGACAGAGGTTTCGATCAATGGCCGTGACTATTCCCAGCTCGCCGTCCCGGTGCGGCATCCGCAAGACAGCAGGCGCGCGCTCGAACGGCGTTCGCGGTGGTCGTGGCGCTTGCACGGGGGACGTATGATGATCAGGCAGCGCGAGGCCCCGCACCCGTCGATCGATTGCCTCACCAGTCGCGAACAGGATGTCCTCTCCGGTCTCGTCTGCGGGATGACCAACAAGGAGATCGGCCGGGAACTCGGCATCAGCCACCGGACCGTCGAGATTCATCGCGCCCGGCTGATGCGCAAGCTCGGCGCGCCGACCCTGTCCGCCCTGCTCGCGATCGCGCTTCCGCAGCGCAGCAGGCTCGCGCCGATCGGCTCGTCCAACGATCTCAACTGATCGCTACGAAGCCTTGCCGGCGTAGATGAGGCTGCCGGGGCCGAGACGCTCCAGAACCTGGGGCAGATCGGACCCGGCGACGGCCAGGCAGCCTTCGCTCCGCCCGAGCTTGCCGGTCTGGCGAACGATGTCGTTGTTCACGTACCAGGCGCTGTGGATGACGATGGCGCGGGATTCGGCATTGCTGTTCTGCGGATCGAGCCCGATCAGGCGGCGCGACAGGCCATGCTTGCCCTCATAGGTCGCGCCGGTCAGATAGGCGCCCGCGGACGAGGCCGCGGATCCGGGCTCGTTCGAGAAGCGCTCCAGCCACCCGCTATGATCGGGATCGGAGCCACGGCCGTGCGCGACGAGCAATGTCTCGACGCGGCCGCTCGACATATTGACGATGTGAAAGCGCGGCAGGCGCGACGCCACGCCAAAATCGACGATGCCGATCGTCTCGCGGTTCTGCACGAGCGAGCCGTGACGATCGAGCGCGGCCCTGGCGCGCGCGAGCAAGGCGGGCGAGCGGCCGCCCGAAAGATCGGCTGCGCGTGCGAAGCTGGGGACAGACAGGAGAGCGCCAGCGCTCAGCGAGAAGAAACGGCGTCTTGAAAGCACGATGATCCGGTGTCCGAGTTGTCCTGGCAATGTAGTCACGGGCGAGGGTGCGACACAGGTCCGTACAAACCCTTATGGTCCGAACCGGCCATCGCGCCGATGAGAGGGCATGAAACGCATCCTACTCGCCTTTGCCGCCCTGTCCCTCTGCGCGGCCGCTCCCCTCCCCGCACCGCACTGGTCGCACGCCCAGGTGGAGCGGCTGATCGAGTGGCTGGTCTCGGCCGCTGACGACGGGCTCGGATCGGTGACGCCCGAGGCGGCGCTGCTGCGCGAACGCATCGCGGCGGGCGACGAAGCCAGCCTCGACGCCGAAGCGACCCGCGTGGCGGTGCGGCTGGTCAACGCCTATCGCGACGGGTGCTGCAACGCGTCGTTGCGCTCGGGATGGCGGATCTCGCCGACGCCAGCCTGGGGCGACGCCACATCGCTGGTCGCGGACGCCGTCAGCGCAAACCGGCTGGACCAGCTGTTCCTCCAGTCCCGCCCGTCGCATCCCTTTTACGAGGGGCTGCGGCGAGCCTATCGGCTGGAGAGCAACGCCGGGCGACGCGCGACGCTGGCGGCGAACATGGACCGCTGGCGGTGGATGCCGCGCGATCTCGGGTCCCGCTACCTGCTCGTCAATGCCGCCGCGTTCGAGGCCAGTCTGTGGGACCATGGGCAACTGGTCGGCCGCTGGAAGGTGGTGGTGGGCAAGTCCAAATCCCCGACGCCGATCTTCGCCGCGCAGGTGAGCGGGGTCATCTTCAATCCCTGGTGGGAAATTCCGCCGTCGATCGCGGCGGAGGGCGTCGCATCGATGGTCCGCAACCGTCCGGCGGTGGCGGCGGGGCGCGGCTATGTGCTGGAGAACGGGCGCTATCGCCAGCGCCCGGGCGCGAACAATGCGCTGGGCCGCATGAAGCTCGTCATGCCCAACAGCTATAATGTCTATCTGCACGACACGCCCAGCCAGAGCCTGTTCGCGAGGGACGTGCGGGCGTTCAGCCATGGCTGCGTCCGGGTCGAGGATGCGCTCGGCCTCGCCACCACCCTCGTTTCCGCCCGCCCGGGCTGGGACCGCGCGCAGGTCGACGCGGTGATCGAAAAAGGCGAGACCATCAAGGTCGACCTGCCAAACCCGGTGCCCGTCTATGTCACTTATTTCACGGCGGAGCCCGATGCGCTCGGCGCGATCCGCTATTTCCCGGACGTCTATCATCGCGACCGCGGCGCCAAGTCACCGACGAGCGAGGGGACTTGCCTGTAACGTCGACCCGCGGCGCGGGAGGCGACGCTACTGCAGCCGCTGGCTGCCCTGACTCTCGCCCCGCCGCATATATTGCATGAGCTGGATCGTGAGCTCGGAGCGCTCCGGGAGGCTGGCGGCCTCCAGCAGCGCCTGCTTGGCGCCGATGTCGAAGGGCGCGATCTGCGCGATCGCGTGGACCAGCGTCTCGTCGTCGAGCGAGGTCACGGCATCCCATTCGACGACATAGCCGAGCGCATCCGCGAAGGCGCGCGCCTCCTCCTCCAGCGCCGCGCGCTCGATCGGCGCGAGCACCGCGGGCTCATCCCCGTCCGTGTCGATCAGCTCGGCCTCGACCTGGCGAAACAGGGTCGGCACCTGCAGCTCGCGCGCGATCCGGAAGCGGGATTCACCGGCCAGGATGATGTTGAAGCGGCCATCCTCCAGCGCCTCGATCTCGGCGATGCGGCCCACGCAGCCGATCGTGAACAGCGGCGCGGGTTCACCCGGACCGCTCGGCTGGATCATGCCGATGCGCTGATCGCGGGCCATCGCCTCGCTCACCATCGCCCGATAGCGCGGCTCGAAAATGTGCAGGGGCAGGTGCGCGCGCGGGAACAGCACGGCGCCGCCGAGCGGGAAGATGGCAAGCCGCCGCGTCGGAGCCGCGTCCTCAGGCAAAGAGGATGGCCGAGAGGCGACGGCGCTGGGCGAGCACCCACGGATCCTCCAGACCGACGACCTCGAACAGCTGGAGAAGCTGCGCGCGCGCCTTGCCCTCCTCCCAGTCGCGATCGCGCGCGATGCTCTCGAGCAGCGCGTCGGCCGCGCCGTCACGATCCCCGTTCGCCATCAGCGCCGAGGACAGCTCGAACAGCGCCTCATGATCGTCCGGATTGGCCGCGAAGCGGGCCCTGAGCGGGCCGACATCGACCCCCGGCGTCGCCGAGCGGGCGAGCGCGATGGCGGCGCGGCCGCGCTCGATCGCGGGATCCTTGCCGATCTCGGCCGGGATCGCGGCGAGCAGCGCGTCGGCCTCGTCGGCCAGGCCCAATGCCGCGAGCGCGCGGAGCTGACCGCCGATCGCATCGGCATTGTCCGGCGCCATCTCGCTGATCTGTCCGAAGATGCTCAGCGCCCGCTCCGCATCGCCCGAGGCGAGCACCTCTTCGCCCATGGCGAGCAAAGGCGCGATATCCTGCGCGCGCTGGCCGGCTTCGCTCTCGATCGGGAGCTGCGACAGGATCTGGTCAAGCATCTGGCGATACTGGCCCTCGGTCCGTGCCTGCGAGAGATCGGCGACCGGCTGGCCCTGGAAGACGGCATAGACGGTCGGGATCGACTGGACGCGAAACTGGCTGGCGATGAAGCGGTTCTCGTCGACGTTGATCTTGACCAGCAGGACGCCGCGATCGGCATATTCGGCCGCGATCTTCTCGATGATCGGCGAGAGCTGCTTGCACGGGCCGCACCATTCCGCCCAGAAATCGACGATGACGAGCCTGGTCTGCGACGGGTCCACGACGTCGCGGCGGAACGCTGCAACGGCCTGCTTGTCACTCTCGCTCAACCCCAGGGTCGCCACGTTGTCTTCTCCTGCTGCGCTCGCTGTTTTCGCGGTGCGATCACGGCTCTGCCGGGGCCGTCCGCCCCACCCGAAACCACGCCTGCGCGCTCATATGGGGTGGAATGCGCCCGCTTCGCAAGGGCATGCGGGATTCTTTGGAAAAGGTGGTAAAAGGGACTTGCCGCCCCACAGGCGCGATGCTAGGTGCGCCGCTCACCCGTCGCCGGGCCTGCCCGAGCGACCGCCAGAGCGGGCGTAGCTCAGGGGTAGAGCACAACCTTGCCAAGGTTGGGGTCGAGGGTTCGAATCCCTTCGCCCGCTCCAAATCTTGGGATTCTCCCAAGATATTGAAAAACAAGTGCAAAAAATGGCGATTTCTGCCTGTGTAGGAATTGTGTAGAAATTTTTGCGGATTTGTTTGCTGTGAGGTCCGCAAAGAATTCTTGCGCCTCACCCAAATAGCTCGCCCTGTCTGCTAGCGGCGTTGTGCGCCTGCCATTCCGGGTTGGTTGCTTCCTCGTCCAGCCATGCTTTTACCTGCGCAACAACATCGCCGCCCAATGCCTCGACCGTTCTGGGCTGGTGGAAATGCGAGAGATAGCCTGTGCCGGTGATTGGCAGCGGTGCTCGTTCGGGCTTGATGCTGCGGATTTCCAGATGAGCGATGACGCCGCCCCATTTATGCGGGTGATAGATGGCCTCGATTTCGATGCCCTGCCATGTGAAACGATAGGTTTGCGGCTCCATATCAACGCGCCGCGAACACATGCACCACGTCCCACGCGGTCTTGACCGTGAACAGGTCGCCGTTGAGTTCTGCATCGCGCGCCATCGCCTGCCAGTCGATATAGAAGCGAAGCGATGCGGGAACGGCGGCGGTTTCCTCGGTCACGTCCTGCACATAGTCGGCAAGACTTGCATATGCACCGAGGTAGCAGTCGCTCAGCGCCTCCTGTGCCTCTTCCAAATCGCCACTGTAATGGTCAAGCACTGCCGCGCCTAACGCGCCATGCTCGGCAATGAACGCGGCTAATTCCGCCACACGGTCGAGGCTGGCGTGTTCGCTGATACGCAGTGCGCCAAACCCTTCGTAATCATGAATTGCATATTCTTCGGCGTCGGCGATCGGGGACGCGGCCAGCATGGACTCGACATCGCCCCATAGTGCCCAAGGCTCGCGAGCGGCGTCTATCCAAGTGCCATGAATGTAGCCGTTATTGTATGCCGCAAGGCAGGCCACATAGATGCGGGGTTGTTCGGTGGCGGTGAACGTCGCATAGGTGTGGCGGAAGCAATAGGTGGTGCGGGGAATGCCGCTCGGTCCGTCGCGGAGCTTGGCATATTTCAGCAGCTCCTCGACGGTATCGCGGTAAAGCCAGACGGCAGGCTTGCCGTTGATGATGGTGAAGACGGGATCATCGGGCTTGGTGGCTTTTGAAAGCGCGCGCACGCGCTCAAGATAGTCGCCGACACTCTGAGGTGCGATGAGTTGGCGCGTCTTGCCCTTGCCCTGCACGAAGATAACCAGAATGTCGTTGCCGTCTTTGTCCTTCGCTTTGGTGACGTCACGCCAGCGCAGATTCTTGGCCTCGGGCGGACGCATGCCGGTGTTGCACATGATGAGAATGAAGTTGTAGCACATCTGGCGATACCAGACGCCTTGGGGTGTCGTGGCTTCCTTCATCCACTTGCGCCCCGTCGTGTGCAGCTTGCGATATTCCTCCAGCGTGAACTCGTCACGCCGCGCGGATTTGAGCTTGGGCATCCCCTCGAACCGATGGCTGGCAGGCACATATTTCTTGCTGATGGCGAAATTCATGATCGCCGCAAAAATGGTCATCTCGATGCGGATGGTTGAATCGCTGATGATGGCGTTGCGACGACCGGTGCCGTTCTCCCGCCGCCACAGCGGATAATCCGACCAGCGATCCTGACCGATCAGATGCACCTGCGCGCTGCCCACATAGGCGTTAAGTGGGCCAGCCACCTTATTTTTGATATTCATCGCGCGCGCCTGGCTGATCTCGCCAGCATTGGCGCGCCGTTGCTGCGCTTCGGCATATTCCTCGGCAACCTGAAGGAAGGGCCGATTGAACACAGGAACATCGTGCTTCACCCGGAAACGGATGTCGGCATCCTGATCCATCGCGCGGTCGCGCGCAGTCTGCCGATCCGCCGTGTGCAGCGAGATTGTCTTGTAGCGATCTTCGTTCTGGATTCTCACCCGACAGTAGAAATTGCTGTGCCCGACATCGCCACGGCGGAAGATGATGAGGCCGGGCTTTATCTGCTCCTTGTCGGTGATGAATTTCATCTCTTCGCTTCCCACTGTGCAGAAACTGTGCAGAATGGCGAGCTAAGTACTTGATCCGCCGTGCCTGTGCAGGTTCTGTGTGGGCGATTATAGCAAAAAATATTGTTTGTTTATAGTATTTTATTCTGATACCTTCACCCGCTCCAGATTCGATAACCTCGTGGATGAAACGGTCTCACCTGTGGCGTACCGGGAGGTGCGAGCTGATGATCAGCAATCTGCGGCAGGAGTGATTGAGGCAGTTCCGGGTTAGGTGCAGCTCACAATGGAGCGCGCTTTGATAGTTTGGCACACTGAAGCTAAATGAGAACGAAAGTGAGAGTTTGCCTTTCACAACCCCTTTAGTGAAACGCCAACGTTCTGCGGAGTGAGTCGTGAAAGGCAAAGAGGCCGAGTAAGAATCATTAACAAGCCAGCGGAAATTTCAGTTATCACAAACAAGTTTGCGGAAGCCGAGAAGGCGTTACGGTTTACATAAACATCGGTGGATGATATCCGATGTCCATGCCTTTGCCTTGCCAGCCCGACAGCCTGCCGCTCTCCGATCTCCGTTGGCGCGAAATTCTTCCTCTCGTTGGTCGAGCCAACGCCTCCCTTGCCCGCTATGACGGTATGCTTCAAACACTGCCGAATTCGGCAATTTTGCTATCGCCCATAACCGCAAACGAAGCGGTCCTCTCTTCGAAAATCGAGGGTACCCAAGCCACGCTGGACGAAGTCCTCGAAGCTGAGGCAGGCTTGGTCACATCTGAAACGCGACGGGGAGACATCGAAGAAATCAACAATTATCGGGCAGCGGTCAGTATTGCCGAGGCCGCTCTCGGACATCGGCCCATCACGTTGTCACTCATACGGGAGGTGCATCAGCAACTCCTGCAGGGAGTACGCGGTCGCGACAAAACGCCGGGAAAGTTCAGAGAGGACCAAAATTGGATCGGTCGGCGCGGAGATCCGATAGAAAAAGCGCGCTTTGTGCCTCCGTCCCCTCTCGTACTCAACTCGGCGCTCGAGGAATGGCAGACCTACATCGGTCTCACAACAGAAGACCCTGTTCTGCAGACCGCCGTTGCGCACGCCCAGTTTGAAATTCTCCATCCCTTCAAGGATGGTAACGGGCGGATAGGCCGAATGTTGATACCGCTCGTGTTGTATCAACGGCAGGCACTTTCGCGTCCGATGTTTTATATGTCAGAATATCTCGAAACGCATCGTGACGATTACTACGATCGTTTGCTAGGAATAACCGATCACAGAGACTGGCACGGCTGGCTGACCTTTTTCCTTCAAGGTATGATTGAACAGGCAGAGGCGAACCTCGCCAAGGTGAAAAACATACGCGATCTATACGAGGCGACTAAACGGTCTGTGGTCGATCTCACGCATTCGCAATATGCGATGGCAGTCGTCGACGCATTTTTTACGAGGCCAATCATATCCGGAACAGCGTTTGCCCAAGCGGCGGGTTTCAACAACCGAGTGACGGCCAACAACATGCTCCGGCAGCTTGAGGGGGAGCGGATAATCACAAAAATTCGGGAAGGAAGTGGGCGAACTCCAGCGATTTACGCATTTCCCCGATTGATCAACATAGCAGAAGGGAAGGCCATCTTCAGAGAAGTAGAGCCTCGCCTCCTCTGAAAATCGGCCAGCCGGCCGCAGTGGGAGCGCGACCGGCTAGCTATGATGGACCGCGAGGGACGCCTGCGTGGGATCAGGCGGCGGCCATCAGGAGACGCTCCTGATCGTTTTCGGCATGGGTACGGTTTCCGTCGTCTCAGCGGTGGTAGCGACGACTGGTGCGGGCTGGGGCCTGCGCGGATCGCGATAGATGAGCCGGCGGCTGGCCAGCACCACGGCGCCGATCGCGAGATAGACAGCCAGGGCCGTCCAGAAGCTGAAGAACATCCCGACCGCGAACGCCGCGCGCAGATAATTGGCGCGGAAGCCGAGACCGTCGCCGATCGTCTTGTTGGCGCACAGCATGCACAGACGATGGTGGGCGCCCTCGCTCTCGAATGGCCTGCGGCAGCGCAGACATGGCTGGATCAGCGTGTCCGGTTTCGCCATGCAAATCGCGCCGTAGCCGGTAGGACCGGCAGAGGACGCGATCGAGGCCCGTTGCCCACATGGGCCGCCGCGCTAGAGGCGCACGATTTCGCCGTCTTCCTTCGTGAAATGGTCCGGCTGGCGATCCAGGAGCGACAGGACGACTTCGGAGGGGCGGCCGAGCTTCGTCCCCTTCGGCGTCGTGACGATCGGGCGGTTGACGAGGATCGGGTGCGCCACCATCGCTGCGACGATCGCGTCGTCCGATACGCCTTCGGCTAGCAAGCCGAGTTCGGCGGCGGGCGTGCCTTTCTCGCGCAGCAGGTCGCGCGGCTTCGCGCCCATTGCGGCGAACAGTTCGTCCAGCAGGGGCCGGGTCCAGCCGGTCTTGCGATAGTCGACGACGGTAGGAGCGTATCCGGCGGCTTCGATCATCGCCAGCGCATTGCGCGAGGTGCCGCAATCCGGGTTGTGGTAGATCGTGATCGGGAATGTGTCGGTCATTGTGGGCAATCCTCCCTGAAGAGCCACGCGAAGAAGCCGACAGCGGCGAAGGTGCCGACGATCTGCCCGGCGATGAACAGCGGGACCGAGGCGGGCGCGATCCCGGCGAATGTGTCGGACAGGCTCCGCGCGATCGTCACCGCCGGATTGGCGAAGGACGTCGAAGCGGTGAACCAATAGGCGGCGGTAATATATAGCCCCACCGCAACCGGCGTGAATTCGGGGCGCGACCGGTGCGTGCCGAAGATCGTCCCGATCAGGCCGAAGGTGGCGACGCATTCGGCGAAGCCCTGCGACGGACCGTCCCGCAGCCTGGCCGAAACCTGGATGATCGGTTCGGCGAACATCGCGTGCGCCGCCCATACGCCCAGCACGGCCCCGACAAGCTGCGCCGCGACGTAGGAGATTGCCGTGCGCCGATCGGCTTCGCCGCGCAGCAGGAAGGCCAGCGTCACCGCCGGGTTGAAGTGCGCGCCGGATACCGGGCCGAATATGTGGATCAACACGACAAGCCCCGCGCCCGTTGCGATCGTGTTGCCGAGAAGGGCAATCGCATCGTTCCCGGCGGCAAGGCGATCGCCCATGATGCCGGAACCGACGACGACGGCGAGCAGGAAAGCGGTGCCGACGCATTCGGCGGCGATACGCCGGATCATGCGGACGGACAGCAACCTTGCGCGGCTTCGACAAGCGGCGCGCAAATTTCGGGCCGGCCGGCGCAGCAGTCGGCGACGAGGAAGCCCAGCAAGTCGCCCATGCCGCCATAATCGGCGGAATAGATGACGGAGCGGCCTTCGCGCCGCGACCGGATCAGCCCGGCATGTCCAAGGATCGTCAAATGCGTCGAAAGCGTGTTGGGCAACACGCCGACTTCGCGGGCGATTTCACCCGCTGGCAGGCCGCCCGCCCCCGCCCGGACCAGCAGGCGAAAGACGGCCAGGCGATGCCCATGGGCAAGCGCGGACAGGGCTTCGACGGCTTCGGGCAGCAGCATCAGCAGCAAGCCGCGCTGGGGGCCGTGGCGGGCGCACAGCATGCGCTCGACGATGCTTCGGGCAATTCTTCGTCCTCGCCATATGCGGTCGATTCGCCATGCGTGTAGAAGGTCTCCCACCGAACACCCGCCGTGTCCGTTACCCAGGACTTGTCCGACTTCGCATAGCAACACGTCGTTGCCTCCTGATCGACCGTCGTTTCGCCAGCGGCCTTCAAACGCGTTGCCAGTTCGGCCAATTCGTCCGGGCTATCGACTTGCACGCCGACATGATCGACGCCGGTCGCGCGGGCACGCGACGATATGGCCAGATTGACGCGGGGATCGTCCAGCATCCATTTGGCATAATCGGCCTTCAGCACCGACGGCGGCGCGTCGAACAAGGTGCTGTAGAATGCGACGGCTTCGTCGATCGACGGAACGCTCACGTGAAGATGCAACCGCTTCATGCCGATATCTCCTTTGCTTCGATAATTCGACTATATCCGAATTATCGATTCGACAAGCGGTATATGCCAGTTTCGACGGTTGGTCCTTTGCCGGTCCGGTCCGGTCCGGTTCGGAATCGAACCTCGGCGAAGTCGGATAAATATACGAACCTCTGTCGGGTCGCGGCAAAGGGTTAACCTGACGCCCTCACGCCGGGCAAAGCTCCAGCCTGCGCGGTCCAATGAGCGCCAACATACAGCCGGCCGGCCGCGGTGGGAGCGCGACCGGCCGGATATGATGACCGCGAGGGACGCCCGTGTGGGATCAAGCGGCGGCCATCAGGGGAAGTTGCTGATCATTTTCGGCAATGACCGGTGCGGTTTCCAGCGTCTCAGCGGCGGTGGCGACGACAGGCGCCGGCTGCGGCTTGCGCGGGCTGCGATAGACCAGCCGGCTGGCCAGCACCACGGCACCGACGCCGAGATAGACAGCCAGGGCCGTCCAGAAGCTGAAGAACACCCCGACCGCGAACGCGGCGCGCAGATAATTGGCGTGGAAGCCGAGATCGTCGCCGATCGCCTGGCAGATGCCCAGCATGGTGTCGCTGCGTCCGAAAATCGAAGGTTGATAGGTCTGCATGTCTGAACTCCTGTGGCCCGGCCGTTCCCGGCCATGATGCCCTCTCCATCATGCACTCAGCTTTGCACGTGCCGTGCCAATTGGCCGGAATGGCTCTTTTCCGCCGACGCGCTAGCAAGGACGGAATGAACGCGGCCTGACCTTGGCGGATTTCACCGCTAATATTTGGGAAATTTCGCTAATTTCCGAACGATCGCGGCCCCTTGTATCGCTCGGCGATGGCCGGGAGCACCAAGAGCAGGCTATCGCGGACGCACGGGCCGGTTCATGCCGTCAGCTCCTGCCGATTGCGCAGGCTTGCGGATAGCGCCCGCCACCTTCCATGCGCCCGTCACCAGGCCCGCGACGAGCAAGATGTTCGCGACCATCAACAGCGTCATCATGACAATGGACGCGCCGACCGATTCATCGCGCATCCATCGGCGCAGCTGCTCGCGCTGCACGGACACGTAGAGCGCCTGGATATAATCATCCTGGAACGGCGCGATCGCGGCGCGGATACGCGCGGAAGGATGAATGGGCACGACGAAGAAGTCGACGGTCTCGCCATGCTTGACGGCGATCAGATGACGCTCTGCCACGATGAGATAGGCCGTCGCCGCCGCGCTCCCCGCCAGAATGGTGCCGATCACCAGGAGCGCCGCCCAGCTGCTGCTCATCTTGCGGATATTCGAGCGCAGCAGGATGACGGCCAGGATGACGCCGACCGTCATGAAGAAGCTCAGCACCTTGATGAGATCGGCAAGGCTCGGCGGAATCTGGACCAGCCCGAGCAGCAGCGCCAGAGCGGGCATCAGGGCGATCAAGGCCCCGATCGACTGGATGACGCGCCCCGTCGCGCTGATCGTCGTCTCTACTGACATGACAGCGTGACCGTGACCTTCTGCGCCTCGAACAATATCTGTCCGGGCCTGAGCCGCGCCATGCTGAGCGTTCCGGCGCAACTGGGCAGGAACACATAGCCCGTGCCGATCAGAACATCGACCGAGGTCGGGCCGAAGCGCGGCCCGAATGCCGGGGTCGCCAGGACCTTCGCCATTCGCTGCGCCTCGGTGCCGGGCATCGCGTTAAGAGCGCTGCCCGGGAGGAAATAGAATGTCGCCGCGCCGGGGCCCGCGACCGCTATGCTGCCCACCGCGGGGCGTGAAATCCCCGCCGTCGGCGGCGGAGGGGGTGGCGGCGGAGGGGGTGGAGGCGGCGGGGGCGGAGGCGGAGGCGGAGGCGGCGGAGGCGGCGGCATGGTCGCACAGCCGCCCAGCGAAAAACTTGCCGCCGCGACGAGCGTCCAGAAGGAAATTCTGGCCAAGATTGTCATTTGGTTCGCCCCCGCGAAGTCGTAACCAACTCCTATCTTGGCAAGATTAGCCTATTTTGACCTTATTTTCCAGCGCGGAAGAGGTGCGCGCAACCTCTCACCTTGACGAGGCGTCCGATTACTTCATGCCATTATTGGTGAGGGGATCATCGACATGTTGCGCGGCCGCGCCGCCTACGGGTCGAGGGCTCAGATCATGTCGCCCAGCAGGAGGCGCGGCCTTGGCCCGCTCTCGCCACGCGCCTCGGCCATGAAGCGCTCCTTGAGCGGGCCGATCTTCTGCACGGCGGAGAGCCCCAGCCGGCGCACCAGCGAGGCTGGCTTGCCGGGCACGTCGAACAGGCGGACGAGCCCGTCCATCATGATCGTGACGCTCAGGCTGTCCAGCGCGCGCCAGCGCTGATAGCACGCGAGCAGCTGCGCGTCGCCCGGCTCCAGGCCGGTGCGCATCCCCTCGACGATGACTTCCGCCAGCGCTGCGGCATCGCGATAGCCGAGATTGACGCCCTGCCCCGCGATCGGGTGAATGCCATGCGCCGCGTCGCCGACCAGCGCCAGCCGCGTGTCGATGATCCGCGCGGCGCGATGATAGCCAAGCTTGTAGCTCTGCATCGGCGCGGCGAGACGGATCGCGCCGAGGAAGCTGCCCATGCGCTTCTCCGCTTCGGCGAGCCACGCATGCTCGGGGAGTTTGAGATAGGCGGCGGCATGCTGGTTGGGCACGGTCCACACGATCGCCGAGCGCGTGCCGGGCAACATGGGCAGCAGCGCGAAGGGTCCGCCGGGATAGAAAATCTCGTAGGCGGTATTCCCATGTGGTTCGTCATGGTCGATCGCCGTCACCAGAGCGGTGTGCGGATAGGACCATTGCGCAACCGGGATGCCGGCCAGTTCGCGCGTCGGGCTCCCGCGTCCTTCCGCGCCGACGAGCAGGCTGGCGGCGATCCGCGCCCCGCTCTCGAGCCGCAGCGTCACGCCATAGGCATCGCGCACGATGTCCAGCGCCCGGTCCGGCTGGAACCGGGTGACGCCGGGCGCATCCTGCGCGGTGGCGTCGATCGCCTGCCGCAGCACACGGTTCTCGACCATGTAGCCGGTCGCGCCATCCTCCGGATCGGGCGCGAAATCGAGCGCGCCGCCGGTCAGGCCCTCGCTCACCCAGATGCGGTCGATCGGGCAGTTCCTGCCCGCAAGATGGGGCGCGACGCCGATCGCCTCGAACAGCTTCCAGCTCGCGCTCGATATTGCGGAGACGCGCCCGTCGAAGCCGGGCGCCATGGTCGCGGCGGGCTTGGCCGGGTCGACGACCGCGCTGGTCACGCCGTGCCGCCCGAGCGCGATGGCGAGCGTCAGGCCGACAAGGCCGCCGCCCAGGATGATGACGTCGAAGCGCTGCATGATCCCGTCTCTAGCGCCGCGCGGGGCGAAAGGCGACCGGGAATGACGCTGCCTGGCGCAGGCGTGTCAGCCCCGGGCCATGTCCGCGTTGCGGCGATACCGGAAGACGGTCGCGGGGGGAACGTTGCGCACGATGGTGCCGACACGCTCGACGCCGAGATCCAGCGCCCTGGCGACCGATGCGGCGAGCGGCGCGCGCGGGGAATAAGTGAACTGGATATAGGAACCGCCGGGCCGGAGCAGCTTGAACGCCTCGGCGAGGATCGACTGCTGCAAGGGCTTGCTCATCGCCAGCAGCGGCAACCCGCTGATCACGCACTGATACCCTTCCGCGCCGCCGACCGAGGCGGCCAGCACGGACTGGGCAGGCGCCTCGATGATGGTGACGCCCGGGAAATTGCGGCGCAGATTGCGCGCGAAGCTCTCATTGATCTCGACCACTTCGAGATGATCGGCAGGCAGGCCGGTCGCGAGGATCTGCCGCGTGAGCGCGCCCATGCCGCCGCCAAACTCCATGACCCGCCCGCCCTGCGGATCGATCTGCGAGGCCATCAGGCGGCCGAGATAGGGGCTGCTGGGCACGATCGACGCCGTCTGCCGCGGCTGGCGGATCCAGGCGTGGAGAAACTTGAGATAGTCGCCCGCCTTTGTGCAGTGGTCGCTCAGCACGGATCCGTCGGTGGTCATTGGCCCTCACACAGGCGTTTCATGAATATGTCATGTTAAAGAGAGGGCGTGCGCAAGGAAAGGGGCAAGATGCGTATTGGTGCAGGCGCGCGGCCTGGCGGCAGCGTTTCCGCCCGTCAGCGGCTCGCCCGCATGCCGATGGAGGCAGCGTCGTTATAGGGCCGGCGTTCGGCAAGCGCCGATTGCATGCGCGTGCGCAATGATTCGAGCGTGATCAGCGCGGTCTCCTGCGCCATGTCGCCGGCGCGCAGGGTGCGGGCGAGATTCTCGTTGCGCTGGCACAGCTCGTCGATCGTCTGCAACGCGCCGAAATGGCTGCGCACGATCTCCGGATCGCAGCAGAGCTGGACGCCCATCTCCTCCAGCGTCTCGCGGATCCGGTCGAGTTCGTCCGCGATCAGGGCGCGCACGACCAGTTCCTCCGGCATGGGCGGGCACTGCTGCGGCGATGCGATGCGCATGGTGGGGAGGCTGCTCATGGGAGCGGGTGTCGGTGCGCGGCGATCAATGAACGACGTGCCGGACGGCGGCGACGAGGCGCTCGGGATCGAAGGGCTTGACGATCCAGCCCGTCGCACCGGCCTCACGGGCGCGGGCGCGCTTGTCGTCGGTGCATTCGGTGGTCAGCACGAGGATCGGGCGGCCGACATGACGGCGCCGCTCGCCGCGCAGCTTCTCGATGAAACCGAAGCCATCGAGGCGCGGCATGTTGATGTCGGTGATGATGAGATCGACCTCATTGTCCTCCAGCCAGTCGAGCGCGGCCTGGCCGTCCTCGGCCTCGACCACCTCGAAGCCATTGCCATTGAGCGTCATGCGCAGCAGCGCGCGCATGCTGCGGCTGTCGTCCACCGTGAGAATCCTCGTCATCGGCATTTTGCCCGTCTTTCGTCCTTGCTGCCTGTCCACCGGCAAGTCTGTCTGCACGATAGGACGCCGCATGTTTAAAAATCGTTCAGCACGGCAAGATGATGCACCGCGACGAACCGCGGCTCTCTCGCAAAGCAGGATTGAACCGCTTGTGAACGCGAAAAAAGGCCCGCTTTCGCGGGCCCTTCCAGGGATTTGACGATGGAGAGAGTTAGCGCCGACCGCCGGACCATGTGGGAGACTATGGCGGCGATCGGCGCGGTACTGAGGCTGGTTTAAGCGGAGTCTGGTTACGAAAAGGTAAATGATGCGGTGAAGCGAGAGGCAAGGAAATGGCGCGGAACCGCCGTTTCCGGATCGGAACTTCACCAACTTATCACGTGTGACGCATGGGGAATTTTCAAAAGCCCCGGGCGGCCCGGGAAGAAGCACAGGATATTTCGGGGAACTCCACGGGGTCAAAGAGCGGGTGCCGTCCGGCACGTCGGGACTGACATGGAACCGGGCGTGCAGGACAAGCGAGCCAGCGCCCCTGCCCGGGCACGACGCCCTCAAATCAGGCGCCGATCCGAAAAAAGCTTAACATGATCATTTACAGCGGCGAGACGGCCCGCCTATCGTCCCGGCGTGAGGAGATGCCGGTGAACGAACAGTCCAACATTCCCCTGGCCGAGGCGAGCAGCGCGGAAAACCCCGCCGTGCCGGGCGTTTCGATGCGCTACGCCTGGATCGTTCTCATCTTCCTGACGCTGACCAACCTGCTCGGCTTCATGGATCGCTACCTCATCAACATCCTGGCCCAGCCCATCAAGATGGACCTCAAGATCAGCGATGCCGAGGTTGGCCTGCTGTCCGGCTTCGCCATGTCGATCAGCTATTCGCTGTTCGGCCTGCCGCTTGCCTGGCTCGCCGAGCGGCGCAGCCGCGTCATGATCATCACGGCGTCGATGATCGCCTGGTCGTTCCTCACGGCGCTGTGCGGACGCGTCACGACATACGGGCAGCTCGTCCTCGCCCGTGTCGGCGTCGGCGTCGGCGAAGCGGGCGGCATGCCGGCCAGCCATTCGCTGATCACCGACTATTTTCCGCCGCACCGGCGCGGCCTGGCGCTGGCCATCTTCACCATCGCGATCCCGATCGGCGCGATCTGCGCGTCGATCATCGGCGGCTGGATCGTCGACCATCTGAGCTGGCGGGAAGCCTTCATCTATCTGGGCCTGCCCGGCGCGCTGGTCGCGATCATCTTCGCCCTCGTCGTGCGCGAGGCGCCGCGCGGACGCTATGATGCCGGCGCGATCAAGGGCGCGCAGCCGCGCATGATCGAGGTTGCGGCAGGCCTCTGGAGGGACCCGGTGACTCGCCAGGTCATCCTCGCTTATACGTCGGTCGTCCTGGTCACCACCGGCGCGAGCACCTTCTTCGCCCCGTTCCTGGCGCGGAAATATGCGGTCAGCTACACGACGATCGGGATCGTCCTCAGCTCCACCTTCCTCGCCGGCGGCATTCTCGGCAATCTGATCGGCGGCTATCTCTGCGACCGGCTCGGCCGCCGCGATCCGCGCTGGCCGATGTGGGTGCCGGCGATCGGCATTCTCGTCTCGATCCCCTTCTATTTCACAGCCTATCTGCAGCCGACCGTCCTTCGCACCTCGGTCATCCTGTTCTTCCCCTCGGTCGTCGCCGTCTTCTTCACGCCGCCGACCTTCGCCGTGCTCCATGCCCGCACCGATCCGCGCGCACGATCGATGATGGTCGCGATCGTCGGCCTCGTCTCGGGCCTGCCCGCCAGCCTCGGCCCCGTCCTCGCCGGGCTGGCCATCGACCTGCTGAGCGCGGCTTCTTATCCGGGCTCGTTCGCGACCGCCTGCGCCGGCGGCACCGGCGCCGTTGCCGGTGCATCGCCGGCCGCGATCAAGCTCTGCACCGACGCCTTGCTCCAGGGCACGACGATCACTTTGCTGTCGAGCGCGCCGATGCTGGTCTGGCCGGCGCTGCATTATTGGCTGGCGGCACGGGCGATCGGGCCGAAGCGCTGAGCATGCTCACCGGGGCAGCAGTCGACTATCTAGCGGACAGTTAGCCCCTCTCCTTCAGGGGAAGGGTAGGGGGTGGGGGCGATGCGTCCGCATCGCTCGCATGGCGATCACTCGAAGCGTCCAGCCCCACCCCAACCCCTCCCCTGAAGGGGAGGGGCTACTGGCGGGAATCCCCTCCGACCCGGCAACCGCCGCCCTAAATCTCGGCGTTGATCAGCCAGTCGTGGAACACGCGCACGCCGCGGCGTTCGAGGGCCTTGGGGCGGCAGACGAAGAAATAGCGGTAGGGACTCTCGATCTGCTGATCGAACAGGCGCATGATGCGGGGATCATGCGCATTCTCGAAGTGCCGGCCGTGCATGACCGCGATGCCCAGGCCCTGCGCCGCTGCCTCCAGCATGAGCGCGCCGGAATCATAATAGTCGATCGCCGCCGGGGTCAGCTGCGGCAGGCCCACCGCTTCCTTCCAGATGTCGAACGTCGCCGACATGTCGCGGTGGATCAGGACGGTCTGCTTCGCCAGATCCTGCGGCTTCCTGATGGCATTCTCGCCCTCGACCAGCGCCCGGGACGCGATGAGGAAGACCTGATCGCGATCCAGTTCACGGCCGTAAAGCCCGGGGTCGACGTCGCGCGCCAGCACGATCGCGGCGTCCAGCCCCTCACCCAGCCGGGCGATGGCGTTGGGACTCGTATCCACGTCGAGATGGATATCCGGATGACCGCGATGAAACTCGCCCAGGCGCGGAAAGAGGCGCTGGCTGGCGAACAGAGGCAGCATGCCGAGCCGCACGCGCATCGTGCGGGCGCCGCTGGTCGCGCTCTCGATCGCGGCGCCCAGCGCATCGAGCGCCGGTGCGATCTCCTTGAGCAGGCCATGCCCATGCTGGTTGAGCTCGAGCTGCTGATGCTTGCGCTCGAACAGGCTGTAGCCGAGGAACCGCTCGAGCGCCTGAATGCGACGACTGAGCGCCGGCGCGGACAGCGCCAGCTCCTCGGCTGCGGCCTTCACCGAACCGGTGCGCGCGACCTGGACGAAGGCTTCCAGGGCGGTAAGCGGTGGCAATCGGCGCATATTTGGAGTCAGCTATCCCTGTTGATTTGCTGCATCGCACAACCATGCCGCAACTGCGAGCGAGATGCCAGTACCGTTTTTGCGTATCGGCACAGTTCTGCCCATAAGTGCACAGACATGGTGAACCCGATCGATTCAATGACGGTTCAGTTACGTTATTCCAATTGCTAGAGAGGCTTATCTGCTCGCCGCACGGCGAGGCATCCACGCTTCTGAAGGAAATTCCATGCATCGCTCGTTTCTTGCGCTTGCCCTAGCGTCCGTCAGCCTGTCCGCCTGCTCGACTCGCCTCGCCAGCGAGGCGCCGGCGCCCGCTCCCGCGCCGGTCGCCCCCGCTGCCCCCGCAGCCGCGCCCGCCCCCAAGCCGACGATCGGCGACTATGGCTTCGACACCGCGGGAATGGACAAGAGCATCGCGCCGGGGGACAATTTCTACGACTATGCCAATGGTGGCTGGGCGAAGAATACCCCGATTCCGGCGGACAAGTCCAACTACGGCATGTTCACCGTGCTCGACGATCTCTCCAAGCAGCGTACCCAGACGATCCTGGAGGAAGCCAAGGGCGATCCGAACAGCAAGATCGGCAATGCCTATGCCTCCTACCTCGACCAGGCCACCGTCGAGGCACGCGGGCTGGCCCCGATCAAGCCCTGGCTGGACGCGATCAAGGCGGTGAAGACGCGCGCCGATTACGTTGCTATCCTCGCGCAGGCGGCGCGCAACGGCGTCGGCCGGCCGTTCGGCGGCTATGTCGGGCAGGACGACAAGGCGCCCGAGAGCTATATCTATACGCTGACCCAGAGCGGGCTCGGCATGCCCGACCGCGATTTCTATCTGCAGCCCGGCGACAAGATGGAGGCGACGCGCAAGGCCTATGTCGCGCATATCGCCAAGATGTTCGCGCTGGCCGGCGAGCCGGACGGCGAGAAGCGCGCCGCGGCGATCATGGCCTTCGAGACGGCGATCGCCAAGGTCCACTGGACCCGCATCGACAGCCGCGACGCCGACAAGACCTATAACAAGATGACGGTCGCGCAGCTCACCAAGCTCGCGCCCGGCTTCGACTTCGCCAGCCTGTTCAAGGCATCGGGCGTCACCAGCGACGCGCTGCTGGTCAACCAGCCGAGCGCGATCAAGGGCGAGGCGGCGCTGATCGCCAAGGCGCCGCTGGCGCTGCTCAAGGACATGCTGATCATCCGCAGCCTCGACGGGTTCGCGGACTATCTGCCCGATGCCATCGCCGCCGAGAATTTCGCCTTCTACGGCACGACGCTGAGCGGCACGCCGGAGCGGGAGATCCGCTGGAAGCGCGCCGTCACCTTCGTCAAGGGCTCGCTCGGCGAGGAAGTCGGCAAGGAGTATGTCGCGCGCTATTTCCCGCCCGAGACCAAGGCGGCGGCGGACCAGCTCGTCAAGAACATCATCGCCGCGATGGGCAAACGCATCGACGGCCTCACCTGGATGAGCGCGCAGGCCAAGGCGCGGGCGCACCAGAAGCTCGCCAACTTCACGCCCAAGATCGGCTATCCGGACAAGTGGCGCGATTATACGGGCTATGAGGTGAAGCGCGACGACCTGTTCGGCAACGCGATCCGCTCCAACCAGTTCGACTATGCCTATATGATCGGCAAGCTCGGCCAGCCCATCTATCGCTGGGAGTGGCAGATGACGCCGATGGAGATCAACGCCTATGCCAATCCCGGCATGGTCGAGATCGTCTTCCCGGCCGCCATCCTGCAACCGCCCTTCTTCGATCCCAACGCCGACCCGGCTGTCAATTATGGCGGCATCGGCGCGGTGATCGGCCATGAACTCAGCCATCATTTCGACGATCAGGGCGCGAAATATGACGAGACCGGCAAGCTCGCCCAATGGTGGACCGATCAGGACGTCGCCAACTTCAAGGTGCTGACCGACAAGCTGGTCAAGCAATATGACGCCTATGAGCCGCTGCCGGGCGAGCATGTCCAGGGGGCGCTGACCCTGGGCGAGAACATGGCCGACCTGGCCGGTCTCACCATCGCCTATGACGCCTACAAGGCGGCGCTGGGTGGCAAGGACGCGCCGGTGATCGACGGGACCACTGGCGATCAGCGCTTCTATCTCGGCTGGGCGCAGGTGTGGCGGCGCAGCTATCGCGAGGCCAATCTGCGCCAGCGCCTGCTGACCGACCCGCACTCCCCATCCGAGCAGCGCACCGCGATCGTGCGCAATCTCGATCCCTGGTACGATGCCTATGCGATTCCGGCGACCGCGAAGCTGGCGCTGCCGAGCGATGCGCGAGTGCGTGTCTGGTAGTGAACAGAGCGAAGGAGCGGTCGTTAAGACCAAGGGTTAACGCCGGCCGCTCCACCGCCACATTTTACAAACGGACCTTATCCACAGAGACCCGAAAAATGGCGAAAATCAGCCATTTATTGCCGTCTCGTTTCGGCACAATCGCCTTAACCGAAAATATTAATTTTGTTTGCGAACCACGTCGACCCGTGCGATTATTCAGACAGCCACAAATTGGGGCGTGGGAGACCTACCATGAACAAATATCTGCTTGCGGCCTCGGCTGCCGCAGCGGCGACATTGCTGGCACCGGCCGCCAATGCGTCTGTGACGATTTCCTGCCCGGGCTTTTCGGGGCTGGGCTACTGCACGTTCAACGAGGTGAACAAGACCGGCAATTTCGGTGACAGCTTCACCAGCGCGCAGTCCTTCAACGACACGTTCACACTGACCCTGAGCCAGGCCTATGACCTGTCGCTCACGATGACGAACACGGCGGCGACCGGTGGCCCGATCACCTTCACCACCTATGCGTTGTACGACAGCACGATGACGTCGCTCGGCAATTTCGCGTTCGGCTCGGTGCCCACGACCTACGCGCTCGGCGCCGGCGTCTATACGCTGAAGGTGGCGGGCAGCGCCTCGGGCAGCTCCAGCTATCAGGGCACGATCGACGTCTCGGCCGTCCCGGTTCCGGAGCCGGCGACCTGGGGTCTGATGCTGGTGGGCGTGACCGCGCTCGGCGCCATCATGCGCCGTCGTGTTGTCGCGGCGCGCGTGGCTTTTAGCTGACCGTCAGACGGGCTTGATTGGGGGATCAGGCTCATCCGGTCAGTGATGGTGGGAGAAAGAGGCGCGCGGCTCGGCGAGCTGCGCGTCTCTTACCTCTTTGGTTCGTGATCGGCCCAGCCTGTCGCCTTTTCCCGACACTGTCTCCAGGCGATGTCGACATGGCGGGCTGATCGCACGGCATGGGACTCGCGCAGCCGGATTTGTCGCGGTTGGGCGGGTTTGGAGTCGCGTTCGCCAGCGAAGGCGCGGACGGAGAGGTGGCCGATATGCCGATATCCATCCGATCCGGACCACAAAATCACCGGATCCGGCCTGTTCACGGACAGAGGGGCGCAAACCATCTCATTCTGGAACATCCAGTTGTAAAATATCGTTAACAAAGGGTTGAATTTTTGGCCCGCAAAAGGTTAATCTGCACGGGCCAACCAAGGCGTTGTGGGAGTACATCATGAAGAAAATTATTTGGGCGGCGTCTGCCGCTATCGCAGCGCTGAGCGTGACGCCGGCTGCACATGCGTCCGTGTCGATCGTCTGCCCCGGCAACTCGGGCCTGAGCTTCTGCACGTTCAATGAGGTCAACATGACCGGCAGCTTCGGCGACAGCTTCACCTCGCCGCAGTCGTTCACAGACAGCTATCAGATCAACCTGTCGACCGCCTATGTGCTGTCGATCACGGCGACCAACACCGCCGCGACCGGGGGCCCGATCAGCTTCACCTCGGCCGAGCTGCTCGACAGCGCGATGACCTCGCTGGGCCCGATCGCGTTCGGCGCCGTGCCGACGACGTTCAATCTGGCCGCCGGCAGCTACTATCTGAAGTTCGTCGGCGCCTCGCAGGGCAGCGCCAGCTTCGGCGGCACGATCGACGTGCGCACGCCGGCCGTTCCCGAGCCCGCAACCTGGGCGATGATGCTCGCAGGCGTCGCCGCCGTCGGCGTGTCGCTGCGTCGTCGCGCGCGGGTCGTCGCGTTCAGCTAAATATCCGGCTTGGAAGGGTCGGGGCCCGGCCCCTGCCCTTCCCGCTTCGACAAATGATGGGCGCCAGCGATTGTGGGATCGCTGGCGTTTTTTTTGCGCGCCTCATTCCCTCGCGTGCTTGTTCGAGGCCTCTATCGCGTCGCACGGGGGACAATCGCCCCCGTCGAGCGGCCGACGCGGCGGGAGCAGGCTGGCCGGTCAGGCACCCACGATAGAGTCGGTCCCGCGTGCGTTAAATCAGTGCTCCTGCGGAAGCAGGAGCCCGGGGCTGCGGGTTCGTCCGTCACGCTCTGAGTTCCTGCTTCCACGGGAACACTCATGCCGGGTCAATCTGAACCGAGCCAACCGCATTGCGCCACATGCATCCCGCCGACACCGGATGTCTGCAAGACGCAAGAGCGCTGCCGGGCGGCGCGAGAAGATCAGGCCCACGCCACTGCGTGACTTCGACGTGATCCGCTGGCGCCCTACCTCGCGCTGCGGGCGAGGCTTCGCCAAAGCCGCTCGACAGGGCCCTGCCCAAACGAGCGACGCCACAGGGGCGACCAGGCGAGCATCACGGCCCACATGGCGAGCGCGACCAGCATCAGCGCCGCGCGGTTCAGGCTGCCGAACAGGCCGGCGCCATAGCCATAGAAGAGGCTCGTCATGACGAGGCTGGTCAGCAGATAGTTGGACAGCGCCAGACGGCCGACCGACCGCACGGCGCGGACGATCGCCGCATCGGGCACGCGCCCGGCAATCTCCATCGCCAGCGCGGCCAGCGCCACGGCAAACGGCAGGCGCAGTGGCAGCGACCAGCCGAAGCTCGCCGCCTGCACCGCAAGCGGATCGCGCGAGAGCAGCACCCACAGGGCCAGCCCGGCCATCGGCACGAGACCGACCAGCAGCCCACGCTGCCATGTCGCGCGATATTGCTCGGCGCGCCACTGGCCGGCGAGGAAGCCGCCCTTGAGCATCGCCATGCCGAGCGCGACGAAGGCCAGCATTTCCGGCATGGCATAGACGAGCTGGTCGAGTGCATCGCCGGGGAACCGCGCCAAGCGGAACTGGAGGATCCCGCCATAGGTGCCGAGATAATGCGCCCGCTCGCTGGTCGCCGCAACACTGTCGCCCATGCCGAGCTGATCGGCATAGAGGCGCCAATGCGCCATGAGATGGGCCGTGGCGTCCGCGCTCCCGGCATGAGCACGCAGCCAGAATCCGGGCAGCACGGCCGACAGGTCGATCAGCCATTGTCCCAGAATAAGCGCGAGGGCGAGCTTGATCAGGGACAGCGTCTCGAACCGCACGAACAGGGTCGCGACGAGGCCGCACAAGGCCAGCAGCAGCAGGATGTCGCCCGACCAGAGCAGGAGATAGTGCGCCAGGCCGATCGGCAGCAGCCAGAGCATGCGCCGGCGATGCGCGGCAAAGCCGTCGCGCCCGTCCATCTCCGCCGATTCCATGACGAGAAGGATGCCCGCGCCGAACAGCATCGCGAAGATGGCGCGCATCTTGCCGTCGACGAACAGGAAATTGAACAGCCATGCGGCGAGATCGACCGGGCCGCTCGTGCCGATGCCGAACGGATTGTAAAGCGCCGGCAAGGGCAGCGCGAACAGCACGATATTGGCGAGCAGGATGCCCATGACCGCGCATCCGCGCAGAAAATCCAGCCCGTCTATGCGGAAACTCTCATCAGCCATGGCGCTTCCTAGAGCAGGCGGATCGATTTGGGAATCGCCCAGAGTGGCTGGTGGGTGGGCAAATTGCGATGCCGGCGAATGTCGGCTGCGAGGCGGGCGTTGCGCTTGCGATGGACAGCCTGGGGTGGAGAGCTCAAGCGCGAAACCCTTCGCCTTTTGACGTGACCTGGCTCCCCGGCGGTGGCATGCGGCCCGCATGAAGACAGCACGCAAAGCCCTGATCGGCGCGGCCTTCGCCGCCGCGGCGGAGCGCTATGACGCAGGGGCTGACGTCCAGCGGACCGTCGCGCAGCGGCTGGCCGACATGGCGGGGCATGTGCGCCTCGCGCCGGGGGCGCGGATTCTCGAGATTGGCTGTGGCACGGGGCTGCTCACGCGCGAGATCGCGGCGCGCTGGCCGCAGGCCGAGCTGACCGCGACCGACATCGCGCCCGCGATGATCGACAGGGCGGCGCGCGCGGGCATCACCGCGCGGCTGATGGCCATGGATGGCGAGGTACCGGTCTTCGAGGGACCACAGTTCGACCTCATCCTTTCCAGCCTCACCTTCCAATGGTTCGACGATCTGCCGCTGGCGCTGGCGCGGCTGCATGCCCTGCTCCGCCCCGGCGGCAGCCTGTATTTCGCGACCATGGGCGCGGAGAGTTTCGCCAGCTGGCGCGCCGCGCATGCGGCCGAAGGATTGGCGGCCGGACTGCCGCGCTACCCTAGCCTCGCCGAACTGGGCGAGATGCTCCATGGTTTCGGCGACACTTCGGTCAGCGAGGCGCAGCACCCCTTGCCCGCACGTGGCGGCCAGGCCCTGATCCGCCATTTCCGGGACATCGGCGCCCATGTTCCACGGCCGGACTACCAGCCGCTGGGACCGGCGGCGATGCGCCGCGTCATCAACTATTTTGACGGACAGGGCGGCGAGACGCGCTATCATGTGCTTTATGGCCGCATCACCCATGCCTGACCCCGCGCCCGGAGGCACCCTTCGCCCCGCCACGACAGCCGACATTGCCACGCTCGCGGCGCTTAAACTCGCCTGCTTCCGCGAGACCTTCCTCGACGGCTTCGGCATCCCCTATCCGCCCGCTGATCTCGCCCGGTTCGAGACGGAGAGTTATGGCGAGGGGCGGATCGCGGCCGAGCTGGCCGATACCAGCCATGCGACCTGGGTCTGCGAAGCGGATGACGGCACGCTGCTGGCCTATGCCCATGCCGGCCCCTGCAAGCTGCCTCACCCCGAGGTAACGGCGCGATCGGGCGAGCTTTATCAGATCTATGTGCGCGGCCATGCGCAGGGCCTGGGGCTGGGCCGGCGGCTGCTCGCGACGTCGCTCGACTGGCTGGGCACGCATTTCCCCGGGCCGCTCTGGCTCGGCGTCTGGTCGGGGAACGAAAAGGCGCAGACAGTCTATGCCGCCGCGGGGTTCCGCAAGGTTGGCGATTATCACTTCATGGTCGGCGAGCATCGCGATGCCGAATTCATTTATCGGCGAGATTGAACGATCCGTCGCACCGCGCGTTCACCTCTGATCCATCATTACCGCATAGCGTGGATCACAGAACAGGGAGGACAGGGTCGTGACACAGCATAACTTCATCCGGTCACGCAAGGCGGCATCGCTTGCGATCGCCAGCAGCCTCGCCCTGATGCTCACGGCCTGTGGCGGCGACAGCGGCGCCAGCGGCACGCCCACGACGATCCCCACGCCAACGCCCTCCCCCACGGCGACGCCGAGCCCCACGCCCACGCCCACGCCCGCGCCCACCCCGACGCCTACACCGACCCCCGCACCGACGACATGGTCGGGCCTGGCGGCGGCGCTCTACGATGTGCAGCCCGATGTCGCGACCTGCAAGACGGGCACGCTCAAGACCAGCGTTCGCACCGAATTCCTCACCCGGCTCAACGCGCTGCGGGCGCTGCACAATCTGCCGGCGGTGACTTATTCGTCGGCGGACGATCAGCAGGTCGATGACTCCTCGCTGATGATGGCCGCGAACAAGACGTTGAGCCACACGCCGCCGACGAGCTGGCTGTGCTACACCAGCCTTGGCGCCACCGGCGCCGGATCGAGCAATCTGATCGGGGCGTGGAGCACGGGCAACGGCCTGGGCTGGTCGACCGAGGACAGCTTCCTCGCCCTGTGGCTGACCGAGAATGGCTCGATCGACATCGGCCATCGCCGCTGGGTGCTCGATCCTTTCCTCGGCAAGATCAGCTATGGCAGGGTGACGCAACAGTTCATCGGCGGCGGCCAGGCCGACACCGCATCGATGAAGGTGTTCGGCTTCGCCGCCACGCCCGCGACCCCGACCGGCCTTCCCGCCTTCGTCGCCTATCCTTACGGCAACTATCCGACGCGCTATTTCGGCACCGGCGACTATCTCTCCTTCTCGGTGGTCGCCAATACCGGCAGCCGAGGGGCGAACGGCAGCGTCAGCTTCGCCAGCGCCACGGTGTCGGTCGCCAACGGCTCGACCAACCTCACGGTGACGGACGTGGCCAAGGACAATAATGGCTACGGCCTGCCCAACAACATCCAGTGGCGCGTCGCCAACCTGCAGCCGAATGTCAGCTATACGGTGACGATCAGCGGCGTCACCGGGGCGCCACAGACGAGCTATAGCTATACGTTCAAGATCGTGCCGTAACCGCGCAGCAGCGGGAAGCTGGCGCGGCATTCAGCCGCCCAGCCCGCGTTCTTCAGATTTCCGCGTCCATCAGGCTCGGGAAGAAACTCTCATGCGCGGCGCGCAGGGCGTCGAGCGGGACGGCATGGTCGCTCTCGGGCAACTCGAAGATGATCCGGCCGGCGATGGTGCGGCCAAGCCGTGACACGGTAACGCCCTTCATCTCGGCCATGGCGAGCAACTCGACCAGCGCCGCATCACGCACCGTGATGACGTAAAGCCCCTGATCCTCGGCGAAATAGCTCTGCGCCGCGGTGCCGGCGAGCGGCTGGTCGAGCATCGCGCCGATGCCGCTGGCCAGCGCCATCTCGGCAATGGCGACGGCGACGCCGCCGTCCGACACGTCATGGCAGGCGGTGATCGCGCCGCAGCGGATCGCCTCGCGGATGAAATCGCCGGTGCGGCGCTCGGCGGCAAGATCGACGCGTGGCGGCGGGCCGGCATCCTTGCCTTCGAGGCCGTGGATTTCGCGCAACCAGACCGACTGGCCAAGATCGCCGGAGCGCTCGCCGACGAGCAGGATGATGTCTCCGGTGCCTTTGAACGCGATCGTGCACATGCGCTCGATGTCCGGCAGCAGGCCGACACCGCCGATGGCGGGCGTCGGCAGGATGGCACTGCCGCCGCCGGTTGCCTTGGACTCGTTGTAGAGGCTGACATTGCCCGAAACGATCGGGAAGTCGAGCGCGGTGCAGGCGGCCGCCATGCCCTCGATGCAGCCGACGAACTGCCCCATGATCTCGGGCCGCTGGGGATTGGCGAAGTTCATGCAATCGGTCGTGGCGAGCGGCGTCGCGCCGACTGCGGTGATGTTGCGCCAGCACTCGGCGATGGCCTGCTTGCCGCCCTCCACGGGATCGGCGAAGCAATAGCGCGGCGTGCAGTCGGTGCTGATCGCCAGGCCCTTGCCCGTGCCGTGGACGCGCACGACGGCCGCGTCGCCGCCCGGGCGCTGGATCGTGTCGGCGCCGACCATATGGTCATATTGCTCCCAGATCCAGCGGCGGCTGGCGAGATCGGGCGAGCCGACCAGCTTCAGCAGATCGTCGGCGATATTCGCCGTGTCGGGCACATTGGCGAGCGGTGCCAGCGCGGGCGTGGGCACGTGCGGCCGGTCATAGAGAGGCGCGTCGTCGGCAAGGGGTCCGAGCGGAATGTCACACACCGTCTCGCCATGATGGACGAGGACCATGCGGCCGGTGTCGGTGACCTCGCCGATGACCGCGAAGTCCAGCTCCCATTTGTGGAAGATCGCCTCGGCAAAGGCTTCACGGCCGGGCTTGAGCACCATGAGCATGCGCTCCTGGCTCTCCGACAGCATCATCTCATAGGCGGTCATGCCCGCTTCGCGCTGCGGCACCTTGTCCATGTCGAGCCGCAGGCCGACGCCGCCCTTGCTGGCCATCTCGACCGAGGAACTGGTGAGACCCGCGGCGCCCATGTCCTGGATGGCGACGATCGCGTCCGAGGCCATGAGCTCCAGGCAGGCCTCGATCAGCAGCTTCTCGGTGAACGGATCGCCGACCTGGACCGTGGGCCGCTTGGCTTCGGCATCCTCGCCGAAATCGGCGCTCGCCATGGTGGCGCCGTGAATGCCGTCGCGGCCGGTCTTGGAGCCCACATAGACGATCGGATTGCCGACGCCCGAAGCGGCCGAATAGAAGATCTTGTCGGTCTCGGCGACGCCGACGGTCATCGCGTTGACGAGGATGTTGCCGTCATAGGCCGAATGGAAATTGGTCTCGCCGCCGACGGTCGGCACGCCGACGCAATTGCCGTAGCCGCCGATGCCGCGCACGACGCCCGAGATGAGATGCTTCATCCTGGGGTGATCGGGCCGGCCGAACCGCAGCGCGTTCATGTTGGCGACCGGGCGCGCGCCCATGGTGAAGACGTCGCGCAGGATGCCGCCGACGCCCGTCGCCGCGCCCTGATAGGGCTCGATGTAGCTCGGGTGGTTGTGGCTCTCCATCTTGAAGATGGCTGCCTGGCCGTCACCGATATCGATGACGCCGGCATTCTCGCCCGGGCCGCAGATCACCCAGGGCGCCGTCGTCGGGAGCTTTTTCAGATGGATGCGGCTCGACTTGTAGGAGCAATGCTCGCTCCACATGACCGAGAAGATGCCGAGCTCGGTGAGGTTCGGCTCCCGGCCGATCGCCCGCACGACGCGATCATATTCTTCCTGGGTCAGGCCGTGGTCGGCAACGATCTGGGGCGTGATGGCGGGCGCGTTTGTCGACATGAGGGGCCTTTATCGTCGTGCGGCGGGAGAGACAACCTCGTGTAGGCGATGCGAACCATATTGCGGGCCATATTATAGGCCCTCCCCTTCAGGGGAGGGGTTGGGGTGGGGCTGGCGACATTGCAGATCGCTGCGCGACACCCACCCCGCATCAGGTAAACAGCGCCCCGCGCTGTTTAGGTCATGCCGGGGGCATGACCGACCTGAGGCGCCCTCCCTTGAAAGGGGCTTATGTGGTGCGACGAGGCTCGACAGTGCGAAAGCGCGCCGTCAAAGTGTTGTCATGATCAAATCACTCGTCCGCATCGGCGCGCTCGCTCTGCCCCTCTTTGTCTTGGCGACGCCGCGTCCAGTCATCGCCAAGACCACCGCCCCACCCTCACCGCAAGCCACCCTCACCCGCCTCGCCGACGCCTTCGTGCCGCTGGTGCTGGAGATCGGCACCTATGAGCCGGATTTCGTCGACGCTTATTACGGGCCGGCCGATCTGCGGACGAAAGCGGAGGCCAAGCCCCGCTCGCGCGGCGCGCTGGAGCAGGCGGCGAGCGCGGCGGTCGTGCAGCTCGACAGGAGCGTCATCCCGCATCTGCGCGATCCCGCCGCGCTCGGCCGCGCCAAGGCTCTGCGCGGTTTCTACCGGGCGGCGGCGATGCGGCTGGCGATGATCGGCGGCAAGCGCTTTCCGTTCGACCAGGAAGCGCTGGGGCTGTTCGCGGTGAAGCCACAGCTCAAGCCACTGAGCTATTACGACGCGATCCTCGCCAAGCTCGACAGGCTGGTGCCCGGCGACGGCCCGCTGGCGGCGCGCGTCGATGCCTTCAACGACCGCTTCATCGTGCCCAAGGACAGGCTGCGCCCGGTGATGGAGGCGGCCATCGCCGAATGCCGGCGCCGCACCCTCGCTTATTTCGACTTGCCGAAGGAGGAGAGCTTCGACCTGGAGTTCGTCACCGGCAAGAGCTGGTCGGGCTATAATTACTACAAGGGCAATTATCACAGCCTGATCCAGGTCAATACCGACCTGCCGGTGCGGATCGGCCGCGCGGTCGACCTGGGCTGTCACGAGGGCTATCCCGGCCATCATGTGCTCAACATCATGATCGAGCGCAATCTGGTGCGCGGCAAGGGCTGGCACGAATATTGGGTCAATCCGCTCTACGCGCCGCAGAGCCTGATCTCCGAAGGCAGCGCCAATTACGGCATCGACCTCGCCTTCCCCGGCGAGGAACAGCTCGCCTTCGAGCGCGACACCCTGTTCCCGCTGGCCGGGCTCGACCCCAGCGAGGCGAAGGCGCTCTGGGACGTGCGCAAGGCGACGACCGAGCTCGGTGCTTCGCGCATGACGCTCGCCAAGCTCTATCTCGACGGCACGATCGACCGCGCGAAGACGCTGGAGCTGTTTCAGAAATACCAGCTCACCACGCAGAAGCGCGCTGAGCAGGGCATCGCCTTTTTCGATCAGTATCGCAGTTATACGATCAATTATTATCTCGGGCAGGATCTGGTGCGCGGCTTTGTCGAGCGCGGAAAGCCGGACGCGAAGACACGCTGGGCGCGGATGCGGCATGTGCTCTCCGACACGGTGATGCCGATGGACCTCGTGGCGAAACCGGCTCGTTAACACGCTTGCCGGGTTCGACGCGCTGCGCCAAGCTGGGGCGGACATCAGGAGAGAGAGGACCGCCCATGTTTCGTCAGATGATCGTCGCCGCCGCCTTGTGCAGCGTCACCGCTCCCGCGCTGGCCCAGGAGCCGGTGGTGGGCGTCGCCAATCCGGAGTCCTTGTTCACCGACAAAGATCCGGTCATCAACCGGAACAAGCAGGCCGCGCTGCACATCATGCGCGAGTTGCTGCAGTGCAATCACTGGAGCGATGCGGGCCAGTGGCTGACCGAGCGCTACCTGCAGCATAATCCCAATGTCGTCTCGGGTCTTGCGCCGGTCATGAAATATTTCGCGCCGCGCCCGCGCACGCCGACCTGCGACAAGCTGACCACGCCGGTCGTCGCGGTGCTGGCCGACAAGGATCTGGTCGCGGTGGTGATCTCGCGCACGCTCAAGCATCCGACCGATCCGGGCAAGACCTACACGACGAGCTGGTTCGACATGTGGCGCTTCGTCGACGGCAAGGCCGACGAGCATTGGGATGGCGCCGAGCTTTACCCGCCACGCCCGCCGGCACCGGCCCCGGCACAATAAGCGCGCATGAAAAAGGCCGGTCCTCGCGGACCGGCCTGATGAGGGGAAGCTTGGAAGGGGCTGATCAGCCGAACTTGCAGGACTGGCCGTTAAAGGTGATCGTGTTGCCTTCACCGGCAGTGATCGTGGTCTTGCCGTCGGCCGAGACGAAGGGCTTGCCCTTCTCGGGCGCCTTGAGCGGCGTGATCGGCGCCTCCTGCTTGGCCTTGAAATTGGCGCTGACGTCGTCGGTCATGAAATCGACGTAGATGAGGCTGTTGTCCTTGCACCGATAAGGGTGGCTCGACTTGATCATCGGCAGCGGCGGCGGGGGAGCCGCATTGGCCAGCTCGGCCGCCATCGGATCGACAGTGCCGGTGTTCATGGTCTCGGGCTCTTTCTTGCAAGCAGCCAGAGCAAGGACGGCCGCGCCGAGCGCGACAGCGAGGGTTGTGCGAGTGCGAAGGGTTTTCATAACAAGCTTGCTATTGCGGCTCGAAACCTGCCGGTCAACTCAATTTCCATGACAATACGCCATTTTTCCATGAGAGGCAGACTGGGCGCTTGACCCTGCCGGGGCGGCGGGTCAATGCAGGCGCATGGCAGATGCAGCCGACACCGAAACCCTGACCTTCGAGGAAGCGCTCCGGCGCCTGGAGGCGATTGTCCAGCAGCTCGAGCGGGGCGATGTGCCGCTGGACCAGTCGATCACCCTCTATGAGGAAGGCGACAAGCTGCGCGCGCAATGCCAGCGGCGGCTGGACGCGGCGCAGGCGCGCATCGAGCAGATCATGACCGGCGCGGACGGCGCGACCAAGACGGCCCCCTATCCGGCGCAATGAGCGGCATGCGCGTGGATGCCCCGACCAGGCTCGACGCCGCCCTGACAGCGATGGCCGAGGCGATCGACGGCCAGTTCGACCAGCTCCTCGCCGTGCCGCAGGATCAGCGCGCGCGGCTCTATGAAGCGATGCGGCACAGCGCGATCGGCGGCGGCAAGCGGCTGCGCCCGCTGCTCGTCAAGGCGAGCTGCGACCTCTTCAACATCGGCTGGGAGAGCGCCGTGCGCACGGGGCTCGCCGTCGAGTGCATCCATGTCTATTCGCTGATCCACGACGACCTGCCGGCAATGGACGATGACGATATGCGCCGCGGCAAGCCGACCGTTCACAGGGCGTTCGACGAGGCGACCGCGATCCTGGCGGGCGATTGCCTGCACGATCTGGCTTTCTCCATCCTGGTCGACGAGCGCACCCATCCCGACCCCTTCGCGCGCTGCGAACTGGTCCGCGCGCTGGCGCTATCGAGCGGTCCGGCGGGGATGGCCGGCGGCCAGATGATGGACCTCGCCGCGCAGGCCAGCCCTTACGACCTGCCGACCGTGACGCGCATGCAGCAGCTCAAGACCGGCGCGCTGGTCGACTTCTGCATGGAAGCGGGCGCCATTCTCGCTCGCGTGCCCGAGGAGAGGCGCGTCGGCCTGCGCGGCTATGCGCGCGACCTCGGCCTCGCCTTCCAGATCGCCGACGACCTGCTCGATGTCGAGGGGGACGCGGCCGTGACCGGCAAGGCGGTCGGCAAGGATGCCGCGGCGGGCAAGGCCACGTTCGTCTCGCTCATGGGCGTCGACCAGGCGCGGGCGCAAGCGCAGCTGCTGGTCGATCAGGCCAAGGATCATCTCCACGGCTTCGGCAGCGAGGCCGATCTGCTGCGCGACGTCGCCGATTTCGCGATTCGCCGCAGCCACTGAGGGACGAGGACAAGGACCGGGGATGACGCAACGCATCGGGCTCTATCCAGGCACGTTCGACCCGGTCACGCTGGGCCATATGGACATCATCCGGCGCGGCGCAAAGCTGGTCGACAGGCTGGTCATCGGCGTCACCACCAATCCGAGCAAGTCGCCCATGTTCACGCTCGACGAGCGGCTCGCCATGGTGCGGCGGGAATGCGCCGACATCACCGATACCGAGATCGAGGTACGCGCCTTCGATTCGCTGCTGATCGAATATGCGCACTCGGTCGGCGCCTCCATCATCCTGCGCGGACTGCGCGACGGTGCCGACTTCGGCTATGAATATCAGATGGCGGGCATGAACCAGTATCTCGATCCGCGCGTCGAGACGGTGTTCCTGATGGCGCATGTGTCGCTCCAGGTGATCGCCTCGCGACTGGTCAAGGAGATCGCCTATCTCGGCGGCGACATCAGCAATTTCGTGTCGCCGACCGTGCGTGAGGATATGCTGGCGCGGATCGGGCCAAAAGGCTTATAGGCGCGGTTCACGGGTCAGCGCCGGTTCAGCCACGAGCTGCCAGAGGGCTGGAAATTTTGAGGAAGACAAGAATGCGCGTTTCCCACCTGATCGGCCATGGCGTGGCGATCGCCCTCCTGCTCGGCAGCGCCGCGCCTGCCTTCGCGCAGGGACGCAAAACCGCCGAAGATGTGATGAAGGAGGCCGAAATGGCCGCCCGCGCCAAGAAGGACGCCGATGCACTGCGCGCCGCGGCCGACAAGGCGGGCGTCAAGCCGCTGCAGGCCACGATGCCAATCACGCCGGAGAACACCTGGGTGCTCGATCTCTCCGATGGCGGCCATGTCCGCATCGCGCTCCGCCCCGATGTCGCGCCCGGCCATGTCGAGCGGATCAAGGAGCTTACGCGCAAGGGCTTCTACAACGGCCTGGCCTTCCATCGCGTGATCGACGGCTTCATGGCGCAGGGCGGCGATCCCAAGGGTGACGGCACCGGCGGATCGGACCTGCCGGACCTCCATAACGAGTTCAACTGGCTGCCGCACATGCGCGGCACCGTCTCCATGGCGCGCGCGCAGGGCGAGGACAGCGCCAACAGCCAGTTCTTCATCATGCTGATGCCGCGCATGCAGCTCGACCATAAATATACCGTGTTCGGCCGCGTCATCGATGGCATGCCGGGCGTCGACGAGATCGCCAAGGGCGAGCCGCCCGCCGCGCCAACCAAGATCGTGCGCGCCTATATCGAGAGCGATGGCCAAGCCGCCGCCGCCCCGGCGCCGAGCCAGCCGGCGGGCTGAGCTGTTTAGGCCCTCTTCCGCACGCGGAAGAGGGTTACAAAGGCGCCTTCACTCTCCGCTGATCGGCCCCGCTTCATTGCCGAGGATCGTGAGTACGCGGGCCCAAGCTTCGACATTCTGCTCAAGCTGGACAGGATCGATCTTGTCGAGCGTGTCGTCGGGCGTGTGGTGCAGGTCGAAATAACGCGTTCCGTCCTGGCCCAGATCAATCACGGCGAGCTTCTGGTCCCGGATGATCGGGCCGACATCGGTACCGCCATCGGTCTCGCCGGTGGCCCGCACGATGCCCATAGATGCCAGCGATGCGGCGATGCGATCGCCCAGCGCCTTGTTGGCCGGAGCGAGTTTCATCTTGACGTTCCACACGCGGTCCGCGCCGAAATCGCTCTCCATGGCGAGCGCATGCGGCTGCGTGGCATGGGCCTTGGCATAGGCCTCGCCGCCGAAGCCGCCCAGTTCCTCGGTTCCGGCCCAGAGCACGCGGATCGTGCGGACCAGCGGCCCGCTCGCGCGCGCGCGCAACGCTGCGGCCGTAACGATCGCACAGCCCGCGCCATCGTCGATCGCGCCGGTGCCGAGATCCCAGCTGTCGAGATGGCAGGCGACCAGGATCGGCGGAAGCGACGGATTGCTGCCAGGCAGATCGCCGATGACATTGCCGGAGGGCAGCTTGTCCGTGATCGTGCCGGTGAGCGTCAGCGACAGGCGCATCGGCTGGCCCTTCGCGGCAATGCGGGCGACATTGTCGGCATCGGGATTGGAGATGGCGCCGGCCGGGATCGGCTTCACGCCATCCGGCCAATTGGTCGCGCCGGTGTGCGGATTGCGATGGTTGTCGGTGCCGATCGAGCGGATGACGACGCCGATCGCACCCTTCTGCGCGGCGATGGCCGGGCCCTGGCGGCGTGCATTGCCATAGGGGCCGTAGCCGCTACCGTCCTGATTGGCCTTCATCGCATGATCGATATAGGCGATCTTGCCGGTGAGCGACCCGGCCGGCGCGGCCTTGAGCGCATCGAAGCTCGCGAAATAGACGAGCTCGCCCTCGATGCCCTTGGCAGGCGTCGTGCCGCTATAGCCGAGCGCGGTGATCGCCAGCGGTTGCTGATAAGGGGCGAGCAGACGCGCGCGATCCTCGCCGCGGACATAGCCCTTGATCGTGAAAGGCTCGATCGCGACGTTCGAAAAGCCGAGGGCGGTGAGCCTCGCCTTCGCCCAATCGCGGGCGCGGGCCTCGGCCTCGGAGCCGGCGAGGCGCGGGCCGATCTCGGTGGTGAGGCCCGAGACGATGTCCCAGGCGGTCGAGTCGCCGGGCGCCGCTGTGACGGCGGTGGCGGACACGAGGGCGGAGAGCGCGAGGGCGCGAGCGAGGCTGGTCATGCGATTTGTTAGCAAGTGCAGCAGGGAATGCAATGCGCGGTTACAAGATACTCCGCCGTATTCTCTCATAGCCGACGCTCGTCCAGATACGGGCTTCAGGCCTGGCGCTGGTGGGTTGCGCGGCGGCGAGGCGGTCCGTGATCGCCAAAGCAAGCGCATTAAAACCGCACAGGGCAACGACAATCAGCATGCATGAGCACTTTCCAGCGATAAGGGAGCAGCGGCTGCCAGAGCGCGACTGGTCAAGCCGTCCGGCGGCGCGTAAAGGCCCCAGCCCATGCGTGTAGACCTGTTCGACTTCGAGTTGCCGCCGGAGCGGATCGCCCTGCGGCCGGCGAGCCCGCGCGACGCCGCGCGGATGCTTGTGCTGGCAGGCGGCGAGACGCACGACCTGCATGTCTTCGATCTGCCCGGGCAGCTGCGCGCCGGGGATTGCCTCGTCTTCAACGACACGCGAGTGATCCCGGCGCAGCTCGAAGGGCGGCGGGGCGAGGCGAAGGTCGGCGTGACCCTGCACAAGCGCCTCGGCCCGCGCGACTGGCAGGTGTTCGTGCGCAACGCCAAGCGTGTGCGGCCGGGCGACGTCATCGACTTCGCGGCGGACGTGCAGGCGCAGGCCGGCGCGCGCGACGAGGATGGCGGGATGGCGCTCAGCTTCCTGGGCGACGAGCCGGTCGAGCTCCTGCTGGAGCGCGCCGGTCAGATGCCGCTGCCGCCCTATATCGCCAGCAAGCGCGCCACCGATGCGCGCGACCGCGACGATTATCAGACGATGTTCGCGCGCGAGGCAGGCGCGGTGGCGGCGCCGACTGCGGCGCTGCACTTCACGCCGGGGTTGCTGGACGCGCTGGACGCGGCGGGGATCGGGCACGAGACGCTGACCCTGCATGTCGGCGCGGGCACCTTCCTGCCGGTCAAGGCGGATGACACCGACGACCATCGTATGCACGCCGAATGGGGGCGGATCGATGCCGCGACGGCGGCGCGGCTGAACGCGGTGCGCGCGGCCGGCGGGCGACTGATCGCGGTCGGAACCACCAGCCTACGCCTGCTGGAGAGCGCGACAGGTGAGGATGGCATCATCCGGCCCTTCGCCGACGAGACGCGCATCTTCATCACGCCGGGCTATCGCTTTCGCGCGGTGGACGGCCTCATGACCAATTTCCATCTGCCGCGCTCAACCCTGTTCATGCTGGTGAGCGCGCTGATGGGGGCCGAGCGAATGCGCGCTGCCTATGCGCACGCGATCGCGCAGGGCTATCGGTTCTACAGCTATGGGGATGCGAGCCTGCTGCTGCCGGCCTGAAGCTAGCTTCTCGCCATCGTCAGTCGGGCGTCACAGCAATCCCAGCTTGCCCAGTTCCGCCGCCATGTCGCCGGGCAGCGCATCGCCCTCACCCAGCCCCCCCAGGTCCGGCGGCGCGTCCTCCGCCTTGAGATAGCGCCAGCCCTGATGGGCGCGCTTGGGGCGCGGGACGACGGGGATGAGCGTGGGGGCAAGGCGGATCCAGTGCTTGCCGTCCGGCTTCTCGGCGAAGCCCAGGATCGGGCTGCGGCCGATCAGCTGGCCCGACAGGATCCAGTAGAGTGAGCCGCCGTCCATCTCGGCGATGCGCTTGGGGAGATAGCGGGTGGTAAGACGGGCCTCGCCCTGCCCCTCATGCCCTTCCAGCCAGGCGCGCAGCGTGTCCGCGCTCTCGGACTGGAAGGCGATCTTGGTGATGTGAAGCGTCATGGGCGCGGCGGTCAGCTCCCGAGCCCCGCCAGGGTCGCCAAGCCGAGGAAGCTCATGAAGCCCATGCAATCCGTGCACATCGTCACGAACACGGCCGAGGAAATGGCAGGGTCGATGTTGAACCGGTCGAGCGTCACCGGCACGAACACGCCGGCGAGTCCGGCGACGATGTTGTTGATCAGGATCGCTGCGCCGAACACCATGGCCAGCGCCGGATTGTGCCAGATGAAGAAGGCGCCAATGCCGATCAGGATGCCGAGCGACACGCCGTTGGTGGCGGCGATCCGCAGCTCGCGGAAGACGACGCGGCGCGTGTTCGAACTGGTGAGCTGATTGGTGGCGATGGCGCGCACGACCACGGCCAGCGTCTGCGTACCGGCATTGCCGCCCATGCCCGAGACGATGCCCATCAACACGGCGAGCACCGCATATTTGGCGATCTCGGCATCGAACAGGTTGACCACCGTCGCGGCGAGCATGGCCGTCGGCAGGTTGATCAGCAGCCACATCAGGCGGGTGCGGACGGTGAGCAGGATCGGCTGGTTGATGTCGCCATCGCCGGCGCCGGACAGGCGCAGGATATCCTCGCCGGCCTCCTCCTGAATGATGTGCACGATGTCGTCGACGGTGATCATGCCGACGAGGCGCCCGCCCGGATCGACCACGGCGGCGGAAATGAGCGCGTATTTCTGGAAACGCAGCGCGACCTCTTCCTGATCCATGTCGACCGGGATCAGGGTCTGGTCGCGCTTCATGACGTCCGACATGGCGATGTCGCGGGGGCAGCGCAGCACCCAGCTCAGCTGGCAAGTGCCGATCGGCTTGTAAGCCGCATCGACGACGAAGATTTCCCAGAAATCCGACGTCAGATCGACCGTGTCGCGCAGATAGTCGATCGTCTTGCCGACGCTCCACAGCTCCGGCACCGCGACCAGATCCCGCTGCATGAGGCGGCCGGCGGTTTCCTCCGGATAGGAGAGCGCGCTCTCGATCGCCGCGCGGTCCTCGGGCTCCATCGCCTCGAGAACTTCTTGCTGGTCCTCCTTGTCGAGATCCTCAATGATCGCGACAGCGTCGTCCGTGTCCAGCTCGGAGGCGAGTTCGGCGATCTGCTCGTTGGGCAGTGCTTCGACGACATCGTCGCGCACATAATCGTTGAGCTCGGACAGCACTTCGGCGCTGACCAGATCGCCCAGCGCCTCGGTCATCTCGGCGCGGCGCTCGCCAGGCGTCAGCTCAAGCAGATCCGCGATATCGGCGGGATGGAGCGGCTCGACCAGCTTGCGGGCGGTCTCGAAATCGCCCTCGTCGACAGCCTCGAGCACGGCGGCGACGAATTCGGGCTTCAGATGATCGTCCTCGTCGAGATTGGTCTCGATGGGCGCGTCCTGCTCAAGGTCTGGAGCATCGCTGCGCGACGGAGCGGCGGCGGCATCGGTCTCGCTCATGCGCGTCTCCCTGTCCCCGCGCCCGGCCACCATGGCCGCGCTCGCCACCCTTTTGCCCATGCGCCTCGCAAATGCAACAACGCGCGGGGCTTTCCTTGCGCATCCCACGCACTATAGGAGGCCGCTCCATGCCGCCCTCCCCCGGCGGCGCAGAAGGAGCGTTTCAATGGCCGACCAGACCCTCACCCTGACACTCGACAGCGGCGGCGACGTCGTCATCAAGCTGCGCCCGGACCTGGCGCCGGCGCATGTCGAGCAGATCACCACCCTCGCCAAGCAGGGCTTCTATGACGGCGTGGTCTTCCACCGCGTCATCCCCGGCTTCATGGCGCAGGGCGGCGACCCGACCGGCACCGGTATGGGCGGATCGGACCTCCCGGACATCAAGGCCGAGTTCAACGCTCAGCCGCACGTTCGCGGCGTCTGTTCGATGGCGCGCAGCAGCAATCCGAACAGCGCGAACAGCCAGTTCTTCATCTGCTTCGACGACGCGACCTTCCTCGACCGACAGTACACCGCCTGGGGCGAAGTGATCGAAGGCATGGAATATGTCGACGCGCTGCCCAAGGGCGAGCCGCCGCGCACACCGGGCAAGATCCTCAAGGCGACCGTCAGCGACTGATCACGGCCCGTCGCCATCCGTCTCGCAACGGGACGCCCATATGAGCATAAAACGGGTTGGATCGAGAGACCTCTAGAGGAGGCGACGATCCATCCAAGAAAAACTGAACATCAAATGAATGGCCTCGCAGTGTCGCGTAAATGACACAGCGGGGCTCTTCCATTTTTCCGCCACAATTCATTCGGGAACAGTTCAGGCCGGGAGGTCATTTTGAACCGGTGATCGGACACATCTGATCGCGATGCAGGGCCATCCCCTGCTTTGTTTCAACAACAAGGTTCAGTATCATGAAAACTCTTCCCCTCACCACCCTCGCTCTCGCCTTGGCGGCGGGCGTCTCTGCCCCGGCCCTGGCCCAGGATGGCGAGTCCACCAGCCGCATCGAGCCCTATGTGGGCGTGATGGGCGGCCTCCACGATTTCGATAACGACCAGTATAAGGGCGGTCCGCCGAGCGGCTATCGCGGCTGGATCGTCGAGGGCGTCGCAGGCGTAAACTACAATTTCGGTCCCGTCTTCGTGGGTGCCGAGGGCAGCCTGGCCAAGGGTGTCGACAAGGATATCGACTGGGAATACGGCGCCGCCGGTCGCTTCGGCGTGAAGGCTGGCAAGGACAGCATCTTCTTCGCCAAGGTCGGCTATCAGTGGACGCAGTTCGACGGCAGTGCCCGCCCTCCTGTGTCCACCAGCCGCAAGTTTGACGGCACAACCTACGGCTTCGGCACCGAACTCTCGCTCGCCGACCTCGGCGGCAGCCAGGACAGCAGCAATATCCGCCTGCGCGCGCAGGTCGATACGCGTGGCAATTTCCATAGCTTCCGCCCGATGGCAGGTATCGTCGCCAAATTCTGATCCCTTGCTCTTCCTGGGATCGGAGGGCGGCCGGTGCTCGATGGAGCACCGGCCGCCTTTCTCATAAGCGCAACTTTCGTGTCGCTAGTTGCACAGGCCCCGTGCGCGCATCGCGATGCCCACAAGACCGCCCTTGCATTTGGGTTTGCCATCGCCCTGCGGCGTGTCCTCGGACTGCTCGCCCCGTTCCGCCGACCCCATGTCGCCCATGCCCGGCATGCCGATCATGAACATCGTGTTCGAGCGGAAGCGAACGCGCGCCGTCCAGTCCGGCTTCCACGCGACCTTCGGATCGGAGGGGCGCGGCGGATTGGCGAAGTGCAGCTCGGGACCATAGGCATAGAGGCTGCCCATGGTCATTTCACCACCGGCCTGCTTGACCTCGGCGGGGATCTGACAGCTGGTCTGCGTCGGCGGCATCACGGTGCGCGCGGCGATCAGCTTCTGGACGGCGGCGGGCGAGAGCCACTGCCAGAGCGGCCCGCCGAACGCCTGGGTGGCGGACGAGGCCCACCAGACCATGTCGGTCGGCTGGCCGCGGCCCGTCCCCTTCGCGGAGAAGGCCCAGGCATAATAGCCTGTCGCGGCCGCCAGACGGTTCCAGGTCAGCATCACCGAACCGCCCGGCTGCTCGGCCGACCGCGCACTCAGCGGCGGCATGAAATCCTGCGCGAGGTTGAAATTGATCTCGGGCGCATAGCTGCTCACCACTTTGTGCGCGCCGAGCAGCGAGGACGCGGCGCTGAGCGTCTTGCGATCCTTGCCATTGGGCCAGTCGCCATAGGTGCGGCTGTTGGCAGGCGTCACTTCCCATTCGCCGGGCAGGCTCATCGGCGGCGCATAGAGGCCGGGAGGCATCTGTCCCTTGGCGACCTTGGCGAAATCGATGACGATCGGCTGCCCCTTTGGCGCGGTCGCGCCGCATCCCCAGTAGATAAGCAGCCGGCCCTTGGGCGTCTGCGCCTCATAGCCGCCAGGCTCCGATCGGCCCGGCTGCGGGGTGACGAGCGGCACCGATTTGCCGAGCTGGGCACCGGCGGGCATGAAGTGATCGGCGCTTGCGGCGCCGGTCGACGCGCGGGTCGAACCCAGCCGCAGGAGCATCTCGTGCATGGCGCGATTGCCGCCGCCGTTCATCATGGACATCGCGCCGCCGATGCCGCCGCCCATCGCGGCCATGCCGGACATGGTGCCGGCATCGACCGTGTAGCGCGCGATCGGCGGCAGCACCTGCTGCTGTTGCTGCGTGGCGGCCGGCACCGCGAGCAATGACACCACGACCAGGCCCGACGTCATGCGGGCCGTGCGGCGAAGACCTGGATCGAGCATATCATCCCCCTGCTGTTCAGTCCGTGCCAGCTGCCGCATCCACCAGAGCGGTGCCGGAGGCGTGCGTCATAGCGGGCAGGGCCGGACGAGGATTGGACGAATCCGTCAAGGACAGAAACCATTTCCGGTGAGGGCAAGGCGCCCCCGCCGCGCTCGATTATGCCCTCATGCAACATCCGCCGAAGGCGACAATCCAGGAGAGCAAGCCATGGCCATCGATCCCGTTCGCGTCACCCTTGTTCCCCGGGGTGCCGACGCCGATACGGCGGCTGCGCGGCAGATCATCCTCGACCTGAAGCTCGACACGGAGAAGGGCACGAGCAGCGGTCCGTTCCCGGCGTTCGGCCGGATCGGCGACTTCCGCAAGAACGAGACCTTGTTTCCGTTCACGCTCATGATGGACGGACGGCTCGACATGGGCGCCTATGCGAGTGACGCAGAGCGCCAGTCCAAGCTCGACATTCGCGGCGCAAAGCTGGCGGTCGGTGGCGAGGTGGTGCTGACCGACGGGGATGCGAGCGAGACGTTCGTGATCTCGGCGATCGCAAAATTGCTGGACTGAGGCTGACTTTCCATCGCCCCTCCATCACCCCCGTTCGCCCTGAGTAGCCACTTCGACAAACTCAGTGGCTACTCAGGACGAACGGTGTGTTGCTCAGCCGCTGTTGCGCAGCGCCGTGGCGATTGCGTTGATCGAGAGCTGGATGCCCTCGCTGATGCGCGGATCGGTCTCGCCGGCACGGTGGCGCTTGAGCAGCTCGACCTGGAGCAGGTTCAGCGGCTCGATATAGGGCAGGCGCAGGCGGATCGAGGCGTCGAGCGTGGGATTGTCGGCGAGCAGGTGCGGCTGGCCGGTCGCGGTAAGCAGCTGGTCGTGCGCGAGATGCCAGCCTTCGCGGATGCGGCCGAAGATCGCGTCGCCCTCCGCCTTGTCCTCGACCAAAGGCAGATAATGGCCGGCAATCTCCAGATCGGACTTGGCGAGGACCATCTCCATGTTCGCCATCGAGGCACGGAAGAAGGGCCAGCCCTGCGCCATGTCCCGCAGCAGCGCATCGTCGCCAAATTCCTTGAGCGCCTGGCCGACGCCATACCAGCCGGGCAGCATGACGCGCGCCTGCGCCCATGAGAACACCCAGGGAATGGCGCGCAGATCCTCGATGCGATTGCTCTTGGTGCGGCTGGCCGGGCGTGAGCCGATCTTGAGGCCGCTAATCTCCTGGATCGGCGTGAGGCCGCGGAAGAATTCGCGGAAGCCCGGCGTCTCGTAGACGAGATCGCGATAGGCGTGGAAGGCGAGCGAGGAAATCCTGTCCATCGCCTGCTTGAACCGTTCACTGTCCGCCGGAGACAGGCGCTCCGGTTCGAGACTGGCGAGCAAGGCAGCGCTGGTGACGGCCTCGAGATTGATCCGCGCACTTTCCTGCGTGCCATATTTGGCGGCGATGACCTCGCCCTGCTCGGTGATGCGGATGCGGCCCTGCACGGTGCCCGGCGGCTGCGCCTGGATCGCCGCGAAGGAGGAGCCGCCACCGCGCCCGACCGCACCGCCGCGGCCGTGGAAGAGCTGCATGGCGACGCCGGCCGCCTCGAACACCGGGGTCAGCGCGAGGCTCGCTTCGTAGAGCCCCCAGGTGGAAGTGAGATAGCCGCCGTCCTTGTTCGAGTCCGAATAGCCGATCATCACTTCCTGATGGCCGCGCGCGCGCACCAACGCGCCGATCTCGGGCAGCGCGAAATAGGCGGACATGATCCCGGGTGCGGCCTCAAGGTCGGCGATGGTCTCGAACAGGGGCACGGCCATGATCGGCGCCCAGGGCGGCTGATCGCCCTGCGCCGCTTTCCACAGGCCGGCTTCCTTGAGCAGGATGTCGACCTCCAGCATGTCCGAGACGCTCTCGGCCTTGGAGATCAGATAATGGGTGATGCTGGCCGGGCCGTACAGGCTGTGCGCCTCGGCCGCCGCCTGGACGATGCCGAGCTCGGTGGTCGTCTCCTCGCTATATCGGGCGAAGCGTGAGCCGAGCGGGCGGTTGCTGGCCAGCTCGCGGCGCAACAGGGCGACGCGCGCTTCCTCGTCCAGCGCGAGATAGTCAGGCTCGACGCCGGCTTCCTTGAGCAGCTCGGCGACGACGCGCTCGTGGATGGCACTGTTCTGGCGCATGTCGAGTGTCGCGAGATGGAAGCCGAACAATTCGACCGCGCGGATGAGCCGCGCGAGACCACCGCCGGATGCCAGCGTGCCATTGCCTTCCATGGCGAGGCCGCGACCAAGCGTGGCGAGATCGGCGCGCAGATCCTGCGCGCTCTCGTAAGGCACGCCCTTGAGGCGGGAAACACGGGGCGGCGCGCTGCCGATCAGTTTCTCGTAAGTAGCCGCCACCCGCGCATAGATGCCGGCGATAGCGCGGCGATAGGGCTCGTCGCGCCGGCTCGGCGCATCGTCGCCGCTAGCGGCCGCGAGGTCACGCACCGAGGCGGGCACGGCGGCAAGCTCGCTCGAAATCGAGAGTTGCGCGCCGAGTTCGTGCAACGCATCCATGTAATAACGCAATGTCGATCCGCAGGCGCGGCCCAGCGCGAGGCGAAGCTGATCGGCCTGCACGAAGGGATTGCCGTCGCGATCGCCGCCGATCCAGGTGCCGAGACGCAGGAAACCGGGCACGCGCTGGCCGAGCACCCGGTCCCAGCGCGCATAGAGGCCGGGCAGCACCGGCATGAAGATGTCTCGGAAATAAGAGAGCGCATTGTCGATCTCATCGCGCACGAACAGCCGCTCGCGACGCAATGGGCGGGTCTGCCAGAGCAAGGCGATCTGGCGGCTGATCGCATCATCGATCGGCTCACCCTGTTCGGTCTCCGTGGCGCCGGTGTCGCGCAGCACCATGAGATCGGAAATGACGTTGCGATGATCGATCATCGACTTGCGGCGCACTTCGGTCGGGTGCGCGGTGAGCACAGGCACGACCAGCGCCCTTTCGAGCAGTTGCATGATCTGCGCGGGCTGGATGCCGTCACCTTCCAACTTCGCTACGGCGCTCGCGACGTCCGCGCCCGGCTCGGCGGCGACGCCCTGCCTGTCCTCGGCGAGATTGGCGAGCATCGAGAAGAGCATGAAACCGCGCACGAAGGCGAGCGTATCGTCCAGCGTCAGCGCGGAGAGGCCGGAGTCGACGCCCTCGGCCGGCGCTACTCCGCGCGCCCGATCGACCGAGGCGGAGCGGATATATTCGGTCTGCCGAAACAGCCGCTCGCCGCCATAGATGCGGATCACATCCCCCAGCAGCCTCCCGAGATAGCGAATGTCGGGGTTCTGGGAGATCGTGGGCCGGGGTGCATCCATGGAACCGATGCTGCATTGCAACAGGGAGTCGGTCAAGGACGGAGTGGAGGCGTCGGTGGATTTCGCAAAATGCCCCCGAAGGTCACACGAAAGTCACACCATCACGCAGCTTCTCCGGCCTCCCGCGCGGCATGCTCGCGATGAGAAAGAGCGGCTGGCCGAAGCCGAGCGGGCACCAGTCTGGCATGGCCGAAAACATGTAGGACAGCAAAAAAGCTTCCCGCGCCCGACCGCAGGCGGACGCGGCGGCCAGCTGAATTCAAAAGCGCCTGTTGGGCTCAGGCTGGTTCGCCCCAAACGATTTCCGTGACTCGCTGAATGATCACCTCGGTGGCGCCTTTCGCTGCGACAGCGGCGCAGAGGGCAGCATCGAATTCGCTCGCCGCTTCTCCCATTCTGGCCCGCGAGAAGGAGGCGCGGGCATGAAAGGAATCAATATAAGCTTCGATCGATTGGGTCATTGGATCAGGGTCGGTGCTTATACGACCTTGCTCGATGAACAGGCCGCGCGCAGCAATCTCGCGCGCCGTGTCATATGGGCGATAATGTTGCGACGTGGAATAGCGGGCGATCAAGACCACCAGATCTTCCTGCCAGGGCAACGGAAGCGCGCGATTGTCGACGATGGCGAGTTTGCCGCCCGGTATCAGCAGGCCGCGGCATTTGGGCAGGACAGTCGCCCAATCCATCCAGTGAAGGCTCTCGCCTGCGACGATCAGCGCATAGGGACCGATATGCCCAGCCTCTTCGAAGGAAACGGCAGACCAGCGCAGTTTCGGGAGCTGGCCGCCGGGCAGTGCGCGTCCCAGCTCGACCATGGCGGGCGAAATGTCGAGCGCGTCGACCGCGAAGCCACGGCTTGCCAGTGGTCGCGCAAGGAAGCCCGTGCCGCAGCCGATATCGAGAATCGGCCCGGATGCCGGCATGAGGTCGATCAGCCTATCGAACACAGCATCGCCATAACCGGGACGGTTGCGATAGGAGCGCGCGACGTCGAAATCCTCGAAGGCAGCACCCTGCTGAGCGCTCAGAAAGTCGGGTTTGGCGACCGGCTGCATCTCCGGTCAGACCAATGCCTCAGGCATGCTCCAGCGTGCATTGCAGCGGGTGCTGGTTCTGGCGGGCATAGTCCATCACCTGATTGACCTTGGTCTCGGCGACTTCATAGCTGAACACGCCGCAGACGCCGACGCCGCGCTGGTGGACGTGGAGCATGACGCGGGTCGCCTGCTCGATGTCCATGCGGAAGAAGCGCTGGAGCACGTCGACGACGAATTCCATCGGCGTATAGTCGTCGTTGAGCATGAGCACCTTGTAAGGCGTCGGCTTCTTGGTGCGCGTGCGGGTACGCGTGGCGATACCCAGGCCCGGCCCGCCCGGACCTTCTTCATCCTGTCGTCCGGCCATCAACGGCTGGATCCGCGGCGCGCCCATTATCTGCATGACCTAAAAATAGGGTATGGGGTGGCCCGCTGGCAAGGGCCGAACGCCGTTAAGCATAAAAAAGGCGGCCTGCCGAAGCGAGCCGCCCTCTTCATTCCGGATGACGTGCGATCAGGCAGCCAGGGACTTCATCTTCTCGGTGACGATCGACACGCGATTGCTGATCGGCTGCGAGATGTCGCTGGCGAGCTTGAGGATCGTTTCGCTGCTCTTGGCGCTCTCCGACGCGAAGCTGTCGAAGAAGGCACTGACCAGTTCGCTCTGGAGCTGGAAGAACTCGGCCGGGGTCTTGACCGAGGCGAGGCTCTTCATGCTGGCGCTGGTCTTCTCGAAGGACTTGCGGCCGAAGTCCGCGGCGCCCTGGCTCATCGATTCGACGCCCTTGGCGGCAATCTTCGACGATTCGACGACCGCTTCGAGGTTGCCCTTGGTCAGCTCGCCCATTTCCTCGAGCGCCTTGGACGACTTCTCCATCGCCACCTTGGCCTTCTCGCTCATCTCGGTCATCGCGCCCTGAATCCGGGTCTTGGCTTCTTCGGCATAGGTCTTCGCGGTTTCCAGCACATCGGTCATGATCGTATCGCCTTTCGTCTTGAGGGGCGCCGCGACAGGGAAGATGTCGGCAACGGCCATCACTTGAGGGGTTGGTGTTTCGGGTTTTGACTCAGCAATCGGTTGCGGTTCGAGCGACGTCGCGGCCGGTTCGACGGGCGCTTGCGCCATCGCCGGTGCCGCTTCGATGGCGGGCGCTGGTTCAGGCGCCACGACCGGATCCGCGACCGGCGCCCTGGCCACCGGCCATTCGGTCTCTGGCGTCGCCTTCACGACGGGTGCCGGCTTGGCTTTTGCCAACACGGCCGGCTTAGGCGCCGTCTTGATTGCCGGTGCCTTCGCAGCGGCGGGTACGGCGGGCGCTCCCGGTTTCCGCGACTTGGGCTTGGATGGCATTGCCAAAACGACCTCCTGAGTCATTTGTTGCGTTGCAGCATAACGATTTTGTCTGCATTTGGCAAGTCAAATGATGCAGTGCAACAAAACTGTCTTATGCACCCGTTTGTCGCAGATTTTAGCGGCTTACCGCATGCGGACGTAGCGCCCGGGAGCCTCTTCGATCGCGGTAAATTTTCCGGTGCCCGGAATGCGTGCGCCGGTCGCGTCCACCTCCGCAGCGTTATGATCGCGCAGCCACTGCATCCAGTCCGGCCACCAGCTTCCCTTGTTTTCCTGTGCGGCTTTCCGGAACGCCTCGAAGCTCGCCTGCGGGGCCTCACTGGTCCAATATTGATATTTACGCGCGGCCGGCGGATTGACGACGCCAGCAATATGGCCCGAGCCGGCGAGGACGAACCTTCTCTCGCCGGCAAAATAATCCATGATCTTCCAGACGCTGCAGGCCGGCGCGATATGATCCTCGATGCCCGCCTGAATATAAGCGGGCGTTTTGACCAGGCGCAGATCGATCGGCACGTCGTGGATCATCAGGCCGCCGGGCTGGGCGAGACGGTTGTCACGATAGAAATCGGCGAGATAGCTGTGGTGCCATCTGGCCGGCAGGTTGGTCGTGTCGCCATTCCAGTAGAGCAGGTCGAACTCGGGATAGGCATTGCCGAGCAGGTAATTGTTGACGACATAGTTCCAGATCAGATCCTGCCCGCGCAGCAGATTGAAGGTGGCAGCGAGATAGCGGCCATCGAGAAAGCCCTCGGTCGCAAGACTGTCGACCAGCGCGATCTGCTCATCATCGACGAACAGGCCGAGATCGCCGGCCTGCGTGAAATCGACCTGCGCGGTGAAGAAGGTCGCGCTCGCGACCTTGTCCGCCTCGCCGCGCGCCGCGAGCAGCGCGAGGGTCGCGGAAAGCACCGTGCCGGCGACGCAATAACCGATCGTGTGGACGGACGGCACCTCGAGCAGATCGCGCACCGCATCGATCGCGTCGATCTGCGCATCGACATAATCCGCCAGGTCAATGTCGGCGAGGCTGGCATCCGCGGACTTCCAGCTCACCATGAACACGGTGAGCCCCTGCTCCACCGCCCAGCGCACGAAGCTCTTCTGCGGATTGAGATCGAGAATGTAGAAGCGGTTGATCCAGGGTGGGAAGATGACCAGCGGCGTCTCCAGCACGGTCTGTGTCGTCGGGCCATACTGGATGAGCTGATAGAGCGGTGTCTCGTGAACCACCTTGCCCGGCGTCGTCGCGATGTTGCGGCCAAGTTCGAACTTGGAGCCATCGGTATGGGTGAGCTGGCCGCGGTCGAGATCGGTGAGCAGGTGCTGAAGACCCGTGAGCAGATTCTCACCACGCGTCTCGATCGTCTTCTCGACCACCAGCGGATTGGTGAAGGGGAAGTTGGCGGGACTGGCCGCCTCGACGAGACGCTGCGTCATGAAGCGCAGCTTCTCCTTCTCGTGGACATCCAGCCCGTCGACGCTGTCGGCAAGCTGCAGCATATATTCCGACGCGAGCAGATAGATCTGACGGATCAGATCGAACACCGGATTGTCGCGCCAGCGTGGATCGGCGAAGCGGCGATCGAGATCGGCGGGCGACGCCGTCTCCATATTCCCGGCGAGGGGGTTGGCACGGGCGAGAAACTGTTCCCACATGGCCATGCCCTTGCCGGCCATCTGCGTCTGGATCTCGGCGATCTTCTCCAGGTTGGGATGCGCCTCGAGGCTGCGGATCTTGAACGCCCGCTCGGCGAGGTCGGCGCTGCGCTCCAGGATCATCTGCTGGGCCCGGCCGATCAGCCGGGTCCAGTGCTGCATCTCCGCCAGGTCAGGCCCATCGATCACGTCCTGTTTCATCAGATGTGGCCTCAATCTTGTTTTGGTGGCACCAGAGTCGACTGCCAGCTATATGGAGCTTGGTGCCTGCCGACCAAGTGCAATCATGGCAGGCCGTGTTCCAAACGCCATATTGCAATTCAAGGAGATCGACTTCCCAATGTCCGATGAGTTCTACCGCATGAAGCGACTGCCGCCCTACGTTATCGCCGAAGTGAATGCGATGCGGGCAGCGGCGCGCGCGGCGGGCGAGGACATCATCGATCTCGGCATGGGTAATCCCGATCTGCCGCCGCCCCAGCACGTCATCGACAAGCTGGTCGAGGTGGCACAGAAGCCCAGCTCGCACGGCTATAGCCAGTCCAAGGGCATTCCCGGCCTGCGCAAGGCCCAGGCGAACTATTACGCCCGCCGCTTCGGGGTCGAGCTCGATCCCGAGACAGAGGTGGTCGTCACGATGGGCTCCAAGGAGGGTCTCGCCAGCCTTGCCACCGCGATCACCGCGCCCGGCGACGTCGTGCTCGCGCCCAACCCCTCCTACCCGATCCACATGTTCGGCTTCATCATCGCGGGTGCCACGATCCGCTCGGTGCCGACCACGCCGGATGAGGATTACTGGCGCGCGCTCGACCGGGCGATGGCCTTCACGGTGCCGCGCCCGAGTGTGCTGGTCGTCGGCTATCCGAGCAATCCGACCGCCGAGACGGTCGATCTCGCTTTCTACGAGCGGCTGGTCGCCTGGGCCAGGGAGAACAAGGTCTGGGTGCTCTCCGACCTTGCCTATTCCGAGCTTTATTATGATGGCAATCCGACGCCCTCGATCCTGCAGGTACCCGGCGCCAAGGATATCGCGGTCGAGTTCACCTCGCTCAGCAAGACCTATTCGATGGCCGGCTGGCGCATCGGCTTCGCGGTCGGCAATCCCAAGCTGATCGCGGCGCTGACGCGCGTGAAGTCCTATCTCGACTATGGCGCCTTCACGCCGATCCAGGCTGCGGCCTGCGCCGCGCTCAACGGTCCGCAGGACATCGTCCAGCAGAATCGCGAGCTGTATCACAAGCGGCGCGACGTGCTGGTCGAGAGCTTCGGTCGGGCCGGCTGGGACATTCCTGCCCCCAAGGCCTCCATGTTCGCCTGGGCGCCACTGCCTCCGGCGCTCAAGGAGATGGGCAGCCTGGAATTCTCCAAGCAGCTGCTCACCCATGCCAAGGTCGCGGTGGCGCCCGGCGTCGGCTATGGCGAGGATGGCGAGGGCTATGTCCGGATCGCGATGGTCGAGAACGAGCAGCGCCTGCGTCAGGCGGCGCGCAACGTGAAGAAATATCTCCAGTCCATGGGGATCAATACCCCGGCGAGCAAAGGGGCCGCGTGAGCGACCTCTATACGCTGGGCTCCCCGGCGGTCAGCCAGGTCGCGCAGACGATCCAGCTATCGGTGGCGCCGGTCTTCCTGCTCGCGGGGACCGGCGCCTTCCTCAACGTCTGCGCCGGCCGGCTCGCGCGCGTAGTCGACCGCGCGCGAGCGGTCGAGGAATTGGTGCTGAAGAGCCGCGGCCCCGAGCATGACCGGCTGATCGAGGAGATCCACGTCCTCGACAAGCGCATCTCGGTCATCAACGTCGCCATCTTCCTCACCGTGCTCTCGGCGGTGCTGATCTGCATGGTCGTGGTCCTGCTGTTTCTCTCGGAGCTGGTGAACGCGCATTTCGGGACGCTGATCGCCCTGCTCTTCATCGCCTCGATGATCTCGATCGGCGTCGGCTTCGCGATCTTCATCTATGAGACGCGCCTGGGCTCGCGCGCCGTGCATATCCGCAACGAGATTCTTTATCACGAGGCCGGGGACGAAGAACAAAACCGGCGGCCGCATTAACCCGTTAACTTGTCCATAACCTCGTGTCCCATTGGGAAACGGCCAGAAATGGCCTCTTGCGCGGCATCTTAAGAGTCTCTTAGTCATGGCTCATGACCAAGATCGCGCAGCACAGAATGATCAGGATCGGCCTCGCTCTGGGAGCGATGGTGACGGGCGCCGTGGTCGCGATGAGTGTCGCGCCGATGGTCGCGGCCCGCGCCGACACGAACCGCGACGTGCCGCGCCTCGAGGTCGATTTCGGCAATCAGCCCAAGGCGGTCCAGGCTCCTCCGGTGGCGCGTCCCGCCGCCCGGGCACCCGTCGTTGCCCCAAACCCCGCGCCAGCCGTGGCCAATGACGCGATGCGGCTCAAGCGCGTCCTCGTCGTCGACGGACCGTTCCGTCATGGCGACTATGTCTGGGACGATGCCGGCGTGCCGCAGGGCGAAGTGATCATCACCGTCGACGTGAAGGCGCAGACGATCGCCGTGTTCCGCGCCGGCTACCAGATCGGCGCCGCCGTCGTGCTCTATGGCGCGGACGATTATCCGACGCCGATCGGCACCTTCCCGATCAGCCAGAAGGACGCCACGCACCACTCGAACGTCTATAACAATGCGCCGATGCCCTACATGCTGCGGCTCACCAATGACGGCGTCGCAATCCACGCCAGCGAAGTCAAATGGGGCAATGCCACGCATGGCTGCATCGGCGTGCCGCTCGCCTTCGCCAAGCTGCTGTTCGCGCAGGCCAGGATCGGCACCAAGGTGATCGTGACCTCGGGCAAGATGATGGCCGTGCCGCAGGGCACGCAGATGACCCAGGCCGGCGAGATCAACTGACGTCTGGCTCGGGCGTCGCGGCTCCGCTACGGGGAGCCGTCATGTCCGGAACCTTCAGCCTCGTTGTCCCGTCGATGGACCATCTGCCTGCCTACCGGGCCGCGCTGGAGATGGGCTGGTCGCCAAACAATATCGATGGCGAGAAGACCCGGCTTGCCGAACTGGCGGCCATCGATAGCGACGCGCCGGCCTTCCTGACCGCCTCCGACGATCCCGAGGGACGCCTGCCCGGCTACACGGCGCCGGATGGCACCGTGCTCCCCCGCATTCCCGGCTATCGGCGCTGGATGTGGGACGGCGATTTCTGCGGATCGATCAGCTTTCGCTGGTTGCCCGGCACATCGGACCTCCCGCCGCACGTGCTGGGCCATATCGGCTTCGCGGTCATACCGGCGAAGCGCGGTAATGGCTATGCGGCCGGGGCGGTGATGGCGCTGCTGCCCGATGCGCGGTCACGCGGTCTCTCCTACATCGAGATCACCGCCAACGAGGATAACCTGCCCTCGCGCCGTACGATCGAGCGGTGCGGCGGCGTGCTGATCGAGCGCTTCACGAAGATCGCGGCCTATGGCGGCGCGGAGAGCCTGCGCTACCGGATCGCGCTCTGAGGTTTTTGGAAGGGAAATTTCCAACCAGGCAGAGGCAACTCCCTGCCTTCGCCGCGAAGCAGCACAAATGAGAGGGGCCGCCCGGAACCTCTAAGGTTCCGCGCGGCCCATCAGCATGGTCAGCGGCCGGAAATGCCGCCACCCGGGGATTTACGCCGCGTTTCGCTCAATCGAGCGCCGCGCGACCTGCCACCAATGCCTTAGCGGCAGGCTCCCCGAACGGACTTCACCGACCCCATTGCTGAACCATGAGACATCGGATCACCTCCTTTCGCTTAAGTTGAAACTGCTTCGAAGCGGTTTGGCTGAAAGCCGTTTCCCTTCGACAGGTGTAGATGTGAGTCATTCCGCGCTCGCGAACAAGACTTGTATTTATTTTTTTTCGAATCATACTCATGCGTCCGCGCTTCGAACCGGGCGCGCCGCCGAAAACCTAGTTTCGGCAATCCTCGATCACGCGCGAAATTTCCGCCCAGGCCGGCACGATCAGCCGCGTGCGGCCTGCCACCTCGATCGCGATGCGGCCGCGCGAATAAGCGATCTGGTCAAAGCCGGGATCGCTCGCGGGGCGCGAGACGGTGAGCATCGCAACGCCGCTGGCGGCCGGACTCGTCACCACACCGGCCCACTGCAATGCGCCGAAGCTGGTACGGACTGTCATCGCCCGCGCGACGGGCGCCACACCCCGAACGCTCAACTCGATCTGCCGCGTGGCGGGACGGCATCCAATCACCACAATGTCTTGCCCGAAGGACGCTGCTTTCACACCGTCCTGCGTGAGGTAGGTCCAGGTGCCAGGTGCCACCGGTGCTTCTTCCCAGTCCAGATTGGACGGGGTCGCCGGGGTGGGCGCTGGTGTGGGCTTGGGAGCCGGCGGAGTTGGGGGCGGCGGCGCGGCTCGCGGTGACGGCACGGCCTGGCAGCCCGCCAACAGGACCGACGTCAAAAACGCTCCGGCGCGCAGCCGCGCGATCATCGCAATCTTGGGCATGGTCACGGCCTAGGGTCTGAACTCAGTTGGAACGGGGTCGAGACGGAGCAAATTTTGGCGCCGGCCAGGAGCAGGGAGGGAGCGATGGTTTCCATCGTGACCGACGCGCGACGCCGCCTGGCGCCAAAAGACGCCCGCCGCGGCGCGCTTGCCCATGGAAGGCCGCCGAGCGGCGTCGCTTGCTTGCGCGTAGCTTTAGCTACGCGACTGCGCAGCGCTCCTTGTCGGCGGCCTTCCATGGGCAATCTCGATCCCCGTTCCAACTGAGTTCAGACCCTAGTCTGGCCGCTTCCCCGGACAACCCATTTATAGGTGGTCAGCCCTTCCAGCGCGACAGGGCCGCGCGCGTGCATCCGTCCGGTCGAAATGCCGATCTCCGCGCCCAGGCCAAACTCGCCGCCGTCGGCAAACTGGGTCGAGGCGTTCCACATGACGATGGCACTGTCGCAACGGGCGAGGAACTGCTCGGCGACGCTCTCGTCATTAGTCACGATCGCGTCGGTATGATGGCTGCCGTGGCTGGCGATATGGGCGAGCGCCTCGTCCAAGCCGTCGACGACGCGCGCGGACAGGATCGAATCGAGATATTCGGTGTCCCAATCGCCATCCTCGGCCGGCTCGACGCGCGGATCGAGCTTGCGGACCGCCTCATCGCCGCGCACTTCGCAGCGCGCATCGAGCAGTGCGGTCACCAGCGCTTCGCGCTCAGGGAAGGCGCGGTCGATCAGCAGTGTCTCCATCGCGCCGCAAATACCGGTGCGCCGCATCTTGGCGTTGACGACGATGTCGCGCGCCATCTGCGGATCGGCAGCGGCGTGCACATAGGTGTGGCAGATGCCGTCGAGATGGGCGAGCACGGGCACGCGCGCCTCCTCCTGCACGCGCGCGACGAGGCTCTTGCCCCCGCGCGGCACGATGATGTCGATGAGGCCGACCGCGCGCAGCATCGCGCCGACGACGGCCCGGTCGGTGGTCGGCACGAACTGCACCGCATCGGCCGGCAGCCCCGCCTCGGTGATGCCCTTGACCATCGCGGCGTGGATCGCGCGGTTGCTCTCGACCGCCTCGGAGCCGCCGCGCAGGATGACCGCATTGCCCGAGCCGAGGCCGAGCGCCGCCGCGTCCGCCGTCACATTGGGGCGGCTCTCGTAGATGATGCCGATCACGCCGAGCGGCACGCGCACGCGGCTGAGCTTCAGGCCGTTGGGCCGCACCGTCTCGTCGATCAGCTTGCCGACCGGATCCTCCAGGCTCGCCACCTGCTCGACCGCATCGGCCACCGCCGCGACCCGTTTCTCGTCCAGACGGAGCCGGTCAAGCATCGCCGAGGAGAGGCCGTTGGCCGCGCCGCGCTCCATGTCGATGCGGTTGGCGAGGATGATCTTGGCCGTCGCATCACGCAGCGCCCGCGCCGCCGCGACCAGCGCCTCGCCCTTCTGCGCGCTCGATGCCAGCGCCATCTCGGCGGCCGCGCGCCGCGCCTTGGCACCCATCATGGCGATCAGCATCTCGGGCGTTTGCGTCAGGTCGTTCATCGGGGATAGTGTCCTGTCGGGATCGAAGGGCGTCCCCATAGCATGCGCCAAGAGTCGCGCAAATGCCCGCAACCGGATGATTGACCGCACGTTTTGCCAGTCAGCCCATGAGGAGCCATCATGTCCGCCAAATTATTCGCTGTGCCTGCACTGCTCCTCGCCGCAACGATGCTCTCCAGTTGCGGGCGCCAGCCCTCCCACGACAATCAGTCGAACATGACGGCGCAGCAGGCCGATGCCGCACTGGACGATGCCATGAACGGCGTGGAGGATGCCGACGTCGACCAGCCGGGCGCGCTCATCCCGCCCGCGCCGGGCGAGGTCGGCGGCCTGCCGGACGATCGCGAGCCGCTGAACGAACGTGCGGCACGCATCCCGACCAGCGTCGAGGCCTCGGGCGCGACGATCGAGCGCTGGGGCTTCGCGCTGGCCGAGGGGCGCTATGGCGACGCCTATCGGCTATGGCGCGACGAGGGCAGGCAGAGCGGCATGACGCAGGCGCAATTCGCCGACTCCTATCGCAAATATAGCGAGATCCATGTGCTGGTCGGGCGGCCGCAGGCGGGCGGCACGCAGACGGCGCGGGTGCCGGTGCAGGTCTATGGGCGGCTGCGCGACGGCGGGCGCCCCTTCAACCTGATCGGCATGATGACATTGGCGCGCAACCCGAATGGCCAGCAGGGCGAGGCCGGGCAGACGCCCTGGCTGATCGCCGCCTCCGAATTGCAGCCGCGCGGAACGGTCCGGATCGCGTCGCCGGAAGGCGAGAAGGCGGCGCGCATCCCGGCGGCCTTCCGGGGGACCTGGTCGGGCACGGCGGCGACCTGCGGCAAGCCGGGCGACGACATGCGTCTCGCGGTCAATGTCGACAGCCTGGTCTTCTACGAAAGCGAAGGCAGGGTGACGGCCGTCAGGCCGCTCGGCGCCAATCGGATCGAAGTGACGGCCAACTACAGTGGCGAAGGGGACGAATGGTCGGACAAATCGGTGCTCGCTTTGTCGGACGGCGGCGTCGCGCTGACGATCGGCAAGGTGAAGCGCGTGCGCTGCATGACCTGAGCCTGCACCATGCCTGAACTAAAACACCGTTCTAAACGAGAAACTTACCCGCCACTCTTCATCAGCAATAGCAGCGCCACGATCAGGATCGCGAAGGCCTGAAACATCACGCGGCCCATCATCGCCTTGTTCTGCTTGAGGCTGGACTGGCTGGGGCCGGCGGCGTTGTTCTTGAGGTCTTCCTCGGTCGTCTTGAGGAAGGTGATGATCCCCCGCACGAGCATGAACAGCGCGCCGCCCATGGCGGCCAGCAGCAGAAGGATGAGAAGGACATTGCCCATTGGTTGAAACTCCTTGCCCTCGATCTAGGCGTCCGCGAGCCCGATTCCAAGCGGGAAGCGCCCCGCGCGCAGATCGTCGGCCAGCGTGCGCCCGTCCATACCGCCCTCCCGCAGTTCGGCGAGGCTGAGGCCAAGGCTGCGTTTGGCGAGGCGCTTGCCCCGCGCGTCAACGATCAGCGGGTGGTGGCGGTAGAGCGGCGATGGCAGGCCGAGCAATGCCTGCAAGGTGCGATGCGCGTGGGTCGAGGCGAACACATCCTCCCCGCGCACGACATGCGTCACGCCCTGCTCCGCATCGTCGACCACGACGGCGAGATGGTAGCTCGCCGGGCGATCACGGCCCTTGACGATGAGATCGCCGAGCGCACCCGGATCGACCGGCACTGTCCCGGCTCGTTCGTCCCGCCAGGTCAGCGGCCCGGTCCGCGCCAACGCCGTGGCCATGTCGAGGCGCCAGCTATGTGGATCGCCTGCCGCGATCCGCGACGCGCGCGCGTCAGCGCTCAGCGACCGGCAGGTGCCCGGATACAGCGGCCCGTCGGCGCCATGCGGGGCATGGAGGCTGGCGGCGACTTCCCGCGCAATGTCACCGCGCGTGCAGAAGCAGGGATAGGCGACGCCGAGCCGCTTCAGCTGCTCTAGCGCCGCGTTATAGACCGCGAGCCGCTGCGACTGGATGACCACCTCGTCCCACTCCAGACCGAGCCAGTGCAGATCCTCATAGATGCCCTCGACAAATTCCGGCCGGCAGCGCGTGACGTCCGTGTCCTCGATGCGCAGCAGGAAGCGCCCGCCAGCTTCACGCGCAAGATCAAAGGCCTGGAGGGCGGACCAGCCATGGCCTATATGGAGCCGCCCGGTTGGACTGGGCGCAAAGCGAGTCACCAGATGTCGTGGAGCAACAGTTTGGTTCATACTAGCTCTTGACGGCGCCTTATTGTCTCTGCTGTCATGATGGCGTCATGCTTCTCTTCGAGAGATCGCGACGCAACGGTGAGGGGCACGAGCACGCATGTATCATCCCGAACGAATTCGCCATGCAGAAAACTGTCCGGCCTTGGTCCTCAATGCGGACTATACGCCGCTTTCCTATTATCCGCTGAGCCTCTGGCCCTGGCAAACCGCCATCAAGGCGGTTTTTTTGGATCGGGTGGACATCGTCGACAGCTATGACCGGGAAGTCCATTCGCCCAGCTTCCAGATGAAGATCCCCTCGGTCATCGCGCTCAAGCAATATGTGCGGCCGAGCGAATATCCCGCCTTCACGCGCTTCAACCTGTTCCTGCGCGACAAATTCTCCTGTCTTTATTGCGGATCGACCAAGGATCTGACGTTCGACCATGTCGTGCCGCGCCGCGCGGGCGGGCGCACCACCTGGGAGAATGTCGCGACGGCCTGCTCGCCCTGCAATCTCAAGAAAGGCGGCCGCACGCCGCGCGAGGCCAACATGGCGATGCGCGACACGCCGATCCGTCCGACGAGCTGGCAGCTCCAGGATCATGGTCGCGCCTTCCCGCCCAACCATCTCCACGAGAGCTGGCACGACTGGCTTTATTGGGATGTCGAGTTGCTGGCTTAGCCAAACTTGTAGCCCCTCCCGTTGGGCTTCGCTCGCCTTCGGCTCAGGGGAGGGGTTGGGGTGGGGCTGCAACCCCGCAGATCGCTGCGCGCCACCCACCCCGCGTCAGGTAAACAGCGCCCCGCGCTGTTAGGTCATGCCGGGGGCATGACCGACCTGAGGCGCCCTCCCTTGGGGCTAAGTAATTCAGGCCATTGCGCCCTCTCCGGCGCAGTCTATCGTGACGGCATGACCCGCTCCGCCCTGACCGCGCTCGCCCTCCCTCTCATCCTGCTCGCCGCGCCCGCCGCCGCGAAGCTTTCCGCCGCCGAGCAGGCCATCGCCAAATCCGTCGATGCCGATCAACCCTGGGCGCTCGCGCTGCTCGAAAGGCTGGTCAACCAGAACTCGGGCACGCGCAACATCCCCGGCGTCATCAAGGTGGCCGAGATGGTGCGGCCGGAGCTGGAAGCACTGGGCTTCACGGTCGCATGGAAACCGATGGACGCGGTCAATCGCGCCGGCCACATCATCGCCACGCACAAGGGCAGGCCCGGCACCACGAAGATCCTCCTGATCGGCCATCTGGACACGGTGTTCGAGCCCAGCTCGCCCTTCCAGCATTTCAGCCGCGAGGGCGATGTCGCGAAGGGGCCGGGCGTCGGCGACGACAAGGGCGGCATGGTCGTGATGTTCACGGCGCTGCGGGCGATGAAGGCGGCTGGCACCCTCAAGGACGCCAATATCGAGATCGTGCTGACCGGCGACGAGGAATCCTCCGGCGAGCCGGTTTCGGTCAGCCGCGCCGACCTGATCGCCGCTGGCAAACGCGCCGATGTTGCCCTTGATTTCGAAGGATTATCGGTGATCGACGGGCAGGACTATGGCTCGATCGCCCGCCGCTCGGCGAATGACTATACGGTCACCGCGACCGGCAAGACCGCGCATTCGAGCGGCATCTTTTCGCCCACTGTCGGCGATGGCGCCATCTACGAGCTGGTGCGGATCATCAGCCGCTTCCGCCAGGAGCTGCCCGAGCCCAACCTCACCTTCAACATCGGCCTGATCGCCGGCGGCGCGACCGTGGCGATGAGCCCGGACGAGAGCCAGGCGCGGGCCACCGGCAAGGTCAACATCATCCCCCCGATCGCAATCGCGCGCGGCGACTTCCGCACCCTCTCGCCCGAGCAGACGGCGCGGGTGAAGGCGAAGATGGAAGCGATCATCGCCGCGCATGCGCCACAAACCAATGCGACGATCACCTTCAAGGAAGGCTATCCGCCGATGCCACCGACGTCGGGCAACCAGAAGCTGCTGGCGGCCCTGAATGTCATCAACGCCGATCTCGGCCTGCCCGCCATGCCCGCGCTCGATCCGCTCAAGCGCGGCGCGGGCGACATCAGCTTCGTCGCGGCGGACATCGACGGGCTGGTCGGCCTCGGCGCCTCCAGCGACGGCGACCATACCCCGGCCGAGCAGGTCGACCTGACCAGCTTCCCCCGCCAGGGCAAGCGCGCCGCGATCATCATGACGCGACTGAGCAAGGAGAAGGCGCGCAAATAGAGCGCAACCAGCGTCACCCCAGCGAAAGCTGGGGTCTCCGATCCCATGAGACGGCCTGCTCCGCACGAGATGCCAGCTTTCGCTGGCATGACGGGAGATGGGCGCCCCCTCCCCCTTGCACCCGACGCCGCACCCGCTAATAACGCCGCGATGGATCGCATCCTCATTCGCGGCGGGAAGCCGCTCTCCGGCCAGCTCCCCGTCTCCGGCGCCAAGAATGCGGCGCTCACGCTGCTGCCCTGTTCGCTGCTCACCGAGGAGCCGGTGACGCTGCGCAACCTGCCGCGGCTGGCCGACGTCGACAGCTTCGGCCATCTGCTCAACCAGCTCGGCGTCTCGACGACGATCGAGGGATCGCGGCAGGAGGATTTCGGCCGGGTGATGACGCTCAAGGCGAGCCGGATCACCTCGTCCGTCGCACCCTATGACATAGTGCGCAAGATGCGCGCCTCGATCGTCGTGCTCGGCCCGCTGCTCGCGCGCACGGGCGAGGCGACGGTGTCGCTGCCCGGCGGCTGCGCCATCGGCAACCGGCCGATCGATTTCCACCTGCAAGCCTTCCAGACGCTTGGCGCGACGATCGAGATGGCCAATGGCTATGTCCGCGCGCTGGCGCCCGATGGCGGCCTCAAGGGCGCGCTGATCAGCTTCCCCTTCCCCTCCGTCGGCGCGACCGAGAATGCGCTGATGGCCGCCGCGCTCGCCAATGGCGAGACGATCATCGAGAATGCCGCGCGCGAGCCGGAGATCGTCGATCTTTGCGGTCTGCTCGTCGAAATGGGCAGCGAGATCGAGGGGATCGGCACCGACCGGCTCGTCATCCAGGGTAAGCCGCGTCTCTATGGCGCGACCTACAAGGTGATGCCTGACCGGATCGAGGCAGGCAGCTATGCCTGCGCCGCAGCGATCACCGGCGGCGAGCTGGAGCTGGTCGGCGCCCGCGCCGACGACATGCACGCGATCATCAAGAGTCTGCGCGAGGCCGGGGTCCATGTCGAGGAGACCAAAGGCGGTATCAAGGTCGCGGCGGACGGCCGGCTGCGGCCGCTGACGCTCTCGACCGCGCCGCATCCCGGCTTCCCCACCGACATGCAGGCGCAGTTCATGGCGATGCTTGCACTGGCGGACGGCGCGAGCGTGCTCACCGAGACGATCTTCGAGAATCGCTACATGCATGTGCCTGAGCTGGCGCGCATGGGCGCCGACATCACTGTGAACGGCCGCACCGCGGTCGTGCGCGGGGTGACGGGTCTCACCGGCGCGCCGGTGATGGCGACGGACCTGCGCGCCTCGATGAGCCTCATCCTTGCCGGCCTGGCAGCGAGGGGCGAGACCATCGTCAACCGCGTCTATCATCTCGATCGCGGCTATGAGCGACTGGAGGAAAAGCTTTCGGCCGTGGGCGCGGACATCGAGCGCGACAGCGACGGCTGAGCGTCGGACGCGCATTGACAGCCGGCGAGGCCCGGTCGAAGCAGGAGGCGGACGTTCAACAGGAGACCCGCCGTGAAATCTCTGCCGCTCCCCCTTGCCGCGCTGACCCTCGCCCTCGCTGCACCTGCCGCCGCGCAATCCGGCAATGTCCATTATCCCGCGGGTGGCGCGATGCCGGCCGGAGCGACATCGCCGGCCGGCGGCCCCGCCTTCAGCGCCGCGGTCATGGCCGGCGACACGCTCTACATCTCAGGATCGACCGACATCGATCCGGCGACGCGCAAGCCACCGACTGATCCCAAGGTCGGCGCCAGGATCATCCTCGACAATATGAAGAACACGCTCGCGAAAGCGGGAATGACGATGGACGACCTCGTCTGGGTCCAGATCTTCGCGACCGACCTCGGCAATTACGCCGCGTTCAACGAGGTGTATCGCACCTACTTCAAGGGACCGCTGCCTGCCCGCGCCTTCCTGGGCGCCGGCAGCCTGCTGGGCGGCTCGAATTTCGAGATCATGGGTATCGCGGTGAAGAGCAAGCCCGGGAAATAAACAAGCTCCGGATCGCGCTCAGCCCTTGCGCTGCTTGCGGGCCGCATAGCGCGCATCGCGCGCGGCCTTCTGTTGCGCTGCATCGAGCGCCGGAGCCGCCGCCTTGGCTGCGGCGCGTGCTTCATCGGCTTCGCGCTTCGCTGCCTTTTCCTGCTCGCGCGCCGCGATCTTCAGCCGGCGGGCTTCGGCAGCAGCCGCTTCCTTCGCCTCGGCTGCGGCCTTGCGCTTGGCCAGCACGGCCGGATCGACCGGCGGCTTGGCCTTAAGCTTGTCCAGCGCCTTCTGCTTGGCGAGGCGCGCCAGTTCGAGGCGCTCTTCAAAGCTCGGTTGTTTGTAGGAAACCATAAAGTCTGTGACGTTCCGTTCTCTTAAACGAAAGAGGCGCGGGCGGAGCCATCGGCCCCGCCCGCGCCTCCCGCTATCTTACGATCAGGCTGCCGAAAGATTCACAGCGGACATCTTGCCGCGCTGATCCTTCTCCAGCTCGTAGGAAACGCGCTGATCCTTGTCGAGCGTGCGCATGCCGGCGCGCTCGACGGCCGAGATGTGAACGAAGGCGTCATTGCCGCCGTCTTCCGGCGCGATGAAGCCATAGCCCTTGTCGGCATTGAAAAATTTGACTGTTCCGATGGTCATTTTGGGTATCCTTTGCCCAGTATGTACGAGGCGCCGCGACATGCGGCGCTCCGGCTGCAGAAAGTTCAGAGAGGACAAAGGGATCGCCAGAGCGGCCCAGTAGTCTGTCGCAAACGACGGTAGCCCGACCCATATAGGCTATTTGCGCGACAATTGCAAAACCCCCGCTTCACTTCACCCGCGCCGACGCCCGGCTCAACTCACACAGGAGCCGAATATAAGCGGCAGCGCAGGGTGCTTTGTCGCCAGACTGGGCTATGATGGACCATCACGCCATCCCGCGAGGAGCGCCATTTTCATGACCGTCAATAATTCCCGCAAGACCCATATCGGCAATCATGCGCTGCATCCCGAGACGCAGATGCTCAACTATGGCTATGACGCCGCCCTCTCGGAAGGCGCAGTCAAGCCGCCGGTGTTCCTGACCTCCACCTTCGTATTCAAGTCGGCCGAGGAAGGCCGCGATTTCTTCGACTATGTCTCCGGCCGCAAGGAGCCGCCCGCCGGGCAGGGATCGGGCCTCGTCTATTCGCGCTTCAACCATCCCAACAGCGAGATCGTGGAGGATCGCCTCGCGGTCTATGAGCGCGCGGAGGCCTGCGTGCTCTTCGCCTCGGGCATGGCGGCGATCACGACCAGCCTGATGGCCTATCTGCGCCCGGGCGACGTCGTCCTGCATTCCCAGCCGCTCTATGGCGGGACGGAAACATTGCTGCTCAACTCCCTGTCGAAGCTCGGCATTCAGTCCGTCGGCTTCACCAACGGCGTGGAGCGCGAGAGCGTCGAGGCGGCCGCCAGGGAAGCGCAGGCGAAGGGCCGCGTGTCCGTCATCTTCATCGAGACGCCGGCCAATCCGACCAATGGCCTCGTGCGCATCTCACTGATGCGCGAGATGGCCGAGGAGATCGCCGCCACGCAGGACGGCCATCGCCCCGTCATCATGTGCGACAACACCTTGCTCGGCCCGGTCTTTCAGCGGCCGATCGAGCATGGCGCCGACATCTCGCTCTATTCCCTCACCAAATATGTCGGCGGCCATTCCGACCTGATCGCCGGCGCGGCGATGGCATCGAAGGAGATCATGCGGCCGATCCGCGCGCTGCGCAGCGCCATCGGCACCCAGCTCGATCCCAACAGTTGCTGGATGCTCGGCCGCAGCCTGGAGACACTGAGCCTGCGCATGGAACGGGCCAATGCCAATGCCGAGGCGATCGCCACCTATCTGCGCGATCATGCCAAGGTGGAGAACATCCATTATCTGCCCTTCGCCGATCATCTCTCGCCGACCGGTCGCGCCTTCCATGCGCAATGCACCGGGGCGGGCTCGACCTTCTCCTTCGACATCGCCGGGGGCTTGCCGGCCGCCTTCCGCTTCCTCAACGCGCTGCAGATCTTCAAGCTGGCCGTGAGCCTGGGTGGCACCGAGTCGCTCGCCAGCCACCCGGGCACGACCACGCACAGCGGCGTCGCGGCGGACGTGCGCGGGCGGATCGGCGTACTCGATTCGACCGTCCGTCTCTCGATCGGCATCGAGAATCCCGACGATCTGATCGCCGATCTCGAACAGGCGCTGGCGCTCGCATGAGCGTCGCCTTCCGCCGGGACAGCGACGAGGAGCATCTCGAGCCCAGGTTCGAGATTCCGATTCCGCCCGGTCCCAATCTCGTGACGGCGCGGGGCCTGGCATTGACTCAGGCGAAGGTGGCGGAGCTGGAGGCGCTGCTGCCGACGCTGACCGACGAGGCCGCACTGACCTCTGCGAAGCGCGAATTGCGCTACTGGGGCACGCGGCAGGCGACCGCGCAGCTCGCGCCCGTGCCCGATGGCGAGACCGTCGCGTTCGGCTGCACCGTCACTTACCGGCTGAACGGGCAGGAGCGCACCGTCACGATCGTCGGAGATGACGAGGCCGATCCAGCCGGCGGGATGATCTCCTTCGCCGCACCCCTCAGCCGCGCGATGATGGGCGTCGAGCCGGGCGAACTGGGGGCCTTCGCCGGTAGAGCGGACGCGATCGAGATCATGGCGATCGCCGTCGATGGAACATAGACTCGATAGGCCACAATAATCCTCGTTATTCCCGCGAACGCGAGAAGCCAGTCGACGCGGCTCTGGACCGCGTGGACAAATTCGAAGCAGAGCGAACGTCCGCTTCGGAGAGGTGGTTTCGGACCGGTGGATGACGAAAAAGTCGTGGGAAAGGGAAGGTCGGCTTTTGGGTTCAAGAACTGACATTCGCGCTATAGGGCGCTTGAACCCACTCGATCGCCAGTGCGGCGAAGCCACATTGAGCGATCATCGCCAACGGAACGTCCATGCCCATCGTGAAAACCAATGGCATTAATCTGGCCTATGACAGTTTGGGCGATGAAAGCTCGGAGGCCATCCTTCTGATCGCGGGGCTCGGGACCCAGATGATCCGCTGGACTATTTCATTTTGCCAACGGCTGGCCGACAGAGGCTATCGCGTGATCCGCTTCGACAACCGCGACGCGGGCTGCTCCACGCATTTTGCCGATCGTCAGATACTCGATTTTGGGGCATTGGCCGCTA
>NZ_JAHGAW010000011.1 GCF_018603885.1 Sphingobium nicotianae
AGGTTCGGCATCCCGCGCACGAACTTGAGGCGCCCGTACAGCAGGACGTGGGTCCGGCCGATGTCCTCGGTCTCGGCGACGACGACACCGATGCTGCCACCGACAAGCGCGCGATGGACCAGGCCCGGTCGCTCGCCGCCACGCGCGCCGTCTACGCCATCGATTCCGCGTCGTCGCGTCCCGACGACCTGCAGCTGGACTTCTGACCATGGTCGAGAAGGTCCGCCACCAGCTATTCCTCCCCAAGCCCCTCAGCGACAGCCTCGAGGCGCTTGCGGCGAAACCAGGAGCGTCGAAGTCGGCCATTCTCGCCGATGCCTTGAGGGCTTGGCTCGATCGTCGCGGTACCTCCGAGCTCGACGAACGCTTCGGGTTGCGGCTCGATCGCATGTCGAAGGCCTTGGGGCGGATTGAGCGCGACGGAGATGTCATTCTCGAAACGCTGGCGCTGTTCATTCGCTTCGAGCTCGCCATCCAGACGCCGCTTGCGGAAAACGATCACGCCGGTCGTGCACTCGGCGCCAAGCGGTTTGAAGCGTTCGTCGCCCAGGTCGGCCGCCAGGTCGCCGCCGGTCGGCGCACGCTCGGCGCGGAGCAGGATCGATGAGCGGCGCCCTCGCCCGGGATCGCCGCCGTGTCATGCTGCGCACGGCGATGGGCCCCGATATCGCCCTGGCCCTGGCAGATGCGCAGGTCGTCGAGATCATGGTCAATCCGGACGGCGCGCTGAGGCTGGACCGCCTTGGCGAGGGCCGGACGGACACCGGCGTCCGTCTTGATCGGGAACAGGTCGAACGGATCATCCGGCTCGTCGCCAGCCATGCGCGGGCGGAGGTCCATGACGGCTCGCCGATCGTATCGGCGGAGCTGCCGCCACACGCCGAAGGTCGCGCCGGCGAGCGCTTCGAAGGCGTGCTCCCGCCGGTCTCGACGGCTCCTTGCTTCTCGATTCGCAAGCCGGCCGAGCGGCTCTACACGCTCGACGATTATGTCGCCGACGGGATCGCGTCGGAAGCGATCGCGGATGCGCTGCGGGCAGCTGTCACCCAGCGCTCCAACATCCTCGTCGCGGGCGGGACCAGTTCTGGCAAGACGACGCTCGCCAATGCGCTCCTGGCCGAGATGGCCTGGGTCGATGCACGCGTGATCCTCATCGAGGACACGCGCGAACTGCAGTGCCCGCTGCCCGATACCGTCGCGCTGCGGACACGTCCCGGTGTCGTGTCGATGACCGACCTGGTCCGCTCGACGATGCGACTGCGCCCTGACCGGATCATCGTCGGCGAAGTCCGCGGCCCGGAAGCGCTCGACATGCTCAAGGCCTGGAACACGGGCCACCCGGGCGGGATTGCCACCGTTCACGCCAACAGCGCGGTCGCCGCGCTCTATCGCATCGAGCAGCTGGTGCAGGAAGCGGTGGTCACCGTGCCGCGGCAGCTGATTGCCGAAGCCATCGACATCATCGTGTTCATCGCCGGCCGCGGCACCTCCCGCCGGATCGAGACGATCGCAAGCGTGACCGGGCTCGATGCGCACGGCGCCTATGCGCTCGCCGACACCTCTCCACTCCCCAAGCCCCCAGGAGAACGACAATGAATATCGTCAGGATTCCCGACCGCCGCACCACGTTCATTGCCGGCGCCATGTTCGGCCTCGGCCTCGTGATCGCCAGCAAGGCGCACGCCGCCGGCACCGGCATGCCGTGGGAGCAGCCGCTCCAGCAGGTGCTCGATTCCGTGCAGGGACCGGTCGCCAAGATCGTCGCGGTGATCATCATCATCGTCACCGGCCTGACCCTCGCGTTCGGCGAGACGGCCGGCGGCTTCCGGCGCCTCATCCAGATCATCTTCGGCCTGTCGATCGCGTTCGCGGCGTCGAGCTTCTTCCTCAGCTTCTTCAGCTTCGGCGGCGGAGCGCTGATCGCGTGAGCGAGCATGTCGAAGGCTTTGAGGTTCCCATTCACGGGAGCCTCGGAGCGCCGATCCTCCTCGGCGGCGCTCCGCGCGGTCTCGCGATCGTCAACGGTACGCTGGCCGCCGCGATCGGTCTCGGCCTCCAGCAATGGATCGCCGGCATCGTCGTCTGGGCGGTCGGGCACAGCATCGCGGTCTTCGCGACCCGCCGCGACCCGTCGTTCGCGCCCGTCCTCATCCGCCATCTCAGACAGAAGGGCTATCTCGCATGCTAGCCTTGCGCGAATATCGCCACGCCGCCGATCGCCTGGCCGACCATCTGCCCTGGGCCGCGCTGGTGGCGAAAGGCGTCATCCTCAACAAGGATGGCAGCTTCCAGCGGACGCTCGCCTTCCGCGGTCCCGATCTCGAGAGCGCGACCGAAGCCGAACTGGTGTCGGCCTGCGCGCGGGCGAACAATGTCCTCAAGCGCTTTGGCACGGGCTGGGCGCTGTTCTTCGATGCCGAACGCCGCGAGGCACTCGGCTATCCGGCGGGCAATTTTCCTGATCCGGCATCTTGGCTCGTTGACGAGGAGCGGCGCGCGCGGTTCGAGGCGGAAGGCGTTCATTTTGAGAGCCGCTACCATCTGACGCTCGTCTGGCTGCCCGCCGCCGATGGCGCGGATGCCGCCGGCCGGTCTCTTGTCGATCGGCCTGATGCCGCGGAAGGCCGCGACTGGCGCGGCACACTCGGCACCTTCATCGCGGAGACGGACCGCGCGCTCGACCTGTTCGCCGCCTTCATGCCCGAGGTTCGAGCGCTCTCGTCGGCCGAGACGCTGACCTACCTCCATGACGCGGTTTCGAGCCGGCATCATCCGGTAGCGGTGCCGGAGACGCCGATGTACCTCGATGCGCTGCTGGCGGACACGCCGCTCGTCGGCGGCCTCGAGCCGATGCTCGGGTCTCGGCACCTGCGCACGCTCACCGTCGTCGGGTTTCCGAACGTCAGCCGTCCCGGAATCCTCGACGCGCTCAACGAGGCCGATTTCGCCTATCGCTGGGTCACGCGCTTCATCGCTCTCGACAAGACCGACGCGACCAAGCTGCTGACGAAGTTGCGGCGGCAGTGGTTCAACAAGCGCAAGTCTATCACCGCGCTGCTGCGCGAGGTGCTGTACAACCAGCCGGCCCAGCTGCTCGACAGCGACGCAGATAACAAGGTGACGGATGCCGACCTGGCGCTCCAGGCGCTCGGCGGCGACCATGTCGCCTTCGGCTACCTGACGACGACCATCACCGTCAGTGACGAGGACCGCGCGGGCGTCGAAGCCAAGATTCGGCAGGTCGAACGGATCATCGGCGGGCTCGGCTTCACCACGATCCGCGAAGGTGTGAATGCGGTCGAGGCGTGGCTGTCGTCGATACCCGGCCAGGTCTATGCCAATGTGCGCCAGCCGATCGTCCACACCCTCAATCTCGCCCACCTCATGCCGCTGTCAGCGGTCTGGGCGGGGCCCGTCGCCAACGAGCATCTCGAAGGGCCGCCATTGCTGGTCGCTCAGACCGGAGGCTCGACCCCGTTCCGGCTTTCCACCCATGTCGGCGACGTCGGCCACATGATGGTCGTGGGGCCGACTGGTGCGGGCAAGTCGGTGCTGCTGGCGCTGATCGCGCTGCAGTTCCGCCGCTACCCCGACGCGCAGGTCTACATTTTCGACAAGGGCCTTTCAGCCCGCGCGGCCGTGCTGGCCTTGGGCGGCGCTCACCATGCGCTCGGCGCCGACACCGGATCGGACGCAGCGCTCGCGTTCCAGCCGCTCGTACGGATCGACGACGCGACGGAACGGAGCTGGGCGGCGGAGTGGATCGCGGCGCTGCTTGATGCCGAAAGGCTCGCCGTCACGCCCGAAGTGAAGGATGCGGTATGGTCGGCGCTCGGCAGCCTGGCGTCGGCACCGTCCGCCGAACGGACGATGACGGGGCTGGCGCTGCTGCTCCAGTCGAACGCGCTCCGCACCGCGATCCAGCCGTACACGTTGGACGGTCCGCACGGCCGGCTGCTCGACGCAAGCGAAAGCGGACTCGCCCTCGCCGATGTCCAGTGCTTCGAAACCGAGGCGCTGCTCGGCCAGTCGAGCGTCGTCGCACCGGTCCTGACCTATCTGTTCCATCGGCTCGAGGAGCGGTTCGACGGCCGGCCGACATTGCTGATCCTCGACGAGGCCTGGATCTTCCTCGACCATCCGCTGTTCGCCGCACGCATCCGCGAATGGCTCAAGACACTCCGCAAGAAGAACGTCGCAGTGCTGTTCGCGACGCAAAGCCTGGCGGACGTCGCGGGCAGTAGCATCGCGCCCGCTGTCATCGAAAGCTGCCCGCACCGCATCCTGTTGCCGAATGACCGAGCGATCGAACCACAGAGCCGCGAGGCCTATGCCCGGTTCGGCCTCAATGACCGCCAGATCGAACTGATCAGTCGGGCCACGCCCAAGCGCCACTATTACCTGCAATCCGCGCGGGGAAACCGGCTGTTCGAGCTTGGCCTCGGGCCGATCGGCCTCGCGCTCTGCGGTGCCTCCGATCCCGCCAGCCAGCGCCGGATCGAGGCCATTCTCGCCGAACATGGCGCAGACGCTTTCGCCGCCCACTTCCTGGCCGACTGCGATCTCGGCTGGGCCGCCGAGCTGATCGCCGCCTTTCCCGCTCCCTGATCCTCCAGCCCAAGGAGAAGCCCTATGACGAAGAAACGGCCCTTCAAGAAATACCTGATGACCGGCGCGCTTGCGATCGGTGCCGCTGGCGCGCTCATGATGGGCGTCATCACGACCACGACTCCGGCACGGGCGCAGTTCACCGTGTTCGATCCCAGCAATTACAGCCAGAACATCCTGACGGCCGCGCACACGCTCCAGCAGATCAACAACCAGATCCAGATGCTGCAGAACCAGGCGCAGAGCCTGATCAATCAGGCCAGGAACCTGACGACGATCACTTTCCCCGAGCTCCGGGCGATCACGCAGACGATCCAGCAGATCGACCAGCTGATGGGCCAGGCGCAGGCGATCCAGTTCCGCGTGGCCGGCCTCGACCAGCAATTCCGGTCGATGTTCCCGACGAGCTTCAACCAGGCGCTCAGCAACAACCAGCATGTCGTCGATGCGCGCGCCCGGCTCGATGCGTCGATGGATGCGTACAAGCACACCATGACCGTCGAGGCACAGGTGGTCGAGAACGTCGCCGCAGACGCGAGCACGCTCAACGGCATCGTCCAGCGCAGCCAGGGTGCGCAGGGCGCGCTTCAGGCGCAGCAGGCCACGAACCAGCTTCTCGCACTCGTCGCCAAGCAGCAGTTCCAGCTCCAGACGCTGATGGCGGCACAGTACCGCGCCGACGCGATCGAGCGGGCAAGCCGCGCGCAGGCCCAGTCGGACGCGCAGGGCGCGACGAAGAAGTTCCTCGGCTCCGGCAACGCCTACACCCCCCAGTAGGCGCCGGCACGGCGTCGACGGACCTCGCCCTCCGCCGACGTCGCCGCGGGGCGCGTCGCAGCTCCCCCAGGCGCGCCCCGCGGCATTTCTCCCCATCTCGTCAGGACATCACCACCGTGAACGACCTCAACGTCATCGACCAGTTCATGCAGGCCTTCATCACCTACATCGACAGTGGGTTCGGCCTTCTCGGCGGCGACGTAAGCTTCCTCAGTCGGACGTTGATCGCGCTCGACATCACGCTGGCCGGCCTGTTCTGGGCGCTCGGCGGCGAGGACAATGTTCTCGGACGCCTGATCCGCAAGATCCTCTACATCGGCGCCTTCGCGTTCATCCTGAACAGCTTCTCGACGCTCGCCGACATCATCTTCCGCTCGTTCGCCCAGGCCGGGCTGACCGCCGGCGGGGGCGGGATGGCGGCGGCGGACCTGCTCAAGCCCGGTCGCCTCGCCGGAACCGGCTTCTCCGCGGCCTGGCCGCTGCTCGAACAGGCCTCGCAGATGATGGGCTTCACCAGCTTCTTCGACAATTTCCTCACGATCATGGTCCTGCTGATCGCCTGGGCGCTCGTCATCCTCGCCTTCTTCATCCTGGCCGTGCAGATGTTCGTGACGATCCTCGAGTTCAAGCTGAGCTCGCTTGCCGGGTTCATCCTCGTCCCCTTCGCGCTCTGGAACCGGACGAGCTTCCTGGCGGAGCGCGTACTCGGACACGTCGTCAGCTCCGGAATCAAGGTCATGGTGCTCGCCGTGATCGTCGGCATCGGCTCCAACTATTTCTCCCAGTTCACCACCGCCCTGCAGGGCCAGGAGCCCGATATTGGCCAGGCACTGAGCCTAGTGCTCGCCAGCCTTGCGCTCTTCGGCCTCGGCATCTTCGGCCCCGGGATCGCCTCGGGACTGGTATCGGGCGCGCCGCAGCTCGGTGCCGGCGCGGCGTTCGGCACGGCTCTGGGCGCCGGGGGCGTCATCGTGCTGGGCGCGGCGGGCGCCGCAGGCGCCGCACGCGGACTGGCGGCGGCCGGCATGGGCGCCGTCCGGGCGGGCACTACTATGGGGTCTGCCGCAGGCACGGCCTACAAGCTGGGCCAGGAGGCGAGCGGCTCGGCGTCCGTCGGCGCCGGCATGAAGGGCGTAGCCACCGCCGCCTCCAGTGCTGCCCGCTCGCGCATGTCCGCCGCCCTCGGTCTAGGCGAGGCCGCCGAATCCGGCCGGCAGGGTGCCTTCAACGCCATGGTCGGTCGGCAGGCGCCAGCCGGCGCCGCCGCCGATGACGCCCGCAGCATGCCCGGCTGGGCGCGCGCAATGAAGGATCAGGCGTCCGCTCGACACCACCGCCAGGCTGCCATCCACGCCATCGGTCAAGGCGACCGCGGCGGCGCCGGTGCCACCCCCGACATCAAGGAAAGGGACGACTGATGATCTTCAAACGTGCCGTGCAACGCTACGGGCGATCGCCCATACCCGAAACGCCATTCCAGCGAGCGGGTCAGCTCTGGGACGATCGGATCGGCTCCGCCCGCGTGCAGGCCCGGAACTGGCGTCTGATGGCATTCGGATGCCTCGGCCTGACCGCCGCCCTCTCGGGCGGCCTGCTCTGGCAGTCGGTTCAGAGCCGGGTCGTCCCCTATGTCGTAGAGGTCGACAAGCTGGGCGAACCCCGTGCCGTGTCGACCGCCGATGCCGTCTACCATCCGACCGATCCGCAGATCGCATGGTTTCTCGGGCGGTTCGTGACGAGCGTCCGGTCGGTATCGCTCGATCCGGTCCTGATGCGCCAGGACTGGCTGTCGGCCTATGACTTCACGACCAAGCGAGGCGCCGTCTTCCTCGGAGACTATGCTCGCTCTGCAGACCCGTTCGGTCGCGTGGGTGAGAGGACAGTCTCGGTGCAGGTCACCAGCGTGGTCCGCGCCTCCGATCGCTCCTTTCAGGTGAAATGGATCGAGACCGCCTACGAGCGCGGCGCGCAGGCCGGATCGACGCACTGGACCGGAATCCTGACGGTCGTGCTCAAGTCGCCGCCGACAGCGGATGCTCTCCGACGCAATCCTCTCGGTCTGTACGTCGACGCGGTCGACTGGAGCCGCGAGCTGGAGCCGGGAACGACAGCGCCGGCACCCTCGCGCCCCGCAGCAGCGCCGACAGCGAACCTGCCGCTCGGATCGCCGCTCGATCCAAGCGTGGCCCAGCCTCAGCAACCCCAAGCGGAGACCCGTCAATGAGATTCCACCTTCTTGTCGCGCTGCTCGCCAGCGCCGGCAGCGCTGCAGCGCAGACCGTTCCAGCGCCGCCGCCATCATCGGCCGGCACCATCCCGCCCGTTGCGGCGCCGGTCGCCGCAGTGCCGATGCCCGTCGTCACGTCGCCTGTGGCCCCGCGTCGACGCCTGCCACCCTCGCCAGCGGAGCTGCGGGTGCGTGCTGCAAATCGTGCTGCGACCTTGGAGCCGGCGACGGCCGGCTACATCAATGCGGTGCAGGTCTACCCGTTCAGCGACGGGTCGGTCTATCATGTGCTCACCGCTCCGGGACAGGTAACCGACATCACGCTTCAGCCCGGCGAGGTGCTGGGCGCGGTCGCCGCGGGCGACACCGTGCGATGGGTCATCGGCGACACCACCAGCGGGACCGGCGATTCACGGCGAACGCACGTCCTCGTCAAGCCGTTCGCACCCGGGCTTGCGACGAACATCATCATCACCACTGATCGCCGGACCTATCATCTCGCGCTGACCAGCGTCGGACGCTCGGCGATGGTCGCGATCTCCTGGACATATCCGCAGGACCAGCTCATCGCGCTGAAGGCAGCTGCGGATCGCGCTCGCGCCGCGCAGCCGGTTGCCACCGGACTTTCGGTCGACCAGCTCCACTTCAACTATGTCATCTCGGGCGACCGTCCGACATGGCGGCCCGTTCGTGCATTCGACGACGGCCGCCAGACCTACATCGAATTTCCGTCAGATCTCGGAACCGGTGAAGCGCCGCCGCTCTTTCTCGTCGACGCGAAAGGCGCTGCTCAGCTCGTCAATTATCGCGTGCAAGGTCGGTATTACGTCGTCGATCGCCTGTTCGTGACGGCCGAGCTGCGCCTCGGTCTGAAACGCCAGGACATCGTGCGGATCAGCCGGGCCGGTCGGTCCGACACACGACGGAGGGCGTCGTGACGCAGACCGCACTCCCGCAGAATGCGAAGCTCGACCCCGAGACGCTGGCGATCCGCGCCCGGCCACCGCGCGCGATCCGGTTCAAGCGCGGTTTGATCATCGCGATCGCCGCCATCGGCTCGGTCAGCCTGATCGCCGTGACGTGGATGGCGCTGAAACCGCGCCTGTTCCAGCACGGCGAAAACCAGCAGGAACTCTCACAGCCGAACGTGCGGCCCATGAGCGACGGTCTGAACGGCGCGCCTGCCACCTATGGCGACGTGCCCCGGCTCGGCCCGCCGCTTCCCGGAGACCTCGGCAAGCCGATCCTGGAACGGCAGCAGCAGTTGGCGACCGGCGTGGACCCCGGCAGCCAGCAACTGCAGCAGGCGGAGGCCGCGGAACGCGAACGTCGCCTGGCCGAACTCAAGGCCGCCCGGGAATCCGGCGTGCTCGTGCAGAACCGGCAGGCCTCCACGCCGACTGAACCCGTTGCGGCCGGGTCGTCGCCCGCGCCGGCGAGCGATACCGACAAGGTCGCGCTCGATCCGGATCGGGATCCGAACGCGCAGGGACGCAAGGCCGCCTTCGTCGGCAAACGTGATGCGACGGGGGACATCAATCCCTACGCGCTGGCCGCGTTGCCGTCGCCGTACACACTGTCGGCCGGCAGCGTGATTTCGGCCAGCCTGATCACGGGGCTGCGATCCGATCTCCCGGGACTGGTGACCGCCCAGGTCACGGAGAACACCTTCGACAGCGCGACCGGCCGCATTCTGCTCGTACCGCAAGGCGCCCGGCTGATCGGAAGTTATGACAGCGTCGTCGCCTTCGGGCAGAAGCGCGCGCTCATCATCTGGCAACGCATCATCATGCCGGACGGCAGCTCGCTGCGGATCGACAACGTGCCGGCGGCCGATCCATCGGGGTACGCCGGTCTCGCCGACAAGGTTGACCTCCATACTTGGCAGCTGCTCAAGGGCGTCGTCCTTTCGACCCTGCTCGGCGTCAGTTCCGAGCTAGCTCTGTCGGGTCAGAGCGATCTTGTTCAGGCGATCCGGATGTCGACGCAGGACAATGTGGCGCGGGCCGGCGATCAGATCACCCAGCGCAATCTCGGGGTCCAGCCGACGATCACCATTCGACCGGGCGCCCCGGTGCGATTGGTTGTTCACAAGGATCTTATCCTTGCGCCACCATCGGGCAGGAGCAATTGAATGGCCGACATCAAGTTGCCGCAGCTTCCGGACCGCACGCCGATCAAGCTCGCTGTCTCGGTGATGCCCGACCTCCATCAGGCATTGACTGACTACGCTGCCCTCTACGCCAAGACCTATGGCCGAGACGAACCGGTCGCCGAGCTGATTCCGGCGATGCTCGGCGCCTTCCTTGAAAGCGATCGCGGCTTCGTCCGAAGCCGTGCCGGCGGAAAATGAGCGACGATCAGCCCGATCGCTTCCTCAAGCTCGACGAGGTCAAGCGCCGGGTCGGGCTGGGAAAGTCGATGATCTACCGGCTGATCCAAGAGGGGAAGTTTCCCGCGCCATACAAGGTCACGCCGTTGGCTTCTCGCTGGAGTGATCAGGAAGTTCGCGCTTGGATCAACGACGTGAAGGACGGCTTCGAGGGGAAGCGGCGCAAAGTTTGAAATCGCCCGGCGCGTTGAGAGGATCGTTGGCGATGCCCCTTCTATCTCGCAGCGATTGGGGTAACGCCATTTCCTTAGCCGGCGATGCCTTGTACGTCTTTGCCGGCGGGCAAAAGGGGGGCATGATTTGGGTGAATGGACACCAGAGGCAGGTGCGGCGATCGACCTCTGTTCGCGTTGGGCGCGTGAGGTTCGCGCGGCCATCCCTTGCGATATCTACCTTTTCGGCAGCGCGATCTATCAGGATGGGGATCAGTTCGACGCCCAGATGAGCGATCTCGATATTGTCGTTAAGTTTCACCAGGACCTTGAGGCGACCGAGCGCGCGAAGAGAATCGAAAAGTTGCGCGGGCACAAGGTAGTGCTCGAACTTCACATGGTGCCGCATCTACACCGGACGAACTGCGAGGACCCTGGCGTGAGCGTGGTTCCCATCACGTCGCTCGAAGTCCTCGCGAACATCCACAAAAGCAGATCACGACACTTTTTTACCAAGAACGTGTTTCTCGACCTCCTAAGCGAGGAGGAGTCGATCAGCATTCCGACCGCTGGCACCTGTTCGATCCCGGACGAGGCGCGCCAAGCACTGGAATATGCTCAGGACGTCCGGAATCACTTTCTGGCAATCAGCGCAAATAGCACGGGCGGCTTGGCACCGTTTGACGGTCCAGATCCGCTTCCGAAGTCGCTTGCCCGCGCAGCGGCTCAGTTAGTGCCAGAGGTTGAAGCGGGCGGCCGGTATGATACCCGATATGGACTCGAGTATTTGTGGGATGAGCTGTCGCGGCGCCGAAGCGAGTCACCAGAACTGCGCCAACTTCATCGGAAAATCTCGATCCGAAGGGGCGGCCGTGGCCACCGCCAGCCCCTCTCGGATTTCGATCAGCTGCTGTTAGCAGAGGTTCTTCACGACCGTGCCGCGGCTGCTCCCTTAGCGCCGATGGCGACATGGGAGATTCGGTTCGGGGGAGCAACTTTGACCGCAGGTGAGCGGGAGCGACTCCTTGAAGATTTGCGAAGCCTTGTGCCCGATGCGGAGGTGCTCGGTGTGTTTGAAGGAAGCATAATCGTCAGGCTGCGCAGTTCGAAGCGCAGTTTTTTAACGATGCGCAGACTTTTGGATCTCCACGTCCTCCCTCGCTTCTTCAAAGTCGAGAAAGTCGACCTTCTCGACTTGGAGAATGGAGAGAAGATCGCGGGCTTCAGCGCTCATGGCGCAATTGATCGTATTTCCGAACGCATCTCAGAATGGCGACCCCAATCACGTGAAGGATCGGCTGAAACCGAAAGCAGCTTGGCACGATGGCTGGCGGATTGGCTGGCTAATGACGACCAACTCTCTTCGGCTACGCTCGCTCGTGAAGCCCTCATCGGCGAGTTCGGTCGTCCGCTCCGCGCGGACATTCTCCTACAATTTCCCCAATTCGGTGCCGATCAACGCGTTGTGATCGAACTCGTGCGGTTAAGGCATCGCAGGGATTTCTTCTCTCAACTCGGTCGCGCGCAACGCCTGGGTGTCCCGACCATCCTTGTTTTGGTCGGCATATCCGACGAACTTGCCAGCCTCGAGTCTGACATTCGGGCTCTCTCAACCGTCGATGCGAACATCCGTGTCGTGCCGGTCGCTTTGGACAACGGCTAGCCGACGCCCGCCTTATGTCTGTTTGCGGCGCTAGTTCCGCTCTAACCGAAGCTAGCGCTGGGCTCCCGTGCGGGGACGGTAATTCTCGATAGCCCATCGGCCGCCTCCATCGCTATAAAACAACAAGGGGGATCGGCTATGACGTCTCAAGAAACACTATACGCATTCGACCAGCGCTTTCTTGATCGTCATGCCGGCCCGATCATCTCCGATCTCTCGGTCGCCATCGTAGAACTCGTTGCGAATGCATGGGATGCCTACGCTACAACCGTAGATATCACTTGGCCGACCTCCGATGGCGAGCGGAGGTTCGCGATCAAGGACAATGGCCGGGGCATGACAGCGGCGCAGTTCGAGCAACGCTGGGGTGTCTTCGACTATAACCGTGTAGCGGCGGAAGGAGAGTATGTTGCGCCCCCGCCAGAATTGGCGTCGCTCGCGCCCCGCCGCGCTTATGGTCGCAACGGCCGTGGTCGACACGGCGGTTTCGCATTCTCGAATCCTTACGACATTACCATCGAGGCGGGCGGCGAGCAGGTTACGTACCGGGTCTCGCGTGGGGGGCTCCGGCCGTTCGATTGGCAGCTCGTTAAGCGCGAGGAGAGCGCCGGACACGGCGTCGAGATTAGAGCGGTGGAGCCGACCCGGTTACGCCTCAGCGCAGCCGACATTCGCGAGGTGCTCGGAACCCGCTTTCTGACCGATCCGAACTTCAGGGTTTTCGTCGACGGCCAAGCAGTAACGTTTGATGATATTCCGCGCGATTTTCTGCGGGAGAGTTTCGTGGACATCGCCGGAGTCGGGCGTGCCACCATCATGATGATCGAATCCCAGCGTGCCGATCGTAGCACGCGTCAGCACGGTATTGCTTGGCACGTCAACAATCGACTGGTCGGAAATTGCGGGTGGCGCGGCACAGACTACGAGCGAGTCCTTGACGGTCGTTCCAGCGAAGCGAAGCGGTTCACCTTCATCGTCTTTGCCGATTTCCTGGCCGGCGCCGACGCCGTCTTGGCTGACTGGTCCGGATTCCAGCAAAGCAATGCCGCGTGGCAGAAGACCCAGGTTGCAGTGCAGGACAAGATTCGAGAGGAGATCGCCGCCTTCCATTCGGAGCGTCGCAGGGAGACTAAGGATGTAGTCCGCGAGCGCTATGCCTCGACCGTAACCCGGATCGCACCACTTGCGCGCGAGCGCTGGAACAGCTTCGTGGATCAGGTCATCGACACCTGCCCGGGCATCTCGTCGGATCAAATCGAACAGGTCGCGGGCATACTTGCCAATCTGGAGGCATCCTCCTCGCAATATAGCTTGCTTGCAAAACTCCACGGCCTGCACCCTAATGAGCTCGACCAGCTTGATGGCATTCTCGCCGATTGGAGCGTGGCGACCGCCAAGATCGCGTTGGATGAGATCCAGACCCGGCTGAAGCTCATTCACGAACTGCACGACAAGCTGCGCGATGAGCGGGCCGACGAAGTGCGTGAGCTTCAGCCACTGATCGAGCGAAGTCTTTGGGTCTTTGGCCCCGAGTTTGAAAGTATCGAGTTCACCTCGAACCAGGGTATGTCTACGGTCATAAAGAAACTGCTTGGAGGTTCTGTCCAAGGCAGCGGCAACCGACCCGACTTTGTTATCATGCCTGATGGCAGTGTCGGCCTATTTACGCGGCCCGCTTATGATGATTCCCATGAACTGGTAGGCGTCGATCATTTAGTGGTGGTCGAGCTGAAGCGGCCGGGTATCCCGATCGGCATGGATCAAAAAAACCAGGCTTGGAAATATGTCGTCGAGTTGCAGACGCACGGTCTGATCGATGATTCAACGCGCGTGACTTGCTTTGTCATGGGATCGAAGCTGACGCCGCGAGAAGGCGTACGCGAAGAAGGCCGGACAAAGATTATCCCTATGGCCTATGAAACCTTCATCCGGCGCGCCGAGACCCGCATGCTCAATCTGTACGCGAAGCTGTCGCAAGCGCCGTTCTTGCAAGACGCCGGCGTCGATGCGAACGCCTTCGTAGCAGAACCGGCAGTCCTTCAACCGGGCCTAGGACTTGCCAACTAGAGTCTGTACCGGCTGCAGCTTGAGCACGAGCGCCATAAGGGCCAGCCGTTCTTCAATTCCTGCTACAAGATTGGAACGCCCCCAAGACCAAATAGGGGTGTTCGGGGGCAACCAAAACTTGAGTTGTATCGTGGGTTCGAATACCATCCTATGATCGCAATTGACCTATATTGCCTTGATTTTGCTCGGTAAAATTTAGTCGATCCGGCCAAGTACCTCGCCTCGTACCCCTCCTTGGGGTTGTGCGGCCTACATGCCCGCCAAAAAGGCCCACTTTCTCAACCGGCTATCGCCTCTTTGGGCGCAGGTAGGAATACCTTCGGTTTGGCGGCTTTCGACCGAGGGTGTGTAAAAACGCGAGGATATGCTGAGGTTTTCCCGGATTTGCGGGAGGCTTTGGGATGGGCCGTTTCGTTCAAGGGGAAGACCGCCGGCAGGATTTTTTGCTGCCTGCCTCGCTTGATGATTATGTGTCGCAGGACAACCCGGTTCGAGTGGTCGAGGCCTTTATCGACGAGCTCGATTTCCACGCCTTGGGTTTTGCCGGAGCGACGCCCGTCGAGACCGGTCGCCCGGCCTACCATCCAGCGGCGACGATGCTCAAGATCCACCTTTACGGCTATCTGAACAGGATCCAGTCGAGCCGGCGCCTGGAACGCGAGGCGCACGGGTCGAAGCGCTGATGCTGCTCAGTGCGCTTGAGCATCTCGGTCGGCAAGCCTCGGCACGCCGGAGCGACAGGGAGATGGTCCTCCCGCTCGACGTACATGCATTAATCAAGCTGCTGGTCAGCCGCTGCCGCACGTTAATCGCGGTGATCCGCACGACTGATGTACCCCTGACGTGCGTTGCTTCAACCGCGACCGGCGCCGCGCCTTCGCCAACCTGGTTCGCGCGTTTAGCTGACCCGTCGGTCACGTAGAGCGGCGGCGGAGGGAATGTCCGTTATGTCGCGTCGCGTTCATAAAGTCTGTCAGCCCGCCAACGGCCCGGTCCTTGCCATTCTCAGGGGCCTTCCATGCCGTCACGTTATCTCTCTTCAACGACACGACTGACGTCAGCAGCCTATCAGCCTTAGAGCTCTCTTCGGACGATCTCCGCGCCGGCGGCCAGGGCTTTCAGCTTCTCTCGCGCAACCCCGCGGGACAGTGGCGCCATGCCGCAATTGGTCGAAGGACAGAGCTTGTCTGCATCCACAAACCGGAGTGCCTTGCGGAGCGTGTCGGCGACGTCCTCCGGGGTCTCGATCATGTTCGTTGCCACGTCGATGACGCCGACCATGACCTTCTTCCCTCGAATGAGTTCGATAAGGTCCATGGGGACGCGCGAATTCTGGCATTCCAGCGAGATGATATCGACGCTGGACCTCTGAAGCCTGGGGAAGGCCTCCTCATACTGCCGCCATTCCAGTCCCAGCGTTTTTTTCCAGTCCGTATTGGCCTTGATGCCGTATCCATAGCAGATGTGAACGGCGGTTTCGCACTTCAGTCCGTCGGCCGCCCGTTCGAGGGTGGCGACGCCCCAGTCGTTCACCTCGTCGAAGAACACGTTGAAGGCCGGTTCGTCGAACTGGATGATGTCGACACCGGCCTTTTCCAATTCCCTGGCCTCTTGATTGAGGAGCTTGGCGAATTCCCAGGCGAGCTTTTCGCGGCTCTTATAATGGTCATCATAAAGAGTATCGATCATCGTCATGGGGCCGGGCAGCGCCCACTTGATCGGAAGGTCCGTCTGTGCGCGCAGGAACCTGGCGTCGTCGACGAAGACCGGTTTCGGGCGGTTCACGGTGCCTACGACGGTCGGCACGCTCGCATCATAGCGATCGCGGATGCGGACGGTCTCGCGCTTCTCGAAGTCGACGCCGCTCAGCTGTTCGATGAATGTCGTGACGAAATGCTGACGCGTCTGTTCGCCATCGCTGACGATATCGATGCCTGCCCGCCGTTGGTCGTCGAGCGCCAGGCGCAAGGCATCCTCCCTGCCTTCGTTCAACTCGTCGTCCTGCAATTTCCAGGGCGACCAGAGCGTCTCGGGCTGCGCAAGCCAAGAGGGCTTGGGCAAACTACCGGCGGTCGAGGTGGGCAATAATTTCTTCATGGCGGATGACCTCGTGCTCTCGGCCGATCAATGGGCGGCGATGGTGGACAATTGCGCGAGGAGGGCCTGATAGGGCTTGATGAAGCGCTCCTCGGCAAACTTGCCCTGCTCGACCGCCAGCCGGCTGCGCTCTTCCCGGTCGTAGACGATCCGCGTCAGGGAATAATCCTGGCACTTCAGGCTCGGGCGATACTGTTCGGCCGCAACGGAATTCGCATTGTAGATCTCAGGCCGATAGATCTTCTGAAAGGTCTCCATCGTGCTGATCGTGCTTGCGAGTTCGAGATTGGTATAGTCGCGAAGCAGGTCGCCGATGTGATAGAAGGCGAACGGCGCGACGCTATGCTTCGGCATGAAATACCGAACCTTCATGCCCATTTTCGCGAAATAGGCATCCGTCGGGGAAGGTTCGTCATTCTGATATTCGAGGCCCAGCAATGGGTGCTCGTTTCCTGTCCGGTAGTAGGTCTTTGTGCTCGAAACGCTGAGGCAGATCACCGGCGGCTTGCTGAAATTGTCGCGGTAGGCGTCTGAACTCAGAAAAAGCTTGAACAGGCTTCCATGGAGATCGCCGAACCCCGCCGGGACGCCGGCGTTCGGGTGCTTCTTTGCATAGTCGAGCAGGAGGACGCTGAAGTCATAGTCGCGAACGTAGGATGAGAAATTGTTCCCGACGACTCCCTCGATACGCTCTCCGGTCTGCTTGTCGAAAATGCGTGCCTGAAGGATCTCGATCAGCGGGAAGGAATCGCGATTGTCTCGGACATCGATGTTCATCTCGACCGAGATGATATCGAGCTCGACAGAGTAGCGGTCGCCTCTGGGATTGTCCCAGGCAGCCAGGCTGTTGAAGCGGTTGTCGATCATCCGCAGCGTGTTGCGCAGATTCTCCTGACGGCGTTCTCCCCTCGCCAGATTGGCAAAGTTGGTCGTGACGCGCGTATGGTCGGCGGGGCGGTAGTCCTCGTCGAAAGCCGTGCGCTCGATGGAAAAAGTGAAGGCGCTATCGATCATGACGGGTTGTCCTGATGTTCGGAATGAAACCTGCCTGCGCGCAGATCCTTGCGGTTCATGGCGGAGGTCGCGCTGACGGGCGCGTGTATCGAAGGCCATGCTCAAACGGCCCGCAATCGCGCAGGACGGCATTCTGCCGACCAAAGGGTGACTGTGAGGGCACCGCCGGTGAGGCGCTCCACGACGCGTCCGTGCAAATGGGCCGCCTTCATGAAGTCGAGAACTTCCTGGTCTGCAAAGCCGAGCCGCGCATGCGCATGTTCTCGCCGCAGCTCCTCCCGGTCGTGCGGCGCGACATCGACGATGATGAGTTTTCCGCTCGGTTTGAGAATGCGGGCAGCCTCGGCGACGACGGCAGCGGGCCGATGCGCATAATGCAGAACCTGGTGGAGAATGACGGTGTCCGCCGAGCCGGATGGCAGGTCCAGCGCGTTCATGTCGCCTTGGCGCAGTTCGGCATTGGTCACGCCGTCCTGCAGCAGCTTCGCGCGGCCGAACCGCAGCATCTCGGGGGATCGGTCGATTCCGATGACATGGTCAGCGCGGTCGGCCAGCAGATGGACCATGGTCCCGGTCCCGCTCCCGATATCCACAAGCACGCCGAGATTATGGTCGCCGATCGCCCGGAGGATCGCTGCATCGACGTCCTCCACGGAGACATGGAGCGCGCGGAGACGATTCCATTCCGCAGCGTGCGCCGCAAAATAGGCGGCCGCCTCTGTCGCGCGATCCGCATGAATGGCGGCGAGTCTGGTCGCGTCGGCCGCGAACCACGGATCGCTGCCATGCACTTCGGCCCAGCGGTCAAGCAGGGTGAAGAGAGGGTCGACGAGCGACGACGCGCCAAGCCTGAGGAAGACCCAATTTCCTTCCTTGCGCTTCCCGAGCAGGCCGCAGTCGATCAGTACCTTCAACTGCTTGGAAATCTTGGGTTGCCCCTGAGCGAGCGTTTGAGCGAGTTCGCCGACCGACAGCTCCATCTCCCGAAGGAGATACAGGATTCGAATGCGAACCGGATCGGACAGGGCTTGAAACAGGATGGCGTCATTGTTCATATTCCTATATTCGCATATTAGCATATATAGTCAAGGGCGCCGGAGGCTTTATCGATCAGCCGACTTGCATGGGTGGGGACCCTGCGCCTTCGGCTTTAGGGCAGGCGGTTACATGGCTGAAACCTTACCGCTGAGCACGGCGCCAAAAGAAAATTGATGGGCGGATTGGGCTAGATCGCCCGAATACCGCAAGTAACATCACGTTTGTCATTTTTGGCGCCTTTTAGATTCGCTAGAATCGACCAAATCAATTTAGAAGAAAACGGAACGGGACGATTCAACTCCGGGGGGCGGGTCAATGAAGACCGATATCCGCGTTGCTTTTGTTGCGATTCGCCGCGATCCGGGTACGGGCAGCAGACAAGCTCTCATTTTTGGGACGGCGATAAAGGGAACTTCCGAGACCCGGCTTGTTCGAGTAGTTCCCGCGCAAGACTGTTGATTGCTGCTGAGAAGTGACCCGGGGGAGCCTGTAATTTTCACTGAGAAGTGACCCATGTTTGAACACGTCCCTGGCTTTGAGCGGGGGACCATGGAGTGTTGGACATGGCATTATTGAGCGTCATCCGGCGCTGGCATTACCGCGATCATCTGTCGATCCGAGAGATTGCCAAGCGCACCGGTCTTTCGCGCAACACCGTACGCAAGTATCTCAGGTCTGACGCGGTGGAACCGCGGTTCAAGACGCCTGAGCGGCCGAGCAAGCTGGCCCCTTTCGTTGAGCGACTGACGGTTTGGCTGAGGCGGGAGATGGGCCGCCCGCGCAAGCAGAAGCGCACGATCAAGCAGTTGCATGCCGATCTGGTGAGCCTTGGCTTTGACGGTTCCTACGAGCGCGTGGCGGCCTTTGCCCGGAGTTGGCGTGATGATTATCGCCGCCAGCAGCAGATGAGTGGACGTGGCACCTTCGTGCCGTTGTCGTTCGCGCCGGGCGAGGCGTTTCAGTTCGACTGGAGCGAGGACTGGGCGATCATCGATGGCGTGCGCACCAAGCTGCAGGTGGCGCACTTCAAGCTCAGCTACAGCCGGGCCTTCTTCGTGCGGGCCTATCTCCTGCAGACCCACGAGATGCTGTTCGATGCCCATAATCACGCGTTCCGCGTGCTGGGCGGCGTGCCCCGGCGCGGTATCTACGACAACATGCGCACTGCGGTCGACAAGGTCGGGCACGGCAAGGACCGGACCGTCAACGCCCGCTTCCTGACCATGGTCAGCCATTACCTCTTCGAGGCCGAGTTCTGTAATCCGGCGGCGGGATGGGAGAAGGGCCAGGTCGAGAAGAACGTCCAGGATGCCCGCCATCGGCTGTGGCAGCCCGTTCCCCAGACCGAGAGCCTCGATGCCCTCAACCTATGGCTGGAAGAGCGCTGCAAGGCGCTCTGGCAGGATATCCCACATGGGGTCGAGTTGGGCTCGGTGGCCGATGCCTGGGCGGACGAGGTGGCAAGCCTGATGCCGATGGGCAGACCGTTCGACGGCTTTGTCGAGTATGGCAAGCGGGTCTCCCCGACCTGCCTCGTCCATCTCGAGCGCAACCGCTACAGCGTGCCGGCGTCGTTCGCGAACCGGCCGGTCAGCCTGCGCGTCTATCCCGACCGCTTCCTGGTGGTCGCCGAGGGACAGGTCTTGTGCGAGCATCAGCGGATCATCGAGCGATCCCATGATGGTCCGGGACGCACCGTCTATGACTGGCGCCATTATCTGGCGGTGGTCCAGCGCAAGCCAGGCGCTCTGCGCAACGGGGCACCGTTCCTTGACCTGCCTGATGCGTTCCAGCGGCTGCAGCGGCATCTGCTGCGATCTCCCGGCGGCGACCGCGAGATGGTCGAGATCCTCGCCCTGGTGCTGCATCATGACAAGCAGGCGGTGCTCAGCGCGGTCACCATGGCGTTGGAGACCGGCGTCCCCACCAAGACCCATATCCTCAACCTGCTGCACCGTCTGCTCGACGGCAAGCCGCTCAACGCCCCGCCGGTGACAGCACCACAGGCGCTGAGACTGGTCAGCGAGCCCATGGCCAATGTGGAGCGCTATGATGCCCTGCGCCGGGAGAACCGCCATGCGTCATGATCCCGCCAGCGGCGCCATCATCGTCATGTTGCGCAGCCTCAAGATGCACGGCATGGCGCAGGCCGTCACCGATCTCATGGAGCAGGGCGCGCCGGCGTTCGATGCCGCGGTGCCGATCCTGTCCCAACTACTGAAGGCAGAGACTGCCGAACGGGAGGTGCGATCGGTATCCTATCAGCTCAAGGCCGCCCGGTTCCCAGCCTATCGCGATCTGGCCGGCTTCGACTTCGTCAGCAGCGAGATCAACGAAGCGCTGGTCCGCCAGCTCCACCGATGCGAGTTTATGGATGTTGCCGACAATGTCGTGCTGGTCGGTGGTCCCGGCACGGGAAAGACTCACATCGCCACGGCGCTGGGCGTTCAGGCCATCGAGCATCATCGCAAGCGCGTGCGGTTCTTCTCGACGGTCGAGCTGGTCAACGTCCTTGAACAGGAGAAGGCCCAGGGCAAGGCAGGCCAGATCGCCGGGCGGCTCGCCCACTCCGATCTCGTGATCCTCGACGAGCTTGGCTATCTGCCGTTCAGCGCCTCAGGCGGTGCGTTGTTGTTCTATCTGCTGAGCAAACTCTACGAGCGCACCAGCGTCATCATCACCACCAACCTGAGCTTCAGCGAATGGGCCACCGTGTTCGGCGACGCCAAGATGACCACCGCGCTCCTCGATCGGCTCACCCATCACTGTCATATCCTGGAAACGGGCAACGACAGCTTCCGGTTCAAGAACAGCTCCGCCCAAGGTCCCAAAACCAGAAAGGAGAAAGCCCCATCTTGACCCACATATGAAACCCGAAACATAATCGCAGGGTGGGTCACTTCTCGATGAAAACCCCGGGTCACTTCTCAGCAGCAATCAACATTCGGGGGCAGTACACTGATCCCAACCCTCTTCTAGATGTCATCGATCCCGATGGGGGGCAGTCCTATGGAAAATCGGTGAGCCAGTTTGCGCACGAGCTGGAGGAGATTGCGCGCCAGGATCTCGGTGCGGGACAGGAGCTGCGTCCGCAGATCCTCCATTACCCCTGAGACCATTTGCAGTCCTCGGTGCGATGGCTCTGTTCAAGCCGAGCCGGTGCTAGGCGGACCGGCTGGAATGTCCCCAAAAGCCGGCCATTCAGCGGTCGCCGAAACCTTGCTTTGTATCGTGGGTTCGAATACCGAGCACGCAGTCGAACTGAGCCGCGCAGTGACGGTTTTCAGAGGAAAAAGTCGACGAGGTATATTCCGAGGTGTTGTGGAAAAGAGGCTCGATGAGAAGCGCGGCAAATCAGTCGCTTAGCCGATCAGTTCGAATCCCTCCCGCTCCGCCAACTGCGCTATCCTCTTCTGTAAGGGGAGACGAGGTTAAACCGCGTCATCCCTTCGTCAGCCCGATCTCGCGCAGCCGCTCGTGCAGATAGTCGTGCGCGGTGATCGGCGGTTCGCGCAGCGGATTGTCGGGCGTCACGCATTGCGGCAGCGCCTCGATCACCACGTCCGGGCGCAGATGCAGAAAGAAGGGCATCGAGTAGCGCGGAATGTGGCGGCGCTCGACCGGCGGATTGACCACCCGGTGGCTGGTCGAGGGCAGCACATGATTGGTCAGGCGCTGCAGCATGTCGCCGACATTGATGGCGAGGCCACCCGGCGGCGGCGTCACTGGGATCCATTCGCCGGCGCGTGTCCTGATCTCCAGCCCGCCTTCCTCGGCGCCGGCCAGCAGCGTGATCAGGTTGATGTCCTCGTGCGCGCCGGCGCGCACGCCCGGGGCCTGCGCCGAGACCGGCGGATAGTGCAGCAGGCGCAGGATCGAATTGCCATTCTCGATGCGGCTGTCGAACCAGTCGGCGGGGAGGCCGAGATAGAGCGCGACGCCAGAGAGGATGCGCGATCCGGCCGCGTCGAACGCGTCGTAGAGTGCCTGGAATGTCTCGTGAAAGCCCGCTATCTCGCTCGGCCAGACATTGGGCGCCATGTCCGCGGCGAGCGGATCGCCCTCCGGCAGCTCGCGGCCGACATGCCAGAATTCCTTGAGATCGTTCTCGCTCGCGCCCTTGGCGATCTCGGTGCCGAAGGCAGTGTAGCCACGCTGGCCGCCGCCGCCAGGCACGAGATAGGCACGCTTGGCCTCCTCCGGCAGCGCGAAGAAGGCCTTGGCGAGGCTCCAGCCGCGCGCGATCAGCGCGTCGTCGATGCCGTGGTCGATCACGATGGCGAAGCCGAACTCGCGGAAACTGCCGCCGATCGCCTGGGCGAAATCGGCGACATCGAGCCTGGCGAGGGAAAGGGTCGGAACCTGTTCGAGAACAGAGGAGGTCATGGGCGCGGACTCCGCGAAATAGGATCTGTTGTTGCGCTCAGGTTAGGCGTTCGACCCGCCCCTGTCACCTGCGACGAAATTGTTGCACCCGGCGCCGGGCCATGGAATTGCGCCCGCAGCCCCCCGGAGGAGACGAGACGATGCGCTACTGGCTGATGAAATCGGAGCCCGATGCTTTTTCGTGGGACGATCTCGTCAAGAAGGGCCGCGCCGAGTGGGATGGCGTGCGCAATCACACCGCGCAGCTCAACATGAAGGCCATGGCGCTCGGCGATCGCGCGCTCTTCTACCACAGCAATATCGGACTGGAGTGCGTCGGCATCATGGAGATTGTGCGGACGGCGCAGCAGGACAGCACCGATCCGACCGGCAAGTGGATGGCGGTCGAGGTTGCCCCGGTGAAGCCGCTCAAGCGCTTCGTGACCTTGAAGGCGATCAAGGCCGAGCCGTCGCTGGCCGGCATGGAGCTGATCCGCCAGTCGCGCCTGTCGGTCGCGCCGGTGCGCGCGGAGGAATGGGCGAAGATCCTGGACATGGCGCAGACTGAGGCTTGATTCTCCTCCGGCTGCCCTCCTCTGTCCGGCCTTCGAAAGCGCTTATCTCGCTCCTGCAATATGCTTGGAAGGCGATGAAGAACAGCCCGAAGTCGGCCGCCTGATAGCTTTTTCATATATCCCGATAGAAACGATTGCATTTTCTGCAATCTACTAATTAGCTTTGCAATTGCTTTTTGGTGCAGCGCAACATATATCCGCCTCCAGAAGTTGAGGAGATGGCCATGTCTGGCCAACCAATGGAGATTGACATGCGCACGTGGAAGAAGCTCATCGCCGCTTATATCGCTGCCGCCGGCAACACCGGCCCGTTCGTGATCGGCAGCTTTTACTGAGCGGTGCGCGGCGCCAGGGCGCGCCGGCATCTAATCGAAGAAAAAAGGGTGGTGCCGGCAAGGCGCCGCCCTTTTTCATTGTCGAATCGGTTTTCCGGCCTTAGAGGCCGGCTGCAATGGGCTAGTCCGCCCGTCATCCCCAAACTTATCCACACTCATCCACAGATTTGACGATCTGGGGCGTCTTGGGCCTGCAGATTCCCCTTGGCGCGACTCGGTTTTGGTGACACCTTGCTGCTACAGAGCGAGTGAAAGTCCGAGAGAAATCAAAGACTTGATAAGCGATCTGGACGAGCTTCGAGATGAGCGCGGCAACGCGATCCTTGAAAGGCTCGGATCCCGATGCCGGCCGCGTCGATCGCTTCCTTCGGGAGCGGATGAAGCGAGGCAGAGGGTCGAAGGATCGAGAGCGCCGTCTAGGCGAAGGAGATGCTTCGGAAAGGCCGGGCCCCGTCGCCTCGTGCGATGGAGCCTAGCCGATCCGGGAACGGCCGTCCGGTCGGACACGGATCAGGGCTTCGATGCTCGCGAGAGTTTGAAGTCCGGCGTGCATGGGGGTCTTCGGGTCCAGATGGCGCCATGCCGATCTCCGGATATCCGGCAACGGATTGGAAGGCGATTGGTGCAGTGAGGGTCGGCAGCGATGCCGACCCTCATTTAGCATGTGCGGCAGGGGACGTCGCAGTATGTCGCCAGGTTCTCCTCATTCGCGTGCTCCTTTTTCCGCAGAAGCACGCGATCGGCGGCCTCGGTGAGTAAGCGACGATCCCGGCGCCTCCTCAGACAAGTTTCTCCGCCTCGTCGAGCGTTTCCGTCAGCGTCTGGACCATCGCCTGATAGGGCGCCGGGGTGGTCATATCGAGGCCGGCGCGCTTCAGGATCTCGACTGGATAGTCCGATCCGCCCGCCTTCAGCACCGAGAGATAATTGTCCCGCTCCTTCGCCCCGCCCGCCAGGATCGACCGGGCGAAGAAGTTCGCCGCGGTGATGCAGGTGGCATATTGGTACACGTAGAAGCTCGTGTAGAAATGCGGGATATAGGCCCATTCATTGCCATAATCCTTGGCGATGGCGACCTTGGGGCCGTGGTAGCGCACCAGCAGGTCGTAGAAGATCTGGCTGAACTTCTCGCCGGACAGACCCTCGCCTGCCTCCGCCTTGTCATGCGCGGCCAGCTCGAACTCGGCGAGCATGGTCTGGCGGTAATAAGTGCCGCGAATGCTCTCCATGCGCTGGCCGAGATAGAAGAGCTTTTCCTGCTTGGTCTTGGCCTGCTTCACCATATAGTCGCTCAGCAGCAGCTCGTTGAGGGTGGAGGCGATTTCGGCGAGGAAGATCGGATAGTCCGATTTCTCGAAGGGCTGAGTCGCGTTGGCCAGCAGCGTATGCATCGCATGGCCCCACTCATGCGCATAGGTGGTGATGCCGTCATATTTGTCGCTGAGGTTGAGCAGCAGATAGGGATGCACGTCATAGGCGCCCGGCTGCATATAGGCGCCCGGTCGCTTGCCCTCGCGGGGCAGCGGGTCCATCCACTTGCCCGCCGTCGCCTTGGCGAAGCGCTCGCCATACTCCTTGCCGAGCGGCTTGACCGCCGCGAGCGTCGTCGTGCGCATCTCGTCGAGCGAGAAGGTGCGGTCGAGCTGCACGATCGGGGGATAGACGTCGTAATAGGCCAGATCCGGCAACTCCAGCATCTTGCGGCGAAACTCGAAATAGCGGTGCAGCACCGGCAGGCCCCTGTCGGTCTCGGCGACGAGGGTACGATAGACGCCCTCGGGGATGTTGGCGCCGGCGATGGCGGCGGCGAGCGCGGTCGGATATTTGCGCGCTTTGGCGGTGAAGATGTCACCCTTCACCTGCGCGGCATAGGTCGCGCCAAAGCTGTTCTTGAACGCGCCGAACGTCTTCCAGAAGGCATCGAACACGGCCTTGCGGTCGTCGCGATTGGCCGCGTCGCGGGCGAGCGTATAGCCCTGGCTGTCGAGGCGCACTTTCTTGCCCGTCGAGAGCGTGATGGTCGGCCAAGGCACGTCGGACGAGCGCAGCTGCTGTGAAATGTCGCCTGGCGCGGCGAGCGGTGCGCCGGCGCTGGCAAGCAGCGCCTCGCCTTCGCTCGAGAGCGTGTGCGGCGCCTGGCGCAGTATATTGGCGAGATAATAGCTGAATTTGGTCTGGAGCGTCTCGTTCGTTGCGATGAAGCCATTGACCTTGCCAGCGCCGACTGCGAGCAGCTCGGGCGCGATCCAGGCGCTGGCCTCGCCGAATGCGGTGAAGAGGTCGATCGATTGGGCCTGCTTCTCCTGATTGGCGGAGACGCGGACATCCTCGTCGGCCTTGAGGCTGGAGTAGGTGTAGACGCGACCGATGGTGCGATAGAGATCGGACTGGAGCTGAAGCGCCTTGGCGAGGCTGTCGGCGCTGTCGCCAAGGTGACCCTTGTAGGCGCCGAGCCCCTTGAGGGCTTCGAGGGCATCCTTTCGGGCTTTGTCCCACGCGGCATCGTTCGGGTAGATGTCGCTCAGGTCCCAGACAGCGCCACCCCCAGCCGTAGTCTGAGCGAGGGCGGGATAAGCGGAGGCGAGCGAGGCGAGAGCGGCGGCGGCGATCGCTTCGCGGCGGGAGAGATTGGTCATGGCGGGCTTCCTGGCTGGGGTTCGCGCGCGGCGCGCGGCCGGGTTTCGGGTTGCCTGCCTTTCTGATCCCGTTGGGCGCGCAAGAAAAGTGCTTTGTTGCGCAATACCCGCAAAAATGCCCGCGAACGATAGCAAGGAAAAGGCCGGGAGATTTCTCTCCCGGCCCCCAGTCCCCCCAAAGGATCGTCATGCGATCAGGCGAAGCTGACCTTCGTGGCCCGGCGGCGCATCTGCAGGCCGGCGAGGGCGAGGCCGCCGATCATCATTGCCCAAGTGGCGGGCTCGGGCACCGCGGCAATCTTGAGCGAGACGCTCTGCAGCGAGCCGACATTGGCGATCTGGTCGTCCCAGAGCCAGACCTTCCAGGTGCCGTTCGGGTTGATGCCATTGAAGGCCGCGAGCGAGCTACCGCTGGTCAGCAGGTTGGCGATCGGGTTGAAGCCATAGACCGAAGGACCATAGGTGCCGCCCGGAATGACGGTGTTGTTGCCGCCATAATTGCCATTGCCGAGCGCAGCGGAACCTTGGCTGAACGTGTAGGTGCCGTTGAAGTTCGACCAGCCGCCAGCGTCGGTCAGCACCAGGATGGCCTGGCCGTTCGGGCCCTGCAGCGCGACAGTCAGATCGTCGGCGAAGCTGTGCTTGAGGCCGGTCAGCATCAGGTCGACGTCGGTGAGGACATTGCCCGCGCCGCTGACATTGATGTCGATCGGGAAGACCGATGCGGGGCCGGTGCCGACGATGTTGAAGGGAAAGCCCGGAACGTTGACGGGGCCGGTGTAGGTGTAGGTGCCGGCCATGGCGGGCGCTGCCAGCGCGGTGGTGGCGGCAAGGGCGAGAAGCTTGAGGGTACGCATTTGATGATCTCCCACGGTTGGTGACCCCAAGTCGTGGAAGTCGCAAAATGTAACAATGCGATTAACCATGAATCACGGTTAACGAGCTGATTTTTCAGGGAGGTATGGCACTATTGTGCAGTAAGAGGCTGACCGGATCCGGTTAATGTCCCGCGTTCGGTCAACACTGGCGCGAGTTGCTTAACATTTACGCAACCACATCGCGCAGCACCTCCACCCAACCGACGAAAAAGGCCGGCGAGTCGCCTCGCCGGCCTTGTCCTGATTCGGTGTGCCGGACGGGTCCGGCAACACTTGAGCGGGACTTAGAAGTCCATGCCGCCCATGCCGCCCATGCCGCCGGGCATGCCGCCGCCCATGGCCGGCTTGTCGTCCGGCAGCTCGGCAATGGTCGCCTCGGTGGTGATCAGCAGACCGGCAACCGAAGCCGCGTCCTGCAGCGCGGCGCGCACGACCTTGGTCGGGTCGATCACGCCGGCCGCGACGAGGTTCTCATAGACGTCCGTCGACGCGTTGAAGCCCCGGGTCTCGTCATTTTCGCGCAGCAGGTTGCCAGCGACGACGGCGCCGTCATGCCCGGCATTCTGGGCGATCTGGCGGATCGGCGCTTCGATGGCCTTGCGGATGATGTCGATGCCGCGGGTCTGGTCGTCATTGGCGCCCTTGAGGCCAGCGAGAGCCTTGGTCGCATAGAGCAGCGCCGTGCCGCCGCCGGGGACGATGCCTTCCTCGACAGCCGCGCGAGTCGCGTGCAGTGCGTCGTCGACGCGATCCTTGCGCTCCTTCACCTCGACCTCGGACGCGCCACCGACCTTGATGACCGCCACGCCGCCAGCGAGCTTGGCAAGACGCTCCTGCAGCTTCTCACGGTCATAGTCCGACGTGGTCGATTCGATCTGCGAGCGGATCTGCTCGACGCGGCCCTTAATGGCGTCCGCATCGCCCGAACCGTCGACGATCGTGGTGTTGTCCTTGTCGATGGTGACGCGCTTGGCCTGGCCGAGCATGCCGAGCGTGACGGTCTCGAGCTTGATACCGAGATCTTCCGAGATCATCTGGCCGTTGGTCAGGATCGCGATGTCTTCCAGCATCGCCTTGCGACGATCGCCGAAGCCCGGCGCCTTGACGGCGGCAATCTTCAGGCCGCCACGCAGCTTGTTGACGACGAGCGTGGCCAGAGCCTCACCCTCAATGTCCTCGGCGATGATCAGCAGCGGACGACCCGACTGCACGACCGCCTCGAGGATCGGCAGCATCGCCTGGAGCGACGAGAGCTTCTTCTCGTGGATGAGGATATACGGATCGGTCAGCTCGACCTGCATCTTCTCGGGATTGGTGATGAAGTAAGGCGAGAGATAGCCGCGATCGAACTGCATGCCCTCGACGACGTCGAGCTCGAAGTCGAGACCCTTGGCCTCTTCGACGGTGATCACGCCTTCCTTGCCGACGCGGTCCATGGCTTCGGCGATCTTCTCGCCGACGACCGTGTCGCCATTCGCCGAGATGATACCGACCTGGGCGATTTCCTGCGTGCCGGAGACGGGCTTCGAGCGGCCCTTGAGATCCTCGACCACCTTGGTCACGGCGAGATCGATGCCGCGCTTGAGGTCCATCGGGTTCATGCCGGCCGCGACCGACTTCATGCCTTCGCGCACGATCGCCTGGGCCAGCACGGTCGCGGTGGTGGTGCCGTCACCGGCGATGTCGTTGGTCTTCGAGGCCACTTCGCGCACCATCTGGGCGCCCATGTTCTCGAACTTGTCCTTGAGCTCGATTTCCTTGGCGACGGTGACGCCGTCCTTGGTGATGCGCGGTGCGCCGAAGCTCTTGTCGATGACGACGTTGCGGCCCTTGGGCCCCAGCGTGACCTTCACCGCGTCGGCGAGGATGTCGACGCCGCGCAGAATGCGCTCACGAGCGTCGCGCGAGAATTTGACTTCCTTGGCTGCCATGTTGCTTGTCCTTCCTAGAAATTCAGAAACTTGGATGACGAAATCAGGCGATGACGCCCAGAATGTCGCTTTCCTTCATGATGAGCAGGTCTTCACCATCGACCTTGACCTCGGTGCCCGACCACTTGCCGAACAGAACGCGATCGCCAGCCTTGACGTCGAGCGGGGTCACCTTGCCGTCCTCGGCCTTGGCGCCCGTACCGACGGAGACGATCTCGCCTTCCTGCGGCTTTTCCTTGGCGGTGTCGGGAATGATGATGCCGCCGGCAGTCTTCTCATTGGCTTCGATGCGGCGAACGAGCACGCGGTCGTGCAACGGACGAAATCCCATATCCTTGTCCTTTCTGTCGGGCGGGCGCTATCCCGGTTCTGCGTCCCATCGTCGCTCCGGCCTTGCCGATCGCGCTTCGATGTCCCAGATGCCGATTTGCTCCCGCACATGAACCAGTTTGTTAGCACTGTCGCAGCGCGAGTGCTAACGTGCGCCATATGGACCTCCTGCGCGGAGGGTCAAGGCACAGCGCAGCAAAAATCCGCCTTATTTTTCGAATCGTTGTGGGGATGGGCCGAGCCGTGCGGTCATGCCGCCCGTGGCAGCCGTTCCTCCCGCCACCGGGCAATCCGCGCCTCCAGCTCCGGTCGGAAATGCCGGATCAACCCCTGGATCGGCCACGAGGCGGCATCGCCGAGGCCGCAGATGGTATGCCCCTCGACCTGTCGGGTCAGTCCCTCCAGCATGTCGATCTCCGCCAGCTCGGTTTCGCCGGAGACGAGTCGTGCCATCACGCGCGCCATCCAGCCCGCGCCCTCGCGGCAGGGCGTGCACTGGCCGCAGCTTTCATGCGCGAAGAATTGCGACAGGCGAGTAACGGCGTGCACCACGTCCGCCGACTTGTCCATCACGATGACGGCGGCGCTGCCCAGGCCCGAGCCGAGCGCTTTCAGGCTGTCGAAGTCCATTGCCGCATCGGCAATGAGGTGCGCGGGCAGCATCGGCATCGAGGCGCCGCCTGGCATCACCGCCTGCAGATTGCTCCAGCCGCCGCGGATCCCGCCGCAATGTCGCTCGATCATCTCACGAAACGGCAGGCCCATTGCCTCCTCGACGACGCAGGGCTTCTCGATGTGGCCCGAGAAGCAGAAGAGTTTGGGACCGGCACTCGTCGGCGCGCCGATACCAGCGAACCAGGCGCCGCCGCGTCGCAGGATCGTCGCGACAGTGGCGATGGTCTCCAGATTGTTGACGGTCGTCGGGCAGCCATAGAGGCCGGACGCGGCCGGATAGGGCGGCCGCAGGCGCGGCATGCCTTTGCGTCCCTCCAGGCTCTCCAGCATCGCCGTCTCCTCGCCGCAGATATAGGCGCCCGCGCCCCGATGGACGAACACGTCGAAGTCATAGCCCGACCCACAGGCGTTCCTGCCGAGAAAGCCTCGCGCATAAGCCTCGCCGATCGCGCGCTCCAGGACCTGGGCCTCGCGGATATATTCCCCGCGTACGTAGATGTAGGCTGCGCGCGCCTGGATCGCGTATCCGGCGAGCAAGGCGCTCTCGACCACCTTGTGCGGTTCATGGCGCAAGATCTCGCGATTGGTGCAGGTGCCGGGCTCGGACTCGTCGGCGTTGACGACCAGGAAGCGCGGCCGCTCGTCGCCCGCGATCTTCGGCATCAGCTCCCATTTGCGTCCTGTCGGGAAGCCACCGCCGCCGCGCCCGCGCAAGCCCGACGCTGTGACCTCGGCGATCAGCGCGGCGGGCCCGCGTGACAACAGCATCCGCGTGCCGTCCCAGTCGCCGCGCACCATGGCCGCATCGATGTCAGTACTCTGATAGCCGTAGAGATTGGTGAAGATCCGGTCCCGGTCTGCCAGCGCCATGATCATCGCTCATGCACTCCCGCCATTCTCGCTTTCCGCCACGCTAGCAGTCCTCCCGGCGCGGGTCCACAAGTCCCCGTGCATCGTGCGCAAAGATGCGCTAGCGGTGCGCACAAGGGAGACGTGTCCGGTGTTGAGTTTCGTCAAAGGTGCCTGGAAGCTTGTCGTCGCGATCAAGGACGCGATGGTGCTCCTGTTTCTGCTACTCTTCTTCGCGCTCGTCTATGCGGGCATCAAGCTGGCGCGATCGGAGCCTGGCAATGGCGTGCCGGGCAAGGGCGCGCTCTATCTGGCGCTCGACGGGCCGATCGTCGAGCAGCCGCGCGAGATCGACCGGCTCTCGGCACTGGGCGGCAATGACGGCTCATCCGAATATCGCCTGCGAGACGTCGTCCACGCGATCGAGACAGCGGCGCAGGACAAGGCGATCAAGGCGGTGGTGCTGGATCTCAACGGGTTCGGCGGCGGTGGCCAGGTGGCGATGGAGCGCGTCGGCGCGGCGCTGGACAAGGTGCGCAAGGCGGGCAAGCCCGTGCTTGCCCACGCCTCCTATTATGACGATGACGGCTATCTACTGGCTGCCCATGCGAGCGAGGTGTGGTTGTCGCCGATGGGCATGGTTGGCGTGACCGGTCCTGGCGGCAGCAATCTTTACTATAAGGGCCTCGTCGACAAGCTCGGCGCCAAGGTTCATGTCTATCGCGTCGGCACCTACAAGAGCGCGGTCGAGCCCTATATCCGCGCCGATCAGTCGCCAGAGGCCAAGGCGGCCAACGAGGCACTGGTCAAGGCGGTGTGGGCGAACTGGCTGGGCGATGTCGCCCGGGCACGACCCAAGGCCAGGGTAACTGACTATCTCGCCGAGCCCCTCGCGCTGCTGCGTGCCAACTCGGGAGACACCGCGCGGACCGCGCAGGCAGCGGGGCTGGTCGACAAGCTCGGCGACGACATTGCTTTCGGCAAGCATGTAGCGGATCTGGCAGGAGAAGCAGAGGATGGGGGGCCCGGCGATTTCGCGGCGATCCCGCTCAAAAACTATATTCGCCGACATAAGCCGGGCAATGACGGCAAGGTCGGCGTCATCACCGTCGCCGGCGAAATCGTCGATGGCGAGGCGCAGGCAGGCCGGGCGGGCGGCGCCACCGTCTCCAATCTCATCCGCGATGCGCTGGCTGACGATGACATCAAGGCGCTGGTGCTGCGGGTCGATTCGCCGGGCGGGTCGGCTGCAGCGTCCGAGGATATTCGCGCTGCCCTTATCGAGGCCAAGAAGAAGGGCATGCCGGTCGTCGTTTCGATGGGCAATGTTGCGGCAAGCGGCGGCTATTGGGTGAGCACCGCGGGCGATACCATCTTCGCCGAGCCGGCGACGATCACGGGATCGATCGGCGTGTTCGGCATCCTGCCGAGCTTCGAGGAGACGCTCGCCAAGATCGGCGTGACCAGCGACGGCGTGAAGGCGACGGCACTTTCCGGCGAGCCGAATGTCATCGGTGGCGTCAGCCCCGAGTTCGACCAACTGGCGCAGGCCAGCGTGGAGGACATCTACGGCAAGTTCATCGGCCTCGTCGCGGTCTCCCGCAAGCTGACGCCCGAGCGGGTCGACGAGATCGGCCAGGGCCGCGTCTGGGACGGCGGCACGGCGCACCAGCTGAGGCTGGTCGACCGGTTCGGCGGGATCGAAGATGCCATTGCCGAAGCCGCCAGGCGTGCGAAACTGACCGGAAGCGCGGCGCAGGCGCGCTACTTCGAGCCTGAGCCGGATCGTCTGACGCAGCTCCTCTCCGCATTCGGCAGCGAGGAGGGGGAAAGCCGGGTGCGCGTGCAGAGCAGCGCCAGTCCGCGCGATTGGTTGAGCTATGCCGCGCGCCATCAGCAGATGATGGCGATGCGGGTCGTGGCGGATCTGCGCGGCCTGGTCGACGGTGCGTCGGTGCGTGCCGATTGCCTGGAGTGCCGCGCCTTCACGCCCGCACCAGCCCCGACGAAACAGGAGAAGGCGGGCTGGCTGAGCCTGCTCGTGAAATGGCTGGGGTTTGGCAAATGAGCCAACACCGGCTCTGGACCCGAGCAATAAGCTGTTTCTGACGCGACGAAAACCTTATGTTTCCGGCCCTATTTCAAAGCAATAAAATGTTCGCCCCAACCAAATAGCTGTTCGGATGAGAGGGCCAAAACGAAATAAGTGTTTCGTTATTCCGAGCCGAGGCGAACGCGCCGCGGTGCCGGGGTGTTTCCGGGCGAGAGCAAGGCAAAGACGAACAAAGTACTGCGCCCTTGCTGGTGACCTTCTTGAGGTGCCGACGATGTCACCCCAGCCCTTGGCCATGGTCGGGTCGCGCGGATCGAGAGCGTGCGAGACGACGCCGCCGACCCAACCGCCGATGCCGGAGATGGTCGCGACATATTCACGCCGTCCGGTCCCCTGAACACGGTCGGCCAGCCCATGATCGCTTAGCCGGAAACTGCCAGAGCTTGCCTGTGTCGGCATCCACGGCCTTGAACCAGCCTTCGAGATTTCCGTAGAAGACGATGCCGGCGGCCGTCACAGCCGTGCCGCTCCAGACCGGCCAGCGCTCCTTGATCGTCCAGACCTTGCGCCGGTGCGCAGGATCCCAGGCCATGAACTCGCCGGCGCGGTGAAAAGCCCGTGAACATTGAGCGAGCGCAGCGCGTTAGGCTACGTGGACAGTTCGAGCGGTCGATCCTGGCAAGCCATCTTGCCAATCGGCGGTCCGGATTGCCCAAAGGTCACAACAGGGTCACACTATGAACGACGACACATGCCACGGCCCACCCGCATGCCGCTATATACGAGATGAGAAAGAGCCGGATCGCATGCCCCGACTCGTCATGCTTTAACACGATTCAATAGGACAGCCCGATTTCGCCACCGGTGGGAGACAAGTTGTGCTGTTCTCTCCTCCGCCGAGGGAGATGGAACTCACGGCCTTTTCCCGCCCAATCCCGCGTTTCAACGGCCAGATCCGCCTTCATTGAAGCAGACGTGCTGTCTCGATGTGTCCACACCGCCCAGAGAAATGGGACGTGCGAGGAAGTACTGGATATTTTCAATGAGATGCTCGAAGCTTTGCCCGAACAATCCACCCATGCCAACTTCATTCCGCCGGCGGCGTGAGGCATAGACCTTGGTCTGACTGGTTAAACCTGCCTGATGTCCGCCCGGAGGATCGAGAAAGTGAGTTTTCGCACGCGCCGTGTCGCGCTTTTCGATCAGCTTGGACCGGGCCTCGTCACAGGCGCTGCCGACGACGATCCCAGCGGCATCGCCACTTATTCGCAGGCAGGCGCTCAATTCGGCTTCAGCTTGCTGTGGACGCTCCTGCTCACCTATCCGCTGATGAGCGCGGTCCAGCTGGTCAGCGCGCATATCGGTCGCGTGACTGGACAAGGTCTGGCGCGCAACATGCGCAGCCTGCTCTGGGCGCCGGCGGTCAACATGCTGGTCGGGCTGCTGTTTATCGCCAATACGATCAATATCGGTGCGGACATTGCCGCGATGGGCGAGGCCGGTGAACTGGTCACGGGCATCAGCGGCCATATCTTCACGATCGCCTTCGCCATCGGGTCACTGCTGCTGCAGCTCTATGTTCCCTATCATCGCTACGCCCGCCTGCTGAAATGGTTGACGCTCTCGCTGTTCGCCTATGTCGCCCTGGCGCTGATTCTGAAGCTCGACTGGGCTGCGGTCCTACATGGGCTGTTCTGGCCCCGCATCGCCGGCCAGGATGCCGTGGTGACCATCGTCGCCATCTTCGGTACGACGATCAGTCCTTATCTCTTCTTCTGGCAAAGCGCCCAGGAGGTGGAGGACATCGCGCTGCACCCCGAAGCGCGGCCGCTCATCGATGCGCCATCGCAGGCTGAAAGCGAATTCAGCCGCATGCGGATCGACACCTGGTTTGGCATGGCGATCTCCAACATCGTCGCGCTTGCCATCATGATCGGAACGGCGGCAACGCTGCACAGCGCGGGAATGACGTCCATCGAGACAGCCGCTGATGCTGCCCGCGCGCTCGAACCCGTGGCTGGCCATTTCGCACTCCTCCTGTTCAGCATAGGCATTATCGGCACCGGTCTTCTCGCCGTGCCCGTCCTCGCGGGATCGGCCGCCTATGCGGTCAGCGAGACGCAGGGATGGCGGGCAAGTCTCGAGCGCAGGCCGAAAGAGGCGACGGGCTTTTATGCGGTGATCGCGGCTGCCACCGTGCTGGGCATCGTCATCGACTGGTCGCCGCTCGATCCCATCAAGGCCCTGTTCTGGAGCGCGGTCATCAACGGCGTCGTCGCGGTTCCGCTGATGATGGCAATGATGATCATCGTCTCCCGCCACAGGATCATGGGCAAATTCACGGCGACTCCGGGCCTGTTGATATCGGGATGGCTGGCGACCGCCTTGATGGGCGCGGCTGCTTGCGCGCTGATCCTTGTGCGCTAGGCGGCGTGGACAGGTTCTGGGTAGCAGCTATCGAGAGATATCACCCCGGAAGTGGGCTGTCCGGACACGACGTTGCCGTCATAAGCCCTCCTCTTCAGAGGAGGGGCCAATGCCCGCTAACCACGACGTTTCGGCCGTCCACTCCGGTCGCGAGTTGTCCCCATAGCGGCGAACAGTCCCATCACAAATTTGACCACGCGTCGCAGCGCGGAAATGCCAGCAGAGAAATCGCGGCATTGATGGGCCTGTCGGCGTCTGCCACTCGTCGTCAGCATATCGCCGTCCCGCTTGCGGCACCCAATGCACGCGGTCCGGGTCAGCGAGTCGCTTCAGACGCTGGTGCCGACCAGGCGGCCTATCCCTGCGGTGAGCGCCATCGCGAGCGCGCCCCAGAATACGACACGCGCGACTGGCTTCCAGGGCCTGGCGCCACCCGCAATCGCGCCGATCGCGCCAAGGAGGCCCAGAAACAGGATCGATCCGGCAGCTTCACTGACCGCCATCATCGACATTGGCATCAGAGCTGCCAGAATCAGAGGCAATGCGGCGCCGGCGGTGAACGTGGCTGCCGACGTGAAGGCCGCGACGACCGGTCTCGCAGTGGTCACTTCGGTGATGTGCAGTTCGTCGCGGGCATGGGTCTTGAGCGCGTCGAAAGCCGTCATCTGCTCCGCAACCGTACGGGCTGTGGCAGGGTCGACGCCACGAGATACGTAGATGTCGGTAAGTTCGTTGAGCTCGGCCTCGGACGCGGTTGCCAATTCCTGCCGCTCTCTCGCGAGATCGGACTGTTCGGTGTCCGCCTGCGAGCTCACCGACACATATTCGCCGGCCGCCATCGACATGGCGCCGGCGACCAGGCCAGCCACGCCTGCGACGAGCAGGGCCGATCGATCGGCGCCGGATGCAGCCACGCCTAGGATGAGACTCGCTGTGGACACGATGCCGTCATTGGCACCCAGAACGGCTGCGCGCAGCCAGCCGATGCGCGATACAAGATGCTGTTCCCTGTGCGGTCTCATTTGCGAGCCTCCCGGTCCCCATCGATATCGTCCCGGAGCATAGCGGGATCGATCAGTTCCTCAAGGAACAGGGCTATCAGGGACGATCGCGAGCTGACACCCCACTTGGCATAAACTCTTATAAACTGCGCCCGCGCCGCGCCGGTGGCGACCGCGCGGGTTCTCTCGCGGATACCGGCCAAGGCAAAAGCAAGGTTAAACGCCCAACCGAACTGCCGCCGCATGTTCTCCTGGTGGGCGATGACGGGCTCGAACCGCCGACATTCTCGGTGTAAACGAGACGCTCTACCAACTGAGCTAATCGCCCCTCTGGCACGGTCGACGAACGATCCGCGCGGTCAGGCCTGTTCGCCATATCGGCGAGATCGCCCGGCGGTCAAGCGATCCGCACGATCCGTCGTGGCGCTAGCGGGGTGCCGCTGCGAGAATCATGCCCCCTCGCCGCACCGCCAGAACCCAGTCACTCACCGCCTGCGCCGCCATGTCGGTGAGCTCGATGAACACGCGCCGGCCATCCGCCGGATCATCGATGCGCGCGAAGACGGCGCGGTCGGTGAGCTGACGGATCCAGCGCAGCGCGGTTGTCGGCGGCACCGAGGCGGCGATACACAGGCTCGATACCGAGACGCGCTGCCCACTGAGCCGGGCCGCCATGAGATCGAGGATCATGTCCCAGGCCGGATCGGCGAAAAGGTCGGCCGGAAAATATTGGTCGCGCAGCCGCCGCGCGCGGATCATCGCCCGGATCTCGGCATGGCTGGGAGGACCGCTCGCCGTATCAGGCCCGCGATGCCGATCGCGCGGCTGGAACATCCGCGCCGGACCGGTCTGGCCGTCCCCATCCGTACGATAAATATCCCGCCGATCCCGCGCTGCGCTTCCCACGGGGAACGGCGCGAAGACACCCGCGGTCATGCGCTCGATCGTGGTTGCCAGCCGCCGCACTTCCTCGCTGAGCTGCTCAAGCCTCAGGCTCTCCGAGTCGCGCGAGGCGTCTTCCATAACGCATCCGGCCGGCTGTGCCTGGCGCAGTCCCGCCACGACCAGCAGCGAGATGATCTCGCTGTCCGCGGGGTCGCAGAGAAATTCGGCCCGTGGCGACTCCAGAAGAGCGAGCGCCCAATCGACGCTGTCCAGATCGACGATCACGGCGAGACGGGTGCCGGTGAGGCCGTGACGCGCCGTGAGCGCACGGGCGCTCGCCCGGTCGAGACCGGTCGCGGCATCGCGCCCGCGCAAGTCCAGCAGGATGAGATCGAGCGCGCATATGCGCATCAGCCGATCGGCGATGCCGTCCAGCCCGACTCGCCCGACACAGCGCAGCCCGCCGCGCTCGGCCCAACTGGCCATGGCTACGGCCCGCTCCTCCATGCCCGCGATGAGGACCGTCGGCCGATCATCCGGCGTGATCCGCGCGAGCGCATCCGCAAGCATGCCAGCATGCGATCGAAAGTCCGTTTCGTCCCTGTCCTTGAGCACAGCCATGAACCTACCCCGTCGTACCGTCTTTGTTCCCCTTATGCGCGATTCGGAGACCGTTTTGAACCCTTTTTGTTCCATTCTGGCGGAAGTGGAAGGATTCGCTGCCAGCGGACCGGTCATGTCGCCATTTCGGATGGAACTGGTTCGACATCGCGGCGCCGCCCCACCGGCTCGGGCAGCCCGCCCAAGCGTTGACACGCTTTGTTGACGCGTTATGGCGCATGCAACCGCGGCGTGGCCGAATGACCCGCCGCGCGACCGCTCGCCTTCCCACCGCCGAGCGCAGATACAGACAATGAGGAGATCCCGCTGATGACCGCGATCGGACAGGACACGCTTGGCACCCGCGACACACTGGACGTCGGCGGCAAGCGCTACGGCTATTATTCGCTGGCAAAGGCCGCCGCGAAATATGGCGATGTCTCGCGCCTGCCTTTCTCGATGAAGGTGCTCCTCGAGAATATGCTGCGCTTCGAGGATGGCGTCACGGTCACCACCGACGACGTGAAGGCCATTATCGACTGGCAGAAGAACCCGGTCGCCTCGGACAACGAGATCCAGTATCGCCCCGCCCGCGTGCTGATGCAGGATTTCACCGGCGTGCCCTGCGTCGTTGATCTTGCTGCCATGCGCGACGCGATGAACGCGCTCGGCGCCGATGCGGCCAAGATCAATCCGCAGGTCCCCGTCCATCTCGTCATCGATCACTCGGTGATGGTCGACGAGTTCGGCACGCCCAAGGCCTTCGAGGACAATGTCGCGCTGGAATATCAGCGCAACGCCGAGCGATACGATTTCCTCAAATGGGGCAGCAAGTCGCTCGACAATTTCAAGGTCGTGCCTCCCGGCACCGGCATCTGCCACCAGGTCAATCTCGAGCATATCGCCCAGGCGGTTTGGACCAGCCAGGCGCCGGACGGCTCCACCATCGCCTATCCCGACACCTGCGTCGGCACGGACAGCCACACGACGATGATCAACGGCCTCGGCGTGCTCGGCTGGGGCGTCGGCGGCATTGAGGCGGAAGCGGCGATGCTGGGCCAACCGGTCTCCATGCTCATCCCCGAAGTCGTCGGCTTCAAGCTCACCGGCAGCCTGGCCGAGGGCATCACCGCCACTGATCTCGTCCTTACCGTCACCCAGATGCTGCGCGCCAAGGGCGTGGTCGGCCGCTTCGTCGAGTTCTACGGCCCCGGCGTCAGCGCCTTGAGTCTCGCCGACCGGGCGACCATCGCCAACATGGCGCCGGAATATGGCGCGACCTGCGGCTTCTTCCCGATCGACGGCAAGACGCTCGACTATATGCGCCTCACCGGCCGCAGCGACGAGAATATCGCTTTGGTCGAGGCCTATGCCAAGGCGCAGGGCTTCTGGCTCGATGTCGACGCCGCCGATCCAGTCTTCACCGACACGCTCTCGCTCGACATGGGCGGCGTCCAGCCCAGTCTCGCCGGCCCCAAGCGCCCGCAGGACAAGGTGCTGCTCGGTGATGTCGACGACGTGTTCAACGCCGACCTCATCAAGACCTACAAGAAGGACGCCGCCGTCCGCGTCGCGGTCGAGGGCAGGGAGCATGACATTGGCGACGGCGACGTCGTCATCGCCGCGATCACCAGCTGCACCAACACCTCGAACCCGAGCGTGCTGATCGCCGCCGGCCTCGTCGCCAAGAAGGCGGCCGAGAAAGGCCTCAAGCCCAAGCCCTGGGTCAAGACCAGCCTCGCCCCCGGCTCGCAGGTCGTCACCGACTATCTAGAGAAGGCGGGCCTGCAGACCTATCTAAACCAGGTCGGCTTCAATCTCGTCGGCTATGGCTGCACGACCTGCATCGGCAACTCCGGCCCACTCGCCGAGCCGATCAGCAAGGCGATCAACGGCAACGACATCGTCGCAGCCTCGGTTCTCTCCGGCAACCGCAACTTCGAGGGTCGCGTCTCGGCGGACGTGCGCGCCAATTTCCTCGCCTCGCCGCCGCTGGTGGTGGCCTATGCGCTCAAGGGCTCGGTGACGTCTGACTTCATCGAAACGCCGATCGGCCAAGGCAGCGACGGCGCGAACGTCTATCTCAAGGACATCTGGCCGACCAATGACGAAGTGCGCTCGGTCATGGACGGCGCGCTCACCCGCGACATGTTCCAGAGCCGTTATGCCGCCGTGTTCCTCGGCGACGCCCGCTGGCAGGCGATCGACGTCGCCGGGTCGGCCACCTATGCGTGGCGCGCCGGCAGCACCTATGTCGCCAATCCGCCCTATTTCGAGGGCATGGGCATGACACCCGCCCCGGTCGCCGACATCGTCGACGCCAAGCCGCTCGCCATCTTCGGCGATTCGATCACCACCGATCACATCTCGCCCGCCGGCTCGATCAAGGCAACCTCGCCCGCCGGCACCTGGCTGCAGGAGCGCCAAGTAGCCCAGGCCGACTTCAACAGCTACGGCGCGCGGCGCGGTCATCATGAAGTGATGATGCGCGGCACCTTCGCCAACATCCGCATCAAGAACCAGATGCTGGACGGCGTCGAGGGCGGCATGACCCGCTACAATGGCGAGGTGATGCCGATCTACGACGCGGCGATGAAGCATCAGGCAGATGGCACGCCGCTCGTCGTCATCGCAGGCAAGGAATATGGCACCGGCTCATCGCGCGACTGGGCCGCCAAGGGCACGCGCCTGCTCGGCGTGCGCGCCGTCATCGTCGAGAGCTTCGAGCGCATCCATCGCTCGAACCTGGTCGGCATGGGCGTGCTGCCGCTGCAGTTCCTCGACGGCACCAGCCGTGAGACGCTGGGCCTGACCGGCGACGAGACCTTCACCATCCACGGCGTCGCCAGCATCAAGCCGCGCCAGATCGTCGGGGTGCAGGTCACCCGCGCCGACGGCACCAGCTTCACCTTCGATGCGCTCTGCCGCATCGATACCGTCAACGAGCTGGATTACTTCCTGAACGGCGGCATCCTGCAATATGTGCTGAGGAAGCTGGCGGCCTGACGACCGGAAGGCCGGGACGATGACCTGCACCGGGACAGGCCGTCATGGGCCCGGGCAGGTCGTCCTCGTCCCGTGGGAGACCGTCACGTGACGGCAACTTCCCTCCTCATCGAGATCGTTGGCTGGGCCGGTGCCGTGCTCGTGCTCGGCGCCTATATCCTCGTGTCGATCAGCCGGCTCTCCGGCATCTCGCCTGCCTTCCAGTGGATGAACGCGGTCGGTGCCGCCTTCTTCGTGCTCAACACCTGGTGGCATGGCGCCATTCCCTCGATGGTGCTCAACATCATCTGGAGCGGCATCGGCTTCGGCGCGCTCGTCCGGCTGCGTCTTCGCCGCTGAGCCAGTCCATCGGAATCGGGATCCGGCTGCGCGAAATCGCGGGGGATGCCGATGATTTGCACCATTTCAGAACAATTAGTGCCGTCAACGCCGTCAGTGGTTAACCAGAAATGAATACAATCACTTGACGCGCAACAATATTGCACCGCACTATGGCGTTAACCATGCTCCCCCACGAGTCTTGGGGGTGGCGGGGACTTAATGTGGGAGACCATTATGAAAAAGCATATGTTGACCGCGCTGCTTGGCAGCGCGGCTTTGGCGAGCTTTGGCCTGTCGGCCCCGGCATCGGCGGCGACGATCATTCTGAATGACATTGGCGGGGTTACGGGTTCGCCCGCCGAACTCGGCTTCAAGATCGCCGCGAGCTATTGGGAGAAGGCGCTCAAGAACAATGTGACGCTGCATTTCGACGTCGGCTTCGAGGATCTCGGCCCGAACATTCTGGGCGGCACCAGCACGTCGCTCTACACCTATGTTCCGGTCCAGGCTTATTATGACGCCCTCGCTGCCGCCTCGAGCAGCGCACTCGACGCCGTTGCGGTCGCGAACCTCCAGCCGCTGAGTCCGACGGGCAGCCTCGATGTGATCGTGCCGGAATATCGCAACACCGCCGCGCACACCGGCGTCAATGCGACCGGCGGCCGCGTCGCGCCCGACGGCAAGCCGATCAGCGACACGATCGCCGTCGCCAGTTCGGTCTGGCAGGCGCTCACCGGTCAGGCTGCTGCGACCGACGCGACGATTCAGTTCTCGAGCACCTTCGCGTTCGACTTCAATCCCAGCAACGGCATCGCTGCCGGCCACTATGACTTCATCGGCGTGGCCATCCACGAAATGGGCCATGCGCTCGGCTTTCTGAGTGGCGCCGACGATTTCGATTATTCGGTGGGCGGCGGCTTCCCGGTGGACGACTATTGGTGGGGCTATTCGCTCGACTTGTTCCGCTACACCAATGCCGACGAGCTGAACTGGCGCTTCAACGTCCCGTCCTACTTCTCGATCGACGGCGGCGCGACGGCGTTCAACGGCGACAGCTATTTCTCGACGGGCTCGAATTATGGTGACGGTTGGCAGGCTTCGCACTGGAAGGCTCCCGGCGGCTGCACGAACTTCGTCGGCATCATGAACCCCTATATCTGCAGCGCCCTGGTCGACAGCGTCACGGGCGAGGATCTCGCGCTGCTCGACGCGATCGGCTGGGACGTCAATATCGATGCGCTCGCCAATCCGAACTACGCAATCTCGACGGCGGACATCTACAACGCCGCCGTGCCCGAGCCGGCGACCTGGCTGCAGATGATCGGCGGCCTGGCCCTGCTCGGCGGCGTGATGCGCGGCCGCGCACGCAAGATCGCGTTCGCCTGATCTTCGGCGAACCGAGGAATTAGATCGGGCGGCGTCAGCTTCCAGGCCGGCGCCGCCCGATTCATTTTCAGCGCGCCGACAATCGTCTATTTCGGCTTGCGGAAACGCAGTGTCATGCGGTCGCTCTCGCCGATCGCCGCATATTTTTCCTTGTCCACCTCGCCATTGGCGAAGCGCGGCGGCAGCGTCCAGACGCCCTTCTCCCATTGGGTCGTGTCCTTGGGGTTGGCATTGATCTCCGAGGCGCCCTCGAAGACGAAGCCGGCCTGTTCGGCCAGCCGGCGCACCGTCGAGACCTTCACATAGCCGCTGCTCTTCTCGCGCGCGACGTCGTCCCCTTCGGGCAGGCGATGATCCTCGATGCCGAGCACGCCGCCGGGCTTGAGCATCGCATACATCTGCCGGAAGGCCTCCAAGCCATAATCCTTGCCGTCGCGCTTGTAGCCCATCTGCCAGTTATGGACGTTGCGGAACGTCACGACCGCGTCCGCACTGCCCGAGGGCACTACCGGCTGATCGCCGCTCGCCGGGAAGGCCGCGAGCCTGATTGCGCCGTACAGGGCGGGATCCTTGGCTTGCAGCGCTCGAACCCCTTTCAGGCTGTCCGGCCAGAAGTCGACCGCCCAGAGCGTGCCCCTGCCTTTGAGATAGGGCGCCAGGATCTCGGTGTACCAGCCGCCGCCCGGCCAGATCTCCACCACCGTGTCGGTCGGTTTAATCTCGAAGAAGGCCAGCGTTTCGGCGGGATGACGGTACCGATCGCGCGCCACATTGGCGGCCGTGCGCGTCGGCGCGGCGACGGCCGCGGCAATCTCGGCAGCGGCTCTGGACGTCTGGGCCATGGCGGCGGGGATCGGAGCGACGGCGCTCATAAGAGCGGCGGCAAGGATCAGGGGACGCGCGGGGAACGTGGCGGGCATGGCGGCTCTCTCCTGGCGTGGCGTTGCACAGGCAAAGCATGTCGCAACGCCGTGACGAGAGCAAGTCATTGGATCGGAGACGGACTCCGTCCCGTGCCGTCAGAGGCAGGCGTCGAGCAGGGCCTGATCGAAGCCGAAGCCGCGCGCCTTGTCGAGCGAATAGGGGCGCAGGCCCATCGAGCGATATTCCCCGACGATCTTGCCGTCCGCGTCCTCATCGAGATACTCGAACTTGAACAGCTCCTGGGTGACGATGACGTCGCCTTCCATGCCGATCACTTCGGTGATGTTGGTGACGCGGCGCGAGCCGTCGCGCAGGCGTTTGATCTGGACGATCAGGTCCACCGAGTCGGCGATCTGTTTGGAGATGGCCTCCTTCGGGATCTTGATGTCGCCCATCAGGATCATATTTTCCATGCGCCCCAGGCACTCGCGCGGCGAGTTGGCATGGAGCGTACACATCGAGCCGTCATGGCCCGTGTTCATCGCGGCCAGCAGGTCGAAACATTCCTGGCCACGAATTTCGCCCAGGATGATGCGGTCCGGCCGCATACGCAGGGCGTTCTTGACGAGATCGCCGATCGTGATGGCGCCGTTGCCCTCCAGGTTCGCCGGGCGCGTCTCGAGCGGCAGCCAGTGCGGCTGCTGCAGACGGAGCTCCGCCGCGTCCTCGATGGTCAGCACACGCTCGCCCGGGTCGATCATCTTGGACAACGCATTGAGCATGGTCGTCTTGCCCGAGCCGGTGCCGCCCGAGATGACGATGTTGAAGCGGCAGGCGCCGGCAATCTTGAGCGCCGTGCACATCTTGCTGCTCAGCGCCCCCCACTGGGCGAGCATGTCCAGCGTGATCGGCTTGGCCGAGAATTTACGGATCGAGATGGCGGTGCCGCGGAGTGAGAGTGGCGGCACGATGACGTTGACGCGCGAGCCGTCGGGCAGGCGGGCGTCGGCCAGCGGCGTGGTCTGGTCGACGCGGCGGCCGACCTGGTTCACGATGCGCTGGGCGATCTGGAACAGATGCTCCTCGTCGCGGAAATGGATCTGGGCGAGCTGGAGCTTGCCCTTCTTCTCGACATAGGTCTGCTCGGGGCCATTGACCATGATGTCGCTGATGTCCGGATCGGCGAGCAGCTCTTCCAGCGGACCGAAGCCGAGCAGCTCGTCGACCAGCACCTTTTCCAGCGCGAACTGCTCGCGGCGGTTGAGGGTCAGCTTGAGCTCGGCGAGCACTTCCATGATGATCGGCCGGAATTCCTCGGCCAGCTCGTCCTTGGTGAGCGTCGCCGCCGCTTCCGGGTCGACACGCTCGAGCAGGCGCGGCAACACCTGCTCCTTGATCTTGTGGACCGATGCCTCGAAGCCCTGCGACTTCTCGCCGGCTTCGCTGTGATCGGTGTTCATCCGGTCAGTGAGGCGCGCCATGGCATCCGCATTGCGATCCAGGCCCGGGCCTGCGGCGGGCATGGCCGGCTCGGAAGGAATCGGCGGGAATTGAATACCGCCCATCGGCGACGGTAACGGGCCCGTCGGCATGATCTGCGGCGACGCGCCGGGCGTTTGCATCGGCCGCGCAACGCCGAAAGAGGATTTCCCTCCCATTCCATTCTTGCGACCAAATGCACTCATCGTACCTTGCTACTCTCGGAATCTTGGAGGGCTTCCAACAAGCCTAGCCGGCAAAGCTCTACAAAGTGCTAAAAGGGTTAAGATGACCGTTAGAACCGAGCCGGAGGGTCACGCACAAGGTCGCGGCGAATGTTCAGAATATAGTCACGATAACCCCAGCCCTCTGTCCGACGGTCGATCGCCACATAATCGCGCGCGAGCGCCCTCCGGATCATAGCGCTGGTCACGGGATTGTAGCGCGGAATGATTTTACGGCTCGCGGAAATGATGACAGCAGGTCGCTGGGCCAAGATACGGGCCATTTCCGCGCGCGGATCAACGCCGAGGGCATCCTTCTCAACGATGTTGCTCAAATGGTCGGGATAGGCAAACCGGGTTGGCGGCGTCGCATTCGTCGTAACATATAGGATGGATGGGCCATCCCAAACGAATAGCGGGCCGTAACGCAAATAAGGCTTTGCTTCTTCGGTCAAATGGCTGATCGACGCTCGGGAGCGATCATTGGAAGAGGTCGGCTTTGGTGGCCACCATAAAGAGGCCCAGCCCGCCAGGATGAGGAACAACACGGCACCCGGCGCCGGTGCGCCAAACAGGCGTGCCGATGCAAACAGCAGCACGGGCAGCAGCGGCAGGGCGTAATGGTCGTAGAAGTTTCCGATCGCCATAAAGCCCAACAGCGCCGATACCACCCAACCGAACACGAACCAGCGATCGCGGTGACGCGGCCTCTGAACGCCGACGTGACCAACGAGCGCGGCCAAGGCAACGGCAAACAGCGGCAGCCCGGCGAGCGCAATAAAAGCCTCGAGTTGGGTGAGGAAGTTTGGCTCAAGCCGGCCGCGTAAGAAGATGGAGGTGAAATTGGCTTCGGCAAAGGCCTGCCAATGGCCGAGACTGGCATAGGCAAGGCTCGCCAGCAGCGTTGGCATCAGCGCGAGGAAAGCCCAGAGGATCGCCGACACTGCAAGGTCTCGCACCGAACGGTCGCGACTGAAGCGCTGCCAGATCAGCCAGAGCCCGAAAAACAATCCCTCGGCCACGGCTGTATATTTGATCTGAATTGCAAGCCCGACCAGCAGCATCGCGGCATATCCGAGACGATCGACCTTGCGCGGATCAGATGCGTCGCCCGCACGCAGACACAAAAGCGCCGCAAGCGTCATCGGCAAGTTATAAAAGACCGGCGATTGTGCATTGAAGCCACCGAACACGCCCAGCCAGAAGAGATAGAGCGTCGCGGGCAGCAGTGCCAACGCAGGGGCGATGTGGCGCCGAGCCATGATCCAGATCAACATCGCAGTCGCCCATGCCGAGAGCAGTCCCGCAATCTGCGCACCGATCAACGTCGCGCCGCTGAAAGGACGCGTGGCGGCATAGATGAGGAATAGGCCAATCGGCTTGCGATCCCAGATATCGACATAAGGCAGTGCGCCGTGCCACATCCGATCGGCAACCAGCGCGTAGAACTCCTCGTCGACATGATAGTCAGGATTGAAGAAAAAGGGTGCGCGCAAAGCGGTCGCGACGACCAGCAACAGCATCGCCGCAAGCCACCAGCGCAATCGAGATTGAGGGGGGCGAGCCGCAGGTCCGTCAAGCGGGTGGGCAGACGTCGACACCACCATCCAGGCGGGACGAGTGACTCGGTAATGCAGCATGAAGCCTCGTCCAGATGACGCCGAACAGAGCCGACCCCACGGTCGGATCGCTCCTCAATAACGCTTCATGGTAAACGAAAACTTAGCCTGCACGCTGCGTTGACCGCAGCGTGGGGCAGGTCAGGCCGCCTTCTCGGCCAGCACTGTCAGGCCCGTCTCGCTGACCTCGGCGAAACCGCCCTCGACCTGGATGATACGCGGCTCGGCGCCGTCGCGCGCATAGACCTTGAGCGCGCCGTCCTTCACGGTCGACATGAAAGGCGCATGGCCTTCGAGCACGCCGAACTCGCCCTCGGTGCCGGGCACCACGACCATATGGACCTCTTCCGACAGGACGAGGCGTTCGGGCGTCACGAGTTCGAAGTGCAGTGCCATGTTCCAAATCTCCCCCCTCCCTTTCAAGGGAGGGGCCGGGGGTGGGTACGAGGCGAAGCCGAGGTTTGCGCCGACCCCACCTCAACCCCTCCCCCGAGCTGCGAGCGAGCGCAGCTCCATGAGAGGGGCTTATGCTTTGATCAGGCCGCTTCCGCCGCCAGCTTCTTGCCCTTCTCGACGGCCTCGTCGATGCCGCCGACCATGTAGAAGGCCGCCTCGGGCAGATGGTCATACTCGCCGTCGACGACCGCCTTGAAGCTCTTCACCGTGTCCTCGACGGCGACGAACTTGCCCGGAATGCCGGTGAAGACCTCGGCGACGTGGAACGGCTGCGACAGGAAGCGCTGGATCTTGCGCGCGCGCGCGACGGTCAGCTTATCCTCTTCGGACAGCTCGTCCATGCCCAAGATCGCGATGATGTCCTGTAGCGACTTGTACTTCTGCAGCGTCTCCTGGACGCGGCGGGCGACGTCATAATGCTCCTGGCCGACGATCGCGGGCGTCAGCACGCGCGAGGTCGAGTCGAGCGGGTCCACGGCGGGATAGATGCCGAGCTCCGAGATGGCGCGGTTCAGCGTCGTCGTCGCGTCGAGGTGCGCGAAGGACGTGGCCGGTGCCGGGTCGGTCAAGTCGTCGGCCGGCACGTAAATGGCCTGCACCGAGGTGATCGAGCCCTTGGTGGTCGAGGTGATGCGCTCCTGCAGCGCGCCCATGTCGGTCGCGAGCGTCGGCTGATAGCCCACGGCCGAAGGGATGCGGCCGAGCAGCGCCGACACTTCCGAGCCCGCCTGGGTGAAGCGGAAGATATTGTCGACGAAGAACAGCACATCCTGGCCTTCGACATCGCGGAAATATTCGGCGATCGTCAGGCCCGAGAGCGCGACGCGGGCACGGGCGCCCGGGGGCTCGTTCATCTGGCCGAACACGAGCGCGACCTTGGAGCCTTCCGGCGTCGGGTTGCCGTCGGCGTCCTTGGCGATGACGCCCGCGTCGAGAAACTCGTGATAGAGGTCGTTGCCCTCGCGGGTGCGCTCGCCGACGCCGGCGAACACGCTGGTGCCGCCATGGCCCTTGGCGATGTTGTTGATCAGCTCCTGGATGAGCACGGTCTTGCCCACGCCGGCGCCGCCGAACAGGCCGATCTTGCCGCCCTTGGCATAAGGCGCGATCAGGTCGATCACCTTGATGCCGGTGACGAGGATGGAGCTCTCGGTCGACTGGTCGGTGAACTCGGGTGCCTTGGCATGGATCGGCGAGCGCAGGTCGGTGTTGACCGGGCCGCGCTCGTCGATCGGCTCGCCGATGACGTTGAGGATGCGGCCGAGCGTCTGCGGGCCGACCGGCACGGAAATCTGGGCGCCCGTGTCGGTCACGTCCTGACCGCGGGTCAAGCCCTCGGTGGCGTCCATGGCGATCGTGCGCACGGTGTTCTCGCCGAGATGCTGGGCGACTTCCAGGACCAGCTTCTGGCCGTTGTTGCTGGTCTCCAGCGCGGAGAGGATCGCCGGGAGCTCGCCCTCGAAGATCACGTCGACGACGGCGCCGATGATCTGGCTGATCTTGCCGACATTGTTGGTAGCTGCCATGACTTCGTTCCTTGCCTGCTATTCGTGCTTAGAGCGCTTCGGCGCCCGAGATGATTTCCACCAGCTCGGTGGTGATCGCGGCCTGACGGCTGCGATTATATTCGATGGTGAGCTTGTTGATCAGCTCGCCGGCGTTGCGCGTCGCATTGTCCATCGCGGTCATCGAGGCGCCCTGCTCGGAGGCCATATTCTCCAGCAGCGCCTTGAAGAGCTGAATCGTGATGTTGCGCGGCAGGAGATCAGCGAGAATGGATTCCTCGTCCGGCTCATATTCGACCGCCGCGCCCGACGAGGCCGGGGCATCGGCGGGGACGGCAACCGGGATGATCTGCTGCTCGGTCGGAATCTGCGCGAGGGCCGACTTGAACGCCGAGTAGAAGAGATGCGCCACGTCGAACTCGCCGGCAAAGAAGCGCGCCGAGATGTCGTGCGCGATGGCGCTTGCCTCGTCGAAGCCCGGCGTGCGCACGGCTGTCGTGTCATACTCGCCGACGATCAGGCCGGGGAAGGTGCGCGCGATCACCGCGCGGCCCTTGCGGCCGATGAGGTAGAATTTCACGGTCTTGCCCTGCGCGATCAGCATGCGCGCCTTAACGATCGCCGCCTTGACGATGTTCGCGTTGAACGCGCCGGAGAGGCCCTTGTCACCATTGGCGACGACGAGCATGTGCACGTCGTCCTTGCCGGTGCCGGCGAGCAGGCGCGGCGCATTGTCGCCCGTCACCTTGCCGGCGAGGCTGGCGACGACCTTCTCGAGGCGCTGGCCATAGGGCCGTGCGGCCTCGGCGGCCGCCTGCGCCTTGCGCAGTTTCGCGGCGGCGACCATCTGCTTGGCCTTGGTGATCTTCTGGGTCGACTTCACCGAGGCGATGCGGCCCTTGAGTTCCTTCAAACTTGCCATGTCTTAAGCGTTCCGAGCCAGGGCCAGACGGCCCGCCAAACCAAGAAATGCAGCGCCGAGCGCGCCCTCGAACCAGCGCATGACGCTGCTCTGACCGACCTTGCGGCCGGCATGGGTGGCGAGCGCCGCGAGCAGCACGCACCAGCAGAAGCCGATGCCATAGACGATCGCGATCAGCAGCATGCCATGCCACGGCGCGTTCGGCCCCGTGCCGACGAACTGCGGCAGGGCGGCGAGGAAGAACACCGCCACCTTAGGATTAAGCACCGTGCTGATGAAGCCCTGCGAGAAGGGCGATCCGCCGAGACGGACCTTCGACTGCGTGTCGCCCGACGCCGGCTTGATCGCACCGCGCAGCATGCCGATGCCGAGCCAGGCGAGATAGAGCGCGCCGGCGATCTTGACCGTCATGAACATGCCCGGCACCGCGTTTAGCACCGACAGGAAGCCGAAGCCGCACAGCGCCATGTAGAAGAGGCCGCCGAGCTGGATGCCGCCGATCGCCGCCATGCCCGCCCTGAAGCCGCGCCGCGCGGCATGGCCGGCCACCAGCATGGTGTCCGGTCCCGGCAGCAGCACCAGGCCGATAGACATCAGGGTCCAGGCAAGGAGGGCTTGGGCGGTCAGCATCGAACTTAGCGTTTCACTCTCTCAAATCGTCATCCCAGCGAAAGCTGGGATCTCCTCCGGCGGCCGCGCGTCACCCCCGCTTTCGCTGGGGTGACGGCCATGTCAGGCGAAGGTCTTGCCGAACGCGTCGAGCGCATCCTTGACCTTGGCGCGGACATCGTCGGTCAGGTCGCGGCTGTCGCGGATCGCGGTCAGGATGTCGGCATGATGCGCACGCATATTGGCGAGCATCGCCGCCTCGTAGCGCGTGACGTCACGGGTCGCGATGCCGTCCAGATAGCCATTGGTGCCGGCGAAGATCGAGATGGTCTGCTCCTCGAACGGCAGCGGCGAGAACTGGCCCTGCTTGAGCAGCTCGGTGAGACGCGCGCCGCGGTTCAGCAGCTTCTGCGTCGAAGCGTCGAGGTCCGATCCGAACTGGGCGAAGGCGGCCATCTCACGATACTGCGCCAGCTCCAGCTTGATCGAGCCGGCCACCTTCTTCATCGCCTTGGTCTGCGCGGCCGAGCCGACGCGCGACACCGAGAGGCCGACGTTAATCGCCGGGCGGATGCCCTGATAGAAGAGGTTGGTTTCAAGGAAGATCTGACCGTCGGTGATCGAGATCACGTTGGTCGGGATGTAGGCGGAGACGTCGCCGGCCTGGGTCTCGATGATCGGCAGCGCGGTCAGCGAGCCGTTGCCGTTGGCGTCGTTCATCTTGGCCGCGCGCTCGAGGAGGCGGCTGTGCAGGTAGAAGACGTCGCCCGGATAGGCCTCGCGGCCCGGCGGGCGGCGCAGCAGCAGCGACATCTGGCGATAGGCGACGGCCTGCTTGGAGAGGTCGTCATAGACGATCACGGCATGCATGCCGTTGTCGCGGAAATATTCGCCCATGGCGACGCCGGTGTAGGGCGCCAGATATTGCAGCGGGGCGGGCTCGGACGCGGTCGCAGCGACGACGATCGAATATTCCATCGCACCATTCTCTTCGAGCTGGCGGACGATCTGCGCCACGGTCGAGCGCTTCTGGCCGACGGCGACATAGATGCAATAGAGCTTCTTGCTCTCGTCGTCGCCCGCGTTGACGCCCTTCTGGTTGATGAAGGTGTCGATCGCGACGGCGGTCTTGCCGGTCTGGCGGTCGCCGATGATCAGCTCGCGCTGGCCGCGGCCGATGGGGACGAGCGCGTCGATCGCCTTGAGGCCGGTCTGCACCGGCTCATGCACGGACTTGCGCGGGATGATGCCCGGCGCCTTCACTTCGACGCGCGAGCGTTGATCGGTGACGATCGGGCCCTTGCCGTCGATCGGATTGCCGAGGCCATCGACCACGCGGCCCAGCAGGCCCTTGCCGACGGGGACATCCACGATCGTGCCGGTGCGCTTGACGACGTCACCTTCCTTGATCTCGGCATCCGAGCCGAAGATCACGACGCCGACATTGTCGGCCTCAAGGTTCAGCGCCATGCCCTGCACGCCGTTGGCGAACTCGACCATCTCGCCGGCCTGGACATTGTCGAGGCCGTGGATGCGGGCGATGCCGTCGCCGACGTTAAGAACGGTGCCAACTTCGCTGACAACCGCCTCGGTGCCGAAATTGGCGATCTGGTCCTTGATGACCTTCGAGATTTCTGCGGCGTTGATATCCATGGTCTGCCTTTCGTCGGAGCCAGTTTGCGGGCGTTCAGCCGCGCATCGCCTGGGCGAGTCTGTTCAATCGGGTGCGAAGTGAGCTGTCGATCATCTGGCTGCCCATCTTGACGATGAGGCCACCCATGACGGCGGGATCGACGGTGAGATCGAGGGCCATGTCGCGGCCGGTGCGGGCCTTCAGCTGCTTGGCGAGCGCACTCTGCTGCGTCTTGGTGAGCGCGAAGGCCGAGGTGACTTCCGCGCGCGTCTCACCCTTGTGGGCGGAAAGCAGGGTGTTGAAGGCGCGGATGACATTCGGCAGCTGGAACAGGCGGCGATTCTGAGCGAGCACGCCCAGCGTCCGCGTCGTCAGCGAATCGAGCTTCAGAGCATCCGCGACGGCGGCGACCGCCTTGGCGGCATCCGCGCGCGCAATCAGCGGGCTCGTCGTCAGCGCCTTGAGGTCAGCCGACTGCGCCAGCGCATCCTTCAAGGTCGCCAGGCTTTGCGCCACCGAATCGAGGGATTTGCCATCCCGGGCCAGCTCAAACAGCGCGAGCGCGTAACGCCCCGCCAAACTAGCCTGAATACCGCTGGAATTCTCCACGCGCGCTGTGCCTCACGTAAAATTTGGATGCGCCACAACAGGGGAGGCAGCGTGACCGCCTCCCTTGACACGCGGCGCGGTTAGCAGGGGTCGCCCGATGATGCAAGTCAACAGGGACCGCCAGAGACCACCGCATTGAAAAGCAAGGCCGTTTGGTCACTCAAGAGATAGCAGCTCCAGGGCAAAGCCAGGCGCCACTGTGATTCCAGATCGCAAAAATTGTCGTAGGCCGCCGGATATGACAGATTTATGACATTGATTTTGCTTGTTTTTGTTCGGGAACTGTAACTTTTCGTCAATGGCTCATTCACTAAGTCCCGCGACGGACGGGACGCCCCGAGCCAGGTCGAAAAACAAGAGATCAGGACCAATGCGATCGCTACGCCGCTGGAAGACGGCCATGTTCAAGCGCGCCGCCGGACGCGGCGCCTCCCTGTCCGGCCAGCTTCGCCGGCTGTTGCTGGCAGCGGGGGCGCTGTTGTTCCTGCTCATCGTCGCGCAACTCGGCGCGCTGACCGTCAATCGCCTGATCACGGCGCGGCTCGTCGAGCAGCGCATCGCGCCGATGAGCCAATTGCAGGTCGTCGCGTCAGCCTATCAGACGAGCTGGGCGATCGCCGACAAGGTGCGCATCGGCACGCTCGGTGCGGCCGGCGGCGCCACGGCCGTGCGCGACCTCCAGGCGCGGCTCGCGCGCGACTGGCGCGACCTCGAGATCAACGCCCCCGAGATCGCCGCTCAGTTCGCGACGGAACGCCCGGATGCCGAGCAAGCGGTTGCGCGCCTCCAGACCCTGCTTGAAAAGGGTGACCGTGACCGGCTCGACTTCTTCATGTCCGGCCAGTTCTACAGCGGCGTTGATCCCCTGCTCAGCCGGATCGCTCAGACCACGGCGGATCTGCGCGGCACCGCCGGCCAGGATCGTACGATCCTGCGCTGGGTCAACTTCGCGGCCGAACTGCTGCTTATCGCCTTCACGCTCGGCGCGATCGCCGGTGGGGTGCTCATCGCGCGAATTGGCGAAGCACGGCTGGTGAAGCCGCTTGCCGACATCGCCGGTCATCTCCGGCGCGCGCGCGCGGACGATGCCTCGGATGAGGTTCCCGGCATGGATCGCGAAGATGAAATCGGCGCCATTGCCCTGGCCCTGGCGCAGGCAGGCGCCAGCGAGCGCCTTGCCGAACAGTCCAGGCGCGAGCAGCACCGCGCCGAAGAGGCACTGCACCAGCGCGAGCTGGAGGAGGCCCGCGCTGAACAGGCGCGCGCCCGCCTGATCGATTCGCATTTCGCCCGCTTCGACGCCGTGCTCTCCCAGCTCGTCGCCGCCCTCGGCCAAGCCTCGACGACGATGCGCGACATGGCGACCACACTCGCCAGTGCGTCGGCCCAGTCGCGCGACCGGGCCGACGCCGTCGCCCAGAGCGTCACCGCGGCCGCCGCCCGCGTCGACGCCGTGCAACAGGACAGCCTCGGCTTGCTCCAGCTGGTCGCCGACGTGCGCGGCAGCGCCGCCACCACGCGGACGCACAGCAGCGGCGTCATCGAGCAATCGGGCCGCAACCGGGCGCATGCGCAGGCGCTGTCGGATCTCGTCAACGGGATCAGCCGGGCGCTCGACCTGATCAAGGGCATTGCCGCCCAGACCAATCTCCTCTCGGTCAATGCCAATATCGAGGCGCATCGCTCCGGCGAGGCGGGGCGCGGCTTCACGGTCGTCGCGCGCGAGATCAAGACGCTGGCCGTCGATTCGAGCCAGGCGGCCGGCGAGATCGCCCGGCAGCTCTCGCTGGTCAACCAGACCGCGGCCGACTTCCTCGCCAGCGCTTCGCTGGTCGAGGAACTGGCCGGCGGCGTAGGGCAACAGGCCGATTCGGTCGAGGCGCTGGCCGGTTCGCAGGAGGACGCCAGCCATCGCATGGCTGCATCCATCGCCGATACGCACGCCGACATCCGAGAAATCACATTGGCGGCACAGGATGCGCGCGCCGGCTCCGAAGCGCTGGTCGATGCGGCAAGCCAGCTGCTCAAGACGGCCGACGCCATTGCCGGCCAGATCGCCGATCTGCATCGGGAATTTTCCGCGCTGCGAGTCAATCTGAGCGAAGCGGCTTAGGTGGTGAATTGATGAAGCTGATGGCGGTGATGGGGTGGTAAGCGGACGTCGCCAGTAGGATGCTTGTCCGTGAGGAGTCGCCCAATTAAGCCATTTCGTGCTAAGAAAGATCGATGATTTTCGACCCCGAACCAGCAGAATGCGACCATCCGTGGTACGCCACCATCCGCGCTTCCGAGAACTTTCCTGAATTGAGGCAATGGTGCCAAGCCACCTTTAATGAAGTCGCGGAGCAGCTTGATAAAGACTTCCCGGATCGGTTCCGCCGCGAATTGCCTCAGCGCATTTCAGAGCTTTTCTTTGCGCACGCGTTCGCGAAAGTCGGTTGGAGGCCAGTTGCCCGCGTGCCCGGTTTCGACTTCGCATATGAGTTAGGTAACGGTCGGTTGCTGGTCGAGGTGACGACGCCCAGCGAGCAGCCCGCTGACAATTATGAGGTTTGGGAAAAGGACGGCATCTCCGGAGGACACGTCGATGACAAATCCATTGACTCCGCGCTTTTGCGACTGACCAGCGGTTTTTGCAAGAAAGCGGAGATCGCTGCCGAACGTATCGAAAAAGGGCTTGTCCGCGAGAACGACTACGTGGTCATCGCGATTTCAGGTTTGCAGATCAGCCAGAACACTCCCGTGTTGCTGGATAGTGGCGTTCAGATACCCGATTTCATTCGCGCATTTTTGCCTGTCGGCCCGTTGGTAGCCGATGTCCCGATCGACAAGGCTAGCAGCATTCAGACGACCTTTCGGCGAGAGTTCAGCGCAGAGATTCAAAAAGCTGAGGGAAAGCAACCGGTGAAGCGATCAGCATTCCTCGATGACGCCTTCGCACATATTCACGGGGTCGCATTCACATCGCTCAACGCGGCCGCGATCGAAATGTCCGCTGAGCAGATCGCAGTTCTGCACAATCCGAGTGCGTATTGGACGAGCGAGGTTCCGAGGCTGGGAATGGGTATCGAGTACGAGGTGGCGATCGAGGAGGGCGGATTTCGGATCGATCGGCGATAGCCTTACTCGGCCGCGCGAAATCCAGGTTCTTACTCCCTCGGTCGCGACAATCCTCCCGTCCTCAAACAGAACTGTCTCGATGCAGGAGTGATAGTCAAGCGCGGTCCTGTCGTAACTCTCAACGTCCGTAAAGTCGTCGTATCCCGACAGTCCACTCCCAGGAGACCGTTCGCGGGTGCGATCAGGGCTGAGGCGCAGGCGCAGCCGGGGCGCCCTTGCCTATCTCGCAATGATAGACCAGCCGCTCGTTGGGCTGGGCGGGCAGGAGCGCCTGGATCTCGGCCTGCATGCTGGCGAGCTGGGCCAGCTTGTCCGGGTCGATCGTGCAGCCGGTCCACTTGATCTTCTCGCGCAGGGCGCGCGCGCGGTCGGCGGTATCGGCGTCGACCAGATATTTGTCGGTGCGGTAGCGGCCGATCACCGGATCGAAGCTGCGCACAGAGATCGAGGCTTCCTCGGCCGGGACCAGGACGCGTGACCAGACTCCCTGCATCTTCGCGAACTGGGTCTGACCATTGAGGCAGCCGTCCTCATTCCAGGTGAAGGGCACGTCGGTCGTGTCCGAGACGGTCACGCGGCTGAGCGCGTTGTCGATGCGACACAGCCGGTCACTCACCTGACCGGCATCGGCGCCGTTGGCTGCGGCGTTACTGCTCGCTTCGTTGGCGGCGTCCCCCGCCTTTTCTTCCGCGCTGTCGAAACCCGGCCGCAGGGCGAAGGTGATGACGGCGGCGAGCAACAGCACGCCGGCAGCGATGCCATAGCGCCGCGCATGGTCCTGCGCGCCCTTGGACTGACCGAGCACGGCCGCGCCGGCAGCGACGGCGCCGAGCGCGAGGAACAAGGCCGCCAGCGCCATCATATTCTCACGCCGCGCGATGACGGTCTGCTGCGCTTGCTCGCGCGCTTCGATCGCTTTCTCGCGCTCGGCAATCGCCTTGCGATCGGCCTGCGCGGCCGCTTCGCCGCGCGCGCGCTCGTCAGCCACACGCTGGGCCGCGTCGATCTCGGCCATGGAGCGGCAGGGCTCGTTCGACCGGGCAGTCTGCACACCGGCCTGCCGCAGAAAGCTCGCAATCTCCCGATACGAGACCGCAAAGCCGAAGGTCGCGTCGTTGCCGTCCGACAGCGAACCGAAGCTGTTGATGCCAAGCACGCGCCCGCATTCGTCGACCAGCGGCCCACCGCTGTTGCCGGACGCAAGCTCGGCCGTGTGCAGCACGGTGTCGAACTGTTTCGACGCCCGTCCGCTCGAGACAGTGCCCGAGGTGCGGACCGGCGTCATGGGATGGATGATGTCGTTGATGCCCATGCCCTGCGCCCGGTCGACCGAGCCGGGATAGCCGATCGCCGTCACTTGCTGGCCATCGACAGGGACGCCCGCATAGAAGGTCGCGACCGGAAGCTGCGCGCCGTCGATGGCGATGAGCGCCAGATCATTGCCGGGCGAATAAGCGATGACCTTGCCGCCATAGCTTTTCTTGCCCTCGGGCGGGATGACGCCGATGACGATGTTCGGCTCGCTGCGGGTCAGCTCGACGACATGGGCGTTGGTCAGGATCCGGCCCGGCGCGATGACGACGCCGCTGCCATGCCCGACGAAATAGGCATTCTCGCCGTCCGTCGCGACCAGCGCGACGCGCACGACACTGCGCGAGGTTGCCGCGATGTCCTGAATGTCCGCCGGGGCAGCGACCGGCAGCCCGAGCGCCAGCAACAGCAGCAGGACCATTGCGAACGGGCGGAACAGTCCGGGGAGGCGTGAGATCATGCCGCATCTCTTAGCGGGCACCGGATGATCCCGACAGGGGGTTTCGTATGCCATCCGCTTTGAGCGCAAGCCACGGGAAGCGCTGCCCGGCGGCATGGGGCAGGACAGGGCCATCACGGACCACCACACAGGACTCTCCCGATGACCTATCGAATTTCCGGCTTGCCGATGCTGCCCTTCGCGCCCCTGTTCGATCTGAGCGACGATGCGCTCGCCGACCGCTGCGCCGTTCGCGTCACCGCCGATGCGGATCGCGGGTTTCCCTGCCGGGTGAGCCTTGTCGACGCCGACAAGGGCGACGCTCTCATCCTGCTCAACCATGTCAGCCATGACGTCGCCACGCCCTATCGCACCGCCTATGCCATCTATGTCCGCGCGGCCGCGCGCGCACCCGAGCCTTATGTCGACCGCACACCGCCAGTCTTCGACGGACGCCAGCTCTCGCTGCGCGGTTTCGACAGGGACGGCATGTTGCGAGGCGCGCTGATCGCCCCGCCCGACGAGGCGGACGGCGTGATTCGCACCCTGTTGGATCGCGACGAGATTGCCTACATTCATGCTCACAACGCCGCGCACGGCTGCTTTGCCGCGCGGATCGACAGGAATTGATCGCCTTGGCCAGCGCCACTCTCGACCTCCCCGAAGCGACGGCGCTCGCCGCCTTCGAGGCGCGCGACCGCACGATGGACGGGCGCTTCGTCATCGCGGTGAAGACGACGCGTATCTACTGCAAGCCGAGCTGCCCTGCCCGGCGCCCGCGCCGCGAGAATTTCGAGCTGCTGCCAAGCAACGACGCGGCGGTGGAGGCAGGCTATCGCCCCTGCCTGCGCTGCCGGCCCGACGAGGTGGGGCGCGATCGGTCCGCGATCGCCAGGGCCGTCACGCTGATCGAGCAGAGCGAGGCGATTCCATCGCTCACCGATCTGGCCGAGGCGGTCGGCTATGCGCCGCATCATTTCCAGCGGATCTTCACGCGCGATCTCGGCGTCTCGCCCGCCGCTTATGCGCGTGCCCTGCGCGCCAGACGCCTGGGTGATGCACTCGAGCGGACCGGGCGGATCACCGATGCCATCTATGATGCCGGCTACGAGGCGCCGAGCCGGGCCTATGCCGACGCCCAGGCGCATCTCGGCATGAGCCCCTCGGCCTGGCGCAAGGGCGGGGCGGGCGCGGTCATCCGCTTCGCCGTGGCCGAGAGCTCGCTCGGCCCGCTGCTCGTCGCCGCGACCGACAAGGGCCTGTGCCGCATCGCCTTCGACGAGGACGAAGCCGCCCTGCGCGCCCGCTTCCCCGAGGCGACGATCCGGGCGGGCGATGCGGACTTCGCGGCTTGGGTCGAGGCGGTGGTCGCTTTGGTCGACGATCCCGCGCGCCCGAACGACCTGCCGATCGACGTTGCCGGCACCGCCTTCCAGCAGGCCGTGTGGCAAGCGCTGCGCGCAATCCCGGCCGGCGAGACCCGCTCCTATGGCGAAATCGCCGCCGCGATCGGCAAGCCGGGCGCGGTGCGGGCGGCGGGAACAGCGTGCGGGGACAACAATCTCGCCGTGGTCATCCCCTGCCATCGCGTGCTGCGCGGCGACGGGTCGCTCGGCGGCTATGCCTACGGAATCGCGCGGAAAGAGGCGCTTTTACGGCGCGAATCGGCGCGCTGACGCTGCGGCAATTGGCCGCTCGAAAAAAACAAATCGCCGAAAGGCCGACAAAAACGGGAAACTCTTGGCGGTGTCCGGGGGTTTTCCACATGCTATGATCAAACAAACCCTCTCCGCTCACTCCGCGCTGACCGCGATTGCCGCTGGCCTGGCGCTTGCTTCAACTCCTGCCCTTGCGCAGACGACCGATCCGGCTCCGGCCGACGCGGCGTCTTCGCCGATCGTGGTGCCGAGCGCGCAACCGGCCCCGGCCGCCCCCGGCCCGGCGACCAGCATCGCGCTCCCGCAGATCGCGCCTGCGCCGCCGGCGGCAACGCCGGCTGCCCCGGCCGCCGCCCCGGCGCTTCCCGAGGTCGCGCCGCAGCGCAGCGTGCGTGCCGAACCGGCTCCCACGCCGGCGCGTCATGCCGCGACGGCCGAAAGCACCACCCGCACGGCACCAGTCGCTCGACCGGCTGCTGCGACGCCGGTCACGCCGAAAGTGACGCCGGCTCCGGCGCAGCCTCCCGCTACGGCGCGCAGCGCGGATGCCGCGCTGCCGAGCCTGCCGCTGGTCGATCCCGCAACGCTGAAGCAGGATGCGCAGCCCGCGCCGCTTCCCGTTCAGAACGCCAATGAACCCAGCGGCGAGCAAGCGCTGTGGGTCGTGGGTGGCGTCGGCGCTGCCCTGCTGATCGGCGTCGGTGTACTTGTTTTCACGCGTCGCCGCCGCAGCCAGACGTTGTACGACGACACGCCGATCGCTGCGCCTGTGGTGACGCCGGACCCTGAACCGCTGTTCGTCACACCGGGCTTCGCGATCACGCCGCCCGTCCCGGTCTCGCCCGCAGCAGCCCCGGCTGCCGTGGCTGTGCCCGCCGACGAACCCGCCGTCATGGAGCTGACCCAGCCGATGCCCGCCTCCACGCCGGCGGCGAGCGCGCCCGTGCTGACGCGCGGCGAGCATTCGGACGAGCTGGAAGCGATGGTCGCGCAGGCGCCGACGCCGGACAATCCCTTCCTGACGCGCGGCAAGCGTCTGCGCCGGGCCGAGTTCCTCCTCCAGCATGGTCACGCGCCGCAGAGCGGTATCGATGCGCCGAAGCAGATCGAACCCGAGCATGTCGCTTCGCCGGCCAAGGAACAGGCCCGCGCACCGGTCTACAACTTCGCCAATGGCCCGGTGTCGTTCCGTCCGCAGGGATGGAAGCCCGCCACGACTTGATAACAGGCCGCACAACCGGTCGACCCGCCCTGAGCGGTCGCGCAGCCACCCGGTCCAATACCCCCTCCCACCGCGACCGGGTGGCTGTATCGAAAAGGCCCGAACGCCGAGCACGGATGACGGGTCAGACAAAACTATAAGGATCGACGTCGACGCTGACGCGTGTGCTGGCTTTCCAGTCTATGCTGGAAAGCCAGTTTCTTATGATCGCCTGCACTTCGACCGACCGGCGCGCATGGACGAGCAGCCGCCAGCGGTGCCGACCGCGCAGTACCGATAGCGGTGCCTCGGCCGGACCATAGACTTCCAGCCCCTCCTGATGTGGCGCTGCCTTGCCGATCCGCCGCGCCGTCTCCTGCGCCAGCGCCGCATCGGTATCGCTGACGATGATCGCGGCGAAGCGGCCGAAGGGCGGGGCATTGGCAACGCGGCGGCTGGCCGTCTCGGCCGCATAGAAGGCGGCCTCGTCGCCATCGAGCAGCGCCTTGATCACCGGCGCCTCGCCGGCGCGGGTCTGGATGAAGACGCGGCCGGGCTTCTCGCCCCGCCCGGCGCGGCCCGAGACCTGGGTGATCTGCTGGAAGGTCCGCTCGGCCGCGCGCAGATCGCCGCCGTCCAGCCCCAGATCGGCATCGATCACGCCGACCAGTGTCAGTTCGGGGAAATGATAGCCCTTGGTGACGAGCTGCGTGCCGATGATGATGTCGACCGCGCCGCCGGCGACATCGCGCACGAAGGCGGCGGCGCGCGCGGGCGACCAGAGCGTGTCCGACGTGACGATGGCGGTGCGCGCCTCCGGAAAAAGGGCCTTCACCTCGTCGGCGATGCGCTCGACGCCGGGGCCGCAGGCGACCAGCGCGTCGGGCTGCTTGCACTCCGGGCAGGCGTCGGGCGTCGCGACGGCATGGCCGCAATGGTGGCAGGCGAGGCGCCGCGTCAGGCGATGCTCGACCATCCAGGCCGAGCAATTGGGACACTGGAAGCGATAGCCGCAATGGCGGCAGAGCGTCAGCGGCGCGTAGCCGCGCCGGTTGAGAAAGAGCAAAGACTGCTCGCCGCGATCCAGCACCTCGCGCATCGCCTGCACGAGCGGCGGCGCGATCCAGCGGCCGCGATCGGGCGGGTCCTGCGTCAGGTCGACGCCGACGATCTCGGGAAGCTCGGCGCCGCCATAGCGGGCCGGCAGCCTGATCTCCTCGTAGCGCCCCAGCTCGACCTGGTGCCGCGTCTCGATCGCGGGCGTGGCCGAGGCGAGGACGACCGGGCAGCCCTCCATCAGGCCGCGCATCACCGCCACATCACGGGCATGATAGCGCACGCCCTCTTCCTGTTTGAAGCTGGTCTCGTGCGCCTCGTCGACGATGATCAGGCCGAGCTTGGGGTAAGGCAGGAACAGCGCGGAGCGGGCGCCGACCACCACCTTCGCCTCGCCGCGCGAGATGGCGCGCCAGGCCCGGCGCCGGTCCGACTGCTTGAGGCCGCTGTGCCAGGCGACCGGCGCATGGCCGAAACGGGCGGCGAAGCGATCGAGGAACGGCTCGGTCAATGCGATCTCGGGCAGCAGCACGAGCGTCTGGCTGTCCTGCCGCAGCGCCTGCGCGATCGCCTCGAAATAGACCTCGGTCTTGCCGGAGCCGGTGACGCCGTCGAGCATCACGGCGTGGAAATCCCGCTCCCGCACCTGTTCGATCAGGCGATCGGCGGCCGCCTGCTGCTCGGCGCTGAGATCGACATGAGCATGATCCGGATCGGGCTCCGGGAAGGGCAGGTCGGTCGAGACCTCGACCGCCTCCAGTGCGCCCTGCTTGATGAGGCCACGAATCACCGCATCGCTGACGTCGCCGATCGTCGCCAGCTCGCGCACCAGGCCCTGCCGCTCGCCGATCCGCTCCAGCGCCTGCAAGCGCTGCGGCGTCATGCGATCGGGCAGCGCGCCGCTCTGGCGATATTCGATGACGGTCTTGCCGCCCTCCAGCGCCGAGAGGGACGCGAGCGCCATGCGCAGCACGGCGGCGGGCGGGGCGAGATAATAATCCGCCGTCCACTCGATCAGCCGGCGCAACGGCGCGGGCAGAGGCGGCGCATCCACCACGCCGAGCAGCGGGCGCAGGCGATTGTCGCCGACCGTCTCGACATCCGGGAAGCTGCCCTCGTCCCATACCACGCCGATCATCGGCCGGGGTCCCAGCGGCGCGACGACGATCTGGCCGGGCTCGACGCTCATGCCATGGGGCACGCGATAGTCGAGCGGACCAAGAGCCGCGTTGAGCAGGATGAGCCGGGCGCGGGTCATGGATGGAACTTAAGGTCTGTCATGCCGAGTTGGAATCCCCTGCCCGATGGCGCTCGGGCGCGCGATCGAAAATGTCGCTGATCGGGATATCCGACCGATCTGTGCCAAGGCACGGAAATCCGCCGAAGGTCACGAAGGTCACGGGGTGAACTAATAAATCCCCTTGCTGCGCGGACAAAGTTCGGACGCAAAAAAATTGCGATCTTCAGGTTGAGAAAGAACGAGCGCAGCTATGCCACGGCGACCCGCATGTAGGACAGCCTCGATCGTTCAGAGAGTCCAGCCGATGCTCAGCAGCGGGATGTGCGCGACGCTGTCGGCCCGGCCGGGGCGCACCGCCTGCTGGCGCTGATAGAGCGCGGTGAGGCTGAGCGCAGGAGTGAAGGCATGGCGGACGCCGAGCTGGGTGCGCAGCGTGTTGAAGCCGGTGACGTCGCTGGGCCGGGTGCGATTGAGAGCGAAGAAAGCCTCGCCGCTCGCGATCAGCACCCAGCGCGCCCGGGCATCGAGCGGCAGGTTGAGCGCAAGGCGCTCGCGCAGGCGATAGGATGTGTCCGCCACCCCGTCGATCATCCGCTCCTCCAGCCGGGAGCGGACGGCCAGCACGCCGCGCGTCAGAATGATCGCCTGCTCGGGCCTTATCTCGCCGATGCCGCCATTGGTCGCGGCGCTGGCGCCCAGCGCGATCTCGACGCCGGGCGCGATCCGGCGCGTCAGCGTGATCCGGCCAAGATATTGATCGCCCCCGACCCGCGCCTCGCGCAGCCGCTCGCTCAGGTCGAGACTGATACTCGTGCCGCCATCGATGCGGTGGGACAGGCTCTGCCCCAGCCACAGCTCGACATCCTCGTCATGCGCCGCCGCGCGTGTCGACACGCACAGCAGGGCCATAGCGCACAGCCGGCCCGAAGCCCCCCGCAATCCCAATCCCGCCTCCGGTGGTCCGGTCGTCAGACAAGGCTTGCGTCTAGGATGCGTTCCGCCACGCCGCAATGCCCTTACGCCGCGCGCGCCGCAGGTCTATAGGCGCAGGCGACACGCCCCTCGAACCGGAGCCAGACCATCATGAAATTCTTCGTCGACACCGCTGATATCGCCGAAATCCGCGAGCTGGCCGCGACCGGCCTGCTCGATGGGGTCACGACGAATCCGAGCCTCATCCACAAATCGGGCCGCAAGTTCATGGAAGTGATCGCGGAAATCTGCTCGGTCGTGCCCGGTCCCGTCTCGGCCGAGGTCGTCGCACTCGATCATGAGACGATGATGAAGGAAGCCGCCGTGCTGCGGAAGATCGCCGACAATGTGACGATCAAGGTGCCGCTCACCATCGACGGGCTCAAGACCTGCAAGGCGCTGAGCGAGGATGGCGCGATGGTGAATGTGACGCTGTGCTTCTCGGCCAATCAGGCTTTGCTCGCCGCCAAGGCGGGCGCAACCTTCATCTCGCCCTTCATCGGCCGGCTCGACGACAATGGCATGGACGGCACCCAGCTCATCGCCGACATCCGCCTGATCTACGACAATTATGGTTTCGAGACCGAGATCCTCGCGGCCTCGCTGCGCCACAGCATGCACGTCCTGGAATGCGCCAAGATCGGCGCGGACGTGATCACCGCGCCACCCGCCGTGATCAAATCGCTGTTCAACCATGTGCTGACCGACAAGGGCCTAGCCGCCTTCGCCAAGGATTGGGAGGCGACGGGGCAGTCGATTTTGTAAAGGGCCAAATCCCTGCCCTCCGTTCGGTTCGAGCGGAGGTTCGAGCCTGTCGAGAACCGAAGTCGAGAAGGAGCGGTGCGCTGCGTTCTCGACACCCGTCTCGACAAGCTCGACGGCCGCTCGAACCGAACGGAGATGTGACGGGAGGCCTGATCTCTACTTCGCGAAGCCCCGGGGCGCCGCGTCCACGACGCTGGTCGTACCGGCGCCGATCTCCGACACTTCCAGTGCCCGCTCGGCAATCCCTGAGCGATTGAAGCGGAAGGCGCCGTCAATGCCAGCAAAACCTTCGGCATCGCCGAGGCGCGCGACCGGGAAGACGGCGCCTGGCTTCCAGTCGCTGGCGATGCGCACGGTGAGCAGCACCGCGTCGTAGCCGAGCGAGGCGAGGCGATAGGGCGAGGCGCCATAGGAGGTACGATATTTGTTCGCCAGGGTGCGGTAGAGACCGTCCGACACGCTGGCATACCAGGCGCCGCGCAACGCCGCGCTGGCGGTGAGGCCGGTCTCGGTGTTCCACAATTCCGTGCCGAGGATGCGCATGTCCGCACCGCCGGCGGCACGGGCGAGCGGCGCGGCCTGGAGCGCGATGCGGCCAACATCGGCGATCAGCAGCGCGTCGTAGCTCGAGCTCGCGCCGAGCCGCTTGACCGCTGCCTGCACCGACGCGGGCGAGCGATCGAACGTCTCCATCGCCACGACCGTGCCGCCGACGGCCTTGACCTTGCTGAGGAACGCACTGCCCGCGCGCTCGCCATAGACACCCTTGGGCACCAGCGCCGCGAAATTGCTGAGCCCGCGCGCCCTGGCGAAGCCGATGACGCGCTCGACCGACTGCTCGGGGCTGTAGCCGAGGAGATAGACGCCGTTGCCGGCGACGCTCTCGTCATTGGAATAGCTGATGATCGGGACGCCGGCGGCGCGCGCGAGCGGCGCGACGGTGCGCACTTCATCGGCGGTGAGCGGGCCGAGGATGAGCTTGGCGCCCTCGGCGATGGCCTGGCGCGCCGCGACGGCGGCGCCCTTGCCGGTGTCATAGGTGGTGACACGCAGCCGCTCGGTCTTGGTGTCGAGCAGCGCCATCGTCGTGGCATTGGCGATCGATCGGCCGACGCCGGCATTGGGACCCGTCATCGGCACCAGCAGCGCCACGCGGTGGCGCTCGGTATCGGTCGGCAGGCCCTGGACGACGTCCGGCTGCTGGGTGGCGGGCGGCGGCGGCGGCGGGCCCTGCGTGCGCGGCACGACCTGCGAACAGGCCGCGAGCACCAGCGCGCCGAGCAGCGCGAGACCGTGCCGCAACCGGCATGACGCCATGCGCAACCCTACTTGCCCCGCAAGGCGTCTGTCTGTCATGGCAGTGTTCATGTCCGCTCCCTTTGCGCCCGGCCTATATATCGTTGCGGGACCGATCGGCAACTTGTCCGATCTCTCGCCACGAGCTGCCGAAATTTTGCGACAGGCCGATGTCGTCGCGGTGGAGGATACGCGCGTGAGCGCCAAATTGTTGCGCCATGCCGGCTCCGACCGGCCGATGGTGCCTTATCACGACCATAGCGATGACCGGGTGCGCGCGCGGCTGATCGAGCGGATGGCGAGCGAGGTGGTCGCGCTGCTCTCCGACGCCGGCACGCCGCTCATCTCCGACCCCGGCTACAAGCTGGTGCGCGACGCGCGCGGGGCCGGGCGGGCCGTCACCACCATCCCTGGGCCCTGCGCGGCGATCGCCGCCGTGACGCTCTCCGGCCTGCCGAGCGACCGCTTCCTGTTCATGGGCTTCCTGCCGCCCAAGACCAAGGCGCGCGGCGATGCGCTGGCGGAGGTGGCGGGACTGCGCGCCAGCCTGATCTTCTACGAGAGCGGCCCGCGCTGCGCCGCCTCGCTCGCCGACATGGCGGCGGCGCTCGGCGACCGGCCCGCCGCCCTCTGCCGCGAGATCAGCAAGGCCTATGAGGAGACCTTGACCGGCAGCTTGTCGGAGCTCAGCGCCGCCTGTGCCGCGAAGGAGCCGCGCGGCGAGATCGTCATCGTGGTCGGGCCGCCGGGCGAGAAGCCACCGGCCGATGAGGATGACGTCGAGGCGGCACTGGCCGAGGCGCTGACCCGCCTCTCCGCCTCACAGGCGGCGAGCGAGGTGGCGCGGACATTGGGTGCAGATCGTAAGGCGCTCTACGCGCGCGCGCTGGACCTCAAGGGCAAGGCGTGAAGACCCCGGCGCGGCTCGCGGCGGAGAAGCGCGGCCGGCAGGGCGAGCGGATCGCGGGCTGGTGGCTGCGCCTCAAGGGCTGGTCGATCCTTGCGAGGCGGGTGCGCACGCCGCGCGGCGAGGTCGATCTGGTCGCACGGCGCGGGGCGATGGTGGCGTTCATCGAAGTGAAGGCGCGGAGCACCGGGCAGGCCCTGGACGACGCGATCGACGAGCGCCGTCTTGCTCGCGTGGCGGCGGCGGCAGAAGTTCTTGCCCCCAATTATCTGAAGGCGGGCGATGACATGCGCATCGACGTGATGCTCCTTGCGCCGGGGCGTCCGCCTCGCCATCTGGAGAATGTCTGGCACGGGGGCTGATTCCCGGCAGAGGGAGGAATGCCGCGCATGTCGCTCAGAGTCGCCTTGCAGATGGACCCGATGGAATCGCTCAAGATCGCGGGCGATTCGACCTTTCACATCATGCTCGCGGCGCAGGCGCGTGGGCACAGGCTCTACCATTATCGCCCCGATCACATGACCTGGCGCGGCGAGCGGCTCTATGCGGAGGCGCGCGAGGTGGTGAACCTGCAGCGCGTGGTCGGCGACCATTTCACCTTCGGCGAGACGGTGAAGCTCGATCTCGGCAAGGACATCGACGTCGTCTGGATGCGGCAGGACCCGCCCTTCGACCTCAATTACATCACCGCGACGCATCTGCTCGAGCGGATCACGGACGAGACGCTGGTGGTCAACGATCCCGCCTCGGTGCGCAATGCGCCGGAGAAGCTGTTCGTGCTCGATTACGCGCGCTTCATGCCGCCCACGATGATCACGCGCAGCCTGGACGAGACGCGCGCCTTCCTGGCCGAGCATAAAGAGATCGTGGTCAAGCCGATCTACGGCAATGCCGGATCGGCCGTGTTCCGCATCGGCGCGGACGGGGCCAATCTTGCGGCGCTCGTCGAGTTGTTCGGCGAGATGTGGGTCGAGAGCTTCATGGTCCAGGCCTTCCTCAAGGACGTCAGCCAGGGCGACAAGCGCATCGTGCTGGTGGATGGCGAGGTGGCCGGCGCAATCAACCGCATCCCCGGCAAGGGCGAGATCCGCTCCAACCTCGCCGCCGGCGGCACCGCCGCCAAGACGGAGCTGACACCGGACGAGCTGGAGATCTGCGCCGCGCTCGGCCCGGAACTCAAGAAGCGCGGGCTGCTCTTCGTCGGCATCGACGTGATCGGCGGCAAGTGGCTGACCGAGATCAACGTGACCTCGCCGACCGGCATCGTCGCGATCGACGCCTTCAACGGCACCGACACCGGCGGGCTGATCTGGGACGCCGTCGAGCGCAAGCTGGCGGAGCGCGCGGCGGGGTGAGCGGCGGAATTTCCTCCGATCTGATGTCTGTCGTGGGCTGAGGATGCTCTGGCCGTGACGGACTGGGTCGTCGAGTTGATCGATGCGGGCGGCTATTGGGGCATCGCCTTGCTCATGGTGCTGGAAAATGTCTTCCCGCCTCTGCCTTCCGAGCTGATCATGGGCATTGGCGGCATTCGCGTCGGCCAGGGGCGGATGGAGATGATCCCGCTGCTGGTCGCCGGAACGATCGGCACCACGATCGGCAATTTCTTCTGGTATCTGATCGGCCTGAAGCTCGGCTTCGAGCGGCTGAAACCGCTGATCGACCGCCACGGCCGCTGGCTGACGATGCGCTGGCGCAACGTCGAGTGGCTCGATCGCTGCTTCGAGCGGCACGGCGACAAGATCGTCTTCCTGTTCCGCTTCATGCCGGCCTTCCGCACGATCGTCTCGCTGCCGGCCGGCCTGTTCCGCATGGGCTATATCCGCTTCACGCTCTGGACGATGGGCGGCGCGCTGATCTGGAACATCCTCCTCGTCGCCGGCGGCTATTATCTCGGCGCCCGGTTCGAGCGGATCGACGACTGGCTCGGGCCGATCACCAATGTTTGCATCGCGGCGATCGCGGTCGGCTATGTCTGGCGGCTGGTGCGGTGGAAGGACGAGAGTGCGGGGTAAGGCCGTCCTTTTGCCCCTCTCCTATAGGGGAGGGGTTGGGGTGGGGCTCGACACGTCATACCTGCGCGAAGCGAGCGATGCTGCGCATCGCCACCCACCCCTTCCCCCTCCCTTGAAAGGGAGGGGCTTATTGGTTGTTACTCAACCCTCGGCCCTCGGATGCGCATTGCGATAGATGTCCAGCAGATGGGCGGCATCGACCTTGGTGTAGATCTGCGTTGAGCTGAGCGAGGCATGCCCCAGCAGCTCCTGCAGCGAGCGCAGGTCGGCGCCGCGGCCGAGGAGGTGCGTGGCGAAGCTGTGGCGCAGGGCGTGGGGCGTGGTGCGCTCGTGGAGGCCGAGGCGGCCGCGCGCTCCCTGCACCGCGCGGCGGATGATGGCCGGGGACAAGTCACCGCCGCGCGCGCCGCGGAACAGGGGAGCGTCCCGCAAGGGAGGGTAAGGACATTCCGCGAGATAGGCGTCGATCGCCTCGCGCACCTGCGGCAGCAGCGGCACGAGGCGGGTCTTGCCGCGCTTGCCGAGTACACGGATCGTCTCGCCGAGCGGCAGCACCTCGCCGGTCAGGCCGAGCGCCTCGCTGATACGCAGGCCCGCGCCGTAGAGAAGGAGCAGCACGGCCCAATCGCGCGCGCCGATCCAGCTTTCGCGCGCGGTCTCGGCAATGTCCTGCGCCAGCGCGACGGCTTCGTCCGGGCTGATCGGGCGCGGCACGCCTGGCTTGACGCGAGGGCCGCGCATCACCGGGATCGTGCTGCCCTCGCCGCCGACGAAGCGCAGGAAGCCGCGCAGGGCGGAGAGCTCGCGCGAGGCCGAGCTGTTGCCGATGCCCTCGACGCGGCGCGAAGCAAGATAGGCGCGCAGATCGCTGGTCGCCAGTTTCATGATCGCGGCCGCATCCGGAGCACGGCCGTCCATCTCCTCCATCCAGGCAAGCAGGCGCTCGGCGGTGGCGACATAAGCGCGCACCGTATGGATGGAGCGGCGGCGGCCCTGCGCGAGATGGGCGCGCCAGCGCTCGATCAGGGGCGTGCTCATGGCTGCGGGACGGCCGGAAGATCGCGCCAGATATCCAGCAGATCGACGGGGAAATAGGTTTCGGCCTGTTCCGCCAGCTCCTGCGGCGTCCACCAGCGATGCGACTGCATGATGCGCTTCTCAAGATCGGTGTGGTTGCCCGTGTCGATGTCCGGCGCGTCGACGGCCACCACAAAAAAGCGCTCCTCGGCGTCGACCTCGACGCCGTCGAACATTTTGAAGGTCACCTGTCGGATTGCGACGCAGGGACCTGGTTCGACGTCCAGGCCAGTCTCCTCAAGCAATTCGCGCCGTGCCGCCTCTTCGAATGTCTCGCCACGTTCGACGCCGCCGCCCGGCGTTGCCCAGAACGGCGGGCGATCATCCGGGGTGAAGCGGAACAGCAACAGGCGCCCCGCCGGATCCGCGACCAGCAGTCGCGCCGCCGGACGCTTGGCGCGCAGGGCCATCAGTCGCTCACTCGCCCGGCGCCCGCGCCTTTATCGCCAGCGCATGGACTTTCTCGCGCATCATGTTGCCGAGCGCGGCATTGACCATGCGCTGCCGGGCCACACGCGACTGTCCCGCGAAGGCCGCCGCGACGATGTCCACCGTGAAATGACTCTCACCGCTGCCGTCGTCGCCCATGTGGCCGCGATGCTGAGCGCTGTCATTGATCACGGCGAGCCGCTCCGGCGACAGGGCGGATTCGAGCCTCTCGGCAATTTCACGCCCAACCGGGCCTAGCGAAGGATCAACCATTTGCCATATATAGAGACTTTGCTCCGCGCAGCCAGAAGGGATCGACACGCTTTGTCAGCACAGGGCACGAACGAAGACGGGAGTCGCCGCCACACCCGCTTTCATGGCCGGGTGGAAGGGGCGAATCGCGCCTGCTCGCAGGAAGGCTGCGAGAATGTCGGCGAGTTCCGCGCCCCGCCTGAGCAGCGCCGTGGCGCGCCGGACGGTCCGCCGCAATGGCGCTGGTTCTGCCTCGACCATATCCGCGCCTTCAATCAGCAATATAATTATTTCAAAGACATGAGCGCGGAGGAGATCGACGCCGCGCAGCGGCCTTATGGCGGCTGGGACCGCGAGACCCGGGCCTTTTCCGCCAATGCCGCCGGCGGTACGATGCCGCCGCGCTGGGCCGATTTCGGCGATCCGCTCGACGCGATCGGCGCCCGCTTCAAGGCGCGGATGGCCGAGGCGGCGGAGCGCCATGACGGCAAGCCGCTCTCCGGCGAGGACCGCTCGGCGCTCAGGACGCTCGGGCTTGCGCTCGATGCGGATCGCAAGGCGCTGCGCACGCGCTATACCGAGCTCGTCCGCCGCTTCCACCCGGATCACAATGGCGGCGATCGGGCGCACGAGAAGGCGCTGCAGGATGTGCTCGCCGCCTATGCGCATCTGCGCAAGGCGCCGGCCTTCGTCTGAAGCCTTGGTCTGTCCGTTCCCGATCAGGCGGCGGAGCAGAGAAACAGATATTGGAAGGTGAAGAAGCTGCGCAGGCCGGGCAGATTGGTGAAGCCCGAATATTTGTTGATGCGGCCGAAGCCCTCGTCGATGCGCAGATTGCGGTTCATCCTGTCGATCTTGAGGCCCGCGCTTTCGATCAGCTCGCGCATCGTCTTGAGCGTGAAGAAGCGCAGGTGCGTGCGATCGTGGATGCCGCGATCCCGGTGCGGCCAGTCGCCGCGAAACGTCAGGTTGAAGATGGTGCTCCAGTGGCGGATGTTGGGCAGGGAAATGACGACCACGCCGGTCGGCGTCAGGCGGCTGCGGAAGAAGGCGAGCAGCGCCCAGGGATCGGCAGTATGCTCCAGCACGTCCGCCAGCAGGATGGCGTCATAGCGCAGCGCCGGATCTGACTTCTCGACGAACTCCTCCGCCGTGCCGACGAAGACATTGTCGAGCTTGGTCGCGGCGACTGCCGCCATCTCCGGCACCATCTCGACCGCATCGACGATCGCGCCGGTCTGGCGCTTCACATAGGCGCCCACTTCGCCAGTGGCGCTGCCGACGTCGAGCACGCGGTGCAGCGTCGTGCCGCTCGACATGAGCAGGCTGACGACGTCGGCGCGATGGCCGACATAAGAGGCATTGAAAGGCTGGTTCATGAAGGTCCCACGAAGATCGAACGGTCGATTCGACCTTACATAAGGGGCTGCACTTAACCAAATGCGTTGTGGGCAGCTTGCGGCAGACCGCTGTCGCTGCCATAGGCGCCAGCCCTTCATCAGCGGAGATCAGCCATGGCAGAGCAAGCGCCGGTGCGGGCGTTGGGCCTGGATTTCGGCACGACCAACAGCGTCGCGGCAATCGCGACGGGCGTGGAGTCGCATCTCGTTGAGTTCAGCGGGGCGCGGGCGACGGGCGCGGTGTTCCGCTCAGCGCTGTGCTTCTGGCATGACGAAGCGGTGCGCGGGGGGATCGCGCACGAGGCCGGACCCTGGGCAATCGCCGAATATCTCGACTTTCCCGAGGGCAGCCGGTTCATCCAGTCGTTCAAGTCGGTGGCCGCCAGCCCGGTTTTCGAGCATGCCAGCATCTTCGACAAGCGCCTGCGCTTCGAGGAGCTGGGGCAGATCTTCCTCGACCGGATGGTCGCGCATGCGGGCGGCGCCCTCTCCGAGCCGCCGGAGCGCATCGTCGTCGGCCGGCCGGTCGAATATGCCGGATCACGGCCCGACGAGGCGCTGGCCCGGCAGCGCTACGACGCGATGTTCCGGGCGTTCGGCACCCAGATCCACTATGTCTATGAGCCGCTCGGCGCCGCGTTCAGCTATGCCAGCCGCCTGACCGAGCCCGCCACGATCCTCGTCGCGGACTTTGGCGGTGGCACCAGCGACTTCTCGATCGTCCGCGTCGCCGCGCCCGGCGCCGCGCGGCGCTGCGAGCCATTGGGCTCGGCCGGCATTGGCATCGCCGGCGACCGGTTCGACTATCGCATCGTCGACCAGCTCGTGCTGCCGATGCTCGGCAAGGGCGGCAATTATGCCTCGTTCGACAAGCTGCTGGAGATCCCGCGCAGCTATTTCGCCGATTTCGCCGACTGGTCGCGCCTCGCGCTGATGCGCAACCGGCGCACGCTCGCCGAGCTGGAGCGGCTGAAGAAGGCGGCGACCGATCCCGATGCGATCGGGCGGATGATCACGGTGATCGAGAAGGAGCTGGGCTACGCGCTGTATGACGCCGTCGGCGCGCTCAAGCGCGCGCTCTCGACGCAGGAGGAGGCGCATTTCCATTTCGAGACCGACGATCTCGCCATCGAGGCCGATGTCACCCGCGCCGATTTCGAGCGCTGGATCGCGCCCGACATCGCGCGCATCGAGGCAACGGTCGACAAGGCGCTGGCCAAGGCGGGCACGGCGCCGGACGCGATCGACCGCGTCTTCCTTACCGGCGGATCCTCGCTGATCCCGGCAATCGCCGCGATCTTCGCGCGGCGATTCGGACAGGAGCGTATCGCGACGGGCGGCGAGCTGACCTCCATCGCGCATGGCCTCGCGCTGATCGGCCAGGACAGTAATTTAGCCGAATGGGCCGCCTGATCGGTCCGATCGGATCGTCGCATCTATCGACACGGGCTTCCTCAATCGTTTAGGGCGTAGGTGACTCGCAGGAAGATGACGATGATGACCGACATTCCCAACGCCCAGCCCGACATGCGCAGCGAAGTGCTGCTCGACGCGCCCGACCGGGTGGTGAACGCGCGCGAGGTCTTCGGCGTCGACATCGACATGGAGATCCCCGCCTTCTCCGAATCGGACGAGCGCGTGCCGGACATCGACCCGGCCTATGTGTTCGATCCGGACACGACGCTCGCGATCCTTGCCGGCTTCGCGCACAATCGCCGGGTCATGGTGCAGGGCTATCACGGCACCGGCAAGTCGACCCATATCGAACAGGTCGCCGCGCGGCTGCACTGGCCGTGCATCCGCATCAATCTCGACGCGCATATCAGCCGCATCGATCTGGTCGGCCGCGACGCGATCGTGCTCAAGGACGGCCAGCAGGTCACCGAGTTCAAAGAAGGCCTGCTGCCCTGGGCGCTGCAGCGCCCGGTCGCTCTGGTGTTCGACGAATATGATGCCGGCCGCCCGGACGTCATGTTCGTGATCCAGCGCGTGCTGGAAGCGGACGGCAAGATGACCCTGCTCGACCAGAACCGGGTGATCCGCCCGAGCCCCTGGTTCCGCCTGTTCGCCACCGCCAACACGGTTGGCCTGGGCGACACCACCGGCCTCTATCACGGCACGCAGCAGATCAATCAGGGCCAGATGGACCGCTGGAACCTGGTGGTGACGCTCAATTATCTGCCGGCCGAGACCGAGGCGCGCATCGTCCTCGCCAAGTCGGGCGAATATGATCATGAGGGCGGCCGCGACGAGGTCAACAAGATGATCCGCGTCGCCGACCTGACCCGGCAGGGCTTCATCAATGGCGACATCTCGACGGTGATGAGCCCGCGCACGGTTATCAGCTGGGCGCAGAACACACTCATCTTCAAGGATGTCGGCTTCGCGTTCCGCCTGTCGTTCCTCAACAAGTGCGACGAGGCTGAGCGGGCGCTGGTCGCCGAATATTATCAGCGCGTGTTTGGCAAGGACCTGCCCGAGAGCATCGTCGGCAAGGCGAAGTAATCCGGGACGACACGATCGGAGCGCAGCAGGCGCCGATCCATCGATGGCGCACAAGAAAAGGGCGGCCCAGACGGGTCGCCCTTTCTTTTCCGTGTCGGCGCTCGCCGGTTCAGACGAACGAGACGGGGTGGCTTCCGCGGCGGTGCAGCGAGCGGAGCGACCACCCCACCGCAGTCAGGCCGGTAATCATCAGCGCCCAGGTCATCGGCTCAGGCATGATGGTCACCACCGGACCGGCAGCCGGGCCACGCCCGGGCGTTGGCCCGAGAACCTGGGGACGTCCGAGAACCGGATTGTCCAGGTCGATCATGTAGAGAACCAGCTGACCGGCATTGTCCCGCTTCGAGATCCAGTCATAGTGAGCGACGTCACTGTACGCGAACGGATTGTCGGGGGTGATGGTCGTCAGTCCATTCGATAATGTGTCGGCGGCATGGGCCGGCATCGCTGCCAGCATGAGGGCGGGCGCGGCCGCCAGTTTGAGCGCAATTTTTAACATGCGATCTCCCACGTGTTGGTGACCGGCGCGTTCCCCCGCCGATCAGGTATTTGATCGATGTTGCTGCCTGTCGGCCCCCGTGGTTCCACGCGATCCTTCGATCGCCCCTGAGGCCCACCCGCTTATCTCTTGCGGTGCAGCAAGAGGATAGTCTCATAGTTAACAGCCGCTGACAAATTGCTGGAAACAGGCCCGGATTTGCAGATTTTGCAGTCGGCAAGGAGGATGGAACTCCCGAGCGTTCGAGACGACAGAAGCCGCGAACCCCGCAAATACAGGGGTTACAGCACCTCGGGCGACTGTCATTCGTACGCCTTCTTGAGGATGTTCCATACGGTTCGACAGACAGCTGTTCGATTTGCAGCCTGAAATCCTCCGGCAGACTGTGCACAAATGGCCACCACTGGTTGTGCAATGCGCAAAATTTGCGACGAACCGAGCCAAACCGAGCCACTGGCCTGCACAAAGCACAATGGAGGGCCCCGTTCCGCCCAAGAAAAAAGGCGGCCCGTCGCCGGACCGCCCCGAGCAGGAAGGGAATGGCGCGACTCAGGCGGCGCGGACTGCCGCACTCCGATGGCGCATCACGGCGCCGACCAGCGCGAAGCCGCCGATCATCATCGCCCAGCTTGCCGGCTCGGGCACCGGCTGGTCGAGCGTTTGCGCGGTGTACGAGGGATCGAGCGGCGCGGCGATCATCATGCGCAGTTCCGCGCTCGTTTCACTGCCGGGCTGCGGATCGTCGAAATAGCTGTCCAGCACGCTGTGCGTGAATTTGTACGGGCTGCCATCGAACAGCGAGCTCTTGGGCGGCTCGTTGAAATAGGAGCCGAGCACGCCGTGCGTGAACTTATAGGGACCGCCATCGAACACGCTCTGTCCGGCCTGATTGTCAACCCAGCTGTTCAGGGTCTGATAGTCACTGAAGGCCCGGACGCCCTGAATGCCCCTGAACAGCGTCTTGGTGCCGCCCGGCCCATTGATGCCAAAGGTGAAATCACCTTGCGAGAAATCCGAACTGCTGCGCAGCGCATTGATGATCTGACTGATCTTGCCGTTCAGCGAAACCGCCGCGCTGGCGCTCGTGCTCGGCAGCAGCGCGCCGACGAGCAGCGTGGTGGCAATGCAGGCGGTACGGATCATGTCGGTCGTCCTAGATAAGCGGCGCACACACCTGGAAGGGCATGGCAGCATCGTCCCCACGGCGTGGAATAAGCCTCAACTCCTTCAAAAACCCTTCAGACGGAACGGACTTAACCACGATAATGGCTGGCGCCCGGCCCGTGTCCCGCAGCGGGACAGAGCGACGCGCCGGGGTTAACGGCGCGGCGAACCGACCCGGACGCGCAAAGCCTTGACAGTACGCCGGCGCTGGCCCAGCCAGCCATCATCATGGCCGACCGTTCGCAGCTCGATCGTTTCAAGGACGTCCTCTCCGGCACGGCGCGCGCCATCGCGCATGATGCCGAGATCGAACTCGCTTTCACCGCCGACGCGCCGCATCTCGCCGGCAAGCAGATCAAGGTGCCGACGCCGACGCGCGGCCTGCCGCCCGAGCAGGTGGCGCTGGCGCGCGGCTTCGCCGACAGCTTCTCGCTCAAGCTGCGCCACCACAATGCCAAGCTGCATAATGCCCGTGCGCCGGGCGAGCCGGCGGCCCGCGCCGTCTATGACGCGGTCGAGATGGTCCGCTACGAAGCGCTGGGCTCGAAAAACTATCCCGGCATGCGCGCCAATCTGGCGGCCGCTCTCGACATGCGCACGCACAGCGACCCGATCACGCGCGCCAATTCGGCCAGCGAGGTGCCGATCCAGGGCGCGGTAGCGCTGCTGCTGCGCGAGAAGCTGACCGGGCAGGCGCCGCCACCCGAGGCGATCAAGGGCATCCAGTTCCTGCGCGACTGGATCGACGAGAAAGCCGCCAGCGACTTCGAGGGGCTGGCGATGTGCCTTGATGATCAGGAAGCCTTTCAGAGCCAGGTGCTCTCCATGCTCGAGCATCTCGAGCTGGTGCGTGCCGACGTGCCACCCGAATCGCCCGATCAGGATGAGGACGAACAGGACGGCGAGCAGCAGGACCAGGACGAGCAGGAGAACGAGAACGAATCCGACGAGGACGACCAGTCCAGCGCCGAGACGCGCGGCGAGGACAAGGGCGAGCCGAGCGAGGAACAGGTCGACGAGCGCCAGGAGGATGATTCGGACTCCGACGAGGAGGGCGACGGCGATGCGCAGGATGATGACGGCGTGCTGCCGGTGCGGCCCAACCGGCCCTTCTCGGACCTGCCCCCGGACTTCAATTACACGGCCTATACGACCAAGTATGACGAGGTCGTCACGGCGCAGGACCTGTGCGAGCCGGAGGAGCTGGCGCGGCTGCGCGGCTTCCTCGATCAGCAGCTCGCGCCTTTCCAGGGTGCGGTCTCGAAGCTCGCCCATCGCCTCCAGCGCCGCCTGATGGCGCAGCAGAACCGCAGCTGGGACTTCGATCAGGAAGAGGGGATGCTGGATGCCGCGCGGCTCGCCCGCGTGGTCGTCAACCCGGCCCATTCGCTCAGCTACAAGATGGAGCGGGACACCGATTTCCGCGACACCGTCGTCACCTTGCTAATCGACAATTCAGGCTCGATGCGCGGGCGACCGATCGGCATCGCCGCCATCAGCGCCGACATCATGGCGCGCACGCTGGAGCGCTGTGGGGTCAAGACCGAAGTGCTCGGCTTCACCACCCGCGCCTGGAAAGGCGGGCAGAGCCGCGAGCAATGGCTCGCCGCCGGCCGCCCGCCCAAACCCGGCCGCCTCAACGACCTGCGCCACATCATCTACAAGAATGCCGACGAGCCCTGGCGCCGCGCCAAGGCCAATCTCGGCCTCATGATGCGCGAGGGGCTGCTCAAGGAAAATATCGACGGCGAGGCGCTGATGTGGGCACACAACCGCCTGCTCGCGCGCAACGAGGAGCGGCGCATCCTGATGGTCATCTCGGACGGCGCGCCGGTGGACGATTCGACGCTGTCGGTCAATAACGGCACCTATCTGGAGCGCCACCTGCGCCAGGTCATCGCCTGGATCGAAGGCCGCTCGCCGGTCGAGCTGATCGCCATCGGCATCGGCCATGACGTCACGCGCTATTATCGCCGCGCGGTCACCATCATGGATGCCGAGCAGCTCGGCGGCGCGATGGTCGAGCAGCTCGCCTCGCTGTTCGACAAGGACTGAGGGCGGATAGCCGTCCGTCCGGGCTCAGGGGATATATCGGGTCAGGCTGCGCAGGGGGCGAATGCCGGTGCGCACGAGCTTGCTGCGGATCTTCCAGCGGTACTTCTGAGCCAAGCTGGGCTCGAACGCATCATATTGCGTGCGACCGTCCGCCCGGACTCGTGGTCCCCGGCTGGAGAAAGTGCCGACCGCCAGCCCGGCGCGCTCGATGCAGTAAGCGAGGATTTCTTCCGAGCTGCGAGGCGTATCGGCCTTCGCGATCTCCTCAACCATGTCCCACCGCGAGGCGAACACGCGTGCGCCCTCGTAGCTCGCGACCGCCATGCGATCGTTGAGGCCGCCAAAGCTGTGCCAGTCCGGACAGACGAGATCCCTGCCCTGTTCGCGGATCATGGCGACGAGATCGGCAGCGGGCCAGGGATCGATATAATCGAGATCCGGGCGCAGCAGGAGGACGATGTCGCCCTGCTTCAACCCGGCCTGGGTCGCCAGAGTCCATGCGCGGCGCAGGCTGTAATAGCCTTGCAGCAGGTTCATGTGCGTGTTGGGCGAGGGATCGCCCGAGCGCAGGTCGTGATCCTTCAAAATCTGATACTTGCCCTCGACGTTCGCCGCGTGCTGGCGCTCGATCATCAGGATTTCCGGCGCGAGCCTGGACATGTCGGGCAACATCGTCGCGACCTTGCGCTCGCCGCTGCGGGGATTGTCGATGACGTCGGGATGATTGAAGTGCGCGACCAGCGTCAGCGGGCCGCAAACCGCCCGGAACGGCTCTAGGACATGACGGATGATGTTTCGCTCGGTCCAGAGCAGCGAGCGCGGCAGGCCATGCATGATGACGAAGCAGCGCGCGCCGTGAGTGCCGTCCGTCATTCGCGACTCGCCCCGGGGGAGAGCAACCGCAGCTTGCGGCTGTCCAGGAGATGCTGCAGCCAGCCCAGCAGGCGACCGCGAAAGGTCCGCAATTCCGGGAAAACTTGGCTGAGCAACAGGGCGAGCAGGCCGTAGCTCACAGCGATCAGCGTGCCGCGCAGGACGAACTGGGCAAGCGAAATCGGTCCGAACCTGGTCTCGAACATGGCGGTGAAGCAGGAGATGATCGCGAGCGAGGCGGCAAGGATCGGCACGGTCACGGAATAATAGCGGCTCTGCGAGAGACTCTCGCGCGACAGAGCGAGATGGACGGTGACCGGCCAGGCGAACAGCGAGATGATCGAATAAGCGGCGGCCACGGCGGCAATGCCATGCGGGACGGCGATCAGGAAGCCCGTGGCGAAACCGAGCGTATTCACGATCGCGCTGATCATCAGGCCGCGCGTGTCGCCGCGTGCCGTGAAGACGGTGCCGAACACGGCATTGCCCGAGATAAGGATGGTCGGTGCGAGATATTTGAACACCGTCGCCGACTCCGCCCACTGCTTGCCGAGCAGGAAGTAGATGATGTTGTCCGACAGGCAGATCAGCAGGCAGCCCAGCAATCCGTTCAGCAGGGCGACTGCCGCGACCGCATCCAGCAGGTTGCGGTTGTAATAGTCGGCATCATGCCGGGTACGGCTGAGCAGCGGCAGCAACACCCCGGTCACCGGCCACGAGCACATGGCCTGGATGGACGCGAAGATATTGTAGCCGCGGCTGTAGAGGCCCAGCGGCGCCGTGCCCCACCACCAGCCGACGACGATATTGTCGAGCTGCCGGTGGAAATAATTGACGAGCTGAAAGCCGGTCAGCCCGGCCCCGAAATGAATTTCCGAGCGGGTGCCGCCCAGATCGAAAATGAGGCTCGGCCGCCAGCCCGAGAAGAACCAGAGCAAAGCGGTCGAGATGGCCGTGGCGATGATGGGCTGGATCAGCAGCGCCCAGTAACCGATGTGCCAAACCGTGACCGCGATAATGGCGACGATCAATGCGACGACCTGCCCGAACAGACCGGAAAACTGGGCCGGGATCCAGCGCATCGAGCGGGTGAGGAGGGCATTGTGCTGGGCGCCCGCGGCCGCCAGCGGGATCGACAGCGAGAGAAGGAGCACGGCGTTCGTCACCCGGCCGTCGCTGAACAAAGCCGCCGCGATCGGCGCGGTTGCCATACCGATGAGCGCGAGCGCGACACCGGTGATGACGTTCAGGAAGAAGAGCGTGCTGACCATGGCCTGGCTGAGCACCGGGCGCTGAACGGTCGGGGTGGAGAGGCCCATGTCCGTGAACATGCCGATGAAGCCGGTGACGGTCGTCGCCATGGCAAGGAGGCCGAAATCGGTGGGCTGTAAGAGACGCGCCAGCACGACGGTGCTCAGGATCGTCAGCACCATGCGCGCAACCTGGGCGATCATCGACACGATGCTGCCGTTCATTGCGCTCCGGCCGAGATGAGTCAGCTTTTCGGAACTCTGCAGCGCTCTGCGATTGCGCTCTTCGCGGGAAAGCTGCTCTGTCATAGCCGCGCCGAGACCAACATCCTTTCAGCCCTCGCCGCGCAAAATCGATTATCGGCGGTCAGCAGGCCTGTAGTCGATGCGGCCGCGTCTATGCAACCGCAGGGCGGCAAAGCGACGAACGCGCGGCGCCTTCGTAGACGGCGGTCTTTTCGAATGCGTTAATTGCGGATTCCGCCGCCCGGTTTGGTGTCAGGCTGACCAGCCCGCCTTGTAGAGGGTGGGGAAGAGCTTCTGAAAGGCCGCAAGCTTGGGCGCGTCCCACATGCGGATATAGCCGTGGTTGGGATTGAGCCGCATGAAGTCCTGGTGATAATCCTCGGCGGGCTGAAAGCGGCCAACCGGCTCGATCTTCGTGACGATCGGATCCTTCCAGAGTCCCGACTTGCCGAGCTGGGCAAGATACGCCTTGGCGACGCGCTCCTGATCGGCGCTCTGCGGGAACAGGGCGGAGCGATACTGGGTGCCGTGGTCTGGCCCCTGATAATTGAGCGTGGTCGGATCGGTGATCACCGAGAAGAAGATGCGCAGCAGCGTACCATAGCTCACCTGCGAGGGATCGTAGATCACCCTGACCGATTCGGCATAGCCGGTGCGGCCGCTGCCGACGCGATCATAATCGACATTGAGCTTGGCGGGGCCGCCGCCATAGCCGGAAACCACGCTCCTGACGCCCTTCACATGGGAGAAGACCCCCTCGACGCCCCAGAAACAGCCGCCGGCAAAATAGGCAGTCGCCGCGGTGGCGGACCCGGCGGCTTCATCTACGGCGGGCGCGGGAGCAAGGCGCGTTTCTTCGGCGGCAACGGCAGGCGATATGACCGAAGGAACGAGCGAAGCGCCAGCGAGGACCGTGGCGGCGAAGAGGGTGGCAGTGATCAGGGCGCGCATGGCAGCTCTCCTTTGACAGGCATCTCCCCCAGCTACGAGAGAGCTGGGGCCAAGGATGCAGTTCGTCAAGAAGAGCCGGTCCGCAACGCCGGCGGACGCAGATCAAAAAGCCTGTGCGTAGCGCAGCCCCAGCGCGATCCGCTCATCACGCGCATCGTCGACGCGACGGTTGATCAGGAAGTGCAGGTCCGGGCCGATGGCGAAGAACTGGACGACTTTGTCGCCGAGCTCCTGCTCTGCCTCCACCGAGGGAATGACCGCGTCGCGCGGCAGAATGGCCGGCGCACGACTTCCGACCGGGATCGCCAGGCGGGTCGGAAACAACCGGTAGTCCAACGGGGCAGGGGCGACGACGAAACCGGAGATTGTGGGGGATTCAATCCCCTGTTTCGCCGTCGCTCCGACTGGCGTGACCAACGCCAGGAACGACAGGAGTCCCGCGAGCAACCCGTAGAGCTCTTTTGTCGGGCTGAGTGTCTTGAACCCGGCCTCTTTTGTTTGCGGAAAACCCATCGTCGCCAACCCTTCCCTGCGGTTAAGGGAGAATCAGCGAAAATGGTTAACGCGCGCGGGACACGGCTGGTAAACGCGATCTTAACGGCCGTCTGCTGTGGAAAAGCGCCTTATTTCAGCGCGGCGCAGGCTTCCTGGATGCGGGTACAGGCTTTCTTCAGGATCTCGTCCGAGGTCGCGTAGCTGACCCGGAACGCCGGCGCGAGGCCGAAGGCGCCGCCATGCACCGCCGCGACATTGCCCGCTTCGAGGAAATAATTGATCAGTTCCTCGTCGGTCTCGATCTTGCGGCCGTCGGGCGCGGTCTTGCCCATGCAGCCGGTCGCGTCGGGATAGACGTAGAAGGCGCCTTCGGGTGTCGGGCAGTTGAGGCCGGGCGCGTCGTTCAGCATCGCGACAACGAGATCGCGCCGCTTGCGGAACGCCTCGTTGCGCTCGAGGAGGAAGTCCTGATCGCCGTTGAGTGCCGCGACCGCCGCCGCCTGGCTGATCGAGCTCGGGTTGGAGGTTGACTGCGACTGCAGCTTGGCCATCGCCTTGATGATCCACTGCGGCCCGCCGGCATAGCCGATACGCCAGCCGGTCATCGAATAGGCCTTGGAGCAGCCGTTCACGGTCAACGTGCGGTCGTAGAGATCCGGGCAGACCTGCGCGATCGTCTTGAACGGTGTCTGCGCGTACCAGACATGCTCGTACATGTCGTCGGTCATGATCATGACGTGCGGGTGACGGCGCAGGACCTCGCCGAGCGCGATCAGCTCGTCGCCCGAATAGGCGGCGCCCGTCGGATTGGACGGCGAGTTGAGCAGGACCCAGCGCGTCTTGGGCGTGATCGCCGCCTCAAGCTGCTCGGGCAGGATCTTGTAGAGCTGGTTGGGACCGGCGGGGACGATCACTGGCGTGCCGCCCGCGAAGTTCACGATGTCGGGATAGCTCACCCAGTAAGGCGCCGGGATGATGACCTCGTCACCCACGTCGACGGTCGCGCAGATCGCGTTGAAGAGCGTGTGCTTGCCCCCCGAGTTCACGCTGATCTGGCTGGTCTCGTAGGACAGGTCATTGTCGCGCCTGAACTTGGCGGCAATCGCTTCCTTGAGCTCGGCGGTGCCGTCAACGTTCGTATATTTGGTCTGCCCGCCACGGATCGCGGCGATCGCGGCATCCTTGATGAAATCGGGCGTGTCGAAGTCCGGCTCGCCGGCCGAGAGCCCGATAATATCCTTCCCTTCGCGCTTCAGGGCGATGACGCGATCGGTCATGGCGAGCGTGGCGCTGGGCTGGATGCGGCCGAGGGCGGCGGAAGTCCGGGGCATGGAAAACTCCTGGCGGGGAGAGAAACGGGCGCGATGCAGTCCGGAGCGGTGCCCGGACGGCGCGGTCCATAGTGCGCTCAGCCGCGCGGCGCAACCACACTTGCCGCTACGAGACCGCGGGCTGCGTTGCCGATGAAAAAGCCCCTGTCGAGATCATGCGGCTTGAGGTCCGCTTCCTCCGCCTCGCCCATGTCGATCAGGCTCTGGCGCAGCACGCCGGGCAGCAGACCGCGCGACAGCGGCGGGGTCAGCAGCCGGTCGCCCCGCTCGACGAAGATGTTCGAGAAGCAGCCCTCGGTCAGATAGCCCTTCTCGTCGGTCAACAGCACCTCGAACGTGCCGCCGGCGCTGAGCGCGGCCTGATAATGGCGCCGGTCGGTGGTCTTGTGACGGACCCGGGCATCATCGCCACTCAGCATGCGCGGCACGATGGCGACCTGCATGATCGCCTGCGGCCAGGGCGATTCCCCCCGCACCTCGACGGCGATTGCTCCGCCCCGCGCGAGCAGCACACGCACCCGTTTGGGCTCGACATAACCGAAGGTCGCCGCCTGCAGCTCGTTACGCAGTCCATGGCGATCGAGATTGAAGCCGAGCTCCCTGGCACTGGCCGTCAGCCTGGCGAGATGCTGCTCCAGCATTGGCAGGCCAATAGCCGGATCGAACGCCATCGTCTCGATGAGATCGAACCTGCCTTCCTCTCCGCTCAAGCCAAACTTCCCTTCATCGCGCGGTGATGAACCGCGCCTTGTCCAGACATTCCTGCCATTCGGCAGCGGGCTGGCTGTCGGCAACAATGCCCGAGCCCAACCCGACTATGCCGGACTTTGCGCCCGATTCCAGCGAAATGGTGCGGATCGCGACATTGAAGCGCGCCGTGCCGTCCGGCGCGATATGGCCGATGCTGCCAGTGTAGAGCCCGCGCCCATAGCGCTCGACCTCGCGGATTACTTCCATCGCGCGCAGCTTGGGCGCGCCGGTGATCGAGCCGCAGGGGAAGAGGGCGCGGAGGACGTCGACCGGGCCCAGGCCATCGCGCAGCCGCCCTTCGACGATCGAGATCATCTGGTGGATCGTCGGATAGGTTTCCACCGTGAAGAGCTGCGGCACCTTTACGCTGCCGGGCTTGGTGACGCGCGAGATATCGTTGCGCAGCAGATCTACGATCATAAGATTCTCGGCGCGCTGCTTCGGATCGGTGGCGAGCTCGTGGATCGCGGCCGCGTCCTGCGCCGGATCGGCGAGGCGCCGCGCGGTGCCCTTCATCGGCCGCGTCTCGATGCGCCCCCGCGCCAGCGCAAAGAAGCTCTCGGGCGAGAAGGACAGGATATGCCGCCCGTCATGCCGGACGAGGGCGCCATAGCCGGCGGCCGCATGCGGCCGAATCGCGGCATAGGCAGCGAGCGGATCACCCGCGATGGCGACCGAGGCGAGGAAGGTCAGGTTGGCCTGATAAATATCGCCCGCCCGGATATAATCGAGCACCTTGGCGATGGCCGCATCATAGTCGGCGCGCGACACCAAAGGCTCCACCAGACCGACCGCATCCGGGTCTGGCGCGGGCAGCAGTCCCGGCACGCCTTCGGGCGCGAACGCCTCGCTGCGCTCGAACAGACCGAACCAGAGCAGCGGCCCCTCGTCCCCCTCACGCGGCGCGAGGCGGCTGAGGCGCGGCTCGAAGGCATGACCGGCGACATAAGAGAGATAACCCGCTGCATGCAGTCCGCCAGCGACCGACGCCTCGATCCGCGCCAGCGCGGGCAGCACCTCGTCCAGCCGCTCGGCCCGCACGATCTCGACCGGATCGCGAAACAGCATCGCCTGTCCCGCGCCCTGCGGCCGCGCATCGTCGAGCAGGACGAATGGCGCGTGCGGTCCATCGGGCAAGGCGAGACTCATCGCGCCCTATTGGCAGCGCCGTGCACAGATTGCCAGCCTTTGCCCCGGCCGTCGTACCGGCCGCGGCAATTGCGTTTCCTTCCGATGCCACCGGGTTTAGACTGGGGTAGCAGGGAAAGGGGTGTACATGACCACCGTGACCGAACTGGTACTCGCCATGACGAGCTTTGTCGGAACCCATCTCATCATGTCTCATCCGCTTCGTGCGCCGCTGGTTTCGCGACTGGGCGATCGCGGCTTTCTCGGCCTTTATTCGCTCATCTCGTTCGCAACCCTGGGCTGGGTGATCTATGCTGTGATGACACTGCCGCCGCAGGCGCCCGCCTGGGTCGCCGGCCGGGCGGTCTGGCACGGTCTGGCGGTCGTGATGCTGCTGGCCGCCATCCTGCTGGTCGGCTCGCTCATCGGCAATCCGGCGATGGTCGATCCCACTGGAAGCCCCCGATTTCCGCAGAACGCCCGTGGCGTTATGGCGATCACCCGTCATCCGATGATGTGGTCCTTCATCCTCTGGGCGTCCGTCCATGCCGGAGTCTGGGGATCGCCGAGCAATCTCATCCTCTCCGCCGGGATCGGCGGCCTCGCCCTCATCGGCGCGCTGGGACAGGATGCCAAGAAGCGCCGCATGCTCGGGCAGCCGTGGCGCGAGTGGGAGAGCAAGACCAGCTTCGTGCCCTTCGCGGCACTGATCAGCGGTCGCGCGTCCTGGCGTGCCGCGATTCCCGGAATGGTTCCTCTGATCGGCGGACTCCTCGTCTGGCTCGGCGCGACCTGGCTTCATCCGGCACTCGGTGGTCCGCCCGTCGGTCCCTGGCTGTGGACTGGCTGACACAGTCGCGGACAAATCGTCGAATCCGGTCCGTTGACAGAGGGCTGCAGGCATTCATGACGATGTTTGTCATTGGGCGTTCAGCCCTGCCTTTCATAAGGAGGCGACGGGCCGGCTCGGCCACGGACAGCATGAGGTGCGCGATGTTCAGCTATGGCAGGATCGCAGGAGCAGCGGCAGCCGTTTGCACGGCTTTGCTCGCCGCGACCTTGCTGCGCGCCACGCCAGAGGCGGTGCGCTGGGCCTTGCTCATCTGCTCGCTGGGTTTCGTCGGCGCGACGATCCGCCTGCACCAGCTCGACGCGCGCTCCTGAGCGCCCGACCGGTCAATCGAACAGCGAGCTGACCGACGTCTCGTCGGCCGTGCGGCGGATTGCCTCGCCGACCAGCGGCGCGATCGGCAGTTGGCGAATGCGCGAGGAGGCGGTGACACTGTCGGTTGCCAGGATCGAATCGGTGATGACCAGCTCACGCAGCTGCGAGCCCTCGACCCGCGCCACCGCGCCGCCCGAGAGCACGCCGTGAGTCACATAGGCGACGACATCGGTCGCGCCCGCCGCCTTGAGCGCATTGGCCGCGTTGCACAGCGTGCCCGCCGAATCGACAATATCGTCGATCAGGATGCAGAAACGGCCTTTGACGTCGCCGATGATGTTCATGACTTCCGACTCGCCGGCGCGCTCGCGGCGCTTGTCGACGATGGCGAGCGGGGCATTGTCTAGCCGCTTGGCCAGCGCCCGGGCGCGCGCCACGCCGCCGACGTCCGGCGACACGACCATCAGATTCTCGCCCGAAAAGCGCGCCTGAATATCCGCCGACATGACCGGCGCGCCGAACAGATTGTCGGTCGGGATGTCGAAGAAGCCCTGGATCTGCGCGGCATGGAGATCGACCGAGAGCACCCGGTTGGCGCCGGCGACCGTGATGAGGTTCGCCACCAGCTTGGCGGAGATCGGTGTGCGCGACCCCGCCTTGCGATCCTGCCGTGCATAGCCGAAATAGGGGATGACGCCGGTGATGCGCTTGGCCGATGCCCGCCTGAGCGCATCGATGATGATCAGCATTTCCATGAGGTTGTCATTGGCCGGATAGCTCGTCGACTGGATGACGAACACATCCTCGCCCCGCACATTCTCGTGGATCTCGACGAAGATTTCCTCGTCGGCGAATCGCCGCACGCTCGCCTGGGTGAGCGGCAACTCGACATAATCGGCAATCGCCTGCGCCAGCGGCAGATTGCCGTTGCCGGAAATGAGCTTCATGCGGGGTATCCCCTGATCACTGTGTCGGATGCGGCCCCTCTAGCGAGGCGACGCCTGCAAGGGAAGGCCGGTTATGATGGATTATGACCGTTTGGCGACAGGATTGCTTCGCGTCCCTCATCTTCCGTTCGTTTCGAGCTGAGGTTCGAGCCTGTCGAGAACCGGAGTCGAGAAAGGCACCGTAGCGTCATGTTCTCGACAGCCATCTCGACAAGCTCGATAGCCGCTCGAACCGAACGGATATAATGGAAAATCGAGGGTTCTGATTTTCCGCCGCTTGTTCTAGAGGCAGGCCCATGACCGATCGCCTCCGCATCGCCATGGCCCAGCTCAACCAGACGATGGGCGACCTTGCCGGCAATGCCGACGCGATGCTTGCCTGGCGCGCCGATGCGGCCGCCGCCGGCGCCGATCTCATCGTCTATCCCGAGCTTCAGCTGATCGGCTATCCGCCCGAGGATCTGGTGCTCAAGCCCGCTTTGGTCGCGCGGGCGGAGACGCAGCTTCACCGCCTTGCCGAGGCGACCGCCGATGGCGGACCGGCCATGCTGGTCGGCACCGTCATCGCCAATGACGGGCTGCTGTTCAATTGCGTGGCGCTGCTCGACGGCGGCAGGATCGCGGCGGTGCGCCAGAAGCGCGAGCTGCCCAATTACGGCACGTTCGACGAGAAGCGCCTGTTCGCGCCGGGTCCACTGCCCGAGCCGGTCGCGTTTCGCGGGGTCAAGCTCGGCCTGCCGATCTGCGAGGATGTCTGGTTCCCGTTCGTCACGGCGCATCTGGCGGCGGCGGGCGCGCAGATCCTCATCAACGTCAATGGCAGCCCCTATGAGGTCGACAAGGACGACCGGCGCGTGAACGGCGTCTGCGCCGCGCGGGTCCACGAGACCGGCCTGCCGATCCTCTATCTGAACCGCGTCGGCGGGCAGGACGAGCTGGTGTTCGACGGCGCCTCCTTCGTGCTCAATCCGGATGGCGAGATCGCCCATATGCTGCCCGACTGGGAGGAGGCGCTTGTCCTCACCGACTGGGCGCCGGACGAGAGCGGCAACTGGCTCTGCCTGCCCGGCCCGCACCATACACTCGATGAGCATCCGGCCGACATCTACCATGCGATGCTCGTCGGCCTGCGCGACTATGTGAACCGCAATCGCTTCCCCGGCGTGGTGCTGGGGCTGTCGGGCGGCATCGACAGTGCGCTCAGCGCCGCCGTCGCGGTCGATGCGCTTGGGCCCGACCGGGTCTGGTGCGTCATGCTGCCCTCGCGCTTCACCAGCCAGGAGAGCCTCGACGATGCCGCCGCCTGCGCGCAGATGCTCGGCTGCAGGCTCGACACCATCTCGATCGTGCCGGGAACGGAAGCGTTCGACGCGATGCTCGCCCCTGCTTTCGAGGGGCGCAAGGCCGACCTCACCGAGGAGAATATCCAGTCGCGCCTGCGCGGCGTGACCCTGATGGCGCTCTCCAACAAGTTCGGCCACATGCTCCTCACCACCGGCAACAAGAGCGAGATGAGCGTTGGCTATGCGACCATCTATGGCGACATGGCGGGCGGCTATTCCGTGCTGAAGGACGCCTACAAGACGACGGTGTTCGATCTCTCGCGCTGGCGCAACGCGCACACGCCCTCGCTCGGCCTCGGCCCGGACGGCCCGGTGATGCCCGAGACGGTGATCACCAAGCCGCCCACCGCCGAGCTGCGCGAGAATCAGAAGGATTCGGACAGCCTGCCCCCCTACGAGGTGCTGGATCCCATCCTCTATGGCCTCGTCGAGCAGGAAAAATCGGTCGATCAGCTCGTCGCCATGGGCTTCGAGCGGGAGACGGTCGCCCGGATCGAGCGGCTGCTCTACGTCGCCGAATATAAGCGCCGCCAGTCCCCGCCGGGCGTGAAGCTGGGCGGCCGCAACTTCGGCCGCGACCGGCGCTATCCGATCACCAATGCGTTCCGGACCGGCTGATCCGCCATGACTGTCATCACCCGTTTCGCGCCCTCGCCGACCGGCAAGCTGCATGTCGGCAATATTCGCGCGGCGCTGCATAACTGGCTGTGGGCACGCAAGATGGGCGGGCGATGCCTGCTGCGCATCGATGATACCGACACCGAGCGGAGCGAGGAGCGGTTCGTCGAGAGCATTCGCGCCGATCTCGGCTGGCTGGGCCTGCCGATGGACGGCGAGGTACGCCAGTCCGAGCGGTTCGGGCTCTATCAGGCAAAGTTCGAGGAACTGCGGGCGGCCGGGCGCGTCTATCCCGCCTTCGAGAGCGCGCAGGAGCTCGACCTGCGGCGCAAGGTGCTGCTCGGGCGCGGGCTGCCGCCGGTCTATGATCGAGCCGCGCTCGCCCTGACGCCCGACGAGATTGCCGCGAAGGAAGCCGCCGGCGAGCGGCCGCACTGGCGCTTCAGGCTCGATCATAGCGCGCCGATCGAGTGGACCGACCTTGTTCGCGGGCCGCAGCATTTCGAGCCGCATCTGCTCTCCGATCCGGTCATCCGCCGCGCTGACGGAAGCTGGCTCTACATGCTACCCTCGGTGATCGACGATATCGACATGGGCGTGACGCATGTGCTGCGCGGCGAGGATCATGTCTCCAACACCGCGACGCAGCTGCAGATGTTCGCCGCGCTCGGCGCGCCGCTGCCGCAGTTCGCGCACATGGCGCTGATGACCGGCAGCGAGGGCAAGCTCTCCAAGCGACTCGGCACGATCGGCATCAGCGACTTCCGCGAGGCGGGGATCGAGGCGCTGGCGATCAATGCCATGCTGGCACGGCTGGGCACGAGCGATCCGGTCGAGCCGGTGACCGACATGACGCCACTGATCGAGCGGTTCGACTTCGCCCATTTCGGCCGGGCGCCGGCCCGCTTCTCGGACGAGGAGCTGAAGGGGCTGAACGCCAAGATCGTCCATCATCTTCCCTATGAGGCGGTCGCCGATCGCCTGCCTGCCGCGATCACGGCGCAGGTCTGGCCGGTGATCCAGCCCAACCTCGCCCGCGTGAGCGAGGCGGCGGACTGGCTCGCAGTGCTCGGCGGCGATCTGGCCGCACCGCAGCTCACCCCGGACGATGCGGCCTATGTGACGCAGGCGACAGAGGCACTGGCGGGCATCGATTTCGCAAGCGATCCCTGGCACGCGCTGACCAGCGCGCTCAAGAAGGCAACCGGGCGCAAGGGCAAGGCCCTGTTCCTGCCCCTGCGACTCGCGCTCACCGGCATGGATCACGGGCCTGACATGGCGCAGCTCCTGCCGCTGATCGGCAGGGACCGCGCACTGGCGCGGCTGCGCGCGGCGGCGAGCAATATCGCCTCGGCCTGAGTTCTTTAACGAATTCAATCACGTATTCGGAACGATTACCCCGGTCGGGCGGCCCCGCTCGCTCTCATGCGATCGTTCGCAAGCAACGCTTTATCGCTCTTGATGATACGCTATATCGTGATATTATATCATCACAATATAGCGAAGGAGAGGTGTCATGACTGATCTGTCCATATCCCGTTCCGGCTATTCCAACCGCCGCTCACCGAGCGCCTTGCTCGGCGCGGTCGCGCTCAACGCGAGCGTCGTGGCCGTCATCATCGCCGTGCCGATGACCTTCGTCTCGCCGCCCAAGACACCGCCCCTCCCGACCCATTGGGTGTATCTGCCGAAAAATCCCCCGCCGGTCGATCAGCCTGAGACCAAGGAGAAGCCGCAGCCGACGCAGCGAGCGATTTCCGACCCGCCCCCGCCGCAACCGACCACGACCTCGACCCCGTTCGACCAGTTCCGCGCCGGGCCGGAAGTCGCGCCCTATACGCCGCCGCTCATCCCGGGCACGGGAACCGTGACGCCGCCCTATGTGCCGCCCGCCGATCCCGTCTTCGTCAAGGCGCGCCAGGATCCGCGCTTCGCTGCCGCGTTTCACCCCAATTATCCGCCTTCGCTGGTGCGCGACGGGCTGGAGGGCGACGTCACCGTGCGCGTCACCATCGATCCGCGCGGCCGGGTGAGCGCGGTCGAGATGGTGAGCGCCACCAATCCGGTCTTCTTCGAGGAGACGAAGCGGCAGGCCCTGCGGAGCTGGCGCTTCATCGCGGCGACGCGCGACGGTGTCGCTGTCGAATCCGTGCAGACGATGACGGTGCATTTCCGCCTGGAGGAATGATCATGGCGCGCTTGTCGGGCGGGGGCGCCCGGACCGCGCGCCTTCCCAATGGGATGATCCATGCCTATGTTGCGGGCATGGCAATCTTTCCCCGACCGGCATCTCCCAAGAGCGCACTCGCCGATCTGCGCGACATGTTTTCGCCGGATCGGCCGCATCGCTGGACGCTGCTGGTGCTCTCCGTGACGGTGACCAGCCTCCTGCTCTGGGCGTTCCTGCTCGATACGCGCACGCCGCCCAAGGAGCGGCAGATCATCTATGTCGAGAGCTGGATGGCCGATCGGAAGGATAGCGACATCATCAAGCGACAGCTCAAGGATCTCACCGAGTATGAAGGCTCGCTGCGCACCGAACAGGTGTCGTTCCAGAAGGTCGCCGATCGGCTCGGCATCGAATGGCGCGAGGAAGAGGCGCGCAATCGCAAGCGGCGCGAAGAGACGATCGCGGCGGTGAAGAAGAATCTCGAGAAGAAGCTGGCCACCGCACTCGAGCGCGAGGGCAAGCTGGCCACCGCGCAGGCTGGTGCGGCCCCGGGCGCCAGTTCGCCGCCCACGGCCCGCTGAGCTTGGCGCAGGCGGCGACGAGCGGCAGCGCTGGACGCGGCCCGGCTGGTGATGGCGCCTGGCTGGCCGCCGCCATCACCCTCTCCGAGCGGGCGCACGGTCGTACCGCGCCCAATCCCAATGTCGGCTGCATCTTGCTCGATGCGCAGGGCCATGTCGCCGGGCGCGGCTGGACACAGCCGGGCGGACGGCCCCATGCCGAGGCGGTCGCGCTGGCGCAGGCCGGCGAGCAGGCACGCGGCGGCACCGCCTATGTGAGCCTGGAACCCTGCGCCCATGCGTCGCCGCGCGGCCCCTGCTGCACCGACCTGCTGATCGCGGCCGGCGTGGCGCGCGTCGTCATCGCCGCGACCGATCCGGATCCGCGCACCAACGGCGCCGGCATCGCGCGGCTGAAGGCGGCGGGCATCGAGGTGGTCTCCGGCCTGCTGGCGCGCGAGGCGAAGGCGGCGATGGCCGGCTTCTTCACGCGCCAGCGGCTCGGCCGCCCGTTCGTGACGCTCAAGCTCGCTTTGTCGCTCGATGGCTGCATCGCGATGGCCGACGGCACCAGCCAGTGGATCACCGGCCCGGCCGCGCGCGTCCATGCCCATGTCGAGCGCGCCCGGCATGAGCTGATCCTCGCGGGACGGCACACCGTCGAGGCCGACGCGCCGCGCCTCGACGTGCGGTTGCCGGGCCTGGAGGACCGCTCGCCGCAGCGTGTGATGCTGAGTGGGACAGCGCCGCCGCCGGACGGCTGGCGCGGCCTGTCGCATCCGGATGACGTCAAGGCGCTGACCGGCGGCGACCATCTGCTCATCGAGGGCGGTGCGCGCGCGGCGGCAAGCTTCCTGCGGGACGATCTGGTCGATCGGCTGCTGCTCTATCGCGCGCCGATCCTGATCGGCGGCGGCCGGCCAGGGCTGGCCGACATCGGCCTCACCGACCTCGCCAGCGCACATGGCCGCTGGCGCCTCGCTGACACGCGCGATTTCGCGCCCGACCGGCTCGAGGTTTACGAGCGGGTCCGGGCGGACTAGAGGCGAGACTCATGTTCACCGGCATCATCACCGACATCGGCACCATCCGCTCGGCGCAGCAGCGCGGCGACCTGCGGCTCGTCATCGGCTGCGGCTTCGACATGAGCACGGTCGCGATCGGCGCGTCCATCGCCTGCTCGGGGGTCTGCCTCACCGTGATCGACAAGGGGCCGGACTGGTTCGCGGTCGACCTCTCGGCCGAGACCGTCTCGCGCACCGCGCAGGGCGCCTGGGGCACGGGCCGCGCGCTCAATCTCGAACGCGCGCTCAAGATCGGCGACGAGCTGGGCGGCCATATCGTGACGGGCCATGTCGACGGCATCGGCGAGGTTGCCAGCATCAGCTTGGACGGCGATTCGCATCGCGTCACGATCCGCGTGCCCGCCGATCTCGCGCCCTATATCGCGCCGAAGGGCTCGATCACCGTCGACGGCGTCTCGCTGACCGTGAACGCGGTGACCGACGGCAAGGACGGCACGACCTTCGGCCTCAACATCATTCCGCATACCTGGGCCGTCACCACCTTCGGCAAGCTGACGGCGGGCCAGCCCGTCAATCTCGAGATCGACGTGCTCGCCCGCTATCTCCACCGCATGCGCGAGCACGCCGCCGTCGCGTGAACCGCGCGGACGGCGCTATCGGAGCGCTGCGAGCTGATCGACCAGCCGGCCATTCGCCAGCGTCGCCGCCTTGATCGCGCCCTGTTCGTAGTCGCCGGGCTTGGCCGTGAAGGTGAAGGTCTTGGTCTTGCCGAACTTGAGGCCGCCGAAACCCCGCGCCGCCGCCAGTCCGCCCAAGATGTTCGCCGCTTTCTGGATGCCGGCGCCCTTGGTGGTGTCTTCCATCGTCGCGAAATCGCCCTCGACGGCGACGGGCTGCCGGAAGGTTATCGTCGCGGTCTTGCCGGCCGGATTGATCAGGTTGAGCTTCGAATAATCGTCGACCACGGACATGCCGGAATTGACGTTGAGCCCGCCGAAACTGAACGCGCCGGGCCGCTTCACGTCGGAGAAGTCGATCAGATAGACGACATCGACCACGGACTGCCCCGCTGCCTTGGCGAACTGGCTCACGCCATATTGATTGGTGCCGGAGGCCATGTTGAGGCCGATGCCGCTCATGCCGCTGGCGGTGATGTCGCCGGGCAGCATGAACTGGCCGGGCAGGGCGCTGGGCTTGTAATAGGTCGCCTTGCCATTGCTCTTCTTGTCGAGCTGGATGCTCGCCTCATAGGGCGCCGGCATCATCTTCACGCGCGCGAACTCGGCATGGCCGAACATCGCGGCGGCATCGGCCACGGTGAAGCCTTTGGCCGCGAGCTGCGCCTTGAAGTCGGCATAAGCCGCGTCGGTGATCGCCTGCATCATCTCCGGCGTGACGCCGACCAACTCGCTCTTGGCCTTGGTCGTGCCGCCGAATGCGCCGATCATGCCGCCCGTCGCCTTCGTATTGTCCACCGACGAGAAGATGAAGCCGACGTTGAACGCGCCGACGACGATCGTCTGCGTGCCCTTGATCGACGCCTCGGACGAAATCTTCAGCGGCGCGTCGTCATTGGCCAGAGCCGCGACCGGCTGCAGTGCGATCATCGCGAGCGCCATGCCCGCTGCCGATGCCAGAAAACGCTTTTTCATGCCCACACCCCTCCTGGTTGAATCGGACATCGTCTTGCAGAACGGCCGGCGACGCTCCAGTGACAAAGGCTGTTAACAATCGGCGTCGGACTATCAGCGCCAATGTGAAATCGCCGCTTGGCAAATCACACTACGATGTGATAATCGCCTCGCCATGAGCAGCGAACTGATCGATAATGTCCGCAAACTGGTCCGCGACGGTGTCCTGTCGCGCTCCGGCCTAGCCCGCGCCGCCGGGCTCCATGCCAACAGCCTGCGCACCCTTCACGAGGTGGACTGGAACCCCACCGCCGAGACGCTGGTCAAGCTCGAAACCTATCTCGCCGCGCGCGAGCATGGCACCGCGCTCGCCAGCGCCGAGGAGATCATCAACGAGGCGCGCAACGGCCGCATGTTCATCCTCGTCGACGACGAGGACCGCGAGAATGAAGGCGATCTCGTTATTCCCGCCCAGATGGCGACGCCCGACGCGATCAACTTCATGGCGACGCATGGCCGCGGCCTGATCTGCCTGGCGCTCACCGGCCAGCGCGTGCAGCAGCTCGGCCTCAACCTGATGAGCCCTAACAACGGCACCCGGCACGAGACCGCCTTCACCGTCTCGATCGAGGCGCGCGAGGGCGTCACCACCGGCATCTCGGCCGGCGACCGCGCCCGCACCGTCGCCGTCGCCATCGATGCGGCCAAAGGCGCGCAGGACATCGTGACGCCCGGCCATGTCTTTCCGCTCATCGCCCGCGACGGCGGCGTGCTGGTGCGCACCGGCCATACCGAGGCGGCGGTGGACGTCGCGCGGCTCGCCGGGCTCAATCCCTCGGGCGTCATCTGCGAGATCATGAAGGATGACGGCACCATGGCCCGTCTCGACGATCTCATCCCCTTCGCGCAGAAGCACAAGCTCAAGATCGGCACGATCCGCGACCTCATCGCCTATCGCCGCCGCAACGATCACATGATGGAGCGCCGCGCCGAAGTCGGCTTCCACAGCCGCTGGGGCGGCGAATGGCGCGCGATCAGCTTCTACAATCGCGCGACGGATTCCGAGACGGTGGCGCTGGTGAAGGGCCATGTCTCGTCCGAAACGCCAACCCTGGTGCGCATGCATCAGATCTCGCTCTTCGCCGATATTTTCGGCGAGGATGGCCCGCGCTCCGGCCTGCTCGCCCGCTCGATGGAGATGATCGGCGAGGAGGGCGCGGGCATCGTCGTGCTGATCAACCGGCGCCAGTCGGATGGCTACAGCCGCACCATCCGCGCCCGCACGGTCGGCATGCCGGAGGTGATCCGCACCGCCGAGGAACTGCGCGATTATGGCGTCGGCGCCCAGATCCTGGCCGAGCTCGGCGTGCACGACATGATCCTGCTCACCAACAATCATCACAATCTGATCGCGCTCGACGGCTATGATCTCTCGGTCGTCGGCGAGCGGGCTATCCCGCGCGAGGATTGATCGTGGCGGGCACGATGGCAGCCGGGCTCGGGCTCGCGCTGTTCTCCGCCATCACCTCGTCGCTGGCCCACGCGCTGCTGAAGTCGGGCGACGACAAGCTGGTCGTGCAGGCCTGGATCCGCATGACCGAATTCGTGCTGGCCGCGCCGATCGCTTTGTGGATCGGCCTGCCGCCGGCCAATCTCTGGCCCTGGCTGATCGCGGCCATGGCGATCCACGCCATCTACCAGCTCGCTCTGGCCTGGTCCTATGCGATGAGCGACTTCACCGCCGCCTATCCGATCGCGCGGGGCTTCACGCCGATCTTCACGGCGCTGCTCGGCATTGCCTTCCTCGGTGACCGGATCGACGAGTTCGTGCTGCTCGGCATCGGCATCGTCAGCGCCGGCATCCTGTGCCTGGCGGGCAATCGCGCCATCTCCCGCGCCGGGCTGGTCGCGGCCGCCTGCACGGGGCTGCTCACGACTTGCTATACCTTGGTCGATGCCAAGGGCGTGCGTGCCGCGCCGGACATGCTGACCTTCATCACCTGGTTCTTCCTGCTCGATTCCATCTCGATGCCGCTCGCCCTGTTCGCGCGCAGCGGGCGCAAGTCGTTCGGCTTCCTAGCCCGCGACATGAAGCCGGGCATGCTGGCCGGCATCATGGCGCCGATCTCCTTCGCGCCCGCCTTGTTCGCGCTCGGCATGGCGCCGGTGGGCGTCGTTGCCGCGGTGCGCGAATCGAGCATCGTCTTCGGCCTCGCGCTCGGCGCCATGGTCCTCAAGGAGCGCCTGAGCCGCCTGCGCATCGGCGGCGCGTTGCTCGTGACGCTCGGCACCCTCACCGTCATTGCCCGTTCGGCATTCGCCTGATCTCTCGAAAGGACCCAGACATGGCCAAGTTCCTCATCGTCGAAGCGCGCTTCTACGACCACCTGAACGACCTGCTCATCGAGGGCGCGACCGCCGCGCTGGAGGACGAGGGCCACAGGGTCGAGATACTGACCGTGCCCGGCGCGCTCGAGATCCCCGGCGCCATCGCCATGGCTGCGGAAAGCGGGCGCTATGACGGCTTCGTCGCGATCGGCGTCGTCATCCGCGGCGAGACCTATCATTTCGAGGTGGTCTCGAACGAAAGCGCCCGCGGCATCATGGCGCTGACCATGGACGGCATCGCCATCGGCAACGGCATCCTGACGGTCGAAAACGAGGCGCAGGCGCTCGTCCGCGCCGACCCGAAGCAGAGCGACAAAGGCGGCGGCGCGGCCCGGGCGGCGGCGCGGATGCTCCAGATCGCCAGCAGCTTCGGGGATTAAGCAAAGCACGTCAATTCGATCCGTCATCCCGGCATTGGAGCGACGGATCGAAGGTGTGCCAGTCTCTATCCTGTTTAGACTGGACTGGCTTGTGTTCCTGCGAAAGCAGGAACACTGATTCCGCTCACGCAGGATAAGCTCTAGTCGGCCTTGATCGGCAGCTCGATGTAACCGCTGTTGCCGGTCTTCAGATTATGCGCGGCAATCCCGAGCCGGTAGGCGCCCCTGCCGGGCAGCGTGAGGTCGCCTTCAAATCCGCCCGGTGCCGTGATGAAGGCGAGCGGCGCAGCCCCGACCACCTTCCCACGCTGCCGCAGCGTCGCTTTGACTTCATAATCCGCCGCATCCCACAGGCCCCCGGGCGTGATCGGGCACCCGCACATCAACTCGACCTTCGCGCTGATCTTCGCCGCCACGCCCGAGATCCTTGCCTGCGGCGTGATGACGAGACCCGGCAGCTCGATTGTCCAGCCCTCCCCCTGCGTCATGCCTTCTCCCGGCATGATCCAGCGCTGCTGGCTCGCTCGCAGCGCCGATCCGGGGTGGCCAAGCGGACCCTCGACCGTCAGTTCGACCAGCGTCGGCTGCGCAATATCGAGGCTCGCCGCATAGGCCGCGGCCCCCTCACTACTACGGAGCGGGCTGCGACCGGACGCATGCATGATCCGGTCGGTGTCGCCGGTGCCGCCCTGCGTGACGCCCTCGGCCAGACGCTTGCCGCTCCGCACATCGCGCAGCGTCACCCGCGCGCCGCCCATCGACGTGCCGATGAACTTGGCGTCGCGCGCGATCACGCGGACGGTGACCGGCGTCGGCTCGGCCAGGGATGGCGCGGCGATCACAAGCAGCACCATCGCAATCAGGCCGTGAAATCGGTTGGACATGCAGCGTCTCCTATCTGCCCGGGCAGGCATCGGCAAAGCCGCTGACCAGCGCCTTCAGGCCAATGTCGAAACTCTCGTCGAAGTCCAGCATCTCGTCGAGATAGTCGTGCATCGGCCCGTTGGCCTCGAAGCTGGCCCAGCCGAGCGCGAAGGAAATGACCGAGGCAACGAACGCGAGCGCGCGCCCCTGATCGAGTCCGAGTGCGGCCAGCGGCGCAGCGATGCGCGCGGCATGATCGGCGACGTCACGGTCGCGCGGGGCAGGCGCGCTGGCGCAGAGGCGCGCGCCGTCGCGATGCGTGGCGAAGGTGGCGCGCAAAGCATGGCCGAAGCCGCGCAGCCAGTCACGCCAATGGGCCGCATGCGGCACGCCGGCATAGGCCGGCGCATAGATGTCCTGCGCCATCAGGCCGAGCAGTTCGCCCTTGTCCGCAATATGCCAGTAAAGCGCGGGCGCCTGCACACCCAGCCGCGCGGCCAGCCGGCGCATCGAGAGGCCCTCCAGCCCCTCTTCTTCAAGCAGCGCGAAAGCGGCGCCGACCAATCGGTCACGATCGAGCGCGGGAGCAGCGGAGCGGGCCATGTCGCAATGGATTGACTGTTTAACACTGTTAAGTCAACATCGCGGCAGGAGAGAAACTGCAAGAGCGCCACATCATGACTGCATCAGCCCATGCACCCGCCCCTTATGTCCGCAATGCCTGGTACGTCGCCGCCTGGTCGCAGGATCTGGCGGCGGAAAAGCCATTCGGCCTGACCATCCTGGGCGAACCGATTGTCCTGTGGCGTACGGCGAGCAACGCCATTCACGCGCTGGAGGATCGCTGCGTCCACCGCCTCGCACCGCTGTCTCTCGGCCGCTGCGAAGGCGAACGGCTGCGCTGCATGTATCATGGCCTGCTCTTCGATGCCGCCGGCAAGGTCGTCGAGATACCGGGGCAGGACATCATCCCGGCTCAGGCGCGGGTGAAGCATTATGCGGTCATCGAGCGGCATAGCTGGGTCTGGGTCTGGATGGGCGCGGCGGAGACGGCCGATCCGGCGCTCATTCCGCCCGCCGTCGGGTTCGACGATCCCGATTATCTCCTCGGCCACGGCCATCTCGATTATGCGGCCGAGGCGCGGCTGATCAACGACAATCTCCTCGATTTCAGTCATCTTTCCTACGTCCATGCCAACAGCTTCGGCGCCGGACCGCAATTCGCGCAGACGCAGCCGACGATCACGCCGCTCGACCGGGGCGTGCGTGTCCAGCGCTGGAGGACCAACACATTCGGCCAGAGCAATCGCAAGTCGCCGGTGCCGATCGACACCTGGCAGAGCTACGACTTCCTCGTGCCGGGCGTCCTCCTGATGTGGAGCGGGCAATATAAGCTCGGCGCGGCGCAGGCGCTCGATTTCGCGCCGCCCGTCATGGACGACGCGATCGGCGGACTCAATTTCACGAGCCAGGCGGTGACGCCGCTGACCGGCACGACTTCGCGCTATTTCTTCTCCTGGGGACCGCACCGCCGCCATGGCGACGAAGCGACGCGCGACGCGATGATGGCGATGGCCGGCATGGCGTTCGCCGAGGACAAGCTGATGATCGAGGCGCAGCAGCGCATGATCGACGTGACGGCCGACCCGCGCATCATGCCGACCAGTCACGATCGCGGTGTGATCCTGTTCAATCGGCTGGTGAAGAAGCTGGCCGGCGACGGCGGCGAGGCGGCGAGAGACGCCGCATAGCGACGTCCTCGCACCTCCTCCTCTCGGGCGTCAGGCGCTCGCCACTTCGTAGCGCGGATAATCCGCATAGCCCTCGTCGATTGGCTGATAGAGGCCCGGCCCCTGCTTGACCTCGGCAAGCGGATGCCCTTCCTGCAGGCGATCGACCAGATCGGGATTGGCGATGAATGGCCGGCCGATACTGATCGCGTCCGCCCGGCCATCGGCGACCGCGGCATTGCCATCCGCCAGGCCATACTCGCCGTTCAACACGAGCACGCCGCCGAACACGGCGCGGACCGCCGGCGATACGGGCTGCTGCGCGTCATTGCGCGCTTCCTTGAGCTCCAGGAAGGCGATACCGATCCTGTCGAGTTCGCGCGCCGCATAGACGAAGAGCGGCTCGGGATTGGAATCGATCACGCCCTGCACGTCGCCATTGGGCGAGAGCCGCACCGAGACCTTGTCAGAACCCACCGCATCGACCAGCGCCTGCGTCACTTCGAGCAGGAGCCGCGCGCGATTCTCGATCGAGCCGCCATAAGCATCCTCGCGATGATTGCCCGAGTCGCGCAGGAACTGGTCGATGAGATAGCCATTGGCGCCGTGCAGCTGAACGCCGTCGAACCCCGCGCGGATCGCATTCTTCGCAGCGTGGACATAGTCGGCGATAATGCCGGGGATCTCGTCCAGCCGCAGCGGCCGCGCCTCGACATGGGGCTGGCGGCCCTCATAGGTGAAGGCTTCGCCGGGCGCGGTCGTCGCGCTCGCAGAGACAGGTTGCGCGCCCGACATCGCCGGATGGACGACCCGGCCCATGTGCCAGAGCTGCGCGACGATGCGTCCGCCCGCATCGTGCACGGCCTGCGTCACCGGCTTCCAGGCTTCCACCTGCTCGTCGGTCCAAAGGCCCGGCGAATAAGGCCAGCCCGCCCCCTGCACGCTGATCGGCGCGGCCTCGCTGATGATGAGGCCAGCACCGGCGCGCTGCGCATAATAATCGGCCATGCGCGGCAGCGGCACATGCTCTCGGGTGGCGCGTCCACGCGTCATCGGCGCCATCATGATGCGGTTGGACAAAGTGACACCGCCGATTGTGATCGGATCGAACAGACTGGTCATGGAAACTCCCCATCAAGGCAATTAGAAATCACGCCTACCCGCGCCGAAAGCTAGGATGCGGCTGCCCATTCGACAATGGGCTCGCTTCCCAAGGAAAACTTGCCGCCCTGCCTGTCGAACTTTCGCGCCGCCTCGCGATCAGCTAGGGACGAGGTCATGATCAGCCCAGCGCGCCCCGAGACAGGACTTCGAGAAGACGAGACGCTCGACGAACTGCGCCTGCGCCTCGCTCCTTTGGTTGCGGCCAATGCGGCCTTCGACGGCTGGAGCAAGGTCGCCGTCGCGAGCGCCGCTGAAGCCGCCGGGGTGGATCGCGATATCGCCGCCCTGGCGTTCGATGGCAGCGCGATGGTCATGATCGATGCCTGGTTCGCCAGTGTCGATGCCGCGATGCTGACACGTTTACCTCCCGGGATGCTGGCGGCGATGAAGATTCGCGAGCGCATCACCGCGCTGGTCGAGGCCCGCCTCGATCTGCTTGCGCCGCATCGCGAGACGCTGCGTCGCGCGCAAGCCATTCTCGCCATGCCGAAAAACGTCAGTCGCGCCGCGCAACTCGGCTGGCGCGCGGCCGACACGATGTGGCGCGCGGCGGGTGACACGGCCGTCGACTATAATCACTACACCAAGCGCGCCACGCTCGGCACGGTCTACGCCGCAACCCTGCTCGTCTTCGTCAATGACGAGAGCGAGGATCATGCCGATACGCGCGCCTTCCTCGCCCGGCGCATCGACGGGATCATGCGCTTCGAAAAAGCCAAAGCGCGCTTCACCGCCGGCGCGGACAATCATTTCAGCATTCCCCGCTTCTTGGGGCGCCTGCGCTACCGAGGACGGTAGCACAGCGGATCTCACCTACTCCGTCCGGTGCCAGCGTCCGTGGAGCTTGTCGAGACGGCTTTCGAAAATGGCAGTCTCGCGGAATTTTCTCCACTCCGCTTCTCGAGTTCGCTCGAAACGAACAGAGGACTTGAACCGCCGCTTGCCCCTCGCTTCCGTTATTGATAATCACTCGCAGGAATCGCTCGAAAGCCCCACCTGCCCGTGCTCCTGACCAAACTCACGCCCAATCTCCCGGCCTATGTCGATATCGTCGACTGGTCGGCCATGTCAGAGACGGACGGACGACGCCTGCGGGAGCTGGGTCTCTGCGAAGGGGCAAGCATCGAGCTGCTACACCGCGCGGGCTTCACAGGCCGCGGCGCGCATGCCTGCCGGGTCGGGCGCATGATCGTCGCGATGCGCGCTGCCCATGCCGCGGCAATCACCGTGCGCTCTCAGATGGACCCGATTGACTCGGTGGCAGACGGGATGTCACGCGAGGTGGGCGCCGCCTGATGGACCACGCCGGCATGATCGCGCTGGTCGGCAATCCCAATGCCGGCAAGAGCGCCCTGTTCAATGCACTGACCGGCGCGCGCCAGAAGGTCGGCAACTATCCCGGCGTCACCGTCGAGCGGAAGGCCGGCCGGCTGGCGCTCGCAGACGGGCGCCAGGTCGATATCGTCGATCTGCCCGGCACCTATAGCCTCGACCCCAAGAGCCCGGACGAGACCGTCACCCGCAATGTCATCTTCGGTTATCAGGAAGGCGAACGCACGCCGGACGTGCTGGTCATCGTCGTCGACGCCGCCAATCTCGACAATCATTTGCGCTTCGCGCTGGAGCTGATCGCGCTCGGTCGCCCCTGCATCATTGCGCTCAACATGGTCGATCTGGCGACGCGTGACGGGCTGGAGCTGGATGCCGGGCGCCTGTCGGAGGATCTGGGCGTGCCGGTGATCCCGACCGTGGCCGTGCGCCGGCGCGGGCTCGATCATCTGCGCGAGACGATCGAAGCGGCGGTCCCGGCTCATGGCCTGCCGAAGTCGGTGCATGCCGAGAATGTGACGTTCGACGAAGCGCGGTTGCGCCGCGAGGCCCAGCGCATCGCCCGCCGCGCGATCGTCTCGGAAACGCCGACGCGGCGGCTGACCGGCGCGATCGACAAGGTGGTGCTGCATCCGGTCGGTGGCTTGCTGCTGCTGTTCGGGCTGATGTTCGTGGTCTTCCAGGCCGTGTTCAGCTGGTCGGAAGCGCCGGTCGCGATGATTGAGGATGCCTTCAAGGCGCTTGCGGGCCTTGTCCAGACCATCCTGCCCGAAGGCTTCTGGCGCGATCTCATCATCCAGGGCGCCATCGCCGGCGTCGGCTCGGTGGTCGTCTTCCTGCCGCAGATCCTCATCCTCTTCTTCTTCATCCTGATGCTGGAGGCGACCGGCTACATGACCCGCGCCGCCTTCCTGATGGATGGCCTCATGGCGCGCGTTGGCCTCTCGGGCCGCGCCTTCATCCCCCTGCTCTCCAGCTTCGCCTGCGCGGTGCCTGGCATCATGGCAACGCGGACGATCGCCGACCCCAAGGACCGGCTCACGACGATCCTGATCGCGCCGCTGATGACCTGCTCCGCGCGCTGGCCGGTCTATACGCTGATCATCGGCGCGTTCATCCCGGCGCGCACGGTCGGCTATGGCATCGGCCTGCAGGGGCTTGTGCTGTTCGGGCTGTTCATCTCGGGGATCATCGGCGCGCTCCTGGTGGCGAGCGTACTGCGCCTCACCGTCACCAAGGGGGGCGGCGGCAGTTTCCTGATGGAGCTGCCCAAATATCAGATGCCGCTGCTGCGTGACGTGGTCCTGGGTCTGTGGCAGCGCGCCATCATCTTCCTGAAGCGCGCCGGTACCATAATCTTCTTCACGACGATCGTCCTGTGGCTGCTCCTTTCATTCCCCAAGCCGCCGGCCGGAGACCCGACGCTGCCGGTGAATTACAGTACGGCGGGCCGCATCGCGAGTGTGCTGACGCCTGTGCTGCGGCCGATCGGCTTCAATCATGAGATCGCGCTCGCGCTGATCCCGGCCATGGCCGCGCGCGAGGTTGCCGTCTCCGCCCTCGCCACCGCCAATGCCATCGCCGAGAGCGACGACGAGGACGCGACGGCCAAGACACTGGGCGAGCATCTGCAAGGCCGCTGGACGCTGCCGACGGCGCTCGCCTTCCTCGCCTGGTTCGTCTTCGCCCCGCAATGCATCTCGACCATCGCCGTCACCCGGCGCGAGACCAACGGCTGGCGCTGGCCGCTGTTCATGGTGGGCTATCTGTTCACGCTCGCTTATATCGCGGCAGGCGCGACCTACTGGACGGCGGTCGCCGCGGGGCTTTAGCGTCCATCGGCGGCCCTAGACGGCGGCCTCTGCGCGACTATAAGCGGGTGAAATCTTCATCCCATTCAAGTCTCCGGAGAGCCCCATGGCAGGCAGCGTCAACAAAGTCATTCTCGTCGGCAATCTCGGCGCCGACCCTGAAGTGAAGAGCTTCAGCAATGGCGGGCGCATCTGCAACCTGCGCATCGCGACCTCGGAAAACTGGACCGATCGCGCCAGTGGCGAGCGCAAGGAACGCACCGAGTGGCACAGCGTCGTGATTCGCTCCGACGGTCTCATCGGCATCGCCGAGCGCTACCTGCGCAAGGGCAAGAAGGTCTATATCGAGGGATCGCTGCAGACCCGCAAATGGCAGGACCAGAACGGACAGGATCGCTACTCGACCGAGATCGTGCTGTCCGGCCCCGGCTCGGTGATGACGATGCTGGACGGCGGCCCCGGCGAAGGCGGCGGCGCACGCTCGGGCGGCGGTGGCGGCGGCAGCCGCGAAGGCTGGGGCAATGACGATGCCGGCGGCGGCTTCGGCGGCGGCCGTCCGGCGGGCGGCGCGGCGCGCTCGGGTAGCGGCGGCGGCTTCAACGATGGTCTGGACGACGACGAAATCCCGTTCTGAACCACCAGGTCGTCCCCGTGGCCCGAAGGCCGACGAGCCACAGCCGGGATTGCTACGGTACTGATCCTGCGTGCGCAGCTCGGCCTCACAATCCCGAGATCTGCTCCCTGATACGCTCCAGCTGGGCGGTCTCGCGCGCAATTTCCTCCGCCGAGAGCCTGACCAGGCTATTCTTGAGATCGCGGCATTCCACGCCGTCCGCCTGAACGTCCTGCGTGCCGTCGACCAGCAGCAGCCGGAACTGGGCCGTGCGCTGGAGCGTCCCGTCAATATCGGCGATGACGGTGAGCACCTGCTTGTCATGGCGGTCGCGCATCGCGACCAGCGCCCGCAGCTCGGCGAGCAGCTTCTGCATGGTCGGACGCGTCCGGCCGCCGACCGCGCGCACATCGCCGAAGGATTCGCGCATCACCGCGAGCTTTTCCGCCGTCGTCCGCTCGAGCCGGCCCCAAGCGAGGATGAGCCCGCCAATCGCCTCCAGCAGCGGGCGATTCGAGACGTCGCCGTCGGCGCAGCTACGTAAACCGGGGAAGAGCTCGATCTGATCGGTCGCGCGCCGGCCATAGTTGACCGGCGCGGGCGACTGCGATGAGGAAGACTGGGAAGAAGCGGGCGGCAGAACTCCTGAGGACGGTTCGCCGGCCGGCGTGGGATGACCGGCCGGCGTTCCGTCGTCGACCGGTGTGGGAAGTCCAGTCGAAGCAGAAGTTCGGTTAGAATCGGTCAAGATAGAAGCCCGGATGATAGAGATGCGTCATAGCCCAGTGGTGGGAGCACCAAGCTATAGCAAACCGCATCAAGTCCTAAGACCACACGTCCCGATTCTGTTTTCCGGCCTCTCGTGAGCCGGTATGGGCACTATATGACGCAAAAATGACGGGGATGCATGCGAAAAGTGATCCAAAAAGAGACAAATTTACAGAGCTGTCCGAAATAAGTGCAAAAAAACGGACGAGGCGTGCCATCATCTAGAAATCAACGGCAATTCCCTTGATCTCCCAGTCGCCATATCGGGTCGGATCAAGGCGATTTTCATCGGCGGGCGACGCGGCGTCTGATTCGACAGGCGCAGGGACGGGCGGACTCTTGGAGAGATGGGCCGGAGCCTTCACATGATCGGGGCGCTTCCCCATAACACTTGCAATCCTTGCATTCGCGGGCAGATCAGCCGGCATCCTACGGGCCTGGACCGCCACCGCGCAAGCTTGACGAATTGCCGCGCACGGGCGCGCTTGCCTGCTATAGGCGCTGGCCATGCCACATCCTGATCGCCCATCCCAAGCGCGGCCGGCCGGCGCCCGGCGCGGCAATGCCCAATCCGCCGGCGCCATGCCCGCCGGCTTTCCCGCCCGACGCGCCGCGCTGCGCCTGCTCGACGCTGTGCTGCGTCGCGGCCAGCCGCTCGAACAGGCGCTGGGCAGCGCGACGAAGGATATGGGCCTGCCCGCCGACCGCGCCCTGGCGCACAATATCGCCGCGCTCACGCTGCGCCATCTGCCCGATCTCGATGATCTGATCGACAGCGCTACCCGCCAGAACCTGCCCGACGACGCCAAGGCGCGCACGGTGCTGCGCCTCGCACTGGCGCAGGCGCTGTTGCTCGACACGCCGCACCATGCCGTGGTCGCCACGGCCCTGCCGCTGGTCGACGGCGGCCCGCGCAAGCTCGTCCATGGCGTGCTGAGCGCACTGCTCAAGCGCCACCCCACCCTGCCCCCCGCACCGCGCCTGCCCGCAGACGTCGAGGAACGCTGGACCGCCGCATGGGGCGAAGACATGGTCGCGGCGGCGCGCGCCACGATCGCCCAGCGCGCCCCGCTCGATCTCAGCCTGCGCGATGCCGCCGCCACCGCCGATTGGGCGGCCCGGCTCGGCGGCGTCTCGCTCGCGCCCGGTCATGTCCGCCTGCCCGCCGACAGCGAGGTGACGGCGCTGCCCGGCTTTGGCACTGGCGATTGGTGGGTGCAGGATCTCGCCGCCTCGCTGCCCGCGCGTCTGCTCGGGTCAGGCGAGCGCCGGCATGTCCTGGACCTCTGCGCCGCGCCGGGCGGCAAGACCATGCAGCTTGCGGCGGCCGGCTGGCGCGTCACCAGCGTCGACCAGTCGCAGCGCCGCAGCGAGCGGCTCCGGGCCAATCTCGCACGCACCGGCCTGGCGGCGGAGGTCATCCATGCCGATCTGCTCGATTGGCAGCCCGATGCACCGGCCGACGCCATCCTGCTCGACGCACCCTGCACCGCGACGGGCATCTTCCGCCGTCATCCGGATGTCATCCACCGCATTGGCCCACGCCAGATTGCCGAGCTGGCCGAGCTGCAGGCCGCTCTGCTCGATCGCGCGCTCGGTTGGCTCAAGCCGGGCGGCCGTCTCGTCTATGCGACCTGCTCGCTCGAACCGCAGGAGGGGGAAGCGCAGATCGCGGCGTTGCTGGCCCGGCGGAGCGACGTAAGGCGCGTGGCGATCGACCCCGCCACCCTCCCGTCGGGCATCCCCCCGACCCCCGACGGCGCGCTGCGCACGGTCCCCGGCATGTTGCTGGAACAAGGCGGCCTGGATGGCTTTTTCGTGACAATCCTGTCCCGCTCCGAGTCACTTTGAGGCGGCTCGTCGAAACCATCCACAACTTTGTCCACCATGCGGTTGCGCTGCCGGAATCGCAGAGCTAAGCGAAATTCATGGTGCCATCCGTCCGTATTGCGCCCTCTATACTCTCAGCCGATTTCGCGCGCCTCGGAGAGGAAATCCGCGCGATCGACGAAGCCGGAGCGGACTGGATCCATGTCGACGTCATGGATGGCCATTTCGTGCCCAATCTGACGATCGGCCCGATGGTTGTGAAGGCGCTGCGCCCGCACACCACTAAGACCTTCGACGTGCATCTGATGATCTCGCCGGTCGACGCCTTTCTCGATGCTTTCGCGCAGGCTGGCGCCGACATCATCACTTTCCATCCGGAGGCGGGGCCACACAGCCATCGCACCGTCCAGCACATCAAGTCGCTCGGCAAGAAGGCCGGCGTCTCGCTCAATCCGGGAACCCCCGCCAAGATGCTCGATTACCTCATCGACGAAGTCGATCTGGTGCTGATCATGAGCGTCAATCCCGGTTTCGGCGGGCAAAGCTTCATCGAGAGTCAGCTCCGCAAGATCGAGGCGGTCCGCAAGATGATCGACAAGTCCGGCCGTGAGATCGCGCTGGAGGTCGATGGCGGCATCGACGCCACCACCGCGCCGCGCGCCATCGCCGCGGGCGCCGACGTGCTGGTCGCGGGCACGGCGACCTTCAGGGGCGGCCCGTCCGCTTATGCCGCGAACATCGCGGGACTGCGCGGATCATGAGCACGCGCCCCCGTCCTTTGGCCCGCCCCGCTCCGGTGATCGAGCCGCCGGAGGAAGACGGCATCGAGCAGGGCAAGCGGCTCATCCGCCTGTCGGACGATCGCGGCATCAGCCTCACCCAGCGCATCGCCAATCATTTCTACCGGATGACCTGGGCGACGCCGTTCCACACGATGCGCCTCAAGGGCAAATATCCGCTCAAGCTGCTCGCTGTCCCGGACGATGCCATCCCCGGCGATCCGCGCGCCGGCAAGGCGCTACGCGCGGGCTATTTCTTCTTCCGCGGCATGAAGCAGTCGGTCATCGGCATGGACTGGCGCAAGATCGACCAGCCCGATGCCTTTGTCGACTATCTGCATGGCTTCCGCTGGCTGCGTGATCTCGCCGCCGCGACCAGCCGCGACAATGCCGTGCCCGTCGCCGAGGCGATGATGCGGCAGTGGCTGGAAGCGCATGGCGAAACGGTGAGCGAGCCGGCCTGGCGCGTCGACAATTGCGCCTGGCGCATTCTGTTCTGGACGGCCTATTCGCCCTTGATCCTGTCGAGCGGCGATCTCGTCTATCGCAGCCTCGTGCTCAATGGTATCGCCCGCACCGCCCGCCATCTCGATCGTGGCGCGGACAAGGCGCCGGTGGGCCTGCCGCGCGTCACGGCTTGGGTCGGCATCGTCGCCGCCAGCCTGCTGCTGCCCGGCGGTGAAGGGCGCCGCGTGTTCGGCGAAGCGGGCCTCAAGCGGGCGCTGGAAGGTGCTTTCTACGCGGATGGCGGGATCATCTCGCGCTCGCCGATCGAGCAGATCGAGGCGATCACCTTGCTCGCGATGCTCCGCGCCGTCTATGACGTGCGGCGCGAAGATCTGCCGGTTTTCGTCGCGCAGAGCCTGGAGCGGATGGTTGCGGCCCTGCTCGGCATCCTTCATGGCGATGGCGCGCCCGGCAGCTGGCAGGGCGGCGCGCCGATCGATCCTGCCCGTATCACCGCGATCGTCGCGGCGACCGGCATCCGCACCCGCCCGCTGCGCCAGGCGCGCGACTGGGGCTATCAGCGGCTCGCCGCCGGCACCACGGTCGTGCAGCTCGACGCCGCGCCTCCGCCGGTCGCGCGGCTCGCCAGGAATGGTTGCGCCTCGACCGGCGCGATGGAACTGTCCGATGGCGCAACACGCATCATCGTCAATTGCGGCGGCGCCGCGCTGGCCGGCTCGATCCTGCCGATCGACCTTGCGCAAGGCTTGCGCACCACCGCGGCCCACTCGACCCTCATCCTGGACGACAGCAATTCGACCGCGATCATGCCGGACGGCTCACTCGGCAAGGGCGTCAGCGAAGTGGAGCTGGACCGGCACGAGATGGAGCAGGGCAGCCGCCTCGAAGTCGCGCATGACGGCTATGCGCGGCGCCTCGGCTTCGTGCATCGCCGCATCCTCATGCTCTCGAACGAGGGCCGCGAGCTGCGCGGCGAGGATGTGCTGCTGCCTGCCGAGAAGCGCAAGAAGATCGCAGAGTGCCCGGTCGCCATCCGCTTCCATCTCGGCACCGAGATCGAGCCGACCCTGACCGCCGACAAGCAGGGCGCCCTGCTGCGGACCGGCCATGGCACGCTCTGGCAATTCCGCGTCGGCGCCGGCGAGCTCGCGATCGAAGACAGTCTGTGGGTCGATGGCGAGGGGCGTCCGCACCCGACCCAGCAGCTCGTCGTCCACATGGTCACGGGTTCCGGCGGCACCAGCATCGGCTGGTTGCTCAAGAAATCGGGATAGGCCGGGCGACGCCTTCCGTCGCCATCGGATGGTGCCTCCAGCATATCCGCCTGTCCTACACGGCTGCCTGCATGCCAAGATATGCCGCGTTCGCTCTTTGACCGCGTGAATCCGTCTCGAAAATCTAGACCCCCTTCTCGTTCAAGGGAGGATTTTTGCCAAAAATCACATGCGCGATATGCAAGAAGTCAGCGAAGTTCGGAATGACAAATGGCGCTGACATGAACGACCATGCCGATCGATAGACTCCCGGCCCAAGCCAGGCAGAAACGGATTATATGATGACCGATCAGTCCCCCGATCACATCATTCAGGGCCGTCGCATGGCTATTGCCGATATCGCGGCGCTGACGGCGACAGATACGCCGCATCATCTCGCCGGGTGCGACATGGAAGAGCTCAGCCTTGCAGAGCGCGACCTCACCGGATGGACATTTGAACGCTGCAGCCTCCAGCGCGCAGACTTTCGCGGAGCGAAGCTGGAGGGCACGACATGGCGGTCATGCCGCGGCGGATTCGCGAGCTTTCTGGGCAGCGACCTGACGGAGGCCTCCCTAATATCGAGCGATTTCAACAATGCCGACTTTCGCCGGTCCAACCTGGCATCGGCGGTGTTTCAGGGCTGTAAACTGACCGGCGCCGATCTGTCCGAGGCGCGGATGATGGAAGTCCGGTTCGACGAAACCTTGCTCATCAATGCCAGGCTGCCATCCCACAGCTTCCGGAAGATGACGCTGAACAAGATCGATTTCAGCCAGGCCGATCTGCGCAGAGGCGATTTCCGGGCGGCCATCTTCGTCGATTGCAGCCTGCGCGAGGCCAATCTGACGAACGCGCGGTTCGAGGGCGCCGATCTTCGCGGTGCCGATCTCGGCGGTTTGCGTCTGATGGATGCCGCCAAGTTTCGCGGCGCAACGATTTCGCGCGAGCAGGCCGGTCAACTGCTCGGGGAACTCGGCTTGAACGTGCGATAGAGGCCGTTGCCGCTTGACGATCCGCGCCCGACAGGAGAGGGGGTGCGCGCCCCGCCGGCAGTCACAGAGGCCAAGGAATAAGGAACGAGACCGATGCAGGACGTCATCATCCGCAGGGCTTTGCTCTCCGTGTCGGATAAGACTGGGCTGATCGAGCTGGGTCAGGCGCTCGCGCGACACGGCGTCGAGCTGGTCTCAACCGGCGGCTCGGCCAAGGCGCTGCGCGATGCCGGCCTCGACGTGCGCGACATCTCGGATCTCACCGGCATGCCCGAGATGATGGACGGCCGGGTCAAGACATTGCATCCCAAGGTGCATGGCGGTCTGCTTGCGGTGCGTGACAATCCCGAGCATGTCGCCGCCATGGCCGAGCACGGGATCGGCGCGATCGATCTGGTGGTGAGCAATCTCTATCCTTTCGCGCAGACGCTCGCCAAGGGCGCGGACCGTGACGAGATTATCGAGAATATCGACATTGGCGGCCCGTCCATGGTCCGCTCGGCCGCGAAGAACCATGCGAGCGTAACCATCGTCACCGACCCGGCGGACTATACCCGCCTCATCGAGGAAATGGACGCGAAGAGTGGCGCGACGAGCTACGACTTCCGGCGGATGTGCGCAGCCAAGGCCTTCGCTGCAACGGCCGCCTATGACGCCATGATCGCGGGCTGGTTTGCCACGGTCGATCTGGGCGAGACCTTCCCGGCAACGCAGGTGGCTGCGCGCAAGTTGGTCATGCCGTTGCGCTATGGCGAAAATCCACACCAGCGCGCCGCGCTCTACGTTTCCGCCGGGCAGCACACCAGCGGCATCGCCCAGGCGCGCCAGGTGCAGGGCAAGGAGTTGAGCTATAATAACCTCAACGACGCCAATGCCGCGCTCGAGCTGGTCGCCGAATTTCGCGACGGGCCACCAACAGTCGTGATCACCAAGCATGCCAATCCCTGCGGCGTGGCGACCGGCGAGACTCTGATCGAGGCCTATCGCGCCGCCTTCCAGTGCGACACCGTTTCGGCCTTCGGCGGGATCATCGCCGTCAACCGGCCGCTCGACGCGGTGACAGCCGAAGCGATCAGCGAAATCTTCACCGAAGTCGTCGTTGCGCCAGATGCCGACGAGGCCGCGCAAGCGGTGTTCGCGAAAAAGAAGAATCTGCGCCTGCTGCTGACCGGCACCTTGCCCGATCCGGCGCGTAGCGGACAGAGCGTGACGGTCATCGCCGGCGGCATCCTGGTGCAGGACCGCGACAATGGCCACGTAACGCGTGACCAGCTTAGGGTGGTAACGAAGCGCGCACCGACGAGCCAGGAGCTCGAGGACTGCCTGTTCGCCTGGACTGTCGCCAAGCATGTGAAGTCCAATGCCATCGTCTATGCCAAGGACGGCGTGACGGCCGGCATCGGCGCCGGGCAGATGAACCGCCGCGACTCCTCGCGCATCGCCGCGATCCGCGCCCGCGAAGCCGCCGAGATTGCCGGCTGGGCCCAGCCGCGCACGGTCGGCAGCGCCGTGGCATCCGACGCCTTCTTCCCCTTCCCGGATGGATTGATCGCGGCGGCGGAGGCCGGCGCCACGGCCGTGATCCAGCCCGGCGGCGCAATGGGAGATGCCGCCGTCATCGCCGCGGCGGACGAGGCCGGCCTCGCCATGATGTTCACGGGCATGCGCCACTTCCGCCACTGATAAAGCTCAGTCATTTGGCGTTAAGGGGGATGCGCGCAAAGCGCTGGCGCGATAATCGTCGGGCGTGTTGGCAGGTGGACTTCAAAACTTTTTTCCCGCTCGCCGCTCCGGCGATGCCCGGGCTGTGACGGACTTGCCCGTCTCCGGCCGGGGAGGTTACGGGCGCGAGCGCAAGCTCGGGCCGCTCGCGCTCACTGTTCTTCTACATATCCTGGTGATCGGCCTCCTCTTGCTCCAGAAGGGCGCGCCGGTCCCGCGCAAGATCGAGGAATCGCTGACGACCGTCTTCATGCCCGAGGCCAAGGAGGACAAAGGCGACAAAGCCAAGGCGAAGACCGAGCAGAAGGAAAAGAAGCGGGAGAGCGCCAGCGCGGCATCGGAGCCCAAGCCGACACCGACACCGCCGGTAGAGCAGCCCAAGACGCCTCCGCCGCCCATCCCCATCGGCCCATCCTGGCTCAACATGAGCCGTGCCGAGTTCGCCGCCAGCGACATCTCGAAAATGGCGCGCGCGCAAAGAAACACGGGTGACAGCGGCGATACCGGCGACAGCAGCTCGACCTATGGGCCCGGCGAAGGGCCGGGCGGCGTACGGCTCTACAATGCGGACTGGTATCGCAAGCCCACCGATGCAGAGATTGGTGGATATATGACGGCCAGCATGCCGCGCAGGGGCTGGGGCCTGATCGCCTGCCAGACGATCGAGCGCTATCATGTCGACAATTGCCAGACGTTGGGCGAATCGCCGCTGGGCTCCGGCTTCGGCCGGGCGGTGCGGGAAGCGGCGTGGCAGTTTCTGGTCATGCCGCCGCGCATTAACGGAAAGCCCCAGGTCGGCGCCTGGGTGCGCATCCGCATCGACTATGGCGTAACCGAGGGTGGACCCGACAAACCGGGCTGATCTGACACCCGCTTAACCTTTTATTAGCTCAATTCGTTCACTCCCGGACGCGATCGAAACGTTCCCGGGGAACCGCTCCATGTCGCGTCCTGACCAGCCCGTCGATGTCGCCATCATCGGGGCGGGGCCAGCTGGCCTCACCGCCGCCTATCTGCTGACCAAGGCGGGCTATCGCGTCACGGTTATCGAAAAGGATCCGACGCAGGTCGGCGGCATCAGCCGCACGGTCGAGCATGACGGCTTTCGCTTCGACATTGGCGGCCACCGCTTCTTCTCGAAGTCGAAGGAAGTGGTCGACCTGTGGAACGAGATCCTGCCGCACGACTTCATCGATCGGCCGCGGATGAGCCGCATCTATTACCAGGGCAAATTCTACAGCTATCCGCTGCGCGCCTTCGAGGCGCTGCGCAATCTGGGCATCTGGCGCTCGACCTTGTGCATGGCGAGCTATGCCAAGGCCAAGCTGGCCCCGATCAAGGAGGTGAAGAGCTTCGAGGACTGGGTGGTCAACCAGTTCGGCCGCACGCTCTATTCGATCTTCTTCAAGACCTACACCGAGAAGGTGTGGGGTATGCCCTGCGACGAGATGTCCGCCGACTGGGCCGCCCAGCGCATCAAGGGTCTGTCGCTCGGCGCCGCCGTGCTCGACGGCCTCAGGCGCAGCCTCGGTCTGAACAAGAAGCCCAACGACGGCATGGGCACCAAGACCTTGCTCGAGAATTTCCGCTATCCTCGCCTCGGCCCCGGCATGATGTGGGATGCCGCGCGCGATTTCGTCGTCGCCGGCGGCAATCAGGTGCTGATGGGTCATGCATTGCGGCAACTCAGCCAGGACCAGGTTACTGGCGAGTGGCGCGTCGCCGCAACGACCACGAGCGGCGAGATCGTGACGATCAAGGCCAGCCATGTGATCAGCTCGGCACCGATGCGCGAGCTGGCAAGCCGCATTCATCCGGTGCAGGCGACGCTCGGCAACGCCCTGTCGCTCAACTATCGCGACTTCCTGACCGTGGCGCTGATGATCAAGTCGGAGGATCTCTTCCCCGACAACTGGATCTATATCCATGATCCGCGCGTGAAGGTCGGCCGCGTGCAGAATTTCCGCAGCTGGTCGCCCGAAATGGTGCCCGATCCGGACATTGCCTGCGTCGGCCTCGAATATTTCTGCTTCGAGGGCGATGGTCTCTGGTCATCGAGCGACGAGGAACTGATCGCGCTTGCGACGCGCGAAATGGAGCTGATGGGTCTCATCCAGGGCGAGCAGGTCGTTGGGGGTGCCGTCGTCCGGCAGGAAAAGGCCTATCCGGTCTATGACGAGACCTATGCCGCCAACGTGACCGCAATGCGCGAGGAGCTGGAAGAGAAGTTCCCGACGCTGCATCTGGTCGGCCGCAACGGCATGCATCGCTACAACAATCAGGATCACGCCATGATGACGGCGATGCTGACTGTTCGCAACATCGAGGCGGGCGCTAAAATCTACGACATTTGGCAGGTCAACGAGGATGCCGAATATCATGAGGCGGGCAACGAAGGCGCTCAGGAGGCCGCAGCGCGCGCAGATGCCCGAGCGTTGACGCCGAGCGAGCGTGCTGCGCTTACCAGCGAGCGCGACGTTCCCAAGCGCGCCAGGCGCGCGGCCTGAGCGGAGACGCGGCGATGACCGGCTTCCTCTCGCAGACCTACATCCGCTACGGCGCTGCAAGCGTCGTCGCGCTCGGCAGCGATATCGGCCTGTTCCTACTGTTTCTCGAGCTGGGCTTCTCGCCGATGACCGCCTCGGCGCTCGGCTATGGCATCGGCATCGGCAGTCATTGGCTGATCAGTTCGCGGCTCGTCTTTCCGGATGGCGCCGCGCCGCGCGGTCCGGAACGCAATCGGCAGAAAGGCCTGTTCGTTGGCTCGGCGCTCGTGGGCCTCGCAGTCACGACGGCCTTCGTGACACTCGGCAGCCTTGTCGGCCTGATGCCCATCGCCGCCAAGCTAATCGCCGTCGTCGTCAGTTTCCAGACCACCTACATGCTCCGCAGGGCAATCGTCTTCTCCGGATGGTAAGACAACCTGCCCTGTCCGCCGGCTCCGCTCGTGCACTTCTTGTGCTGCTCTGGCTCATCGCCAGTGCGGCCTTGATTGCCACGACCTGGCATTTCATCGTGCCGATGAATTTCCGCGATCCCGACGACGCACTGCGCCTCGTTCAGGTACGTGATCTACTCGCCGGGCAAAGCTGGTTCGATCTCACACAGCATCGCATTTTCCCGCCCAGTGGCGTGCCGATGCACTGGTCGCGCCTTATCGATCTGCCTATCGCCATCATGCTGAACGCGCTCAAGCCCCTGCTCGGTGCGCCGCTCGCGGAGCGAGTCACGCTGGTCACGATCCCCCTCCTGTTGCTGCTGGCGCTCGCCCTCGTCGTCTACAAGATCGCGCGCCATCTCAGTCTTGGACGCGGCACGGCACTGATCGCGGTCGCCATGCTGTTCAGTTCGCTCTCGATCCTCATCCAGTTCGCACCGATGCGCATCGACCATCACGGCGCGCAGGTGCTCTGCGGGGCAATCGCCGTTCTCGCTTTGGTCCGCAGCGACCGGCATGACGGCCACCTCGGCCTCATTGCTGGCATGGCCATGGCCTGCTGGATGCAGATTTCGATCGAGGGGCTGCCTTATGCGGTGGTCGCCGGCGTCATCCTGGGTCTTCGCCAGATCACTCGGACCGATCGCTGGCCGGATCTGCGCGCCTACATGATCAGCTTGACGGGCGTCTCGGCCGCCCTGCTCTTCGGCACGCATTATCCGTCCGATGCGCTCATCCCCTGGTGCGATTCATTCTCGCCGAGCTACCTCCTCCCGCTGGCGCTCACAACCGCGACAATGATCGGGGCGCGGCATTTCCTGCCGAAAGACAGCCTCGTCGCGCGTGGAGTCCCGCTAGCCCTCGCCGGCGTCGTGGGCTTGGTGAGCTTCCTTCTTCTCTCGCGGCAATGCCTGGCCGGCCCATTCGATACGCTCGATCCGATCGTCTATAAGCTCTGGTATCTCGCAGTCATGGAAGGACTGCCGGTCACGGCCCAAACGCCCGATTTGCGGGCGATGATCATCATGCCCTCGCTGCTTGGCCTGCTCGGCAGCCTGCTCGCCTGGCATCGCTCGCCGGATGGGCGGATGCGTGAAGCCTGGTTCAGCTTGCTGATGATGCAGATCGCAGCCTTCGCCGTGTCGCTGAGCGTCATGCGCGCCATGTCCTTCGCGCATGTATTGGCGCTGCCCGGTAATGCCATGCTGCTCGGCAGCCTGATGAGTGCAGCCCAACGCCTCACCTTCATGCCGCTGCGCGTCTGCCTCACGGCCGGGACGGTCATCGCGACACCATTTGGCGCCGCCTCGGCGGCGGCGGCCGCACTCGACATGCCGCAGGCGAGCAGCAAAGCCGCAAATCAGGTCGCCGACCGTTTTCGCTGCACGACCTATGACACGCTGCGCGGCCTGGATGCGCTGCCTAAGGCCATCTTGTTCACGCCGCTGGACATCGGCGCACATATGCTTGTCTATACACACCATGATGTTGTCGCGACCGGCCACCACCGCAATGTCGAGGGCATGAAGGCCGTGCTCGAGGGTCTGACCGCCGACCCAGACAACGCCCGGGTGATCGTGAACGGTACGCGTGCGGACTATGTCGTCTTCTGCCGTGGTGAGAACGAGATCGAAAAATATCGCAAACGCTATCCGCGCAGCCTGATTGCGGCGCTGATGGCCGGCAAGACGCCCGCCTGGCTGGTGCCCGTGACCATGCGCCGGGGTGAATCGGTGAAGGTCTATCGGGTGATCAAGGATCCGTCCGCCTGATCAGGCAGGCTGGAAAGTCATCGCCACTCCATTCATGCAGTAGCGCAGCCCAGTCGGCGCTGGGCCATCATCGAAGACATGGCCGAGATGGCCGCCGCACTTGCTGCAATAAACTTCCGTGCGAACATCACCGAGATCCCGGTCGATCCGGGTGCCTACCGCCTTGGGCAGCGGGCGATAGAAGCTCGGCCAGCCGGTGTGGCTGTCGAACTTGGTCCGCCAGTCAAACAGCTTCTGCCCGCAGCCCGCACAGGCGAAGATGCCTTTGCGGTGTTCGTTGTTGAGCGGTGATGTGAACGCGCGCTCGGTCGCCGCCTGACGCAGGACGGCATAGGCCGACGGACCGAGGCGCTTGCGCCATTCTGCATCGCTGAGCTGGAACGGAGCCTTGGGCCGCGGATCGCCCTCGCCCCCCCGCGCCATGCCTGTATAGAGAACGACGGCCGCCGTCGCGCCGGTCGCCAACAATGTCCGCCGATCGAAATTCATGGGCCTCTTCTCCCGCGTTCCAATGTGGGTTCGCAGAACGGGATCACAACCCGCCCTGCTCCAGTTACGCAGCCCTGGCCGGATCGGATGCAACATCTGTCTATTGCCCGCGCAGCATCCTTACACAGGCATTCCAGTTCATGTCTGCGCCGGCGCTGGTCCGTGCTTCGACGAGCGTCACCAGCGGCTCGCGATCGGGCGCGGGCGGATAGAGGTAGGTATCGAGCACGCATTGGCCATTGGCGAACTGCAGCTTGCGCACCGTGGGATCGCGAATGTCGAGACGGGGCTCGCCGAACAGCAGCTTGAGGCCGCGCGCGTCCGCGCCGATAACGCCGGTCGGCTGCGGCTTGCTCGCAGGCGTGAATCCGACCGCCGGGGGCGGCAGGGCAGGCTGGGGGACGAGGGTCGGGCCGCAGGCAGCGAGAGGAGCCAGGGCGAGCAAAGTGAGAAAACCGCGCATGGATGGCTCAGCGCATCTGTCGACCATGGAACATATGCGTGGCCATAGCCACGCTCCACACTGGTGCAAGCAGGTTGATGACCGGGGGCACGAACAACAGTGCCGAAACCACGCCGAGCTGCCAGCGCTGTCCGGAGGTGAAGCGCGGCAGACCGGGATGCCGCCCTTCGACCAGTTCAGCCAGGTCTCGGCCGAGCAGATAGGCATTGACGAGGAGAAACAGCAGCGGTGCCCCTACGCCCGTGACCAGCAGCACGGCATAGAGAGGCAAGACGGCGAGATTCCAGCCGATGGCGCGCAAGCCCGAGCGAATCGCGACACGCGCTCCCTCGATCGGCGGCACAGCCCGGGCAAGATCGTGGCGCGCGCCATAGCTCGCCCTCTCGACGGCCGCGACCAGACGCTCGGCATAGAGCCCGACGATGGCGATCGCGACGGCGCGGAACAGCAGCCAGGCGCAGAGGATGCCGATTGACACGGCCAGCACCGCGCCGGCCACGCCCGCACCTTGCAGCCAGCCGGCCTGCATGAGTAACGCGCGCAAGCCCAGCCAGACAAGGGCGCCCAGCGCCAGGAAAACCAGCAGGGTCAGCCCCAGCGTCCGCCACAGCACGGCGCGAACGGCCGGCAGGCCGATCTGCGGCAGGGCGCGGAACAGGGCCTGAAAGATCATGGCATGACGTCAGAGCAGCAGGAGCCGCTTGTCAATCGTCCCGCCCAGCTTGCGGCCCGAAATTCCGCACGGTACAGGCCATGACCGCACCAAAGCGCGATCCACTCGCACCGAAAGGACTCCTCTTGCCCGACCCCACGCTCGATGTCGTCGCTATCGGCAATGCCATCGTCGACGTCATCTCGCAGGAAGACGACGCATTCATCGCCGAGCATGCGCTGACCAAGGGCGGCATGCAGCTCATCGACACCGACGAGGCGGAGCTGCTCTACGCCGACATGGGCGCGGCGCGCGAAGTATCCGGCGGCTCGGCGGCCAATACGCTCGCCGGCATGGCCGCGCTCGGCGGCAAATGCGGCTTCATCGGCCAGGTCTTCGACGACCAGCTCGGCGCCATCTTCGCCCACGACATTCGGACGCTCGGCATTCGCTTCGAGACGGCGGCGGCGACCGACGGCCCGCCCACCGCGCGCTGCCTGATCATGGTGACCCCTGATGCGCAGCGCACGATGAACACCTTCCTCGGTGCCTCGCAGTTCCTGCCCGCCACCGCGCTCGATCTCGACATGATCCGTGCGGCGCGCATCCTCTATCTTGAGGGTTATCTGTGGGACCCCGAGCAGCCTCGCGCCGCGATGCGCGAGGCCATCGCAGCGGCGCGCGGAGCCGGGCGCGAAGTCGCCTTCACCTTGTCCGACGCCTTCGTGATCGACCGGCATCGCGAGGACTTCCTGGCGCTGATCGACGGCAGACAGATCGATATTCTCTTCGCCAACGAGGCGGAAATCACCTCGCTGGCCCAGACCGATGATTTCGAGAAGGCCGTCGCCCGGTTCGCGTCGAAACTCAAGATCCTCGCGGTGACGCGCGGCCCGCACGGCGCCATCGCAATCCGGGACGGCGCGCGGCACGAATGCGGCGCGGCACCCGTTGCCAAGGTGACCGACACGACGGGCGCGGGCGATCTGTTCGCGGCGGGATTTCTCACCGGCTATGTGCGCGGCAAAGCACCCCACGAATGCCTCGCTCTGGGCGCGATCTGCGCGGCGGAGGTCATCTCGCATTATGGCGCGCGACCGGAAGCGGACCTGAAACAGCTCGTTGGCGGATTTCTGGACTGATTTATCGTGGCGGGGAGTCCCCGGCCTCTGCCAGCAGCCAGCAGCGGATCGCGCTCGCCAGATTCGGCGGATCGGCCACCGCGATCCGCTCGGCGTCGATCCGCGCGACCAACGCGCTGTAGGGCAGGCCCTGCGCCTGCGCGCGCAGCTCCAGCGCGCGCCAGAAGACCGGCTCCAGGCTAATCGAGGTAGTGTGGCCGGCGATGGTCATGCTGCGCTTGACCGGGCCGGCATAGAGCGGTGGCGAGTCCTTGCTCACCGCACTCAATACATGTGCTGGCCGCCGTTGATCGACAGGGTCGATCCCGTCACGAAGCCCGCATCCTCGCTGCACAGGAACGCCACGCCGCGTGCGATCTCATGGGCGTGGCCGAGCCGGCCGACCGGCACGCGCGCGACGATCTTCTCCAGCACCTGCGGCGGGACGGCGGCGACCATGTCGGTATCGATATAGCCGGGCGCGACAGCGTTGACGGTGATCCCGTAGCGCGCGCCCTCCTGGGCCAGCGCCTTCGTGAAGCCATGAATGCCGGACTTGGCGGCGGCATAATTGACCTGGCCATATTGGCCGGCCTGACCGTTGATCGAGCCGATATTGACGACCCGGCCCCAATTGCGATCGCGCATCGAGGCGAAGGTCGCCTTGCACATGTTGAAGCAGCCGCCGAGATTGACGCGCATCACGTCGGTCCAGTCCTCGAAGCTCATCTTCATGAGGACGCCGTCGCGGGTGATGCCGGCATTGTTGACCACCACCTCGATCGGCCCGAGATCGGCGGCGACCTTGGCGCAGCCATCCAGGCAGGCCTGGTGATCGCCAACATCCCATTGATAAGCGGGGATACCGGTCTCATCGGTGAAAATCTTCGCCTTCTCGGCATTGCCGGCATAGTTGGCGGCCACCGTATAGCCCATGTCGCGCAGAGCGAGGCTGATCGCCTCGCCGATGCCGCGGGTGCCGCCGGTCACGATCGCCACTCTGCTCATGCACTTCCTCTCCAGATACCGGTCAAACCAGGGCCTCCACCCAGCCAGCCAATTCACGGCCGAGCAGCTGCCTGTAGAGCGTGATAGCGTCGGCCTCCGCGTTTAGACAGGGCAAAAAGGCGAAGTTTTCGCCGCCCGCCGCAAGAAACACGTCCTTTCCCCGCAGCGCGATTTCCTCGAGCGTCTCCAGGCAATCGGCCGAGAAGCCCGGCGTCATCACCGCGATCGAGCGGATGCCCTGACCGGGCAGGGCCGCGAGGGTCGCGTCGGTCGCCGGCTCCAGCCATTTGGCGCGGCCGAAGCGGGACTGGAAGCTGACCATGACCTCGCGCCCCAGCGCTTCGCCGAGCAACCGGGCCGTCTTGACGCACTGGCAATGATAGGGATCGCCCAGCGTCAACGTGCGCTGCGGCATGCCGTGAAAGCTCGCCAGGATGCGATCGGGCGCGAAGGGCAAGGCGGCAAGCTGCGCCTGGGTGCGTGCGCGCAACGCCTCGATATAGGCGGGATCGCCCGGATAGGCGGGGAGCATGCGGATGGCGGGCTGCCAGCGCATCGCCGCGAGGGCGCGGCCGACCTCGTCCATCGCCGTCGCGGTCGTGGCCGCGCAATATTGCGGATAGAGTGGCGCGATCAGGATGCGGTCATGGCCGCTCTGCTTGAGCGCATGGAGCCGGTCAGCGATGGCCGGCGCGCCATAGCGCATCGCCCAGTCTACCGTGACCGCATCGCCCCAGACCGACTGCAAGGCACGCGCCGTGTCGCGCGTATGGACGGCGAGCGGCGAGCCCTCGGGCGTCCAGACCTGTTGATAGGCATGGGCGGATTTCTTCGGCCGCGTGTTGAGAATGATCCCCCGCAGGATCGGCTGCCACGCGATCGGCGGGATCTCGACCACGCGCCGATCGGACAGGAACTCGCGCAGGTAGCGCTTGACCGCCTCCGGCGTCGGCGCATCCGGCGTGCCGAGATTGACGATCAGCACCGCGACCTTGCCGGTCGGCGCAGCGGGGTGGTCGGGTGGACGCAGCGCGCTCATGCTGTCTTGCCGATGATGGGAAGCTGCCGATAGCGCTTGCCACTGATCGTCGAGAGCGCGCTCGCCAGCGCCGGGGCAACGGCCGGGACGCCGATTTCGCCAACACCGATGGGGTCGCCGGTGGGATTGTCGAGGAATTCTACCATGACGTCACCTGTATCGCGCAAGTGCGGCAGGCCGTAGTCGCACAGCCGCATCGCGACGGGCATGGAATTGCGGTAGCCGGGCGCCGCGCCCAGCGCCGCCGCCAGACCGAAAATCAGCCCGCCTTCAATCTGTTGGCGGGCAATGTCGGGATTGATCTGATTGCCCGCATCGACCACCGCGACCATCCGCTGCACGGCCACCCTGCCCTGCGAAAAGCCGGCCTCGACCAGCACGGCGATGTAAGCACCGCGCATCATGTGGCAGGCAATGCCCTGCCCGCTGCCACGCAAACCGCCCTGCCAGCCGCCGAGCGTCGCGCAGGTGGTGAGGCACTGGACGAGGCGCGGATGCGCGCCCAGCATCTGGATGCGGAAGGAGAGCGGCTCGACGCCGGAGACGATCGCCAGCTCGTCGATGAAGCTCTCGGAGAAGAACGTGCCGTAACTATCCGCATTGCCACGCCAGCGGCCGGCGGGAAGATCGATGTCGGCGGGGTAATGATCCACCTGGAAATTGGGGATGGCATAAGGCAGGTCCATGCCCGCGACGGCCAGCGCATCGGCCTTGCCCGCGGTCGAGGCCAGCGCCGCCGCCCGCGTCTCGCCGTGGCCGACGCGGCGCCAGACCTGGGCGAGCGCGGCCGGCGCCGCGACCTTGGCGGACCAGCCCTGCACGAAGCCCGTCGGCCCCAGTCGCGCCGTCATGCGCGCCTTGGCGGGCGGGCGCGGGCAGTCCCGGATGATATCCTCCGAGCGCGACCAGAGGAGCTGCACCGGCGCCCTGGCCGCGCGCGCGATCAAGGCAGCCTGCACGCCCGCATCCACCTCCATCTTGACGCCGAACGAGCCGCCGGCGAACAGGGGATAGACGGTGACGCTGCTCTCGGCGACGTCCAGCGCCTTCGCGATCGCCTGGCGCGCCAGCACCGGCGCCTGGGTCGGCATCCACACCTCGACGTCGCCCTCGCGCACGCGCGCCGTCGCCGCCATCGGCTCGAGCGGGAGATGCAGCGCCGGCGCCACCGCATAATCGGCGCGCACGACCTTCGCCCGATCGAAGACAGGCTGCACATCACCGCGCTTGAAGAAGCCCGCGCCATTGTCACCGGCAAAGGCATCGTCGAGCGCCTTGCCGATCGCATGATCGTCGAGCGCCGGACCGCTCAGCGTGAACACCGGATCGAGCCGGTCGAGCGCCTGATTGGCCGCCCACCAATTGCGCGCCGTGACCGCGACCCAGCCCTGCTCACGCACGATGCCGATCATGCCCTGAACCTTGCGCGCCGCGCCCTCGTCGATCGACTTGAGGCCCGCCGCATTCACCGGCCCCTGCCGGATCGCCGCATAGATCATGTCCGGCAAGCGGATGTCGGCGGCATAATTGGCCGAGCCGTCGATCTTGGCGGGCACGTCGAGGCGCGGTGCATCGCTGCCGACCAGCGCATCGTCGCGATCGTCGGGACGGAAAGGCAGCACCGGCGGCAGCTTGAAGCCCGCAGCCTCATGCGCGATCTCGCCGATGCGCACCTTGTGCTTGCCGTCCGACACGATGCCGTTCACGATGTCGCAGGCTTCCCAGGCGACGTCCCAGCGCGCCGCCGCCGCCATGCAGAGCAGGACGCGTGCGGCCGCGCCCGCCTTGCGCAGATCCTCGTAGAAATTTGCGACCGAGGTCGATCCGCCGGTCAGCATCAGCGAGGAGCGGCGCGCATATTCGTCGACCGCGCTGTCGCCCCAGCTGCCGAAGGCGCGCTTGACCGGACCGTCGAACCATTCGCGCGCGAGCAGTCGATTGGCATAGACCGGCCCCGGCGGCGCCGGCTGCACCGCAACCGTGCGCCAATCCGCACCGAGCTCGTCCGCGACAATCTGTGCGAACAAAGTGAACACACCCTGGCCGAGCTCCGCCTGCGGCACCATGACGATGACCTGTCCGCCGCGATCGACCTTCACGAAGGCCCCGAACGCGGTCTCGCCCTTCGCGGCATCGGCCTGTTGCTCGTAGTGGCGCGGCCAGAGCATCCAGGCGAGCGCCAGTCCGCCGCCCGCCGCCGCGCCGGTGAGCAAGGTGCGGCGGCTGAGGCGGAGGCGCGAACCGCCGCTCCCGTCGTCCTCGCTCGTCGGCGCCTCAGCCAAACGTCGCGCCTGCCGGCAGCTGCTGATTGTCGAGCCAGCGCGCCACCCGCTCGGCGATCAGCCGGAAGGGCTGGCCGACGATGCCTTCGTCGGCGGCCGGCGGCGTGCCCGCGTCGGACGCGCTGCGCACCGCGATGTCGAGCGGCACGCGGCCGAGAAAGGCGAGACCCATATCGGCCGCCTCCGCCTCGGCACCGCCCGAGCCGAACGGATCGGACACCTCGCCGCAATGCGGGCAGACATAGCCGGACATGTTCTCGACCATGCCGATCACCGGCACTTTGGCCTGATCGAAGAAGCTGATCGCGCGCGCGGCGTCGATGAGCGCCAGATCCTGCGGCGTCGAGATGATCACCGCACCGACTGGCTTGTATTTCTGGATCATGGTGAGCTGCACGTCGCCGGTGCCCGGCGGCAGGTCGACGATCAGCAGGTCAATGCCGCGCCAGTCGGCATCGATCAGTTGGCCAAGCGCATTGCCCGCCATCGGTCCGCGCCAGGCGATCGCCTGTCCGGGCTTGGCGAGATGGCCCATCGAGAGCATCGGCACACCCTGCGCATTGGGCACCGGGATCAGCCGGGTGCCTTCGGTGCCGGGCTTGACGTCCTCGCTCGCCAGCAGGCGCGGCAGGGAGGGGCCATAAATATCCGCATCGACCATGCCGACCTTCCGGCCGAGGCGCTTGAGCGCCACCGCCAGATTCACCGCCAGGGTCGACTTGCCGACGCCGCCCTTGCCCGACCCGACCGCCACGATGAGCGGCCGCGCCGACTTCTCGGCGGTCATGGCGATGCGAACATGATCGATGCCGGGCTCGATCTCACCGGCCGCCTTGATCCGCGCGGTCAGCGCTTCGCGCTCGGCCGGCTCGAGGCCGCCGACCTCGAGGACGAGACTCAACACGCCGTCACGCAGGCGCAGGCCGCTCACGCGACCGGGCGCGATAGTCTCGATGCGCTGGACAACCTCTGGGTCTATGGCCGCATCGGCCCTGCTCGATCCGTCACTCATGAGCGCGCTCTAGACGCATCGGATCGCCAGCGCAAAGCGTCGCGGCCGCTATTTTGGGAGAAGATTTGCGGAGGGGCCGCGCAATATTGCCTTGCCCACCCTGTATTTCCTCAGTTCGCCTCCCTATAGAAGCCCTATGGACACGGACATGACGGAGCGCACAGGCCGCCCGCTGGCAATGAGCGAGGGCGGCCCCTGGGGCGGCAAGGATGAGGACCAGTCGGGCGGCAAGGGCGGCGATGGCCCCCGTAACCCGTGGACGCCGCCTCCGCGCGACGACGCCGGCGGCCGCGGTCCACGCGGTCCCAGCGCGATCGACGAACTGCTCCGGCGCGCCCGTGAGAGCTTCGGCGGCGGGATGCCGAACGGCCCGACCGCCCGCTCGCTGTGGCCCTATGCCGTCGGCGCGGTGGTCGTCATCTGGCTCGCTTTGACCAGCTTCCACAGCATCGGCGCCAAGCAGCAGGGCGTCGTCTCCTTCCTGGGCAGCTACAGCCGCATCCTGACTCCCGGCGTCAGCATGACTCTGCCGGCCCCGCTCGAAACGGTCCAGGTCATCGACGTGCAGGAGATCCGCACGCTCGATCTCGGCTCGGCCGGCGACGAATCGCAGCGCCTGATGCTGACCGAAGACCAGAACATCATCGATCTGGGCTATTCGGTGCGCTGGAACATCAGCAATCCCAAACTCTATGCCTTCCAGATCGCCGATCCCGACAAGACGATCGAAGATGTCGCCGAATCCGCCATGCGTGCAGTCATTGCGACCGTCTCGCTGACGGACGCGATGGGATCGGGACGTGGCGCGATCGAGACGCAGGTGCAGCAGCGCATGCAGGAGATTCTCGACGGCTATCATGCCGGCATCCGCATCCAGGGCGTTGCGGTCAAGCAGGCCGATCCGCCGGACGCCGTCAACGACGCGTTCAAGGAAGTCACCGCCGCGCAGCAGACCGCCGAGACCTATATCAACCAGTCGCGCACCTATGCGCAACAGCTCGAGGCGCAGTCGCTCGGCGAGACGGCGGCGTTCGACAAGGTCTATGAGCAGTATAAGCTGGCGCCGGAAGTGACGCGTCGCCGCATGTATTACGAGACGATGGAGACGGTGCTCGCGGGCATCAACAAGACCATCGTCGAGCCCGGCGGCGTGACGCCCTATCTGCCGCTTCCCGCCGTTCGCCCACCGACGCGGCCGAGCACCAGCGTCGAAGCGGTGCCGGCACAGGGAGGCGGCCGATGACCCTGTCCCTGCGCAACCCCATCCTGATCGCCGTGCTGGCGACGATAGCGCTGGTCCTGCTCGGCAGCACCTTCGCGATCGTGCCCGAGACGAGCCAGGCTGTCGTGCTGCGGCTCGGCAAGCCCGAGGCGATCTACAATCCGTATCGCGCCAATGAGGATTTCGGCCATACCGGCGCGGGCCTCAAGATCCGCCTGCCGTTCTTCGACCAGATCGTGTGGATCGACAAACGCATCCAGTCCGTCGCGATGGAGCGCCAGCAAGTGCTCTCGACCGACCAGCTGCGGCTGCAGGTCGATGCCTTCGCGCGCTATCGCATCGTCGATCCGCGGCAGATGTATATCGCAGCGGGCAGCGAGGAGCGCGTCGCCGATGCGCTCAAGCCCATCCTGGGCTCGGCGCTGCGCAACGAGCTCGGAAAGCGGCAGGCCCGCCTGCTGCTGAGCCCCGAGCGGGGCGAGGTGATGACCAACATCCGCAAGAGCCTGAATGTCGTGGCGCGGCAATATGGCGCGCAGATCGTCGACGTGCGCATCACCCGCACCGACCTGCCCGACGGCGCACCGCTGCAGAACACGCTCCAGCGCATGCGCTCGGCGCGCGAGCAGGAAGCCGCGACGATCCGGGCCGAAGGCGCACGGCGTGCACAGGAAATTCGCGGCCAGGCCGACGCGGATGCAGCCAAAGTCTATGCCGCGAGTTTCGGCAAGGACCCAGCCTTCTATGATTTCTATCGGGCGATGCAGTCCTATCGTGTCAGCCTCAAGCCCGATGCCGCGGCTGGCGAGACGACGGCGATCCTGTCGCCGGACAGCGAGTATCTCCGCCAGTTCCGCGGGCGCTGATTTCAAGAGCCGGTGCGCCGTCGCGGAACGGCGGCGCGCCATTCAATGCCGGTTAATCCGGCGCGCGTCATGGCCCAAGCCGGGATGCCTGACCAGTTTCGGTCCAGCCCGTGAGGGGCGCCTTGACGATGATTGAATGAGAGGAAGGTTTTCGTGCGCTACGCTTATGCCATCACAGCAGCCCTGCTCGTCGGCGGCACAACACTCGCCCTGACGTCCAACTCGACCAGCGTGGTCGCCCAGACCGCGCAGAATGAAGGCATGTCCGCCGCCGCTCCGCGCGGCGCACCGGTCAGCCTCGCCGACATGGTCGAGCGCCTGCAGCCGGCGGTGGTCAACATCTCCACCCGCCAGCGCGTCCAGGTCCAGAATCAGAATCCCTTTGCCGGCACGCCGTTCGGCAGCCTGTTCGGCGGTGACGACGGCAGCGGCGGTGCGCCGCAGACCCGCCAGGCCCAGTCGCTCGGCTCGGGCTTCATCATCTCGCCCGACGGCTATATCGTGACCAACAACCATGTCGTGGCGCCCGGCGCGCGCGGCGCGATCGTCGATTCGATCACGGTGATCCTGCCCGATCGCACCGAATATACCGCCAAGCTGATCGGCACCGACCAGCGCTCCGACCTCGCCGTGCTCAAGATCCAGGCGCCCAAGCCGCTGCCGTTCGTGAAGTTCGGCGATTCGACCAGGTCGCGCGTCGGCGACTGGGTGGTGGCAATCGGCAATCCGTTCGGCATCGGCAGCACCGTCACCGCCGGCATCATCTCGGCGCTTCATCGCAACACCGGCGGCGCGGATCGCTTCATCCAGACCGACGCCTCGATCAACCAGGGCAATTCGGGCGGCCCGATGTTCGACATGAACGGCAACGTGATCGGCATCAACTCGCAGATCCTCTCGCCCACCGGCGGCAATGTCGGCATCGGCTTCGCCATCCCCGCCGAGGAAGCGATCCCGGTCATTGAGACGCTGCGCAAGGGCGGCAGCGTCAAGCGCGGCTATCTGGGCATCCAGATCAGCCAGCTCTCCGACGACATGGCCGATTCGCTCGGCCTGCCCAAGAATCGCGGCGAGTTCGTCCAGTCGGTCGAGGCCGGCAAGGGCGCGGACAAGGCCGGGATCAAGGCCGGCGACGTGATCGTGCGCGTCAACGGCCAGTCGGTGACGCCGGACGAAACGCTGTCCTACATCATCTCGGGCCAGCCGGTCGGCGCCACGGTGCCGATCGATATCATCCGCAACGGCAAGCCGATGACCGTGCGCGCGCTGATCGGCGAGCGGCCGTCCGAGGACGAGCTCGCCAATTTCGCGCAGCCGTCGCAGGATGATTTCTCCGACCAGGACGCGCAGTCGGTCAAGCAGGCCGCGCAGCAGCTGCTCGGCATCGCGGTACAGACGCTCACCCCCAATATCGCGCGCCAGCTCGCCCTGCCGGCCGAAACGACCGGCGTCGTGGTAACCGCGGTCGATCCGTCCACGGACGCGGGCGCCAAGGGCCTGCGCCGCGGGGACGTCATCACCCAGGCCAATTACGAGCGCGTCACCAACGAGGCGGATCTCAACCGCCTGGCTCAGGCCGCCAAGGATGCCAAGCGCAGCGCCGTGCTGCTCCAGGTCACCCGGCGCGGAACACCGCCCGCATTCGTGCCGATCCGCCTGCGCGGCGAGTAAGCGGGCAGCCAGGATTTCGAGGGGGCGCGGGGTAAAATCCGCGCCCTTCGTCATTTCCACCCCTCGTCATACGGGCGGAAGCTGGTATCTCATGCGGGACGACAAAGCGGAGAGCGGCATGAGCGACGAGACGAGCATCTTCATCGGCGTGGGCGGCGGACAGCCGCAGTCCCTCGTCCTGCGCCGCGCCAATCGCCACGGTCTGATCGCCGGCGCGACCGGCACCGGCAAGACGGTGACCCTGCAGGGCATTGCCGAGAGCTTCTCCGCCGACGGCGTCCCGGTCTTCGTCGCCGACGTGAAGGGCGACCTCTCCGGCATCGCCATGGCCGGCTCGCCGACCGCCAAGAATGCCGACAAGCTGGTCGCCCGCGCACAGGAGATCGGCCTCACCAACTATGCTTTCTCCGACAATCCCGCGATCTTCTGGGATCTGTACGGCGAACAGGGTCACCCGATCCGCACCACCATCTCCGAGATGGGGCCGCTGCTGCTCGCGCGCCTGATGGACCTCAACGAAGTGCAGGAAGGCGTGCTCACCATCGCCTTCCGCTATGCCGACGAGGAGAAGCTGCTGCTCCTCAATCTCGACGATCTCCAGGCCATGCTGGCTTATTGCGCCGAGAATGCGGATGCGCTGAGCGCCAGATATGGCAATATTACCAAGGCCAGCGTCGGCACGATCCAGCGCCAGCTCCTCCAGCTCGACAGCCAGGGCGGCGGCAGATTCTTCGGCGAGCCGGCGCTCGACATTCACGATTTCCTGAAGCTCGACGAGAAGGGCCGCGGCTACATCAGCATACTCGCCGCCGACAAGCTGATGCAGAGCCCCAAGCTCTATGCGACCTTCCTGCTCTGGCTGATGTCGGAGATTTTCCAGACGCTCCCGGAAGTGGGCGATCCCGACAAGCCGGTCCTCGTCTTCTTCTTCGACGAGGCGCATCTGCTGTTCGACGACGCGCCCAAGGCGCTGACCGACAAGATCGAGCAGGTCGTGCGGCTGATTCGCTCCAAGGGCGTGGGCGTCTATTTCATCACGCAGAATCCGATCGACATTCCGGAGGATGTCGCCGGCCAGCTCGGCAACCGCGTTCAGCACGCCCTGCGCGCCTTCACCCCGCGCGACCAGAAGGCGGTGAAGTCCGCCGCCGAGACGTTCCGCGCCAATCCCGACATCGACGTCGAGACCGTCATCACCGAGCTCAAGGTGGGCGAAGCGCTGGTGTCGCTGCTGCAGGAGGACGGCTCGCCCTCGCCGGTGCAGCGCACCCTGATCGCGCCGCCGCGCTCACGCGTCGGGCCGCTCGAGCCCAAGGAGCGCGCAATCATCCAGTCCATCTCGCCCTGCGCGGGCAAATATGACCAGGAGGTCGATCGCGAATCGGCCGAGGAAATTCTCCTGGCGCGCGGTCAGGCCGCGGCGGCGGCGGCGACCGCCGCCAAGGCGCAGGCCGAGGCAGACAAGGCGGCCGCCGAGCAGGCCAAGGTCGAGGCCAGGCAGCGCGAGGCACAGCTCAAGGAAGAAGCGCGCGCCAAGGCTGCGGCCGAACGCGAGGCGGCGAAGCCCGGCATGTTCGACAAGGCGATCCAGTCGGCAACGCGCGCAGCTGCTTCCTCCGTTGGTCGGCAAGTAGCCAACGAACTTGGCCGTGCAATCGGAGGATCGAGCCGAGGGCGCAGCAGCGGCGGAGGCATCATTGGCAGCATCGTCCGCGGTGTACTCGGCAGCTGGATCAAATAAGATCAGGCAAATGTCATTCTTCGCGGAACGGGTGTTATCCCCGTCCGCGATAGCCCGCCACGCCTTGGTCCGGCAGCCACACGCCCTCGATCGGCGCGCCCGATTGCCAGAAGACGTCGATCGGGATGCCGCCGCGCGGATACCAATAGCCGCCGATGCGCAGCCACAGCGGCTTCATCTCCGCGAACAGCCGCTCGCCGATGCCGACCGTGCAATCCTCATGGAAGGCGCCATGATTGCGGAAGCTGCCGAGGAAGAGCTTGAGCGATTTGGATTCGACGATCGTCTCGCCCGGCACATAATCGATCACCAGATGGGCGAAATCGGGCTGGCCGGTGATCGGGCAGAGCGAGGTGAATTCCGGTGCGGAAAGGCGCACCAGATAGGGGCGGCCGGGTCGCGGATTGGCCACATAGTCGAGGACCGCCTCGTCCGGGCTGGCGGGCAGAGCGCTGGACTGGCCGAGATGCTTGAGTGTCATGGCCGCGCCTTTAATATGATTCGGCGCCCGCGCGAACCCCCTTGCGCGGCGGCGGCAATGAGAAGAGGGCAAGGCGATGGACAAGCTTGTTTCCACCGAATGGCTTGCGAGCCAGTTAGGCGCGCAGGATCTGCGCATCCTCGACGCGACCAGCTTCCTGCCCGGCACGCCGCGCGATCCGCTCGCCGAATTTCGCGAGGCCCATATTCCGGGCGCAGCGTTCCTCGATCTTTCGAACCTGAAGGACGTCGACGATCCACGCCCTTCGATGGTGCCGACCAATGCCCAGTTCGCAGCGCATCTGGGCGCGCTGGGGGTGAGCGAGACGGATCGCATCATCGTCTATGACAATAGCCCACTGGCAAGCTCGGGCCGCGCCTGGTGGCTGCTGCGCCTGTTCGGCGCGCGGCAGGTCGCGATTCTCGACGGCGGTTTCGCGCGCTGGCTGACCGAGGGCCGGCCGACCGAAAGCGGCGAGGGTCGTGCACGCCCCCCCGCGACCTTCGCCGCCGCGAAGGACGAGCGCCAGGTGCGCAGCATGGCGGACGTGCTGGACAATATCGAGAGTTGCGCGGCGCAAGTGGTCGATGCCCGCGGCGCGGCGCGGTTTGCCGGCGAGGATCCGGAGCCCCGCGCCGACATGGCCTCGGGCCATATTCCCGGCTCGGTCAATCTGCCGACCGGCCAGATGCTGGACGCTGACGGCCTGTGGAAGCGAGACGAGGCGATGCGCGAGACCTTTGCGAAAGCCGGCGTCGATCTCGACCGGCCGCTGATCATGAGCTGCGGCAGCGGCGTCACCGCCTGCAATCTCCTGTTCGGCGCGGCGCTCATCGGCAAGGACGACGTGACCATCTACGACGGCAGCTGGTCCGAATGGGGCGCCGATCCGCACACGCCCAAGGCGACCGGCCCGGCATGAGCGGCGAAGACGGCGACGGCGAGCGCATGCTGAAGCCCGCGACCCGACTCGTCCAGGCCGGCCGGCGCGCCGAATGGACGGGCATGCCCGGCGACCGGGGCGGCATCGTCAACCCGCCGGTCTGGCGCGCCTCGACGATCCTCTATGAAGATGTGGCGCATCTGCGCGGCACCCACATGACCGATCAGCACAAGCTCTATTATGGCCGGCGCGGCACGCCGACGAGCTGGGCGCTGGCCGAGGCGATCACGCAGATGGAGCCGGAAGCAGCGGGCACCATGCTCTTCCCGTCCGGCGTCGCGGCGATCGCCGGCGCCCTGCTCGCCGTGATGCGACCGGGCGACGAGTTGCTGATGGTCGACAGCGCCTATGGCCCGACTCGCGCGCTCTGCGACGGGCTGCTGCGCGAGTTCGGCGTCGTTACGCGATATTATGATCCGCAGATCGGCGCCGGCATCGCCAATCTGGTCAGCGACAAGACGCGCGCCATTTTCCTGGAGAGCCCGGGTAGCCTGACCTTCGAGGTGCAGGACATTCCCGCCATCGTGGCCGTGGCGAAGGCGAGCGGTATCGTCACCCTGCTCGACAATACCTGGGCGACACCGCTGCTGCTGCCGGGCCTGGGCCTCGGCGTCGACATCTCGATCGTCGCCTGCACCAAATATATCGTCGGCCATAGCGACGTCATGATGGGATCGGTGAGCGCCAATGCCGCGCTCTGGCCCCGCGTCCAGCGGCGCGGGCATATGCTGGGGCAGATGGCGAGTCCCGACGATTGCTGGCTCGCTCTGCGCGGCCTGCGCACGCTCGCGGTGCGCCTGAAGGAGCAGGGCGCCAGCGCCCTGAAGGTCGCGCAATGGCTGGAGGAGCGGCCGGAGGTGGCGAGCGTGCTGCATCCGGCGCTGCCCTCCTGCCCGGGGCATGATGCCTGGACGCGGGATTTCAGGGGCGCGTCCGGCCTGTTCGCCTTCGAGCTCAGGGGCGGCGGCGAGGCGGAGCGGGCCGCCTTCATCGATGCGCTCGGCCTGTTCGGCATCGGCTATAGCTGGGGCGGCTATGAGAGCCTGGCCCTGCCCGTCGATCCCGACGGCCTGCGCACGGCCACCCCGTGGGATGCAAATCGAGGTCCGCTGGTCCGAATCAATGTCGGTCTGGAGGACCCGGCGGATCTTATCGCCGATATGGATGGGGCTTTCGGGGCGTGGCGCGCAGCCATGAACGGCTGAAACGGTTCTTCCGACCAAGCCGCCTTCACGCTTTCCCTCGTGTTGCAGCACGGCTGCTTTGCGGCGCGCGGCTATGTTGTAATTAAATTATACGGCAGGATTCCGCACCGTCTGATCGGGACAGGCATCGTTGCACGCATGCAACAGAGTTGCGCGTTGCAACATGGCGGTAACGATTTTTGCTTGTGCGCCGCACAACGAGGCGGCAGGTTGCAGGCGGTTTACCGGACAGGTCGCTCGGCCGCCATCTGGCGGATGCAAGACGAAGGGATCGACGGTACCGCAGGTAGGGACGATCGCATCATCTCGATAAGGGGAAATTCCCATGCGTAAGTCCATTCTCGGCCTCTCGGCCATCGCTCTGCTTTCCGCCATCTCGACGCCGGCCCTGGCGGAAGATGCGCCGGCGGCCGAACCATTCAAGATCACCGGCAATGTCGCCCTGGTGTCCGACTATCGCTTCCGCGGTTTCTCGCAGAGCAGCCAGAATGCAGCCATTCAGGGCGGCATCACCGCGACGCATGACAGCGGCTTCTATGTCGGCACCTGGGGCTCCAGCATCACCTTCGCGGGTGGCACGGAGATCGATCTGTTCGCCGGCTGGTCCAAGGCGATCACGCCGGGCGTGACGCTCGATGTCGGCCTGCTCTATTATCTCTATCCCAAGCATGGCGGCGGCGACACCGACTTCTTCGAGCCCTATGTGAACCTCACCGGCGCGATCGGCCCGGCGACGCTCAAGGTCGGCGTCAATTATGGCTGGTCGCAGGATGCGCTCGCCAACCTCAAGACCGGCGTCGGCAACTCGGACGAGATCTACATCCATGCCGAGCCGTCGTTGGCGATCCCCGGCACGCCGTTCGGCGTGAACGGCCATCTCGGCTATGCCAGCAGCGATGCCTTCCCGGGCGGCACCGACGGCGAGGTGGTCGACTGGTCGCTCGGCGCGACGGCGACCTACAAGATGCTGACCTTCGGCGTCTCCTATGTCGACACCAACGAGCCGGGCTTCATTCGCGGTTCGGACGCGGCCGTGGTCTTCTCGCTGACCGCCGCCTTCTAAGACAAGGCACTGCCGCCCGCCGTGGGAGCGGCGGCACGCCATAAGGGGCTGCGACCTAGGTCGCGGCCCCTTTTCTTTTGCGGATCGGCCGTGATTGCAGAGGTTCAGGACCCCGGTGCACGCCGGGCGGTCAGGATCTTGACCGTCGGATCGAGCATCTGGCCCCTCATCACGCCTTCGCCGGCCGTTGCGCTGCGTGGTGCGTCGGCGATGGCGCGCACGACATCCATGCCCTCGACCACCCGCCCGAACACGGCGAAGCCCGGCTGCGTCGCATCCGCATCAAAGCCCTTGATGCTGCCGACCATGATGAAGAAATCGCCCGTGCCGGTGCCGGGCGCGGCCTGTGCGATCGAGACGGCGCCGTTGACGTGGCTGAGGCCGGTCTTGCTCGTCGGCTCGTGCGGCACGGGCTTCAGGATCCGCTTGGGATCATTCTGCGTGCCGCCCTGGATGAACCCGCCAGGCGTGCCGTCGGGATATTTGAACGAACGATAGAAGCTGGTTCCGTCGAACCGCTTCTCGTCGACATAGCGCAGGAAATAGGCGGAGGTGATCGGCGCCCGCTCGACTTCGAGCGCGATGGTGATCGTCCCGAGGCTGGTCGTCAGGATGACAGGGACGGTCCTGTAGGTCGGCGCGCTGGCCTGCGCGGCCTGTGCTTCTCGGGCGATCCGCGCTTCCTCGGCCGCATCGGCGTCGGCCTGGCGTTTGGCAGCCTCGGCCCTTGCCTGCGCCTCGGCCTTCGCCTGGGCGGCCAGATCCGCCTCGATCCGCGCCTGGATCTCCTCCTCGGTGGGCCGGGCGGCAGCGGCCGGCGCCGTTTGCGTGCCCGTCATGCCAAGAAGCGCCAGCGGCAGCGCGATACGGCAAAGAGTCGCAAGGGCGGTCATGATCGCAATGCTAGCGCGCGCCGCCGTCCTGACAAGAGTCGTCCCTCCGCTTCACAGCCCGGCCCGCCGTGCCTATAGCCGTTTCGCCATGTCACTTGCCGGTCTCATCCTGCTCTTCCTGCTTACCGTCGCCCTGATGGAGGGCTTCGCCTATGTGATGCACCGCTGGGTGATGCATGGTCCGGGCTGGTTCCTGCATGCCAGCCATCACCGTGCGCGGAGCGGCTTGTGGGAGCTGAACGATCTCTACTTCGTGATCTTCGCGAGCCCGTCGATCCTGTTGCTCCTGGGCGGCGTCCAGCTCGGCTGGGGCGATTGGGCGATCGCCGTGGGCGCCGGCATCGCGGCCTATGGCGCCATCTATCTCGGCTTCCATGACATCATCGTGCACCAGCGGATCGCGCATCGCTATGTGCCGCGCTCCTCTTATATGAAGCGGATCGTCCAGGCGCACCGGCTGCACCATGTCGTGGAGACGCGCGCGGGCAATGTCAGCTTCGGCTTCCTCGTCGCGCCGGCGCCCGAGACGCTCAAGCGCCAGCTCGCGCAGATGCAGGACGGCCGGATTCGCGCCGCACGGCCGAGGCCCTAACCCGCGAGATAGGTCTCGCGCAGCGCTCTCTTGTCGATCTTCTCGGAGCCGAGTCGCGGGAGCGGCGCGTCGTGCAGCAGGATACGGCTCGGCCGCTTGTAGGCCGCGAGCCGGCCGTTCAGCGCCTCGCCGATCATGCGCTCGTCCAGGCCGCTCGCCGCATCGAGATGCACGACCGCGACCGACACTTCGCCGAGACGCGCATCAGGGATGCCGAACACCGCGCATTCGCGCACGTCGGCGATCGCATAGAGCGCCGCCTCGACTTCCGGGCAGGCTATGTTCTCGCCGCCGCGAATGATGATGTCCTTGCTGCGCCCGACGATGGTCAGATAGCCGTCCGCATCCAGGTTGCCGAGATCGCCGGTCAGCACGTGGCCGCTGGGCGTGAACAGAGCCGCATTGTCCGCGGCGCGCTTCCAGTAGCCGGAAATATTGGCGAGGGCGCGGATGCCAACTTCACCAACCTCACCCGTATCAAGCACGGCATGATCCTCGCCGAAGATGGCGAGATCGACCAGCGGCGCCGTCGCGCGGCCGGGGCTGTGAGGATAAGCGAGGCAGGTCTCGCGGACGATGCCGGTCCCGACCGCGTTGGTCTCGGTGAGGCCGAAGCCGAAGGACGGCCAGATGTTCGGCAAGGAAGCGCGGATCCGCTCGACATGCTCGGCCGGACGCGGCGCGCCCCCCGCCGCCAGATCGCTGAGCGACGAGAGATCGAAGCCCTCGCGCTCCCCATGCGTCGCCAGCTCCAGCCCCATAAGCGGCACGCCGGTGACATAGGTCACCCGCTCGGCTTCGATCAGGCGCAGCGCCTCGGGCACGTCCCACCGGCGCATGACCACCATCTTGCGGCCGAGCACGAAGCTCTGCAGCATCACCACCACCTCGCCGGTGACGTGGAACAGGGGCAGGTTCAGCAAGGTCGCCGGAGCGGGATCGGCGGGCGTGCCGCGCTGGGCGAGCAAGGTCGCGACGCACAGGCCGTTGCAGGCGAAGTTCAACACCGCCTGCACCTTGGCGCGATGATCGGAGAGCGCGCCCTTGCTTTGCCCCGTGGAGCCGGAGGTGAACAGGATGGTCGCCGGCGCGTCGGGCCCAGGCGCGGGAAAGGTGATGTCAGCCGGATCGGCGCAGAGCGGCGCCAGCGCTTCGGCGACTGGTATGTCGAGATCGAGCAGGATCGGCCGTGCGCCGCTTTCCTCTCCCCGCGCCACGAGGGCGTCGTGGCGGAAGCGATCGGCCAGAACCAATCGGCAGCCGACGTCGCGGACAGCCGCGGCCATTTCCGGCCCGGTCCAGAAGGCATTGATGAGAGTCGCGACCCCGCCGGCCATGACGATGCCCATATAAGCGACGATCCAGCCCGCGCCGTTTCGCCCGGCAAGGCCCACCGGCTCGCCAGGCGTGACGCCATGATGCGCGATGAGGCCGGCAGCCAGCCGGCGTGCCAGCGCATGGACCTGCGCGAAGCTCAGCCGCTCGGCGCCGTCGACCAGACATGTCCGCTCGCCATGCTCCGCGCAAAAATGGGCGAAGAAGCGCGGCAGATCGGGCGGGGCGGCAACGAAGCCAGGATAGAGCGCGCCCCGCGCCGTGACCTGCCCGACCGGAAGGGGGCCGTCCGGAGCGGTGATGACCATGCGGATCGCATCGAGGGCTTCTTCAAAGGGATGCGCCACTGCGTCTCTCCGGCCTTGGTCTTGTTCTCGTCTTGCACTATGCAGCGCAAAACCTCCGGGGAAAAGACTTGACGCTTGCCATGCTCGCGGCCGCCGCCGCTGCCCAGCCGATCCGGTTCGACGATCTCGGGCTCGATCCCGTCGCGCTGAACCTGGGCTTCTTCGCCATCAAATGGTATAGCCTCGCCTATCTCGCCGGCATCCTGATCGGCTACTGGTATCTGACCGTGCTGATCCGCCAGCCCGGATCGCCGATGGCGCGGCGCCACGCCGACGATTTCATCTTTCACGCGACGCTCGGCATCATCGTGGGCGGACGCCTCGGCTATGTGCTCTTCTACCAGCAGAAGATCCTCGAGCACCCGCTCGACGTCTTCAAGCTGTGGGAAGGAGGCATGTCGCTGCATGGCGGCGCGATCGGCGTGATCCTCGCCATCTGGATCATGACGCGGCGAGAGAAGCTGAACTTCCTGCGCGTGTGCGATTATATCGCCTGCGTCGTGCCCTTCGGCCTGTGCTTCGGCCGGATCGCCAATTTCGTGAATGGCGAGCTGTGGGGCAAGGTGACGGACGTGCCGTGGGCCATCATCTTCCCGACCGGCGGTGATCTGCCGCGCCATCCGAGCCAGCTCTATGAGGCGACCCTGGAAGGCCCGCTCATGTTCGCCATCCTCGCTTTCTTCTTCTGGAAGACGAAGGCGCGCTATGAGCCGGGCAAGCTCTTCGGCATCGCCGCCCTGACCTATGGCGCGGCGCGCTTCTTCGTGGAATTTTACCGCGAAGCGGATTCGCAGCTCATGGAATTTGCCGAGCGCACCGGCTTGCACATGGGCCAGTGGCTGAGCATCCCGCTGATCGTGCTCGGTATCTATCTGATCGCGACCGCCAAGGGCCGGCGCACACGGGTGGAGCCGACGGTCGGGCTGGACAGCGTCGCCTGACGCGCTCGCGCTTCCGAAATGGTCGCCAGCGCAAAACCAATCTCGCTCCACGATTATATGGCGTCCGCGAACGCCGCTTATTACGCGACACGCGATCCGCTCGGGGCGGAAGGCGATTTCATCACCGCGCCGGAGATCAGCCAGATGTTCGGCGAGCTGATCGGGCTGTGGTTCGCCGATCTGGCCTTGCGCGCGGGCGCGGGGAATGCTGTCGCCTATGTCGAGCTCGGGCCGGGGCGGGGGACGCTCGCCACCGATGCGCTGCGCGCGATGGGACAGGCAGGGCTTTCGCCGCCGGTCCATTTCGTCGAGACGAGCCCGGTGCTGCGGGCACGGCAGGGCAGGGCGGTGCCGCAAGCGAGCTGGCACGAGAGCATCGACGATCTGCCCGATAACCGCCCGCTCATCATCATCGCCAACGAGTTTTTCGATGCGCTGCCGATCCGGCAGTATGAGCGGACAGGCCGGGGCTGGCACGAGCGGATGGTGGCGAACGGCCACTTCGCCCTGGGTGAGGGAGACTGCGCCGACGCAATCCCCGCGCAGTTGGCCGACGCGCCGCTCGGCAGCATCGTCGAGCGCAATCCGGCGAGCGAAGCGATCGTCGCCAGGCTGGGCACGCGCATCGCGAAGCAGGGCGGGGCGCTGCTCGCCATCGATTATGGCTATGAGGGCCCCGCGACCGGCGATACGCTGCAGGCCATGCAAGCCCATGCTTTCGTCGATCCGCTGGCCGAACCAGGCAGTCGCGATCTCACCGCCCATGTCGATTTCGCCATGCTCGCCGCTGTCGGCCGGGTTGTGGGACTGCGCGCGAGTCCCTGCGTCGGCCAGGGCGCATTCCTGACCGCGCTGGGCATCGAAGCGCGCGCTGCCTCGCTGGCGCGGACAAATCCGGAGCGGGCCGATGAGCTCCAGGCCGCGAAGACGCGCCTCGTTGCCCCGGCGCAGATGGGCCGGCTGTTCAGGGCGCTGGCCCTGCGCCATCCCGCCTGGCCCGAACCGGCAGGCTTCGCATGAGCGTCGAGGTTCTTCGCGCGCCTTTGCTCGGCGCCGTGCCCCATGGCTTCCTCGGCCGGCGCGGCGGCGTCTCGACCGGCATCCATGCCGGCCTCAATGTCGGACTCGGGTCCGACGACGATCAGGCGGCGGTGCTGCGCAATCGCGATCTGGCGCGCGACGCCGTGCTGCCCGGCTCGACTCTGGTCACCGCGCATCAGGTCCATTCTCCCGATGTCGTGACGGTGAGCGAACCGATCCCGGTCGATGCGCGGCCCAGGGCGGACGCGCTGGTGACCGACCGGCCCGGCCTGCTGCTCGGCATCCTGACCGCCGACTGCGTACCGATCCTCTTCGCCGACCCCGAGCGGGGCGTCGTGGGCGCGGCGCATGCGGGCTGGAAGGGCGCGCTGCATGGCGTGGGCGAGGCGACGCTTGACGCCATGATCGCGCTCGGCGCGCGGCGCGGCGCCATCGCCTGCGCGATCGGCCCCTGCATCGGCCGGGCGAGCTATGAAGTGAGCGAGGGGTTCGAGCGGCCGTTCCTGGAGCGGGATGGCGAGGATGCCCGCTTCTTCTCGGCAGGGCGGGCGGGGCATCTCCAGTTCGACATTGCCGGCTATGTGGCGGCCCGGCTGGCGGCAGCGGGTGTCGGCCAGGTCGCGATGCTGGACGAGGACACCTACAGCCAGCCCGAGCGCTTCTTCAGTTATCGCCGTTCCTGCCATCTCGGCGAGCCGGGCTATGGGCGGGAGATTTCGCTGATCGGGTTGACGGACTAGCAAATCCTCCGTTCGATTCGAGCTGAGGTTCGAGCCTGTCGAGAACCGGAGTCGAGAAGACCAATGCAGCGCGATGGTCTCGACAACCATCTCGACAAGCGCGATGGCCGCTCGAACCGAACGGGATGGGAACCCCGGTCGCGCGGCGCAACCTCACCAGTGCAGGATCGGCCAGCCCTTGAGTTTGGCCAGCGTCACCAGCGGCTTGTGCGGATTGGCCGCATAGGGTTCATCGGCGAAATCGAGCATCGGCGCATCGGTGACATGGTCGCTATAGGCGCGGACATGGGCCTGGAGCCGTCCGACCCCCTCAGCCGCCATCCACGCCTCGATCATCCGCAGCTTGGCGGTGTCGTAGCAATTCTCGCCGGCGATCCTGGCGCGGATATAGTCCACGCCCTGGGTGAAATGATCGGTCGCGATGACATGATCGAAGCCCAGCCGCCGGGCGATCGGCTCGACATAGAGACGATAGGAGGCCGAGGCGATGACGAGCCGGCATCCGGCTGCCTTGTCAGCCGCGATCTGCGCGAGGGCGCCGGCGCGGATGTTGGTCGTGACGACCTTGTCCGCATAGGCCTCGACCGCAGGCAGAATGCGCGCGCGGCTCACCCGGCGCCCCATCAGCAGCGCCTGGTTCAGTTCCTTGGCACGGCTGCGCGGCACCAGCTTTAAGATATAGCCGAGCATGATCAGCCCGACGAGCGGCAGCAGGATCAGCCGCCACGGCGCCACCGACAGGGCCATGTGCACCAGGAACGCGGCATAGGTGCCACGGACGGTGATGGTGCGGTCCATGTCGTAAATGGCGATCTTCTGCACTCGCTGCATCCATCCCCGGTTTCGCGCGTTGGGGGCGCATGGGGCAAATCGGCTTGCCGCGCAACGCAAACTGGCACAGTGTGGGCGCGATGACGCAAGAGGCCGATCTCAGCGAACGCGACGACGCGCAGGGCCGCACCGTCGCGCTTTCCGGCAGTCTCTCCCTCGCCCATCTCGGCGACATTCCCCAGCGGATCGACGCCATCGACGGCGAGGTCGCCCAGATCGACCTCAAGGGCATCGATCATATCGACACGATCGGCGCCTGGATCGTCCATCGCTTCGCCGAGCGCACCCAGGCCAGGGTCATCGGCGCGGACGAGGATGCGACCCGGTTGCTCGAGGTCGTGGCGCGCAACGACACGCCGCTGGCGTTGACCGAGCCTGAGCCGCATCCGACGATCCGCGTCCTCGCCCAGATCGGCGCCGCGACCAAGATCGTCGGTCACACCATGTATGGCCTGCTCGGCTTCCTCGGCGCGACCGTCATGGCGATGGGCCACATGATCGCTCATCCCCGCTCGATCCGGATCAACGCGCTTGTCCAGCGGCTCGAGGTGGTCGGCATCGCGGCGCTGCCGATCATCGGCCTGATGAGCTTCCTGGTCGGCATCGTCATCGCCCAGCAGGGATCGGTGCAGCTCAAGCAGTTCGGCATGGAAGTGCTGACGGTGAATCTGGTCGGGCGCCTGACCTTCCGCGAGCTCGGCGTGCTGATGACCGCGATCATGGTCGCGGGCCGGTCCGGCTCCGCCTTCGCGGCGCAAATCGGCACGATGATGCTCAACGAAGAGGTCGACGCGATGCGGACCATCGGCGTCCAGCCGATGCAGGCACTGGTCATGCCGCGGATCCTCGCCGCCGTCATCATGATGCCTCTGCTCGGCTTCTATGCGTCGATCTGCGCGATCATCGGCGGCGGCTTCCTCTGCGCCGTCAGCCTCGACATTCCGCCGATCACCTTCATCCAGCGGCTGCGTGAGGTGGTGCCGATCACCGATCTCTATGTCGGGCTGGTCAAGGCGCCGGTGTTCGGCCTGATCATCGGCATCGCCGGCTGCTTCCAGGGCCTCCAGGTGCGCGGCGATGCCGAGGAAGTCGGCCTGCGCACCACCTCTGCTGTCGTGCAGGCGATCTTCCTCGTCATCGTGCTCGATGCCGTCTTCGCGGTCTTCTTCACCTGGATCGGCTGGACATGACGCAAGACCCGGCCGCGTCGTCGCGGCGATCCGATGCGCCGATCATCGAGATTCGCGGACTGGTCAACCGGTTCGGCGATCAGCTGGTCCATGACGGGCTGGATCTCGACGTGCGGCGCGGCGAGATATTGGGCGTGGTCGGCGGATCCGGCACCGGCAAATCGGTGCTGATGCGCTCGATCATCGGCCTGCAGAAGCCCGAGGCCGGCGAGATCAACGTGCTGGGCGAACCGATGCTCGATCGCGATCCGGACGATCCGGCGCTGCTCGCCGTGCGCAAGCGCTGGGGCATCCTCTTCCAGAGCGGGGCGCTCTTTTCGACCCTGACGGTGTCGGAGAATGTGCAGGTGCCCCTGCGCGAATATTATCCCGAGATGCCCAGGCAACTGCGCGAGGAGATCGCAGCCTACAAGATCCTGATGACCGGGCTGCCCGACAATGCCGGGCCGAAATTCCCGTCCGAGCTCTCCGGCGGCATGAAGAAGCGCGCCGGCCTCGCCCGCGCATTGGCACTCGATCCGGATCTGCTGTTCCTCGATGAGCCGACCGCGGGCCTCGATCCGATCGGCGCGGCGGCCTTTGACGAGCAGACCCGCGAGCTTCAGCAGACGCTCGGCCTCACCATCTTCCTCATCACCCACGACCTCGACACGCTGCACGCGATCTGCGACCGGGTCGCCGTGATCGCGGATCACAAGGTGATCGCGGTCGGCACGATCGACGAGTTGCTGGCGCTCGACCATCCCTGGATCCAGGAATATTTCAACGGCCCGCGCGGGCGCATCGCCCATGGCCAGAGCCGGCATCCGGGCCGCCCCGTCGCCGGAGCGCCCGCATGACCGCACCGCCGCACCCATGGACAGGCTGGAACCGCCTCGCCATAAGCGGGTTCTTGGGGAACAGGGGATAAATGGAAACACGATCCAACAATGTGTTCGTGGGCGTTGTCGTCCTGATCCTCGTGGCTGTGACCATCGGGGCGGCCTTCTGGTTCTCGCGGATCGGCGAGGGCAGCAAACGCGAATATGACATCTTCTTCAAGCAGGCCGTGAACGGCCTCGCCAAGGGATCGGCCGTCACTTATTCGGGCGTGCCCTCCGGCCAGGTCAAGCTGGTCGAGCTTTGGCCCAAGGATCCCGAGTTCGTGCGTGTGCGCATCGTGGTCGACCGCAGCACGCCGGTGCTGCAAGGCACGACGGCGACGATCGACGGCGGCGGTTTCACCGGCGTCTCGACCATCCAGCTCGACGGCGCCGTGCGCGGCGCACCGCAGATCGTCTGCCCGGACAATAACAGCGAAGCGGTCTGCCCGGAGGGCGTGCCCGTCATCCCGACCAAGCCGGGCGCGCTCGGCCAGCTGCTGACCAGTGCGCCGATGCTGCTGCAGCGGCTGACCACTCTGACCGAGCGACTGACCGAGGCGCTCGACGACAAGAATCTCAAGCACATCGCCGGCATCCTCGCCAATGTCGACAAGCTTTCCGGCGATCTCGCCGCACGCGGCCCGGACCTCGCCCAGACCATCGTGCAGGCGCGCCTCACGCTGGAAAGCGCGGCAAAGGCGGGCGATGCCCTGGCGGCGGCCGCCAACAATGCCAACGAGTTGGTCAACAGCGAGGGGAAGCCGCTGATCGGCGACCTGCGCGCGACGATCCGATCGGCCAAGACGACACTCGACAGCCTCGATACGACGCTGAAGGATGCCAAGCCCGGGGTCGAGAATTTCACGCAGGACACCATGCCGCAGATCGGCCTGCTCGTGCGCGACCTGCGCCAGATGTCCCGCTCGATCCTCGCCATCACCGAGAAGATCGACCAGCAAGGAGCAGGCGGTCTGATCGGCTCGCCTGCGCTCCCGGATTACAAGCCATGACAGGAAAGCATGCCATGCCGCGACCCGCTCCTCGCGCCTATCGCCGCCCGGCGGGGCTGGCCCTGCTCGCCGGCGCGCTCATTCTGACGGGTGGCTGCGTGCGGTTCGGCGGCAAGGCGCCGGCGCGGCTGCTGGCGATCACGGCCGCCTCGCCGGCGCCGGCAGGCGAGACGATTTCGGCCAGTGTCGACAAGGCGCTGTTCGTGAACCTGCCAACCACGCCCCGCGCCATCGCCCCGCTGCGTGTCGCGGTGCGCAACAACGACAACAGCTATGCCTATGTAAAGGACGCCGTCTGGGCGGACACCCCCGCGCGCCAGTTTCAGGCCGTGCTGGCCGAGACGATCCGCACCCGCGCGGGCAGGCTGGTTCTCGATCCGGGCCAATATCTTGCGCGGCGCGGGCAAATGCTCGAAGGTAATCTGCTCGACTTCGGCATCGATGCGGCGGCGCATCGCGCAGTCGTGACCTATGATGCCAGCCTCATGTCGATGGACGGCCAAAGCCTGAAGCGTCAGCGCTTCTCGGCCGCCGTGCCGGTGAACCAGATCGACGCGGACACGGTCGCGCCCGCGATCAGCGAGGCGGCCAACCAGGTCGCAACCGCCGTGGCGGACTGGGTGAAGGCGCAGAACTGAGCTGCTTCAGCCCCCTCCGTTCAAGGGAGGGGCCATGTACGGGTCAGGCCAGGCTCTTGGTCGCCTGCTCCAGCACGTCCTTCGACAGATTCGGCGTTGCCGCGATTCGCTCCAGCTCCGCCTTCATCATGGCGCCGCGCTCATCATCGAAGCGCCGCCAGCGGCCGAGCGGCGGCACCAGCCGCGCGGCGGTCTGCGGATTGAGCTTGTCGAGCGCGATGATCGCGTCGGCCACCATCCTGTAGCCCTTGCCGTCCTTGCTATTGAAGCCCCATTGATTGGCCGCGAACGCCGCGTATAGCGCCCGTGCCCGGTTGGGATTGGACAAAGTGAAATCGGGATGTTGCCCGAGCGCCTCGACCATCTCGACCACGTCGGGATGAAGCGACAGCGCCTGCGTCTGGAACCATTTGTCGACGACCAGCGCATTGCCCGCGTAGCGATCGTAGAAGGCTGCCAGTGCCTGCGCCCGCTCGCCGCTCGCGCCGCTGGCCAGGATTGCGAGGGCTGCCTGCCGCTCCGTCATATTGTCGGCGCGGTCGAACTGGTCGAAGGCCAGCGCCGGCCCGTCCTCCGCGTCCGACGCCACGATATAATTGAGCGCCACGCCACGCAGCTTGCGTGCCGCTCGCGCGTCCGCCGACAGGGAGAAGCCGTTGCGCGCGCACTCGGCGTGGATGGCGCGCCACTCCTTCTGCAGCGCCACGCCTATCTCGCGCTGCAACGCGTCACGCGCGGCGTGGATGGCGTCAGGATCGACCACCTGCATCTGGTCGCCCAGATAGGCCTCGCTCGGCAGGCGGACCGCCTCCGCGACGAAGGACCGATCGAGCGCGGCATCGGCGATCGTGCCGCGGATCGAGTCGATGACGGCCGCGCTGTCGAGCGGACCGCCGGCAATGGAGCCGAGCAGTGCATGGATCATGAGCTGCTGCATCGCCTCGTAGCGGCTGAACGGATCATCGTCATGCGCGGCGAGGAAGGCCAGATCCTGCGCGCTCTGCTCGGCCTCGATGATCACCGGGGCGGCAAACCCGCGATTGATCGAGAGCACCGGCGCCTGCGCAAAGCCCTCGCGGCGCGTTTCCATCTGCGCTTCGGTCAGCAGCAGAACCTCCTCGCCATCATGCTTCTCGCCCGTCGCCGGATCGAACAGGGCGAACTTGACCGGGATCGCCATGGGTTGCTTGACGTCCTGACCGGGCGTGGCCGGGATTGTCTGGCGCATCGCGAGCGTCAGCGCGCCGCTCTCCGGATCATAGCTCGGCCGTACGGTAACGCGCGGCGTACCGGCCTGACTGTACCACAGGCGAAACTGGGAGAGATCGATGTCGCCACCATCCTCCATCGCCTTGACGAAATCCTCGCAGGTCACGGCCTGCCCGTCATGCCGCGCGAAATAAAGGTCCGTCCCCTTGCGGAAGCGCTCCGGCCCCAGCAGCAGCGCCATCATGCGGATCACCTCGGCGCCTTTGTTATAGACGGTCGCGGTGTAGAAGTTGCTGATCTCCATGTAGGATTCGGGCCGGATCGGGTGTGCCAGCGGCCCGGCATCCTCCTGGAACTGCGCGGCGCGCAGCACGCGCACATCCTCGATCCGCTTGACGGCGGGACTGCCCATATCGGCCGAAAAGCTCTGATCGCGATAGACGGTGAAGCCTTCCTTCAGCGAGAGCTGGAACCAGTCGCGGCAGGTGACGCGGTCGCCCGACCAGTTGTGGAAATATTCATGGGCAACGACGCTCTCGATCGCGTCATAGTCCGGGTCCGTCGCCGTCTCGGGATCGGCCAGCACGTAGCGTGAGTTGAAGATGTTGAGACCTTTGTTCTCCATCGCGCCGAAGTTGAAATCGGCCACCGCCACGATGTTGAACACGTCGAGATCATATTCGCGGCCATAGGTCCGCTCGTCCCAGGCCATGCTGTCCTTGAGCGCCTTCATGGCATGGCCGGTGCGCGGCAGGTCGTTCTCCGCCACCCAGATGCCGAGCTTGACCTCCCGGCCGCTCATCGTCGTGAAGCTGTCGGCATTGCAGGCGAGATTGCCCGCCACCATCGCGAACAGATAGCTCGGCTTGGGGAAGGGATCGACCCAGCGCGCCCGGTGGCGGCCATCGGCCAGATCGCCCTGCTCGATCGGGTCGCCATTGGCGAGCAGCACCGGATAGGCCGCCTTGTCGGCGCGCATCGTCACGTCATAGCGCGAGAGCACGTCCGGCCGATCCGGGAAGAAGGTGATGCGGCGGAAACCCTCCGGCTCGCATTGGGTGCAGAGCAGCCCGCCCGAGGCATAAAGGCCCATGAGCTGGGTGTTGCTGGCCGGGACGATCTCGACCTCGGTCTCCACGACATGATCGTCGCCGGGCAGCGCAATGATCAGCACGCCATCGTCCATCCGCCAGTCGCCAGCGCTCAGCGCCTTGCCGTCGACACTGACCGCGCGCGGGGTAAGGCCATCGCCGTCGAGCCGCAGCGGCCGGTCATGCGATCCGGCGCGAGTGACGGTCAGCCGCGCCTTCACCAGCGTCGCGGCGGGATCGAGATCGAACTCGAGCGCGATCTGCGGCACTTGCCAGAGCGGCGCCTTGTAATCTTCGCGGCGAATGACGGGCGGAGCGGCGGAAGCCTGAGTGGTCTGGGTGTCCATGGCGCCGTCCTAACCGCCCGCGCCGGGCGCGACAATCGGCCTTGGCTGACAGAAGCGCCCTTTCGCTGCGATTCGCCTCAGGTGCAGGCCGTGTCGGCGGTCTGCGCTTCGAACCAGCCATCGATCATGCCGGCCAAGCGCTTGAGGGCCGAGAGCACAGAGGGATAGGCGTTGATGGGCGGGCAGCGGCCTGCAATAGGCGGGGATGCTCTGCGCAAGCGCGGCGAAGGCCGTGTTGGTCAGTCGGACCCGACCAGATTGGCGCTGAAGATCTGTATTCACGGACGATCCAGCATTTGGCCGTCGGAAAAATGCCGCATCGGAGTTAACGGAGGGTCACCATGCCTCATCTCCTGATCTTCGGTCTCGGCTACACGGCGGCGCGCCTCGCCCGGCGCCTCGCGCACGATGGCTGGCAGATCGAGGCAACCGGCGCCGCCGGCACGATCCGCTTCGACGACGACGCTGCGGTGGCCGCAGCGTTGCGCCGCGCGACCCACATCCTGTCGTCCGTGCCGCCCGTCGACGCGCGCGATCCCGTGCTCGACCGGTATGGCGATGCGATCCGGGCCACGCCTGCCGGCTGGATCGGTTATCTCTCCGCGACCGGCGTCTATGGCGACACGGGCGGTGCCTGGGTCGACGAGGCTTCGCCGGTCGGCCATGGGCGCCGCAATGCACGGACCACCGCCGATCTGGCCTGGCAGGCGCTCGGCCGCCCCGTCCATCTCTTCCGCCCGCCGGGAATCTATGGACCGGGCCGCAGCGCGCTCGACCGGATTGCCGACGGCCGGGCGCGGCGCATCGACCTGCCCGGCCAGATCTTCAGCCGCATCCATGTCGACGACATCGTCTCGGGCGTGATCGCGGGCATGGCCGGGCCGGCGGGCCTGTACAATCTCGCCGACGATCATCCCTGCCCACAGAATGACGTGATCGCCCATGCCGCCGCCCTGCTCGGCATCCCGCCGCCGCCCCTGCAAAGCCTGGACGCGGCGCAGCTCTCGCCCGCCGCCGCCGCTTTCTACGCCGAGAATCGCCGGATCGCCAATGGCAGGGCGAAGCGCCTGCTCGGCTGGGCGCCGCTTTATCGCGACTACCGCGCCGGGCTAGCCGCGTGCCTGGCGGAGACGCGCATGCAAGGCAATGACCATGCCGCCGAGCGCCAGGGCCACGCCTGACGCGGCGAGCGGCGTCCAGCGATATTGCTCGAACGCGGTCGAGAGCGCCATTGCGAGGATCGGGATCAGCACGCTCGTATAGGCGGCCGGCCCGGCACCGATCTGCTGGATCAGCCGGAAATAGAGCGGGAAGGTGACGACCGATCCGGCAATGGCGAGATAGAGAATGCCCAGGCCATAGCCCGGCCGTGGATCGAAGGGCGGCGGCCCGGTCGTGATCCAGGCATAAGCGGCGTCTGCCCCGGCGCCGATCGCCATCGACCAGACCAGCAGGCTCGCCGTCGGGATACGCCGCGCGATCGGCGCGACCTGCATGACATTCGCGGCCGAGGCGAACAGCACGGCGAGGACACACAGCCCCATGCCCAGCAGCACTTCGCCCGGCGCGGCCGTGACGCTCGCGCGATATTCATTGAGGAAGAGCAGGCCGATGCCCGCCACCGCAACCGCCGAACCGACCAGGAAGCCGCCGCTCACCTTCTCGCCGAAGAGGAGCCGCGAGGCGAGGCTGTTGGGGATCAGCAGCAGCGCATAGACCAGGGCGCACAGGCCCGAGGTCAGATGTGCCTCGGCCCGATAGAGCAGGTTGAAATTGAGCACGAACTGGCAGAGGCCAAGCACGCCGCAGAACAGGATCTCCCGCCGTCCCAGTCGCAGCGCCACGCCGCTCATCTTCGCCAGCACCGCCATGCCGAGCGCAGCGACCGCGAAGCGATAGCAGACCGACCAGCTCGGCGGCACCACGCCCAGCTGATCGCGGATGACGATCCATGTCGAGGACCAGATCAGGGTGACGATCAGGAACGGCAGGATGATCCCGCCGGTCAGCCGCTGGCCCGTCCCAGCGCTACGGTTCACAGGGCGGCGATGGCGGCGGCGAAGGGCGCCACATCCGCCTCGCTCTGGTGCCAGCTCGCCACCAGCCGCGCCGCGCCCGGCCCGGCCGGGTGAAAGCCGAAACCCTGAGCGCGCAGCCGCGCCGCCTCTTCGTCCGAGAAGCGCACGAACAGCATATTGGCATCGACCGGGTGGATCAGGCGATCCCCCGCCGCCTGCGCCAGCACGGCCCCGGCCGCATTGGCGGCGCGGGCATTGGCGAGCCAGAGGTCGCCCTCCAGCATCGCGTGAAGCTGCGCCGCCATATAACGCCCCTTGGAGAGGAGATGCCCGGCGCGCTTGCGACGGCGCCGGGCCTCGTCCGCCTTGGCCGGATCGAACAGGATCAGCGCCTCGGCATTCATCGCGCCGTTCTTGGTGAAGCCGAAGCTCAGCGCATCGACACCTGCTCGCCAGGTCAGGTCGGCCGGCCGTGCATTGAGGCGCACCAGCGCATTGGCGAAGCGGGCGCCGTCCATATGCAGCTTGAGCCCCTGATCGCGGCAGAAGGCCCCGATCGCGGCGACCTCGTCGGCGCGATAGACACGGCCATATTCAGTCACGTTGGTCAGCGAGACGGCGAACGGCCGGGTGTGATGCACGCCCTTGCCGAGCTTCGCGATCCGCGCGCGCAGAATGTCGACATCGAGCTTCGCGCCGTTCCCCGGACAGGTCAGCAGCCGGGCTCCGCCGGTCGCATGTTCGATCGCGCCGCACTCGTCGAGCACGATATGCGCCTCTTCGTGGCAGAGGATCCCGCCATAAGGCGGGCAGAGCAGTGACAAAGCGAGCGCGTTGGCCGAGGTGCCCGTCGACGACCAGACGACCGTCACTTCATGCTCGAACAGCGCCGAGAAGCGCGCGTCCAGCGACTGGCTCAGCGCGTCGCCATCATAGGCATGATCGACCGCGTCGGCGGCGGCCAGCGCCTGCCAGATGGCGGGGTGCACCGGCGCAGTATTGTCCGAGAAAAAGTCCATGTCGCTCGCATGGCGAGCTTGGCCGGGCGCGTCAATCCGCCGATCTTCCCTAAAGAACATCGTTAACCAACCCTAAACATCTGGCAGGTATCCCGGCCCGTGCATCGGAACCGGATGCAGGAGCCGTCGGGTTGCAACCATCGGCAACGACGGTCTCGCACACCCTGTGCGGGACTGCATCCGCGGTCGGGGAGACGAAGATGAGCATCCAGACGGCATCTGCAATCGTTCAACGCCTCGGCCCGTGCAGGATCGCGCTGGACCGCAGCCTTTTCGCGGATTTCGCGAACGAACTGGCCCTGCTCGGCTGCGATCCGATCGACCTGCCGCGGCCGGGCGCCAAACGCCGACCCGGCAAGACCATCGGCTTCCTCGACTGGCCCGGCGCCGAGATCGGCAAGCCCTTCGCCCAGGCCCTGCGTGCCTATGCCGGCATGGACGCGCTCGTCCTCCAGTCAGCCGGCCAGCAGCGCCACGCGCTCGAGCAGGCGCTGTTCGATGCCGGCTGGCAGCGGCACCCCGCAGGCATGATGCTGCATGAATTCGGCGGCTGGTCGGCCTATTTCCTGCCCGGTCTCACTTATTATTCCCGCGCAGTGCAGGGCCGCCCCGGGGCGCTGCGCAGCAGCGGCGGCGAGGCCGACGCGCTGATCGCCCGCTATGCCATGGCCGCCACTCATGCCCGCCCCGGCGATCATCTGCTCGTCGATAGTGCCGGATCCGCTGATGGCGCCTCTATCCTCGCCGCCCTCTCTCGCGCGGGATCGGTCAGCCGGACCGGAGAGGATCGCGCTGGGATCAAGCCCGATCTTGCCTCCGTTGCCGACAACAGCGTCGACATGATCGTCGCCATCGAGCCCATCATTCCCGGCGACTGGACGCGGCGACTCGCCGACTATGCGCGCATCCTCAAATGCGATGGCCGCATCATCCTGGGCTGGCGCCGCAGCGACGGAAGCAATGCCCGGCCGGGCGACTGGGCGACGCTGGTCGAGGCGGCCTCCGCATATTTCCTGCCCGAGTCGCGCCAGCTTCTTGGTCCGACCAGCGCCGATCTCGGTGGCCCGCAAGTAATTCAGTCGGCTCCCTTCGATCAGGATGTGGACCTCGACTGGATGATCCTCATCGCGTCGGCCAACCCGCTCGCGGGCGAAGGGCGTGGCGCGGACTATGACCACCCCGCCTTCCCCAAGACCGATGGTCCCTGGCCGGCGCTGGTCGATTTCGGCGCGGCCTATGATAATCCCTACCTCTATCGCGCCATGGTGCAGATGGGCGAGCGGCTGAGCCATGACGTCACGCTGGCGCGCCTCGCCGAATGCGTGATCGAGGATGCACGGCCGGATTCGGCTGATCGCGGCGCGGCGCTGGCCGTGCTGGGCTATCGCGTCCTGGAGATGCGCCTGCCCGATCTCGCCGCGCCGGTTCTGCCGGTCATCGCCGCTTATGCGCAGCAGCCGCTCGACGATGCGCCACCACATGTGCGCCGCTGGGCGATCTCGCTCGCCTTCCTTGCCGGGCGCCTGGCGGAGCTGACTGGCGACCGCGCCGCCGCGCGGGACTGGTATCACCGGGCCGCGCTGGCGCAGTGGGAAGATTTCTCGCCGCTCCTCGCGACCAAGGCGATCGCCGCTTCATTTTACGAAGCACGCCTCTCCCTCGCCGATGGGGACGCGGCGGCAGCGCGCGCCTGCTTCCAGCGGGGCCTCGATACGGCGCTGAGCGCGGCGGCTTTTCCGCACGCGCAGCAGATCGGCCCGGCCGAGCATCCGCTCTCCTTCTACATGACCGAACTCGCCGAGGTCATCGACATGGGGTCGCAATGCGCCAATGCGCTCACCCACTTCCATCTGTGGGCGCGCGATCCGGGCCTGTTCTGGCGCCAGGTCGATGTCCGGCGCTTCGGCCTCGCCTCCTGGGCGCGCGATCTGGAGCGCGAGAATGACCGCCTGCGCGCAGCGTGAGGCGCCCCTTTCAGCGCACGTCATTAACCAAGCGATAACCATGTCCCGCTACGCCCTCTTCAGTTTCGGGATCGCGCGCCATCGGCCCATCACCGGCTGCGTTTGAGGAGACACACGATGAACATCATGGCCCATCGCCTGGAAGCCGGGCAGTTCCATACGATCGAAGCCAAGGGTCACCTCATCCACTATGACAACAATGCCGCAGGATGGCGCTATGCGACCCTCCTCGACAAGGAACCCGAGACGATCGAGTGGATCGACAGCTTCGAGCCGGGCGATACTTTGTGGGATATCGGCGCCAATGTCGGCATCTACAGCGTCTATGCCGGCGTAAAGGGTATCCGTACGCTGGCCTTCGAACCGCACTTCGCCAATTATCAGCAACTGTGCTGCTCGATCGCGCTCAACGGGCTGCAGGATCTGGTGACGCCGCTATGCCTGGCGTTCGACAATCGCAAATCGATCGGCGAGCTGAATCTGGCCAGTCTCGACGTTGGGACGTCGATGAGCAATTTTGGCGCCGCTCTGGATTTCCGCGGTCAGCCGTTCGTTCCGGCCTTCCGCCAGGGCATGATCGGCTATGATATCGACAGCTTCATCGCCGATTTCGGACTGGCGATTCCGACTCACCTCAAGATCGACGTCGATGGCATCGAACTGGCGATCGTGCAGGGCGCGCAGGCGCTCCTGGCCAACGAGACGTTACAGTCCGTCTCGATCGAGCTCATCGAAAGCGACCTCGATCAGGTTGCGAGCGTGACCGCACTCCTTGAAGGCGCCGGGCTCCAGTTCGTCCACAAGAAGCAGAATGCCCATTTTGCGACGCCCCAGACCGCCGATGTGAAAAATTTCCTGTTTCATCGCGATCCTGCCAAGCTGCTGCGCGCCACGACGCCGGGTGCCGACGCCGGCCCCGATGAGGATGACGAGGCGCTGGTGACGGTCGACCAGATCGTCGAGCGGATCGTCAGCCGGATCGAGGCAGCGCCTGTCGACGGCGACCCGTGCGATCATCTCGTCATGGAGGGCCTGTTCGCGTCGAATGTCTATCGCGAGCTTCTCGCGCGCCTGCCCCAGGATAGTGCGCTTGAGCCGATCGCGCATCCTGATGCGGTCGACAGCGACGGTCGCGTCACGCGCTACCTTCTCGATCTGACGCGCAATTCGCTCGCGCGGCTCGATCCTGACGATCAGCAATTCTGGCAGGCAATGATCGAGGTCTTCACCGCGCCCGCCATCGCGCGCGCCGTTGTCGCCAAGTTTGAAGACAAGCTGCGCGATCGTTTCGGCGACGACATGCCTGAGCTGATCGCCGTTCCCCTGCTCTATCGCGATTTCCCGGGTTATCGTATCGGCATTCATCCCGATGCGGCGAGCAAGGTCGCCACGCTGCAATTCTATCTGCCGGCGGACGAGACGCAGGCGCATCTGGGGACCGTATTCCACCGCAAGGGCGCAGCGGGCTTTGAACGCGTGAAGACCAACAACTTCCACCCCAACAGCGCCTATGCCTTTGTGCGGACGGAAGAGAGCTGGCACAGCGTCGATGAAATCGGCCCGCACGAGGCGCCCCGCAATACGATCGCCCTCACCTTCTACATCAAGGGGCAGGAATATAGGTCGGCGCCCATGGCGGACATGAACTCGATCGCGCCCCAACCGGCCGCGGTTGCCCCGACCCCATCCCACATCCTCAACGACGTCTACGATGCGTCGATGAGCGAGGCGCTGCGCGTCCTCGCCGCCACCTTCACGCGCCGCGACGATGTCGCCACCCTGTTCCTAGAGGGCGGCACGGGCGTCGAGCTGGGCGTTGCCGGGGGCGACTTTTCCGAACGCATCCTCAAGCGCTCGAAGGTCGGCTATCTTTACAGCATCGACATGTGGGCCGGCGATCGCGGCCATGACATGGATCAGTATCGCGAGACCATCGTGCGCCTGGCGCCCTATCGCGACCGCAACGCCATCTGGCGGATGCGCTTCGAGGATGCGCTGCCGCTCTTCGCCGACCATTCGCTCGATTATGTCTATGTCGATGGCTATGCCCATGACGGCGAGCTCAACGGCGCGACCTTCCGCGACTGGTTCCCCAAGCTGAAGCGGGGCGGCTTCATCGCGGGGGACGACTACCACGCCGATTGGCCGCTGGTAGTCGCAGCCGTCGACAGGTTCGCGGCCGATGTCGGGCTGGAGCTCCACGTGATCAGGTGCGGCGAGGTCGATACCTGGAATTCCAAATATCCGACCTGGTTCGCGATGAAGCCCTGACCGGAGCCGCGATCCATGTTTTATGACATCAAGCAACGTCTCGCTCTCCGGAGCAACCTCACCGCCGAGCAGATGCTTGCGCACGGCCGCTCGGTGCTTGCCATAGAGGCGAGTGCCCTCACCCAGCTTGGCGACCAGCTGGACGAATCCTTTCCGCAGGCGATCGAGCTGCTGCTGGCGACCAGCGGCCGCGTGATCGTCAGCGGCATGGGCAAATCCGGGCATGTCGCCCGCAAGATGGCGGCGACCTTCTCGTCGACCGGCCTCCCCGCCTTCTTCGTCCATCCCGGCGAGGCCGCGCACGGCGATCTTGGCATGATCACGCCGGGGGACGTGCTGGTCGCGCTTTCCAATTCCGGTGCGACAAGCGAGTTGCAACCGATCATGCGGCATGCGCGTCTTCTTGACTGCCCGGTGATCGGCATCACATCGCAGCGGGGCTCGCCGATGGGCCAGATCGCCACCGTCTGCCTGACCCTGCCACGGGTCCGCGAGGCATGCCCTGCGAACATCTCGCCGACCACCACGACAACCCTGATGCTCGCGCTGGGCGACGCCCTTGCCGTCACCGTTATGCACGCCCACGGCATCTCCCGCACCCAGCTCGAACTGCTGCATCCGGGCGGATCGATCGGCTCGCGCTTGCTGCCGGTCGACAAGATGATGCACGAGGGCGCCGAGCTTCCGCTCGTGTCGGCCGACGCGCCAATGCAGGATGTGCTGGTTATAATGACCGAGAAAAGCTTCGGCATCGCCGGCGTGATCGACGCGGCCGGGCGTCTGATCGGCACGATCACGGACGGCGACCTACGCCGCAAGATCGACGGTTTGCTTGCGCGCAGCGCGGGCGACGTCATGACCGCGAGCCCCAAGACCATCCCAGGCGGAACCTATGCCGAGGACGCCTTCGCGATCATGACCATCAATCGGATCACGGCCCTGTTCGTCATGGATGCCGATGCGCCGGAGAGGCCCATCGGCCTGCTCCACATCCACGATCTCAATCGTCTCGGCATGACGCCGGCCCAGCAATGAGCTATGGCGCGCGCATGACAGAAACCCACCCGGACTATCGCACCGTCACGATCGGCCAGATCGAGGTGGCCAATGACCGGCCCCTGGCGCTGATCGCCGGCCCCTGCGCCATGCAATCGCGCGCGCATGCGCTGGAGACGGCGCAGGCGCTGGTCGAGATGACCGCGGCGATCGGCATGCCGTTGATCTACAAGTCTTCTTTTGACAAAGCCAACCGCACGTCGGCCAACGCGCCGCGCGGTATCGGCCTCGCTAAGGCACTCGACATCTTCGCCGAGGTCAAGGAGCGCTTCGGCTGCCCGGTGATCACCGACGTACATGAAAACGGCCACTGCGCCCCGGTCGCCGAAGTTGTCGACGTCCTCCAGATTCCGGCTTTCCTTTGCCGCCAGACCGATCTCCTGCTTGCGGCGGCCGCGACCGGCCGCGCCATCAACGTCAAGAAGGGGCAGTTCCTCGCACCGTGGGACATGGCCAATGTTGCCGCGAAGGTCCGTAGCACCGGCAATGACAGGATCCTGCTCACCGAACGCGGGGCGAGCTTCGGCTATAACACGCTGGTGAGCGACATGCGTGCCCTTCCCATTCTGGCCGAGACTGGTTGCCCGATCGTCTTCGACGCGACCCACAGCGTACAGCAGCCCGGCGGCCAGGGTACCAGCTCAGGCGGCGAGCGCCGCTTCGTTCCGGTGCTGGCCCGCGCGGCCGTTGCAATCGGCGTCGCGGCCGTCTTTATCGAGACGCATGAAGACCCGGACAATGCCCCGAGCGACGGGCCCAATATGGTGCCCCTCGACGAGCTACCAGCCCTTCTTGCCGACCTGCAGGCATTTGATGCGCTGGCCAAGCGCATCGGCTGATCTCGCGAAGGAATTTCAGAAACCGCCGCCGGTCAGTTTCTGACAGATCATATCGAGCTGCTCGAGACTGGAATACTGCAAGGTCAGCGATCCCTTGCCGCCCTCGTGACTGATGCCGACCTTGAGGCCGAGCAGATCCGACAAATGCTGCTCCATCGCAACAAGATCGGGATCGCGCGATCCCGAGGGTGCCGCCTTCTCTCCACGTGACGATTCGCCGCCGTCGCGTGCAACGCGCACCAGCCGCTCGGTCTCGCGAACGGACAAATCCTTCGCCGCAATGTCATTCGCCAGTGCGATGCTGTTGGGCGCGCCGATCAGTGCGCGGCCGTGACCCATGCTGAGCCGGCCCGCCATGACGAGATCCTGCACCTCTCCCGGAAGATCGAGAAGCCGCATCAGGTTTGCGACGTGGCTGCGCGACTTTCCGACGATTCGCGCCAGCCCTTCCTGGCTGTGCTGGAACTGGGCGATGAGACGCCTGTAGGCCTGTGCCTCCTCGATCGGGTTGAGATCTTCCCGCTGGATATTTTCGACGAGCGCGATCTCCAGCGTTTCGCCCTCGCTAAAGTCGCGCACGATTGCGGGGATCTCGTGCAGCTGTGCCTTCTGCGCAGCACGCCACCGCCGTTCGCCGGCGACGATCTGATAGCGCTCGCCGGGCTTCGCCCGTACGATAATCGGCTGGATGACGCCGCGCGCACGAATACTCTCGGCAAGCTCGTCCAGCGCCGATTCATCGAAATGGCGGCGTGGCTGATCCGGATGTGGAGCTACCCGCGCGATGGGGAGGAGTTGGATGGAACGATCGCCGCTCGACGAATCGCCATCGGACTTGCCGCGCACCGGTACATCGCGATTCGCCTCGCCGAGCAATGCGGAAAGGCCACGGCCGAGAGGGCGCCGGGCGTCGCTCATGCGGCAATCTCCTGTTTCGGCAGTCGGTCGATCAACTCTCTTGCAAGCGCCATATAGGCTTCCGAGCCGGCGCAACGCATGTCGTAAATGAGCGCGGGCATCCCATGGCTGGGCGCTTCCGAAAGGCGCACGTTGCGCGGAATAACCGTCTTGAACACGAGATCGCCAAGGCAGGCGCGCACATCGTCGGCGACTTGATCGGTGAGACGATTGCGTCGATCATACATGGTCAGCGCCACTCCCAGGATCGACAAACCCGGGTTGAAGCGGGCACGGATGCGTTCGACCGTCTGTAGGAGCTGGGAGAGCCCCTCAAGCGCGAAGAACTCGCATTGCAGCGGCACCAGCACGGATTGGACCGCGATCATGGCGTTGACGGTCAGCAGCCCGAGCGAGGGCGGACAATCGATCAGGCACACATCCCAGCGATGGTCACTCCCGTTCGAGAAGGCGTTGATCAGCCGGTGGGTACGCTGCTCGACTTCGATGAGTTCGATTTCGGCGCCCGAGAGATCCTGCGTTGCGGGGATCAGATCAAGTCCTGGCACCAGAGTGGCCATGACGGCTTCATCAAGAGTGCAATCACCCATCAACAGGTCATAACTCGAATGCCCACGGTCGCGCTGATTGATCCCGAGTCCCGTGGAAGCATTGCCCTGGGGATCGAGGTCGATCAGCAGCGTGCGATGACCGGTCGCGGCAAGCGCGGTGGCGAGATTGATGGCGCTGGTCGTTTTCCCGACCCCGCCCTTCTGATTGGCGATGGCGATGCTGATCATGACGGTTTCCGCACGCGGGACGAATTGCTCCGTCCGCCATGCGGCGCGTAAGAAAAGCTGCTGGGCCGACGGACAAGCTGATTGATGGTCACGATAGCGCTTTCGGGATCGGTGATGCTCTGTTCCACGTGAAACACAGCTTGCCAGTCGCGGCGGATGATTTCCAGTTCCTTCTCGCCCTGACGGCCTTTTGGTAACAGCCAGACGGTCTTTTCATCCGACAGGTGGCGCGCGGTCATCAGCAGACGATCCAGCGGTGCATAGGCCCGCGCTGATATGACCGCGGCGGGTTCCCTGAACCGACTATTCTCCACCTTCCCCCCGATCACCTCCGCATGGCGAAGGCCAAGCTCATCGACGCAGCGCTGAAGGAAGGCCACGCGCAATGGGCGAGCTTCTACAAGCTTCATGGGCGAATCCCGCAGGCAGGCAATGACAATTCCCGGAAAGCCGGCACCCGTCCCAAGATCGATCCAGTCGGCATCCGCCCTGGGCGGCGGTGCCAGGCGGACCAGTTGCGCCGAGTCGGCAATGTGCCGCGCCCAGATATGAGGGCGGCTACTGCCGGAAATCAGGTTCTGCCGATCGGCTTCATCCAGCACCAATTCGACGAAGCGGCGCAATCGGTCCCCACCCTCGCTGTCCCACCAGCCCTGTTTGGCGAGCCATGCCTGAGCCTCTTCTTCGGTCATGCGGCGCGTTGTCGCACGGCGACGAGCAACGCCGCCAGGGCCGCCGGCGTGATTCCGCGAATTCGCGCAGCGGCACCCAGCGTTTCCGGTCGAGCGAGGTCCAACCGCTCAATCATTTCGGCGCTCAGCCCGCCGATGCCCGCGAAATCGAGATTGGTAGGCAATGCGATCGCTTCATTGGCGCGCAGTGCCCGGACCTCGGCCTCCTGTCGCTCGACATAGGGCGCGTAGATTGCGTCCTGCATCACCTCGCCAAGGAGATCGGCATCCGTGTCTTTCAGGATGTTCGGGAACACGGCCGCCAGATGCTCCATCGTCACCGCCGGAAAGCGGACCCATTCCCGAAGAGGCCGGCGAATGCCATCGTCGCGAACGTCCGCACCGGCCAGTTGCAGCGAACCCGGCGGCGCGATCTCGTCGAACAAAGTATCAAGGTTGTGGCGCGCGCCAACCCTCTCTTCCAACCAGCGCACACGGTCCTCGCCTACGAGGCCCAGTCGCGCCCCTATCGGCGTCAGCCGGGTGGCGGCATTATCCGCGCGTAGGCGCAACCGAAACTCGGCCCGCGCCGTCAACATCCGATAGGGTTCGGTGATTCCCTGGAGACAGAGATCGTCGATCAACACGCCGAGATAGCTCTCCGCCCGGTCCAGCACCAACGGCTCCAAATCCAACGCATGAGCTGCTGCATTGGCCCCGGCGACAACGCCCTGCGCCGCTGCCTCCTCATAGCCGGTCGTCCCATTGATCTGTCCTGCGAGAAAGAGACCGGGCATTGCTGACAGACCAAGCCGACGATCGAGCGCGCGCGGATCGATATGATCATATTCCACCGCATAGCCGGCGACGACCATCTCGACCTGCTCGAGACCAGGCAGCGTGCGCAGGAAGGCCAATTGCACGTCCGCGGGCAGCGAGGTGCTCAGCCCATTCGGATAGACGAGGTGCGTCGTCAGACCTTCCGGCTCGAGGAAGATCTGGTGTCCGTCCCGATCGCCGAAGCGAACGACCTTGTCTTCAATAGACGGGCAATAACGCGGACCGCGCCCCTCAATGTCTCCGGAGAACAATGGCGATTGGTCGAGCCCATCGCGAATGATCTGGTGCGTATCGTCGTTCGTTCGCGTTATTGCGCACGCAAGCTCCGGCTGGCGCATCGCCTCGGGCAGACCGAGAAACGACATGCTCCAGACGTCGCGATCCGTCGGCTGGGCGTCCAGCCCTCCCCAGTCAATGGTGCGTCCGTCGAGCCGCGCGGGCGTCCCCGTCTTGAGGCGGCCCATTGGAAGGTCGAACGCACGTAGCTGCTGAGCGAGCATATTCGCGGCATGTTCGCCCAGCCTGCCCCCCACCATCCGCTCGGCGCCCCGGAATAGGCGACCGCCGAGGAACGTGCCCGTCGTCAGCACAACAGCGCTTGCGCAAATCACGGAACCGTCGCCGAGAACGACGCCCGATACACGGCCATGCTCAACCTTCAGGGCAGCCGCCTCTCCGGCAATCACTTCGAGGCCAGACTGTGTCGCGACCATTTCCTGGATGGCGGATCGATACAGCAGGCGATCTGCCTGAACACGTGGTCCGCGCACCGCTGCGCCCTTGCTGGCATTCAGCATACGCCGGTGGATCGCTGCGCGGTCGGCCGCGCGCGCCATAAGACCATCGAGCGCGTCCACTTCGCGGACGAGATGCCCCTTGCCCAATCCGCCAATCGAAGGGTTGCAAGACATCTCGCCGATGCGCGCCGGATCGGCCGTCACAAGAGCAACGCGGGCGCCGCGCCGGGCCGCCACTGTCGCCGCCTCTGTTCCAGCATGGCCGCCGCCGACGATGATGACGTCGAATTTGTTCATGGCGCCGCTCTAGCCCTCGCGGCGAATGGGGTCAAAGCCTCTATCGGCCCCCCGTTCCACGTGGAACATAATAGGAAAAGCGTCCCAACAATCCCGGCCGAGAATCCCGGCCGCCTTCACTTTCCTATGCAGAATCCGGAAAAAAGTTCATCCAGAACGGCATCGGTCGTCGCCCGCCCCGTCAACTCATCCAATGCGCCAAGCGCCTGGCGCAGGCATTCACCGATCAGTATGTCGTCCTCGAGGCCGGCTGCATCTCGAAGCGAAACCGCCGCCCGCTGAAGGGCTGTGCGCTGCCGCCGCGACAGCGCATAATCTCCCGGCATAGGCAGCAGGGATTGCGCGGTATCGCAGAGCATTTCGACCAGCTCGTCCATGCCCTGCCCTGTTAGAGCCGACACCGACACGCCGTCCCTCCTCTCCTTTTCCCTATCCGCTTTGGCCGCGACCTGGATAATCCTGGCGTCCGTCTCTGGAGCCGCCCGTCCCTCGCCAAGCCAAAGCAGAATGTCCGCTCCTGCTATCAGTGTCTCCGCGAGCGCCATCCCGACGCGCTCGATGGCGTCCTCTGTTGCGCCACGAAGCCCCGCCGTGTCGGCGATCACCATCGGAATGCCGCGGATCGCCAGGGACGCTTCGATTACATCACGCGTTGTGCCTGCAATGGGAGAGACGATCGCCCCCTCCCGGCCGATCAGCCGATTGAACAAGGTCGACTTACCCGCATTCGGCGGCCCCCCGATCGCCACTCTGACGCCGTCTCGCAATCGGTCGGCAGATGGTTTGCTCAGGTCGGCGTCCATGTCGTCCGCAATGGCGACACAGGCATCGCCAAACCCGGTCAATGCGCTTGTCGCTTCCACGTCCCCCTCATCGGAGAAATCAATCCTTGCCTCGACCTCCGCGGCGAGACGTCGAAGCCCGGTCGTCCATAATTCGATCTTGCGTGACAACGCCCCGCCCATCATTGCCATCGCCGCACGGCGCTGCAGCGCCGTCTCCGCCGCCAGCAAATCGCCCAGGCCTTCGATCGACGCGAGGTCCGTCTTGCCATTGACGAATGCGCGCCGCGTGAACTCCCCTGGTTCGGCGAGCCGGAGGCCCGGCAAGCGCTCAAGGGCCGTTTCAATCCCTCGCAAAACAGCGCGCGAGCCGTGCCCATGCAGCTCGGCCATATCCTCTCCGGTCTCGGTGCGCGGGCCGGGGAAGATGATGAGCAGGCCCTCATCGAGCGTTTCACCCGTCGCCGGATCGATGAAGCGGCGGAAAGCAGCTTGACGCGGCGCAGGCAGATCGCGCGTGGTAAGAGCTCGGGCGGCCGTCATTGCCGCCGGGCCGGAGAGGCGGACAACAGCGATCGCCGCGGGCGGTTGCCCGCTCGACAAGGCAAAGATTGTGGAGGTCTCGGGCGCGCTCATCTCAATATTTCACGTGGGACCTTCACCGATCCTTCTTCGTCGGCCCATTAGCCCCGCCCGCTGCGGCATTGATGCCCAAATCCATCAGGCTCGCGAAGAGCTTCATGCCAGCGTCGCCCATGGGAGACATGCTTCGGAACATGCGTTCCATCTGCTCAAGATTGGTCTGGCCGCTCATCGCGTCGGTTGCGGCCTGCAGATAGAGATCGTGGATCGGCTTCATGTCCGGCAGCCCCATGAAAGCCCGGGCTTCCTCGGGCGTGCAATCGACGTTGACGGTGAATTTCATGGCTCTCGCTCCGTGTGATCGCTGGCCGGCATCACTGCCAGAGATGCCCCAAACGCGCGGGCTTGGCCAGAATTTTCCCCGATTCGCGCTGAGCCTGGCTCAGCCGAACAACCGCAGGATGCCCACCTGGGGGTGGACGATGCCATCATGAATCATGGTCAGCGCCACCCAGAGAATTACGGCAATGCCGAACCAGGCAATCCAGCGAAAACGCTCAATATAGCGGGCGATGACATTCGAGGCGACGCCCATCAGGGCGACCGACAGGACGAGACCGAAGACCAGCACATAGGGGTGTTCACGCGCAGCGCCCGCCACGGCCAGAACATTGTCGAGGCTCATGCTGACATCGGCGACAGCGACGCCGAACGCCGCGCTGGCAAAGCTCCTGGCCGGCCGCATGCCGGTATGTTCATCGCCAAGGACCTCGGGCGATCCGCTGTTCAGAACGCTGTGGGAGCGCAGCTCGCGCACCATGCGCCAGGCAACCCAGAGCAGCAGCAGCCCGCCGGCGAGAATCAGGCCGACAATTCCCATGAGCTGGCTTACGACGAGCGAGAAGGAGATGCGCAGCACCAGCGCCGCCGCCACACCGATCAGGATCACCTTGCGACGCTGATCGGCCGGCAGTCCCGCCGCCAGAGCACCAACGACAATCGCATTGTCCCCTGCCAGCACGATATCGATCATCAGGATCTCGCCGAGAGCCTGCAGCGCGGAAGCATCGAAAAAAGCCATATTCTCTGCGCCTTGCTTCGGGGGATGAAGGCGGCTCTCTGCTACAGATTGAGCAGGGTGCGCAAGCCCAGCACATGATCGCCGCCCATCCAGCCCTCATAGATCATCGAGCAGGCGACATAGAGAATGACGGCAAGGCCGATCCAGCCGATCCAGTGATAGCGCTGGATGAGGCGCGCGACATAGTTGGCGGCCAGGCCCATCAGCAGCACCGAGAAGCTGAGGCCGATAAACAGGAGCGCCGGATTTTCGCGCGCGATCGACGCGACGAGCAACACATTATCCAGGCTCATCGACAGGTCGGCAAGCGTGATCTGGATAACGGCGCGCAGGAAGGTCTTGCTTGCGGGTGGCCCCTCGATCGCTGGCGTCGCGGGATCATCGGCTATCACGTCCGGTCGGGCGCGCAGCTCCCGATAGAGATTATAGGCGACCCAGAGCAGCAGCAACCCGCCCGCAAAGACCAGACCTGTGATCTTGAGCAGCTGCGTCGCCAGCAGGGCGAAGCCGATCAGGAACACCAGCGCCAGGCCGACGCCGATGAAAAGGACCTTCTTGCGGTCCTTACCGGGCAGTCCCGACGCGAGCGACCCCATGATGACGACATTGTCGCCCGCCATGGTGAGATCGCCGATGATGATCTGGCCGAGCTGGATCAGCCCGGCGGTGGTGAAGACGGCGGAGAAATTGAACATCGCGGCGGCGCCCCCCGGCCCGCCTTACTGGTTCATGGTCGCGAAGAAGTCCTCGTTGGTCTTCGAGTCCTTCATCTTGTCGAGCAGGAACTCCATCGCGTCGATCGTCCCCATCTGCATGAGGATGCGGCGCAGCACCCACATCTTGGAGAGCGTGGCCTTGTCGACCAGCAGCTCCTCCTTGCGGGTGCCGGACTTGCCGACGTCGAGCGCCGGGAAGATGCGCTTGTCGGCCACCTTGCGGTCCAGCACGATTTCCGAGTTGCCGGTGCCCTTGAACTCTTCGAAGATCACCTCGTCCATGCGGCTGCCGGTATCGATCAGGGCCGTCGCGATGATCGAGAGCGAACCGCCCTCCTCGATGTTGCGCGCGGCGCCGAAGAAGCGCTTCGGGCGCTGCAGGGCGTTGGCGTCGACACCGCCGGTCAGCACCTTGCCCGAGCTCGGCACGACCGTGTTGTAGGCGCGGCCGAGACGCGTGATCGAATCGAGCAGGATGACGACATCCTTCTTGTGCTCGACCAGGCGCTTGGCCTTTTCGATCACCATTTCAGCCACTTGCACGTGGCGCGTGGCTGGCTCGTCGAAGGTGGAGGAGACGACCTCGCCCTTCACGCTGCGCTGCATGTCGGTGACTTCCTCCGGCCGCTCGTCGATGAGCAGCACGATCAGGAACACTTCCGGATGATTGTCGGTGATCGCCTTGGCGATATTCTGCAGCATCACCGTCTTGCCGACGCGCGGCGGCGCGACGATCAAGGTGCGCTGGCCCTTGCCCTGCGGCGAGACGATGTCGATGACGCGCGCCGACTTGTCCTTGATCGTCGGATCCTGCGGATCGAGCGTCAGCTTCGATTCGGGATAGAGCGGCGTCAGATTGTCGAAATTGACGCGATGGCGAACGGCATCGGGATCGTCGAAATTGACGCTGACCAGCTTGGTGAGCGCGAAGTAACGCTCGCCATCCTTGGGCGAGCGGACCTCACCGTCAACCGTGTCGCCGGTGCGCAAGCCGAATCGGCGCACCTGATTCGGCGATACGTAGATGTCGTCCGGACCGGCGAGATAATTGGATTCGGGGCTGCGCAAGAAGCCGAAACCATCCGGCATCACCTCGATCGTGCCCTCGCCCATGATCTCCGTGCCATTCTCGGCCTCGACCTTCAGGATCGCGAACATCAGATCCTGCTTGCGCAAGGTCGATGCGCCCTCGATGCCAAGTTCTTCGGCCATCGCGACGAGGTCTGCGGGCGCTTTGCGTTTCAGGTCCTTGAGATGCATTGGTAGAGTCCGGGTGTTGGGAGGTTGTGCAAGGTGATCGGATAAGCCGGGATCGCCATTGGACCGGCGTCACGAGCGCGAGAGCCGCACTCAGGAAGGAATGATTTCGAATTAGGGACTGGCCCGGATCAAGTCAAGGCACGCCGTCAACACCCAGGCGCATATGTCCGGCTCTCCCGGCGCCCTCAATCCCTGGGTATATGCAGCACATCAGCGGGTCGGCGCTGACGGGGTCGGCCTAGCTGCGTGGACAAATTCCCGCTTCAATGATTGTCCGCTCTTAAGCGCTGACTCTCGAATCCGGATGGGTGAAAGGGAGTGGGGAGCTGACGCACCTATTCCTCCCCGAGCTTGTCTCGGGGAGGGGAACCGCGAAGCGGTGGAGGGGCCGCCGAAGGCGGAAGGCCCGTCCATTTCCCCTCCACCACCCTTCGGGTGGTCCCCCTCCCCGAGACAAGCTCGGGGAGGAACTAAATGTCCGAAAAGTCGTCGCGTCCTGACTGTCGGCTTCTGGACGATATCTCGGATAGCCGTTTTTTCGAATTTCTCCCCCCGCCTGACACTCAACGGCGCGATAGAGCATCAGATCGTTCGCCACCACGAGCGCTCGTCCCCGGTCATTGCACTGTCTGCAGCGCCTTGCCGACTGCCTGGAGGCGCTGACCCTTCTCGGAGAGAATGCCGCCGCAGCGGATGCGCTCGGTCTCGACCACTTCCTGCGTCAACGCGGTGTAGATGCGCCGCAATTCCGCCTCGAGATCGATCGCCGGTGCCCGTCCTTCCACGCGGCCGATGAAATACATCATCCCGCCAATGACCCCCGTCCGCGCCTCGCCTTGCGCCTGGCCCACCGCCGCGGCGACGATCGCGATGCAGCGCAGATCGGCTTCAACCTCAGGCGGCTGCGCGGCCAGACCTGGCGACCCGGCCATCAGCGCGACACCCCCGACTGACGCGGCAAACGATGTGCGCATCCCCTGCTCCTCCCCCTATTTTTGCCGACCGGAAAGCGCCGGTCAGAAGGGCCTCACAATGACGAGGATGATGATGAACGTCACCAGCAACGCCGGCACCTCGTTGATCATGCGCAGTCGCTTTTCCGGCCAGGGGCGCTGCCCCACGGCCAGCTTCTTCGCATAGCCGACCATCCAGCCGTGGAAACCGGAGAGGATGATCACCAGCAGCAGCTTGGCGTGGAACCAGCCCTGGCTGAACGCGCCGACATTCAATGCCAGCGCGAGGCCGAGCAGCCAGACAATGATCAGCGACGGGTTCATGATGATGCGCTTGAGCCGCATCTCGCGGTCGATCCAGGCAATGTCCTCCGGGGATCCCACCGCGGTCTGGTGATGATAGACGAAGAAGCGCGGCATCATGAACAGGCTGGCCATCAGGAAGATGACGAAGATGACATGAGCTGCGCGGATCCAGGGATAAGCGGCGCCGAGAAAACCGACGCCCGGCAGGATAGACATGGGGAGAATGTTCCTCTGCTTTGACCATGCGCGATGTCGGTGCCTTGTAGAACGGCACGGAGAGAATTGGAACGGGCCTGACCTGCGTCTGTCCTCTTCCTCAGAGGCCCCGAACCCGTGCCACCAGCCGCTCGACATAGGCGATCGGCGTGTCGGGCAGGATGCCGTGGCCAAGGTTGAAGATGTGCGGCCGCCCGGCCAGTGCTTCGAGAATCTCGTCCACCGCCCGGTCGAGCGTGGCGCCACCGGCAATCAGCGCCAGCGGATCGAGATTGCCCTGCACCGGCATGCCGCGCGGCAATTCCCGGTTCGCCCAGCTCGGATCCAGCGTCTCGTCGAGGCCAAGCGCATCGACACCTGTCCCTGCGGCATAATCGATCAGCTTGGCGCCGGCGCCCTTGGGGAAACCGATGATCGGCGTCTCGGGATGACGCGCCTTGAGCCCCGCGACGATCGCGGCATTGGGCGCGATCACCCATTCGCGGAACTGATCGGGGCTGAGCGAGCCTGCCCAGCTGTCGAAGAGCTGCACGGCATCGACGCCCGCCTCGATCTGAGCGGAGAGATAGTCGACGGTCATCTCGACGATCGCCGCGATGATCCCGCCGAAGCGCACCGGATCGCCATAAGCGAGACGCCGCGCCGCCGCATGATCGCGGCTGCCCTGGCCTGCGACCATATAGGTGGCGACTGTCCAGGGACTGCCGGCGAACCCCAGGAAGGTCGTTTCCGGTGAGAGCGCCGCCCGCACGCGCCGCACCGTCTCGATCACCGGCGCGAGCCGCTCGGGCGCCGGCGCCAGGTCCGCCAGATCGGCGCCCGAAAGCGGCGGCGCGAGGCGCGGCCCCTCCCCCGTTTCGAACCAGAGATGCTGGCCCAGAGCATGCGGCACGACAAGGATATCGGAAAACAGGATCGCGCCGTCGAAGCCGAACCGCCGGATTGGCTGGAGCGTCACTTCCGCCGCGCTCGCCGGATCATAGCAAAGATCGAGAAACCCGCCTTTTTCGGCCCGCAAGGCGCGATATTCCGGCAGATAGCGCCCCGCCTGCCGCATCAGCCAGAGCGGCGGACGTGCCGGCATCTGGCCCTTGAGCACGCCAAGCAGAGGCGGCGTGATGGCGGAAACGTCCACGGGTCTACTTCCTAATAAAGAGTTAATTAAAGATTGTTGGAGTCTGTTGGTCGGTGGATGACGGGCATTATTGCCTTGTCACGATTTTGCCAACAGCTTGACCGCAGCAGGTCCGCTTGGTGCGTACGAGTCCCGATCCTCATCCCCGTTTCCCACAGGCTGTTGGCGATGGACGGGCCGTGTGGATAAGCAGGCTGATTCCAGACAGGGTTGCGCGGACGAAACCGGCGGATCGACTTCTCCACAGAGCCGTCCCTTGCCTTATCCGCGATTTATCCACATGGTTTGACGTCATGGATCGGCTCAATCTCCATCTCCTCTCGGATTCGACCGGCGAGACGCTGGAGCATATCGGCAAGGCCGCGATCGCACAGTTCGAGAATGTCGAGACGATCCGCCATTTCTGGCCCATGGTCCGCTCCGAACAGCATCTGCAGCGCATTCTCGAGGAAGTGGCGCGCAATCCCGGGATGGTTCTGTTCACGCTTGCCAATCAGGCGCTGCGCAAGAAGCTGGAAAATGGCTGCCGGGCGCTCGGCATTCCCTTCGTCGCGCCGCTCGATCCCGTGACCGATGCGATGTCCAATCTGCTGGGGCAGGAGACGCGCAACCGACCCGGCCGCAAGCATGTGCTGGACGACGCCTATTTCGCGCGCATCGATGCGATCCAGTTCACGATCGCGCATGATGACGGGGTCGGCTGGGAGAATTGGGAGGAGGCCGATATCGTCCTTGCCGGCGTCTCGCGCACCTCCAAGACGCCGACCAGCATCTATCTCGCCAATCGCGGCTACAAGACGGCGAACATTCCCCTCGTACCGGAATCGCCGCCGCCGCCGAGCCTCTTCACGCTCAGGCATCCGATGGTCGTTGGCCTCACCACCAGTCCGGAGCGGCTGGTGCAGATCCGCCGCAACCGGCTGCTGACGCTCAATCAGGCGCCGGAAACGGCTTATGTCGATCTCGATCGGGTGAATGGCGAGGTGGCGCATGCCCGCCGCCTGTTTGCCGATCAGGGTTGGGCCGTGATCGACGTCACTCGCCGCTCGATCGAGGAGACGGCTGCCGCGATCGTTCAGCTTTATCAGGAGCGTCTCAAAGGCGTGGCCGAGGGGATAGGGAGCTCGGCCAGCCTATGAGCGAGACATTATTGCTGGCCTCGCAGAGCACGAGCCGCCGGCGCCTGCTCGCCGATGCGATGGTGCCCTTCGAGACGGTCGATGCCGGCGTGGATGAAGAGGCGCTCAAGGCGGCGCTGGATGCGGAGGGGATGGGCGCGCGCGATCTTGCTGACGCACTGGCCGAATGGAAGGCCAAGCGTCCCTCGATGCGTCATCCGACGGCGCTGGTTCTCGGTTGCGACCAGACGCTGGAACTCGAGGATGGCAGCCGGCTCGACAAGATCGATACACGGGAAGAAGCGGCCGACCTTCTCGCGCGGATGAGCGGGCGGACGCACAAGCTCCACAGCGCGGCGGTGATCGCGCAGGGCGGCGAGCCCGTCTGGCGGCAGGTCGAGAGTGTCACCCTGCAGATGCGGCCGTTGAGCGCGGCGTTCATCGATCATTATCTCGATCTCGATTGGGAGAATTGCCGCTGGTGTGTCGGCTGCTACCGGGTCGAGGGCCCCGGCGCGCAGCTCTTCGCGCGCATCCAGGGCAGCCTGTTCGCGGTGCAGGGCCTGCCGCTGCTTCCTTTGCTCGACTATTTGCGCGTGCGCTCTATTCTGCCCGCATGAGACAAGGCATACCTTACGCGGAAGTTATCGGCGATCCTATCGCCCACAGCAAATCCCCCACCATCCACAATTTCTGGCTGGAAGCGCTCGGTATTGAGGCCGAATATCGCAAGACGCGTGTGACTGCGGCCGGTCTCGCTGCCTACTTCCTCCAGCGCCGCGCCGATCCCGACTGGCTGGGTTGCAACATTACCATCCCGCATAAGATCGCCGCGATGGACTATGTCGACGATCCCGGCGGCGTACGCCAGCGGATCGGGGCGATCAACACGGTTGCCTGCGAGACGGGCGGCCCGCTGATCGGAACCAATACTGATGCCGGCGGTTTCCTCCAGCCGTTGGCCGCGCGGAAATGGCAGGGCAGCAGGGCGATCCTGGCTGGTGCGGGCGGTGCAGCGCAAGCGATTGGCTTTGCGTTGCGCTCGATCGGCATCAACGAACTCACGCTGGTCGTGCGGGACGCCGCCAAAGGTCGCGCTCTGCTCGACAAGCTCGGACTGGACGGGATCGTGCAGGGTTTCGATGCGCCTCTTCCGGCGGCGGACTTGCTGGTCAATTCAACCTCCCTGGGCATGATCGGCAATGCGCCCTACGCGCCGGATCTCTCGACCCTGCCCGGCGCGGCTATGGTCTATGACATCGTCTATGCTCCTCTTGAGACGCCCCTGCTGGCGGCTGCGCGGGCACGGGGGCTGGCGACGATCGACGGGCTGGAGATGCTGATCGGTCAGGCAGCCCTGGCCTTCGATATCTTTTTCGATGCAGTCGCTCCGCGCGAGCTGGATGCAGATCTGCGCGACCTGTTGCTCGCGCCGGTCGCTGCCGATTGAATGGCGCATCGGCCCTTCCGGCTCGGCCTTACCGGTTCGATCGGGTCGGGTAAGTCCACGGTCGCGGCGGTGTTTCGCCAGGCCGGGGTGCCGGTATTCGATGCCGATGCCGAGGTCCACCGCCTGCAGGGGCCGGGCGGCGCCCTGCTCCCGGCCATTGAGGCGCGATTTCCCGGCACGACCGGGCCGATGGGCGTCAATCGGCAGGCCCTGAGCGCGCGCGTGATCGGAAAGCCGGCCGAATTGCGCGCGCTGGAAAGGATCGTGCACCCGGCAGTGGGGACCGCGCGGCAGGCCTTCCTGCGCCGCCAGGCGGGGCATCGGCTGGTGCTGCTCGACATCCCCTTGCTGTTCGAGACCGGCGGAGAGCGGGCGATGGACCGGGTGATCGTGCTGTCCACGCCCCTTTTCGTTCAGCGTCGACGCGTCCTGCGGCGCAAAGGCATGACCGAAGGGCGCCTGCGCAAGATCCGCGCGGCTCAGATGCCGGACCACCTGAAGTGCGCTCGGGCCGACTTCATCCTCAACACTGCCCGTCCGAAATGGCAGACAAGAGCGGAAATCTCCCGTTTGCTGGCTTGCCTTCGTCGGTCGCTGGTCCGATAATAGCTGTTTAAGTGAGTCACATTGCACGATGCGCGAAATCGTCTTCGACACGGAAACAACGGGCCTGGATCCCTCGACAGGGGACCGTCTCGTCGAAATCGGTTGTATCGAACTGATCAACCGGATCCCGACCGGCGCGACCTTCCATGCATATTTTCATCCTGAGCGAACGATGCCGGCGCAGGCCGAGGCGGTCCACGGTCTTTCCGACCGCTTCCTGTCGGATAAACCGCGCTTTGCCGAACGTGCTGCGGAATTGCTCGAGTTTCTCGGTGACTCCAAGTTGGTGGCGCATAATGCGCGATTTGACTTCGGCTTTTTGAACGCGGAACTGGAACGATGCCGCCATCCGATCGTCGATATGGGACGGATGATCGATACCATTGCCATTGCCCGCACGCTCCATCCTGGTGCCAAGCACAGCCTGGACGCGCTCTGCTCGCGCTATGGGATTGATCGCAGCCACCGCGTGAAGCACGGCGCGCTTCTCGATGCCGAACTGCTTGCTCAACTCTATATCGAACTGACTGGGGGTCGTCAGATTGGTCTCACCCTGGTGGCCGAGTCACAGATCGAGGTCGTCGCCACGGACTGCCTCGTGACAGTCAACGTTGAGCGGACGGCGCGCCCCGCCCGCATCTTCACCCTGAGCGAGGAAGAGCGCCGGCGTCACGCTTCCTTCCTGGAGAAAATCGACAATCCCATCTGGCTGGAACCGGCTGTCTGATGCCGCTCTCGCGCTGGCAAAGCCGGTCGCGCCGCCTACATTGATCCAAAGCGCCAACAAAAGGAGAAAGCTGATGGACATTCGCATATCGGGTCACCAGGTTGAAACCGGTGAGGCCCTCCAGTCGCATGTCAACGCGCGCTTGCAGGGCATCGCCGACAAATATTTCGCGCGAGCTATCTCCTCCCACGTCACCTTCAGTCACGCACCGCACGGCGCTTTCCGCTGCGACATCATTTCGCACGTCATGTCCGGTCTCATCCTCAAGGGCGCCGGCGAAGCGCACGACGCGCACGTGTCCTTCGATCAGGCGGCTGAACGCATCGAGAAGCAGTTGCGTCGCTACATGCGCCGCCTGAAGGATCGCCATGAGCAGAGCGCCGCGGCTGAGGCCACCCGCGACGCGCCCGACGGCAACGGCATCGACAATGCCAATTACGTCGTGTTCCAGAGCAGCGGTTATGAAGAGGATGTCGAGGTCGAGGCTGATGCGCCGGCAATCATTGCCGAGATGCGCGTGGACATCCCCAAGGCAAGCGTGTCCGACGCCGTCATGATGCTTGACCTGCGCAACACCAATGCGCTCCTGTTCGTGAACAGCGGGACCGCGGCGTTCAACATGGTGTATCGCCGCAATGACGGCACGATCGGCTGGGTCGAGCCGCCCAGGGGCTGAAGTTGCCTTTCCGGATGCGCCGGTCGCCTGGAACCCCCAGAGGTGCGATCGGCGTTTGGGTACGGGGTGGATGCTGCCCCGTCCCGCCCCGGGTCATCGGCCGCGCGCTCCAGTTGACCGCGCAACGCTTTGCTTCTATGGGGCGCCACGGCTTTTCCGGCGGTCGTGATGGACGTTCCTCACCCCGCCGCGCGGCGCGACCTGTCGGCGACCGCAGGACACAGGTGAACATGGATAATTTCAGCGACTTGCTGGCGGCGGACGCGGTTTCGTCAGCCGTCACGATTTCCAACAAGAAGCAGCTCTTCCAGAAGCTCGGCCAACTGGCGGCGGACGCCTATGGCCTTAGCGCATCCGACGTGATCGAGCGAATCACCGAACGCGAGCGGCTGGGTTCGACGGGCTTCGGAGGCGGCATCGCTATTCCGCATGCCAAGCTCGATGCGGTGGACAAGGTGCGCGGCGCGGTGATCCTCCTGGCGGAGCCGATCGGCTTCGACGCCATCGACGACATGCCCGTTGATCTTGTCTTCATGCTATTATCCCCCTCGGATAGCGGCGCCGAGCATCTCAAGACACTCGCCCGCGTCTCGCGCCTGCTGCGTAACGAGCGGCATCTGGCACGGATCCGCGGCGTTCGCTCCGATGCGGCGCTTTACGCCCTGCTCGCCGGTGGCGAGACGCGTGACGCGGCCTGACGAGGCAATCCATCCGGAGACGGAGCCTTCCGGCGAGGACGCGCACTTCCGCGCGCTCGAACGGCTCTATGCCTCCGCGCCGATCAACCGGTTGTTCCCCTCGCGGCTGCATATCCCGGCTCCGGGAGAGGCGCGCATCCAATTCGATGTTGCGCCCGCCTATTTCCATGCCGCCGGCGCGACGCACGGTACGCTCTATTTCAAGATGCTGGACGATGCGGCCTTCTATGCCGCTAACAGTCTGGTCAGCGACCGATTCCTGCTTACCACGGCTTTCAATCTCTTGTTCACCAAGCCATTGAAAGCGGGGCCGATCATCGCCGAAGGACGCTGGCTCTCGGGCAAGCGGCGCGTTTATGTTGCGGAGGCGCGGCTGATCGACGGCGATGGCGAGGAGGTTGGACGTGGTACCGGCACCTTCATGCGTTCGACCATCCCGCTCGCGAGCTTGCCCGGCTACAGCACGTCCAACGGCGACGAGCAGAGTCTTTCCGAGGCATGAGCGGCCGGCTGACGAGCCAGATGCTCGTCAGCGCGCTGATCCGCCGCGCCCAGGCGGCCGGAGGCTTCGCGACCGTGCTTCACAAGGGTGAGTCGATGAGCGGGGCAATCGTCGTGCAGGTTGTCGAAAGCGCGCGACATACCGGCTTTTTCGAGCGAATCATGGGCTTGGACGGGCGGTCCCACCTGGTCTCTACAGGTCCGAAGCTTGTGTCCGATTTCAGCGACATCTCACAATATATAGATCGGCGTTTGCGCGCCGATCCCGACATCTGGTTTGTCGAGCTGGATGTCGCAGAGGGGGAACAGCTCGCCGCCGACATCCTCTGTGCGGGTTGACACAAAGGTTCCCAACGGCGAAAGGGCCCCACCCGCGCAGGTTGCACGAGGGTTGGTCATGGGGGCCAGCCGACGCAAACACGCAGACGGGGGGCGGACCGACGCACCGACAGATCGCATCCCACGCGACCGGTGCATCGCCATCCGACCCACCGCACAGACCTGAGACTCAATGCCCAAGAATATCGTTGTTGCCGCTCTGGCGGCCTTTGGAATGCTATCTTCCACGTTCGCCCTGGCAGAAGTCACCACAGACATTGCCACACCCACAGAGAATAGCCTTGAGGCTCCTGTCATCATCGCCGACGCCAGCGTCGCGCTTGAAGATGCGGTCGAGCCCGGCAAGGAAAGCAATTTCGTTCAGCCCACGCCGCGACCCAGCACAGCTGATGGCGTCGACACCCTTGCTGAACTGGTCGCGGAATCCGGCGGCCGGTCCGAACTCGATGCTGAGGCGAACTGCCTCGCCTCCGCCATCTATTATGAAGCGCGCAGCGAGAGTCTCTCCGGCCAGCTCGCGGTCGCCCATGTCGTCATCCAGCGCGCCCGTTCGGGCCGTTTTCCCAGCAGCCTGTGTGGCGTGGTGACGCAACCGGGGCAGTTCAGCTTTGTGCGTAGCGGTCATCTGCCAGCCGCGCCGGTCAATAGCGGCCAGTGGAAGACCGCCACTGCGATCGCTCGCATTGCCCAACAGGGCAGCTGGCAAAATCCCGTCAAGGGTGCCCTCTATTTTCATGCAGCTAATGTTGCACCGGGCTGGGCCAAGGAGCGCGTGACGCGTATCGGCGGACACGTTTTCTATCGTTAGATAACGCAGCGCCGCGCGGGGAACAATCAACGTTCCCCGCTTGAGTTTGTTCCCGACATGTTCTAGTTTGGGTCGATGGACCCCGCCTCACTTCCCGATCTCGCTCCCGGTTCCCTGCTCTGCGAGGGCACGGCGCTGGCGGTGACCCGCGGCATTTTGCGGCTGTTTGCGCGTCATGACATTTTCGGCGTAACCGAGGTGCCGCTGCCCAACGGTCGGCGCCTCGATATCATGGCTGTCGATGCGCGCGGCATGATCGTCGCGGTGGAGATCAAATGCAGCCGGGCGGACCTGCTCGGTGATGGCAAGTGGCCGGACTATTTCGACTATTGCGACCGTTATTACTGGGCGGTGCCGGCAGGCTTCGACCTCGCCCTGTTCGAGAGCGAAGCGCTCTGGCCGGCGCGCACTGGTCTCATCGTCGCCGATCAATATGATGCGGAGATCATCCGCCCCGCGCCAAGCGAGCCGTTGGCGGCGTCGCGCCGCAAGGCCGAGGTCCAGCGCCTCGCGCGCCGCGCTTCGCGGCGGCTCGCGCAGATTGCCGATCCGGACGGCCGGATTCTGTGGGGCGCCGAGGGTTAGGCGGAGAGGGCAGGCAGCTTGTCCCTTGCGCAGTCGCGAAATCGGGCTGTCCCATTGGATCGCGTTAGAGCATGACGAGTCGGGCATGCGGTATCCGGGCTGGCGCTCGCCATGGATCGTTGCTCATAGTGTGACCTGGTGTGACCTTCGGGCAATCAGATCGGGCAGATACTGAACAAGTTCAGTATCAACCACACTTGGCAGGGCGTGGAGACTCCCGCTAAGGTCATCCCAACCAGTCTTGGGAGAGTCCTTGTGAGCCAGTCCATCTATCCCGTTTCTGCCGAATGGCGCGACAGGGCCTATGTCAATGCCGCCCAATATGCGGACATGTATGCGCGCTCGATCAGCGATCCGGACAGCTTCTGGCGCGATCAGGCGCAGCGCATAGACTGGATGACTCCGTTCACGGCGGTCAAGCAGACCAGCTTCGACGCGGGGGATTTCGGGATCAAATGGTTTGCGGATGGGGGGCTTAACATCGCCGCCAACTGCCTCGATCGGCATCTCGCCGAACGGGGCGATGTGCCCGCGATCCTCTGGGCCGGCGACGACCCGTCCGAGAGCCGCACGATCACCTATCGCGAATTGTATGAGGAGGTTTGCCGGTTCGCCAATCTCCTCAAAGGGCAGGGCGTCAGGAAAGGCGACCGCGTCACCATCTACATGCCGATGATCCCCGAGGCGGCGATGGCGATGCTCGCCTGCGCGCGGATCGGGGCGATCCACTCGGTCGTGTTTGGGGGCTTCTCGCCGGACAGCCTGGCCGGGCGCATCACCGACTGCGATTCGACCATCGTCATCACCGCCGACGAGGGCTTGCGCGGGGGCAAGAAGATTCCGCTCAAGGCCAATGTCGACGAAGCGTTGCAGCAGTGCACCTGCGTCGGCAGGGTGATCGTGGTGAAGCGCACTGGTGGCGCGGTCGACATGACGCAGGGCCGCGACCACTGGTATCATGAGTTGCGCGATGCCGCGTCGGCCGATTGCCCGGCGGAAGCGGTCGGCGCGGAAGACCCGCTTTTTATCCTCTACACCAGCGGATCAACGGGAAAGCCGAAGGGCGTGCTGCACACGACCGGCGGCTATCTCGTCTGGGCCGCAATGACGCATCACTACGTCTTCGACTACCGCCCTGGCGACATCTACTGGTGCGCGGCAGACATTGGCTGGGTCACGGGTCACAGCTACATCGTCTATGGCCCGCTCGCCAACGGCGCGACGACCGTGATGTTCGAGGGCGTTCCCAATTATCCGGATTTCAGCCGGTTCTGGCAGGTCGTCGATCAGTTCAAGGTCAGCACCTTCTATGCTGCCCCGACCGCCCTGCGCGCGCTGATGCGCGAGGGCGACGCCTGGGTGGAAAAGACTAGCCGCGCCTCGCTGCGCATCCTCGGATCGGTCGGCGAGCCGATCAATCCCGAGGCGTGGGAATGGTATCATCGCGTGGTCGGCGACGGCCGCTGCCCGATCATGGATACTTGGTGGCAGACCGAGACCGGCGGCCACATGATCACGCCCTTGCCGGGCGCGATCGACCAGAAGCCCGGCAGCGCGACCAAGCCCTTCTTCGGCGTACTGCCGCAGATCGTCGATGCGGACGGCAAGGTTCTGGAAGGCGCTTGCGAGGGCAATCTCGTCATCGCCGACAGCTGGCCGGGGCAAATGCGCACGGTCTGGGGCGATCATGAGCGCTTCTTCCAGACCTATTTCACCACCTATCCCGGCAAATATTTCACGGGCGATGGCTGTCGCCGCGACGAGGATGGCTATTACTGGATCACCGGCCGCGTCGATGACGTCATCAACGTCTCGGGGCATCGCATGGGCACGGCCGAGATCGAATCCGCGCTGGTCGCCCACGCTAAGGTCGCCGAAGCGGCCGTCGTCGGGATGCCGCACGACATCAAGGGGCAGGGCATCTATGCCTATGTGACCCTGAATGCGAACGAGGAAGGCGACGAGGCGCTGCGCAAGGAACTGGTGCAATGGGTCCGCCACGAGATCGGCCCGATCGCGACGCCCGATGTGATCCAGTTCGCACCCGCGCTGCCCAAGACCCGCTCGGGCAAGATCATGCGCCGCATCCTGCGCAAGATCGCCGAGGATGCGGTCGACCAGCTCGGCGACACCTCGACCCTGGCCGATCCGAGTGTGGTCGATAATCTGGTGGCAAATCGGCAGAAGGTGGTGGCTTAACGTCCACGCAGGCGCTCAGTACCGACAAAGATAAGGAGCTGCTCATCGCCCTTGTCTGGTCGTGCGAGCGGTATCTCGGTATCGGAAATGGGGGTCGCGACCAGCTTGAGCGCGAGAGAAGATGCCGTTGCTCTGCTCGCGCGTCATGGATTAGTCGACGAGGATGGCTGGGGCGGGTAAGGCGCTGCTGTCGGCGGACTGATGACGATGGAGGCCGGCACGGGTTGAATCGTGGCCGCTTCCTGTGACATGTTCAGGTGACGTTCGTCCAAAACCCCTATCCCGAGAGACATGTTGCCGATTTTCCGCTTTCTCGCCGCGTGCCTTCTTGCCCTGCTTCCGCTCACTGCCGCTTCCGCGCAAAGTGCCACGCGGCCGACGCCCGGCTTCGTGCGGGTGCGGCTGGAGACGAGCGCGGGCAATATCGTGATCGCGCTGGACGCGAAACGCGCGCCCAAGACCGTGACGAATTTCCTGATCTATGTCGATGACGGTCGGCTCGACAATACAAGCTTCTATCGGGCCTATCGGCGCAAGAATAATCCGAAGACCGGCTTCGTGCAGGGCGGCATCGGCACCGAAGCGCGGCGCGTCTATTTTCCGACTGCGGAGCTGGAGCCGACAAACAAGACGGGCCTGCGCCACCTCGACGGCACCATTTCGATGGCCCGGCACAAGGAGGAAAATAGCGGTACCGGCAACTTCTCGATCCAGGTTGGCGCCAATCCGACACTGGACGCACGGCCTGGCTATGCCGGCTATGCCGCTTTCGGTCAGGTGGTCGCGGGGATGGATGTGATCAAACGGATCATGGCGCTGGACACCTGCTGTGGCGAGGGACCGATGTTCGGCCAGATGATCAAGAAGCGGGTGACGATCATCCGTGCGGTCCGGCTCGACGGTACGCCCCGGCCGAGCGGTCCGCTCAAGCCGTGGCTGATGCGCAAGCGCGACGCGGCGAAGTAAGGCCGAAGCCGCACCATTTCATCTGGCGCCTTATCGCGCCAGCAATGCCCGCGCCTGTCCGGTCAGTTCCGCCACCATCGCCGCCGTCGGATTGGCCGAGGCCTGCGCTCGCGCGATGAGCTGGCGATATTTGGCGACGGCTGAGGCATGCTTCGCCAGCCATTCGGCAACGAAGATATTGGCTTCCTTATATTTTGCGGCAGACAGGAAGGAGAGGCGCATCTGCTGAAGATCGCGCGAATTGCCCGCGACGAGCAGGCGTTCCCAGGGATCGGCCGGGCTCATGCGTGCGGCAAGGCCTTGCAGCCAATCGATTCCGAGCGCTTCGCCCAACTGGGTGAAGGCGCGGACGGTTCCGACTTCGGGCTGGCCGAGATTGCGGGCCAGGATGGAGAGACCGATGACGCCATCCATCTTGATGAGCATCACCGTGCGCGCGGCGAGCGCCTTGCTGACGCCTAGTGCCAGCAAGTCTTCCATCGCCGAAGAGACGCGGCGCGCCGGCTCGGGCTGGAGCAGACTGTCGACATCCTTGCCGATGGTCGTCATGGCCGGTGTCAGCGTAGCGATCGCGCCGCTGGGCTTCATATCGCCAGGCAGCGAGCGGTGCGTGTCGCCAATATGGCCAGCCATGGCATTGGCGACCTGCCGATAGAGGGCGAGGCGGGCCTGCTCGGAGAGGCGAGCCGCATCGATATCGTCCCACAACTTGCGCACATCGAGCAATTGCTCGGCGATGACGAAAGCGCGGGCGATCTCGTCGAGCGTGCAGCTCGCTTCTTCGGCCAGCGTGAACGGCAGGATGACACCCAACCGGTTGACGATGCGATTGGCAAGCTTGGTTGCGATGATTTCGCCGCGCAGCTGATGATGCGCGATGGCATCGCCCTCGCGTTCCTGCATCTGCGGCGGGAAGGCGCGGACAAGGTCGCCGGCCAGAGCCGGGTCGGCGGCGAGGCTGCTCTGCTCGATCGCCGCCTGCAGCGCGAGCTTGGCGGTCGAGAAGAGCACGGCGAGCTCGGGGCGGGTAAGGCCCAGCCCGTCGCCCGCGCGGCGCAGCAGCTCCTGGTCGCCGGCCAGCCCCTCGACGCGCCGGTCGAGATGTCCGCCGGCCTCGAGGGTGGCGATGAGACGTACATAGGAAGCCAGATCCCCGGCGCCGCCGGCCTGCGCGATGGACAGGCCGAGCGCCTGGAGGCGATTATCCTCCAGCACGATCTCGGCGACATCCTCCGTCATCTCGCGTAGCAGCTGGTTGCGGGCATCTTCGCTCAAGCGGCCCTCGGCCACTTCCTTGTTGAGCGCGATCTTGATGTTGACCTCATTGTCCGAACAGTCGACGCCAGCGGAATTGTCGATGAAGTCGGTGTTGATCCGTCCACCCCTGAGCGCGAAGGCGATGCGGCCGGCCTGGGTGACGCCGAGATTGGCGCCCTCGCCGATCACCTTGGCCTGCACGTCTTCCGCATCGACGCGCAGGCGGTCGTTGGCGGCGTCCCCGACCTCGGCATTATTCTGGGCGGCCGCCTTGATGTAGGTGCCGATGCCGCCGAACCAGATCAGGTCGGTCGGGGCTTTCAGCAGCGCGGAGATCAGCGCAGCGGGCTCCAGAGAGGTCTCGCTGGTGCCGATGATCGCCTGCATTTCCTTGCTGAGCGGGATCGACTTGAGATTGCGCGGGAAGACGCCGCCGCCGTGGGAGATCAGCTTCTTGTCATAATCGTCCCAGCTTGAGCGCGGCAGCTTGAACAGGCGAGCGCGTTCCTTCCAACTCGCCGCCGGATCGGGAGTCGGATCGACGAAGATGTGCCGATGATCGAAGGCGGCGACCAGCCTGATCGATTTCGACAACAGCATGCCGTTGCCGAACACGTCGCCGGACATGTCGCCCACACCGATGACCTGCACCGGCTCCTTCTGCACGTCGACGCCCATCTCGGCGAAATGGCGCTGGACGCTGATCCAGGCGCCCTTGGCGGTTATGCCCATCGCCTTGTGATCATAGCCGTTCGAGCCGCCGCTGGCGAAAGCGTCGCCCAACCAGAATTTGCGTTCGATGGCGAGCGCATTGGCGACGTCCGAGAAGGTTGCGGTGCCCTTGTCGGCGGCGACGACGAAATAGGGATCCTCGCCATCATGGATGGTGATGCCCTTGGGATGGACGACCTTGCCCTTAACCAGATTATCGGTGACGGAGAGCAAAGCGCGGATGAAAATGCGGTAGCTTTCCGTGCCTTCGGCGAACCAGGCGTCGCGATCCGAGGCGGGCGGGAGCTGCTTGGGATAGAAGCCGCCCTTGGCGCCGGTCGGCACGATCACCGCATTCTTGACGCGCTGCGCCTTCATCAGGCCGAGCACTTCTGTCCGGAAATCGTCGCGCCGATCGGACCAGCGCAGGCCCCCGCGGGCAACGCGCCCGGCGCGCAGGTGAATGCCCTCGACGCGGGGGGAATAGACCCAAATCTCGCGCCAGGGCAACGGCTTGGGCAGGCCCGGAACCTGCGCCGAATCGAGCTTGAAGGCGAGTGCCTCCTGCGCCGCCGGCGAGAAGGCATTGGTGCGCAGGGTTGCCATGATGACGGCGCGATAGAGCCGCAGGATGCGGTCGTCATCGAGGCCGCTCACCTGTTCCAGCGCCTCGTCGATCGCCTTGTTGAGCGCCCCGGCATCGGTGGCGTTGGCGGCGCGTTCGGGGTCATGACGGGCGAAGAAGAGATCGACCAGCAGGCGCGCGATCGCGGTCTCGCGACGCAGCGATTCGACGACGGTCGAGAGACCGTAGGAAATGCCGGTCTGCCGCAGATAGCGGAAGATGGCGCGCAGGAAGACGATATCGCGCGGGCCGATGCCGGCGGTGACGATGAGTTCGGCGAAGCGGTCATTCTCCGCCCGCCCTTCCAGCACCGCGTCGAGCGCCTCGGCGATGATTCCGGCGCGATCGAGCACCGGCGCCGCCGGGCCGCCATCCTGACGGACCAGGGAGAAACGCTGGATGTGACCCAGATGTCGGCCGGGCGATTCCGATCCGTCGGAGCGGACCGGCGTGCTGCGCTCCTCGAGCGCGCGGAAGCCGAAATTCTCGAGCGCGGGAACCGCCTCCGACAGGACCAGCGGCTCCTGGCTGTAGATTTTCACGCGCAAGGTGCGCTCGTCGTCGCTGTGAGCACGATAGAAGCGGACATTACGCTCGCTTGGCCCGCCGAGCTGGTGGAGCGCGATGATGTCCTTGGCCGCTTCGGCCGCACCGGTACTCTCGCGATAGGCGACGGGCAGGCCAGGCGCGTAACGCTGCGCCAGCACCGCCGCGCGCGCGCCTTCGCCCAGATCGGCCAGCCCCTGCTCGACGGCCGGCACCCAGCCGCGCAACGTCTGCTCGATCTGCTGATCGAGCGTCTGCGCATCGGGCACATGGCCATGGTCGCGCAGGTCGAACGTGTAACGCACCAGCGCGAGGCCGCTTTCCTCCAGTGCGATGGACCAGCCGAGCAGGGTCGAGGCGGACGCATGGAGCAGCATGTCGCCGATCATCTCGCGCCGATTGGTGGTGAGATCCTCGCGCAGCATCCAGACGAACGCGAAGAGATGGCGGCCGAGCGCATCGCTCGCCAGTTCGAGCTTGGGCCGCGGCCGGTCGGTGAGCGACATGGCGGTGAGGGTGATGCGCTCGCGGTCCTCGGCCTTGAAGGCCAGCATCAGATCGTGCGGCAGGGTGATGAGCGCATGGACCATGGTCTTGGCGGCGTGGCCGGCCGGATCATAGCCGAAGCGCGCCATCAGGGTGGAGAGCGTGTCGCGCAGGACCGGAATCTCGTCGGGCTTGGCGGCGAGGGCGGCGCTGGTCCACAGGCCGGCATGGATCGACAGGCCGGTGATCGCATCGCCCTCGCGCAGCGGCACGATGAACAGGTCGATGAGCACATTGCGATGGACGCGCGAGACGCGGTTGGACTTGAGGATGAGCGGCGCAGCATTGCCTGCCTCGAACCAGGCGATCGCCTCGCCGATGCGCGTCTCGGCCAGCAGCGGCTCGTCGGTGAACGTGCAGATGCCCTTGGCGCGGGTCGCTTTGCCGTCCCGGTCGCGCAGCTCATGGCCGAGCAAGGTGAGATGGCCCTTCTGGAACCAGCGGAGCAGGTCGCCGCCCTCTCCGGGCCCAAGCCGGTTGGCGTCGGCATTCATGGCATCGAGCGCCCCGCGCCATCCGGCGACGGCGGCGCGGACATGCGCGAGCGTCAGCTCGAGCGCCTTGGCGAGGGCTTGCCGCCCCTTCGCATCGACCCGATCGGTCTCGATATAGATGAAGGATTCGCGGATCGCGCCGTCATCGTCGCCGATCGCGACGAGTCTGCCGTCCGTGTCGCGCCGGACCGAAAGAATGGGGTGGGCGAGCAAGTGGATGACGAGCCCGGCTTCGCTCAGGCAATGGCCGATGCTGTCGACCAGAAAGGGCATGTCGGCATTGATGATGGCGAGGCGCAGGCGGCGCTGGCCGCCGTCGCTGCGCAACTCGTCGGTGCTCGAATCGATGAGGATCGCCGTCTCGCCGCTCCTGCGGGTAACAGCAGCTTCACTGACGAGGGCGACGGCAGCGTCGAGCGCCACGCCGCTCAGCGCCGCGCGCTCGCTGCCATGCAGGCCTTCGACAAGGGCCTCGGCGATGACGGATGAAGGCGGATTATCGATCTGAATAGCTGCGCTCATGCCCATCCTCTCTCGATGGTTCGCGTCTGGGTGCGACGCTTGTCTGCGCCAGTCTCATGAGACCAACTAAACCCCCACCGTCCGCGCCGCAACCGTGAGCCGGCGAGATCGACGGAATTTAATTATATTAGCGCGAAACTTTCATAAAGCGTCGCCACTGGCTATTAAAGTTGCTTGGCAGCGCTCGCATAGACGCGACCAATGACGCGGTCGTCCTGCGGCAACGCGCCGACAATCGCCAGCGAGCCATCGCCCTCCTGACGCACGACGACCACCGCGAGGCCATTTTCATCGACCGGAAGCAGTGCGTTCTCGATAGGGGCGGCGCGGCCGAGCTTGCGCAGGACACGGGCATTTTTCTTCGGTGGGGGGGCCGGCGTTTCGCCGCGCTTCGCGGCGCGGACGCTCGCGACGAGGCCCTTGAGGCCGCCGGGGAGCGCCAGCAAGTGGTCTGTCAGTGCGCCTGGCGCCATGTCCGCATCGAGCGCATACTGGATGGCGCAGACGAACTCGGTGAGGCGCGTCTTGTCATAGTTATGGCCGAAGACGAGCTTCGCGAGCGCGGTCAGCGGGCTGCGCTCCTGCACGGCGATGCCCGAATCGGTGAGCAACTCGGTATAGTCGGCCGGCCGCGCGGCAGCGACGCAAGCAAAGGCATGGGCAAGGCCGATGGCGCGATAAAGCGCGGCGCGCGTGCGACCCTCGCTGGCGTGGGCGGCGGCGGCCGCTTCCCGCGCCAGAGCGAGCGAATCGCCCAGCATCGTTTCCTCGTCCGGCTGGGCGATCATGTCCGAGGTAAGCTCGAACGCTTCGCCAATCCCGTCCTGCGCGTCGTCCTCGTCTTCTTCTTCACCGAAATCGAGATCGAGCGCCGACGGTCGATCGGCCCAGACCGGCACTGTCGTCGGCGCCGGGAGGGGCGCGGGGCCGGACGCCGCGACTTCCGCCGCGATGCTGTCGGCAAATGTGTCGCTCACCACTTCCTTCCAGTTGATGACGCCATAGACGAAGTCGATCGTGTCATCATCCGTCGAGAAGGGCATCATGATGCCCCGATACATGATTTCACTGTCGCGCTGGTTGGTGAACTCGGCCTCGAAACCGATGGGCGCCGCATTGGCGATGATCTGCAGATAATGGTCGGTGAGTCGCGACAGCAAGGTGCGCGGCGGAATCTGGCTGGCGCGGGCAATCGGTGTGGTGACGTCGCACTGCGCGGCGAGGGCCGTTCCAAGAAACGCGATAGAGGGATCGTCGATGCCGCTGGTGAAGTCGAGCAGCACGCTGTGCGAGCCGAAATCGTGGATTTCCGCAGGATTGAGATCCTCGATCGACGGTAATGTACGATCGCCGAGTAGCGAGGCCCAATAATTATAGGCACGGATGTGCATGCGCCGCTCGTCGAAGCGCACGATGGGCGGGGCTTCCATGCCCTCGTCCAGCATCAGGGCCTCATCGGGCATCATGGCCTCGTCGGCCCGGCTATGCGCATGTGCGTCCATCTGTCTGACCCGCCTGTTCCGCGATTTCGAGAGCCATACCCTGCGCCAGAAACGGTAAATGCGTGGTAAAGGGCGATGATCGCGTAACGCTGCGTTAGGAGATGATGCGCTATCGGCTTGTCAGCGGTGGCGGCTGCTGATAAGCGCCGCCGCTGCATGGATGCCCCTCAAGCGGGTCACCCACCGGAGCCGCTTTAGCTCAGCCGGTAGAGCATCGCATTCGTAATGCGAGGGTCAGGTGTTCGAGTCACCTAAGCGGCACCATTTCTCCGTTCGCACGCGTTCGTGAGCGTCTTTACATCTCCGAAAACTGCGATATTCATCGGCGCGCAGATCATGCGAGTTCGCATGAGTTCGTCTGCCTTCGGTGAAAATCGGGGGTATTTTCTGGGGTAGGATAGCGCGCCGCGGTCTAACTACCCCCAGATACTCCATTGTGAAGGGCTTCAAGTGGCGCTGACCGACGTCCAGATTCGCAACGCCAAGCCTCGTGATAAGGCGTACAAGTTATCGGATGCCGGAGGACTGCATCTTTTCGTATCGCCCGCGGGCGGGAAACTGTGGCGTTTTAAGTTCCGCATAGCTGGAAGGGAGAAGCTGCTCTCGTTAGGCGGCTGGCCTACCGTGAGCCTGGCCGCTGCTCGCAAGGCGCGAGATAGAGCGAAGGCTCAACTTATCGCCGGCGACGATCCTGCCCATGAGAAGCGGAAAGAGAAAATCGCCCGCCAGGTCAGCGCTGGAAACAGTTTTCGGTCGGTTGCAGAGGACTGCATAGCGGTGAAGCTCGAAGCGAACCGCAAGGCCGATGCGACGGTTGGAAAGGCGCGTTGGTTTCTTTCCCACCTCACGCCAGCGCTGGGATCGCGCCCTATTTCGGAAATCGAACCTGCCGAGGTGCTTGCCGTATTGAAAGCTCTAGAGCGGAAGGGACATCGTGAAACGGCGCGGCGAACGCGTGCCTTCGCCAGCAGGGTTTTCCGTCATGGCGTTGCGAACACGTTCTGCAGAAGCGATCCGGCCGCACTGCTTGCTGACGCTCTCTCGCAGCCCATCGTGAAGCACCATGCTGCGATCCTGGATCCGACTGAGTTGGGCATCTTTCTGCGATCGATCGACGAGTATGGAGGTGGCGCAACGGTGAAGCTGGCCATGCAACTCTCTCCACATCTGTTTCTGCGACCCGGAGAGCTGCGCCAAGGCCGGTGGGAGGAGGTGGACCTGGCCGACGCGATCTGGACAGTGCCTGCTGTCCGTACAAAACTCCGTCGGCCTCACAGTGTGCCCCTCTCGCGTCAAGCCCGGGCATTGCTCGCTGAGTTACGGCTGGTCAGCGGTGGCCATGACCTGATGTTCCCAGGCTTGCGGTCCCACCTACGTCCTACGAGCGAAAATGCCTTGAACGCGGCGTTCCGTCGTATGGGTTTCGGCGCGGATGTCGTGACAGCACATGGACTTCGAGCAACGGCATCTACCTTGTTGAATGAAAGTGGAAAGTGGCATGCTGATGCGATCGAGCGGGCGCTTGCTCACGGCCGCAGTGACGCAGTGCGCGGTGCGTATGCGCGCGGACAGCATTGGGCCGAGCGCGTCGAGATGGCGCAGTGGTGGAGCGATTACCTCGACGCGTTGCGTGACGGCGTCCAGATCGTGCCGTTTCCGGCGCAGGATGCCGCGGTCGCTTCATGAGCAGTAGTCGCCCGCCTTTCCAGTTCACGGCGAGCCATCTCGCCCAGATGTCCGTGACCAAATTACCCAGTTTCGCCGGGAGGATATCGAGATGACAGCCTTTGCTTCTCGGCATGTAGGCGCGTGGCCGATCGAAAGAATCGTTCAAGAGTGGGATGCCTATAGGGAAATGGCGCGCTACAACTATTCATGGCAGCGGGACCGCATTGCGCGCGAAGCCAGCGTGTGTACTCCGCCAAGCTAAGCGTTTGGCTCGGCTGCTTGCGCCTTCATGTCGCACATTGTGATTGGATCTTGAGCTTCCCAATAGCGGTCGTTTGTTCATGCTGTCCGCTTCTGCAACGGCATCGGCATCTCTGTAGAAATTACGATGGAAGCAGAGCACGATTTCCGTCCGCTTAATCGCCGTTGGCATCAACCATGAAGACGGTGGGCTTGCCTCGCGACGCCGGATCCCATCCTGCCGACAACGCTGCCCTCACGCCTCGCGAAGCAATCGCGTCGTTGATATGCAAACGCCCTTTCGGCAATCCTTTCAACAGGCGCTTTGGTGCCGGAAATTCTAGCACTGCTTCACGTGGCATGTCGTGCTGACGCAGGGAAACCGTCATGCCCTTCCAGCCATCGGAAGAGGACAATTGGGGATCGCTGAGCAGTTCCCAGTCATACTTGGATCCGTCGACTTCGACGGTGCCACCACGGCCATGTTTATGAAGCATGACACGCCTTTAGCATGCCGGCAGCCGCACTCCACCCTTCACTGGTGAGGGTTTGTTTTAGTCGCCCAACCAACCGAAAAGTACTTCGCCCTGATGCCCTTCGGGCGCCAGTGCGGCACGCAGGGCTTCCAGCAGAGATGGCAGCATCTGCATGAAGGCGTAAGGCGGGTTGACGATAAAAAGGCCCGCGCCGTTATAGATTCCGGGCTGATCGCTATCGTACAACCAATGCTCCACCGTCAGCAATTTCGGGATGCCGAGCTTGCGTAACTGTTTCTTCCACCGCCAATGCATGGTGCGATCTTTCAGTGGATACCAGATCACCGTCACGCCATGCGCCCATTTACGGCAAGCGGCGGCGAGGGTGGCTGTGATGCGTGCGCGTTCGTCCAGTTGCTCATAGGGCGGGTCGACCACCACCACGCCGCGCGCGGTGCGGGGAGGCACAATAGCCAGCCAAAGCTCGTAGGCGTCGCGCTCATGCACGGCGGCAAATGTGTCGCGCATCACGCCGCGTAGGGCATAGGCGTCTTCGGGATGTTTTTCGTTCAGGATCAGGAAATCCTGCGGGCGCAGAAGCTGCGCCAGAATTTGCGGCGAGCCGGGGTAGAGCTGCGGCTCGGCCCCGATATTCACCGCCTGTACGGCGGCGCGGTAGTCATTCAGCAAGGGGGTCGGGTCGGCAAAGGCCCGCAGCACGCCCTGCGCGGCCTCGCCGGTGCGTTGAGCTTCGTCGCCACCAAGGTTGTATAGCCCGCGACCGGCATGGGTGTCGATCAAGGTCAGCGCGCCCGGCTTGTGCTGCAAGGCCCGCACGAGGGCGATCAGCAGGCTGTGCTTCACGACATCGGCGCTATTTGCAGCATGGAAAGAATGACGATAATTCATTGTAATTCAAAATCCTGACGATCTGCTCTTATACGAGCAGATGGGCGCGGAAACCGAGCGCGAGACGATTCGAACAAGCAATCCCGTGCTCGTATACAGTGGCGCGAAAACTCTCAAAGTACTTCGGCGCGCGGCCTCAAGCCGTCTATGGCGATCGTCGCCGGACGCGGAGACGCAAGGCTCCGGGTGCATGGGAATGTCCGATCATCGAGGAGTCGGACGCAACTGGCATTTGCCGCGAAGCGCCCGGCCGGCTGATGTCGGCAGAACGTTCATATAAAACCCCATCATCTGAGCTGCAGCGCTTCGAGGTCCGCGTCTGCCTGTGTCAGCAGAGGCCTGCACCCGCTCAATGTAGAATGCCTTGGATTGGTCGCGAGCCGCCGCTCTCGATTGGGGGCAGGATCGGGGCGCGGGCCGCCTTAAAGTCGGACGTCAAGGCGGAAATCAGTTCTCCGCAATGCGGTCACTCGTTTCAATGATTTTGAGGTTTTGGTCGTGGGAGGCGTTGCTCCGCACCCGGCATAATCAGGCGATTGGCTCAGCGTCTGCTGTGCTGCGGACAGTCACACGCACCGTCGTGCCGCCAATGGCGTTCTTGTGGAAGCTCAGCGCGCCCCCAAAGCGCGTCAGCAACCGATGGGCCGTCGGGATACCAAGTCCAAACCCTGGCGTATCCCGCGCCCTCGCTTCATCGGCGCGGAAGAAGGGATCGAGCACCGCCGCAAAATGCTGCTCTGCAATGCCCGGCCCGTCATCGTCGATCTCGATGATCCAGTCCTTGTCGGACGAGCAAACCAGGACGCTCAGCCTCGATCCATATTGCAGGGCATTGTCGAAGAGCGGCTCGAGCGCGAGTTCAAGTGACTCTCGGTACGTTCGTACAACCGCCTGGGCCGGCGCCTCCAGCACCGCCTGTGCGCCATAGCGCCCCAGCAATCCAGCGACCAATGCTGTGAGGTCAAAGGACGACAAATCGCTCTCCAGATGCTCAGCTCGCAAGAAAGTCTGCAGCGACATTATCATCGCTTCCATCTCGGTCGCGCTGCCATGGACGATGCGGCTGATCTCCGTGTCGGACACAAAACTAGCGGCGAGTTTCAGGCGACTGATCGGCGTACGCAGATCATGGCTGATCGCCTCGAACGATTTGGACTGATTATCTTCAAGATCCGAAATGCGGGCTTGCATCTCGTTGAACGACCGAAAAAGTCCGCGAATATCGGCGGGACCGCGCTCCTCAAGCGGCTCGGGATGATCGCTCACAAGCCGCGCCATGACCTGCGACAGGCGGTTGAGCGGCATGGCGAGGAGATGGAGGCCGTACAGGCCGAAGGCGACGCACAGCAAGGCGATCGCCAGCGTGGCCGCAATCGCCCGCAATACGATCGGCCAGCCGGAGGAAATGTCGCGTGAGCGGAAATTCAGCCAAGCACCGTCGGTAAGTGCCATGGACCCCACCAGATCCCGTCGCCCCGATGTGCCGCGCACAATACTCAGCATGATGTCGCGCGCGGCGAGGCCCGGCTCCCACGCGACAATATGCTCGCGGATCCGCGTCACGGCACCCTCGTCATCCGCCGGCCGCTTGATACTGGGCTGACTGGCAACGCGGACATCGAGATAATGGCTGGACATCGTCCGCGCGGTGAGGGCGGGATCGAAGCGATGGATACGGTCGCTAACGACCAGCAGTTCCGCTACGCGCCGTGCATGGTCCTGATGCAAGGCGTTCTGGTCGATCGCCTCATAGAAAAGGATGCTTGCCGTCACTTGCACTAGCGCGACCAACAGGAAGAGCCCCATCGCATAGGCGATCAACCGCTGTGATCGCAGAGCACTAAGGCCCGCGGATGACCCGTGCTGCGCAGACATCTCGTTTCTCTCCAAACGTCCTGATTTTGTCCTTCTTCGCATTCGCCGGGGTGTCGTCAATGCCGAAACAAGCCTAATGCAGACCTTCACATCTTACCCAGAACCGCCGCCCCTGCTATGCTCCCAGATCGGGAAAGGCGGCAAACCGGTATTCCCTTCAGTTCCCAGCTATCGGACGCCATGGCCCTAGAGTGGGTCATTCGTTACAGACCGTCCGACGCTCGAGTACTGCCACCGGTTCGTTTAGCAAAAGGGGTATGCCGAATACGGAAAGCGGAGCTCGGCGCTCTCGGAACGATAGTCCTCATCACAGGCTTCGCGCGATCCGCCTCATGCAGAGTCGGCGCCGCCGTAACCAAGACATTCAAGCACGCGTACAAACCAAAGGCCAATGATCCGCCTTGGGTCGCTCGCACGATCGAACGAGGGTGTTGCAGAATCCAGCATTCTGACTGACCAGCCAAGCTGGAGGAGGCGCATCATCGGTGATATGCGCTGCAATTGGAGTCGGCGGGGGATCCGATTTCGGTCACGAATGACCAACTAGCGATCAGGTCCCTATGACACTCCAAATCCTTCTGGTCGAAGACGACCTGCAACTGGCCAAGCAGCTCGTTGCCCAGCTCTCCCAGTTCGGCCACGCTGTCGTCACTGCCGATGATGGGCGAAAGGCTCTCGCCTTCATAGCCGGCAACGCGTTCGACATCATCATCCTGGACTGGATGTTGCCCACGCTTGATGGTCTTGCGGTGGTTCGGCAACTTCGCGGCGGCGGCATGAATGTGCCGATCCTGATGCTGACGGCGCTCGGCCAGACGTTCGACAAAGTCGAAGGTCTCGACGCGGGGGCCGACGATTATGTGGTCAAGCCCGTGGATGGTCTGGAGCTCAATGCCAGATTGAACGCACTCGTCCGCGCGCGGCGTGCTAGTAATGATACCACCGACACAATTGGCGCCGGCGACATCGTGATCAGTCCATCGCGCTTTCGGGCATGGCGCAAAGGCCATGCGCTGGATCTTGCGCGGACAGAATTCAATTTGCTCTTTGCGCTTGTCCGTCACGCCGGAGCCATCGTCACCCGGCCGATGCTGATTGAACAGGTCTGGGGTTATGATTTCGTTCCGACGACCAACATCGTCGAGGCGCATATTCGCCGGCTCCGGCTCAAACTTACGCAATATGGTGACGACCCGATCAGTACGCACCGCGGCATCGGCTATCTGATCAGGGAATGATCGGACGACCAAAGTCACTGCAGGGTTTGACGGTCCTGTTTCTGAGTCTGTTACTGGCTGTCACGATCCTTGCCGGTCTCGGCACGTTCTTCGTGACCCTGTCGACGATAGACGCTCTGGTGGACCAGCGCATCGAGTCCGAGAGCCATGCGCTGGCGCCGCCGGGCGTCCCGGTCACGCGCCCGGTGCTAGAGCGGCGCATCGAGGATCTCGGCAACCGCCGTGATACCGGCGACCTCGGACTGTTGCTCACCAATAGACAGGGCGATCATCTTGCCGGAAACGTTGCGCTTGCGCGCAACCTTCCGCTTGGTTTTTCTTCTCTTGATCGGCGTGATCAAATCGAGGGATTGACCTCGGGACGCGCCTTTGTGCGCGACATCGGCAATGACATGCACCTTGCCGTGTTCGCTGAGACCGAGCCGATAGATCATTATTTTGCCGCGCGGCTTCACATCTATATGATCGCCTTCGGGGCGATCGTTGTCGTGATCCTCGCCGGCCTGTTGCAGTTCCGGCGCCTGATCGGCCAGCGCATCGTGGAAATGCGGCAGACCGTCGATTCGATCATTGAAGGCGACCTCACCCAGCGTGTTCCGCTGAGCGGCGATGGTGGGGAGTTCGACCAGCAAGCTGCGGCGTTCAACCGGATGCTGGACTGGATTTGCCATCTGCTGGCGGAAATGCGCAACGTCTCGAACAACATCTCTCACGAGCTGCGCACGCCGCTGGCAAAATTGCGCAACGAACTTGCGCTCCTCGAGCAACAGGCCAATGCGCTGCCGATCAGGGAGCAACTGATCGAGGCAACGAAACAGGCCGACGATTTGCTCGGCATGTTCAGAGCCATGCTGCGTATTGCGGAGATCGAAAGCGGATCGAGGCGAGCCGCCTTTCAACCTGTTCACCTTGGCGCCCTTGTCATGGAGGTTGCGGACATGATGCAGCCCGTCGCGGAAGATGCCGGGAAGCGGCTCGGTGTTGGCCGATGCGATGATGCCTGGCTGACCGGCGATCATCGATTACTCTCCCAAATGCTGCTCAATCTCGTCGAAAATGGCTTGCGCCACACACCGCTCGGCACAGGCGTGGCGATGTCGGTCAACGCATTGTCTGGCCGATCGATCTTGATCGTACAGGATGACGGTCCCGGCATTCCGGCCGACCAACGCGCGCTGGTCATGCGACCATTCGGGCGCCTGGATCGCAGCCAGACGGCGCGCGGACACGGACTGGGCCTGCCGCTCGTGGATGCCATCGTCCGGCTGCACGGCGGAACGCTGACGCTCGATGACGCACGGCCAGGCCTCAAGGTGACGATCGACTTGCCGCGCAGCCACTCATGAAAATGGCGCAGATCGTCGGATCTGCGCCATTTGCGTTGCTCATCAGTGACCAACCATCGTCAGAACTCGATGGTGCCTTGTAGACCCCATGTCCGCGGCGGATTGAAATTGCCATAGTCGCCCAGGCTGTTGGCGTTGGCGGCCGATCGGCGGTAAATATATGTCGCGTCCAACAGGTTCCGGGCCCAGAACGAAAGCGTGCCCTTCGTGCTGCTGGTGAGGGGGATTTTCGCCAGCGCGATGCTGGCATTCACGATAAAGCTAGCGTCGGCCTTCACCGCTTCATTCTGGAAGCTGTACTGCGATTCCGCATAGTTGGCATCGAGATGGAACTTCAACTTGCTCCCGTTGCCCATCACCGGCACGTTGTAATCGGCATAGGCCGAGGCGGCGTTACGCGGCGTGTAAACCACATAGACCTGGTAGAGTACGGGCGGTGTGAGCAGCGTGTTCAACGTCGCTGGCACCTTGGTGTAGGTATAGGCATAGGATGCGCCCACGGTCAGATCGTCTGTCACGCGCGCCGTCAGTTCCGCTTCGATGCCGCGAATCTTCGAGACTCCGGGGGCATTGCCAGTGTCCTCGGTATGGAGGTTGAAAGTGGGGTTCGGCGTCGTCGTGCCCGGCAGGAACGGGTTGGTGTCGACATTGTCGAAGTCGGTCTGCGTGCCAGTGCGATCCATGATGTAGCCGGCCAGGTTGAGCCTGACATGATGGTCGAGCAGATCCATTTTTGCGCCCACCTCGTATGATTTGACCGCTTCAGGGCCAAAAGCGAGGAAATTGTGGGACCGGTCGTTGGCGCCGCCGGCGCGATAACCGGTCGAATATTTGGCGTAGAGGTTGACGGTCGGAGTCGCGTCCAGCGCAAGCACGACCAGCGGGTCGAAGCGGCTGTTGCTGAAATCGAACTGATAGTTCGTTGCGACGCCCGAAACCAGGTAGAGAAGACCATTGCGCTTGTCGTTGGTGTAGCGGCCGCCCAGCGTCAGGTGGAGCATGTCGAAGCCGGCGGGCGTGAACGTCGCCTGGCCGAACGCAGCATAGCTCTTGGCAAAGGCCCGGCTGGCGCGCTGCAGGAACTGCTGACCGATTGCCCAGCCCTGATTGCTCGAGGTAACCGGACCCACGACCGTTTCGCTCTGGATCGTATAGCCAGTCCCGTCGACGTTCCACTTGTTCGAAGCCGGCGTTGCGGCCTGCTCCTGGGCGCCCTCGTTGAAATAATAGCCGCCGAGGACGAAATCGACCTGTGGAATGCTCCCGACTAGCTGGAGTTCCTGGCTGAACTGGCGCTGGTTGAGGAACGAGAGGCTATAACGGCTGAAGAGGGCATTGGGGGCGAAGATCGTGCGGTGTGCACCGCCCGAATTGTCCCACTGGTCGGTTGAGACCGTCCGCCACGCCGTGATGGACCGCAGTTCGATATGCGGCGTCAGCTCATATTTGAGCGTGGCCGACGTGCCTTCGGTACGATCGACGCTGACCTGCTGCGGGACGCCGATCTCGGCCACCGACTGGCGATTGCTCCCACTGACATAGACCAGCGGCGAAAGAGGCGCGATGCAGGTCGAGCAGGCGACGCTTGTCCCGGCAGGGCTCCCTGGCGCGACCAGCTTGAGGGTGATCGGATCGTAGATCCCGATGGTCTTGTTGTTGGGGTTATAGGTGATCAGCTGGCTATAGTTCGGCGTGTTCTCATCTCTCGCCTTGTCATACGAGACGAGCGCGGAGAAGCCCTCTATGGGCGTCCATTTTGCCGAGATCCGACCACCGACGCGCTCATACTGGTTCCAGCCGGCCTGGCCCGCGAGCGGGTTCTTGACCGTCGGGTCCTGATGCTGCTCCACGCCATCCAGCTTGATTGCGATGTGCTGAAATTCAGGCAGGTCGATATGACCCTGCACTTCATGGCTGCCATAATTGCCGGCGCCGGCACTGACGCGGCCTCCAAATTCACCTGTCGGCGCTTTCGTCACGATGCTCAGCGCGCCGCCTTCCGTATTACGGCCGAACAGGGAGCCCTGCGGACCCTTAAGTACCTCGATGCGCTCGACGTCGAACAGAGCGGCGTTGAGGCCCTGTGAGCGGCCCAGATAGACGCCGTCGACATAGACGCCGACGCCGGTATCGCGAGCCGTCTGGTTCTGGTCGAAAGGCACAATGCCGCGGATGCCCACAGTCAGCGCGGACTGGCGCGCCTCGAACGTCGCGACCCGAAGCGAGGGAACGCCGCCGTCGGCAAGATCGATCAGGCTGCCGACGTGTCGATCCTGGATGACAGCGTCATCCACAACCGAGATCGCGATGGGGGTCTTCTGCAGATTGGTTTCGCGCCTGGTGGCGGTGACAACAATCTCCTTCAGCCCCGAATGCGAGTCGGGCGCCAACCCGTCTTCGGCCGATTGATCCGAAGAAGCAGGCGCCTGCGCAAATATAGGGGCGGCAGTGAGTCCGGCCAGCGCGCCGCCAGCAAGCAGCATCGTGCGGGAAATATTTAAATTCATGATACTAAACCCCTTTTTAGGATAAAAATCCGTCGAAAGGGCTAGTATGTCCAGATCAAGACAATCGCATTTCAGTTTTGGGACAGCTCCCGAGAGCGATTTTCATGTTCATTTCATTTTCGCGGCAAGGACTTTGAATCAAAGGAGGATCAGGACCACGCAGGCTGTCCAATTCCGGTAGCCAAGGCAAAAAACAAAACAGGTTGATGGAATGCGCGCGCCGATCGTCGCAGCCTTCTTTCAGCCAAGCGTTTTTTGAGATTCCGGCGTTGATGCGACGGGCGGTATCGTTGTGCGCGAAGCTTGCGACGAGCTCGGGTTAAGCATGGGCAAGTTGCATTCTTGGGCATTCGTGTAATCCGCCTCGGCCCTGACGCGCGGTTGATGCCGTCGAGGTACCATCGCCCGACAAGCAGAATGGGACCTTGTTCGTGGACTCCATTAGGGCCAGCGGCCCCTACCGACGGCGGGTTCAACGGGTCATCGCAACACTGCCCGTAATCTATCGGTGGGTGTTTCAAAGTCCAAGGTTTTGCGCGGCCGCTGATTGAGCCTGAGGGCGATGGCGTTGAGCTGGCTCTGAGAGAAGCGGGATAGATCGGTTCCGCGCGGGAAGTATTGGCGCAGAAGGCCGTTGGTGTTCTCGTTGCTACCGCGCTGCCAGGGACTGCGCGGATCGCAGAAGTAGACCTGGATATTGGTGGCCATGGTGAAGCACTCGTGGCCTTGCCCTGATCCCAGGTCAGCGAGCGTCGCAGTTCTGCAGGTAGCTTACCGATCTGCTGGGCGAGCGCGGCCACGACGGTTGCCGAGTCCTTCCTCTTCAACTTCACGAGCATCGTGAACCGGCTGTGCCGCTCGACCAGCGTAGCGATGTGTGTGTCGTTGGCCCCGGTAAGCATGTCGCCCTCCCAATGACCCGGAACAGCGCGATCTTCGGCTTCGGCCGGGCGCTCGCGGATCGAAACCATATCGACGATCTGCCCGTGTCCACGACTGGTCTTTGCACCTTTGGCCGGGCGCATCTGCCGCCGGGTACGCAAGTGCGCCATGAGCTCCTTCTTGAGCACCCCGCGCGCCTGGATGAAGAGGCTGCGATAGATCGCTTCGTGGGATATCTGCATGTCTGGGTCGTCTGGATACTGCCGCTTCAACCAGCCCGCAATCTGCTGCGGCGACCACTCAAGCGCCAGCTTCTGCGCCACGCGCCAGCGTAGCCGCCCATGCAGCGCCAGGCGACACCGCTTCGGACGCAGGGCTCGCTCCCAGGCCTGCTTGTCCGCCCGCGCTGCGCGATAGGTCCGCAAGCCGCCGTTGCGAGCGATCTCCCGGCAGATCGTCGAAGGCGAACGCCCGAGCGCCCGTGCAATAGCTCTGATCGATCGACCCGCTGCGATCCCGCGAGATATCTCCTCGCGTTCCTCAAGCCTCAGCGCCAAGACTAACGATGCCGTGGCTGAGGAGCAATCCCGCCATGCAGGGCCACGATCCGCTGCACACCCGTCTTGTTGCGCCGTTCCAGCGCCCGCGAAATGGCCGATATGCTCTGGCCCTGCTTCCAGCGCTCCCAGCTCAACCTTCTGCGAAGCCGTGAACCAGATCCGTGACGTTACCATCGCTCACCTCCTCATCCCCTCAGATTAAGGTGTTGCGATGACCCATTGAACCCGCCCCCTAATCTCGGACATTCAGGCCGCCCCATGAGCACCCCGAAAGCAGCCGATTGTTAATCCCAGCAGCGACGGCGAAATCTGGGACAAAGCTGTCGTTCGCGAGGCTATGATTGAATGGCCGCTCTTGGCGAGAGCAGGCCCTTTGAGCCTCGTCTGGATGCGGGCGTCGATTGACCGTGGTGTGCCGTTGTGTTCACCGTCAGCACCTATGGCCCAGATTTGAGGTTGTGATTATGAACGAGCTCGATCAGTTCAGCCGGTCACGTCCTTGCCAGCGGGCTGCGATGACGTATGGCCTGAGGCGTCATCGAGCGATCCCCGCCCAAGCCTGCCGCTCATGGCGGTAAGATAGGCGGCGATAGCCGGAACATCGGTTTCGACGACGGGTGCCTTGTAGGTTTCGCGCATCTTCTTGACGATTGCCATCCATTGCTCGGCGGAGAGCCGTGGCTGGGTGAGAGCCATGCTCGCCGAATGGCAGGACGTGCAGTTGGCGTTGATGACATCGGCGTGCGGGCCATCGGGATAGACTCCGTCATCGATCGGCAGGTCGACCGAAGTCGAACTGATGGTGAAGCCACCCGCGCTGACGCCCGGTGGCGGGCTGGCTGCGACGGGATCGGTTCGGACCGGACGCGGGCCCGGCGGACCGATCGCCACCAAGACTAGCGCCGCAAGGCCGACGATACCGAAAGACAGGGTTCCGAAAGATGGCGTCGTCACGGTCGCTCTCCTCACGCGGCAATGATGTGGGTGGTTTCGACATTGGCGCGCATGAACCCGCCGGGATTCCAGATCGGCTTCATTGGTTGTGTGACGCCAGACGTGCTGGTGCAGCGCGACATGAGGGCGACGCGGCCCCGGCGGGGTAGCGGCACGCGTGCGTCCCACCGCCGGAAACTATATTTGCCCTGATCGGGGCCAAGCACACTTTTATACCAGGTGTGTCCGCCGTCGGCGGAGACGTCGACCCGGGCGACCCCCGCGTCGCCGCCCATCGCAATCCCGCCCAAGGGGATTGCGGCCTCGAAGGCAATCGTCTGGTCCTCCGACAGGCTGGTGATCCAGGATCGCGGCACCATCCGGCTGATCGGTACCGCCGGATAATTCTTCGCGCCCGGCGCGACATTGGCGCCGGGCGTCGCCGGCACTTTATAGGCCTTGGCCATCCAATACTCGTCGTCCGGGCCGGGCAGCACCTCGATGTCGTTGAGCATCTTGACCCAATAGGTCGAATACCAGCCCGGCACGATCAGGCGGATCGGAAAGCCGTTGAGCAAAGGCAACTGCTCGCCGTTCATGCCGAAGGCGATCATCACGTCGCCGTCGCGGGCGTGATCGATGCCAAGCGACTTTCCGAAATCCGGCGCACCGGCGACGACGGGCTGGTCGAGTGCGCCGAAGCGGACCGTGACCGCACCCGGCTTGATTCCCGCGAGGTCGAGCAGGTCACGCAGCCGCACGCCGAGCCATTTCGCATTGCCCATCGCGCCATGGCGCCATTGCGCGCCCGGCACGCGCGGCTCGAACAGGCCGCGCGAATTGCCAGAACATTGATTCACTGCGGCCATCTCGACACGAGGCAGGCGCAGCAATTCTTCCAGGCTGATCGACAGTTGGCGGGCGACATGCCCTCGCACCGTCAGCCGATAGGTCGTGGCATCGATCGATGTCGGGATTTCCGCCCAGTGCCAGCGCACGAAGAAGCGGTCATTGGGCGTGAAGACGTCCTGGTCGAACACTTCGATCGGCGTCTCGAGCAGCGGCGGATGGATGCGCTGGAGGATCATGCTGCCCTTGCCGGGGAAGGCGTTCGTGATCGGGCGCTCGGACGGCCCGCCGGGCAGGGCCAGATTGGCGAGGGTCTCGGCCAAGCCAGGGCCGGCGAACGCCGCGGCGCTGCCTATGCCGATCCCGCCGAGTAATCGGCGACGGCTGGTGGCGTGGGCGAGGAGGGTGTCAAAACGATCCACGGCATGCTCCTTTTCAGGCGGCGCTGGCGATGCAGGGTGAGTGAAACAGGCGACCGCTCCAGGCGCCGGAGAGGGTCTTGCCGGCAACCAGAATCCACATTGCGAACAGGACGATCGTGAGAAGTGCGCCGACCCCGCCGAAGAAGGCGAGATGAAGCGCCGTGCCCAGCCTGAAGCTCGCAACGGTGTAGACGCCGAACGGGAAGGTGTAGCCCCACCAACCCAGATTGAACGGGATGCCTTTACGCCAGTAACGGGCGGTGATCAGCGCCGCGAGCGCCAGCCACCACAGGCCATAGCCCCAGATCATCAGCCCCCCGATCACGCCGAGGCCCGCGGCCACGGCGCCGAGCTGCGCCAAGCCATGGGCGGAGAAGATCTCAGGCGCATCGCTGCCCAGCACGAGCAGACCGAGTGCGCCGGTTCCGATCGGCCCGAGTGCCAGCCAGCAGGAGGCGGCCATGCTCTCATGTGGCAGCCGGTGCAGCGCCAGGCGCAGCATCAGGATCGTCAGGATGGCGAAGGCGACGGGGACCGAATAGGCCCACAACACATAGCCGGTCACGAGTACCGTGATCTGGCTTGCGGCGGTGTCGAGGTGCGGCACGAGCAGGCCGCCACTCGCGCCCGCCACCTCGGCTGCAACGACCGGCAGCAGCCAGATCGCCGTCATCCGCTCGAGCGCATGGGCGTGACGCGTGAACATGAAATAGGGGATCAGCACCCCGCAGGCGAGCGCCATCGCCACGTCGATCCACCACAAGGCATGGGCAACCGGCAGGACGCCGTCGCCGAAGCGCGGCAGCCCGAACGCCACGAAGCCATTGATGATCGTCGCGAGGCCCATCGGGATCGTGCCTAGGAACATCGACATGCTCTCATGTCCGAATATGCGGCGTGCCTCGTTCGTGAAGAGGATCCAGCGCACACCATAGAGGCCGCCGAACAGGCAAAACAAAGCGATGTTGAACAGCCACAATGCCTCGCCGAGGGGCGCGAGCGCTGGGCCGATGTTCGGAAGCTGGGGCAGGGCCAGCGCCAGGATGCCCGTGCCCATGGTCGCGGCGAACCAGTTGGGCGTGAACTGGCGGATGATCTCCCGAGCGTTTTCGAAGCCCAGCAGGCCGCGCGTCGTGGAAGGCAGCGAGGCCATCATGCCAGCTCCTTGACCAGATCGGTGAGCGCATCGGCGGCGCGGGTGCGATAGCGCTCCTTATGGCGCAGCGCGTGGAAGCGTCTGGCCGGCAGGTCGAGGGGCAGCACATGCAGCGTACCGGCGGCCAGTGCCGACGCGACTACCAGCTCGGACAGGACTGCGACGCCTGCGCCCGCTTCGACTGCGGTGCGAACGGCTTCATTCGACGGCAGCGTCATCGCGATCGTCAGCGTTGCCGGATCGACGCCGTCGCGGCGCAGCGCCTCCTCGAAGGATGAGCGTGTGCCCGATCCCTGCTCGCGGACGATTCATCGCGCCTGGCGCATCCAAGCCTCGTCGACCACCTCCACCGCCTCGCGTCCGACCAGTACCATCTGGTCGCTGGCGATGGGCCAGTGCGCGAGAACGGGTTCGTCGATCATGCCTTCCACGAAGCCCAATTCCGCCGCGCCGCTCAGGACGCGCGCGGCGGCGCCCTCGCTATTGTCGATCGCGAGCTCGACGGTGATGGCCGGGTAGCGATCGTGAAAGGTCGCCAGCCTTGGGGGAAGCCAGTAGCTGGCGATGGTCTGGCTGGCGACGAGCCGCAACGTCCCGCGCTTGAGCCCGGCATAGTCGGCCAGTGCCTGTTCAGCACTCGCCGCGCGCCCGAGGACCGCCCGTGCCTCGTCGAGGAGCATGCGGCCCGCCTCGGTCAACTCGATGCCGCGGCCGACCCGGTTGAACAGCGGCACGCCGTGGCGCGCTTCCAGCGTGGCGATCGCGGCGCTGGCGGCCGATTGGGTGACATTCAGCGCCTCGGCGGCGCGGGTGACATGCTGGCGTTCGGCGACGCCGACGAAGATGCGAAGCTGTTCAAGGGTCATGGGTTGGACCTCCAGGAGCGTTGATGCGCCATCATGATCCATCGGTCCATGCGATTGTTATTATGATTTCAATCGTAATTTGTGATTGATCATGGTCTGTCGGCCAGTGTTTTAGGACCCTCCGATGTCCCGCATGCACGAGCCGCCGTTTTGGGCGCCTCGCGAGGCGCTGTCCTCGGTTCCGCTCCCTGCAGCGTCTATTCCCGTCGAACCAACTAAATCGCCTGGTTGAATTGTGCCCTGGCGACGTCCGCGATGGGATGGAGCTCGGCCTCGCCGAGCGGCCCGACCAGGCTGAACCCGAGCCCATCGCGCGACCAGCTCACCGACGTCACGCGCCCGGCATTGCCCAGCTTCATCGGCGTGTCGCGATCGATCGCCATGTTGCGCGACAGCATGGTCAGCCGCGTGCCCTTGCCGTTGTCGAACATATAGAGCACCGCCGGGCCATGCGGCGTCGGTACGACGCGACCGCCGATGAAGCTGTATCCCGCGCCCGACAGATCGGGGATTGACACCGGGCGTTCCAGGCGGCGCGAAGCCCATTGGATCAGCTGCGGCGCGTCGGCCGCCTTGATTTCCACCGGCCGGCCCATATCGGGCGCGTAGACCGCATAGCTGTCCGTGGCTTCCTGGGCGAGCGCAGCGATGCCCGCGCGCGGAGGCTCCTGCGCCGAGCGCAGGCCCCAGCCTCCCACGCCGCCCATGACCATCAGCAGTAGCGCGGCAGCCACCTGCCAGGGGCCGCTGCGCCAATTTCGTCGCTGGCGCTGGTGACGATCGATCAGGCGGCTGAGGTTGAGCTCCGCCGGCACCGGTTCGTCCGCAATCGGCCCCAGCGCATCGCGCATCGCGCCGCGCAGTGCCCGGTCGAGTGCGATCCGCTCGGCGACCTGGGGATGGTCGGCAAGATACGCTTCGACCTCCGCCCGACGGCGGCTGTCGATCGCATCGTCGATATAGCCCTGGAGGTCGTCATCGGTGATCGGGCGACCGCCGTTCATTTCACTCTCCTCAGATAGGGTGCGGCGGGTTTGTCACGGCCCGTAATCTCGTCGCGCAGGCGAGCCCGCGCGCGCGACAGCCGCGACATGACCGTGCCGATCGGTACGCCCAGCGCCTTGGCCGTGTCGACATAACTCAGCTCCTCGATGGTCACGAGCAGCAGGACCGCGCGCTGGTCGTCGGGCAGGCGATCGAGCGCCTGCATGACGTCGCGGTGATGAATACCCGCTTCCTGGTCAGGTGCGCGCGCGATCGTTGCGGGACTTGCGTCCTCGACCGGCACGTGCGGCCCGCGCCGCGCCGTCTGGCGCAGTCGGTTCATCGCCAGATTGTGCAGGATCGTGAACAGCCAGGTCCGGGCATCGCCGTCGGCACGCCGCTGGTGCCAGCGGCTGATCGCGCGCTCGAGACAGTCCTGCACGAGATCGTCCGCCGCCACGCTGTCGCGCAGCAGCACGCGCGCATAGCGCCGCAGCCTGGGGATCAGCGGCTCAACCAGGAGCATCATGTCCTGCATGGCGCTCAGGGCTGCTGCACCTGGACGAGCATGCCCGGGGCGTTGGCGGTGCCTTCACGGATCGCGAGCCAGCGTCGGCTGGACGGTGCGTCCGCCTGGACCACCTGCCTGATCGGGCCGGTCGCATTGACGATAGCCGAGCCCGCCGGATTGGTCGTGAAGTTGGCGAGCGGCTCGACCTCACCGGTGCCGTCGGCATTGGCCGCAAGCACGAGCTGATAGGGGTGCTTGGGCATCAGTCCCGTCACCGAGGCCTGCAGAATCTGGATCAGGCCCTGGTCAAAGAGCGTAACGCTGGTCACCGCCTTGCCGCCCATGCCGAGCGCCAGCTTGGTCGTCTGGCCGGAGACACCGAGCGGTTGCAGGTTCTGAAGTCCATCGCCCTGTGGCACCGCATTGGCGACATAACCGATGGCCTGGGGCGCCTGGCCGATCGGCACGGTGCCGACAAGTCTGTTGGTCACGGTGTCGATTATCGCCAGGCCGTCGTCATTCTCAAGGCCGACGAAGATGCGGCGACCATCGCCCGATGGCCAGACGCCGTGCGGAAGTCGTCCGACCGGGATGGTTGCGACCTTCTCATAGTTGTCCGTCCGGAACACTTGCACCTCGCCGAGACCTCCGACGGTAACATAAGCGAAAAGGCCCTTGGCCGTCCGCGCGAAATTGACGTGGTTGGTGATCGGACCGGTCTCGATCACCTTGAGCGTGGCGAAGGGCGCCTTGGCGTCGATCACGACCGTCTTGCCAATGTCTTTGAGCGTATACCAAACCTGCTTACCGTCCGGCGTTGCTGCGATGTTGGGGCAGAAGGAGCTGGGCTGCGCGACGCGGCCGACGATGCTGTGGGAAGCCACGTCGAACACGACCAGTTCAGGATTGAACGACGAGCAGACATAGCCGTATTTTCCGTCGGGCGAGAAGATCGTCATGCCTGGCCCACCCGGTGTCTTGAGCCTTGCCGTCTCTTCATAGGTGGCCGGATCGAGCACCGAGATATAGTCCTCACCGCGCACCGTCACCCAGACCTCCTTGCCGTCCGGCGTGAAGAAGGCCTCGTGCGGGCTGCGGCCGACATAGGTCGTGTGTTTGACGCTGTTGGTGGCGGTATCGATGAAGGTCACGGAGTTCGATCCGATCGAGACGACCGCCAGCGTCTTGCCATCGGGCGAGAAGCCAAGCCCGTGGACCAGCACCTGGCCCTTGTAGAGCGGGCTGAAATTGGCCGGTTGAGGATCGCCCAGGCGGATCACGCCGAGCAGCTTTCCATCGATCGGATCGGTGACCGAGACGGTGTTCGAGAATTGCTCGGCGGCATAGACGCGGTCGAGATGGCTCGCCGGAACGCTGCGGTTCCAGGGCGCTTGCGCGGCATCCTGGGCGAGCGCGGGGGAGGTTGCTGTGGCAAGTGCCAGGAATAGGGCCGTGGTCTTCATGTCAATGTTCCTTCACGGGGTTTCGTGGCCGGGCTGCTGGGTGGGAGCGGGCGCGGACGGGGGCAGAGGGTCGCCCATCGCGAGGCGCATCGCCGCGATCTCCTGCTGCTGATCGACGATGATCTCCTGGGCGATGCGCTTGAGATTGGGGTCGGAGCCATAGCGCAGCTCCGCCACCGCCATTTCGATCGCGCCCTGATGGTGCGGGATCATCATGTTAACGAAATCGCGGTCGACATTGCCGGTGGCCGGCACGTGCATGTCCGCCATCATGCGGTCCATCGCGACGCCCATTGCCCTGGCGAATTCGGATGGCAGCCCCGACGCCTGCGCGGCCGAGGCGACCAGCAAAGCTGCTGGGAACAGGAATTTGGATCGGTTCATGCTGGCCCTCATTCGATTACGAATGAGCGTTTGACACCCGCGCGATCAATTTATTCCATCGAGCAATGCAAAAGATGCAAATCATCAAGGTTGGTCAACGAGCGCTACCTTCGGGTGCGCGTTGCGTGCCGCCGCCCATTCAGACTGCGACGCCCGCCTTTGTGAACCGAGCATAAGCGATGAAAGAGGCGTTCGGTGGCTAGCCCCGCTCGTGGGCAACAGCTGCGCCAGGTGGGAACGCGCTTCGGTATTGTCGAAAGTCCGCGAGAGAAAAGCTGCCGTACGCCTACTCCCTATGAGGTTTGCCCTGCCGCAATGGCGGGTGGAAAATCCCGAGCAAGGTGGTCGATCAGTGCGCGGACCGCAGGTGGCAGACCTCTCCGTGTCGTGAATACGAGGTGCACGTTCCCAACTTGTGCGTGCCAATCCGGCAGCACTCGTACCAACTTGCCCGACTGCAGCATGGCGCGGCAGACACGGTCGGGCAACAGTGCGACGCCAAGACCGGCAACGGCGGCGCTGAGTAGCTGATCAATATTCGTGCAGCCGAGACGGGGCTCTACACGAAGCATCTGCTTTCGACCGTCGGTTGCCTCCAGATTCCAGCCTGCGACGTCATGCTCATCGTCCGTCGACAGTGCAGGCAGCGATGCGAGCTGTTCCACCGAGGCGATCTGACTAGCAAGCTGGGGACTGGCAACGAGGATCCGGACGGATCGGCCCAGTGACCGGACCGTGAGTTCCGCATCTGTGGCGAGATCCACCCGCACCCGCAACGCCAGATCGATCCGCTCTTCGATAAGATCGACGGCGCGGTCCGTAACGATCAGCTGCAACCGTACCTTAGGATATCGAGCGAGAAAGGATGTCACCACGTCCGAGACAGGCGCGACCATACCGGTCGGGCAGCTGAACCGGATGCGGCCATGCGGTTCAACCTGCGCCTGCATCACCAACGCCTCGGCCTGCTCGGCCTCGGCAAGCATAGCGCGGCATCGCTCGTAAAAGGCCTGACCGGTTTCGGTCACACGGAAACGCCGGCTCGAGCGCTCGATCAAACGAAGCCCCAATCGTTCCTCAAGCGCCGCGATCCGCCGGCTGAGCTTGGATTTGGGCTCACGAAGCGCGCGACCTGCCGCGGCGAAACCGCCGTGACCGACGACTTCCGCGAAATAAGCAAGATCGTTCAGGTCGGCGCGCATCATCGTTCCTTTCGTGGAACGCTACGTGCCAAAATCGCCGACTACAAGCAACGTCGTCCCGGCTTCATCTCCAACGAGCGGCAGTCCGCCGCAGAAGATGCAGGAGACGTACAATGACAGATCGTTTCAAGAGCAAGGTGGTCGTCGTCACCGGCGGCACCAGTGGCATCGGCCTTGCTATTGCCAAGGCGTTCGTCGCGGAAGGCGCGGCGGTCTTCATCACCGGCCGCCGTCAGGAGGTCCTCGATGCCGCGGTGAAGAAGATTGACGGCCGGGTCACGGGCGTGCGCGCCGACATGTCGAAGCTCGCCGACATCGACCGGGTCTATGATGCCGTCCAGCAGCAGCACGCCCAAATCGACGTCATCATCGCGAACGCCGGCGGCGGCACGATGCTTCCGCTGGGCGCGATCACCGAGGAGCAATATCAGCAGACGTTCGACACGAACGTGAAGGGCACGATCTTCACCGTGCAGAAGGCATTGCCGCTATTAAAGGATGGCGGCTCGATCATCCTCATGAGTTCCAACGCCGGTTCCTCGGGAACGCCCGCGTTCAGCGTCTATGGCGCGAGCAAAGCTGCAGTGCGCAACCTGGCGCGCAGCTGGATCCTCGATCTCAAGGACCGTCACATCCGCGTGAACGTCGTCAGCCCGGGGCCGACCGACACGATCGGCCTGACCGACGTATTCGGCGGCGGCAAACAGGCGCAGGGCATCAAGGACTATCTCGCCACGCAGATCCCGGTCGGCCGCGTGGGCGAGCCCGAGGAGATCGCCAAGGCCACGCTCTTCCTGGCATCGGACGATGCGAGCTTCATCAACGGTGCCGAGTTGTTCGTGGACGGCGGCATCACCCAGATCTGAACTGGATGGTCCGACCGCCCAAGAGATCAGCCGGTCGGCAGCTGCCCCGACGCGGGGCGCTACAATGATCGCTCAACGCCCGCGAGATGCACGTCTGGCGATCACCTTTGCGTAGGACACAGCAACATGTCAAAAATGGAAGATATTCAGCTTACCCGTCGCACCTTCGCCAGCGTCGCCGCGACCAGCGCTCTAGCCACGATGGTCCCCCCGGCGGCGGCTGCCCACAGCGGCGTTGACACGACTACCACGACCTCCGGCAAGCCGGGGACGTTCTGGCCCAACGGGGCGCGGCTGGCGATCAGCATCTCCCTGATGTTCGAAGGAGGCGGCCAGCCGGTCTCAGGAGCCGGAGGTGCCGTGCCCGAGCCGATCAAGCCCGGTTACCCCGACCAGGTAACGAACGCCTTTTTCGAATATGGCCCGAACGAGGGCATCCCGCGGGCGCTCGATCTGTTCGACAAGCACGATATCAAGATGACGTCCTTTATGATCGGCGAGGCAATCGAGAAGCATCCCGAGTTGGCGAGCGAGATCGTGCGGCGCGGCCACGAGCCGGGCGCGCATGGCACGATCTGGTCGGCCTCCTACGACATGTCGCGCGAGCAGGAAAAAGCATTCATCAAGGAATCGGCCGACACCATCCGTCGCATTACCGGCGTGCAGCCGATTGGCTGGAACGCTTATTTCATCCGCAACTCGGTCAACATCTCGGAGACGCTGCAAGACCTCGGCTTCCTCTACAGCATCGACGAGCCGAGCCGCGACGAGCCCTTCATCATTCCGGTGCGCGGCCGCGATTTCGCCATTGTACCCTACACGCTACATATGAACGACATGAACTTCCCTTTCCAGGGCTATGACCCGCATGCCCACGAACAGGCGCTTCGCGACGAGTTCGACCAGCTTTACGAAGAGGCCGGGACCAGGCGGCGAATGATGGTGATCGGCATGCACGACCGCCTGAGCGGCCACGCCAATCGCATCCGCGTGCTGGATCGTTTCTTCACCTATGCCAAGAGCCATGAAGGCGTGTGGTTCGCGCGCAAGGACGAGATCGCCCGCTGGGCGCTTCAGCAGCGACAGAAGACCCCAATCGTCCATCGCGGACCGCCTGCTGAAACCGGACTGCCGTAAATTTCCATGCAGAAAACAGACGCCCCGCGTGAAAGGGGCGCCTGTTCTTCCTCATCGACGACGAGCCTATCAAATCAACCGAAGACGGCAGCCGTGTCGTGAGCGCGCTGTTGTCGATCTTCTCCAGCGTCGCGCTGAGAGTGAATTGGTCATCGGCAGCCGACGTCGCGCGGAGCATGGCAGCGCAATCCTGAGGTTTGGCGGGCCGCCCGGCGAAACGCCGAGCAATCGCCAACTAGGGAGGTCCGCTTTTTTGCGGAAACGGACCTTTAGGCTCTTTGTACTGAACGGCTCACTTTGGTCGGCAGCAGGCCTCGCGCACACCGTGAACGATCGTCCGCTTCCCCTTCATCGCCGCTCAAAAGCAGACATTCCGGACTGTTGTCTAATTGATTTCGACATTGGTATCTCCTCCACCGCTGGCCAATGGTTGTCTGCGAGGTCACCGGACTGCCGGGGAGGCACCTTGTCCGAGCCTTCATGATCGCGGCCGGGCGTTATGGGGTGGACGTCTCTGTGTCCGACACGAGGTTTGATCCTCCACGATCCGGGCGAGATCGTCCTGGCATGGCTGAGCGGGCGAA
>NZ_JAHGAW010000012.1:0-197500 GCF_018603885.1 Sphingobium nicotianae
TGCTTCGGTCGCCTCAAGCATTTCCGCCGCTTCGCCACGCGCTACGATCGGCGCACTATCCATTTCGCCGGCTTCATCCACCTCGCTGCCGCCATGATCTGGCTTCGCTGAATGTCGATCCGGCCTAATTGGCGAAGTTCGAAGCATCCTGGTCCGGCATCGCTTTCGAATGCACGAAAACAAGATCTCGATCGTTCCGCCCGGTGGGCGGAAAGTGGTTCTTGGGCTGCTTGTCGATCGCGATCGCCCGCGCCTTTCGCGAGAGCTTCGCAGCAGGCTCGAGGATCACGTCAGAGGCATCGAGCTGTTCGGGATTGCCACGCACGCCGACAATCGCGGATTTGCGTCAAAAAGCGGCATGATCAATCATATTGCGGGTCTCATCAGGTTCGCCCGCGATGTTGAATGCGGCTTCTCTGACACGCTCCGCTCCCGCTTCGAGGCCGCATTGGCGAAGTGGAACTGGACTCCGCTCGACTAATGGATCGTATGTGGCGAACGATCGACCCGACGCTGACTGCTGTCACCCGCAAGCGGCTTGTCGGTGAACTGATGGCAGCGCCGCAAGCCGTCGCTACTGCCAACCGGAAACATGACCATACAACAGAGGCGACCGCCTCTGAGGCGGTTGCGCGCGCAAAGACTGCGCTCGGAGAGCGTGGTCCGGTCTGGTGGAGCGACAGTGCTCCTAAACTCAACCGCCATCTCGCCCGAACGGGGCCTCATGCAGACTGGGACGCGAAACTGCCGGGAAAAAAAGGCCGGCCCCGAGAGCCGGCTCCAAATTGATGCATGGGTGGATTATGGGACGTTACAGGGACAGTGCGTCAATGCCGACCGTGTGAAAAAGCACCGTGATTGGTGCAGCCTTCGCGAGTTCGCGGATCATTGATTTGCCCATATCTACCAACCTCGTCTTGTGTTTCCTTTTCGTCTTCTTCGTCTTACACTTGTTACACATCGGTCTGGCCTTGTCGTCCGGCGCCAAGAACCGGCATGCTACGATTGCGGCAAGAGCGGCCCAAGTGAGGACGGGACAAATCCCGCCCAATGTCGTCACGGCGGCGAGGACGAATCCACCCACGGTCTCTGTAACGTCCCACCACTGGCGTCGCCGAAGCGTGTCCCGTGGGGGCAGCTGCTATATAGGCGTCCGATCGACGAAACCCAAGGCCATCGAGCCTGCGCAAGATCCCTTCGTGCTGAACAGGCGCGCGCCTTTCGATCTAGGATATCTGCGGTCCTGATCGCCCTCGCGCGAACTGCCAGCTGATGCCGTCCGCGCGCAAAATCCCGGACGCCGCCTTGCCGATGTTGCGGTCAAGCACGTCACGCCATGGCACCAGCGTAAAATCCCGCGACCGCTCGACCACCGCAAAACTCCCGCTTTCGAGGTCGACCTTGCGCGCGATGACACCCTCGATCCGCTCTCCCGTGCGGGCAGGCTCGAAGCGCTTGCCGAGATCGCTGCCGAGCCGCTGGCCGGCCTCCCGCAATTCGCGCTGGCGAAGGCTGTTGATCGCGCCGTCGCGATACCTGAATGCTGACCGCTCGCCATCGGCCAGTTGCTGCTCGATCAGCCACTGCCGCCGCGCCGCCAGAGCCGTCCGGACCTCGCGCCCGAAACCGGCATCGCGAATGGCGCCATGCCCACCTTCGGCGAGCTCTCGGTCGAGCCATGTCGATGCCTGCCTGACAGCAAGTTCGGCGACCGGAGAACGCGATACGATCGACAGCGTCACCGGACGATCACGCTGCTGGCGCGCGGCATAGGCTTCCGCCCGGGCAAGATGGTCGTCGGGGATCGTCCAGTTCCCGTCCGCCAGGCGATCGGGCCCGGCGCCTGCGCGCCGCATCGCTTCCAAGCGGCGCACATGCCTTGTCGCGAATGCCTCGCTTGCGCTCGGATCATGGCGCAGATGGAGGTCGACCGAATAGCGTCCGTCATTCGCCCGCGCGACCGCATCGATGGTGCGGTCCGCCCGATTCGTCTCAGCCTTTGAAGGGTCGATCCGGATCATCGCGCCCTCGGGCACGGTCGGTGTCGCGTCGCCGCGGCCGATATCGACATAGTGGACCCGCCCGTCGACGCCATCCACCAGCACATAATGCCGATCGCCATGCTCGTCGGAAAAGCCGCGCTGGATCAGCCGTCCGACGATCGGCGCGCGCTCGCCGCTCGAGATCACCTGCTCGACACCGGCGCGGTCGAGTCGGCGTGCGGTCAGCTCGCGCTGCATAAGCCGTATGATGTCGCCGCGCTCGCCCATGCGACGCAGCGTGTCCTCAAGGCCGCTCGCAAGCCGATAGCGCCCACTGCCGATGTCTTCGGCGAGATCCATCGCTTTCAGCTTGCGCAGCCGCCCTGCCGCGACTGACTGCTGGAAGGGATCATTGTCGGCGGGAGACACCACGCGATCGGCATCCATGCGTCGCAACAATCGCCGGTCGATCGCCGTCAATCGCTCCTGGTCGACATCGTGGCGCAGCCGGGCCTCGATCTCCTGGTCGGTGCGTGGGCCAAGGTCGAGCGTCACCAGTTCGGAGGCGCGCTCGCGCAGCCCGTGTGAAATATACTCGCGCGCGATGATGAGATTGTCGCCACGATCGTCGACACCGCGCAGCACGATATGGGTGTGCGGGCGCTCGGTGTTGAAGTGGTCGACCGCAACCCAGTCTAGCTTAGTCCCAAGGTCCTGCTCGACCTGCGTCATAAGCCGCCGGACATAGGGCTTGAGGTCAGGATATTCGGCGCCGTCCTCGGCGGAGACGATGAAGCGGAACTGGTGGCGGTCGCCATCGGTGCGCTTTAGGAAATCATCACCGTCGGCGCGGTCGGTCCGCGGACCATAAAGTTCGCCCGGCAAGCCTTCGCGAGTAACTCCGTCGCGCTGGATATAGCGCATGTGGGCACGGGCGACCTGGCCGGCCTTGCCCTGCAGCCGGATGAGGCTCGCCTTCACCACTGCCCGGCGACTGCGGAACCCGGCCAGCCGCTCGCGGCTCGACAGCAGCCGGCCCATGCTCGCGCCGCGCCCAATGCGACTGCCATCAAAGCGCCGTGCGCGGACCCCTGTCTTGGTGCCAGCAAGCCGGGCGGCGGCAAGGATGCGCCCGCCATATTTGACGACCTTCTTTCCGTCCTTGGGACGCTTGCGACCGAGCTTCGGGGTGAAGTCGTCGTCAGGCATCGCAGCGTACCCGAGTCTCGCGATTTCGGGGCGTAAATGGCGGATTTTCGCCATTTCTTGCGCGACAGTCTCGCAGCCGCAGGCTGCTGTCTCCCAAAAAAAGGATGTGCAGACAATCACTTAAGTAGGGTCGCGAGACACTGCCTTTATCTTGTTTTCCCTTCTCCCCATCCTCCTCACCCTTCCGGCTCAAAAAAGGGGGAGAAGCAGCGCCGGTCCGACGCTGCCTCTCCCCGCCGATCCACGCGCGATCAGTGCGCATCGACCATCGCTTCGTGGGCCAATTTCCGCGACCGGCAGAACCGCTTTCCCATCGTCCCGTGCGCCATTCCCTCGCCATCCACGAGCATCACGCTCGCGAACCAGCGACCGCCCAGCCGCCCGCAGATCGCTATCCGATCCAGCTCCAGGTCATCGTCGTCGACGCTCTCGTAGGACCCGAGCCAGCGCTCCTCGATCCGCGCATCCCAGAGGAAATCGGTCTCTTCGGCTTCGAGAAACCGATGTGCCAGGGCCTCCCCGGCACCGCGTCCAAACTCCAATTCCAGACCCACCATCAACGTCGCCATCACGCGATCCGACGCCGTTCCGATGCTCTGATACATGCCCATGATGACCTCCAACGCTTGCGTCCTCACCATCGAGAACGGCGTCCGAGGGACGGGTGGCGGAGCGGCTGTCAGGGCCGCGAAGCGTAGCGTAGCGCCGCGAAGCGGACGCGGGGGGAACCGATTTGCGCAGCAAATTGGGGGGCACCCGCGGGCCTTGATAGGCGGTCCGCCAGCCGTCATGCTGGGCCTGTCGAGACGAGCCTCCCACCTCTCCGGCGACCGCAACCTCGCCTCACCGACTGTCATGGCGCACCACGAACAGAAACGCTGGAGAAGGTGCGAGAACCGGCGAATCAGGCTCGTTCGGCGTCCGATATTGAACGGCGAACAACGTCTCGCGCGGCGTTGCGGCAACCGTTCCGGTGGCAACTGAGGGCACACCGCCGACGGTCTGGAGGTAGGCGATCGTTTCGCCCGGAAGCGCGCTGCCGGTCGCAAGATGCGCGGCGTAGCGCCCGGGACCGGCATTGTAGGCGGCGAACAGGCCGGGATAGCCGAACCGATCGTACATCATGCGCAGGTAGAAAGTGCCGGCGAGGATATTGTCGCGCGGATCGTCGGGATTCGCGCCCAGGCCGAGCGTGCGGCGCATCGCTTCCCAAGTGTCGGGCATCAGCTGCATCAGCCCCATCGCGCCGGCACGACTTCGGGCCGGGCGACCATCGAGCCGGGTCTTCCCCCGGCTTTCCGCCTGCATGACCCGCTCGATCCAGGCGCTCGGCACGCCGAAGCGTAGCGACGCCTCGGTAACGTAGGGACGCCAGTCGGCGACGCTTTCCCCCTGCACTGGCGAAGCCACGACGAGCGCCGCCGCACATGCGATCATCCTCAGCGGCGCCACAGCAGACGCGCCTTTCCGATGATGTCCCGCCCCTCGGTGGCACCAAAATAGCGGCCATCGAAGGAGGCCGGATTGTCCATTAGCAGGAAGAGCTGGCTGCCATGGAGCCGGACGCAGCCCGACCACATCGGCATCGGCCGTCCCTGTCCATCCACTAGCCGGCGCTCGGCGGCCCAGCGGCCGTTGACGAATATCTCCTGCCCGAGGGCGCAGACCTCGTCGCCGGCATAACCCGCGACGCGCTTCACCAGCGGCACGTTTATCGGCACGTAGTGGCGCTCGGCCGCGAGGCGTCGGAAGGGATCAGGAACCTGCCCTATCACCATGTCGCCGGGCTCGGCCGAAGCGCCGGGCTTGACCGCATAGAGGCCGATCGCCGCGCTGGCGCTCGCGTTCCAGACCAGCCGCGGCGCGGGCGGAATGGCCGCGCTGGCGAGCAGGACGGCGATGCCGGTGCCGGTGATAGCAATGCGCCGGCGCAGCCGTGCGCGGCGGGTCTTGGCGGTGCGGAGCGCATCGCCCCAGGCGAGAAGCGGAGCGTCGCCGGCGCGGTCGCGGCGGCCGTTCATCGCCCGATCTCCCGCGCGGCCTGTTCGCCGGACCAGGCATCGAGGTCGTCGATATGGTACTGGACGAAACGGCTGTGGCGACGGAACACCGGTCCCTTGCCGGCCCGGCGCAGGCGCTTCAGCAGCCGGCTCGACAGCTTGAGATAGGCTGCGGCCTGGTCAGTATTGAGGAAGGGCGAGCCACGCTTGGCACGGCTGGCCCGGGAAATGTCATCGTCGGTGTCCATCGGGATCGGCATCCTTCGCGGGATCGCGACCGTGCGGTCGCGGCACCGGGGATGCCGCCGGGAGCACCTGTCGGGCAGTGTCGAAAGCCGATGATCGATTTTCGACACACCCGGGAGGCGAGCGGTGCGGGTTACACCGGGAGGCACGGGTCCGAGGTCCCGTGCGACGGAAAGCGGACCAGGCAGACGCCCTCGCCTGCAAGGTCCCTCGTGAGCTATGGCAAATCCGGCTCACCGCTCGAGTCCCGCGCGCCGGAGCGCGCGGGGCGTCGGGTTCAGCGCGACCAGATGAGCTTGTGCTCGCCGTTGTCGCCCTGCGTCAGGGTGGCGTAGATGGGCGCCGGGAAGGACGGATCGTCGAGCTTGAGGCTCAGATATTCGGCGCCGGTGTCACGCGCCGCCTTGGTCCAGCCCGCGCCGAACTCGACGCCGCCGGCGATCACGCGGTGATCCGGTGCCTTGTCATGCTCGCGCTCGACGGGCCGGATGCTGGCCTTGACGCGAAGGGTGAGGGTCCGGATTTCGCCATTGTAGACGCCGCCGTCGCCGCGAGTGAAGCTGCCGATCTGTGCCATGATAACCTCCGTTCGATGGATCGATGCCGCCCCATGCGGCCTCGATGCGGTTGTCAGGCCGCGGGCCTGACGGCGCGCACCGCCAGGCCGAAGCGGAGCGGAGGACGGCCCGAGCCGGCCTTCTTGTCTCGCGAGGAAGGCGCGGACACCGCGCCGGGGAAGAAGGTCGGCGAAGCCGTTGCGCGCCAGAGGAAGGCTTGCGGCAAACCGCGATCGATCAGGGCCGCCGGGGTTGCAGAGACCCAGAACGAAGCTGATCGCACACATGAATTGGCTCAGTCACCACCGCGATGACTGCACATCTACGGACGATAACCGTCGTCGCCGTGATGCTGGTTGGCCTTCCGTCCATCGGAAGCTAGACCGTAGGGGCAAGGGGGCGTGATGACGGTATTGGACCAGGTTCGCGGCTTGATCGAGCGGCTGTCGCCGGAGCCGATCTGCGATGACTGCATAAGCGAGCGGCTCGGCCTGTCAGTTCGCCAGCATGCCAATCACAAGACGCGGGAGCTTGCCGGCACACGAGGATTCGAACGCCGAAAGGACGCCTGCTCCATCTGCGGGGGCGACAAGAAGGTGATCCGTTTTCGCGCCAAATAAGGCGTGGCCAAGCGGTCAGGCGGCCAATGGCTGCGCATCCAACAACAGCTCGAACCGTCCCTCGAACGATGCCACCGCCTGCGCCGCGACCTCGTCGAACGGGCTACCATTGCCCGCGTATATGGCATCGCGCTTGAGCAGGTAGCGCCGGACCGCACAGGCGGCCATATCGGCTATCTGGAGCCCGATGACCTTGTGGGACTCGACCGAAATAGCGCCACCGCCGAGCAGGTTGCCAGCGTTTTCGATCGGATGGAGAACCGGACCGGGAGTGTTCTTGTCCCGATCGATGACGAGGACCGGGGTCGGCGCCGCCAGATATTCGGCCATGCTGGACAGGAAGACGGTCTTGAGGCTGCGCTTGTAGTCAGCAGTGATCAGGCCACCGCATTGCGCGACGAAGCCGTCGTGATCCTGCTTCGACAGATAAAGGTACGGGACGCGGGATCCGGCCATGCCCAAGGCTTGGGTCAGCCGCTCGAAAGCGTCGAGCCGGAGCGCGAAGGGCACGTCGCGCCACGGAGTACCGGCCTTCGGATTGACGACCTCGGTCGCGTGGAATTCCGGGAGCCCGTGCGCCGTCAGGAACGTGCCGAGCGCTTCCGCGACCGGGCCGTAGACCTCGGAAGATACGACGATGCCGACTTGGAGCCGCAGGTTCGCAACGAGCGTCGCCGTCGGCTTCTCGGTCAGGTTGGTCTCGTCGCAGAAGGCGAGCACTCGCGCGGGCGCGGCCAGGTCCTGGAGGATAGCGTCGAGATTCGCGTTCATCACGCGGTCGTATACCGCAACTCGTTGGCCCGCTGCCGCCCGAAAGCCGAATGCGTAAAAAGACCGCGCGCCGACGCCGGAACGGCGGAGGCGCGCGGCCGAATTTGAGGCCCCAATGGCGGGCGGGGTTGCCCCCGCCCGCTCGTGATCACGCCGCTTCGGCGAACGGCTCGGCCTGCTCGTCGGGGTCCGGTGCGGCCCGCAAATCGCGTGCGACAATGACCTTGGCGTGGGCCGCGACGGTGCCGACGCTGCCCCGCGCAGTATAAGCGCTCGGTGGGAACTGCATCCAGCGCGGCACCCAGCGCTCCACCTTGGCGCGGCCATCGGCACCGGCAAGATGGTCGCCGATGATCCGCTTCAACGTCTTGGACTTCTCGCCTGCATTGGCGGTGGAAACCATCTGGCCAGCCACGTCGGCGACGATCCGGCCCAGTACCTCGCGGTCACGGATCAGCCCGAACAGCGCGTCGTCGGCCTGCCACCAATCGGCCATGTCGATGCCGATCTCGGAGCCGACCGGCTCGACGGCGGCACTCCCCGCCGCCATCGTCTCGCCGATCACGACCGCGATCACTTCCATGACAGCGGGGTCCGGCAGCTCGATCAGGCGCAGGAATACGCCCGCCAGGCCATAGTCGTCGCCGTTGCCGCCGGTGACGGTCGGTTCTTCCGCCGAGAAGCCGAGCAGGTCGAGCACGGCACGGCGGCGCTCGTCGAACACCGTTTCCGCGCGGGACGTCTCGACGCTTTCACGCACCTCGTCGTTGCGGGTCGTCTGCGGCACGGGCCGCACGCTCCAAAGGTGCGAGCCGACGATTGCATGGGCGGCCATGAGGCGAAGCGCCACTTCTGGCCGGGTCAGCAGCGCGGCGCGGACGGCGGCATGACGGTGCAGATCGACATAGGTCTGCAAGGTCGAGGTCAGCTCGGGGCGCTGCGGCTTCGGCCCTTCCGGGGCATCGCCGCTCGCCACACGCCGCGCTTCCTTGCGGGTCAGATAGCCCTCCTGGAAGGTCACTTCGCCGGTCGAGCGGACATCGACATAGACCCGCCCGCCCTTGCGCTTCGCGGCCTTCTCATATTCCCAAGAATGGAAATGCTCGGAGGGTGGGACGATCACGACATCGCTCCAGCCATCCTCGATATAGGCCGCGCGGCGCGCGTCGATGGCCGCGCTCTGCGCCGTCCAGAAGGCATCGGGGTCCGCGAAATAGCGGTCGTCGCCGAACAGGTCGGCGACGGTCGCGCCCGCATAGCTGTCGAGGTCGAACAGCGCGACGTTCGCCGCGATCGACTGCCCCCCGAACAGCCATGCCTTCAACTGGTGGCCGGTCGGCGTGTAATTGTCGGGATCGTCGTAAAGCGCCAGCCACGCGCGCTGCTGACTCTTGCTGGCAAGGGTCAGGTGGCGGACGGTGGTGCGGTCGATCTTCTCGTCGCGGTAGAGATTGCGGATGCGCGGCAGCAGATTGCCGAGCGCCAGCACGCGGCGGATCGTGAGGTCTGGCAGGCCGAAGGTCACGGCGATGTCATCCACCTCGCGGGCTTCCTTCACCAGCCGGGTGAAGGTTTCCCATTGGGTCACCTCGTCGGGGTCGAGCCGGGCGATGTTCTCGATCAGCGAGGCTTCAAGTGCGGCGGCATCGTCGCCCGCCTCCATGATCGCGGACGGCACCCGGCCAAGCTCGGGGTCCGCGCCTTCCTCGGCGTGCGCCAGCCGCGCGGCGTGGACGCGCCTGCGTCCTGCAACCAGCTCGAAGCGGCCTTCGGCAGCGCCGGGGCGCAGGATGACAGGCACGATGATGCCGCGCCTGCGCACGGTCGGCAGGATGTCGGACACATCGGGAGGCTTCTTGCCGTGGCGCATGTTCACGGCGCTGTCGTCGATGTTGCCAATGTCGATGAATTCGAGTTTCATGACGTCACTCCTTGTGAGTGCCGGTCCGTCGCTCTTTCCGGGGTTGGCGGATCGGCTTACGAATGGCGGCGAACGGCCGCCCGCGTCATCCGCCTCGGGGCGGAAGCTGGTTGACTCCGGCGCTGCGGAGTTCCTGTTGGGCTGATAGGATCGATCCGGTTCGGCGGGCGGCATCGGCCCAAACCGACAAGCTGTGCGGCGTCGCGAAGGCGATGTCCTGCTCGATGCAGAGACCGAACGGCAGGCGAACCGAGGCGATCTCGGACAGGCTGAAATAGCCGAGTTCGGGGCAGCCGAAGCCAAGGTCGGCAAGGCCGAACAGGGTGTCGCCGTCCTCGTCGAGTTCGGTCGCGAGCCATGTCGCCGCGCCCACCGGATTGAACAGTTTCAGTACCGGCACCGGATCGGGTTCGGGCTTCTCGTCGCGCTGGGCGGCGCGGTGGTTGATCGCGTTGGCGCGCAGCGCGAAGCGAAGATCGGGGGTCAGGAGGATCATGCCGCGATCCTCCCTTGCGCGCGCGCCTCTTGGGCCTCGCGGTGCCGCGCAAGCAGCCAGTCGGCGGCTTTGGTGGCGGCGCTGGCGGCGCGGAAGATCGCGCGATTGTCCTCGCGCAGCACCTCGAGCCACGATCCGATATAGTCGGCGTGCCGCACGGTGGGGACGATGCCGAGCGCGGCGCAGAGGAAGGCCGAACCCATCTCGGCGACCAGTTCTTCCCGCGCATAATCCTTGCTGCCGAAGGCATTCTTCAAGTCGCGCCCGAGCCGCTTGGGGTGGCCGGTCGCGTGGGTCAGCTCGTGCAGGCAGGTCCGATAATAGTTGATCTGATCGAAGAAGGCGGGCTGCGGCGGCACCTGCACGAAATCGGGGTCCGGCGCGTAGAACGCCTTGGACCCGCCAATGCGAAAATCGACACCCGAAGCTGCGATGACTTCCTCGGCAACGGGCACGATCTCACGTTCGGGCAGCGGCGCAGGATCGGACGCCAGCCCGGCGCGCAGCCCTTCGCACTGCGCGACATTGAAGACGGTGAAGCGCTTCAAGAACGGCACGGCGCGGGCTTCGTCGCCGTCGCGCTGGGCGCGTTCCCTCTCGGCCTCGGGAGTGAAGCGGTCGGCATAGACCACGGTCACGCCATGCTCACCCTTGCGGACGCAGCCGCCTGCCTCCTGCGCCTGACGGAAGGTGAGCCACGATTGCGAAGGCCAGTCATGCTCGATGACCGCACCCCACAGGATCAGGATGTTGACGCCGGAGTAGGTCCGGGCGGTGAGCGCGTTGCGCGGCAAGCCGGGACCGGTGCCGCCGGTCCTCCCCCACGGCTGGACCCACGGGAAGCGCCCCGCCTCAAGCTCACTGATGATGCGCGCGGTCACCTCGTCATAGAGGTTCGCGCGGGGTTCCTGTTGCTGCTCCTGCGACGCCGGGCGGCGGGCACTGCGGCTCGATGATCTGGGCACGGCCTGTCCTCCACGCCACCCGAAAAGGCACAAAGCCTCCCCGCGAAGGCGGGGGTGGGCGGCGAGACGCGACCAAGAGGCCCGGCTTCGAGCGGGCGAAGACACCGCAGGGAGGAACGGACGTGGAGCACCCCGAAGGGGTTGGCTTCGCCCGCGTCGGGCCTAGCCGGGAGCGCCGCCCGCACCCGCCGTAACGGGAGAGGCACAAGCAGCGCCGCCGCGCGGGAGCGCGGCGTCCGCAGCCACGCCAGCGATCGTCACCGGATGGCCGAGACCCGGCACGGGGCTCGGCGGAGACCGCGTCCAAGCGGTCGAAGTAGAGCGCGGTCGCACTGCGGTGCGAGGCGCAGACATCAGCCTGTTCGTACTACTGCGTCACCTGCCGGTTCAACGCGACCAGCGCGGTGCCGAGGCCTTCGCCAACGATCCAGCGGGCGCGTTCGAGATGCGAGCGCCAGCAGGCTTCGGTATTCTCGTCGGCCAAGTCGAGGCGCATGAGAGAGGACGCGGCTTCACGCCAGTCGCGACCGGCATCGTCTGCCTCGAGCAGCGCCGCGTAGAGCGCGAGGTTCTTTCGGTCATATTCGACCACCTCTTTTCCCGAAGGAGCCAATGCCTCGCTCATGCCCAATTGAACAACTCTCCCGATCACCTTGACGAGTATACTCCGTGGATTGTCACTCGACTATGGCGTCCTTTTCGGCTGGTGGCCAGTCGAGAACATCTTGCCAGGAATCTGAAGCGCTTGCGGACAGCCAAGGGGCTCTCTCAGGAAGCGTTGGCTGATGCGGCGGGAATCGACAGGACGTATGTGAGCGCGCTGGAACGGCGGAAATATAGCTTGAGCATCGACCGGCTCGACCAAATCGCTCTGTCCCTAGGTGTTGAGCCGCACGTCCTCCTGATGCCGGTGCCGCCCGCGTCTGAGGATTGATCCATTTTGGTGTATAACGAAGCGGACCGCCAGCACTTACGTTAGCGGACGGGTCGGCATGCCCTCAGGTGTCGAGGACGGCGCGCGGACCGGCGCGGATCATTCGGTCGCCAGTGGCGATCATGCGTCGGACGAGGGATTTCCGGTGTTCGCCGTCACCGGGCCAATCACCATGGCCGAACAGGCCGTCGGCGATCTCCCTGAGGCTTGCCCCCGCCGCGCGGGCCTCCGCGGCATGTAACGCCTGGAGCCTGCCGGCGAGTTGAAGATGGTGGCGGGTGATGGCCGGCTTCGCGACGAAGGCGCGAACGACGGCGAGCCTGTCCTCGAGCCGGCGATCGTCTGGCAGCTCGAAACGCAGAAAAACCGGTCCCGCCAGCACAGTGCCGTCGATGACGTCCAGCCGGAACAGCGCGCCTCCGCGGTCGACCAGCACGTGCTCGCCGGCCGAGCCGCGGACGACGCGCCCGGCTTCCCGGATCATCTCGAAGTTGCGCTGGTCCCGCCCTCCGGAAGGCGAGGCGCGCACTGCAAGCACGCGCGGATCGGCGGCCGCCGACCAGATCGGCAGCACGAGAGCGCAGCTGTGCGCCGGGTCTTCAGGGAAAGTGCAGCCCCCAGTCGGCGGCGAATGCCGGTTCCGGCTGCGTCGGATCAAGACCGGCGAATGCCGCCTGGTAGGCCGGGTCCCGCCGCAACACCTCCCACGCAAGCGCCGGACGACCCCGCCGGATGACCGCCGCAACTGCGTCGGGATGGGGCGCGATCACTGAGCCGGACCTCAGCCGAGCTCGCCCATCTGGGATCGGACAAACAATGCGGCGGCCTCCGCCTGGTCAGGTCGAAGCGCGTCGATTGCGGGCAGATGCTCGGGAACATGATCGCCGAGCAGCACCGACGGGCACTGACCCTCGACATTGCCGAGGTTCGGCCGATGCTGCGCGTAGCCGACCAGCGCTGCCAATTCGGGCGAGAAGCGCCGTGCGACCTGGGGCGGGTAGACCAGCCACTGGAGCTCGAATGGTTTCAACCAGCCAAGGCAGTAGCTGATGATGATCCCCCGGCGCGGTGCCGGACTTCCGTTGCCGCCTCCGCCATGCAGGGTGGAGCCGAGAAACAGCAGGGCATCACCGGGCGCTACCGTCGGCACGAGGCTGTCGTTTTCGGGGAGCACGGCCACGTCCTGATCGAAGTGACTTCCCGACCATAGCCGGGTGCCGCCATTCGCGCGCGTGAACGGTGTCAGCGGCCACATGACGTTGACGAGATATTCGATGCTGCCCTTGGGGCCTTGCCACATGTCCTGGTCGCGATGCGGCAGCCGCGGGAGAGCGCCGGGATGGATCTCGATCGCCTGGGTCAGGTTGAGCGCGATCCGCTCGCACCAGGGCAGCAGCATCTGCTCGACGAGGCCGAGGATCAGCGGGTGCATGACCAGCTTCTCGATGCCTGCCGATCGGGTCAGCAGCGAGCCGAAGCGCTTGGTCCGCGCGCCGTAAAAAACGCCTTCGCACAGCGGCGTCGCCTGGAAGCGGGCGTCCAGGTCGGACTCGACCCCGGCAACGAGCTCCGGAGTCACGGCCTGGCTGAAGACGCACCAGCCGTCGCGCGCCAGCATGGCGGCGTGGCGATCGACCACCGCGCTCACGCCGCCACCCGATCGGTCGCGTCCGGATAGACGCCGGTCCAGCGCAGGCGCTCGCGCGTGTCAGGCCGGATGTGGATCAGGAAGGCGCCGATCGGCCCGCCGGGGATGCGCACGGCCGGGCCGAGCGGTTCGGCCTGCCAGCCCATCGAGAGCACCTCCTTGCGGAAGGCATCGGGGATGACGCCGGTGTAGCGCTCGATCCCGCGTTCGAGCGCGACGTCCACCATCGCGGCGAACAGCAGGTTGCGCAGCTTCCGGCGACGCTCGGCACCATGCCGCTGCGGCAGGCAAAGCCGGGTGCTTTCCCACGTGGCCTCGTCGGCTGGGACACCGAACGGGCAGAGATGCGGGAAGAGCGTTCCGAGCATGTGCGGCTGGGCACTGGGGAAGAGTCGGATCGACGCGGCGTGGCTGCCGTCGCTCTCCGCCGCAATGAGGTAGACCGTGTGCGAATTGTCGAACTGGTCGATCTCGTATTGGCCGTCCACCACCGGCAAATCCCAACCGAACAGGTCGACGAAGAGGCGCTTGCGATCGGCGAACATGGACTGGAGCAGCGGACGGTTCTCCAGCGCCAGATGGTTGTCGATGATGTGGATCAAGGGATGCTCCCGCTCGTGGTTTCGCCTGCGAGAAGAGCAGCGGCGGATCAGCCGAAATAGACCGAGTGATTACTCGGGTTGACGAGGCCGGAGTTCGTCCAGGCCGATCTCCCCGGCGAGAACGGCGCTCACCACCAGCTCCGTCCGGTCATGGGCATCGAATATACGACGGGCTTCCGTAAGGTATCCGTCGACAGTCCGCGGCGTCAGTGCGAGCGCGCGCGCGATCTCCTTGTTGGAATAGCCGCGCCCGGCGAGGATCACGCAATCACGCGGTCGCGGATGCAGTCCTGGCAGGGCCGGGACAATCGGCGCCTGGCCCAGCACCAGCCTCCTGGCTGCCTGAAAGGCGAAGATGCCGATCATCTGCGAGGCACCCAGATAGCGATGCGCCCGTTCGGGTTGGTGCGTGCCCGCGAAGGTGCAGGATCCCATGCGATCACCAAGCCGGACATATGGCACGGTGATACCTTCGTTCAGGCCTTCCCTGGCGCCCAATTCAAAGCTGGCGAGATCCTGTCGATCGAGCTCGATGAGGCGCGGCAGATCGGACCAGAGAAAGGCGCTATCGGCGAAGATGCATCCCCGGATGACTGGATCGCGACGATAGCGATGCTGTCCGATCAGACGCTCGGTGATCGCTGCAGGATAGTCCTTTAAATCAACGCGATCCGTGCGAGCTTCCCGGAGATCGTCGTGATGGATCAGCGCGTAGTGACGAAAATCCATTGCTCGTGTGACCGACTCCATCACGCTGGCCAGCTCCAGGCGCGAGCCGACCGCACGCAACGCGTCGACAACGGCGCTCGTCAACGCAAGGCAGGATAGGCTACGCAACTTGGCGGGGGCACGCGACACTCAGTAACCCCAGTCTCTCCCCATCGAGATTTCACAGGTCGGAGCATGCGAGCTCCTCATGACAAGTCAGATTGGGTGCATCATGCGACCAGCATCTCGCGGAGCGGGATTTCCGTTCTCGCAAGCATCGCTGGATCGGGGGAGACGCCCTTCGCGACCATCAACCGGCCTCCGACGTAATCCTTTGTGGCGTTGACGCAGTCCATCGCGATCGCGCGTCCATCCTTCAGATAAACCACGGTGAAACTGCGTGATGCCGGGCTGCCGCGAAGTATTGCGCGATCGTACCCCGACGATATGCCAACGGTCTGCAGGACCAGATCATACTGGTTGGACCAAAACCAGGGCAGAGCATCGTAAGCGACCTCGTGGCCCAAGATGGTCTTTGCCACCACGGTCGCCTGGTCGGTGGCATTCTGAACGGACTCGATACGAACCTGTGCGCCCGCGTAGCGGTTCTCATGCAGTGCACAGTCTCCCACCGCGAACACGTGGGTCAAGCTGGTCTGACACTGGGCATCGACCGCAACCCCGTTCCCGCCGACCGCACCTGCCTCCAGCAGCGGCGCCACCTGCGGCACGATGCCGATCCCGACAATCACCAGATCGCAGTCGATGCGCTCGCCTCCGGCCATAAGCACATGGCTGACCCGGCCATCCCGCTCCCCGATTGAGGTGACACAGGCGTCAAGGCGAACGTCGACTCCGCGGCTTTTGTGTTCGCGCTCGTAGAAGCGCGAGATTTCCGCGCCGGCTACTCGAGCAAGCAAGCGGTTCGAGGCCTCCACGAGCACGACATCCGTGCCGCATTCGCGAAGGGCTGCAGTAGCTTCAAGGCCGATATATCCTCCCCCGACGACAACGGCGCGCCGGGCATTCGGAATTTCAGCCCTCAATTTCCGAGCATCGCCGAGCGAGCGAAGCGTGTGCACGCCGGAGACCTCATCCCCGGCACAGCCGAGCCGACGGGCGCTGCCTCCCGCGGCCCATACGAGCTTGCCGTAGCCAATGTCCTGTGCACCCGGGCGCCCCACATGTCGCAGGACGGGATCTATCCAGCTCACACGTTGTCCCAGCAACATGACGATCGACTGCTCCGACCAGAACTGGGGTGGCCGGATGAGCATCTGGTCGAGCGTCCGCGTCCCGCAGAGATACTCCTTGGACAGCGGGGGGCGTTCATACGGTAGGTGCGGCTCTTCGCCGATCATGGCGATGCTGCCGTCGAACCCGCTTTGGCGAAGGGCAATGGCGGTCTGCGCGCCTGCGTGTCCGCAGCCGACGATCACGACATCGTAACGGGCGGTCACGCACACCTCCCGCTGTCGGCGTCAGACGAGGCGGCCGCCGCAACGCCATCCAACCTAGCAGGGACCATAAGGCGGCTTTCCTGCGCGACGACGATCGGTTTTATCGCCTCTATGAACTTGAGCCACGCGGCGTCGTTCCAAAGGGCAGCTCGCCGCGCCATGCGGTCCTCGAAGGAGGAATAGCTCCACAGGTGCACGACCTGATTCAGCGGGCCGACCTCGGTTGTGTAGTAACCGACCGGATTGCCGAGAATGCGCCACTGGGGAGCTTGCCCAAGCTCTCGGTAATGATCGAAGTATCGCGCCGTCGTTCCGAACGCCAAGGTATATGTGCGCAGCTCCGTGATCATCGTATCAATCTCCCCGGCCGAGCGTGGAAGCCGCTTGCGCGCGCGACTCGCGCGTTTCTTCAAGTTCGACGAGCCGGCGCGATGCGAACCAGAGCACCGCCAGAGTGAAGGGGGCGACGATATAGAGGGAGAAGATGCCGACACGCAGGCTGCCGGTCGCCATGCCGATCTTCCCGGCGACATAGGGGCCTAGCGCAAGACCGACGAGGCTCATGCCGAGGAGGAAGGTGGCACCTGCAGTTGCACGCATGCGGGGAAGGACAAGATCGTTTATGGTAGCGATTGCTGCACCCGACCAAGCCGAGCTCACGAACGTCGTGAGAGGCACCAGCGCGAAGAAGGTCAGGGGTTGCTGCGTCGCAAACATCACGGCGGTCAGAGGCGCGGAAAGGATCACGGAACCCGCAATCGTGAAGATTCGTCCCCTAGGATCCCTGCGCCGCCAGAAGTCTGCCACGAGCCCGCCAGCGATCACGCCGAACGCCGATCCGATCGCGGAACCCCATCCCACCAAGAGCGACACCTCCTGGAGCGGTGTCGTGTCCTGAAGGAAGCGCGACTGCGCGCCCGAGCCTTCGTAGAAGGTACGCAGGGCGTATGGTGACGCCCAGAAGCCGGTCGAATATGTGATGAAGGCGATGGCTCCGAACGCGATGACAAGTGCGACGACCACCGGAGTGCCCCACAACAGATCGAAGGTCGCTCTATCGCGATGTCGCAGCGCCTGCGCCCACGATGCGACGGCGTACACCCCTGTTCCATAGATCAGCCATTGGGCGACGTCGCCGCTCGCCCACGCCACCGCGGCCGAAAGGATGGCGACGACTGCCAGTATCGCGAGGTTGATGCGAAGTTCCCCTCGACGGCGGGAGGCCGCGAACAGGGTGAGCGGAGGAACGATGGTCGACAGTTCATCGCCCAGCCGGCGCCACGGCGTCGCGCCAGCAATCCTGCGCTGCTCCCACTCGGGATCACGAATGGCGAGGACGACGGCAGACATCAGCAGGCCAGGAATGCCGAGAAGGGCGAACGTGGCCTGCCAGGCCGAGAGGCCAAGCGGGGCGGCCGCCGGCGAGGGGAAGTAGGTCTTCCACAATGTCATGAGCATGCCGCCCACGGGCAGGCTGAGGCCGAGCCCGATGTAGAGCCCGCTCGTGTAGATCGAAAGCGCTGTCGCCCTGCGTCGCTGAGGAAAGAGATCGGTGATGAGCGAATAGGCGGCAGGCGAGGTACTTGCCTCGCCGATACCCACGCCGACGCGTGCGATGGCCAGGATGGCGAAGGTGCTCGCGAAGCCCGACAGGCTTGTCATGAGCGACCATCCGATCAATCCCGCGGCGACCATCCACACGCGGTTCCAGCTGTCCGCGAGGCGACCCAGCGGTATTCCGAAGAGCGCATAGAAGATGGCGAAAGCGGTGCCGTAGAGAAAACCGAGCTGGGCATCGTTCAGCCTGAGGTCGAGCTTGATGCTTTCAGCGAGGATCGAGAGGATTTGCCGATCGATGAAGCTGATGACGTAGACGAGCGTGAGTACGCCGAGGACAAACCACGCTCGCATTCCTCCCGCCGCCTGAGGGCTCGCTTGGGGTAACATTCATCTCTCCCGCTCCGCGCGACGCGCACCGCGCTTTGTCGCACATCATAGGAGTCGAGCGGATATAGTCAATACATTGACTATATCCGCTCGTGGCTGTTGTTCGGTTCGCCAGCCTCGCGGGCCTTCTTGATTGCCTCGAAACGCTCTACCTGCTCGGCGAATCCGCCTTGAAAGTCATCAATGAGGTTGGTGGTCTTTCGACTGCCGTCAGGCTGTTCGGTGATCCGCTCGTAGGCGCCCACCGCCTTGGCGAAGACCTCGACCGTAATGCAGCCATCAGGACCGGCCGTCTTGGGCCCGTAGAGCTCGTTTGCCGCGTGCATAAGCACGTCGCCGGGTCCGAGCGTCCGCCCGTCCACTTCGAGAGTGCCTCGGACGATGGTCTCGAAACGATCACAAGGGTGCGCGTGGCGCGTGATCACGAAACCTGGCTCCATCTGAAGAATGAAGGCCATTGGCGTATCGTCATCGTTTGGGTCACCGATGGCGAACAGCGACGCCCTGTTCCCGATGGTGGAAGCCTGTTCGAACATCGACTGGAAACGGTCTGGCGACTGCCAGTATTCGGCATCATGATCCAAAGAATAGGTGGGCATCGCGCACTCCTGTAGCTGTTCGCAGGTTCGCGCCGCACATGGGACAGCGGCAATCCTGCAGTCTCTTTGCAACTCCGCTGGACGGAAGATGTGTTGCGCAGGATTAGGGCGCCGTATCGGCACCTTCAAACCACTTATGAAGCCGAAGATATGACTGAAAGGACTGCCTCGCGGTTCGAAAAACGAAAGGCGTTCCGTCGTCATCGGTTCGCGAGCGGTCTGATCGTGCTACCTTCGAGCAAAAGCTGTTGAATGCCGTCCCGCAACAATTCGGCGAGCCTCCTGGCCCCTCTCGTCGGGGAGCGGTCGGCGCACCACATGAGACCGGAAGGGCGAAGGGCCTGATCGGCCGGGATCGGCATGGCCTTCAATGCTCCACGCTCGAGTTCACCCGCTACCATGAGGGCTGGCAGCACCGTGATCATGTCCGACCAGCGCAGGATTTCGCAGAGAAAGCCGACGGATCCGGCTCGAACGAGGTTGGACGGGCGAAGTCCCAGTGCCTCGGCGAAGGCCTCGATTTCCCGTCCGAACCGCTCGGAATGGGTGGGCAATACGCACTCGAAAATCGAGAGCCCCTCGGACTCGTCGATGAAGATGGGGTGATCGGCTCTAGCGATCACGGCGAGAGGCTCGTCATAAAGCCGTTCAGCAATGAAGCGCTCCTCCTCCGTCCCCCTGTAAATCCTGCCGAGGACGAGATCGATCTCCCCCGATGACAATTGCACGAGGAGGTCGCTGGTCACCCCGTCGACGACGCGGACCTGCAGGCCGGGGAGCCGGTCGACAACCGAAGCTAGAAGGCGCGGCAAGAGGCCTATTGCTGCGGATTGCAGCGCTCCGATCGTCACCGTATCGATCGATCCGCTCGCGCTGCGATCAAGCTCGTCCTCGAGACGCTTCAGGGTGGCAAGGATTGTCTTCGCGGCCCGTATGGGTCCGTCGCCTTCGGCACTGCGGGTCGCTCCGCGCGCCGAACGCTCGAAGACCCGGACCTGGAGGATGCTTTCAGCCTCGTGCAACGATTTTGACAATGCCGATTGAGTCATTCCCAGCGACACAGCGGCGCGAGACAGACTTCCGCACTGATCTATCGCTGCAATTGCTCTCAGCTGTCTTAGCGACAGCCGACTGTTCAAAAAGCGTTGCATGGATTCTCACTCCATCGATGTGGCCCTGCCGGACTCCTTCGAGGTTGCGGCCCATGCCGGAGAAGACTGGGGAGAACCGACGAACTGGCCGCGACGATCGCCAGCACCGGTGCTCGCAGCAATCACGGTATGAGCAAATGGCATGGGCAAAGCCGGATTATTCGCACCTGCGCCGCATTTAGTAAAGGTATTGATGAAATTGGCCGCCGCGGTGAGCGACGCGGTTGTGGTGACACCGGCCTGCCGTCGAACGACGGCACATTCTGACCGGCAGCAAATGGAAAGACGAAAGAGAGATGACCTACTCCACTACTGTCTCGGCGCGTGATGGCAGCGGCGAATTCGCCGTCTACGTAGCCGAACCTGCGGGCACGCCGAGGGCGGCCATCGTCGTCGTCCAGGAGATTTTCGGTGTTAATGCCGGTATTCGGCGGAAGTGCGATCTTCTGGCGCAGGAGGGCTATCTGGCTCTTGCTCCCGACCTGTTCTGGCGCCTCGAGCCCGGATTGCAGCTGGATGCGGACAATCAGGCGTCCATGGCCAAGGGCGTGGAGCTCGTGATCAGGTTCGACACGGATGTGGGCGTCACGGACATCCAGGCCACCATCGATCATGCACGCACACTCTCCGGCGGGCTCAAGGTTGGCATTGTGGGTTATTGTCTTGGCGGACGCATGGCGGCCTACGCGGCGGCACGCACGGATGCCGACGCATCGGTGGGGTACTACGGTGTGATGATTGAGCACATGCTGGGTGAACGGGACTCGATCCGCAACCCGCTGATGCTGCACATTCCCGAGCACGACGACCACGTTCCTGCGGATATTCAGGCAAGAATCCACGCTGCTCTCGACGGTCACCCGTGCGTGACGATCCATGACTATCCTGGCGAGCATCACGGCTTCGCCGACACCTTCGGAATCAGGCGATCGCCGGCGGCTGCCGATCTCGCTGACCAGCGAACCAGAGAGTTCTTCGGATCAAAGCTGGGCTAGCACGAAATACATGGTGGAAATGCTTCATGAAGATCATCGCCTTGGAAGAGCACGTCGTTCCCCGCCACATCAGTGAAGAGTGGGTGCGAACGGCCGATCGGCAGGACAGCAGCGTCGCTTACAGCCCTCAGCATCTCACGATGCGGCTTGAGGATCTCGACGCGATTCGCCTCGCCGAGATGGCGGACTGTGGCATCGACAAGCAGGTGCTGTCGTTGCCCGCGCCAGCCCTCCAGAACTTCGAGACGGGTGATGCCATCAGGCTTGCTCGCGAATTCAACGACGGGATGGCTGCGGCAGTGGCGCGAAGACCCGACAAGTTCGAAGCCTTCGCATCACTGCCAATGCCCTCTCCGGACGACGCCGCAGCCGAACTCGAACGGTGCGTGCGCGAGCTGGGCCTGCAGGGCGCGCTCCTATGTGGACGGACCGGTGAACGTCACATGGACGACCGCGCTTTCGACCCTGTCTATGGCGCAGCCGAGCGCCTCAACGCTCCATTGTACATTCATCCGCAGATGCCGCCTGCGAGCGTGATCAACGCCTACTATGACGGCTTCGAGCCAGTCGCCGGCTTCATGCTGGCTACCGCGGCGATCGGTTGGCATTACGAAGCGGGACTCGAGTTTCTCCGTATGGTCATGGGAGGTGTCTTCGATCGATTCCCGAAGCTCCAGGTGATGCTCGGGCATTGGGGAGAGGTGGTCCTTTTTTACCTCGACCGGATCGCGCTCCTGGATAAGGCGAACCTCAAGCTTGATCGCCCGATCAAAGAATATTTCCAGCAGAACGCATATTACACGCCGAGCGGGATTTTCACCCAGCAATACCTCGACTGGGCCATCACCACTGTGGGTGTCGATCGGATCATCTTCTCGCAGGATTACCCGTATCAGATGTCTGGCGGCGGGGGCGCCCGGGCCTTTCTGGAGCAAGCGGCGATCTCGCAGGAGGACAAGGAGCGGATCGCGCACCGCAACTGGGAAGATCTGACATCGCGGATCGTGCGCTCGTGAAGGCAAGTCCGATAGCGGGAGAGCGATTGACATGAAGCTCTATTATTCGCCCGGCGCATGCTCGATGATCGTGCGAATGGTGCTTCACCAGGTCGGTGAATCCTTCGAGGCCACGCAGATCGACCTGTCTGTCGGCGAGCAACGCTCCTCCTCGTTCCTTTCCATCAATCCGAAGGGCAAGGTGCCAACGGTCGTGAGGGACGATGGGTCGATCCTCACCGAGCTTGGCACCATCCTGACGTGGATCGCCGAGCGACATCCTGATAGCGGCCTTATGCCGCGCGAGCATGATCAGGCTCTGCGAACAAGGGAGGCAGTCGAATACTGCATCTCCACGATCCACGCGCTGGCGACGACACGGATCTTCGTGCCCTCTTCGTTCGGCTCCGTGGCCGAAGAAGAGGCGATCAGAGCGGAAGGTCGGCAGCGCCTGACCGACGGCCTCGCGATCCTGAATGAGCAGTTTGCCGCTGGAGATCACTTCACGGGTCGATTGACGATCGCCGACTTCATGATTTTCTGGCTGGCGCTCGGAGCGCTGATGTCCGGCCTTCAGCTGCCGAGCGCTGTCCAACGCGGCTACGAGGCGATGATGCAACTGGACTCCGTGACGCGGGCCTTGGCTGAAGAGGGTTTCGCCTAGGTCGCCAAGCACTGCCTCTGCCCGTTCAAAGCGCACTCAACGGCGAGACAAAACTGATGAAGAACATCGACCACGTGAAGCGAGAACTGGTCATCGCGAACCGCATCCTTGCGCACGAAGGCGTCATGGACGCTTACGGTCACGTCAGCATGCGAAACCCTCTGAACCCCGATCGCTTTCTGCTGTCACGGTCATGCAGCCCAGGCCTCGTCGATGCCGAGGATATTCTGGAATTCGACCTCGACGGTCGGCCCTCGGGCATTGATGATGGCCCGCTGTATATCGAGCGCTTCATCCACGCTGCCATTTACGCGGCAAGGGAAGACGTTTCGGTCATCGCGCACAGTCACGCGACCGATGTGCTGCCTTATACCGTCACAAATACCCCGCTGCGCCCGCTCATTCACAGTGCAGGCGTGATCGGTCATGAACTGCCATGCTGGGACATCCATGATCGTTTCGGCGAGACGAACATGCTCGTCGTCGACATGGATCAGGGGCGCGATCTCGCGGAGCGGCTCGGACCGAACAAGGTGGTGCTGATGCGTGGCCACGGCTTCAGCGCGGTCGCTAGATCATTGGTGGAGGTCATCCGCATATGCATCTATCTACGTGTCAACGCAGCTGTGCTCGGCAAGGCATTGGCACTGGGCGATGTCACCTATCTGACTACGGGCGAAATCGACCGGATCGGAGCGATCGATCCTTCGGCCCCCGAAGTCCAGCGCGCCTGGCGCTATTGGGCTGCCCGAGCCGGTTGTGACGGCATGCTTGCCGAGTGATCATCCTATCGGGGCATGGCCCCCAGGTCCTCCGGATGTTCCCCCGCCAGCTTCATCTTCACGTCCACGGCCTCTCGCAGGGCCTTGAAGAGCTTGTCGTAGACTTTCGGATTGTCGGAACGGAACTCCTCGTCGGCACGACGGAGGATGGCGGCCGCCTCCTTAAGCTTGGCTTCACCCTCGGCGCTGAGGCTGACGACCCGGGCGCGCGCATCGCTGGCATGGGGGCCGACTTCGACCAGGCCCTTCTTGGTCAGCGGCTTCATGACCTGTGACGCTAGCGCCGTGCTGATTCCGCAGGCGTCGGCCAGCTGTCGCTGGGAGACGCCTTTGACATTGGATTCGAGCAGCCAGCCAAGACCGATCATGAGAACGAACTGCATCTCGGTGAGTCCGATCTTGGCGAGCTCAGCATTGAGTTGCCGGTGCCAGATCGACGACATCAGACGGAGAAGGTACCCCAACACGTCGTAGGAGGAGCTGTAGCCCGTGATCTCCGAAAGCTTCAAACTCATTTCCGAAAAAGACCCCTACTCGATCGCGCACCTCATCGAGCGTTATGGGTCTGAGGACGACAGTGTCAACCGAACAGCGGGAGACCCTCGCTAAGGAGGCTACGGCGTCGCAGCGGCCCTGGCAGCTGGACAGACGAAGACAACCCCGTCCTCCACCTTCGTTGGATAGGAGGCGACCGGCTCGTAACAGGGCGAGGCGATAGCCTCGCCCGTGCGAATGTCGAAACTCCCTTGGTGCAAGGGACAGAATATCTGATTGCCTTCGGTATGGCCGTCCGAAAGTCGGGCATACGCATGCGAGCAGATGTTGCCCAACGCGAAGAAGCCGTCATCTGACCTGCACAGGACCATTTCGACGTCATCGACGATCACCATCGACGGGAAGTCGGAGTCGATGTCGGCCGCCTGCATCGTCGCGACCCAGCTCGCCGCTTGCCCAGGCTGACTCATGCCGGAAGCTCCGCATTCGCGCTTCGGTCTGCCTTCAAGATCGGCATGGGAGGGTTCTGCAGATAATCGCGGCCCACCTGCTCGGCCACCCGTACCAGAACGGCAGGATCGTTGGGCGATCCGCCGATCGCGTCTACCGGCACGACGCGATCGTTCGCGAAGGTCGGTGGCAGGTCCACCTCCGGCATATAGAAGCCCTTGGGGTCCTTCCCGTCGGACACTGCCTTGATGCCTTGCCGAACGAACCGTCGGAACATGACGATTCCACGATCGTGCGTTCCAAGATGCTCGAGGGCGATGATGTTTATCGGTCCTTGTCCGACTTGCGCCTCATGGTCGCCCGGCAGATACTGTCGCTCCGCATAGGGACGGTCGTCGCGCTGACCGAAAATCTCCAGTGCACGCCTCTTCTCGAATGGCATCGTCTCCTCGGAAGCGACGTGGCTAATGTAGAAGTTGATGCTCCTCTCGTCATCGACGGGGAGCGTCCAGAACGTCATGAAGGGAGGAGTGGCGTCCTTGGGGGAGGCGCCTGCCTCGAAGATCGAACTGATACAGTGGATGTTCGGCCCGAAGAATTCGGCAGAGCGAATCCAGATATTGTCGCCCGAGCGTCGGGCGGCGAGATACATCGCGCCCGCCGGCGTCTCCATGAAAGTCAGTTCGGGGAAATGCTCGAATTCGTCCGCGAAATGTTCGACACCGCGCCGCTGCGGGATCGTGTGCAGGATGTTGGTGTGGTGCGGGTCGACGACATTCTCCTTGATCTGCACCCAGTTGCATTCGAGCTCGAACCGAACTCCGGGTACCAGTTCCACGCCAGGTATGTCGAACCGATCGAGCATGGGGAAGGCCGGGATCCGTTCCGGCGGACCCATGTAGGCGAACACGATGCCCGCGAAGACATGCACAGGATAACCTCCTTGCGACACTTCGCACATGAGGCGTTCTGCATTGGGGTCACCGGGGATTTCCAGAAGGGTGCCATCAGGGGCAAAGAGCCGACCATGATAGCAGCACCGGATGCCGCGTTTCTCGACGATGCCGAACTCGAGAGATGTGTTGCGGTGGCAGCAGTGCAGGTGCAGCACGCCCACCTCGCCGTTTCCGTCCCTGAACGCGACCAGATCCTCACCCAGTGCCCGAATGCGCAGCGGCAGCTCTCCGAGTTCGCTGAGATAGGCGACCGGATGCCAGAAGCGCCGCAGATATTCGCCTCCCGGGGTGCCACGGCCGACCCCGCAAAGCATCATGTCCGGTGCGGCGACCTGCTTGCGATAGTAGCCGTCATAGGCTGCGGGTGTTTGTGTGCCGTTCGTCATAATCCTCGCCTTGCTATTCACCCGATGGGGGAAATTAGTCAATGTATTGACTATATTTGTGCTGGCCTGAAGTCAACGGGCAAATGCCGCGCAGAGCAGGTCAAGCACTTCACACGCGAATGGGCAGGAAGCTGCTGAACTTCCTGCCCATTGCCTGATTCGGTCGGCTTGCGCCCGAAGACGGCTACCACTTGATGGAGAGGCGTCCCCCGAACGTGCGGGGCGGCTCCAGGCCTCCGCTTGCAGCCGCGGTTGCGGACCCGCCGTTGATCGTCGTGAACACCGTAGCGTTCTCGATGTTACGGACGAAGATCTGCACGTTCCATCTGTCACTCGCCGGCGCGTACATCAGTGAAGCATCGGTACGATGAAACGCGTCCTGCCGCTGGGTCGGCAGGTTGTTGAATGCGCCATAGTGGCCGTCCTCATATTGGGTATCAACGCGTGCGGTGAGCGTTGCGCCGCCGGCCAGCTCGAAGCGCTTTTCGATGCCGCCCTGAAAGTTGACGTCCGGCGCGTTGATCATCTGATTGCCACTGAAGTTGTAGCCAACTCCTGCGAAATTGTCGTAGCGAGCGTGCTGCAGAACGAGGGCAGCATACACCGAGAAGCTAGGCGTGATGCGTGCGCGCAGATTGATGTCGACGCCGTAGATCGTCGACTTTTCCGCATTCAGGACTGTCGAAAGGCCGGTGGCGCTGACAAACTGGATCGCCTGAAAGTTCTTGTAGAGGTAATGGAAGCCTTCGACATTCGCCTCCAGCCGATTGTCGAGAAGGCGCGATTTGAAGCCGCCGGAGATCGCGGTGAGCTTCGACTCCGGAACGATCGGATTCTGCGGGTTTGTCGCCGTCGGTCCGACATCGGGATTGTAGCCGAAGCCGATATAGCCGGATTGCAGGTTGGCGTAGACCAGCACGTGATCGGCAAGGTCGTAGTCCACGCCGAGCTTGTAGTCGGGGCGGGAGTGCGCATGGTCGAACGCGATCCGCACGCCTGAGGCCCCGACGCCGTTTGCCACGATCTTGTCGCGCGAGTAGCGCGCGCCGCCCGTAATCCGAAGGCGATCGGTCACTGAGAGGATCGCCTGAGCGAAGGCAGCGTAGCTGGTGTTGGTCTGGTCGGTGATGTTGAGCAGAACCGGCGTGAAGGTGGTCGGTCCGGTGTAGCGCTGCTGCGTGTCAGTGAAGTCGGTGGTGTTTCGGAGATAGAAGAGGCCGGCGGTCAGCTTGACGGGCCCTAACCCGCCGTTCCAGCGCAGCTCCTGAGAATGCTGGCGCTCGCGGTCATAGACGAAGAGCTTGTTGCCGACCGCGCCGCTGAAATAGAGGTACTCCGCCTTGAAGTCGACATATGCCGGAATGTAGGTGAAGGTGCTGTCACCGACGTCCAGGGAGATGTTGGCCCCGACAATGTCATTGCGGTTGTCCTGATAGGTCTCGCGACCGTTCAGCGGATTTCCTGCAGCGCCGGTCGCTGGAAGGCGGAAGGGGTGATCGGGGTCCGCAGGCGGGTTGGTCACCAGATTTGTGATCGGCTTGCCGGTATCGTGACCGTGCGTATAGAAGATGTGCGCGCTGAAATTGTCGGTCGGCTTGAAGAGCATCGACGCCCGGCCGCTCCAAGCGTTCTGGGAGTTCAGGCCGTTTTTGTAGAAGGAGTCTCGACGCTTGTAGTCGCCGGCTACGCGGAGACTGAGCGTGTCTGACACCGCAAAATTCTGCCCCCCTGTAAACTGCACCGTGTCGTAACTGCCGTAGATCCCTTGCAGATAACCTGAAAAATCGTCTTTCGGCGCCTGCGAGAAGAGATTGATCGCGCCGCCTGCCGCGGACCCACCGTATAATGTGCCCTGCGGGCCGGCGATCGATTCCACCCGCTCCAGGTCGTAGGTGAGGCCGAACGTGCCATAACGCTGGATGATGACGCCGTTGTAGAGCAGTGCCGATGCCGCCTGGAAATTGGGAAGATCGGTTCGCGAACCGATGCCTCGAATGAAGACCTGGGTCACCGGTCCCTGAGTTCTCAGATTCGCGCTCGGCAAAATCTTGCCCAACGATATGGCATCGGTGATACCGCGGTTCTGCAGTTCTTCGCCGCCGACGGCGACGATCGACGCGGGCGCGCGCTGCAGATTTTCCGACGTCTTGCGCGCTGTGACGACGATGTCTTCGAGGCTGCTCGCGCCTCCAGTCTGGGGTGCTTCCGAAGCGCCTGCAGCAGGCTGAGGGTCGGCGGTCTGAGCATGAGCGGTTGCGCTCAAAGCAAAAGCAAGAACGGCTGCCGATGCGCTTATCAGGTGACGGAAGTCTTTCATTGTCTCTCCCCTAGGGCTGCCGCCTCTTCGAGCGGGCAACCAATCCATAGACGCGGCCGCACATATAATCAATACATTGATGATCAATGTATTGTCATAGAGCTCCACGCTCGACTATCGGACGTCCGCGACAAAGCGGGCAACGGCCTCGACGTCCTTGTTCGTCAGGGGTTGCGGGCTGAGCTTGGGCATCCCTCTCGGCGGGTTGGCCAGCAGCGCGGCGATTGCGGCAACGTCTCGCTTCCTTCCTGCGCCGATGAGGCTTGGCGCGATGCCGCCCTCCCGAGATTCGCCGTGGCATGCGGCGCAATGACGCTGGTAAATCGCCCGCCCGCTGGGCGAGAGCTGCGGCTCCGCGGCGTGATCGCTGGATGATCCGACCCTCGCGAGAGCCGGGATTGTCTTGTAGGGCCGACCGGGAGGCAAGGAGCGGATGAATGCCTCGATGCTGTCGAGGTCGGCGTCGGCGAGGACCCGCTTCGTGTAGGGAGGCATGGCGCCCTTCGGGTTCCGGACATACCTTCGGAAGGCGTCGCTATCGATCCGCAGTGGAGAAAGGCTCGGACCCGAAAGGATCGACCCCTGGCCCACGAGCCCGTGGCATTGGTAGCATCCCTGTCGGACATATTGTCTCTGTCCCGGATCGCGGGTTTCGTACGGAGCGGTGAGAGCATCGCTCGACTGCGCACCCAGGCGGGCCTCGACAGGATCGCGTAGGAGCATCGCCGAAAAGACGCAGCATGCGACGGCGAAAGTCAATTTGCGCATCGGAATCACCTCATTTGTGTGAGGGTGTCGAGAAGGGCGGGTTGCCCGCTACGGACCACCGCAAGCGCCCTGGACAGTGCACCCTTGAGCTCGGCCGGTTTCGAGATCGGTCCCTCGGCGTAGACGCCCATGCCCTTCGCGATCTTCGCGAAGTCGATTTCGGGATCGGTGATCGTCGTGCCCACCGCCCATGTATGCGGATCGCGGTCGCGTCGTCCGGCCATGCGCTTGAGATGCATCGTCTCCTGATGCCAGGACCGATTGTTATGCATCACCATCAGCAGCGGGATCCGGTGGTGCGCGGCTGTCCAGAGCGTCCCGGGCAGCATCATGAGGTCACCATCACATTGAATCGCCACGGCGATGCGGTCCGCGTCCCTATGCGCGAGCGCGGCACCGACGGCCGCGGGCGCCCCGTAACCCACGCCGTAACCGCCCTCTCCGCCGATATACTGGTGGTATTTGGTGAAGTCCCACAGACGCTGGGGCCACGAGCTGATGAAGGCGTGGTTCGAGACCAGTCCCCAGTCCAGGTCTTTGATCTGCTCCCATATCTCCATCGAAAGTCGCGCCGTGCTGATGGGCGATGCGTCCCATCCGATTGCTGCCGCGGCAGCATCGCTCGCTCGCATCTCGGCATACGCAGACCGAAGCCTTGCCTTCTTCGCCGCCACCGCCTCACGCTGCGCGCCCGACATCTTCCGGTCGATGGCGGTGATCAGAGAGGGCAGACTCGCTTCGGCATCCGCGGCGATCGCCACATCTGCCGCGAAATAGCGCTGAGCGTCCTGCACCACCGATCTGACGTAGCCGTAGCCGGTGCTGATCCCGATCACCTTCGCTTCCGGCCGAGCGACCCGGCGTGAAGGTCGACCCGGAACATCGGGCACGCTGTTGATCGTTCCCCAGAGGTCGGTGAGCTCCAGCCCTATGATCGCGTCGGCCTCACGGATGAGGGTATTCTGCAGACTTGTCTGGCAGAGGAAATGGGTGGTCGGCATGTTGAGTCGCCCGGCGCGATCGATCACCGGTGCACCGAGTATTTCGGCAAGTTGCACAATGAGCTCGACACCCCGCTGAGATCGCGCGGCACGATCGGCGACGATAAGCGGAGCCGATGCCGCCAGCAGGATGTCGGCAGCGCGATCGATTGCTTCAGGAGGCGCCGCCGGCGGCGAGACGGGCGCCGGCGCTGGAATCCTCAGCTCGATGTCCGCGTCGACCTCCTCTTCCTGCAATTCGGAATCAGCCACGATCATCACAGGCTCGTAGGGCGGCGTCATCGAGAGTTCGTGCGCGCGCATGTAGGATTCGGCATAGTGCTGGAGACTGATCGGAGCGTCGTCATACTTGATGTATTCGCGGACAAGAGCGCCCAGATCCTGCGCAGAATGCACCCACTCGACCCCCGGGCGGCGCTTCGTCGCATCAAGCCCGTTGCCCGCGATGACCATGATCGGAGCACGATCGCACCAGGCGTTGTAGATCGCCATCGACGCGTGAAGGAGACCGACGGTGCTATGAACAAGGCAGGCCATCGGCTTGTTGGCCACCTTGGCGTAGCCGTGGGCGATGCCTGCCGATATTTCCTCATGCACACAGACGATGAGCTCCGGTGCCTTGTTGCCTCCGTAGTTCACGATCGATTCGTGAAGTCCGCGAAAGGTGGAACCCGCCATCGCTGAGACATAGCGTGTGTCGGTTGCCTTCAGCAGATCCACCATGAAGTCCGACCCCGGCCGATGGATGAGATGAGGTGCGTCGTCCGCCTCTGAGATTGCGCCGTTTTCGGCGGTCGCGGCAGCCGATCCCGGTGGCGAGACCTTGCTGGGAGCAGGCGTGCTCTCGCGCTTCGCAAGCGCGGGAATTGTCGGCGTCGCAATTCCCGCGAGAACTGACGCCTTGATGAAGCTCCGGCGTCCGAGATACTTGGCGTCTTCCATTTCTCTCCCATCCCTGGCGATGTTTCTCGCTCGGACGACGGGTCGCACAGGCATGCCATTTAGTCAATACATTGACTGTTTTCCGCTCTGTGCAGTGTGTCCTGGCAGTTCAGTCTCGGGGCGCGATTTCAACCTCGGCGTCGCTCCCAAATGCCCGTCCGACCGAGTAGAGCGCACCTGGCGCGTTGCGGCTTGCCTGGAATTCCTCCAGCGTCTCCCCCCGCATTCCTGCATAGATGACCGCATTGGGCATTCCCAGAACGGCGGCGAGCTTCTCAAGTCCGAAGAAGATGGCTCCGCGTTCGATGAGTCCGCTCCAGTCCCGTTGCCGAATGAGATGCTGATCGCTTGGATCGAGTCTCGAGCTGGCAAGGCTGGCTTCCTCGTCGGCGAGGAAGGCGCTTCGATGTTCAGGTTCCACCATCTGTTGCAGGAAGCGGTTGAGATCGTACCGCTTCACACTGAGGTCGAGCGTGAACGGCTGACTTTGTGGCGGGCTCAGGGTCGCGGTATCCAGGGCGGATGCCGGGCTCAGTGCTGCGCTGCCCGACCGGTTCTCCAGAAGGAGCGTGGCGATGCCTGTCATCGACGGAAGGTAGTAGTCGCGCGATAGCACCTCGGGACGGGCCGCCAGTGCACCGCGCATGATCAGCCACATGACCACTTCCGAGCTCTCCCAGCCCCCGCGCATCGCCAGCTCGGCCTGGCTCATGCGCGCCAGGGTCTCGGGGTCGTCAACCAGCAGATCGACGAATAGCCGGTCCCATTCGGGATCGTTGAACCCTGCGCGCTTGCCGTGGACCTGATGTGACAGCCCGCCGGTGGCGACGATCGCTACCGATAGATTCTCGGGGTAACTCTCGATCGCCCGGCGCAGGGCCTGGCCCAGCATCCAGCACCGTCGGGCGCTCGGCACCGGGTTCTGGAGAACGCCGACGGCCAGCGGGATCATCTTGAAGGGCCAGCCTTCCGAATAGTCTGCCAGAAGGCTCACGGGGGAGAAGCAGCCGTGGTCCAGCTTGCGGCGTTGGAAGAACGACATGTCGAACTCATCGGCCATCAGGCTCTCGGCAATGTGCCGCGCCAATGCGGGATGTCCGTCGATCGGCGGAAGGACCCGGGGACCACCGCCTTCATCGGCCACCGAATGTCTCTCGCCGACGCCGAGTGCGAATGCCGAATAATGATCGAAGAAGAACGACGTGGCATGGTCATTGTAGATCGTGAACACGACGTCGGGCCTGGTCTCGTCCAGCCAGCTCCGCAGTGGGGAATAGGCCTCGAAGATTGGCGCCCAAGTCGGATCCTGCTGCTTCCCCGCGTCCAAAGCGAAGCCGATAGTCGGGGTGTGCGATGTCCCGATACCCCCGATGATGCGAGCCATTTCTTCGTCATCCAAGCTGTTTCAACAACCGCCTTCGGCTTGGGGGGGGGCGTCGATCGAACGGCCCGCGAGCCCGCGACCACCATCTCCTCTCCCTGCTTCGATGCCGGAGACTGACCGACTAGAGTCGTCGTAAAATAAAGTCAATATATTGACTAAATATGCGGCGCCGTGTCAGGAGGCATCCCAAGGAGAGAGGATGAGACACATAGCACTCGGGATCGGGCTCTGCCTGACGATCGGAACCGCTGTTCTTGCCGCGCAGCCCCGGGGCAGCGTCGAACGGGGCCGGCAGATCTACGCACAATGTGCCGCATGCCACTCGATGGACGGCTCCGTCGGAGTCGGCCCGAGCCTGCGTGGAGTCTACGGCCGCAGGGCGGGCGGCGGGTCGGGTTTCAGCTACTCACCGGCGCTGAAGTCTTCCGGGATCATCTGGGATGCTGCGACCCTCGATGCTTTCCTGCGAGCGCCGCAACGCGCAATACCTCGCAACAAGATGCCCTATGCAGGGATGGCGGGCCAAGGTGACCGGCAGGATGTCATCGCCTATCTCGCCGCGACCAGGTAGGATTTATGAGCGCTATGCAGATCAGAGAAGTTCGAACCGTAGACAGGCGTAACGTGGTCGCGTCGGCGCTTGCAGCAGCGATCATTGGCCTCGCACCGCGGGCGGTGATGGCGCAGACTCCGGCGCCGGCGCAGGGGATTGAGCGCGCCATACTCGACCTGGTGATCGCAAACCGAATCCTCGCTGATCAGGAGGTCGTCGATGCCTACGGGCATGTCAGCATGCGCCACCCGACCAACCCCGACCGTTTCCTCCTTTCCAGATCACGCAGCCCGGAACAGGTCCAGGCCTCCGACATCGTTCAATTTGGCCTCGACGGCAGCCCGGTTACCCCTGGCGCCGCCCCGTTCTACATCGAGCGCTTCATCCACGCGGCTATCTACGCTGCGAGACCCGATGTGAAAGCAGTCGTGCATGCGCACGCGGCCGAGGTACTTCCTTTCACTATCTCGAAGACGCCGCTCCAGCCTGTCATCCAGAATGCCGGCGTTGTCGGCTCGCATGTTCCCGTGTGGGACAGCCGCGCGCATCTGGGCGACACGAATCTCCTTGTCAGCGACATCCGGATGGGGACCGATCTCGCGCAGACCCTCGGCAACGACCATGTCGTGCTGATGCGCGGGCATGGCTTCGCCGCGGCCGGACGCAACCTGATCGAGGTGCTGCGCATGGCGATATATCTTCGTCTGAACGCCAAGGTTTTGACGGAGGCCCTTAAGCTTGGCCCGGTGGTGGCGCTGTCCGAAGGCGAGATCAAAAAAATCGCCGACGTGTCGCCGAACGCTCCCGAATTGCAACGCGCTTGGATATATTGGGCGACGAAAGCGGGGTGCGCAGACCTGCTTGAACGTTGATTGGCGAAGCGAAGCGTCTTCTCGAGCAGCTCGTCATGGGCCGTGTGCTGGTCTGCCGTGCGGGCCGGCGAAGCTATGATCGCGTGATCGGATATTGCACGGTCGACCGACGCCCGCTGGGCGACCTGCTGCGCGCGCGCGGGGACGTCGAGGGTGGCCGCGGCTGGCGCGGATGACCGTCGGGCTTGCGCTTGGCAAGCGAGGGAGATCGAAGCGGTATGGCCGGGCGCTTTGTGATCGACACGAATTGGCTGAGTGACGCCGCCCTGACCGAATTCCTAGCTCGGTCCGCGGCAGACTTCGCCGTGATCCCCGAGATGACGCTCGTCGAAGTTCACAAGGATGCCGCAGCGAAGAATGGTCGCAAGCTGCTCCAGACCCTCTGCGGTCGTCCCCGGCAAGTCATCATCCTGCGCGGCACGCATGATCTCTATCGCGATAGCGGTGTGAGCAAAGGCCTGTGCAACCGCCTGATCGAACCCGCCCAGACAGCGAATTTCGGCGCCTATTGCCGGACGGTGATCGACGTGGCGGACGACGATCTCACCAATGCCCATTTCTCGCTTATGGAGGAGCAGTCCCGGGACCAGATCGCCGATCTGCGGGCCAATGTCGGCAACATCCTCACGCTCTTCGAGCGATGCACGACCATCTTCGAGAAGGGCGACCTTGATCGCCTGCGCAAGCGGATTCCGTACAGCGGAGACCTGCAGCGCAAGCTCATCCATCTGAGCATGGACATGCACAAGATGCTGCTCCGCTCGCTCAACATCCAGCCGCAGTTTCATCCGCGCGACTTGCGCCGGGCGCTCGACACATTCGTGTTCCGCTATGCTCTTTGCGTGGTGATCTTCCTCACCCGCTGGATCCGTCAGGGGGAGACGAAGACGATCAAGGAAGAGCGCCTCGTCAATCACGTCATGGATCTCAAGACCGTGGCTGTCGCGACCTTCTTCGACGGCCTGAAGACCCATGACGAGATGCCGCGAGACGTCCATCGCGAGGTCAAGTTCATCCTCGGCGCCATTGGCGCCTATGTGAATTGCGGCAACGGACCGCGCCGATAGGCTAGGCACCCCCTTCGCCGGATCGGGAACCGGAACTCCGCATCCAGCGGCGGCGCGAAGCTCCGGCGCGAACATCCGCCGATCGCCTTGACCGGCAGTTCGATCAACGTGCCCGGCTCGGGCAGGCCATCGCTCAGCATGTCCGCCCAGATCGATGCCAGCTCGCGCCGCCGCGGCATGTAGGCCGCACGATTGTAGGCGCCCTCGACCTTCTCCTTCGGAACATGGGCGAGCATCAGATCGATGACCTTGCGGTCGTGATCCTTGCCCTCGCGCTCGGCCCACTCGTTCATGATGGTCGAGAAGGCCGCCCGGAAGCCGTGGGGCACATGATGGCCATGGTAACCGGCGCGGTTCAGCAGATAGCCGATCGCGTTCTCGCTCATGGGGCGGTGGGTATGGCGGTTGCTCGGAAACAGCAGCGGCCCTTCGCCGGTTAGCGGCCACAGCGCCTTGAGCACCGCGACCGCCTGCGGTGTCACCGGCACGAGATGATCGCCGTCGGACTCCTCCTTGCGCTCGAGGTCTCCCTTCATGCGGGCGGACGGAATCCGCCACAGCGGTTCCTTGCCGTTCAGCTCCTCGAACTCGTCCCATCGCGCGCCTCGAAGCTCGCTCGGTCGAACCGCCGTGAGCGCGAGGAAGCGCAGCGCCAGCCGGGTGATGGGCCGGGCATAGTCCTGCTCCGCCGTCGCGATCATCTTGCGCAGCGGGACAAGCGTGGTGATCGCCGGCTGTCGGCCCTTGCGCAGCGGCTTGAGGACCGCGCCGAGCTTCTCGGCCGGGTCGGTCGTCGCGATGCCCTGCGCGATGGCGTAGACAAAGACGGCGGAAATCCGCTGCCGGATGCGCTTGGCGGTCTCGATCGATCCGCGGGCCTCGACCTCGCGCAGCGCCGCGAGGACCAAAGGCGGTGTCAGCTGGGCTATCGGCAGGTCGCCGATCGACGGGAAGATGTCGCGCTCGAGGCTGCGGATGATGTCGGCGGCATGGATCTTCGCCCATTGCGCCTTGGCGTTCTCGTGCCACTCGCGCGCGACCTTTTCGAAGGTCTGGCGCGCGGCTTCGAGGTTCGCCTCGATCCTGAGCTTCTTCGCGACGCCCGGGTCGTTGCCTTCGCTCAGGATGGCATAGGCATTGTCCCGCTTGGCACGAGCGTCGGCCAGCGAAACCATCGGATAGGCGCCGAACGCCATCGTCTTGTTCTTGCCGTCGTAGACATAGTTCCAGCGCCAGAGCTTGCCGCCGCCGGGGGCGACCAGCAGGAAGAGGCGGTTGGTGTCGGTCAGCTTGTAGGATTTCGGCCGCGGCTTGGCGTTGCGGACCTTGGTGTCGGTGAGCATGGCTCGGTCTCCTGAGATACCTCGTTTTTCGACCGGCGACACCTCGTTTTCGGCCCTCCGAATCGCTGGATGGGCATGGACGGGCACGGACGGCCGAGGCCGAACCGGTCTGCTAAACGTCGGTAATCAGGAGGACAAAGTCGATCCTAGTGGTCTTTTGCGGACCCCTGTGGAATGGTCCGTGGCGGAGCGGGAGGGATTCGAACCCTCGATACGCTTTTGACGTATACTCACTTTCCAGGCGAGCGCCTTCGACCACTCGGCCACCGCTCCGCATGCTCTGGAGATTGCGCGCCCTAGCGACCTCGTACGACTTTCGCAAGGCTCGCGCCTATGGCATGTCTGGGCGCCATGAAACCCGCACTGCTTCTGCCCGTCCTGCTTGCCGCCGCCGCCGCGAGCGGCCTCGCCATCGCCCAGCCGGTCAAACCGGCCGCCAAGCCCTCGCCGGGCGAGATCGTCGCGGCGGCGCCGGCCGGTGATTGGGTGGATATCGCGCCGGACGACCTGCTGGTCATGACGCTCGCGCCCGATGCCGGGGGCAAGCCGCGCGCGGTCGTGATCCAGCTCATGCCCGCCCCGTTCAGCCAAGGCTGGGTCGGCAACATCAAGACGATCGCCCGGGCGCATTGGTGGGACGGGACCAGCGTCTATCGCGTGCAGGATAATTATGTCGCGCAATGGGGCGAGCCGGATGACGCATCGGCCAAGGCCAAGTCGCTGCCGGCCACGCTAAGGATGATGCCGGAGAGCGACTATGCCGTCGCCGGCGTGGTCAGGAATGAGCTGGCCGCGCCGCGCGTCACCGACGCTTATGGCGCCGGAGGTTTCAGTCGGGGCTGGCCGTTCGCCATCGGCAAGGCGCAGGCTTGGCCGGTCCATTGCTACGGCGCCGTGGGCGTCGCGCGCGACATGTCGCCCAATACGGGCACCGGGTCGGAGCTCTACGCCGTGATCGGCCACGCGCCCCGCCATCTTGATCGCAACATCGCGGTCGTCGGCCGCATCATCGAAGGCATCGAGCATCTCTCCAGCCTGCCGCGCGGCCCGGCGCCGCTGGGTTTCTACGACAAGGCGGAGGAGCGTACCCCGATCCTCTCGGTCCGTCTCGCCAGTGAGACGCCGGCCACGGAGCAGCCGCATTTCCAGTATCTCGCGACGGCCAGCCAAAGTTTTGCCAAATATGCTGAGGCGCGGGCCAATCGGCGTGATCCCTTCTTCCTGGTGCCGGCGGGCGGCGCGGATCTATGCAACATCCCGGTGCCGATCCGGCGCAAGCCCTGAGCCGATCGGCCGTGGAGCAGATCTCCGTCGAGGGCGATCTGCGGGTCTTCCGCAGCGCGAGCGAGAACAGCCAATCGCATTATATCGTGATCGCCGGGGAGGCTGCGGACGCGATTCGCTACGCTGCGATGAGCGGGCAATGGCTGAACGGGAAACGTGGCTTCGGCTCGGCGCGCGTCACCGTCACGGTGGGCGAGACCATCTGGCAGACATCGGTCTTTCCCGAGAAAGAAAGCGGCGGATGGTTCCTGCCGATCAAGGTCGCGGTCTGCCGCGCCGAGGGCCTGTGCGAAGGCGACATGGTGTGCGCGTTCGTCGCACTCTGATAGAGTGAGGGAACTCCCGCGTCCGGCCGCGCGTTTGAAGGCATCTGGTCACAAAGGACTATTGTCATGATCCGTCTTGCCATCATCGCGCTGATCATCGCCGCCGTCGCGGCCCTGCTCGGCTTTGGCGGCGTCGCCGGCGCGTTTGTCGGCATCGCCAAGATCCTGTTTTTTGCCGCGATCGCGCTGTTCGCGATCTTCCTCGTGCTCGGCCTGCTGGCCGGCAAGGGCATCTCGAACGCGATCGACTAGCGGGCAGGATCAAGCCATCCTCAGCGACAAAGGCAGCGCTACGCAGCCACGCTCTCCTCGCTGGTTTTGTATCGAAACGGTACATATTATATATCTTTTGATTAAGACTCGTTAACCGTGAATGAGCGTGATAATTCCTGCCTGCTGAATGCGCCTTTCACAGTCGCAAGCGGCATTTTTGAACTGGGTTGAGTCGGAGAGTGGGTTTCTGACTGATGCTGCAGATTGACCTGTTTGGTGGGAAACAAGGCATGACTGCTATATCCAAACATTTTCTGTCGTTCGCGACCGCGACGATCGGCATCGTTGCCGGATCGACCGCCGCATATGCCGCTCCTTGCAGCCCCGGCATCGTCTTTGGCGGCGATTTCACGGGTAGCTACACCTGCACGACGCTGGGCACACCGTCTGGTATCCCCGCCAATCTTGGCGGTCTGACCTTTCTCGACAATGATACCCTGATCATCGGCGGCGCGGCCAACGGCACGGCAGGCTATTTCGCGACCATCGACGTGGTCCGGGACGCCGGCAAGCATATCGTCAGTTTCAGTGGCCCGTCGGCCTTTTTCGTGGACGGTGACTATAATGACGGCGGTGTCACCTTCGGCCCGGGCGGCGTGCTGTTCGCCGCGCGCTGGCCGGTCAACGAGATGGCGCAATACAAGCCGGGCAGCATGACGCCGGACAAGATCACGCCGATGACGGGGTTCCCCAGCTCGCTGAGCGCGCTCAACTTCGTGCCGGCGGGCTTCGATGGCGCCGGCAAGATGAAGATCGTCTCCTATGGCGGCGGTGCGTGGGCCGAGGTCGGCCTTACGCCGGATGGCAGCGGCACCTATGATCTTGCAATCTCGCCGGTGTTCCTGACGCTGAGCGGCGGTCCTGAAGGTTTTGTCTATGTCGACGGCGCCAATGCCGGCTTCAACGGTCTGGATAGCCTGCTGGTCTCCGAATATGGCGCCGGTAAGGTCGGCCTCTACGCAATCGACGCCAATGGCGATCCCATCGTGGGTAGCCGTCGCGACTTCCTCACCGGCCTCGGTGGCGCGGAGGGCGCGGTGATCGATCCGCTGACCGGCGACTTCCTCTTCTCCACCTTCGGTGGCGGCGATCAGGTCGTAGTGGTTTCGGGGTTCTTGGCCCCGCCTCCATCGCCGGGCGTGCCCGAGCCGGCGACCTGGGCGCTTATGCTGGTCGGTTTCGGCCTGATCGGCCATGGCTTGCGCCAGGCTAGGCGGCGAACCACCATCAGCTTCGCCTGACGGCGCGGGTGAAGGCCGCGCGCACTGGCAGATCCGGCATCACCGTGATGCCGGGGGCGCCATCGCCCCGCCAGATCGCGCAGACGACGCCGATGATCTGCGCCCCGGCCGCGCGGACCAGCGGAACCGCATCGGCGATCGCGCCGCCGGTGCTGATCACGTCCTCGACGAGCAGCACGCGCTTGCCGGTAACGTCACCGCCCTCGACGGCGAGGCAGGTACCATAGCTCTTGGCCTGCTTGCGCACGAACACGGCCGGGAGGCCGCTCGCCAGCGACATGGCTGTCGCGATCGGGACGCCGCCCAGCTCCAGCCCGGCGAGCAGCTGCGTCTCCGCCGGGACAAGCGCCAGCATCGCATCGGCGAGGCGGCGCAGCAGGGCGGGATCGCCCTCGAAGCGATATTTGTCGAAATAGGTGTCGGCGATCGTGCCCGAGCGCAGGAGGAACGATCCGCGCAGCGTCGCGGCGGCGGCGAGATCGCGCGCGAGGGTGGGATCGGTGCTCATCCCTTAGCGTATCCGTTCGTGTCGAGCGAAGTCGAGACACGGTTAGCGCTGTGCCAACGTGTCTCGACATCAGCCAAAGGCTGAAGTTTATCCTGAGCGCCCGCCCCGCGGGCAGTCGAAGGGCTCGATACGAACTGGAGGTTGGAAATTTCCCTCACTTCGTCGCCGGGCCGTCGAACGTCGCCACCGATCCGGTCGCGGGCGGCTCGTTCGCCAGGCTCGCCGCGACCTTCTCCGCTGCCGCCATCACGCGCAGGATGTTGCCGCCGGCGAGCTTGGCGATATTCTCGTCGCTCCAGCCGCGCTTCATCAGCTCGAGCAGCAGGGCAGGGTAGCTCTCGACGCCCTCCATGCCCTGCGGCAGTTCGCCCAGGCCGTCATAGTCGCCACCCAGGCCGACATGGTCGTAGCCCGCCACCTTGGCGATATGATCGACATGATCGGCGACCATCGCGAGAGTGACGACCGGCTTGGGATGCTCCGCGTCCCACTTGGCCAGCGCCGCCTTGGCCCGCTCCGGTTCGCCGATATAGAGCCCGCCGAGCGGCGGCTGGTTGTAGAGCGCCGACAGCGCGCCGCGCTCGGCGCCCCAGACCCTCCGCGCCTCGGACACATATTGGGGCGCGAAATTGACCATCACGATGCCGCCATTCCCGGCGACCTTGCTGAGCACCGCATCGGACACGTTGCGGCTGTGGTCGCAGAGCGCCCGCGCGCTCGAATGAGAGAAGATGATCGGCGCCTTCGATGCGGCGAGGGCATCCAGCATCGTCGCCTCGCTGACATGAGAGAGATCAACCAGCATGCCGAGGCGGTTGAGCTCATGCACCACGGCGACGCCGAACGGTGTCAGGCCGTCATGTTGGGGATTGTCGGTTGCGCTGTCCGCCCAGCTGATCGTCTTGCTGTGGGTGAGCGTCAGATAGCCGACGCCGAGCGCGGCATAGGCGCGCAGCACCGAGAAGCTCTCGTCGATCTGGCCGCCGCCCTCGGCGCCCATCATCGAGGCGATCTTGCCCGCCTTGTGCGCGGCGCGGACCTCCGCGGCGGTGCGGGTCAGGGCGAAGTCGGCCGGGTAGCGGCGCACGATCGACTTGACGAGATCGATCTGGTCGAGCGTGTCCTCAACCTGTTCTGCCGGCGGCAGGCCCGCCGAGACGTAGACCGACCAGAATTGCCCGCCCATCAGGCCCTGCCGGATGCGCTCGATGTCGGTGTCATAGGCGTCATGATCGAGGCTGTGCAGATCCATCGTCCAGCGCTTCTCGCCCGCCTTCTCGGCCAGCACCTCGGCCCAGTCGTTATGCCCGTCGATCAGCGGGGTCGCCTTCAGCACCTTGCGCAGGCGCGGCAGGTTCGGATCGTTGGGATCGGCCGGCGCGGCAAAAAGGGTGGACGCAGTCGCGAGCAGGGTCGCGGCGATGGCAGCCTGAGCGGCGAAGCGGATCTTGTGCATGGCGCCGTTAGAGCAGGCTGGCGCCTACATGGGAACCCGCAATTGTGCGTACGCCGCCAGGCAGCCTTTCCTTTTTCTTCAGCATGCCCGGCAAGGATTTGTTCGCCAGCCGAGCCATATTTTTGCGGTGCGGTGTGAGGTGTATAAAATGCAGGATATTGCGAGTCTGATCGACGATCATGACGCCATGGATAAGCTTGCCGATCGACTCATCACGGCGGCGCGGGCCAGGCAGACCGATCCGGTGGCCTGTCGTGCGCTCATGACCGAGTTCGAGCGGCGCTACGCCTGTCATCGTGCCGAGGAAGAGGCCTTCCTCATCGAGGATCGCACCAACCCCGCCCGGTCGATCTTCGATCGCGAACTGATGAGCTTCCGCGAGGAATTCACGATGCTCACCGAGAGCTGGGAGGCTTATCTCGATTATTGGAGGCCGGCGCAGATCGCGGCGGACCGCAACAGCTACATCGGCGAGACGGCGGACCTGATGACCGCCTTCAAGCTGCGCATCGCACTGGAGAACCAGCTGCTCTGCCCGCTGGTGCTGGAGACAGGGCGGGTGGGGCTGAACTGAGCTGTGGTTTCGGACGCGGACTGTCGGGATACGACCCACTTGCTGACGCTGCATGGCTAGCCCGCTTTCGCGGGAGAGGGTTTGGGTGGGGGTCTTTCTTCTTTATCATGGCAGGTGAAGCTTTTTGAGGGGCAAGTTCAAAGACCCTTCCGCTTCGCGGGTCCCTCCCTCTCCCACGAAAGCGAGAGAGGGGCTAAATTGACTGTCCGCTTCCCTCCAAAACGGACGTTGATGACCTTACGCCCGAACGCCACTAAGCCGCATACCGGATCTCCACCGCCAGCGCCTCGCCCTCGGTCCTGATCGCATTGTAGCTTGGGCGGCTGTCACGCACGCGCTCCGAGAGGGTGCCTGCGCCGATCAGGCGGACCGGCTGGCCTTCGATCTCAATCGTGCGATCATAAGGATCGTGGACATGGCCCGAAAGGATGCCGTCCGCGCCCGCCAGCGCTAGGGCCTCCAGCGCCTCGCGGCCGCCATGGGTGCGCGCCGTGCCGCGCGTTTCCGGCTCGATCAGGGGATGGTGGCAGGCGATCAGCCGGATCGGGCCATGCGCGCGGACCAGCGAGCCTTTGGCCTGCTCGACACGCGCCGGCGTCATATGGCCCTTCGACCAGTCGAGCCGCCATTGCACCCGCGCCGTGGTGCGCAGCGGAATGATGTCGAGGCCGGGCAGATCGAGCCGCCGCTCTATATCGCGCTCCAGCCTTTCGAAGCGCCCATAAGGGTCGGCAAAGCGGGCGAAGAGGTTGAAGAAGGGCAGGTCATGATTGCCCACCTCGATCGAGAGCGGCGCGGGCAGCGTCTCGAGCCAGTCCTGCGCCGCGCGGAACTCGCGGCGCCGGGCGCGCATGGTGAGATCGCCGGTGACGATGATCGCATCGGGTCGCTGAGCCTGCGCCTCGCGCGCGAACCAGGCCAGCGCGGCTTTGTCCTCCGCGCCGAAATGCAGGTCGCTCACATGAAAGATCAGGGCCATGCGACATCGTCGAGCACGGCATGGAAGTGCACGCGCGATTTGTCGGCATAGACGTCCAGCAGATTGGGCGCCTCCTCCTTCTCGCCGTCGACCAGCAGGTCGAGCCGGGCGCTGCCGGTGCGGAAGCGCATGTTGCGCGCAGTGCCCAGCGGCTCGGACGGGCCGTTGCGGAAATCGCCAGACAGCCAGGCCCAGCCGTGGCCGAAGAGGTCGCCAGCGCTGCTCGCCAGCACGCCATAGGCCCGCAGCCCCGTGCGGCCCGGCTCGACGAAGATGGCGGGATATTCGCCGGCATGCTCGTCGAGCACGACGCCCGGCTCCTTGAAGGTCGCCGCCAGGGCGCGGGGTACGTTGGCCGCAAGCGCCGCCACGTCGAGATTGCGCAGATCCTCGCGCACGTCGCCCCAGGCCGCCGTCGGGCCGATGATGATGCCGGTATAGGCGGTGAGATCGCCGGCGCGCAGCACCGGCACCTGGAGCACCGAGCCCTTCCCGGCAAGATGCGCCGTCACGACCTCCGGCGCGGTCAGATCGCCGTGCAGCGCGTGGGACAGCAGGTTCATCGTCCCGCCGGGCAATACCAGCAGCGTGCCGTCCCAGCCTCCCAGCCGATCGGCCACCGAGCTCATCGATCCGTCGCCGCTCAGCGTGACCACGAGATCGAGCCGCTCCGCCCTCGCCGAGGCCGCAGTTGGCAGATCCGCCTCCCCGAGCGCGAGCTTGCGGCCGATTGGCCGGCCGGCATCGGCGAACAGTGCCTCGATCTCGGCGAGCAGCGCGGGATCGCTCCGTCCGCTACGTTCATTATAGATGAGCAAGCTTCCAGTCATATCGATCCAACGCCCCATTGTGCATTAGGATGCGCAATGCGCTCCGAATCCGCTAATCGGAGCGCCTTCCGCGCTGCCCCTTGAGCCGGCGGGAGCGACGCGCTAGGAGGCGCGCATATTTGCGACGCGGCGCGGTCTGCGCGCCCTGCCAGGGATCGATCGAGCAATGGCCGAATTTTCTCTCCCCAAGAACAGCGTCATCCGCAAGAACGGGACGGTGCACAAAGCGGCCGACGGCGCCACCAACGTCAAGAGCTTCAAAGTCTATCGCTACGATCCGGATTCGGGCGAGAACCCGCGCTACGACACGTTCGAGATCGATCTGGACGATTGTGGCCCGATGGTGCTCGATGCGCTGATCAAGATGAAGGGCGAGCAGGATAGCTCGCTCACCTTCCGTCGCTCGTGCCGCGAGGGCATTTGCGGCTCCTGCTCGATGAACATCAACGGCAAGAACGGCCTCGCCTGCACCACCGCAATCGAGGACTGCAAGGGCGACGTGCGCATCACGCCGCTGCCGCACATGGACGTGATCAAGGACCTTGTCCCCGATTTCACGCATTTCTATGCGCAATACAGCTCGATCAAGCCCTGGTTGCAGACGGTGACGCCGCCGCCGTCTGGCAAGGAGCGGCTGCAATCCCCTGAAGACCGCGAGAAGCTCGACGGGCTCTACGAGTGCATCCTGTGCGCCTGCTGCTCGACGGCCTGTCCCAGCTACTGGTGGAACAGCGACAAGTTTCTGGGCCCGGCGATCCTGCTCCAGGCCTATCGCTGGCTGGCCGACAGCCGCGACGAATATACTGGCGAGCGGCTCGACGAGCTGGAAGATCCCTTCCGCCTCTATCGCTGCCACACGATCATGAACTGCGCCAATGTCTGCCCCAAGGGCCTCAACCCGGCCAAGGCGATCGCCGAGACCAAGAAGATGTTGGTCGAGCGCGCGCTCTGAGCGCATCATCGCCGGCGATGGGGGGACGAACATGGTGGCTGACGGCGTGACACTGGAGGGCGGATGCCTGTGCGGGGCGATGCGCTACAAGCTGACCGGCCCCAGCCTCTTCGTCTCGCAATGCGCCTGCAAGGATTGTCAGAAGGCGACCGGCACCGGCCACACGACGATCGTCGGCATCCATAACAGCCAGCTCGACCTGACGGGCACCCCGGCCACCTACACCAATGAGGGGGACACCGGCGGATCGGTCACGCGGCATTTCTGCGGAACATGCGGCGGACGGCTCTATACCTCCGGCACTTTGCCGGGCGAAGTGATCATGGTGCAGGCGGGATCGCTCGACGATCCGAGCGCCGTCTCGCCCGACAGCGTGATCTACGTGAAGGACGCGCCAGCCTGGGATTATTTCGATCCGGGCCTGCCCAAATATGAGGCGATGCGTCCGCGCCCGCATCACACCATCCCGGTCGCGGAGGCACAGCCGAACGGCGCGTGATCACGCTACTCAACCGCTACGACGAGCTGATCGCCGACGGCGAGCTCCAGCCCGATCCCGCCCAGCGCAAGGCGGCCGTCCGCCTGACGCAGCTCCAGCAGGAGCTGGAGGCGACCCCCAGGCGCGGCTCGGTGCTCTGGCGGATGCTGCGCAAGGCGCCCGAGCCGATCCGCGGCGTGTATCTCTGGGGCGGCGTCGGTCGCGGCAAGTCGATGCTGATGGACCTGCTGCGCGATTGCCTGGAAGGCCCGGCCAAACGCCGCACCCATTTCCACGAATTCATGCTCGACGTGCACGCCCGGCTGCGCGCCGCGCGCGAGAGCGAGAGCGGCGATCCCATTCCGCCGGTCGTTGCCGCCATCGCGGAGGAGGCCAAGGTGCTGCTGTTCGACGAGATGGTCGTCAACAATCCGGTCGACGCGGCGATCATGTCGCGGCTGTTCACCGGGCTGTTCGACGCCGGCGTGACCCTCGTCGCCACCTCCAACCGCGCACCGGATGATCTCTACAAGGACGGGATCAACCGCGACCTGTTCCTGCCCTTCATCGCCCTGCTGAAGGAGCGGCTGGACGTCCTGCCGCTGAACGGCCCGATCGATTACCGGCTCGATCGCCTTGGCGGCATGGACACATGGCATGTGCCCAATGGCGATGAGACGACCGCGAAGCTGCGCGAAATCTTCTTCCGCCTGACCGACTATCCGCCCGAGGACAGCGCCAATGTGCCGAGCGAGGAGCTGGCCGTGGGCGGCGGTCGGACCATGTATGTGCCCAAGAGCCTCAAGGGCGTGGCGGTCTTCTCCTTCAAGCGGCTGTGCGGCGAGCCGCGGGGCGCGAGCGATTACCTCGCCATCGCCCGGCGTTTCCACACGGTCATCATCGTCGGCATTCCGGTGATGGGACCGGAGAATCGCAACGAAGCAGCGCGGTTCGTCACCTTGATCGATGCGCTCTACGAGAAGAAGGTCAAGCTGATCGCCGGCGCGGACGCCCAGCCTGCCGATCTTTATCCCGCCGGCGACGGCAGCTTCGAGTTCGAGCGCACCGTCTCGCGGCTCATGGAAATGCAATCGCTCGATTATCTCGCCCTGGGGCATGGTGCGTCCGGCTGAGCCGGAACCATGCTGCAATGCAGAAAACGAGGTTTTCTTTTGGCGGCCGATCCTTTAGTCCGCGTGGCTCCAGGGTCCGCCGCGCCGGCCGATCCGGATCGGCTGGGGGCACTGGTGACGCAAGGCATGGGTGACAAGCAGGTGCTTTCCCCGGCTCTGCTCCTCGTCCTGATCGCCGTCCTGATCATTTTCGCCGGCAGCGCCTTCTATTTCGCGCAGATCCAGAATGTCTGGGTCGACGAGACGACGCAGCTTTCCGGCGCCACGCTGGCGCCCGGCACACTGATCGGCTGGCTGGCCGGCAAGCTCACTCTCCCGCTCGGCGTTCCTGCCGATCGCATGCCGCCGTTCAGCTATTTTCTCGACATGATCGGCTGGCGGGTCTGGGGCAACAACGTCCTCGCGTTCCGCCTCTATCATGCCGCGCTGACCGCTGGCGGCATCGCTTTGCTGGTCGCCGCGACCGGTCGACGCTTCGGCTGGCTCGCGGCGCTGATCGCCGGCCTCACGCTGGCGCTGTCACCCAAGCTCATCGAAACGGCCGTGGAGATCCGCGCCTATCCGATCTTCTTCGCCCTGAGCTGCGCGCAGGTCGCGATGCTGGTGCATGGAGGCGTGTCCGCGCGGCTCGCGCGGTTGGCACTGTTCACGCTGCTCGGCATCGCCGGCCTCTATACCCATTTCTTCGGTCTCGTCGCGGCCTCGGCTTTCTTTGCCGCCGCCTTTGTCGATGCGAGGGATAGACGTGACGCCGTCCGCGTGATCATCGCCTATGCGCTGCTGCTGCTGATCGCCGCGGGCCTCATGCCTTTCGTGTTCGGCGCGACCGCCGCCAGCTCGCTGGTCGCACCGCCCGCCACCGGGCTTGGCGGGCTGGTCAGCTATGGCCTCCAGCTGATCAGCAACAGCACGATCCTGATTCAGCCCGCCGTCGCCATCCTCTACTTTGCCGGTGCGGGGCTTCTCATCCTGATCGCACTGATGGGGGTCAGCGCCCGGATCGGTCGCGAACGGCTGGCCGCCCGGCACGATCCGGCGATCCTGCTGACGCTCGCCCTGCTCGCCGGCCTCGTCGTCACGATCGGCGCGGGCTTTCTCGTCAAGGGCTTCCAGACCATGACGCCGCGCTACAGCATCTGGATGCTCCCGCCCATCGCCGTGCTGGTCGGCGCGGCCGCGAGCGGCGCGCTGACCCCGACCGGCCGGATCACGACCTGGCTGCGCGGCGGCGCGCTGGCGATCTTCGGCATCGGCGCCGTGCTGGGACAGGCGAATTTCCTGAAGCGCGCCGACTGGTTCATCCATGGTCCGTCGACGACGCTCGAGGCCATGGCAGCGCAGGGCGGGCGATCCGTCGCGATCCTGCATGTCGGCCCGGCCTGGCAATGGGGTTTCTTCCCGCTCAACTGGCGCCATCATTCAACCATGCCGCAATGGCTGCTCCTGCCCGACGGCCGTTCGGTCGCGCGCCTGGATGGCGGCGATCATCCGGAGGAGCACCCACTGCCGCTGAGCACGCTCGACGGCTATGGAACGCTCGTCGTCAGCGCCGTGGAGCTCAAAAATTATCACGATCTGCGCGCGCTGGCGCAGACCGGCGCCTCGCCGCCGCCCGGATCGCTCGCACCCGCGCTTGATCTGGCCGGCTGGACCAGCGAACCGGCCGTCGAGAAGCCCGGTAACTTCAATTTCACGGGTCAGCTCTATCGCCGCAATCCGTCGAGCCGCGCTGTCGCGCCCCTGCCGAGAGATCCAGATTGACCGAGCATCTGCACCCCGCCCGCCTCGCGATCATCGTGCCGACTTTCAACGAGGCGCAGAATGTCGGCCTGCTTGTCGATCTGGTCGACAAGGCGCTGCCGGGCGTCGCGTGGGAACTGGTCTTCGTCGACGACAATTCGCCGGACGGCACGGCGGAGAACGTGCGCAATCTGGCGCAAGCCGATCCACGCGTCCGCATCCTGCACCGGTTCGGCCGGCGCGGCCTGTCGAGCGCCTGCGTCGAGGGCATCCTCGCGACCTCCGCCCCCTTCGTGGCGATCATGGACGCCGACCTCCAGCATGACGAGACCCAGCTCAACGCGATGTTCGAGCGGCTGAGCGCGGGCGACGTCGATCTGGTGGTGGGCAGTCGCTATGTCGAAGGCGGCGGCATGGGCGAATGGAGCGCCAACCGCGTGAAGATGAGCCAGTTCGCGACCAAGCTCGCATTGAGGCTCACCAAGACACCGGTGTCAGATCCCATGAGCGGCTTCATGATGATGCGCCGCGATGCCTTCATGCGCTCGTTGCCGCATCTCTCGACGGTCGGCTTCAAGATCCTGCTCGACATTCTCGCCAGCGCACCGACGCCGCTGCGCGTCGCCGAGGTGCCCTATACCTTCCGCACCCGCCAGCATGGCGAGAGCAAGCTCGATAGCCTGGTGCTGTGGGAATATGTCCAGCTCCTCATGGACAAGATGGTGGGCCATCTGATTCCGGTCCGGTTCCTGAGCTTCGCCATGGTCGGCGGCTTCGGCGTGGTCGTGCACTTCGCGATCCTCACCACCCTGTTCAAGGCGTTCAACACAAGCTTCAGCACCGCGCAGACCTGCGCGACCCTGGTCGCGATCACCAGCAACTTCCTGTTGAACAACATGTTCACCTATCGCGACCAGCGCCTTACCGGCTGGCGCCTGCTGCGCGGCTGGGTCAGCTTCAACCTAGTCTGCGCCTTCGGTGCCGCCGCCAATATCGGCGTGGCGGACTGGTTGTTCGCGCACCGCTCCTACTGGGCGCTCTCGGCGCTTGCCGGCATCATGGTCAGCGTCGTGTGGAATTATGTCATGTCTGCCTTTTTCACTTGGAAGAAGCGGTAAGGCTTACGCGCTCGCTGATGGTCATGGCGCGATTATGCGCTATGATCGGGCGATGGGGCGACGAACGGGTGGGACTGTTGCCGTGCGCGGCAATCTGGACGGCATGCTGCGGCGCCTGCTGCCCTTGTCGCTGCTCGCCCTCCTGCTCAACGGCCTGCGTTTCGCCCTGACGGGCGCGCCCGGCGTCGACCATGTCGCGCATCTGCGGGCGATCAGCCTGCCCTTCGGTCGCCTGCTGGCCTGGATCACCGGAACGCCCTTACCCGATCTGGTGCCGACGCCGCTCCGCTCCGCGCCCCTTCCCCTGCTCGTCGACTGGCTGATCTGGAGGGCCGTGCCGTTCGGGATGGCCGGGCTGAGGAGCGTCCATCTGCTCATGGCCGTCGCCGCGGTCGGCCTGCTGCTGCGGGCCTTGTCCATGCGAATGGACCTGCGCACCGCCGTCGTCGCCGGTTTCGCCATCGCGCTCTCGCCGCGCCTGATCGAGCCGATCACCAATCTCGGCCCCGATCCCTTCGTCATCATGCTGTTCTGCGTGCAGCTCGCCATGCTGCTCACGCGCGGCAAGATCGGCGGGCCGGCGCCGCTGGTGATGCTTGGCGCGAGCGCGGCCGCCTCGGGCCTGTGCGGCGTCACCGGCATGCTTGCATCGGCCAGCCTCCTCACGGTCCTGCTGTTCTCCGCACCGGACCGCAGCGAATTGCGGCGCCGGGCGCGGATGGTCCTCATCGTCCTGCTGATCTGGGCCACGCCCTTCGCCGTGCAAATGGAGGCCGACGGACATGTCGACGCAGGGTCGAGCCTGCTCCTTGCGCGGCTCGGCACCAAGCTCGCCGCGCACAATGCCGATCTGCTGCTCCTCCCCGGCGCGGCATTGCTCGCGACGGGCACGGCGCTCCTCATCCTGCTCGGCGCCTACAGCTATTTCGGCCGGTTGCGCCGCAATGGCCTCTCCGAGCGGACCCATCCCTTCGCGCTGCTGCTGGTTGCGACGCTGACCGGCGGCCTGCTCGTCCTCCTCGGTGGCCCGGTGCTGCGCCTGTATGTCTGGACCGAGCCGCCCGCCCAGGCCTGGCTCGCCTTGCTGTTCATCCTGCTGGCGGCCGCCTGCTTCACGCCGCGGCTCCTGCCCGCGACCGAAGCGGTGCGGCGGGTCCGGCGCGTGGGCACCGCCATGATGATCGCCGGGGCCATCATGGGAACCATCGCCTACCAGCATCGCGCCGACTGGTTCGCGGCCGGACCCGAAGCGGGGCTGGCGCGCGCGCTCGACGGGGCCGGGCACAATCACGCCCTCGTCTACGCCGGCATGGATTGGGGACGGGCCTATTTTCCCCATGCCTGGCTGGCGCCGGGCGACAATGAGCAATGGCTGCTCTCCTTTGACGGCACCACGATCCAGCGCGTGCTGCCGGGCGGCCAGCTCGGCCCGGCGCAACCGCTCGGCGCGCTGGACGGCTATGACGCACTGGTCATCGCGCGGATCGACCGGCGCGGCTGGCGTGATCTCAACGCCGTGACCAACACGCAGGCGATCGGAGCCATGCCACCTGCACCGCTTGGCGCCTTTCAGAAGCTGTGGCAGGCCGAGCCGGCGCAGGCGGCGCCCGGCGAATACTGGCTGACGACCCAGCTTCTCAGAAAATCCGGCTGACCGCCGTGACGTTTTTGCGGCCTCTATCGCTATTGCGAATGAATTGCAAAGAAAAGCGGAAAACTGCGGCGATCGTCATTGAACCGTTAGGAAATTGGGCTTAAGGCCGGCTCCATTCCGACCACCGCCCCAAAAGGAGACAGGCGCATGGCCCGTAAGAAGATCGCGCTTATCGGCGCAGGCAATATCGGTGGCACCCTCGCCCACCTCGCCGCGCTGAAGGGCCTTGGTGACATCGTCCTGTTCGATGTCGTCGAAGGCGTTCCCCAGGGCAAGGCGCTTGATCTTTCGCAGTGCGGCCCGGTCGAGGGTTTCGACGCCAAGATCACCGGCTCCAACGACTATGCCGACATTGCCGGCGCCGACGTCATCATCGTCACTGCCGGCGTCGCCCGCAAGCCGGGCATGAGCCGCGACGACCTGCTCGGCATCAACCTCAAGGTCATGAAGGCGGTGGGCGAGGGCATCAAGGCCAACGCGCCCGACGCCTTCGTTATCTGCATCACCAATCCGCTCGACGCGATGGTCTGGGCGCTGCGCGAATTCTCCGGCCTGCCGCACAACAAGGTGGTCGGCATGGCCGGCGTGCTCGATTCGGCGCGCTTCAGCCATTTCCTCGCCGAGGAGTTCGAGGTCTCGGTCAAGGACGTGAACAGCTTCGTGCTGGGCGGTCATGGCGACACAATGGTGCCGGTGGTCCAGTACTCGACCGTCGCCGGCATCCCGATCCCTGATCTCATCAAGCAGGGCCGCTCGACCAAGGAGCGTATCGACGCGATCGTCCAGCGCACCCGCGGCGGCGGCGGCGAGATCGTCGGCCTGCTCAAGACCGGCTCGGCCTTCTATGCGCCCGCGACCAGCGGCATCGCGATGGCCGAGGCCTATCTTTACGACCAGAAGCGCTTGCTGCCCGCAGCGGTTCATCTGACCGGCCAGTATGGCGTCGATGATCTCTATGTCGGCGTGCCGGTCATTATCGGCGCCGGCGGCGTCGAGCAGATCGTGGAGATCGCGCTGGACGAGGAAGCCAAGGGTTATCTTCAGGTCAGCGTCGACGCGGTCAAGGAGCTGCTGGTGGCATGCAAGGGCATCGATAGCAGCCTCAACTGACGGCTGGCCACCGCGGCGCAGGCCGGGGTCCAGCAGGACCGACGTCGCGATGACGGGACAAGCTTATGTCTACATCATGGCCAACAAGAGAAACGGCACTATCTATCTGGGTTCCACGATCGATCTGGCAAAGCGGGCCTGGGAGCATCGCAATGAAGTCGTCGAAGGGTTCACGAAGAAATATCGGTGCCATCTCCTCGTCTGGTTTGAGTGTACGAGAGCTGGGAATCGGCGCGGTTGCGAGAGCGTCGGATGAAAGAATGGAAGAGAGCCTGGAAGGTGCGGGAGATCGAAGGTCTAAACCTGGAATGGGACGATCTTTACGATCGCGTCGCGCAACCGTGATTGCGTTGGCCATCTGGACCCCGGCCTTCGCCGGGGTGGTAGGAACAGGAACGATATGAGCATCCTCGTCGACAAGAATACCAAGGTCATCACGCAGGGCATGACCGGCGCGACCGGCACGTTCCACACCGAGCAGGCGCTGGCCTATGGCACGCAGATGGTCGGCGGCGTGACGCCCGGCAAGGGCGGCACGACCCATATCGGCCTGCCCGTGTTCGACACGGTCGAGGAGGCCGTCGCCAAGACCGGCGCCACGGCATCGGTCATCTATGTGCCGCCGCCATTCGCCGCGGACTCGATCCTGGAAGCAATCGACGCGGAAGTGCCGCTGATCGTCACGATCACCGAAGGCATTCCGGTGCTTGACATGGTGCGTGTCAAGCGTGCGCTTTCGGGCTCCAAGTCGCGCCTGATCGGTCCCAACTGCCCCGGCGTCCTGACGCCCGGCGAGTGCAAGATCGGCATCATGCCCGGCTCCATCTTCAAGAAGGGCTCGGTCGGCGTTGTTTCGCGCTCTGGCACGCTTACATATGAAGCTGTGTTCCAGACCAGCAATGCGGGCCTTGGCCAGACCACTGCCGTCGGCATCGGCGGCGACCCGGTCAACGGCACCAACTTCATCGACGTGCTGGAGCTGTTCCTCGCCGACGACGCCACGACGTCGATCATCATGATCGGCGAGATCGGCGGCAATGCCGAGGAGCAGGCGGCGCAGTTCCTGATCGACGAGGCGAAGCGCGGCCGCAAGAAGCCGATGGCCGGCTTCATCGCGGGCCGCACGGCGCCTCCGGGCCGCCGCATGGGCCATGCCGGGGCGATCGTCTCGGGCGGCCAGGGCGGCGCGGAGGACAAGATCGCGGCGATGGAAGCGGCCGGCATCAAAGTGGCGGCGAGCCCTTCCGAGCTCGGCACGACCCTGCTCGAGGTACTGAAGGGCTGAACATGGTTTACGGGGGTTTCACCATTGGCCGTTAAGCCGGGCCGATTGTGAAGACCGGCCGGGGGTTCCGGCACAGGACGTGGCAGGGCAAGGATTCGAGCCATGGGATTTGAGACTCAGGATTTCGTCGGCACGAGCGAGGTCGAGCAGGGCCCGAGTTGGGCGCGCAAGGGCTGGCCGCTGGACGCGACCGACGACCTGACCGCCGCGCTGGACCCGACGCAGATGCAGGTCGCCATCAAGGCCGCCGCTGCCAAGGCCGGGGCGCCCGCCGTCTCGGAAGGCGACATCGCGAAGGCCGCCGGCGATAGCATCCGTGCGATGATGCTGATCCGCACCTATCGGGTGCGCGGTCATCTCGCGGCCAATCTCGATCCGCTCGGCCTCTCGGCACGCGACCTGCCGGCCGATCTCACGCCGGAATATCACGGCTTCTCGGGCGCCGATCTTGACCGCAAAATCTATGTCGGCGGCTCGCTCGGCTTCGAGTGGGCGACGATCCGCGAGATCGTCCAGATCCTGCGCGCCAATTATTGCGGCAATGTCGGCCTCGAATATATGCACATCTCCGATGTGGAGGAGCGCCGCTTCCTGCAGGACCGCATGGAAGGCAAGGACAAGGAGATCGTCTTCTCCGAGATCGGCAAGAAGGCCATCCTCGCCAAGGTGATCCAGGCCGAGCAATATGAGAAGTTCCTGGGCCGCAAATATGTCGGCACCAAGCGCTTCGGCCTCGACGGCGGCGAATCCATGATCCCCGCGCTCGAAGCGGTGATCAAATATGGCGGCCAATATGGCGTGCGCGAGATCGTCTATGGCATGGCTCATCGCGGCCGCCTGAACGTGCTCGCCAATGTGCTGGCCAAGGGGTTCCGCGTCATCTTCCACGAATTTTCGGGCGGCACCGCCAATCCCGAGGATGTCGGCGGATCGGGCGACGTCAAATATCATCTCGGCACCTCGACCGACCGTGAGTTCGACGGGATCAGCGTCCACATGTCGCTGGTGCCCAATCCCTCGCATCTCGAGACGGTCGACCCGATCGTGCTCGGCAAGGTGCGGGCGCAGCAGGTGTTCCGCGACGATATCGGCCCCGGCAAGCACAAGCAGGTGCTGCCGGTGCTCATCCATGGCGACGCGGCCTTTGCCGGCCAGGGCATTGTCTGGGAATGCTTCGGCTTCTCGGGCGTGCGTGGTTACAATACCGGCGGCTGCATCCACTTCGTCATCAACAACCAGATCGGTTTCACCACCAGCCCGCAATTCTCGCGCGGCTCGCCTTATCCGAGCGATGTCGCCAAGGGCGTCCAGGCGCCGATCCTGCACGTGAACGGCGACGACCCGGAAGCGGTGACCTTCGCCTGCAAGCTGGCCGTCGACTATCGCCAGACCTTCCACCGCGACATCGTGATCGATATGTGGTGCTATCGCCGCTTCGGCCACAATGAGGGTGACGAGCCGAGCTTCACCCAGCCGCTGATGTATGCGCAGATCAAGCAGCATCCGCCGGTCAGCGAAGTCTATGCCGCGCGCCTCAGGGAAGAGGGCGTGATCGACGACGAGTTCCTCAATGTCACCACCGAGGCCTTCGTCGACCTGCTCGAGGAAGAGTTCGAGGCGGCCAAGACCTACAAGTCCAACCATGCCGACTGGTTCGCCGGTCGCTGGTCGGGCCTGCACCAGCCCGCCGACGTCGAGACCGCGCGCAAGAATGTCGAGACCGCTATCCCGTCCAAGCTCTTCGAAGGGCTGGGGCGGACATTGACCACCGTGCCCGAGGGCCACAACGTCCACAAGACGCTGCGCCGCGTGCTCGATGCCAAGGCTGAGATGTTCAAGACCGGCGAGAATTTCGACTGGGCGACCGGCGAGGCTCTGGCCTTCGGATCACTGCTGTCGGAAGGCTATGGCGTGCGCCTCTCCGGGCAGGATTCGGGGCGCGGCACCTTCAGCCAGCGCCATGCCGTCTGGGTCGATCAGGAGACCGAGAAGAAATATATCCCGCTGACCACTGTGCCCCACGGCCATTTCGAGGTCTATGACAGCCCGCTCAGCGAATATGGCGTGCTCGGCTTCGAATATGGCTATGCCATGGCCGACCCGAAGTCACTGGTGCTCTGGGAAGCGCAGTTCGGCGACTTCGCCAATGGCGCGCAGATCGTCATCGATCAGTATATCGCCTCGTCGGAATCGAAGTGGCTGCGCGCCAACGGCTTGGTTCTGCTGCTGCCGCATGGCTATGAAGGCCAGGGTCCGGAGCATAGCTCGGCCCGTCTGGAGCGCTTCCTGCAGCTTTGCGCGGAGGGCAATATCCAGGTCGCCAACTGCACCACGCCGGCAAACTACTTCCACATCCTGCGCCGCCAGATGCTGCGCTCGTTCCGCAAGCCGCTCATCATCATGACGCCCAAGTCGCTGCTGCGCCACAAGCTGGCGGTCAGCAAGGCCGAGGACTTCATGGGTGACAGGCATTTCATGCGCCTCCTGTCGGACACCAATGGCGCGGCGGACGCGGAGACGACCCGCCTCGTGCTCTGCTCCGGCAAGGTTGCCTACGACCTCATCGAAGCCCGCGACGCCGCCGGGGATCAGGGCATCCAGATCGTCCGCATCGAGCAGCTCTATCCCTTCCCGACCGATGCGCTCGCCGCGCGCCTCAAGCGCATGACCAATCTCGAGGACGTCGTGTGGTGCCAGGAAGAACCGCGCAACAACGGCAGCTGGTTCTTCGTCGAGCCGTTCATCGAGGAAGCGCTGAAATGCGCCGGCAAGGCGCCGATGCGCGCCCGCTATGCCGGCCGCAAGGCCGCCGCCTCGCCCGCGACCGGCCTCGCCAAGCGCCATCTCGCCGAGCAGGGCGCGCTGGTCGCCGACGCGCTCGGCCACAGCGTGCGCGAAGAAATTCGCCGCCAGAAGAAAGCTTAAGACCCACACGGGTTCAGGAGGAAAGACATGGCCACTGAAGTCAAAGTGCCAACACTTGGCGAATCGGTCACCGAGGCGACCGTCGGCCAGTGGCTGAAGAAGCCAGGCGATCCCGTGAAGATCGACGAGCCGATCGCCAGTCTGGAGACCGACAAGGTGGCGATCGAAGTGCCCTCGCCGGTCGCGGGCGTCTTCGGCGAGCAGCTCGTCAAGGAAGGCGACACGGTCAATGTCGGCGCGGTGATCGCGACGATCGAGGCCGGTGGCGCCGGCGGCGCCAAGGCGGCGAGCGCGGCGCCTGCTCCCGCCAAAGCGGAGGTGGCGCCTGCACCGACTCCGACGGCTGCACCCGCTCCTGCCCCGGCACCTGCCACCGCTCCGGCTGCAGCGCCCTCCGCCGAGGCCGATGCCGGCTCGATCACCCTCTCGCCGGCCGTGCGTCGCCTGGTCCTCGAGCATGGCCTCGATCCGAGCCGCATCCCCGGCTCCGGCAAGGACGGCCGCCTGACCAAGGATGATGTGATGGCCGCGATCGCGGCGGGCACGGCCGTTGCGTCGGTCCCAGCCAGCGCCGCACCGGCTGCTGCCGTGTCGGCAGGCCCGTCGCGCCATCAGGAGCGCGTCAAGATGACGCGCCTGCGCCAGACGGTCGCCAAGCGTCTCAAGGAAGCGCAGAACAACGCCGCGATCCTCACCACCTTCAACGATGTCGACATGACGGCCGTCATCGAGGCGCGGGCCAAATATAAGGATCTGTTCGAGAAGAAGCATGGCGTTCGCCTCGGCTTCATGGGCTTCTTCGTGAAGGCCGTGTGCATGGCGCTCAAGGACATTCCGGGCGTCAATGCGCAGATCGAGGGCGACGAGATCGTCTATAACGACTTCTGCGACATCTCGGTCGCGGTGTCGGCGCCCAACGGCCTGGTCGTGCCGGTGATCCGCAATGCGGAGACGATGAGCATCGCCGAGATCGAGAAGACCATCGCCGAGTTCGGCAAGAAGGCCAAGGACGGCACGCTGACCATGGCCGACATGGCCGGCGGCACCTTCACCATCTCCAACGGCGGCGTGTTCGGATCGCTGATGTCGACGCCGATCATCAACCCGCCCCAGTCCGGCGTCCTCGGCCTGCACCGCATCGAGGAACGCCCGGTCGTCAAGAACGGCCAGATCGTCGCGCGCTCAATGATGTACCTCGCTCTGTCATATGATCACCGCATGGTCGACGGGCGCGAGGCGGTCACATTCCTCGTCGCGATCAAGAATGCGATCGAGGATCCGACGCGGTTGCTCATCGATTTGTAATCATTGACGTCACCCCAGCGGAAGCTGGGGCCTCATGCCGCAGGAGATGCCAGCTTTCACTGGCATGACGCCGGAGGGAAATATGGCAGACCAGTTCGACTATGACGTCCTCGTGATCGGTTCCGGCCCCGGCGGCTATGTCGCGGCGATCCGCGCCGCGCAACTGGGGCTGAAGACCGCCTGCGCCGAGAGCCGTGAGACGCTCGGCGGTACCTGCCTCAACATCGGCTGCATCCCCTCCAAGGTGCTGCTCAACGCGTCCGAGTTGTTCAAGGAAGCCAGGAGCGGCACGCTCGCCAGGCATGGCGTCAAGCTCGGCAATGTCGAGCTCGATCTGCCGACCATGCTCGCCGACAAGGACGAGGCCGTGAAAGGCCTGACCGGCGGCATCGAATTCCTCTTCAAGAAGAACAAGGTCGACTGGCTGAAAGGCCACGCGACCTTCACGGACGCCCACGCGGTCGAGGTCGCCGGAAAGAGCGTCACCGCGAAGAATATCATCATTGCGACCGGCTCGTCCGTCACCCCGCTCCCCGGCGTCTCCGTCGACAATGAGAAGGGCATCGTCGTCGATTCGACCGGCGCACTGAGCTTCGCCAAGGTGCCGGAGCGTTTCGTCGTCATTGGTGGCGGCGTTATCGGGCTGGAGCTTGGCTCGGTCTGGCAGCGCCTGGGTGCCAAGGTCACCGTCATAGAGTTTCTCGACCAGATCCTGCCCGGCATGGACGGCGAGGTGCGCAAGGAAGCGGCGAAGATCTTCCTCAAGCAAGGCTTCGAGATCAGGACCAGCACCAAGGTCACCGGCGTCACGGTCAAGGGCAAGAAGGCGAGTGTCACGATCGAGCCGGCGGAAGGCGGCCCGGCCGAAACGATCGAGGCCGATGCCGTGCTTGTCGCCATTGGCCGCCGTCCCAACACCGAAGGGCTCGGCCTCGACAAGATCGGCCTGGAGCTCAACAAGCGCGGCCAGATCGAGACCGATCATGAGTTCGCCACCAGGGTGCCCGGTGTATGGGCGGTCGGCGACGTGATTCCCGGCCCGATGCTCGCGCACAAGGCCGAAGACGAGGGCATAGCGGTCGCCGAGAATATCGCCGGCCTCACCGGCCTCGTGAACCACGATGTCATCCCGAGCGTCGTCTATACGCATCCCGAGATTGCCGGCGTCGGCCTCACCGAAGAAGCGGCGAAAGAGCGCGGTGCGGTCAAGGTCGGCAAGTTCCCGATGCTCGCCAACAGCCGCGCCAAGGCGATCCACGACACGGATGGCTTCGTGAAGGTCATCGCCGACGCCGCCACCGACAGGGTGCTGGGCGTCTGGATTATCGCCGGCCCCGCCGGCACGATGATCGCACAAGCCGCGCAGGCGATGGAATTCGGCGCCTCGTCCGAGGACATCGCTTACACCTGCCATGCCCACCCGACGCACAACGAGGCGCTCAAGGAAGCGGCGATGGCGGTGCTGGGCAAGCCGATCCATATTTAGCTTTATAAATTTTTAATTGATTTCTATTTTATATAGCTCTATAAGCTATTTATCAGCTTATGGAGGACTTCATGAATCTTACGCCTGATCAACATGTTATTATAGCACTTAGAGCTTTATGTGCTGCAAACGAGTCAGCTCGTCGCCTCTTTAAAAGCTTCGCGGACCGGCAAAAAGACTCGCGAGAGACAACTGTCGAGCGAGCTGCGATTGCGGCTGGCGCTGATTATAATTCGATGGTGCAAGTCTTTAAGCAGTTGGATAAAATAGGAGTGGGCCGTTTCATTCCTGGCAGGCATGGCTATTCGTCCAGAATCGAATGGAAATTCAGCCTGCGCAGTCTTGGTAGAGTGGCACAGGGAGACGGGAGCAGACTTGAAGAGGTGCCCGTTGATGCGGCGGTCGAAGATCGCCTCGTGGAGACCAATGGCAAACCCGCACTTCTAGATCATGAATTCCAACTGCGAGGAACTCTGAAAATTAAGTTCAGCCTACCTGCAGATTTGACGGAAAAAGAGGCAGCCCGTCTCGGAGCGTTTTTACATACGTTACCTCTCTAGCAAGCAAACTTCGCCAACAGCGCGCTACAAACGCGCACTCAATAAGGCGGCGACTGACGCGCCCGCTGCGCCTTCGCCGCCTCCGCCCACCATTCGAGGTCGGCCGCGAAGCGCGGGAAGCTGCGGTCCAGCGCCTCGCCGCCTTCGCCGATCGGATTGGCCTCCTCGTCGAGGCTGGCGGTGATGCCGCCCACCGTCACCGTGCTGGAGATCACCACCATACCCATTTCCGAGAGTGTTCCATGCCAGATCGAGTTGGACCGCGCACCACCCAGCCGTCCGGCCGAGTAGCTGACGATCGCCGCCGGCCGCCAGAACCATTCCTCCAGATAATGATCGGTGAGGTTCTTGAGGCCTGGCTGCATGCCCCAATTATATTCGCCGGTGACGAACAGGAAGCCGTCCGCCGCGACGATCTGCCGCGCGAGCTTTTCCATCGCCTCGGGCGCCTCGCCGCGCGGATATTCCTTGTACATGCGATCAAGCATCGGCAGCCCGACCGCCTTGGCATCGATCAGCTCGACCTCATGGCCGCGCCCGCGCAATTGCTCGACGCAATAGCGCGCGAGGCGGATGCCGGCGCGGTCGGCGCGATAGGAGCCATAGAGAACGAGGAGCTTGAAGGGCATGCGCGGCTCCCTGTTGGCGCGAGTCAGGCGGATGGGGCAGCAGCTTAGGCGACCGGCTGCGATAGCGCGAGCCATGCCTTGAGCCGGGAGGCAGCGTCGACCACCACCTCCCGGTCGATCGTCAGCGCTCGAGCGTGAAGGCGACCTCGTAAAGCCCCGGATGCGCTTCGCCGTAGGCGCGATTGCCCTCGATCAGGCCGCAGGCGTTCAGATGCTCGAACACCCGCCGCGCCGCATCGAGATCGGCGCTCTGGGCATAGTTCACGACCCGCCTGCCATCGAGGCTGCGGTGCAGGCTTGCCGAGAGCCATCCGTCGACCTCACGCGAGACCGCCGCGGCGCGGGCGAGATAGTCGATGAGCGGTGTCTGTTGGCCGGGCGGCACGGTGAAGACGTTGATCTGCGTGATGATGGATGTGTCGGTCTGTATGAGCGGCATGGTTGCGCCTCCTGATGAGGGCGAGCGACGGGGACGGAGCGATCACGCGGAAAGGGACCATGCGCGCCAAGCCCCGGCCGATCTCGCCGGTTGCTTGTCGCGGGTTCGCCCGGTGGGCGACACGGAGCCTCTTGCGAGGGAACGGGCTTACCAATGCCGCTCAGGTCCTTTTCGACAGGGAATTTTTAGCGCCCCTTCGAAGGAGCGGCAAGCCAGCATGGCGGCGGCCAAACTCGACACGCTCCCCGACCCGCTCTAAACCGCCGCGATGACGCCGCCCGACATTCACGTGCCCGTCGGCCCCATCCTGGCCGCGCTCAACATCGTCGGCACCTTCGTGTTCGCTGCGTCCGGCGCACTGGCGGCCGCGCGACTGCGCCAGACGCTCGTCACTTTCGCCTTCTTCGCGCTCACCACGGGCGTGGGCGGCGGCACGGTGCGCGATCTCCTGATCGGCGCGCCGGTCTTCTGGGTGCATGACGTGAGCCAGGCACTGATCTGCCTGGGGGCGGCGCTCATCGTCTTCATGACGCCCGTGCGCTGGTGGCCGGAGCGTATGCTGGACTGGCTGGATGCGATCGGGCTCGCCGCCTTCGCCGTGTTCGGTACGGCCAAGGCGATCAGCTACGGCATCCATCCGCTCATCGCCGCGCTGATGGGCGTCTCGACCGCCTGCGTCGGCGGCATCATCCGCGATCTGCTGGCCGGCGTTCCGTCGATCCTGCTGAGGCCGGAAATCTATGTGACGGCCGCCGCGCTCTCAGCCGGCCTCTATGCGCTGCTGCTGAGCCTCGGCGCGCCCGCCGCTCCTGCCGGCGCGCTCGCGGCGCTCGCCGGCTTCGCCCTGCGCGCACTGGCGATCGCACGTGGGCTGGCGTTACCTTCCTATGGCGAAGGGCCGGAGGGCGAGCCTGCAGCGCCGCCGGACTGAAGCGATTCTGAGCGCCGCGCAGACCTCCCGACATCCGGCGACGCAGCCTTATCGGCGCTTCGTCTTCGACCGATTGAGGGCGACGGCGGCCTGGACGAGCGCTGTCAGGGCTTCCTCGTCCACCGCATCGCCTTCATGGAAATCAATCGCGCGGCGGACATTGCCATCCAAGCTGGAATTGAACAGCTTGCTGGGATCGTCCAGTGTCGCGCCCTTGGCGAAAGTCAGCTTGACGACCGCCTTGTAGGTCTCGCCGGTGCAGATCATGCCGTCGCGATACCAGACCGGCACCCCGCGCCATTTCCATTCCTCGACCACCTCAGGCTCGGCTTGCCGGATGAGCGCGCGCAGCCTCGCGAGCATCTCGCCCCGCCAGTCGCCAAGGGCGGCGATCCGTTCGTCGATCAGCTCGGACGGGGACTTTTCCGCCGCCGTTTCGGTTTCCGTCTTGCTCATCTTTTCCCTCTGTCTCCGCGTCCCGGGACTGCCACGCCCGTCATCTGATTAACCATAGTGAGACTCGCCAGCGCCCGGATGCGCCCATTCGTTCGCCCGGTGCCTGGCGCGCGGAGTCGGCTACGCGACATCATCCATCACGCCATGCCCGCCACGATCGTCTCGAGCTTGGCGAAGAACTGCGCCCAGCCATATCTGGCACCCTGATAAGCCTGTTCCTGATCCGGCCGGAAGCCCCGCTGCTCCATGCGCAGATGCGTGCCGGTCGCGGTCGGCGTGAGCGTCCAGGTCACGATGCTCTCAAGGCCCATCGCATCCCAGCGATAGGAGAGGGTCTTGTTCGGCTCGATTTCCATCACCTGGCAATCGACGCTGCCCCAGTCGCCACGGTTCATGAGTCATTCCTCGATGAAGTGCGGCAGGGTCAGCGCCCGCCAGATCTTCTCGGGCGGATAGGCGAAGTCCCGCTCGACGATCACTGAGCGCAGGTCCGTGGAGGTATTGGTCATTGATCCATCCTTTTCAGCAGATCCTCGAGCTGGTCGATCCGGCCGTCCCAGAAGCTGGACATATCCTTCGTCCAGTCGACCAGTGGGGCGAGCGCGCGAATCTGCGCGCTGTAATGGGTCTGACGGCCCTCCTGCCGGTCGTTCACCAGCCCGGCGCGCTTGAGCAGGCCAAGATGCTTGGAGACCGCCGGCTGCGAGACGCCCGCACCCGCCGTCAGCGCGCCGACGGTCTGCTCGCCCTCGCGGCACAGGCGCTCGAACAGCGCGCGCCGGGTGGGGTCGGCAAGCGTTCGAAAGAGCATGTCCTGCGCATTTTCCATCATGATTCATAACTCATCGGCTATGGATTGATCCATAACCAAATCGTGATGAATGAGTCAAGCGAGGGAGATCATGCCTTGCTCGCCTTCTTCTTCACGGGACCCCGCAGCCCGGCTTCCAGCGCCAGCTTCGCCCATTCCCTTAGCGCCTCGCCGTCGTCATAGGTCTCGGCCGGCGCGCGGCGATAGTTCATCGAACCGGAGCGACCCTCGCCCATCTGGTAGGTGAAGCGCGGGCAGCCGGCCTCGTCCCAGATCGCGTCGCTCATCGCATCGGCCTTGAGCCACAGCTCGCCGTCGTCGAGAATCGCGAACACGGTGCCGTCGAGATACAGTGTCCGGCCGCCCATCATCGCGCGATGCGAGAGCGTGCCAAGCGGCGCGAGCTCTTCGGCCAGCCAGTCGATCAGCCCGTCATCCGCCATTGGGTCCTCCGCTCGCCAATCTGGTCAACGCCTCGCCATCGACGCGGTTGACTGTCCAGTCTTCCATCGAGCGGGCGCCGAGCGCGTGATAGAAATCGATCGCAGGCTGGTTCCAGTCAAGTACCGCCCATTCGAGCCGGGCGCAGTCGCGTTCGATCGCGAGCTGTGCCAGCCGGACCAGCAGCGCCTTGCCCGCGCCGGCGCCGCGCGCCTCGGGCGCCACGAACAGATCCTCCAGATAGATGCCGGGTCGCCCCTCGAAGGTCGAGAAATTGTGAAAGAACAGGGCGAAGCCCACAGGAGCGCCGGCAAGCTCGGCGACCAGCACCTCCGCCATCGGCCGCTCGCCGAACAGGTGGCGGGCGAGCACATCACGGTCGGCGCGCGCTTCATGGGACAGTTGCTCATAATCGGCGAGTGCGCGGATGAAGCCGAGGATGAGGTCGATGTCGTCCGGCACGGCGGCGCGGACCGAAAGGGTGGTCATGCCGCCTCCGGTTCGATGTTGGGATGTGGGCGGCCCGGCTGCTGGCGCGCGGCCCAGAGGCAGCCGGCAACGATCATCGCTGCGCCCGCGACGGTGGCGGGCAGGACATGCTCGCCGAACAGCCACCAGCCGAGCAGCGAGGCCCAGATGAAAGCGGTATATTCGACCACGACCAGCCGCTGGGCCTCGGCCCGCGCATAGGACCAGGCGAGCAGCATGATCGCGCTGGTGCCGACGACCGAGGCGAGCAGAATGGTCGGCCAGTGCGCGACATCGGGCACGGTCGCGAGCCAGGGCGCCGCCGTGCCATAGAAACAGGCGGCGACCAGATTGAAGGCGAAGGCGACCTCGATGGGGCTCGCCGCCATCGACTGGCGCCGGCCGATCACCAGGCTGATGGCCCAGAATATCGAGGCGATCAGGATGGCGACAGCGCCGCCGATCGTGCCGCCCTTGCCCTGCGCGCCGGACTGGCCGGCGAGGATGACGAGCACGCCGGCAAAGGCGACCAGCGATCCCGCGACGGCGCGCCGGCCCACGCGCTCCTTGAGGAACAGGGCGGCGAGGCCGAGCGCGACCAGCGGTGCGACGAAAGAAAGCGCGATGCCCTGCGCGAGTGGCACGCGCACCAGGCCCCAGAAGAAGAGCAGCACCGACAGGCCGCCAGCCAGGCTGCGGCTGACATGCAGCGCCAGGATGCGCCGGTCAGGCACGCGCCCGACGGCGGCGAGAAAGGCGGGAGCCAGCATGACCGCGCCTGTGAGCGTGCGCCAGAGCAGTGCGTTATAAGGGCCGATCGCGATCGACAGGCCCTTCATGATCGCATCCATGACCGAGAAGATCGCAACGCCGAGGCAGGCGACCGCAAAGGGGAGCAAGGTGGAGGCGCGCGGCGAGGTCATCCCGGCTCTCCTAGGAGAGGGCGTGCGGCGATGCGAGACCATTGTTCGGCCACCCCGTCGCTGCCATAGTCGCGTCGACATACAGGAGAGGCCATGACTGATCCCGATCTTTCGCCGCTGTTCAAGCCGCTGGCGCTGGGCAACGTCACCTTGCGCAATCGCTTCGTCATGCCGGCGATGCAGATCGGCTTCACGGAGAATTGCGGGCCGTCGCTGCGCACGATCGGTTATCTGCGCGGCCGGGCGGAGGGTGGCTGCGGCCTCATCTTCTCGGAAAGCTGCGCGCCCGATCATCCGAGCGGCTACTGGCAGGGGGCCTTCTGCGTGATGAACGGCGAGACGCGCGGGCGCTGGGCGCAGCTCAGCGATGCCGTGAAAGGCGCCGGAGCGGCCTTCGCAGTGCAGCTCTGGCATCCGGGCGGGCAGCGCCGCCCGATCGAGGGCTTTCCGCACGCCGATGCGCCGACGCTGAGCCCCTCCGGCCTGATCCAGGCGGATCGCGAAGGGGGGCGGGCGATGACCCGCGACGAGATGGACGACCTTGCCGCGACCTTCGTGCGTGCCGCCGAGGATGCCAGGGCGATCGGCGCGGACGGGATCGAGCTGCATTGCGCGCATGGCTACCTCATGGACCAGTTCCTGTGGGCCGAGACCAATGTCCGCGACGATGGCTATGGCGGCGAGGCGATCGCCGACCGGGCGCGCTATCCACTCGCCGTGGCCGCCGCGATCCGGCAGGCTGTGGGGCCGGACTTCCTTGTCTCGCTGCGCTTCTCGCAGTTCAAGGAAGTCGATTATGGCGCCCGGGTGTTCCGCACGCCCGAGGAACTGGCCGAGTTCGGCGCACTGGCACGGGCCGCCGGCGTATCGATGCTCAACGTTTCCTCGCGGCGCTTCGGCAAGCCCGAGTGGCCCGAGCGCGACCCGGATCTCGGCATTGCCGGCTGGGCCAAGAAGCTCACCGACCTGCCGGTGATGACGATCGGCAGCATCGGACTCTCGACCGACATCTTCGCCGATCTGTTCGACGGTGAGGACCCGGGCCTGCGCATCGCCGCCGATCTCGGCGACCTGATGCGGCGCTTCAACGGCGGCGAGTTCGACATGGTCGGCGTCGGGCGTATGCAGATCGCCAATGCCGACTTCGTCAACAAGCTGCGCGAGGGCCGGTATGATGCGCTGCGGCTGTACAACAAGGCCGTCGATTTGAAGCACCTCATGGCGCAGGTGGTGCCCGGCGCCGTCGAGGAGCATCGCAAGACGGCGGAGGCGTGAGGGGAGGGCGCACCTGCGCCTCTTTCGCGACCCCGCGCTCGCCTCCCGTCACCCCAGCGGACGCTGGGGTCTCTGGCGGTAGGGAAGTGCAGGCTCGGATGAGATCCCAGCTTTCGCGGGATGACGAGGTGACAATCCGCCATCAGGGCAGCGCGCTGATCCAGCCCGCTGCGATCCTGCCCGCCTGCGCCAACACGGCTTCGTCCTCCGGCCTTGTATCGCCGCCGCGTGCCCTGGTTTCGAGGAAGGCGGCGATCAGGAAGGGCTCGGCGCGGTCCGGGCGCCAGACAATGGCGAGATCGTTGACCTTCCCGGCATAGCTGCCGTCGCCGGGATTGGTGCCGGACTTGTCGCCCGCGCGCCAGCCGGCGGGGAATCCACCGCGCAGGCGCTTGAGGCCGGTCTGCGTGCCCACCATCCAGTCGATCAGGCGCCCGCGGGAGGCGGCCAGCAGCGCCGGGCGCGTCAGCATCGTGCGCATCGCATTGGCCATCGCGGCCGGCGTAGTCGTGTCGCGCGGGTCGCCGTCATGGCTGGTGTTGAGAGCGGGCTCGTTGCGGTCGAGGCGCGAGACATCGTCGCCGATCGCGCGCCAGAAATCGGTCAACGCCGCCGGTCCGCCGATCTTGCGCAGGAGGATGTTGGCCGCGCCATTGTCGCTCTGGGTCTGTGCGGCCTCGACGAGCGCGAGGATTGGCAGGCTGGTCTTGCCGGCGTCGAGCGCGCCGCGCAGCACCGGCGAATGACCGACCGGGTCGCTCTTGGCGATCGGGAGCGTCGCGTCCGCGGCGATCTCTCCCGCATCGATCCGCGCGAGGATCGCGGCGGCGAGCGTCAGCTTGAAGGTTGAGCACATGGCGAAGCGCTCGTTCAGCCGGGCGCCGGTGATCATGCCGGTCCTGCTGTCCAGCACCGCAACGCCGAGCCGCCCGCCCGACGCTGTCTCCAGCGCGGCGAGATCGGCCTCGACATTGGGCATGGCCCTCGTGGTCGCCAGTCCCGCGATCGGGGTGCCGGCAAGGGCGAGTCCGGCGGCCAACAGGGTGCGGCGATCAGTCAGCATGGGGCGCCTTTCGGTAATGGAGTGTGCATTGAAGCACACACGATGCGGTTTCCGGTGCGAGTCATGACGCGGATTTCGGGCCGGGCCGCGCGCGCAGGGGCGCCAAGTCCCGGAAAGATAGGGCAAATGCGTGCCCGCCGGTCGAAACTTCTTCAACCTCGCACATATGCGCAATAGTCATTGATAAAAGTCTCGCTATTTCATCGGCTTGCGTCGAAGCTTCTTAGCTCGGCGCGATGAAATAGGACATGGGATATTTGTCCCATGGCGCGGCTTGATCTCAGGGCGCCTCGGACGATTCGGCCTCCTCGTCGAGACGAGCGATCTTCCCCACCTCCAGCCGATCGATCCGCAGCCGGCGGATCCGCGCGGAGCCGATCGAGAGCCGTCCGATGGCGAGCGCGCCCAAGGCGACGGCGCCCATGGCGAGCGCGCCCAGCGCCGCGGCGCCGAGCAGGGTCATTCCGGTGGCCGATGCGCCCGTCGCCGCGGCCCCAGTCGCGACGGCGCCGTGAGCACGCTTCGTTACCGGTGATTTGGCATCCCGTCCCGCCACTACAATATTCCCGCCGCCGCTCATCGCTCGTTTCCAGGGCGCAGTTCCGCGATGAAGCCGATCCTGCGATAGCCCATTCTCTGCAGCGTGAAAATCGTGCCGCCGATGCATCGATAGGGAAGGTCCGATCGCGTGTCGGCCTGCACATGGAGCGGCGTATCGAGCGAGCCGAGTTTTGCGTTCAGCCGCTTGAGTGTGGCCGGGTCATCGAGCGGTTCATAGCGCTGTCCGTCAATCTGGACGCCCACATGACCCGCCGAGTCGCAATAGGGTAAGATGGTCTTGGGTTGATGCGCGCCATCGCTACAACCTGTCAAACTCGCCATGGCAGCAACGACGAGTGTGCGCTTCACTCCGCCGCGACCGCCGTCGCCTTGCCGGCGTCGGTGCCTTCGGCTTCCAGCTTGGCAGCCTCAATCTCGGCGGCCTTGGCTTCGACGAGGCTGACGATATGGTCGATCATCGTCTCGTCCTGGATGTGGTGATCGGTGACGCCGGACAGATAGACCATATGCTTGCCGTTGCCGCCGCCGGTGATGCCGATGTCGGTCTCGCGCGCCTCCCCCGGGCCATTGACGACACAGCCGAGCACGGAGAGCGAGATGGGCGTGTTGATATGCTGGAGGCGGGTTTCCAGCGCCTCGACGGTGCGGATGACGTCGAAGCCCTGACGCGCGCAACTCGGGCAGGAGACGACGCGCACGCCGCGGGTGCGGATGCCGAGCGACTTCAATATCTCGTAGCCGACGCGGACTTCCTCCTCCGGCTCGGCGGAGAGCGAAACGCGGATCGTGTCGCCGATGCCGGCCCAGAGCAGATTGCCGATGCCGATCGCGCTCTTGACCGTGCCGCCGATCAGGCCGCCCGCCTCGGTGATGCCGAGATGCAGGGGGCAATCGACCGCGTCGGCGAGTTGCATATAGGCGGCGACGGCGAGGAACACGTCGCTGGCCTTCACCGCGACTTTGTATTCGTGGAAATCCTGATCCTGCAGCAGCTTGATATGGTCGAGCGCGGACTCGACCAAAGCCTCGGGGCAGGGCTCGCCATATTTCTCGAGCAGGTCCTTCTCGAGGGAGCCGCCATTGACGCCGATGCGGATCGCGCAGCCATTGGCCTTGGCGGCGTCGACCACTTCCTTCACGCGCGCCGCCGAGCCGATGTTGCCGGGATTGATGCGCAGGCAGGCGGCGCCGGCGTCGGCAGCCTCCAGGGCGCGCTTATAGTGGAAATGAATGTCCGCGATGATCGGCACCTTCGCGGCGCGGACAATCTGCTTGAGCGCGGCGGTCGACTCGACGTCCGGGCAGGAAACGCGGATGAGGTCGACGCCGGCCTCCTCGCAGCGGCGGATCTGGTCGATCGTCGCGCGCGCGTCCGAGGTCGGCGTGTTGGTCATGGTCTGCACGGTGATCGGCGCGCCGCCGCCGACGGGCACGTTGCCGACCATGATCTGGCGGCAGTCGCGCCGCGCAATGTCGCGCCAGGGGCGCAGGCCGGGATTATGCTCGGACATTTGGGCTCCGCGGGAGAGGCGTCATGGCGGGCTTATAGCGACGCGAGGGAGCGGAGGCGAGGGTGGAGTTGGGGTCGGTACGGGAGCGCGATAGTCAGGACTCGGGGTCGGCCTTTGGCGACGCCTTGCGTTTCCTGGCGATGTTTGCGCTTTCCGCCTTGAGCGGGCGGGAGACCGGGCAGACCTCCTGGACATAGGCGTTGAGCGTGTTGGTCAGATTGTCCGGCATGAGCCGGTAGTAGATAAATTGTCCGCGTTTATCGCTCTCGATGAGCCCGGCATTTTCGAGAATCGCGAGATGCTGCGAGACAGCAGGCTTGGACATGGCGAATCGCGAGGCGATCTCGCCCGCATTCAGCTCGGTATGCGCCAGATAGGCGAGAATCTTCCGGCGCGGCGAGGAGGACAGGGCTTCGAAAATCTTCTGCATGGGTTGGTATTTAAGGAATAAGCTAACCACTTGACAAGGGCAACGCATTATTTAAGAAATTAGCTAAATAGCTTGAGGAGTCGAGTCATGAGGGAAGCGCAGGATCGATGCCAGGTCAACAGCCTGGTCGAGACAGCGGGATGCAGTCCCGTCGAGGGCGTCGTGCGCTGGGAAGCGGTCCATTCGCTCTGGAATGGCAGCATGCTCGCCGTCTCGCTGCTTGTGGCTCCGCTGCTGTTCAGCCCGAGCGCGTTCCTCGTCTTTCTGCTGCTCACCGGGGCGTCGCTGCTGCTCGGGCATAGCGTGGGCTTCCATCGCCGGCTCATACATCGCAGTTTCGATTGCCCCCTGTGGCTCGAGCGGGTGCTGGTGTGGATCGGCACCTGCGTCAGGATAAGCGGGCCGTTCTGGATGATCCGCGCCCATGATCTGCGCGACTGGGCGCAGCGACAGGCCGGTTGTCACGACTATCTCGCGCATCGCCGCCCCATGCTGATCGATGCCTGGTGGCAGATGCATTGCCGGCTGGCGCTTGCCCATCCGCCGCACTTCGATCTCGGCCGCGCGGGCCGCGATCCTTTCTACCGCTTTCTCGAAGCGACCTGGATGGCGCAGCAGTTGCCCATCGCCGCGCTGCTGTTTCTCGGCGGGGGCTGGTCATGGGTCGTGTGGGGCGTGTGCGTGCGGGTCAGCGCCAGCGTGACAGGGCACTGGTTCGTCGGGCATCTTGCCCACCGGCGTGGCCCGCAGAACTGGCTGGTCAAAGATGCCGGCGTACAGGCTCATGACGTGCCCTGGGCCGCGATTCCGACCATGGGCGAGGCCTGGCACAACAACCATCATGCCTTCCCGGGCTCGGCGCGCATCGGCCTCTATCCCGGTCAGAGCGATTGGGGCTACATCTTCATCCGGCTGCTCGCCTCGGTGGGCCTGGCATGGAAGATCATGCTGCCTGAGGATTTACAGCGCGTCGACGCGCTTCGGCGTGCGCCGCGTGTGGAAACTCCACGGGCAACACGCGCTGCAACCGCAAGCAGGAGTCTGAGCCGGTGAGCCGCTTTTCGATGCGCAATCCAATCGGCCCGCTTGCCTATCTGCTTCTTGCCCCGCCGCTGTTGTTCGCGCAGCAGATCGCCACTTTGTTTGTCTTCAAGGCAGCCGGGCAAGGGTTCGATCCTGATCTTCTCTTCTGGCTGATACCGCTGCGCGCCGTATTGTCGCCCCGCTTGGGGGGATAGAAGCGCTGGGGTGAATCGATATTCGGCGATCAGCCCTACTCCTTGCCACCCCAACGCCAGCGCCAGCCGCCGCGCGTCTTGCGCTGGCATATGCGCACGAAGAGTAGGGTGGCGGCGACGGCGAGCGCGAAGAACAGCATCGCCTGCGCCGGATGCAAGGGCGCGAGCGAGATGCCGAGCAGCATGATGCCGGGCAACAACAGGAGAAAGGACAGCATCAGCACCCAGCCCTGCCAGGCGATGGGCAGGCCGGCGCCGAGGCCATAGCGCTTTGGCGCGAACCAGGCGCCTTCCTCGAAGAGTTTGTGCAGCATGCGCTTTTCTTCCTTCCGTTTTCCTCCCCTCGTCATCCCAGCGAAAGCTGGGATCTGGTCCGCACGAGATCCCAGCTTCCGCTGGGATGACGAGGAGTGAGTATCTAGACCCTGGTCATCGTCCACTGGCCGTCGTTGCCCTTGCAGGCCTGATAGGTCTCGGCCTGCTCGGCTTCGCCCGGCACGCTGACGCTCTGGGTCACCATCTTGCAGCTGTTGGCGGCGACCAGCGTCGAGCGCTTGAGCAGGGCGGCCGAGACATAGCCCTGGCCCACGCCATTCTCGGAGACCAGCATCCAGGGCTGGCCCTTGACCTGTGCCGGCACCCAGACGCGCTGGCCGGCAGGCAGCGTCGCGCGCACGGCGGCGCTGGTGCTCGGGGCGCCGCGCAGATTGACGCTGCTGCTGGTCGTGTAGCTCTCGCCGATCTTCACATAATTGCCGGCCGGCTCGACGCCCGAGGCGAAGCGCAGATTGCCGAGGCCGGCGCCGTCGCTCGTGCCGTTGACGACGTCGACGCGGCCGGATGCACCGGTCTCCTCGTTGCGCCAGCTCTGGCTCGTGCCGGTGTCGAGCGCGGCCTGCGCTGCGCGCTCGGCCTTGTCGCGGTCATTGCGCTGCAGCTTGCAGCCGACCGCCGAGCCCGCCGCCGCACCGAGCGCGCCGCCGATCAGCGTGCCGAGCGTGCGGCTGCCCGATCCGGCGATGCGATTGCCGAGCAGGCCGCCCGCGACGCCGCCGATCGCCGCCGCGATGCCCTGCTTGTTGCCCTCCGCCGAGCAACCGAGAATGCCGCCGAGGAAGCCGCGATCGTTGGAGCGGGCCTGGCCATAGCCGCCATCCTGTGCGGCGAGGACTGGGGCATTGCCGCTGCTCGTCTGGGGCTGGGCCTGCTGCGTCGCCTGCGTGCCGATGGCGGCGGCGGGACCGGCGGCAGCGAGGGCGGCGAGCGAAGCGGCGGTGACGAAGGTGCGGATCATAAAGATGCTCTCCTCATGGGGGTCATTGGGCCGGATTCGCGCATGTTTCGGGCTTCGGTTCAAGAGTCCGCGCGGCAGAACGCCCCAGACGTTACATGCCTTCATAGATCGTCCTTCGGCGGGCGTCCCCGCTTGCGCGCTTCGGGCGGGGCGAGCCTGACGCCGCGCTTCGCCAGCCCCTCGCGCAGCATCAGCTCGATCTGCGCGTTGACGCTGCGCAGCTCGCCGGCCGCGCAGCGCTGCAGCGCATCGAAGAGGGCCCGGTCGACCCGCAGCGCGAAGGGCTTTTTGGCCTCGCTCACCGTCCCGTGGTCCTCCGCTCCTATTGATAGAGCGAGCCGGCATTGACGACCGGCTGCGTGTCCCGCTCGGAGCAGAGCACGACCATGAGGTTGGAGACCATCGCCGCCTTGCGCTCGTCGTCCAGCTCCACGACTCCCTTCTCGGAAAGCATGGTCAGCGCCATCTCGACCATGCCGACGGCGCCCTGCACCAGCTTCGAGCGCGCGGAGATGACCGCTTCTGCCTGCTGACGGCGCAGCATCGCCTGGGCGATCTCGGGCGCATAAGCCAGATGGGTGAGGCGACACTCGTCGATGATCACGCCGGCGCGCGTCACCCGGTCCTGCAGCTGGTTCTCGAGCTGCTCGCTGACTTCGGCCGCGTCGCCGCGCAGGGTCACCTCATGATGCTCGATGTCGTCATAGGGATAGCGCGAGGCAATGACGCGGATCGCGCTCTCGATCTGGATGTCGACGAACTCCTGATAATTCTCGACATCGAACAGCGCCCGCGCCGTGTCGGTCACGCGCCACACGACGTTGGTGGCCACCTCGATCGGGTTGCCGCGCAGATCGTTCACCTTGATCGTGTCCGAGGTCACATTGTGGATGCGCACCGAGATTTTCTTGCGGGTGAGCCAGGGCAGCAGCCAGCGCAGGCCGGCGCTGCGGTCCGTGCCCTTGTAGGTGCCGAAGAGCTGGATCGCCGCCGCCTGATTGGGCGAGAGCAGATAGAAGCCCGCGACCGTGAAGGCCGCCAGCAGGGCGCCCCCGATGATCGGGATGATGCCGATCTCGGGCCGGTCCGGCACCAGCGTGAGGCCATAGATGATCGCGGCGATGGCGAGCAGCAGCACGATCAGCATCGGATAGCCGCTCATCGTTGCGGCTTCATATTCCTGCGACGCGGTGAGTGCGGGGCCGCGTGGCGCCGAGTCGCTGACGGAATTGGCGGTGTTCATATCAAGCCTCCCGAAAAATCATGATATCATATTTATATCATTCACCGGAGGGGTGCAATGCCGTGCGACGGGTGGGGGAACCTGCGGGAATCTCGCTCGTTGCGACGTGTGGAAGGGGAAGAGACGTGACCCATCTACCCGACATGACATCGTTCGCCGCCGGCTATGTATTGCTCTATCATGAGGGCCATGTGAACCATTGCCCCGGCTGCGAGGGAACCCACTGGTTCGTCGGCCGCACCAGCGCGCAATGCGCCCGCTGCGAGACCGCGCTGCCGCTCGCGCAGATGACGGAGACGGCCAACCGCCCTTTGTTCGTCAGCCGGTTCAGCACCACAGCCTGCCACGCCTGAGCGCTCAGCCGGCGAAGGGTGGCTCGGGCAGGCCCGGCACCGCGACCGGGAAGGAGAAGAGCGCGCCGGCATGCGGCTGCGCGGCAAGATCGGCATCGGACAGCCCGCTGCGTGCGGTCGTGACATAGGCGGTGCGCAGGTCGGCCCCGCCGAACGCGATCATCGTCGGCCGGCTGGCCGGCAGCGTAACGGTCTGGAGAATTTCGCCCTCAGGGGACAGGCGCACGACGCGGCCGCCATCGAACAAGGCGCTCCAGTAGCAGCCCTCGGCATCGAACGACCCGCCGTCGGGGCGGCCCTTGCCCTGCTCGAACTGGTGGACGATGCGGCGCCCGGAGAGCGTTCCGGCGACCGGATCGACGTCATAGCCGCGCAGCGCATGGCTCGGCGTGTCGGCGTGGCGGAAGACGGTGCCCTCGGCATTGAAGGCGGCGCCGTTGCAGGTCAGCATGTCGCCCTCGACCCAGCTGATCGTGCCATCCGGGTCGACGCGGTAGAGTGCGGCGTCGCGCGCGCTCTTGGTCATGTTGACGCTGCCGACCCAGAAGCGGCCGGCCGGATCGGTGCGCCCGTCGTTGAAGCGGATGTCGCACTTGCCGGCGAAGATCTGGTTGCCGAAGGGCACAGGCGTGCCGTCCCAGTCTTCCAGCAGCGCCAGCCCGTCCTTCATCGCCAGAATGAGGCCGCCGGCCTTGCGGAAGGCGAAGCAGGCCACCGGCTGGTCGAACCGCCGCACCTCATCAGTGCCGGTCGCGGGATCGAAGCGGTGCAATTCGCGGGCATCGATGTCGACCCAGTAGAGGCGCTGCTCTCCGCCATGCCAGCGCGGCCCTTCGCCAAGGCTGGCGCGCGCGTCGAGGGCGATGGAGACGGGGCGAGTCATGGCGCTCGTGAATGTCGCCTTTCCGACCCGGAAGCAAGGGTCCGCGCGGCGCAGGACAAGTGACAATATCGTGACGGCATCGTTCCGAAGCGGCACGAATATTAACCATGATATACGGTAAACGAAGGTTTAATCGACTATAACGTCCGTTAATATCGTTTGCGTGGAGTGCGTTGCGATCTTCTGGTGGAGGAGGTCGAACCGCTACCGCAGAGCAGTGGGAGTTTGCCATGACTATTCGTCTTCATATGCTGGGCGCCGTCAGCGCTCTGACCTTCTTTGCTTCGCCGGCCCTGTCGGCCGTCGAGATGTTCGACAATGCCGTTACCCTGAGCCCGACTCAGGCCGCCGGCGCCTGGTACACCGACCGTTACGCGCCCAACGGGTTCGTTTCGCCGGTTGTCTTCGATGGTGACAATCGCCTCAAGCAGACGATCAGCTCGGCCGATCTCCAGGCGAGCGAATTCTACAATACCCAAGGCCGCAAATATGACGTCAACACGACGTCGGCCAGCATCCAGCTCTATGTGCCCCAAGCCTGGTCGACGACCAATGCACGCATGGCGAGCTTCTGGGCAACCGGCAACGGATCGGACCCGATCTATCCGATCATCGAGTTCAACCAGGGCGGTTTCCGCGTGTGGGACTCGGGGAATGGCTGGGTCAATCTGGCCGGTGCCGTCAACTATGACTCATGGTACTCGCTGAGCTTCGCGATCAACGGCAGCAATGTCGACTATAAGGTCGGCAATCTCAGCGCGTCGGTCGACGCCTATGGCGCCACCTCGCTCGTCAACGTCATGCTGCAGGGTCACAACACGCAGGGCGTCGCGAGCTACGACATCTACTGGGACAACCTCTCGACGCCGGCTGCTGTTCCCGAGCCGGCAACCTGGGCGCTGATGATCGGCGGTCTCGCCCTCGTCGGTGCCAGCATGCGTCGTCGCAAGACGACCGTCGCCTTCGCCTGATCCAGGACGAAGCGATGTGAGGGGCGCGTTGCCGACTGGTCCCGGCAACGCGCCCCCTTGCTTTGGGCCTCACGCCAGAGCGCCGGTCACCAGCGCATAACCCGCGCCGCGCACCGTGCGCAGCATCGGCCAGGCGAAGCCGCGATCGAGCCTGGCGCGCAGTCGCGAGACGTGAACTTCCACGACATTGGTGCCGGGATCGAAGCCGAGCCGCCAGACCGCGCGCAGCAGCGCCTCGCGCGAATGAGGCTGGTCCGGGCAGGTGGCGAGATAGTTCAGCAGCTCGAACTCGCGCTGAAGCAGGCCGAGCGTGCGCCCCTGCCGCCGCGCCTCGCGCTCGATCAGGTCGATCTCCAGCTCACCCAGCTGCATCTGCGTCTCCGGACCCTGCCGCAGGCTGGTGACGATCGCGACGAAGCGCAGGCAGCGCGCCAGTGCCTCGTGCGTCGGCATCCAGGGGCCGATGCCATCGAGAGCGCCGAGGCTGAGGGCGCTGGCTCGATCGATGGAATCATCCTGCCATTGCCAGATCAGGGCGTGGCGCGGCAGGCCCGCCGGACCGCGCGGCAGGACGGCCAGCACCGGCTGGACATGGGCATTGCGCAGCGCCTGGACGAGGGCGCTCAGGCAAGCGTCCCGCCGGTCACCTTCCTCACAGAGCCAAAGATCGATGCGCTGCACTGTCCCCCCGAATGGCGCGCGCTGAGTCGAGCGAGACTAGGCGATCCGCGCCCGCGCGGGAGATGGGATTGATCCGGATCGGAGCAGGTCGAGCGACCGCGTGCCAGCCCGGCGCAGATGCGGACAGGTGCTGCGCAGCGCTGTCTCGGCATGCGCGAGGCGCGCCTCGTGGTCGTCGGTCGCCGCGTCGATCGCGCTCCACGCGGCGAGGCGGATGCGGGGGTCGTCGTGGCCGCGCATGAAGCTTTCGGCGAGGTCGCGGCCATTGCCACCAAGCTCATCGCTGTCGAACTGCACGCACAGGCGCAGCAGCAGCTGGGCGCTGGTCGCCGTCATGTCGCGGATGATGCGGCCGCCTTCGACATCGAAATGATATTGCCTGCGCGCACACTGCGCCTCCGTCAGGGTCATGACGTTGATCGAGACTGACAGGCTTTCGGGCGGAAGCTGATCGTGAATATCGCGATTGGCCCGGTAGAGCAGCATCTTGTCCGGCGAGAGCTGGCTGCGCTCGACGAAGCGCAGGTCGACCGGCTCGCCCGGCAGGCCCAGGATGCTCTCCGGCTCGACCTCGTAATAGTCGGACCAGTAACCTGGGCCGAGATGGCCGATCGTCAGGAAGTCGAAGGCGTGATCGTGCGGGAAGTCATAGAAGAAACTCGCCGCGCCGCTGGTGCGCAGGCAGGGCTCGCCCGCGCTCGGCCAGATATTGGCGCGCAGGAAGAAATTGCCCTCGGGCGGATGCAACAGGATGACCTGCGCCGAATAGGTGTTGGTGGCGAGCTGAGTGCGGCAATTCTCCTTGAGTGCATCCAGTGCGAGGGCCGGGAGGAACTCCCGATTGTTGCCGAGCGCGCGCAGGACGGGTGCGACCGCGAGCAGGCCATCTGTGCTGCCGCCATCGAAGGCCGGGGAGCGGCACGCATCGGCGAGGTCGGCCACATCGGCGACCTGATCGGTCTCGTGAGCGAGCAGGAGAGGCATCAGGCCGCCTCTCCGATGGAGCCATGCCGCGCCAGCACGGCCTGCGCGGCATGGCGGACGCCCTCGTCGGGGTCGTGCGCCGCCATGCGGGCGAGATAGGGCCAGGCCGCGATGGCATCGAGCGCGAGCAACTCGCGCATCACCGTCCAGCGCTCACGGCCGGAGGGGCGATCGAGCATGCCGATCAGCACGGGTATGGCCTCGCGCGTGCCGGCGGCGCGCAGGACGGACATGAGCATGCCGGCCCGGGCGAAGCCGTCGTCGCCCTGCACGGTACCGAGCGGGCGGCCATCGTCGAGCGCGAGCCTGCGTATGGGGGGCGCCGGGCGGCGGTCGATGCGGCCATGGAGCATCAGGACGGGGCGATCCTGCGGCTCGATGCGCAGGGTTTCGTGGCGCTCGTCGAGCGACAGCCACTGGCCGGGCAGGAGCGAGATCGCCCGCGTGTGCAGGCGGTCCCCGTCATGCTTGCCCAGCATCGCCTCGACCGGCGTCGGCGACAGGAGCCGGTAGAGACCGCGCGCGCCGGAGAAGCTGATATGCGGCTGGCCGACGATCCGTTCGCCATCGTCCCCGCGCTCGGCCGCCCCCTCGATCAATCCCAGCGCCAGGCGCACCGGTGGCTGGGCGGCAAGGGTCATGCTCAGGATCGAACCACTGCTCCGCACGGCCGATTGGGTCGGCAGTGCCGCAGGATCGCCCCGCATCGGCGCGATCCAGTGCGTGGCAAGCGCGAAGAGCCAGTCAATGTCCGCAAAAAGTGGCGCGAGGCATTCGGCCGCCTCGTCAACGTGCGACGCGGCCGCTGCTTCGGCAACGGCATCGAGCATCCGCTGGCGGGCATGTCGGGGTTTGCCCGGCGCCGTCGCCACGCCCGTCAGCCGGTGATTATGGCGATGATGACATAGGTCTCGCCGCCCTGCAGGCTGGCCATGTCGACCGCTGCGTTGAATAGGGCGGCTTCGTCGTCAAGCAAGGGCAGCTCGTCGATGGCAATGGTTTTGGGCATGGATCGTCCGTTTCTTGGCGGGGCCTGGCTCTGAAAGGCTAGGCGAAGCGCTGCCGGCGATTCCAATTACATCGGTGTAATTCGCAGGATGACGGTGAGGCCCGGCGCGCCGGGAACTGTCGCATCCACAGGCAGGACGATCCGCGCGGCGTCGGCGCGGGCGCGGGCGAGGATGGCGTCCGGCACGCGGCCGTCATGGACGATGCGGTCGGCAAGGCCGAGCGACCGCGCCTCGCGCAGGGTGAGGTCATCCGGATCGGCCGAGCGCAGGTGAATGATCTGCGTTTCCGCGGCCAATCCGTCGCCGGGCTCATCGAGCCAGAAGCCGACATCTGGATCGGCGCCGAGCGGATCGAGCACACCTTCCGGCGCCAGCGCGCGAGCGAGCATGTGGCGCCGCTCGGCGGGATCTGGCCAGATCGCGCGCATTTCGCTCCGCGCGGCGTGGAGCGCCGTCGCGAGGTCGCCGAGCCGGGCAGGCAGCAGATTCTCGAGCCGCTGGCGCAGCGCGGCGGCGAGGCCCGCCGACATGCCGCCGGTGGCGATGGCGACAAGCACCGGATCGCGATCGACGATCGCCGGGGTCGTGAAGTCGCACAGGGCCGGGCGGTCGACGACGTTGATGAGCAGCCCGCGCGCCTTGAGCCGTGCGGCGACGGCTGCGGCCTCGGCCTCGTCATCCAGCGCGACGAAGGCAATGCGCGCTTCGCCATTGTCCTCGCCGACCGGCATGGCGCCCGCGCGCGCGATCAGGCGGCGCTTGGCGTCCGCTGCCTCGCCGGTGCCGATCAGGATCACTGGTCGACCGGCCAGGGTAAGGAAGAGGGGCAGGCTATGCATGGTCTGCCTCCTAACAGTTTCCTGAAACGAGAACGAGCGCTGCCGGATGGCTCAAGCGCTAATCCTGCAGGAAAGCCGGCACATGCTCCGCCGCGAGGATGGTCTCGGGGAGGATGCGGTCGGCGACCACGGCGAACTTGTCGCCGTCGACCATCACTTCGGGCACCAGCGCGCGGCTGTTGTAAGTGCTCGCCATCGTCGCGCCATAGGCGCCGGCGGTGCGGAAGACCGCGAGGTCGCCGCTCTTCACCACGTCGATGTCGCGCGCCATGGCGAAGGTGTCGCCGCTCTCGCAGACCGGGCCGGCGATATTGGCGATCATCCGCTCGCCGGTGGGGGCGACGGCCTCGAAGTCGTGCCAGGCATCATACATGGCGGGCCGGGCGAGATCGTTCATCGCCGCGTCGACGATGATGAAGGGGCGGACCGCGCCGGGCTTCACCCAGATGACACGGGTCAGCAGCACCCCGGCATTGCCGACGATGACACGGCCCGGCTCGAAATAGAGCGTGACGTCCCAGCCCTTCGTCGCACGCTCGACCATCGCGCCGTAATCGGCCGGCGTCGGCGGCACCTTGTCGCGCTCGTAGGGCACGCCGAGGCCGCCACCGAGATCGACGCGGTCGATGGCGTGACCTGCAGCGCGGAGCTGCGTGACCAGCTCGCCGACCTTGCGATAGCCCGCCTCGATCGGCGCGAGATCGAAGATCTGGCTGCCGATATGCAGCGCCAGCCCACGCAGGTTCAGCCCCGGCAGCGCAGAGAGGCGGGCGAAGATGCCGGGCGCCTCGTCGATCGGCACGCCGAACTTGTTCTCCTTCTTGCCAGTCGAGATCTTGGCATGGGTGCCGGCGTCCACGTCCGGATTGACGCGCAACACCGCATCGGCGCGCTTGCCCATTGACGCGGCGATCTGCCCAAGGACGGCGCCTTCCTCCTCCAGCTCGATGTTGAACTGGCCGACACCGTCTTCCAGCGCCGCCTTGAGCTCGGCATGGGTCTTGCCGACGCCGGAGAAGACGATGTCGTGCGCCGGCATGCCGGCCGCCAGCGCGCGCTTGACCTCGCCGCCCGACACGACATCCGCGCCATAGCCCTGCCGCGCCAGCACCTTCAGCACGGCGAGGTTGGGATTGGCCTTGATCGCGAAGGCGATGTGCTTGCGTTCGATGCCGCGGAGTGCGTCCCGGAACACCTGCGCATGGCGCTCCAGCGTCGCGCGCGAATAGATATAGACCGGCGTGCCGACCGCCTCGGCGATCAGGCTCAGCGGCACATCCTCGGCGTGGAGCACGCCGTTCCTGTAATTGAAATGATCCATGGTAGCCGCTTTCTATTGCGCGCTGTTGCCCGGCGGTGCCGGGGTGGGTGTCGCTGCATTCGGGGGCGGCGCGTTCGGGTCGTCCGGCCGGTCGTCATCGGGGTTGATCGATCGCGGCATGCCCTCGCGCGTGTCGTTCCTGTCCTGCGCCGTGTTGGTCGGTTTGGGGACGGACGAGGGGCCCTCGCCGCCGCCGCGCAGCGCCGCGCGCCCGCTGTTCGGCCCGGGCGGCAGCGCGAAGGGATCGTCCTGGCGTTCGACCGATCTGGTGAGCAGGTCGGCCTGCCGGTCCGGCTGGGCCTGGGTGGACGGGGTCATCAGCTCGGCGGCTGTCTCGATTCGGTCGGCCGCCGCCGCCTTGGGGACGGCGGACATGCCTTCGGTCGGCCGCAAACGGGTGGTCGATCCGCAGCCGGCGAGCGCGACCAGCAGGGCGAGCGTCAGGGCGCGCCTCATTGCCCGGCCTCCACATCGAGCGCGGCCCGCGCCTCGGCGATGCGGGCGCGCACCTGGTCGGGGGCCGTGCCGCCATAGCTGGTCCGGCTCGCCACCGAGGCATCGACGGTCAGCACGGCATGGACGCGCGCGTCGATGCGTGGGTCGATCGCCTGCAACGTGTCGAGCGGCAGGTCTGCGAGCGTGGCGCCCGCCTGCTCTGCCGCCTTCACCACGCGGCCGGTGATGTGATGCGCCTCGCGGAACGGGACATTGGCCTCACGCACCAGCCAGTCGGCCAGGTCCGTCGCGGTCGAGAAGCCGCTCTCGGCGAGCGCGCGCATGCGATCGGTGCGGAAGAGCGTTGTCTCGACCATGCCTGTCATCGCGGTGATCGACAGGCCGAGCAGGTCGTGCGCCTCGAAGAGCGGCGGCTTGTCGTCCTGCATGTCCTTCGAATAAGCGAGCGGCAAGCCCTTCATCGTCACGCAGAGCGAGGTCATGCAGCCCACGATGCGCCCGGCATGGCCGCGCACCAGCTCGGCCGCGTCCGGATTGCGCTTCTGCGGCATGATCGAGCTGCCGGTCGAATAAGCGTCGGGCAGCGAGATGAAGCCGAACGGCTGGCTCGCCCAGATCACGAACTCTTCGGCGAGGCGCGAGAGGTGCAGGCTGCACTGGGTGGCGGCCATCAGATAATCGAGCGCGAAGTCGCGGTCGGAGACGCTGTCGAGGCTGTTGCGGGTCGGACCGTCGAAGCCGAGCGCCGCCGCCGTCATGTGCCGGTCGGTCGGGAAGCCGGTGCCGGCGAGCGCCGCGGCGCCGAGCGGCGAGAGGTTGATCCGCGCACGCGCATCGGCGAAGCGCGAGCGGTCGCGCGCGATCATCTCGTGATAGGCCATGAGATGATGACCGAGGGTCACCGGTTGAGCGCTCTGCAGATGGGTGAAGCCGGGCATGACGCTGTCGGCATGCTCGGCGGCGCGGTCGATGAGGGCGCGCTGGAGCAGGTAGAGGCTGGCATCCACCTCGTCCATGGCGTCGCGCACGAACAGGCGGAAGTCGGTCGCGACCTGGTCGTTGCGCGAACGGGCGGTGTGGAGGCGCCCGGCGACGGGGCCGATCTTGTCGGCGAGGCGGCTCTCGGTCGCCATGTGAATATCTTCGAGGTCGAGATCGTGCGGCAGGTCGCCGGCCTCATACTCGGCGTGGATCGCCTCCAGCCCGGCGATGATCGTCGCCGCCTCGTCGGCGCTGAGGATACCTTGCGCGCCCAGCATATTGGCATGCGCGATGGAACCGGCGATGTCCTGCCGCCACAAGCGCTTGTCGAACGGCAGCGAGGCATTTATCTCACGCATGACCGCAGCCGGTCCGGCCGCGAAGCGTCCGCCCCACATGCTGTTCGCGCCCCTGTTGTCGGAGTCCGCCATGCGCTTTTCTGCTGCCTTTGCCGTTCTTGTCGGCCTCTCGCTGGCCGTGAGCGGCTGCGATAAGCAATCCGCCGAAGGTGCGCAAGGCGCGGGCAACGGCACGGCGGCCAACAATGCCGCGGCGCCGGACGAAGTGACGGCCGATGAAGTCACCAGCGACGAAGCGCCGTCCACCGGCAAGGCTGGCGAGACCTTCAAGCATGTGGTCGATCGCAGCCACAAGGGCGAGTCGATGCCGGACAAGGGCTTCATGACGCTCGACGGCAAGCCGGTGACGCTCAAGGCCATCGCGAACGGCAAGCCGATACTGGTCAATCTCTGGGCCACCTGGTGTGCGCCCTGCGTCGCCGAACTGCCCGCGCTCGACAAGGTCGCCGCCGCCGGGGCGGCCAAGGGAATCGCGGTGATCGCTGTCTCGCAGGATCAGGAGAAGAGCGTCGTCCAGCCCTTCTGGAGCGCGCACAAGCTCATGACGCTCAAGACCTGGCTCGATCCGGATAACGCGCTCGGCTTCCATTATGGCACCGGCACTCTGCCGACCACGATCCTGTATGATGCGCAGGGCAAGGAAGTGGTGCGCATCGTGGGCGCGATGGAATGGGGCGGGGCCGAGGGGCAGGCGCTTCTGCGCGAAATTGGCGGCTAGGTAAGGGATGGGCAGGATATCCGCCCGTGCCTTCACGCCATCTTCACCAAGCTTATTCTTGATTTGGCAGCCGTTTGCGCCTATTTAAGGTCGCAATGCGGGCCGGGCCCCTCTGGCGATCGTTTCCACGGTCGTGATGTCGGACCGCATCGAGTGCGCTCGATGCTGGTCGATTTTTTCATGCTGTAAATGGACCGGCAAGAGCCACTCGTTTGACACTGAGCAAATGAGGGTTTTCATGTACGAACAAAATCGCACCTTCCAGCGCGGCGCCATCCAGAACACGGCCGCCTTCGATGCTGGTCTTCGCGCGCACATGCTGCGCATCTATAATTTCATGGCATCGGGCGTGCTGGTCACCGGCATCGTCGCGCTGATCGTGGCGTCCACGCCGGCGCTGCGCGAGGCCGTCTTCGGCACACCGCTCAAGTGGGTGTTCATGCTCGCCCCGCTGGCCTTCGTCTTCTTCTTTTCGTTCCGGATCGACCGGATGAGCGCGGCGAGCGCGCAGGCGGCCTATTGGGCCTTCGCGGCGACAATGGGCGTCTCGATGGCCTCGGTCTTCCTCGTCTTCACCGGCATGAGCATCGCGCAGACCTTCTTCGTGGCGGCCGGCATGTTTACGGCGATGAGCCTTTATGGCTACACGACCAAGGCCGATCTCTCGCGCTTCGGCAGCTTCCTGGTCATGGGCGTGGTCGGCATCCTGATCGCGATGCTGGTCAACCTGTTCCTGGGCTCAAGCGTGCTGCAGATGGCCATCTCCATCCTCGGCGTGCTGATCTTCACCGGTCTGACCGCCTGGGACACGCAGAACATCAAGTCGCAATATGCCCATAATCTCGGTCACGAGACGGAGACGAAGATGGCGGTATTCGGCGCGCTGTCGCTGTACCTGAACTTCGTCAACATCTTCCAGTTCCTGCTCAGCCTGATGGGCGAGCGCGAGTAATCCGGCGCCCATCCGGAGGACCGACCAATGCTGGAAGGACTAGCGGCGCTGGCGAGCGAGCCCACTGCGTGGGTCGCGCTCGCCACGCTCGTCGCCATGGAAGTGGTGCTGGGCGTCGACAATCTCATCTTCATCTCGGTGCTGTCGAACAAGCTGCGCGAGGGAATCCGCGTGCGGGCGCGACGCATCGGCATCGGCCTGGCGCTGATCATGCGGCTCATCCTGCTCGCCTCGATCGCCTGGATCGTGCAGCTCACCGAGCCGATCTTCGCGGCGTTCGGCCGGGGCTTTTCGTGGCGCGACATCATCCTGATCGCAGGCGGTCTCTTCCTCGTCTGGAAGGCGACCAAGGAGATTCATCACACGCTCGATCCCACGCCCGGTGACGACATGTTCGATGCGCCGGCCGCAAGCCTGGGCTTCGCCGCCGCGATCGGCCAGATCATCCTGCTCGACATCGTCTTCTCGATCGACAGCATCATCACGGCCGTGGGCATGACCGACAATATCGCCATCATGGTGATCGCGGTGGTCGTCGCGGTCACGGTCATGATGTTCGCCGCGACGCCGCTCGCCGATTTCATCGAGCGCAACCCGACCGTCGTCATGCTGGCGCTGAGCTTCCTGATGCTGATCGGCACGACGCTCATCGCCGAGGGATTCGGCGCGCATGTGCCCAAGGGCTATGTCTATGCCGCCATGGCCTTCTCGGCCTTGGTCGAGTCGCTCAACATCATTGCCCGGCGGCGGGCGCAGGCGCGGCTGCCCGAGGCGGCGCGCGAGCAGTGAAAAGGCCGCCGACGCGCTGTCGCGTCGCGGCCCGATGCCCCTGTGGCAGGTGCCACGGGTCAAACCCGGCCCGGTAAGGCGTCGCCCCGCAAGGGATGGGGCGACGCCACCGGGCTAGGGTCCGATGATGTCAGTTCTGAGCGGCCGCCTGCTGCGGATTGGCGGCGAGCTTGCCGGCCTTGTCCGCCGCGGCGACGACGGTCACGCCGCTCTCGGCCCAGTCTTCCTTGGTCTTGCAGATGTCGCGCGACATGATCGAACCGGTCGTGACACCCTGCTTGATGCAGTAGAGCGTCTGGCCATTGCGTTGCACGGTCTTGACCTTGACGCTCCGGGTCTCGCTGGCCAGCGACGGCGTGGCGAGGGCCAGCGTGGCGGCAGCGGCGATGATTGCGGTGGCAAACTTGGACATGATTTAACTCCCTAAAAACCCGATAGTTAGTGGCAGGCTATGTGCCTGTACCTGCCTTAGTGCATTAAGTGTGCCAAACAGTTAGAATATTGAAAATCAGCCATTTTTTGCAAAACGGAGCGACTCGTTCAAGGGAGTTTCATCCCACCTGTTGGTACTTTTGACCAAAGATTTGGATATTTCCGGAGGCCTTGCACACTGAGATCCGGATAGACCGCGACACGGCTTCTCATCCGTTCGGTCGCGCCCTAAAGCGTCGAGGTGATCGCACGACCGGGCAGCAGCGGACGAGGTATCTGGCAGGTGCGCCTGGCGGCGATCATCGTCCTGTGTGCATGCGCTCTGTCGCTGGCCTATTGGCCCGGCCTCGTCACGTACGATTCCGTCCGGCAATATGATCAGGCGCTGAGCGGTGCGTTCGACGACTGGCATCCGCCGATGATGGAGGCGATCTGGCGGTTGGCCGTGCCGGTCTGGCCCAGCCCCGCTCCGATGCTGCTGCTCCAGCTCGGCCTCTATGGCGCGGGCTTCCTCGCGATGATCGGCTGGGCGGCGCGGCGCGGACGGCCCCGGCTGGCGCTGGGCTTCGCGCTCTGCGCGCTGCTGCCGCTTGGCGTCGCGCTGATGGGGGAAGTGCTCAAGGATTGCCTGATGGCTGGCGCGCTGCTGCTGGCGGCCGCCTTGGCCTTGCCGGGCATAGAGGGCGGACGGCTGCCCGGACGTCTCGTCGCGGTGGTCCTGGTCCTGTTCGCTGCCACGTTGCGATTCAATGCCTTCGCCGCCGGGCTTCCCATATTGCTGGCCGCGGCCGGCCCGGTCCTGCGCGCCACCTGGCCGCGCTTCGGCCTGACGGCGCTGGCCAGCCTGCTCGCGCTGCTGTCCGCAATGCCGATCGCCAATGCCGCGCTCGGCGCCGAGAAAAGCGATGTCGAGCTGTCGCTGGTGATCTTCGATCTTGCCGGCATCACCGAGCATAGCGGGCAGAACGCCTTCGCCCCGCTCGGCCTTGCCGATGCGCCTGTGGCCGTTCATCGCTGCTACACGCCGGTCAAGTGGGACAGTTTTTCCTGGTGGGTGGACCCGATCTGCCCGCTCAATTTCGAGCGGGTGCGCCAGGCGCTCCATGCGCGGGGATTCGGCGCCTATGGCTTGCTGGCGCGCGCGATCGCGCAGCATCCGTTCGCCTATGCGCAGCACCGGCTGGCGCATTTCAACATCAGCACGCGCTTTTGGGTGACCGACGAGGTCGAGCGGCCCGTCCAGCGTGTCTCGGCGCCCAACGACTGGGGCTTCATCGTGCCGCAGGGCAATCCCGCCGATGCGATCGACGCGACGGTGCTGGCGAGCAACGGCACGCCGCTGGGCTGGCCCTGCGTGTGGATCGCGCTTGCCGGGGGCATCCTGCTGGTCACGCATCGGCTGCGCAGCGCGGGCGCGTTGTGGATGCTGGCCGGCTCGGCCTTTCTCTACGGCATGGGCTATGGCCTGTTCGGCGTCGCCGCGGAACTGCGCTATTATCTGTGGACGCTGATCGCGGTGGCGCTCGCCATCGCCATCGTCTTCGCCGATCTGCCCGCCCTGTCTGGCGCGCGCCGCTGGTCGACGCTCGCGATCATGCTGGCGCCGGCGTTGCTGATCGCCCTGGCGGCTCTTGCCGCGCGGACCGGCGCGCTGTAGCGTCGCGCCCGTGTCTAAAAAGGAGCTTGTCTGAACCGCTGAGCGTCCCCGCAAGGGAGCGACGCTGAGAGCTGCGGAGCCCGCCGCCGGCCCTGCGCCGCGCGGCGCTCCCGTCTATCGCGGTTTCAGTGACAGGTTATCCCATGAACATTTCCAGAGGCGAACAGCGCGTGCTCCACGTGCTCGCCAAGGGCGGCTATATCCGCCACTATTTCGCGCCGAATGGCCGCATCCACCTCGTCGAGTGCTACACCCATGACGGTCTCGTGCTCGCCGATTGCGACCTCGCCATCTTCGCCAGGCTGCGCCGCAAGCGCCTGATCGAATCCTTCGAATCCAGCCCCTATCGCATCTCGCGGCTGGGCCGGCAGGCGGTGCGGCCGCAGCTCGACAATCGGTGAGATTTTCGCACATCGTGCGCAAGGCTGTGAAGAGCCAACTGTCATTGGGCCGTTGTGCGCGGGCGATACGATTGGGGGCGCGAGTCGTCGCAACAATGTGGCATTGTGCACGCACCGCCAATCTAGAGGAGACGTTTGATGCCGACGATCACGACCGCCGACGGGACCGACATCTATTACAACGATCTGGGACCAAAGGACGCGCAGCCCATCATGTTCCATCATGGCTGGCCGCTCTCGGGCGATGACTGGGATGCCCAGATGATGTTCTTCTGTCTGCAGGGCTTTCGCGTCATCGCGCATGACCGCCGCGGCCATGGCCGCTCGGGACAAACCGATCATGGCAACGAGATGGACACCTATGCCGCCGACGTCGCGGCGCTGACCGATCATCTCGATCTCAAGAATGCCGTCCATATCGGCCACTCGACCGGCGGCGGCGAGGTCGCCCATTATGTCGCGCGGGCCAGGCCGGGCCGCGTCGCCAAGGCGGTGCTGATCGGCGCGGTGCCGCCGATCATGGTCAAGAGCGAGGCCAATCCGGGCGGCCTGCCGATCGAGGTGTTCGACGGCTTCCGTGCCGCGCTCGCCGCCAATCGCGCGCAATTCTACATCGATGTGCCGAGCGGGCCTTTCTATGGCTTCAACCGGCCCGGCGCGACGGTCATCCAGGGCGCCATCGACAATTGGTGGCGGCAAGGCATGATGGGCGGCATCAAGGCCCATTATGACTGCATCAAGGCCTTCTCGGAGACCGATTTCACCGAGGATCTGAAGACGATCGACGTGCCGGTGCTGCTGATGCACGGCGAGGACGACCAGATCGTGCCGATCGACGACAGCGCGCGGATCGGCATCACGCTCCTCAAGCACGGCACGCTCAAGACTTATCCCGGCCTGCCGCACGGCATGTGCACGACGCATGCGGATGTGATCAATCCGGACCTGCTGGCCTTCATTACGGGCTAGGACTGGCGGCGAGGCGGGCACATCCTCGTCTCGCCGCGGCAAAGGGCAGGGCTTGCGACCCATGCCTTGACTCATCGCTCCAGTATGAGAACATAAAGGGAACATGCATGAGTCGAGTCGTCTTCATCCCGCGCTGAGGCGGGCCCTTGCCGCGGCGGCGCCGCGGGCGCCGGCGGTGGGAGCCGCGCGTCCGCTCGGGGTGGAGAGCATCGACCGGATGCTGGGTGGCGGCCTCGGCGCGGGCAAGCTGCACGAGCTGCTGGGCGGAACGGCCCGAGACGAGGCGAGTGCCCTGGGCCTGGCCGCGATGTTCGCGCTTGCCCTGACTCGCGCGGACGCGGGCGATGGCGCCGCGCCGATTCTCTGGCTGCGCGAGGAGGCGGTGCAGCGCCGGGCGGCGCTGCATGGGCCCGGCCTTGCCGATCTCGGGCTCGATCCGGCGCGGTTGATCCTGGGCGTGCTGCCCGATCCGAAATCCCTGCTGCGCAGCGGGGTAGACGCGCTGCGCTGCGCGGCGCTGGGCGCGGTGATCCTTGAGCTGTCCGGCAATCCGCCGGTGCTGGATCTCACCGCCACGCGCCGGCTGGCGCTCGCCGCCGAAGATTCGGGCGTGACGCCCTTGCTGTTGCGTCTGCGCGGCGCCCGGCCGATGCCGAGCGCGGCGCAGACCCGCTGGCAAGTGAGCGCCACGCTTTCCGCCGCGCTGGAAGCCGATGCCCCCGGCCATCCGGCGCTCATATTGTCTCTGCTGCGCCAGCGTGGCGGCGCGGCGGGACTCGACTGGACAGTGGAATGGGATCGTGACGCAGGCAGTTTCCGGCCAGCGGCGCTTCCTGGCGCTCGTCTTCCCCTTTCTGGCGGCGGATCTCTTCCGGCTGCAGGAACGGGGAGCGAGGCCGGAGACGACGCCTGGCCCATCGCCATCTGAGGACGCGCCGCTCGCCTTCATCGTCAAGCAGCAGGGCGCCTATCGCCTGCATGCGCTGGACGAGAATGCGCTGGCGCTCGGCCTGACCCCCGGCATGGGCCTCGCCGATGCGCGGGCGCGCGTCCCCGGGCTCGATGCGCGGCCGCATGATCCCGAAGGGGAGGCGCAGCTGATGGCGCGGCTGGCGGACCAATGCGATCGCTTCACGCCCATGGTCGCGATCGACCTGCCCGAGGGGCTGGTGCTCGACGTCACCGGCTGCACCCATCTGTTCGGGGACGAGCGCGGCCTCACCCGCGACGCGGTGCGGCTGATGCGCGCACAGGGCCTGCGCGTGCGCCATGCGCGGGCCACGACGCCGGAAGCGGCGCTGGCGCTGGCACGTTTCAGCGAGGCGCGCAGGCCGGATGAGCGTCGCCAACCGGGACACCGACCGGTCCACGCCCTGCCGCTCCTCGCCTTGCGCCAAACGCCGGACGTCCGCCTCGCCCTGCGCCGGGCCGGCTTCACCACCATCGGCGATCTGGCGTCGTTGCCGTCCGCGCCGCTCGCCGCGCGGTTCGGAGCCGGACTGGTCGATGCGCTCGACCGGCTGCTTTGCCGCACCGACAGCCGCATCACGCCGCGCCGTCATCCCGCCCCGATCCGCGCCGAGCGCCGCTTCGCCGAGCCGGTCGCGCATCTCGATACGGTGATGGCCGTGCTCGGCGATCTGCTGCAGTCTGTCTGCACCGATCTGGCCGAGCGGCATCAGGGTGGCCGCCGCTTCGCCGTGCGGCTCTATCGCAGTGACGGGGCGATGCGCGATCTCGCCGTCGAGACCGGCCAGCCGGTGCGCGAGCCTCCCATCGTCTTGCGCCTGTTCGAGGAGCGGATCGAGGCGCTGGCCGATCCGCTCGATCCCGGCTTCGGCTTCGACATCGTCCGGCTCGCCGTGCCATTGCTGGAAGCGCTGGGCCATGCGCAGGACGCGCTGGATGGCGGGAAGGCGCGCGGTGCCGATCTCGCCGGCCTGCTCGATCGGCTCGCCACCCGCGACGGCGCCAAGCGCTATCGCCGCTTCGCCCTGCGCGACACGCATATGCCCGAGCGCGCGACCCAGCTCGTCGATCCCGCGGCCCGCGACCTGCCGCCCTGGGATGCGGCCTGCCCGGGCGAGCCGCCGCTCCGCCCCGTGAGTCTCCTCGATCCGCCCGAGCGCATCGAGGTGATGGCGCAGATTCCCGATGGTCCCCCGCGCCAGTTCCGCTGGCGCGGCGATATCCACCGCATCCTGCGGCAGGAAGGGCCCGAGCGGATCGCGCCCGAATGGTGGCGACGGCCGGAGGGGCATGGCGCCAATCCCGGCCTCACGCGCGATTATTATCGCGTCGAGGATGACGCCGGGCGCCGCTACTGGGTCTTCCGCAACGGCCTCTACGAACGCGAGACGGCGGCGCCCGACTGGTATCTCCACGGGCTGTTCGCATGAGCGGGATGCCCGATCCCTCCGCCTATATCGAGCTGGCCTGCACCACGGCCTACAGCTTCCTGCACGGCGCCTCGCATCCCGCGCAACTGGTGAATGCCGCCATCGCGCTCGGCCACACCGGCATCGGCATTGCCGATCGCAACACCGTGTCGGGCGTGGTGCGCGCGAAGATCGAGATCGATCGCAGACGGGAGGAAGGCGAGTATGTGCCGGACGATTTCCAGCTCGTCACCGGCGCCCGTCTGGTTTTCGCTGACGGCACCAGCGACATCATCGTCTATCCCGAGACGCGCCATGGCTGGGGCCGCCTCACCCGCCTGCTCACGACCGGCAATCGCCGCGCGCAGAAGGGGGAGTGCGAGCTTCACCTGCGCGATCTGCTGGAGCATATCGACGATCTGCTGTTGATCGCCTTGCCGGGCGCAACATTGGATTTGCTGCAGACCCTGCGCAAGGCCGCCAAGGGCCGGGTCTGGCTCGGCGCCGTCATGAACCGCGCCGGGCGGGATATGCGCCAACTCGTCCAGGCCCAGTCCCTCGCCGACACGGCGCGCGTGCCGCTGATCGCGCTCAATGATGCGCTTTATGCTGCGCCCGAGGACCGCCCGCTGCAGGACGTCATGACGGCGATCCGCCTGCACACGACCGTGCAGAAGGCCGGCCGTGCCCTCCTCGCCCATGCCGAGCGGCACCTCAAGGAACCGGCCGAAATGCTGCGTCTGTTCGCGGCCTGCCCGGACGCGATCGTGCAGACCCGGCGCTTCCTGTCGCGGATCGGCTTTCGGTTGGAGGATCTCGCCTATGAATATCCGCACGAGCCCGTCCCGCCGGGATGGGAGGCGCAGGACTGGCTGGAGCATCTCGTCATGGAAGCGGCGCACGAGCGCTATGGCCCGGTGCTGCCGAAGAAGGTGGTCGACCTCATCGCCAAGGAATTCGCACTCGTCCGTCAGGAGAAATATGCCCATTATTTCCTGACGGTGCATGACATCGTCCGCTACGCCCGCACACGCGAGCCGCCGATCCTCTGCCAGGGGCGGGGCAGCGCGGCCAATTCGATCATCTGCTTCCTGCTCGGCGTGACGTCCATCGATCCGATGCAGCATGACCTGCTCTTCTCCCGCTTCCTCTCGGCCGAGCGCAAGGAGCCGCCGGACATCGACGTCGACTTCGAGCATGAGCGGCGCGAGGAAGTCATCCAATATATGTACAAGCGCTATGGCCGGGAGCGGGCCGGCATCGCCGCGACCGTCATCCATTATCGCGCGCGCAGCGCCGTGCGCGAGGTCGGCAAGGCGCTCGGCATCAGCGAGGATGTGACGGCGCGGCTGGGCAGCACGATCTGGGGCAGCTACGCCTCGACCTATGAGCGCAAGCGGGTCGAGGAAAGCGGCTTCGATCCGGAATCGCCGCAGATCGCCCGGCTCAACGATTTCGTGCAACGCATCCTCAATCTGCCGCGCCATCTCTCGCAGCATGTCGGCGGGTTCGTGCTGACCCAGGGCCGGCTCGACGAAATGGTGCCGATCCACAATGCCGCGATGGACGATCGCACCTTCATCGAGTGGGACAAGGACGATATCGACGCGCTGCGCCTGATGAAGGTGGACGTGCTGGCGCTCGGCATGCTGACCTGCATCTCCAAGGCGTTCGACCTGATGCGCCGGCACGATCTGGGCGATCATTCGCTGGAGCTGGACATCGATGCCAGCGACGAGGCGGTCTATGAGATGCTGCAGAAGGGCGACAGCATCGGCGTCTTCCAGGTCGAGAGCCGCGCGCAGATGAACATGCTGCCGCGCCTCAAGCCGAAGGTCTTCTACGATCTCGTCGTGCAGGTCGCGATTGTCCGACCGGGCCCGATCGAGGGCGATATGGTGCACCCCTATCTGCGCCGGCGCTGTGGGGAGGAAGCGGTCGATTTCCCCGCTCCCTCACCCCAATATCCGCAGGAGGAACTGCATGGTGTGCTCGGCAAGACCTTCGGCGTGCCGCTCTTCCAGGAGCAGGCGATGCAGCTCGCCATCACCGCGGCCGCTTTCACCGATGAGGAGGCGAACGGCCTGCGCCGCGCGATGGCGACCTTCCGCAACCTGGGGACGATCGACCGGTTCCGCGACAAGATGATCGGCGGGATGGTCGGCCGCGGCTACCGGCAGGATTTCGCCGAGCGCTGCTTCAAGCAGATCGAGGGCTTCGGCTCCTACGGCTTCCCGGAGAGCCACGCGCAGAGCTTCGCGCGGCTGGTCTATGTCTCGGCCTGGATCAAGTGCCACCAGCCCGCCGTCTTCACCTGCGCGCTGCTCAATTCGCAACCGATGGGCTTCTATGCCCCCGCGCAGCTGGTGCGCGACGCGATCGAGCATGGCGTCGAGGTGCGCCCCGTCGACGTGAATGCGAGCGACTGGGACAATGGGCTGGAGTCTCCAATTAGCCCCTCCCCTTCAGGGGAGGGGGAAGGGGTGGGGACGATGCGCCAGCATCGCTCGCGAAGCGAAGAGACGCATTGTGGCAGCACCACCCCAACCCCTCCTCTGAAGAGGAGGGGCTTGCCGAGTGCGCCTGCCGTTTCCCTCGCCCTGCGTCTCGGCTTTCGCCAGATCAGCGGCTTCAAGGAGGATTGGGGCCACGCCATCATGGCTGCCCGCGCCAGGGGCGGTCCCTTCACCAGCATCGAGCAGCTTGCCCGCCGCGCCGGCCTGCCGTCCCGCGCGCTCAATCTGCTCGCCGATGCCGATGCAATGCGCTCGCTGGGGCAGGACCGGCGCGAGGCCTTGTGGGAAGTGCGCCGCACACCGACCGATGAGCTGCCGCTCTTCGCCGCCGCCCGCGCCCGCGAGCTGGGCGAGGAGGCGGCGGTCGCGCTCAAGCCGATGACGCTCGGCGAGCATGTCGCGGCGGACTATCAGACCCATCGCCTCTCACTCAAAGCCCATCCCATGCAAATTCTGCGGCATCATTTCGCGGCCGAGGGCGTGCTGCCCTGCGCGGCGCTGCGCGATGCCAGGGCAGGGGCACAGGTGCGCGTCGGCGGCGTCGTGCTGGTCCGTCAGCGGCCGGGCAAGGGAAATGCCATCTTCGTGACGCTGGAGGATGAGGACGCCATCTGCAACATCGTGCTGTGGGCGCGCCGCTTCGAGGCCTATCGGCGCGAGGTCATGGCAGCGCGACTGATGATTGTCGACGGCGAGCTGCAGCGCAGCCGCGAGGGCGTCATGCACGTCATGGCGAGCCGTGTCCTGGATCGCACCGAACTGCTCGGCCGCCTCTCGGAGACGCACGAGCCCAATCCGGTGCTCAGCCGGGCGGATGAGTTTCTGCACCCGCAGCATCCCCGCCACATCGCCCGCGCGCGCAGTTCCGGCCACCCGCGCAATGCGCGCCTGCTGCCCAACTCGCGGGATTTTCACTAGGAATTTGAAGGCACTTTCAGAGATGCAATACCGTTCCCCTCCCTTTCAAGGGAGGGGTTAGGGGTGGGTACGAGCGCAGCGAGGTTTGGCGCAAACCAGCCGTTGGCGCAGCTCACCCACCCCCAGCCCCTCCCTTTCAAGGGAGGGGAGAGTGGAGGTCGCTCTTGCATCCGGACCATCGCCTTGAATGTGGAGCGCCAAGCCACCCAGCCACGGTCCGTCCCATCCCTGCCCCGTTTTGGTGCAGCATTGCAAAAATGCTGCGGGACGCCACTGGACAAGCCCGAGCCGTGCGCGCCAAAGGATAGGAAGCTAGCTGTCTGATGATCGCGGCGGTATGACAGGCACCCGCCCGTGATCGACCCCGGCAAGAAGCAGGGACGGGCGAACGAGAGGAAGCTCATGAACGGCAAGTGCGCATCGCCCGCTCGCGGTCGGCGGAACGGGATGAACGGCTGACATGGTCTGGCCGCATGGTTTCGACGATCTGCGCGGCGCCGCGCGCCGCCGCCTGCCGCGCTTCATGTTCGATTATGTCGATGGCGGCAGCTTTGCCGAGACGGCCCTTGCCCGCAACGTCGCCGCCGTGCGCGCGGTCACCCTGCGCCAGCGCGTGCTGAACGACGTCTCCGCCTCCGACCTCTCGACCACGCTGTTCGGCGAGACGCTCGCCATGCCGCTGATGCTGGCGCCGGTCGGCATGGGCGGCATGCTGCGCAAGCGCGGCGAGATCCAGGCCATTCGTGGCGCGCACGCGAACGGCGTGCCGATGGTGCTCTCGACCGTCACGCTCTGTTCGGTCGACGAGATCGCCGCCGCCACGCAGATCCCCTTCTGGTTCCAGCTCTATGTCGCCAAGGATCGTGGCTTCGTCATGGACCTGCTGGCCAGGATCAAGGCGCTCGGCTGCAGGACCCTGTTCATGACGGTCGACCTGCCCGTGCCGGGGCCGCGCTGGCGAGACCAGCGCTCAGGCCTCTCCGGGCCGCCCGGCCTCACCGGCCAGTGGCGCCGCTGGCGCGAAATCGTGACGCATCCGCGCTGGGCGCTGGACGTCGGCCTGCTCGGCAGGCCCCACACGCTCGGCAATCTCGTGCCGATCATGAACGGCCGGCTCAAGCTCGCCGATTTCCTGCGCTGGAGCGGGCAGAATTTCGATCCGGCGGTGACCTGGCGCGATCTGGAGTTCATCCGCAATCACTGGGACGGCAAGCTGGTGCTCAAGGGCGTCACCGATCCGGACGACGCCCGGCGTGTCGCGGATATCGGCGCGGACGGCCTCGTCGTCTCCAATCATGGCGGGCGCCAGCTCGATGGCTCGATCGGCACCGCCGAGGCGTTGCCCGCGGTGGCGCAAGCGGTCGGCGAGCGATTGACCGTGCTTGCCGATGGCGGTGTGCGCAACGGGCTCGACATATTGCGCATGCTGGCGCTCGGCGCCAGGGGCGTGATGATCGGCCGCGCCTGGGCCTTTGCGCTGGCCGCCGGCGGCGAAGAGGGCGTCTCGCGCATGCTCGCGCAGATGGCGCTCGAGCTGCGCGCCGGCCTCGCGCTTACCGGATGCGCGCGGGCGCAGGATGCCGGGCCGCATCTCCTGGGTCAGCTGCCGAGCTGGTGGGGACGCTGACGGAGCGACCCTGCGGCTGCTGAGCGGCCAGCGCCGCGGATCGATTTACCAGAAAGCGCGGCGATTGAGCTCGTGGCCGAAGGCGAGCAGGGCGACGCCGAGCACGGTATAAGCCGTCTCGCCCGACCAGCCATGCGGCAGGCTGAGCGCGCCCGCCATGACGCCGAGGCCGAGGCCGCCAATGGCGATCGGCAGCATCAAGCCATGCTGACGCGCACCCTGGCCGAGCGCGATCGCGCCCAGCGCCATCGCGATGACGAGCCCGCCTTCATGGATGATCGGTGCTTCCAGCAGGCCGGCGACCGAGGACAGCAGGCCGATCATGACCGCCGTCGCGATGCAGTGAAGCGCACACAGGCCGGAGAGGCCGATGGCGAGTCGGTCGAGGCTGGGAAAACGGGTGGCGGCAAGAGTCGGCATGAGAGTGAGCGTCCTACGCCTGTAAAGATGAAGTTACAACATATCATTTGGGGTGAGTGCCGCGACGATCAAGGGGAACTGCCGGTGAGGCCGATGCCGCCGCCGTTCCTCTTTCCGCGCGGTCGGGGAGCGGAAGGGGGATCGGAATGGCGCATCCCACTTGCCTCTCTGGCCGCCCCGTCGCATTGGGAGCCGACATGCCACAGGTCGCGCACCCCACCTCCACATTCCCGGCCAGGCGCACTGCCGGCCGGCCGGTGCTGCTGGCGCGCTGGCTTTATGCCATCACGGCGCTGATCATCCTCATGGTCGTCATCGGCGGGATCACCCGGCTCACCGAATCGGGCCTGTCGATCACACAGTGGAAGCCGGTCACCGGCACCTTGCCGCCGTTGACCCAGGCCGATTGGGAGGCCGAGTTCGCGGCCTACAAGCAGAGCTCGCAATATGTGCTGATGAACCAGGGCATGACGCTCGCGGCCTTCAAGCACATCTTCTTCTGGGAATATGTCCACCGCCTGCTCGGCCGGCTGATCGGCGTTGCCTATGCCCTGCCTTTGGTCTGGTTCGCCTGGCGCCGGGCGATCCCCGTCGGCTTCGGTATGCGCCTCATCGTCCTGTTGCTACTCGGTGGCGCGCAGGGCGGCGTCGGCTGGCTCATGGTCAGGAGCGGCCTCACCGACCGGACCAATGTCGAGCCCGCCATGCTGGCGGCGCATCTCGGCATGGCGCTCGTCCTGCTCGCGGCCGTGCTCTGGACTGCCCGCGATTTCGCGCTGCTCGCCCGTGATCCGGCGGCGGGCAAAGCCCGGCTGACACTCGCCGGTGCGCTCCCCGTGCTGCTGCTGTTCGTGCAGCTCATGCTGGGGGCGCTCACCGCGGGGCTGCGCGCAGGCTATGTCGCCAACACCTGGCCGCTGATGAACGACCATTTCGTGCCGGAGGGCATCGCCTGGGCCGGATCGCTCTGGATGACGCTGACCAGTGATCCGTTCCTCGTCCATTTCCTGCATCGCTGGTGGGCCTGGGCGGCGGCGGCGGCGATCGTCTGGATGGCGGCGCGGCTGCACGGGGCGGGTGCGCAGCAGCAGGCGATCGCGCTGGTCGGGCTGACGCTCGGCCAGATCATGCTCGGCATCGCGACGGTGATCACCGGCGTCGCGCTGGTCATCGCCGTCGGGCATCAACTCGTCGGCGCGCTGCTGTTCGGCGCGGCGATCATGGGTGCGCACAGGCTCGGCACGCGATGAGCGAGATCGCCTTGGTCTATGTGCTGTTCGGCGATCGCGCCTCGGCCGAGACCATCGCGCGGGACATGGTCGAGGAGCGTCTCGCGGCCTGCGCCAATCTGCTCGGTGAGGGCCAGTCCATCTATCCCTGGGAAGGTCGGGTCGAGACGGCGAGCGAAGTGCCGGTGCTGTTCAAGACGGCGCCTGCTCGCCGCGACGCGCTGATGGCCGCACTGGCGCAGCGCCACGGCTATGATCTGCCTGCGATCCTGAGCTGGCCGGTGAGCACGACACCGGATTATGCAACCTGGGTGATGAAGGAGGCCGCAGGTTGACGCGATCCGTTCTGTTCGGTTTGGCGATGCTGATATGGCCCGCCGCCCTATGGGCCGCGCCGGTGCAGCTGCCTTGCAAGATCCCCGGCAACGCCGATTTCAGCATGACCAACGAGCAGCATGGCTGGGCGCGCGATGGCAAGCCCTTTACCGTGACCGTGACGCAGCGCTTCCATTTCCAGCGCGAGGCGGCCGGCAATCGCCTGACCCTCGGCATAATCAGCGCGACCAGCGATCTTGCTGATGCGGCCGCGAGGAAGCGGCTCGATACCGCCTTTGGCCCCAACAGGCAGGAACCGATCGAGGTGTGGCTCGACGAGACCGGGCAGATCGTGCGCGTCGATGATCTTGCGCGGCACTGGCAGGCCTATCTCGGCCAGATCGAGCAGGTCGCGCGCGACATGGAGGCGGCAGGCCAGTCCAGCGCGCGAGGCCGGGCGACGCTTGCGATCCTGCGTGATGCCGATGAGGCCACGCGCATCGGGCTCGTCGCCGGCAGTGTCGGGCCTCTGCTGCGTTACTGCGGCCAGAGCGCCGACGGTGTGGCGGCTGACGGGCAATTGCGCGTCACGGCCGAAAAGGACACGGCACAGCTGCGCGAGACCGCCTCCTATGAGATCGATCTGGCGACCGGCCTGGCGCACCGCATCGAGCGCCGCGTGACGATCAAGGCGCAGCCGGACAAGCCGGAACTGCTGCGCTGGCGCTTCGATCGTCTCCCCTGACGGGGCATGGTATCCCAATACCCGTCAGCAAAGTGGCCCTTTTGCTTGACTTTAAGGGATCGAATCGTCATTAGCGCCGCTCCGGCGGTGCCCCAGCTCCTGTAGCGCGGTGCCGCCCAATTGTTTTTGTAAGTCATATTTCTGGAGGCAGCGGCCATGAAGGCGCTCATGAAGACCACCAAGCCGGCGACCCCGGCGACGGTCGAGAAGAAGTGGCTGATCGTCGATGCGGAGGGCCTCGTCGTCGGCCGCGCCGCCACGATCATCGCCAACATCCTGCGCGGCAAGCACAAGCCGAGCTTCACCCCGCATGTGGATTGCGGCGATAATGTCATCGTTATTAACGCCGAGAAGGTGAAGTTCACCGGCAACAAACTGACCGACAAGGTCTATTACAAGCACACCGGCTATGCCGGCGGCATCAAGGAAACGACGCCGCAGAAGGTGCTTGAGGGCCGCTTTCCCGAGCGCGTGCTGGAGAAGGCGATCGAGCGCATGATCCCGCGCGGCCCGCTCGGCCGTCAGCAGATGCGCAACCTGCGCGTCTTCAAGGGCACGGAGCATCCGCACACGGCCCAGAACCCCGAAGTGCTCGATATCGCGGCGATGAACCGCAAGAACAAGGTTGGTGCCTGATGTCCGATACCGTCAACTCGCTGTCCGATCTGCAGGACCTCGCCCAGGGTACCGGTGGTGACATCGCCGTCGCGACGCCCGCCGCGCCCGTCGTGTCGAACGCGCCGCTGCGCCAGCAGGAGCTGGACAAGCAGGGCCGCAGCTATGCGACCGGCCGCCGCAAGGATGCCGTCGCCCGCGTCTGGGTGAAGCCCGGCACCGGCAAGATCACGGTCAATGGCCGCGATCAGGAGACCTATTTCGCGCGCCCGACGCTTCGCCTGGTCATCAACCAGCCGTTCACCGTCACCGAGCGGACCGGCCAGTATGACGTCGTCTGCACCGTCAAGGGCGGCGGCCTTTCGGGCCAGGCCGGCGCGGTCAAGCATGGCATCGCCCAGGCGCTGACCAAATATGAGCCGGCGCTGCGCAGTGCGGTCAAGGCCGAGGGCTTCCTGACCCGCGACAGCCGCACCGTGGAGCGCAAGAAGTACGGCCGGGCCAAGGCTCGCCGCAGCTTCCAGTTCTCGAAGCGCTGATCTTTCTCGGCGTTCTTCGCCAAGCAGAATTTGGGGTCGCCCTTCGGGGCGGCCCTTTTTCTTTCCAGAACAACAAGATGTGCGGTTTGGTGTCAAACTTCGCGAAGCTCGCGCGTGTCGCGCGTAGTGAAATTGGACGAACCGTCCCGGCGCGAACGGCGCTGGAGACTTTTAGAGGAATGGACGGTGGAAAGAGCGGCCGGTTCGCGGGCTTGCTGCCACCATGCCGATGGCGGCCTTCGTAGGACAGCCCTTCCCGCGCTGAGCTGCGGACATGCGGGCGGTTCGAATCGCCAAAATGATCATCCCAGCTCAATCCGCGCCTCAATGCCGATCCGTGCCAGGAATGCCGCGTCGTGGCTCACCGCCAGCAGCGCGCCGTCATAGCCGGCAAGCGCCTCTTCCAACGTCTCGATCGCATCGAGATCGAGATGATTGGTCGGCTCGTCGAGGATGAGCAGTTGCGGTGGCTGCGGTCCCGCCGTGACGATGGCGAGACCGGCGCGCAGGCGCTCGCCGCCACTCAGCACGCCGGCGGTTTTCAGTGCGTCGCGATTGCGGAAGGCGGCGCGCGCCAGCGCGGCATGCACCTCGCCGGCGGTCATGCCAGGATGATGCGCGCGCATATTGTCGATCAGATTGCGTGCCGGATCGAGCAGAGCGACATGCTGATCGAGCATCGCGATCAGCCCTTCCGCACGGGTGACGCGGCCGGTGGTCGGGGTGAGGGCACCCGCCGCCAGCGCGAGCAGGCTGGTCTTGCCGCTGCCGTTGGGACCTTCGATCGCGATGCGACGCGGGCCAGTGATGTCGAAGGAGAGCGGGCCGAACAGGCGCCGGCCACCGAGCTCCAGCACGACTTCCTCGAAGCGCAGCAGGGTTCGGTTGGCCGAGAGGCCAGACGGCGGCAGGTCGATGCTGAGCGGCGTCACGATCTCGACCCGCTGGCGGGCGGTGTCGAGCGCCTCGCGCGCCGCCCCGATCTGACGCTGGGCGAGCTGGCGGTCGCGCGCGCCGCTCTCCTGCGCCTGCTCCGCCATCCTGCCGAGGGCGATCCTGGGAATGCCGCCTCTGGCGCGCAGGGCACGACCAGCCTTGTCGCGCCGGGCCTTTCTTTCGGCCTGTTTCTGGACGGCACGTTGCTGGCGATCGAGGCCGCGTCGGCTGCGGTCCAGCGCCATCTCGGCGCGCTCGCGCGCGGCGTCGCGCTGCGCGGCGAAGTCGCTCCAGCCGCCGGAGACGCTGAGGATGCCGACGCCGGAAAGCTGGACGATGCGATCCATGCTTTCCAGCAGATCGCGGTCATGGCTGGCAATCAGCGCACCGCCGGGCCATCGGCCGAGCAGATCGGCAATGGCGCGTCGTCCGTCCGCATCGAGATTGTTGGTCGGCTCATCGAGCAGCAGCAGGTCGGGCTCGGTCAAAAGCATGGCGGCAATGCCCAGGCGGGTGCGCTCGCCGCCGCTCAGCGTGGCACACTCCCGCTCGAGCCCGATTGAAGCGAGGCCGACATCGGCCAGCGCGGCCGCCAGCCGTTCGGGCAGTGTCCAGTCGGCCCGCGCCGCATCGTCGAGCGTGCCGGTTCCGGCGTTCATCCGGTCGAGACAGGCCAGCGCATCCGCCAGGCCGAGCGCCCGCGCGACGTCGCCCTGATCGGGCAGGATCTGTCGCAGCGTGGCGATGCGGCCAGCAACATGGACATGGCCCGTTTGCGCGGCCGCTTCGCCCGCGATGATCGCAAGCAGGGTTGACTTGCCGGAGCCATTGCGTCCGACCAGGCCGATGCGCTCGCGGCCGATGGCGAGCGTCAGATCGGTGAAAAGCGCTGAGCCGTCAGGCCGGGCGGCCGTGACGGAATCGAGCGTGAGAAGGGCGGGAGCGGACATGGAGCACCTGTAAGCAGTTCGACAACGCGTTGCAGTCGAGTGCCAGGTCCATGATGAAAGCTCCGATGAGGGTGACGCCGCTACCTTAGTCGAAAAGGGCGAAAAATCAATTCTCTCCGACGCCGCTTCTCGCCCTGTGCAGGGCATATGCCAAGGCCAGCATCGCCACGGGGAAGGTGACGGCCCACAGCGCTCCGCCCGCGATCAGCCACGGGAGCAGCATCTGGAAGGCGAGAAACGGCAGGAGCAGGCCGTTCGCGATCATCGCGGCGCGAGCCGTGCGCCAGGCGGATGACGGCAGCGCGAAGGCGCCGGCCAGCGTCGCCAGGCTCATGAAGCTGTAGCCGAGCAGATCGACGGCGAAGAGGAAGGAGCGATAGGGAATGAACAGGAATGGCTCGAGGCCGGCCGTGTCGCCCGCCACGAGACGTGGCGCGACGAGCATCAATTGCACGAAATAGACGAGGCTGATCAGCGTCGCATAAACCGTGGCGAAGGCCAGGGCGATCTGGCTGAACACCCGGCGTTGCGGCGGCGCGAGCCGATGCAGCGCCGCCGTGAGGACGAGGAAGGCGGAGCCCAGGAGCAGCGAGGGCGTCAGCAAGAACAGGATGCCGCGCGGCGTGCTGCTGCTCATCGGGCCGCCGGCCGAACCCAGCGCGCCGGCCCATTCGAAGCTGCGCGATGATATAGGCGATGCTGAGCAAGGCGCAGGCGACAGCGGCCCAGAAGGCGACGGAACGGGCGGCCTTGTTGCCGAATGAGCGAGCCATTGGGGTCTCCCAAGAGTGCCGTCATGATCTGCCCGTCTCGCCGGCGTCGTGCATTGCGGCAGATCAATGGCCATATTGCCGACCCTTCGCGCTGGTGCTAACCGCTCATCCATGCAGGCACCGCCCGAGATTCTTCGCGTTCATGGCCGCCGAGTCGCTTGTGACGGCTCGGGTCATGGCATTTCCGCTGCGCTTGGCCATCCCAAGGTCTATCTGGAGATAGACGAGCATGGCTATGTCGACTGCGGCTATTGCGACCGGCGCTTCGTGCTGGAAGGCGGCCCGGCGGACGATGCCGGGATTGCGGGCAAGCCGGACATCGCCTCGGGCGCCAGTCTTTAGGAGGCGCGCGGGCTCGTGAACGCCCCGTTCCCCGCGCCTGTCGATGATCCCGCCGCCTGGACCGGGCCGCAGATCGGCGGACGGGAAGGCTTCACCCATCGCCTGTCGCAGCCCCAGCTCGATGCGATCGATGGACTGGTCGAGCGGACGCGAGGGCGCGCGCCGCACGAGATTCGCAGGGCGGACTTTTCTTCGCCCGAGATCGATGCATTGATGGCGGCGGCGCGCTGGCAGCTGCTCCACGGCACCGGCGCGATCATCCTCTCGGGCATCGACGCGGCGCGCTACGATCTCGATGCGCATGAGCGGCTCTACTGGGGCCTCGGCACCCATGTCGGCACCGGGGTCGAGCAAAGTCCGCGGCGCGACTTCATCGCGCATGTGCAGAGGGAGGAAGGCGGCCCGCTGCGCGGTTACACCACCGACATGGAGCTGCGCTCGCACACCGATTTCCATGAGGTGCTCTCGCTCTATTCGCTGCGCACCGCGCCGAGCGGTGGGGAGAGCGGGGCGGTGAGTGCGCTTGCGATCCACAATATCATGGCGCGCGAGCGGCCGGATCTGCTGGCGGCGCTCTACGAGGGCGCGCATATCGACTGGCCGCAGCGGGCCGTGCCGCTGGAGGAGAAGCTGCCTTTCTTCTGGACGATCGACGGCAAGACCAGCGGCTTCAACAATCGCGTGTTCATGCGCTACGGCCGCGAGCCGGAGAAGCTGCCGGAAAGACTGCGGGAGGCGCTCGCTTTCTATGACGAGATCGCGCTGCGGAGCGATGTCCGGGCCGACTTCCTGCTCCAGCCGGGCGAGATGTTCTTCTGGCACAATTTCCTGGTGCTGCACTCGCGCCAGTCGTTCAGCGACACGCCCGACCGCAAGCGTCTGTTGCTGCGGCTGTGGCTCAATGTACCGGGCGGACGGCCGATCCATCCCGCGATGGCGCGGCTGACGGCGGAAATCGACGCATTTCACGGGCGGGAACCCGCAGTGGCCTGAAAGCGAAACGGGAGAGAGCGATGACCGATATCAGCAAGGCCGGCACCTACAGGATCGGCAGTCTCACCGTGAAGCGCATGGGCTACGGCGCGATGCAACTCGCCGGGCCGGGCGTGTTCGGCCCGCCGAAAGATCGGGCGGCGGCGATCCGCGTGCTGCGCGACGCGGTCGCGGCGGGCGTCGATCATATCGATACCTGCGACTATTATGGACCGCATGTGACCAACCAGATCATTCGCGAGGCGCTGCATCCCTATCCGGACAATCTGGTGCTGGTCAGCAAGGTCGGCGCGCGGCGCGGATCGGACGGCTCCTGGATCCCGGCGCAGAGCCCGGATGAGCTGATCTCGGCGGTGCACGACAATCTGCGCAACCTCGGCATCGAGCAGATTCATGCCGTCAATCTGCGCCTGATGGGCGGGGCGGACCATGGCCCGTCCGAGGAATCGCTCGAGGAGCGCTACACGGTCATGGCCAAGCTGCAGGAACAAGGGTTGATCAGGGAGCTCGGCATCAGCACGGTGACGCCCGCGCAGATCGCCGAGGCACAGAGCATCGCCCCGCTCGCCTGCGTGCAGAACCACTATAATCTCGTGCATCGCGCCGACGATGCAATGATCGACGATCTGGCGCGGCAGGGCATCGCCTATGTGCCCTATTTCCCGCTCGGCGGCTTTCAGACCATCCAGACCGAGGCGCTGTCCGCGATCGCGGCGAAGATCGGTCTGTCGCCGCTGCAGGTGGCGCAAGCCTGGCTGCTGGCGCGCTCGCCCAATATCCTGCTGATCCCGGGCACGTCATCGCCCGTGCATCTTCAGGAGAATCTGGCAGCGGCGGAGGTGGTGCTGAGCGCGCAGACGCTGGCCGAGCTGGAGACGATCGCGGCGAGCGGGGTGCATTGAGGGCGCGTATCTCGCGCTTCCTTCGTCATTTCTGCGCGAGCGGGAACGGAGTGCCGAAGTATTCAGCCACCGTAGCGTCCGAGAACGACTATTTGCCTGCCACCGTCTCGGGATAGACCCCGGCAAGCACCTCGTCGAAATGGGCCCGGACGAGGTCGTTGCAGCCGCAGGCGCGGCGGCGCAGACCCTCATAGTCCTTGACCAGGATGCCGCCGCGGCGCGTGCGGATCAGGCCCTCGCCCTTGAGACGCTGGATCTGGCGGCTGGCATAGCTGCGGCCCACGCCCAGGATCGAGGCGAACTGCTCCTGCGTCATGACGATGTCGTTGAGGCCGGTGCGCTCGACCGAGGCGGCGAGCCATTTGGCCGCCCGCGCCTCGACCTTGTGCGTGGCATTGCAGGCCACCGACTGAAAGATCTGCGCGACGAGACAATCGGCATAGCGCGTGAAGAAGTGTTTCAGCGAGGAAGACCGGTTCTTGGCCTCCTCGAGGTCCGTGCAGGCGATGCGGGCGAACGATCCGGCATTCATCACGCTGGAGCGCGCATAGGCGGCGATCCGGCCCTGGCTCACGATCCCGCCGATCGCCCCCTCGCGCCCGACCATTGCGGTCTCGATGACGCTGCCTTCGTCCATGACGACGAGAAATGAGGCGACGGACGAACCCAACGGAAAAAAAGCATGTTTCACCACATCGCCAGGATCGTAGATGGTTTTGCCCGTCTTGAACTCGACGATTTCGGCTATGTCGCTGAGAAGCTTGCGGTCTGAGCGGTTCATGGCCGCGATCAGATTATTGTCTTCCAGAACCATGGCCGTCCCTCTGTTCTTTCGCGCCGGCAGGACAACGAGTCAGAAGCAACGAAGTTGCCTGATTGTGCACTAGTGAACAGACATGCGGATGCGCTGAGTGCAAAGGTGCACAGGCGGGCCACTGGGGGCTGACCGCGGTTCACTCAAAGTTGATTGGTCACCGCAGTGCCATCCAGTTCATCGTCGTCCGGGCATGGCCCCGCTCCTCTCGGTATCGCGCTGATCGTCGAGGACAACGTCATGATCGCGCTGGATGTCGAGGCGCAGCTCGAGGATCTCGGTGCGGAAGGCTGCGTCATTGCCGGGACGGTCGAGAATGCCCTGCTCGCGCTTGATGCGCGGGACATTGCCTTCGCCATCGTCGATGTCGACCTTGGCGCGGAGACGAGCGAGGAAGTCGCGGCCACCTTGATCGCGCGCGGGCTGCCCTTCGTCTTTGTCACCGGCTATGGCGATCCAGTCCCCATGATGGCGAGTTTCCCGGATGTGCCGGTGCTGATCAAGCCGTTCAAGGAGGAAGCGCTGCGCGCCACGCTGGTGCAGATCGGCGTCGGCTAGGCCGGCAAGCTCGCCTTCGCCCTTTGCCATGGGGTTTCGTGCGCCTATATCGGCAGCATGACCGACACAGCTCCCCAGATCCACGACCTGCGCTCCTTCCTCTATCGCGATGGCGCCCTCGACCCGGACGGTGCGCGACGCGTGACCGCCGAAGCGCTCGGCAAATGCGAGGATGGGGAACTCTATCTCCAATATATGGCGAGCGAGAGCTTCGGCTTCGATGACGGGCGGCTCAAGACGGCAGATTATTCCACCGATGCCGGCTTCGGTCTGAGGGGCGTCTCGGGCGAGATGACCGGTTTTGCCCATGCCAATGACATCAGCGAGAGCGCGATCCGCCGCGCCGCACAGACGCTGCAGCTGCTCGATCCCGCCAAACAGGGCATGACGCCGCCGCCCAAGCGCACCAACCGGCATCTCTATACGGACGCCAATCCGCTCGATCTCGTCCCCTTCGCCAAGAAGGTTGACCTCATGGCGAAGATCGACGCTGCCGCCCGCGCGCGCGATCCGCGTGTGGTGCAGGTCTCGGCGAACCTGGCGGGAAGCTGGTCGGTGATCGAGATCGTCCGTGCGGACGGCTTCGTCGCGACCGACGTGCGGCCGCTGGTGCGCCTCAACGTCTCGATCATCATGGAGGAGAATGGCCGCCGCGAGACCGGCTATTTCGGGCTGGGTGGGCGCTATCTCTATGATGATCTGTTCGAGGAGCCGACCTGGCAGCGCGCGATCGACGAGGCGCTCAGTCAGGCGGAGGTCAATCTGCGCTCGGTCAATGCCCCTGCGGGCGAGATGACGGTGCTGCTCGGTCCGGGCTGGCCGGGCGTGATGCTGCACGAGGCGGTTGGCCATGGGCTGGAAGGCGATTTCAACCGCAAGGGCACCTCGGCCTTCTCGGGCAAGATCGGCCAGCGCGTCGCGGCGCCGGGCGTGACGGTGGTCGACGACGGCTCGATCCATTCGCGCCGCGGCTCGCTCTCGATCGACGACGAGGGCACGCCGACGCAGGAGAATGTGCTGATCGAGGATGGCATCCTCAAAGGCTATATGCAGGATCGGCTGAATGCGCGCCTGATGGGTGTGCCCGCGACTGGCAATGGCCGGCGAGAGAGCTATGCGCATGCGCCGATGCCGCGCATGACCAACACCTTCGCGCGCGCCGGCAACGACGATCCGGCGGAACTGCTCAGCCGCATCAAGACCGGCATCTTCGCCAAGAGCTTCGGCGGCGGGCAGGTCGACATCGTCTCGGGCAAGTTCGTCTTCTCCTGCACCGAGGCCTACAAGGTCGAGAACGGCAAGCTCGGCGACCCGATCAAGGGCGCCACGCTGATCGGCGACGGGCCGACTGCGCTCACCAGGATCGTCGGCATCGGCAACGACCTGGCGCTGGACGAAGGCATCGGCATGTGCGGCAAGAATGGTCAGGGCATCCCGGCGGGCGTCGGCCAGCCCACCCTGCTGATCGAAGGATTGACGGTGGGCGGCACGGCGGCGTGAGCCACGCGTGAGCGATCTGGTCGAGCTTGGCCGCTATCCGGACGCGGCACTTGCCCATATCGTGAAGGGCCGGTTGGAAGCAGCTGGAATTCCGGCGTTTTGCTTCGATACGGGGATGAATGCGGCCGAAAGCGTCCCGCTGCTGTTTCAGGTGAGATTGATGGTCCTCAACGAGGATCGCGACGATGCGCTGGCCATGTTGCGCGAAACAGCTGAGGATTTTACCGGCGACCTTCCCGCAATGGAGGAGATTTCTGGTTTACCAGAGCCACGACACTATCAGACAGGGGGCCGAAGGCGTCGCTGGGCTCTCTATTGCGCCCTTGCTTACTTGGGCATTCCGATCTTGGCCTATCTCATTGTGCGGGCGACTTCGAATTGAAGCAGTGAGGAGCGGCTGATAGGTTGCCCTCATGTCCGACTTTTTCACCGCCATCTCCGACAAGCAGCGCGCGTTCATCGAGAAGCAGCCCGTCTTCTTCGTGGCGACGGCGGCGCAGGGCGCGCGGATCAATCTCTCGCCCAAGGGCATGGACAGCTTCCGCGTACTCGGCCCCAATCTGGTCGGCTATCTCGATGTCGGCGGCTCCGGCAACGAGACGCAGGCGCATCTTGCGGCGGACGGGCGGATCACCGTCATGTTCTGCGCGTTCGACCAGCCGCCGCTCATCCTGCGCCTCTACGGCCGGGGCCGTGCGGTGCTGCCCCAGGACGACGAGTGGGATTTCCTCGAGCGCAATTTCGAGATTCTGCCGGGCACGCGGCAGATCTTCCTGATCACGGTCGAGAGCTTGCAGGAAAGCTGCGGGTGGGCCGTGCCGGTCATGACGCTCGACAAGGAGCGTACGACGCTCTCACGCTATCACGAGCAGAACGAGACGCCCGAACGACTGGAGAAGATTTCGACACGCACGCAAAGCATCGACGGCCTGCCGCTGCGCGTGCAGGATCGCTTCCCCCAGCGCACGGCGCCCAAGGTCGAGGTGAACGCCGAATGGGTGCCCGCCGTGCTCAACTACTGGCTGAACGAGGTCGGGCCGCAGGGCTGGTTCGATTCGAGCGAGGAGGAGGATGCCCGCTGCCTGCACCTGTTTCGTGCGCTTCTCGACGTGCAGCGAGACAAGCCGGCCACCGATTTCCTGGCAGATGCGGACACGGCGCTGGCGGCCATCATCCTGTTCGATCAATTCCCGCGCAACATGTTCCGTGATCAGGCCCGCGCCTTCGCGACCGATGGGCTGGCGCGCGCGATTGCCGATGGGGCGCTGGCGCGGGGCTATGACGAAGCGTTCGTCGAGGCGGCTCGGCCCTTCTTCTACATGCCGTTCATGCACAGCGAGGATCTGGCGGATCAGGAGCGCAGCCTCGCCCTGTTCAGCCGGCCGGGTTACGAGTTCAACCTGGATTTTGCCCAGGCGCATTACGACATTATCTGCCGCTTTGGCCGCTTCCCGCATCGCAACGTGGCACTGGGTCGCGAGACGCGGCCGGAAGAGGAAGAGGCGATCGAGCAGGGCGCCCACTGGTAGGCCGAGCGGGAAGAAGGGATCAGCCGAGCGGCGTGATTTCCTTGCCGTCCAGCATCGCCTCGCAGCCGAGCGCCCCGGCGTCGTCGGCGCGGGAGAGCGCCGCGATCGTCACCCAGCCCTCGGCGCGCAGCTCGGCGGCGCGCCCCGCATCATGGCCGAGCGGCAGGAACAGGCGCTTGCCGCTTTCCGATCCGAAGCCGGCATCGATCAGCGGATCGGGATAGAGCGAGAAGCCCATGGCCGCTTCGCTCGTGCCGTCGGCACGCGCGACCTGATAGGCACCCCCGCGGCCGATCTCGCCGATGAACCCTTCCGCGAAGATCGAGAAGCCGAACCAGCTCTGATATTCGAAGCCGTGCCGCTCGGTCGGGTCGAGCGTCAGCGTGATATCCCAGCCGATCGGCTTGGCGATGGCACGCAGCGCCGCGATACGGCTGGCGAGGGCACCGTTCGCGCAGCCGGCGTCGATCGCTTCGAGCCGGGTCATGGCGGGATGGAACGGACCGGTCGCCTCGATGAGCGCCTGATAGGGCGCGGCGCTCACGCCCATCTCCGCGAGCGATCCGGCGTCCTTGGCGTCGAGGCGCGCGCGCAGCCGCTCGATCTCGTGCGGTGGCACCGGCATGGGCCCTTCGGCCAGCGTCGTCACCAGATCGGGCAGGGTGAAATCGATGGTGATGCCCTGGACGCCGGCCCGCTGCAGTGCCTCGATTGCGACGTTGACGATCTCGACCGCGGCGGGGACGCTGTCCGATCCGATGATCTCGGCGCCGACCTGCATACGCTCGCGCTCGGGGCGGAGCTGATCGGCGCGCAGTTTCATGACGGGGCCGCCATAGCAGAGGCGCAGCGGGCGCGGCGCAGCGGCCATGCGCGTCGCGGCGATGCGGCCGATCTGCGCGGTCATGTCCGGACGGATGGCAAGCGTGCGCTGCGAGACCGGATCGACCGCGCGGAGCAGATCCTCCGCCTTGGCCGACTGGAGGCGTGTCACCAGCGTCTCCTCGAACTCGGCGAGGGCGGGCATGACGCGGCGATAGCCGTGCCGCGCGACGCTATCGAGCACCTCGCGTACCAGCCGCGCGGACGCCTCCGCCTGCGGCGGCAGCCGGTCGGCCAGACCTTCGGGCAGGAGTCCGGGAGCGATAGCATCGATCATGTGCCGCGCTTTAGCGGATTCGCCGGAGCAGGCGAGGGGAAATTCTTCCGTGCACAAGTGATCGCTTGCGTCGGGCGTCCACGCTTGGCTTCATGCGGCGAGCTGAAGGGGGATTGGCATGACCTTGGTGTTCGACGCGGCGAATGCGCGGTTCGATCAATATGTGCTGCTGCTCATCCCGGCGGCGGCCTTGCTCGTGACCCTGTTCAACGCGATGCGCGGGCGGCGCAAATGGGCGCTGATCATGGGCGGTGTCACGACCCTGTTGTTCCTGATCGCCTTCGTGCTGCCGGTCGCCGACTATCGGCATGTGCGCGCCGCGCTGACGGACGGTTCGGCGAAGACGATCGAGGGTGTGATCAGCCAGCACAAGCGCGAAACCACGAAGAGCTGGACCGGCAGCTCGCGTGCGGCTGGCGGCGTATCGAGCTTCAGCAGCTATACGACGCATACCAGCGAGCAATTCTTCGTCGGCCGGACCTGGTTCTGGCTGTGCGTCGGCGGCTTTCCCTCGGGCGCCTCGTTTACCAATGCCAAGGATCCGCCTCTGCCGCTGCGCGATGGCATGCGGGTGCGCGTGACTTACTTCAACGATCCCTGGAACGGCGAGGAGACGCGTATCCTGAAATTCGAGATCGATGAAAGCCCGGCTGGTGCGAAGGCGCCACCCGTGGCCGCCGCCGTGGCGCCCACGGGTGCGTCAGCGTCGCTCCCTGCCGGTTCAACGCTGCCAGCGGATTTCGATGCCTTCTGGACGCGCTTCTCCAGAGCTGCGGCGGGCGGAGACCGGGCCGGCGTCAAGGCGCTGATCCGCTTTCCTTTCCTGTTCGCCGGGACGCCGCTCGATGCGGGCCGGTTCGACAGCATCTGGATGGGCATCTTCCCGGAGCCCATTCGGCCCTGCTTCCGGACGGCGGTGCCGGTCAGGGATGGCGACGCCTGGTCGGTGAGCTGCGGCGCCTATGTCTATGTCTTCGCGAAGGGTGCGACTGGCTGGCAGTTCACCGATTTCGCGGCTGATCCCGAGGGCTAGCGCCCTTCCTTCCCCGTTCGGTTCGAGCGGCCTCGAGCGAAGTCCAGAAAGTTGTCGAGAACGCTTTCTCGACTCCGGGTCTCGACTAGCTCGAACCTCAGCTCGAAACGAACGGGTCTCTAGCCAAATGCTCAGAACTTCAGCGACCGCACCAGCCGTACGTTCGGCAGCGCCTCGATCTTGCGCATCAGTTCCTGCGGCACTTCCTCATCGACCGAGAGCAGGAGGATCGCTTCGCCGCCGGCCTCGCGGCGACCGAGATGGAAGGTGCCGATGTTGATGCCGGCCGAGCCGAGGATCGAGCCGACCGAGCCAATGAAGCCGGGTGAGTCGTTGTTGTTGATGTACAGCATCCGTCCGTCGAGATCGGCCTCGACCTTGATACCGAACAGCTCGACCAGGCGCGGGCTGGCATTGCCGAACAAGGTGCCGGCGACCGAGCGCGCGCCGCGGCTGGTCTCGACCGTGACGCGCAGCAGCGAGTGATAGTCACCTTCGCGGTCATGTCGCACCTCCCGCACGTCGATGCCGCGCTCCTTGGCCAGGAACGGCGCATTCACCATGTTCACGGTGTCGCTGTAGCGGCGCATGATGCCCGCGAGCACCGCGCCGGTCAGCGGCTTGATGTTGAGCTCGGCCGCGCTGCCCTCGACCTCGACCGAAATGTTGGTGAGATTGTCGTGGGCGAGCTGGCCGACCAGACTGCCCAGCTTCTCGGCGAGCGCCAGATAGGGCTTCACCTTGGGCGCTTCCTCGGCTGAGAGGCTCGGCATGTTGAGCGCGTTGGTGACGCCGCCGGTCATCAGATAATCGCTGAGCTGCTCGGCGACCTGCAGGGCCACATTGACCTGCGCTTCACTGGTGGAGGCGCCCAGATGCGGGGTCGAGATGAAGTTCGGGGTGCCGAACAGCGGGCTCTCGGTGGCGGGCTCGACTGCGAACACGTCGAGCGCGGCGCCGGCGATATGGCCGTTGTCGAGGCCCGCCTTCAGTGCTGCCTCGTCGATCAGGCCGCCGCGCGCGCAATTGACGATGCGCACGCCCTTCTTGGTCTTGGCCAGATTCTCGGCCGAGAGAATGTTGCGGGTCTGATCGGTCAGCGGCGTGTGCAGGGTGATGAAGTCCGCCTTGGCGAGCAGCTCGTCCAGCGTCACCTTCTCGACCCCCATCTCGATAGCCCGCTCGGGCGTCAGGAAGGGATCATAGGCCGCGACTTTCATCTTGAGGCCGAGCGCGCGGCTCGCGACGATCGAGCCGATATTGCCCGCGCCGATCAGACCTAGAGTCTTGTTGGTGACCTCGACGCCCATGAAGCGGTTCTTCTCCCACTTGCCGGCCTGAGTGGAGGCATCGGCCTCCGGCAGCTGGCGCGCGAGCGCGAAGATGAGCGCGATGGCATGCTCGGCCGTGGTGATCGAGTTGCCGAACGGCGTGTTCATGACGACGATGCCCTTGGCGCTGGCATAGGGAATGTCGACATTGTCGACGCCGATGCCGGCGCGGCCGATCGCCTTCAGATTGGTCGCCGCGTCGATGATTTCCTTCGTCACCTTGGTCGCGGAGCGGATGGCGAGGCCATCATATTGGCCGATGATCTTGATGAGTTCATCGGGCTTGAGGCCGGTAATCTCGTCGACCTCGACGCCGCGATCGCGGAAGATCTGCGCGGCTTGGGGGTCCATCTTGTCGGAAATGAGTACCTTGGGCATGACGAATTGCCTTTCTGCAATTCGTCATCCTGGCGAAAGTCAGGATCTCGTGCGGTTGGGGTGAGCCTATCGCGCAGGAGATCCCAGCTTTCGCTGGGATGACGTTGAAAACGGGAGTTAAGCAGCCGCCAGCGCGGCCTTGGCCTCGGCATAAGCCCAGTCGAGCCACGGGCCGAGCGCGACCACGTCGGCCGTGTCGACCGTCGCGCCGCACCAGATGCGCAGGCCCGGCGGGGCATCGCGATAGCCGGCGATGTCGTAGGCCGCGCCTTCCTTCTCGAGCAAAGAGGCGATCTTCTTGATCATCGCCTCGTCGGCGCCCTCGACCGTCAGGCAGACGCTGGTGATCGACCGGCTGGCCGGATCCTGCGCGAGATGGCCGAGCCAGCTCCGGTCGCGCACGATGGCATCGAGCGCGTCGGCATTGGCCTGCGCGCGGGCGATGAGCCCCCGGGCGCCACCAATCGACTTGGCCCATTCGAGCGCAAAGATCGCATCCTCGACCGCGAGCATGGACGGTGTGTTGATCGTCTCGCCCTTGAACACGCCCTCGGCGAGCTTGCCCTTGGAGGCGAGGCGGAAGACCTTGGGCAGCGGCCAGGCGGGCGTATAGCTTTCCAGCCGTTCGACCGCGCGCGGGCCGAGGATCAGCACGCCATGCCCGCCCTCGCCGCCCAGCACCTTCTGCCAGGAGAAGGTGGCGACGTCGATCTTGTCCCAAGGCAGGTCATAGGCGAACACAGCGCTGGTCGCGTCGGCGAAGCAGAGGCCCTCGCGATCAGCCGCGATCCAGTCGCCGTTCGGCACGCGGACACCGGAGGTCGTGCCGTTCCAGGTGAAGAGCACGTCGCTCGACCAGTCGATCTGGCTGAGGTCCGGAAGCTGGCCATAGTCGGCGCGGATCACGGTGGTGTCGAGCTTCAATTGCTTGACGGCATCCGTCACCCAGCCCTCGCCGAAGCTTTCCCAGGCGAGCGTCGTCACCGGGCGGGCGCCCAACATCGTCCACATCGCCATCTCGAAGGCGCCGGTGTCGGAGCCGGGGACGATGCCGATGCGGTGCGTGTCGGGCAGGTTCAGCAGCTCGCGCATCAGGTCGATGCAGAGCGCGAGCCGATCCTTGCCGAGCTTGGAGCGGTGGGAGCGGCCGAGCACCTCGGTGGCCAGCTTCGCCGGGTCATAACCGGGCGGCTTGGCGCAGGGGCCGGACGAGAAATGGGGGCGGGCCGGCGCGCTCGCCGGCTTCGGAACGTCAGTCATGATATGCGTCTCCTTGCAGAGAGCACGCGCGGCGTTGGGACCGCGTGGCCCGCCGGCGGCCTTAGAGATTTCTCGCCTCAAGTCAATCAAGGACAGCATGTTGCGTGATGAAGCGTGATGGCGATGCGAATATGTCACGCCGACGCGGATCGGACTCGATTCGCCGCGCGGATGCGCAGATTTAACCTTTTGTTAACCATTATTAATCAGATTCCTGGCCAATGGTCGGGATGGGGTCATTCTCCCTGCTGGGCAGGCTGGCGGCGCTTCTGGCGCTGGTGACGCTTGCGGCCTGCGCCGATCACAGCGTGGTCCATCGGGGCCGGGTCGCGCGCCCGGCGCTTATGGCGCCGCCCAAGCCGCGCGTGATGCCGAGCAGCGAGAGTTTCAGGATGTGTGCGGCGCGCCTCGATGCGGCCCAGGTGCGCTACATGCCGCTGCCCAATGAGGACAAGGGCGGCGGCTGCCGGATCGTCGATGCGATCAAGCTCATGGATTTCGGCACGCCGACGGCCAATCTCGGCGCGATGACCTGTCCGCTCGCGGCGACCTTCGCAGCCTGGGCACGCAATGCCGTGGTTCCTGCGGCGCGGGTCTATCTCGGCACCGAAGTCGTGAGGATCGAGACGTTCGGCACCTATGCCTGTCGCGATGTGCGCGGGGCTGGGGGCACGATCGCCGGCAAGCTCAGCGAGCATGCCCATGCCAATGCGGTCGACGTCTCGGCCTTCGTGCTGGCCGATGGTCGGCGGGTAAGCGTACAGGGCGACTGGCGCGTCGACGGGCCGACGTCCGAGTTTCTGCACCGCATTCACGACAGCGCCTGCAAGCGCTTTCCGACCGTCCTCAGCCCCGACTATAACGCGGCGCATCACGATCACTTCCACCTGGATATGGGCGGCAAGGGCGGATTCTGCCGATAGATGGCGGCGACATGAGGTAGATATGGTCGCGGTTTCCTTCCGCCGCGAAATGGGCTAGCGGCGCGGAGATGGCAGACACACCTTCCGTCAGCGAGAGCAAGTTCCGTCCGGCGCGCGTCGAGGCGCGCGATGCGGAGCGGACCGTCCCTTCGCCCCAGACCCAGAGCAAGTCCTACAAGCTCGCCTTTCAGGACAATGAATTCCTGCTGCGGGACGATTTGCGCCCCGTTCGCTTCCAGCTCGAGTTGATGAAGCCCGAGCTGATGCTGGACGAGGCGAAAATCTCCTCGACCTTCGTCTTCTACGGCTCGGCGCGCATTCCCGAACCCGACGCGGCGCAGGCGCGGATCGATGCCGCACGCACCGATTATGAGCGCAAGGTCGCGGAGCGACTCCAGGTCAGCTCGAAATATTATGAGGAGGCGCGCCGCCTCGCGCGGATTTCCGCCCAGTTCCCCGTCAATGAGGAGGGATGCCGGAATTTCGTGGTCTGCTCGGGCGGAGGCCCGTCGATCATGGAGGCGGCCAATCGCGGCGCGGCGGATGTCGGCGCGACGACGATCGGCCTCAACATCGTGCTGCCGCATGAGCAGGCGCCCAATGCCTATGTGACGCCGGAGCTCTCCTTCCAGTTCCACTATTTCGCGCTACGCAAGATGCACTTCACGTTGCGGGCGCGCGCGCTCGCCGTGTTCCCAGGCGGCTTCGGCACGTTCGACGAGTTTTTCGAGCTGCTGACGTTGGTGCAGACCGGCAAGATGAAGCCGATCCCGATCCTCGTCTTCGGCAAGGATTTCTGGGCGCGCGTCATCAATTTCGAGGCGCTGGCCGAGGAAGGGGTGATCAGCCCACGCGATCTCGATCTGATCAGCTGGGTCGAGACGGCGGAAGAGGCCTGGGCCGTGGTCGAGGCCTTCTACGCGGACACCGACGCACCGGGCTGCTGAGCGCAACGAAAAAGGCGGGCCTTCGCGCCCGCCTTCTCGATCTCTTTGCCTGCCCCGGTAGAGTCGGCGTTTTCAGGGGTTGGCTGTCGCCGCCTGATTCGTCGGTGCCGCTGCCGCAGCATTGCCGCCCTCCGCCGGTGCAGCGGCATTGGCCGCGCCCTCGGGTGCCGGTGCCGCGTCGGCGGCGGGCAGCGGCAGGTTCGAGCCCTGCTTGTTCAGATAGGCGATGACGTTGGCACGATCCTCGGGCTTGCTGAGACCGGCGAAGCTCATCTTGGTGCCGTTTGCGAATTCACGCGGGCTGGTCAGCCAATGGTCGAGATTCTCGAAGGTCCAGGTGCCGCCCTTGCTCTTGAGCGCGTCGGAGAAGGCGAAGCCGGCCTTGCCGGTAGCGATCGCCTCGCCCACGGTCGCATAAAGATTGGGGCCGATGCCGTTGGCTCCGCCCTGATTGATCGTGTGGCAGGCCATGCACTTGGCGAAGACCTTCTCGCCGGCCGCGATATCCGCCTTGGCGAGCAGGGTATTGAGCCCCGGCCCAGCCGCCGCGCCGCCTTCACCCTCTTCCACCACGCCGGCAATGGCATAGCCCATCGGCTCGGGACGCTCGCTGTGGAACAGCTTGCTCGCGACAATGCCGCCGCCCAGCGCGATGATGCCGGCGAACAGGCTCCAGCCCGCAATGGTGTTGAAACGATCGCTCATTCGCCTCTTGTCTCCAGACTTGCCCGGGGCGCGACAGACTGCGTCGCGAGAGCCACCGGTGCCCCTTGTGGCGCTCCCTTAATGACTGCGCCGGGCGGGTGCAAGCCTGTGCGCGAGCGGGACGGCGAGGCGGGCGCGCGAGCCTTGCGGTATCGCGGTTCACGCCCTAAGCGCTGCGGCCACGATGGACAATTATCCGCTCCCAGCCCGGCGCCTCGTCGCCGAGATGACGGACGCCGCGGCTGGCGCTCCCGATCGCGCGATCGCTTTCCAGGGGGCCCCAGGCGCCAATTCCCATATCGCCTGCGTCGATTATGCGCCGGACGGCCTGCCGCTGCCCTGCTTCAGCTTCGAGGATGCGCTGGACGCGGTGAACGAGGGGCGCGCCGACCGGGCGATGATCCCGATCGAGAACAGCCTGCACGGCCGTGTCGCCGACATGCATTTCCTGCTTCCCGAATCCGGCCTGCACATCATCGACGAATATTTCCTGCCGATCCGCTATGCGCTGATGAGCGTGGACGACGCGCCCGTGGTAAGCGCGCTCAGCCATCCGCAGGCGCTCGGCCAGTGTCGCAAATATCTGCGCGCGAAGGGCATCCGCCCGATCGTCTATGCCGATACCGCGGGCGCGGCCGCCTTGGTCGCCGAAGTGCGCGAAAGCGGCGCGGCGGCGATCGCCCCGGCGCTGGCGGCGCAGCTCTACGGTCTCAAGATCCACGATAGTCATATCGAGGATAGCGAGGATAATATGACGCGCTTCGTCGTCCTTGCGCGCGAGCCGCGGCTGCCCGAGCCGGGGAGCGGGCCGGTCATGACGACTTTCCTGTTCGAGGTGAAGAACGTGCCCGCCGCGCTCTATAAGGCGATGGGCGGCTTCGCGACCAACGGCGTCAACATGACCAAGCTGGAGAGCTATCAGCGCGGCGCCAGCTTCTCCGCGACGGAATTCTATGCCGACATCGAGGGCATGCCCGGCGATCCGGCGGTCGACCGTGCGCTGGACGAGCTGGCCTTCCATACCAAGTGGGTGCGGCTCCTCGGCAGCTACCGGCAGGCCCGGCCCCGCTCGGTCTGAGGAGTCGGGCACGGTCATCACAATCATTTCCAAAAGCCTGAATCATTCCATTGATTTGACTCGGGCTGCCTAAAAAACGGGCAACCCTGCCGCTCTGCACAAAATTTGTGCGGCGCAGCGATGTGACAAGCATGTGTCACGCGCTTTAACGCGTCGTTAAGGGATTGGCACGGTCTTTGCAGAGAGTCCGCTGCACACCATACAAGGGGGCAGCATGAAACTCATCATGGCAATCATCAAGCCGTTCAAGTTGGACGAGGTGCGAGAAGCCCTCACCAGCCTGGGGATCGCCGGCATGACGGTGAGCGAAGTGAAAGGCTTCGGTCGGCAGAAGGGCCAGACCGAAATCTATCGCGGCGCGGAATACAGCACCAACATGGTTCCGAAGATCAAAGTCGAAGTCGTTTGTGACGATGCCCTCGCACCCCGCGTGGTGGAAGGCATCCAGCAAGCCGCCAACAGCGGCGCCATCGGCGACGGCAAGATTTTCGTTCTCGACGTCGGTCAGGCCGTGCGCATCCGCACGGGCGAAACCGGCGAGACCGCGCTGTAAGAAAGGGGCAGACTCTCATGAGCTTCGCAAAGAAATTATGCGGTGCTGCGTTGGCCGGTGGCCTGTCGCTGCTGGCCGCGCATCCGGCCTTCGCGGCCGATCTTATCAAGGCACCCGATGCCGCTGCAATGGCCGGCATGGTCAATAAAGGCGACGTCGCCTGGATGCTCGTCAGCGCCGCTTTGGTGCTGATGATGTCCATTCCCGGCCTTGCGCTGTTCTACGGCGGCCTCGTCCGCAGCAAGAACATGCTCTCGGTCCTCATGCAGGTGTTCATGATCGTCTCGGTCACCGGGTTGATCTGGTGCTGCTGGGGTTATTCGATCGCCTTCACCTCGGGTGGCGACAACCACTTCTTCGGTGGACTTTCCAAGGCCTTCCTGAGGGGGGTGGACGGCACGACCTTCGGCGCGACGTTCAGCAACAACGTCTATCTGCCCGAGCTCGTGTTCGTCGTCTTCCAGATGACCTTCGCCATGATCACGCCGGCCCTCATCGTCGGCGCCTTCGCCGAGCGCGTGAAGTTCTCGGCGCTGATCGTGTTCGTCGTCCTCTGGTCGACCATCGTCTATTACCCGATCGCACACATGGTCTGGTACTGGGCCGGCCCCGACTTCCTGGCTGACACGCCGACCGACTATGGCATGCTCTGGGGCTGGGGCGCGCTCGACTTCGCGGGCGGCACCGTTGTCCACATCAACGCCGGTATCGCGGGTCTCGTGGGCTGCCTCATGATCGGCAAGCGCATGGGCTATCCCAAGGAGCCGATGGCGCCGCACTCGCTGGTCATGACCATGATCGGCGCCTCCCTGCTGTGGGTCGGCTGGTTCGGCTTCAATGCCGGTTCCAACCTCGAAGCCAATGGCGTCACCGCCGTCGCCTTCGTCAACACGATGGTCGCGACTTGCGCGGCTGCCGTGAGCTGGGCGCTGATCGAGCAGTTCCATCACAAGAAGGCCTCGCTGCTGGGTGCCGTCACGGGTGCCGTTGCCGGCCTCGTCGCGATCACCCCGGCTTCGGGTTATGCGGCGCCGATGACGGCCATCGTCCTCGGCTTCGTGGTCAGCCCGATCTGCTACATCTTCGTGGCCTTCGTGAAGGGCAAGCTCGGCTATGACGACAGCCTCGACGTGTTCGGCGTCCACTGCGTCGGCGGAATCGTCGGCGCGATCGGCACCGCCATCGTCGCCGATCCCGCTCTTGGCGGTCAGGGCTTCTTCGACTACACCGTCTTCCCGGCGGTCGTCGGCAAGTATGACATGGGCGCCCAGCTGATCACGCAGATCAAGGCCGTGGTGGTTACCCTGCTCTGGTCGGGTATCGGCAGCGCGGTCCTCTACTTCGTCATCGACAAGACCATCGGTCTGCGTCCGAGCCCGGAAGCCGAGCAGGAAGGTCTCGACCTCTCCAGCCACGGCGAGCGCGCCTACAACAGCTGATCAAATTCGGACGGGGCGGTCCACTGGATCGCCCCGCCACACGATGTTCCTCCTGCGAACACGCCTGGGGCCGGTGCCAAGCGCATCGGCCCCTCTTTTCATTTGGTGCGGGCGGAGGCGGGGGGCATAGTCGGGCGCTCGACAACAGGGGGCGCGTGATCATGCCGATCGAACTCAAGATTCTCGCCTGGGGCTGCGTGCTCGCCCTGGTCCATATCTTTGCAGCGGTCCGCGTGAAGACGCAGCAATATGGCACCAAGTGGAACATGGGCGCGCGCGATGAGGACCTGCCGCCGCTGAATCCGCTCGCCGGCCGGCTGGCCCGGGCGCAGGCCAATTATTTCGAGACCTTTCCGATCGTGATCGCGGCGGTGCTGATCGATCAGGCGGCCGGCTTGCTCGGTCCGTCGACGGCGATCGGCGCGCTGCTCTGGCTGGGTGCGCGGATCGTGTATCTGCCGCTCTACGCCATGGGTGTCCCGGTGGTGCGGACACTTGCGTTCCTGGTGAGCTGCATCGGGATCGTAATGCTGCTCTGGCCGGCATTGATGACGGCCTTTCACTGACCGATAGGGGTCAGCTCTTTGCCGCGCCCGCCAGCGCGTGCATCATCTCGCGGATTGGCGTGACGTCATAGCCGGCGAGCGCAGCCGTTTCGGCAATCTCGTCCGGCGAGTCGCCGGCGCGGGCGCGGGTGAGCGACCAGAGCAGGGTGCTGCGCGTGCCGGAGCGGCAATAGCAGAGCGTGTTGCCCTCATTGTCCGCCAGCGCCTTATCCAGCGCATCGAGCTGCCAGGGCGCAAAGCCGCCGGGCGACACCGGGATGGCGATATAGGCGATGCCTGCCGCGCGCGCAGCCGCCGCGATCGCCCCGCCCGGGGTCTGGTCGGGCGATTCGTCTTCCGGACGGTTGTTGACGATCAGGGTCACGCCCAGCGCCTTGGCTTCCTCAACCGTCTCAATGCCGATCTGCGGCGCGACGAGGATCGATGACGTCAGTTGCTTGAGCATGCGTGCGTCTCCGCGGGGGTCGGTTGAGACCGAGTCCCTACGCCCTCAACGCGTTGCAGCGCAAGGCTCAGGCGGCGGCGCGCGCCTCGGCCTCGGCCGTCCGCTTGAGCACCACCGGGCGGAATACGACACTGAGCAGCAGCGGTTCGCCGGCCGGTGTGCCCGACGGTGGCGGCACCAGCAGGAACGCCGCGTCGCCGCCGGTGCAGTGCATCAGGCCGTCGCCGACATCCTCGAGACCCTCGGATATGCTGGGTGCAGGCAGGCTGTCCTCGGTTTGCTTGGGGTCGAGAAACTCGTCGACCAGATGGAAACTGGTTTCCTCGATCTGGACCCAGTCGGCGATGCGGCCGAACTGGATGCCTGCAGTGAACTGAGCCGCGCCGATCGGGACGAGCGCCTGATAATAGCCCTCGATCGTCGGGACAGCATCGACATCCACAATGGCGTGACCGCCGCTCGCATTCATCAGCATGACCGGCAGCTTGATCGCGCCGACATCGAAATCGGGCTTGCGCAGATCGAGACCGAAGCGGCGCGAGGCGAAGATCGACAGGTTGATCGGCAGGCCGTGTTGGCGCAGCTCGCCGGGAAGATACATGCGCATCGCATTCTTGATGTAGAACAGCCCGCGCCGACGCAGGCCCTGCGCGGCCGCCTCGACATCGACGAACTTGAAGGTGTCGTCGGTGCCCATGTTGACGTCGTGATTGAAATCGCCAAGCACCGCGACCTCGCTCTCGACCGGCAGGAACAGCAGGCGCGCGAGCGAGGCGGTCGCCATGCGGCGTCGCGCGTCGGGCGTGTCGCTGAGCGCCGGGCGGATCACGCCCTGGTCGGCGGCGCGGACGAAATCGAGGCAGGCGGCCTGGACGGCATTGCGCGCGACGCTCTGCGCGGCCTTCAGGCCGGCGTCCTCGCGGATCGGCGTGCCGTCCTTCTCATAGTCGATCGCCGATCCCTGCGGCAGGGTGCAGAGCTGCTCGAGGATGGCGATGGATTCCGAAAGGGCGTGGAGGATCTTGCGGTCGTGATGACCGGGGTCGATGAAGCCGGCCTTGTCCAGGCCCGGATCGAACGTCTCGCGCAGCAGCAGGTAGCGGCCGGTGACGGTGAGGTCCATGCGGTCGCGCAGCATCGGTTCGATCAGATTCTGCACCGAGCCGTTATAGCCCAGGTCCACCAGCATGACGCTGTCGCCTTCCGCCACGCCATGGCTGCGCAGATGTGCGATCAGCTTGTCGGCGGAGTGGCGTGACTTGGCCGCGATCTGCCGGACGACATCGGGCTTGACGATATGCCGTGCGAACTGGGCCTTGGGCAGAGCGGCAAGGCGCTTGGCTTCGGCGGGATCGAAATGCAGATGCCTGGCGAAGACCTCCGCCGAGCCGACCGGCAGTTCGGGCAGGATATAGCTTTCGATCGCGGCGCGGTCGGTCATGCTGGCGCGCGCGGCGGTCAGGCGGCTGATTTCGACCATGGCGGCGGTCGCGGCGCCTTCGGGATAGCGCGCCAGATAGGCCTGCGCCGGCAGATAGCCGTCACGCAGCAGGAAGAGCAATTTGGTGGGCTTGCCGGTACGCGCTTCCTGCGCGACGGCTTCCGCATGGAGCCAGCCGGCGAAAGCGTGGAAGATCGGGCCGAGCACGTCATGGCCGAGCATGGTCGTCGGCGTGTCGTCGCGGCGCAGCGCGATGGCGGCGCGATGTGGCTGATAGGCCGGGACCGAGACCCGCGTTGCCGGATCGACAATGCTCGCGGCGCTCGCCTCGAGGCGCAGCCGCTGCTCGCTCTCGCCGTCGAACTGCTCGAGATGGCAGCAATGAATGCCGAGGCGGCTGGGCGCGGTGACGTCCGCGCCGAGATTGTCGCCGCAGTGGAGGATGGTTGCGGGCGACACGCCGAGCTTGGCGAGCACCGGCACGAACAGACCGGCGGCCTTGGGCCGGCCATATTCGCTGGAACAGAAGATCCGGTCGATCATCGCGACGACCTCCTCGCCGGCGGCCCGCGTGATGAGCGTACGCAGCTGCGGCTCGGAGAGATAGGTGTCCGAAACGATGATGATCTTGAGGCCACGCGCCTTCGCCGCCTTCATCAGCGCGACGGTCGGCTCGAAGGCATAGCAATGCCGTGCTTCGGCTTCGAGTTCAGCGTCGACGAACATCGCGCGCTGCGCTTCCGTGGCGGCGGGCAGGCCGTGCGCATAAATCTCTTCGATGCTGACCTCGATGCGATCCTGCAGCAGCGGAATGGCGCGGCGCGCGCGCGTCTCGGCCCAGGCGCGCGCTTCCATGCCGGAACCGGGAAAAGGCAGGTCGGCAAAGACGTCGATGGGCAGATTGCAGTTGCGCCAGAGTAGGGTGTCGAAGCAGTCGAGCGACAGGATCTTGATGCCCTGCGGCGCGGAATCGAGAATCTGCGCGAAATCATAGGCGCGAACGGCGAGAGTCATGTGATGCGTCCCCTGCGGGCGGTCTGGTCCGCCTGCGTTTATTGACGATCAGGGTTAGCAAAGGATTAAGTGGGGCGTGGGCGACGCTCCCATTCGTGGATGCAATTCACGCAATCGCCACGTCTATTTCAGCAATGGACTCCATTTACATAGGAAGCTAACCGTTTGTCCGGACACTCGGTTGTCCATTCACCCGGAGAGGATCGAACAAGATTCGCGAGCCACGCTTCATGCCGCGCTCGCCAACAGTCCGGAGGATCATCATGGATTTCCTGCGCTTCCCCAATTGGGGCATCGGCACGGGCACGGCCCTGGCCAATCGCATGGACATTGCACCGTCGAGCAGCGGCTACGAGGATCTGGATACGGTCCTCCAGGACGCGCGTCTGCGCCGCGACATTGCGCGCCGGCCCGATCTGACGCCGTTCGTTCGCGATGAACCGAAAGCGGCCTGAGCGATCCGCCGGTGGGTCGCTCAGAGCGACTTTTCGTAGACGATGTAGCTCTTGTTGACATGGCTGTCGATCGCCTGCGCGATGGCATTCATCCCCTGATTGTCGTCGAGGATCCAGCCGATTTCCCCGCGCGTCGAGCCGTAATCGGCGATGGCGGAGCGGCGGATATATTCGATCATCATGAAAGCGAGCTGGCTCGCCATGCGCGAGCTCTGCAGCCGTTGCACGACGCCCATCAGCGGCACGCGCATCGTGCGGCATTTCGGCGCGCGCAGCCACCAGAGCAGCTTGGCCCAGTTGAACGGGAAGAGCGAGCCGTTCATGCCCTTCAGCGGCTCGTTGAGGTCCGGCAGGGTCATCATGAAGGCGACCGGCTCGCCATCCAGTTCGGCGATGCGAATCAGATCCTCGAAGACGATCGGCTTCAATTTCTTGCCGGTGAAGGCGACTTCGCTGTCGGTGATCGGCACGAAGCCCCAGTTCCTGCCCCAGGCATCGTTGAGGATGGCGAGGATGATCGCGGCCTCCTCGTCGAACCTGGACTTGTCGACCTTGCGGATGCGGATGCGCTCATTCTTCTCGCCGGACTGGACGATGCGCTGGATCAGCGGCGGGAAATCCTGCGTAATGTCGAGCTCATAGGTGTTGAGCGTCTTGGCCGGCGTATAGCCCGCGCCTTCGATCCAGGGCTGATAGGCGGGGCTGTTATGCCCCATCATGACGGTCGGCGACTGGTCGAAGCCTTTGACCAGCAGGCCCGGTTCTTCCCAGATGGAAAGAGAGATCGGCCCGAGCACACGCGTCATGCCGCGATTGCGCAGCCAGTCCTCGGCGGCGTTGATGAGCGCGCGCGCGGCATTGGCGTCCTTGGCCTCGAACAGGCCGAAATTGCCGGTGCCCGGCCCCATGCCCTGCTCGGGCGGTACGGTGAGCGCGAGATGATCGATATGGGCGCTGATCCGCCCCACGACCTCGCTGCCGCGCCGGGCGAGGAAATATTGATGCTCGGCATGCTCGTGGAACGGGTTCTTGCCCGGCGTCAGCAGACCATAGACCTCGTCCTTGAGCGGTGGCACCCAGGCCGGATCGTCGGCATAGATGGCCCAGGGCAGATCGACGAAAGCCTTGAGGTCGGCCTTGCCGGAGACGGGCGTGATCACTAATTCGGCTGTCGACACGGCTCTTGCCCCCGCCTGGTGCCCCTGTGGGCGTTCATCCAGGCGCCAGCACAGACTGGCTGGAGGGCGGCTTGTCAACCCGCGTGCCGCAGCAACGTGACGAAATCATATTGCTGCCATGATATGCGCACATTCGCGCGCCAGAAGAGCGACTAGGACCATGGGTATGAACGCGATCGACTCCGGCATGGATGCCCGCGCGGCCACACGCGAGAAGGCGGCGCGCGCGCTCGCGACGATGCCCGACGATACCGTCATGCTGCGCGCCGCGGTCGATCTCACGCGCGATCTGGTGACGGCGCGGGCGGCGATCTACTGGCCGGATTTCCTGCTGTCGGCGGCGCTCGGCTATGGCGCGCTGGCGGTGACCATCCTCGCCGGCCAGGTCTGGCTGATGCTCGTGGCGGGGCTGGTCGCGTCGCTCGCGCTCTATCGGGCCTCGCTGTTCATTCATGAGCTGACGCATATCCGTCAAGGCGCGCTTCCCGGTTTCCGCTTCACCTGGAATCTGCTGGTCGGCATTCCCTTGCTGATGCCCTCCTTCCTCTACGAGGGCGTGCACACCCAGCATCATGCCAAGACGCGCTACGGAACGGTCGACGATCCGGAATATCTGCCGCTGGCGCTGATGAAGCCCTGGTCGCTGCCGCTGTTCATCGTCGTGGCGCTGTTCCTGCCGGTCGGCTTGCTGCTGCGCTTCGGCATCCTGACGCCGCTCGGCTTGATCTTTCCGCCACTGCGCCGCTTCGTGGCCGAGCGTTATTCGGCGCTGGCGACCAATCCGGCCTATCGCCGCCGCGCGCCCGACAAGGACCTGGGCCGGATGTGGCGCTGGCAGGAGGCCGGGGCGAGCCTCTGGGCGATCGCGCTGCTGGCGAGCCCGCTCGCCTGGGGCTGGCGTCCGCTGGTCACCTGGGTGGCGGTGCTGTCCATCGCCGCCGTGATCAACCAGTTGCGCACGCTCGTCGCCCATCTCTGGGAGAATGAGGGCGATCCGATGACCGTCACCGGCCAGTTTCTCGATTCGGTCAATGTGCCGCCCCCCGGTCTGTTTCCTGCGCTCTGGGCGCCGGTGGGGCTGCGCTATCATGCGCTGCATCATTTGCTGCCCAGCATGCCCTATCATTCGTTGGGCGAGGCGCACCGGCGCCTGGTCGCGCATCTTGATCGCGGCTCGACCTATGACGGCGCCAACCATCCCGGCATGCTTGTCCTGGTCGTGCGGATTGCGCGGAGCACGATGCGGGTGTGACGTCATCCCCGCGAGCGCTGGGACCTGTGCGGAACTGCGCAGAGGCGGGAGACCCCAGCTTATGCCTGGTTATTCTTCCGTTGTGATCAGCACCGCCTCGCCGACCAGCAGGAACAGCAGGAACGGGGCCCAGGCGGCGAGCATGGGCGGATAGACGCCGAGATTGCCCATCGACAGCGCGAAATTGTCCGCCACGAAGAAGGCGAAGCCGAGCGCCATGCCGATGACGGCGCGCACGAACAGCTTGCCCGAGCGGGCGATGCCGAAGGCAGCGACCGAGCCGAGCAGCGGCATCAGCAGGGCCGAGAGTGGCCCGGTGATCTTGTGCCACAGCGCTCCCTCGAGCGAGGCGACCGGCCGGCCCGACTCGTTCAGGGTTCGGATCGCATCCTTCAGCTCCGTGAAGGAGAGGCTGTCGGGGTCGACCGACGACAGGGTGAATTGATCCGGCCGGATGCCCTTGCCCACGGTGATCGCCGCGACATCGCGGCTGGTGCCGAGCGTCACGTCGAAGATGCGGACCTTTTCCAGGCGCCAGTCCCTGCCGGTATAGTAACCGTTCTTGGCGGCGATCACGGAAATGAGGCGGTCGCCGTGGCGATCGTAAATGTCGACATTCTGCAGACGCACCTGTCTGCCGGAGCCGGTGATGGTGCCGGCACGGATCAGATCCTCCCCGTCACGCACCCATACGTTGGATTTGACGCCTCGATCGTTCGGGATCGGCCCGAAACGGGCTTCCTCCCAGGCGGTCAGGGTCGCGGTCGCGCGGGCCGTGATGCGCTCGTTGAAGACATAGCTGATGATGGCGACGCCGAGCGCTGCGAGCATGAGCGGCGCCAGGATCTGGTGCGCGGAGAGCCCGCCGGACTTCATCGCCACGACTTCGCTGTTGGCATTGAGGGTGGCGAGCATGATCAAGGTGCCGAGCAGCACGGAGAAGGGCAGGAAGCGCGAGATGATCTGCGGCATGCGCAGCGATACGTAGCGCCACAGTTCGCCGTCGCCATTGCCGGGATAGGCCAGCACGTTGCCGGCCTCGCTCAGCAGATCGAGCATCTGCAGGACCAGGACGAGCATCGCCAGCATGGCAAGGCAGCGCAGCAGGAAGGTCTTGCCGAGATACCAGGCGATCGAACGCGACGGGAAGAAGTTGAGCAGCATCGTCTAGGCTCTCGCGCGTCGCTGGCGCCGGTTGCCGAACCAGGTGAACAACGACTTGATGAGGTTCAGCAGCTTGGCGAATTGCCGTTCGAGCGCGCCGATTGGCTGGCCGCCTGGCACATAGGCGGTCTGATAATACATCCAGGCGATCAGGCCGGCGAAGATCAGGAACGGCCCCCACAGCGCCAGGAACGGATCGACCTTGCCGAGTTGGCCGACCGACTGCGCATATTGATTGACCTTATGATACAGCACGATGAACACGATCGAAAGGAAGACGCCGAGCGCCGAGGTCGATCGCTTGGGCGGAATGGCGAAGGCGACGGCCGCCAGCGGCAGCAGGAACATCATCGCCACCTCGACCACGCGGAAATTGAAATTGGCCCAGGCCTGCGCGCGGCCGATCGACGAGGTCTTGCGGGAGATGCCGGCCTTGAACAATTCAGGCAGGCTCAATTCCACGTCGCCGTCGCCGCGCGTGCGGAACTGTTCCATCTTGGGCAGGTCGATCGGCAGATCGTGTGACGAGAAGGAGAGGATGCGCGGCTCCTGGAAGTTGCGGGCGTTATGCACCAGCACACCGTCGGAGAGGCGCAGGATGATCGTGTCGGGATCGTCGGTGGCGAGGAACTGGCCGCGCGCCGCGGTCACTGCGAGCGACTGGCCGCTCTTGCTCTGCATCCGCGCGAAGATGCCCGAGAGCTTGCGGCCCTGATCGGCGCTCTGCTCGATGCGGATGGTGAACTCGCCGCCCAGATTGGTGAACTCGCCCACCTTGATCGAGGCGCCGAGCGCGCCCGAGCGCAGCTCGAACCGGAGCCGTTCGTAGGCATATTTGCTGTGCGGCTGGATGAAGCCGACGATCGCCAGATTGAGCACGGCCAGCACGAAGGCGAACATGTACGGCACCTTGAGCAGCCTGGTGTAGCTGAGGCCGACGCCGCGCAAGATGTCGAGCTCGGACGACAAAGCGAGGCGGCGGAAGGCGAGGAGGATGCCGAGCATCAGGCCGATCGGAATGCCGAGGCCGAGATATTCGGGCAGCAGGTTGGCGAGCATGCGCCACACGACGCTCACCGGCCCGCCTTCGGTCGCCACGAAGACGAACAGGCGCTGCATCCGGTCGAGCACGAGCAGCATCGCCGCGATCGCCAGGCTCGCGAGCAGGGGGACCGCGATGAGGCGCGCCATATAGCGATCCAGAGCGGTCAACATGAAGATACTCGCGGCATGCTAGGGGCTACGTTCCGGCCGTAGGATGGTTGCGGCGCCCGGGCAACCTCTGAGTGTATTGGGCGGGCCAAACGGTCAGATCGCCGCCGGAGCCTGCTGCCCGTCGCGCGGCCCGTCATGCTGCATCGTCATCGCCTCTTCGATGGCGTGGGCGAGCTGGGCAACGGTGAAGGGCTTGCGCAGGATCGGGAAACCCGAGATCTTGGCGGCCATGCCTTTGTCGCCGGCAAAGCCGGTGACGAAGACGACCGGCAGGTTCGCCACGGCGGAGCCCAGTGCCTCGATCATTTCCGGGCCGGACATGTCGGGCATCAGCACGTCGGAGAGAATGAGCGCGATGTCGTCGTGCGAGGCCAGCAGATGCGCGGCCTTGACCGGGTGATCGCAGGCGATGCCGCCATGGCCCAGCGCGGCGAGCGCCCCCAGGGTCGAGCGCAGCACGCGCGGATCATCCTCGACCACCAGGATGTTGAGCGACCGCTGCTCGCCCGCTGATGCCGGCTCGTCGCCGGCCGCCGCGCCTGCCGGCAGCGACGTGCCCTGGATGGTCGCGAAGCCCTGATCGCGGACCAGCCGGGGCATGACGAGGCGGATGCTGGTGCCTTCGCCCGGCGCGCTTTCTATGTCGATCGCCCCGCGGCACTGGCTGACGAAGCCGAAGATCTGGCTCATGCCGAGGCCGGTGCCTTTGCCGACTTCCTTGGTGGTGAAAAAAGGCTCGAACACCCGCTCCAGCACGTCCTTGCTCATGCCATGTCCGGTGTCGCGCACCACCAGGCTGACATGGTCGCCTGCCGCGCACTGGCCGATCTCATGCTCGGCCAGCGTGATGGTGCGGGTCGAGATGGTGAGCGTGCCGCGCCCGTCCATCGCGTCGCGGGCATTGATCGCCATGTTGACGAGCGCGCTTTCAAGCTGGGCGCGGTCGACCCAGATGGCCCAGTCATCTGCCTGAAGATCGAGCTCGATCTTGACGCCGCTCCCGATCACCCGCCCGATGAGTTCCTCCATCCCGGCGAGCAGCGCGTCAATGTCGACCCGGTCGGGCAGCAGCGGCTCGGCGCGGGCGAAGGCGAGCAGCCGTTCGATCAGCGCGGCGGCATGATTGGCGCCCTCAATCGCGCCGTCGAGATGCGTGACCGCCTTGGCCGGATCCTTGACCAGCTGACGGCGCGCAACGTCGATGCCGCCGATCACAACAGCGAGCATATTGTTGAAATCATGCGCGATGCCGCCGGTCAACTTACCAAGCGCCTCCATTTTCTGGAGCTGGCGCAGGCTCTGCTCGGTCTGGATGCGTTCCTCCATCTCGCGCTGGAGCTTGGCATTGGCATCGCGCAACTGCTCCGTGCGCTGAAGCACGGCGATCTCGAGATCATCGACACGCGCGGCCTCCGATGCGGCGAGGCGGCGCACGAAGACCCGCTCGTTGAGCGCGGCATTGGCGAACCAGAGCGCTCCGACCACCGCGACAAGCAGGCCGAGGCCGATCAGGCCATAGCTGTCATTGAGGCGATCGACCTGCGATTCCGACCGGTCGACCTGCACGTCGTGCCGTTCCCGCTCGATCTCGGCGAGCCGCGTGATCGCCTTGAAAGCATCGGCGATGGCCCGCACGGAGGGCTCCTTGCGCGTCGCTTCGAGCTGGCCGAGCGCGCCGAGCGCCTGATCATAGCGCACACGCAGGGCAATCTCGGTGAGCGTCGCGCCGCGCTCGGCCATGGCGGTGCGCAGGCGCGCGACGGCCGCGCCCTGCCGATCATTGGTGCGCGTGGTGCGTTCAAGCGCGATCAGCTCGCGCATCGCGGTCGTCCATGCCTCCTGGAACTGACGGCCAACTGCGGGATCGTGGCTGATCACATAGCGCGCCAGCAGCGTCTCGGCGCTGCCGATGTCGGCCTCGACGGTCTTGGCCTGCAGCATGACCTGATAGCTGTGCCGCTGCAGCGCGATGGCCCGATCACGCAGATCCGAGGCGTGGTCGGCGCGGTAGATGAGAATGCCGAGCGCGCTCGCGAAGATGATCGCGAGAGCGAACGGCACCAGCCGCCGCCAGAGCGGCAGTTCGTCGGTGTCGTCGTCCAGGCCTTCGGTATCCTCAGCCATGATCGGAAGGGTCTAGACCATGGCTCGGACGGGGGGAATCCTTTTTGCTGACCCTTTGCACGAGCGGGGCCGACCCCCGTCTCAACCCGGGATTGCGCCCGTCTGACGCCCGGCCGCCGCGAAGATGTCGAGGATCTGGCCGACCTGCGCGCTCGAATGTTCGGCGCAGAGCGAGCAGCGCAGCAGATAGGTGCCGGCCGGGGTCGCCGGTGGGCGCGCCATGTTCACATAGAGGCCAAGCTCCAGCAGCGCCTGCCACATCATCACCGCCTGCGTCTGGTCGGTGAGGATGACGGCGATGATCGCGGATTGCGGCGTCTGGGTCCCCAGGGTGAAGCCGAGATCGATCAGCCCCTTGTGCAGCCGCCGGCTGTTCTCCCACAGATGCGCGCGCTTTTCGCTCGCGTGCATGAGCTTGCGGATCGAGGTGGCCGCGGTCGCGACCACGCTGGGCGGCAGCGAGGCGGTGAACACATAGGGCCGGCACATCAGGCGCAGAACTTCGAACTTGGGATGATCCGAGACACAGAAACCGCCGACCGTGCCGACCGACTTGGAGAAGGTGCCGACGACGAAATCGATCTCCTTCTCGACGCCCTGCTCCTCATAGACGCCGCGGCCATTGGGGCCGAAGAAGCCCATGCCGTGCGCCTCGTCGACCAGGATCATGCAATTGGGGTGCTTGCGCACGGCCGCAACCATCTCCGGCAGCGGGGCGACGTCGCCGAGCATCGAATAGACGCCTTCCAGCACGACCAGCTTCTGCGCCTCGGCCGGCAGGCGGCCCAGGCGCTTGTCGAGATCCTCGACGCTGTTGTGACGGAAGCGTACGATCTCGGCATTGCCGAGGAAGCAGCCGTCATAGATGGAGGCATGGCTGTCGGCATCGAGGACGACATAGTCGCCCTTGCCCGCCAGCGTCGAGATCATCCCGAGATTGGCCTGATAGCCGGTCGAGAAGACCATGGCATGCTCGGTCCCGTAGAAGTCCTTGAGGGCGTCCTCGCATTCCCTGTGGCCCTGATAGGTGCCGTTGAGCACGCGCGAACCCGTCGTGCCGGAGCCATATTCGTCGAGCGCCCTCTTGCCCGCCGCGACCACGTCCGGATCGAAGGTCATGCCCATATAATTGTAGGTGCCGAGCAGGATCGTCTCCTTGCCCTTGATCACCGCCAACGTCGGCGACTTCACTTCGGTCATCACGATCGCGAAGGGATCGCGCACGCCGGTCGCCAGCAGCGCCTCGCGCTCGGCGATGATCGGATCGAACTTGGAGAAGAGATCCGCCTGCGCTTCGGTGACCCGCATCGTCGCGGCCGTTCCTTCGATGACATCGCTCATAAGCTCAGCCCTCCCCCTTCAGCGTCATCACGGCATCGACCAGCTGGCCGACCGTCTCGATCTCGGCCTGCATGTTCATGGTGATGATGATCTCGAACTCATCCTCGATCGCCGCGACGAAATCCATCACCGTCAGGCTGTCCCATTCAAGATCGCCGGCGAAGGTGGTCGCATCGCTGAGCGCCACGCCCTTCTTGTTGAAGGGCTCGATCTGCGCGGCGACCTGCGCATAAACGTCCTGACGATCCGACATGATTGCTCTTTCTGTGCTGGCCGTGCGGCTTTCCCGCCGAATGCCCCGTCCGGCCCGCCTATGGCAAGGGAATAAGGCGGCATTCGGGCATGAATGCGGACGAGATGAACGAAGGATTATATCCGACATGCGTAATTTTCGATCCAAAGCGGCCTGGAATGACAAGGGTGCGCCCTACCGCTTCCTGTCCCGCTCAAACCCGACCGGCGCGCGCCGTCCCGCTCGCAACCGTTCACGTCCAAGACCTTGGCGATTCTCTGCGATGGACGACGATAGTCTACGGCTTGAGTAGTCCCTTCGCCCGATAGGCCTGCGCGGTCGTGGCCAGTCCTTCCTCGGTCGGGATCGCTGGTGCCCACAGCGAGGCGGGCGGGCGCAAGGCGGCGCGGGCGACCCAGTCGTCATGGCAGAAATAGGCGGCACGATCCGGAGTCAGGCGGGCCTTGTCGCCGCGCAGCAGCCGGTCGATGCGGGCGCCGAGGCGGACCAGGGGAGAGGGCATGGCGATGGTGCGGACGCGGGGCCGGCCCACGGCGCGGCCGATCGCGCGGGCGAACTCGGTGTGGCTCCAGCCGGTGTCGCGATTATCGTCTGCCTCGTAGATCATGCGCGAGGTTTCGTCCTCGCCGCGCCCGGCGAGCAGGACGAGCAAGTCGGCGAGATCGTCGACATGGATGACCGAGAGGCGCCCGCCCGGTGGCAGCAGGACGAAGCCGCGCGCCGCCATCTGGAAGAGTTCGAGCAGTTCGGCGTCGCCGGGGCCGAAGATGGCGGGAGGGCGCACCATGGTCCAGTCGCGCGCGTTTTCCGTCACGTGCCGTTCGGCCTGCGCCTTCGACCAGCCATAGTCGGAGAGGTGCGGCTCGCGCGCGGCGAGGGATGAGACATGGACGAGGCGGGCGATGCCGGCCCGTCTCATGGCGGCGAGGAGCGCTGCCGTTCCGGTCGCGTTGCCGGCCTCGAAGCCGGCGCGGGTCGGCGCGTTGACGACGCCGGCGATGTGAATGACGGCATCGGTGCCATCGATCAGCCGGTCGAGCGCGTCATGATCGTCCAGCGATCCGGCGATCCACTCGATCCCCTCGCGCGGCGCCTGTGGCCGGCGCGTCAGGGCGCGCACCCGGTGTCCGGCCGCGAGCGCCGTGTCGAGTGTCGCCTTGCCGACGAACCCGGTGCCGCCGGTGATCGCGAAAAGGCTCAGAGCAGCACCATATAGTCGCGGTGGACCATCGCGGCGCGCTGCGTCCCGCCGAGCAGGGCGGCGACATCTTCGCTGCGCTTGCCGATGATTCGCTCGGCGTCCTTGCTGTCATATTGGGCGAGGCCGCGCGCGATGATTGCGCCATCCGGCCCGCTGATGTCGATGACGTCGCCGCGCGCATAGGCGCCGCTGGTCGCGACGATCCCGGCCGGCAGCAGGCTGCGGCCCTGTTTCAGCGCATTGGCGGCGCCGGCATCGACGCTGAGCTTGCCCTTCACCGTCAGTCGCCCGGCGAGCCAGTCCTTGCGGGCGCCCCGCCGCGCGGAGGCCAGGAAGAGCGTGCCGCGCCCGCTGGCCTGCCAGGCGCCCAACGGCGCGGGCACGCGGCCCGAAATGATCGCCAGATGCGCGCCCGCGCCAGTGGCGATCTGCGCGGCCTGCAGCTTGGAGATCATGCCGCCCGACCCCATCCCCGAGCTGCTGTTGCCGTCCGCCATCGCGAGGATCGTCTCGTCGATCTTTTCGACGCGCGGGATGATCGTCGCGGCGGGATTGCTGTGCGGATTGGCCGTGTAGAGCCCGTCGATATCGGAGAGCAGCACGACGGCGTCCGCCCGTGCCGCCTGGCCGATCCGCGCGGCCAGCCGGTCATTGTCGCCGAAGCGGATTTCCTCGGTGGCGACGCTGTCATTCTCGTTGACGACCGGCACGACGCCGAGGCCGATCAGGCGGTCGAGCGTCGCCGAGGCATTGAGATAGCGGCGCCGGTCCTCGAGATCGCCCAGCGTCACCAGCATCTGCGCTGCGGCGATGCCATGCGTCGCGAGCAGGTCCGCCCAGACCTGGCTGAGCGCGATCTGGCCGACGGCGGCGGCCGCCTGCGCATCCTCCAGGGTCGCGCGCCCGCCCTTGGGCAGGCCGAGGCGGCGCGCGCCGAGGGCGATCGCGCCGGAGGAGACGATGACGATCTGCTGCCCCGCCGCGCGCCGTGCCGCAATCTCTCCGACCAAGCTCTCCAGCCAGGCACGGTGCACCGATCCGTCCGGCGCGACCAGCAACGCCGAACCGACCTTGACGATGATGCGGCGCGTGGCCTCGGCCGGGAAGCCGGTAAGGGGGGCGGTCATGCGCTAACGTCTTCTCGAGACGATGACTGCTTTAAGACCCGCGTCACCCCGGACTTGATCCGGGATCCAGCTGCCTTTTGGACAGGATCGTCCATGATCGATGCGGTGCGAGGAAAGCTGGACCCCGGATCAAGTCCGGGGTGACGAAGTGCGTTTTCCAGCGACCCCCTCATGACGAAAGTAGCATGCCCTCTCAGATCGGCGACCATGGTTTGGCCTCCTCGGCATCCTCGCCGCTCTCCTCCTGCGCGATCTTCGCCGCATCGCCGAGCAGGTCGATGATCGCGTCGAGCAGCTTGGGGACGCCCTCGCCCGTCGCGCCCGAGATGATGAAGATCTTGCCCGCCCCGGCCTTCTTGAGTTGCTTGGCGATGTCCTTCATCAGCTCGGGGCCGAGCAGGTCGCCCTTGTTGAGCGCGATGAGCTGCAGCTTCTCGTCCAGCCCCTCGCCATAGGCCGCCAGCTCCCCCTGCACGATCCGCCAGGCCTCGACCGGATCGTCCCCGGTCGCGTCGATCAGGTGGATGAGCACGCGGCAGCGCTCGATATGGCCCAGGAACCGGTCACCGATCCCCGCGCCTTCCGCCGCACCCTCTATCAGGCCGGGAATATCGGCGAGGACGAACTCGCGCCCCTTGTGCAGCACCACGCCGAGCTGCGGCGTGGTCGTCGTGAAGGGATAGTCGCCGACCTTGGCCTTGGTGTTCGTCACCTGGTTGATGAATGTCGATTTGCCGGCGTTGGGCAGCCCCACCAGCCCGACATCGGCGAGCAGTTTCAGCCGCAGCCAGACCCAGCGCTCCTCGCCCGGCCAGCCGGTGCCGTGCTGGCGCGGCGCGCGGTTGGTCGATGTCTTGTAGCTCGCATTGCCGCGCCCGCCGTCGCCGCCGCGCAGCAGCACCACGCGCTGGCCGACCTGCGTGAAGTCGGCGAGGACGTCGCTATAGCCTTCCTCGTCCGGGTCGGAGATGACCTGCGTGCCCACCGGCACCTTGATCACGAGATCCTTGCCGCCCGCGCCGGTGCGGTCGCCACCCTCGCCGTGGCCGCCGCGCGGCGCCTTGAAATGCTGGGTGTAGCGGAAGTCGATGAGCGTGTTGAGGCCGGGCACCGCCTCGAAGATGATGTCGCCGCCCTTGCCGCCATTGCCGCCGTTGGGGCCGCCATATTCGACATATTTCTCGCGCCGGAAGCTGACCGCTCCCGGACCGCCCGCACCCGAGCGAATGAAAATCTTGGCCTGATCTAGAAAATGCATGGCGGGCACATAGGGATTTTGCGGCGAAAGGTGAAGCTTTGAGGAAAGTCGGTGCCTCGAAGCCCCTCTCGACACGAACGGAGAGGATAAGCTTCGTCGGGTTGAAGCTGTTCGTACAGCGGTTCGCAAACGACTCAGCCCGCAGATAGATTTGGTGACCTTGCCCTGGCCTGCGTTCGACCTCGTCCATCATGCAATCCCCGCCACCGGTTTTCATCGCGATTCGGCCATGCTAGTCCGCCGGCCAGAGCCAATGGGAGCCACGGATGACGGTCATTGCGGCACGACGCTATCGCGAGGGCAAGATGGCCGAGGACGTCACGCTGGACTGTGTCGCGCCCGAGCCGCTCAGTCCCAGCGAGTTCGTCTGGATCGGCCTGCACGAGCCGAGCGCCGAGGAGCTGCAGAGCGTCGCCGATTGTTTCGGCCTGCACCCGCTGGCAGTCGAAGACGCGCTGAAAGGCCTGCAGCTTCCAAAGGTCGAGCAATATGGCGACCAGCTCTTCCTGATCCTGCGCACGGCCCATCTGGAGGGCGAGCAGATCGCCTATGGCGAGACGTCGATCTTCCTGGGCAAGGGCTTCATCGTCACCGTGCGGCACGGGTCGGCCCGGGCTCACACCGATCTGCGCGCCCGGCTGGAAAGCGCGCCGGTGACGCTCGCGCACGGGCCGGACTATGTGCTGCACTCGATCATGGATTTCATCGTCAACGGCTATTTCCCGATCGTCGAGGCGCTGGAGGAGCAAGTGCTGGCGATGGAAGCCGAGGCCGAGGCGGACTTCCTGGATCGCTCGGCGATCAAGCGCATCTTCGCGATCCGGCGCGAGATCGTCCGCTTCCAGCGTCTGCTGGGTGTGATGACCGACGTCGCGGCGCACATGGTCAATCACGAGCTGCCCCACGTCGACGCGGACATGGTCCCCTATTTTCGCGACGTGCTGGATCATGTCCGCCGCGTCGAATATCGCGTCACGGGCCTGCGTGAGTTTCTCACCTCGGCGGCCGAGACGAGCAGCCTGCTGGAGCAGCAGCGCCAGGGCGACATCACGCGCAATCTCGCCGCTTGGGCGGCGATCCTCGCTGTGCCGACCGCCGTCGCGGGCATCTACGGGATGAACTTCAAGTTCATGCCCGAGCTTGACTGGCGCTATGGCTATCACATCACCGTGGCCGGCATGGCGATCGCCTGCGGTTATCTCTACTGGCGCTTCCGGCGCTCGCGCTGGCTGTGATCGCGGCCCCCATTCTCGAAACCGAGCGTCTGCGCCTGCGCGCCCATTGCCGCGCCGATTTTCCTGCCATGAAGGCGCTCTGGCAACATCCCGCGACGATCCGCTTCATCAGCGGCGCCGGCCAGGACGATCAGGCAGTCTGGTTCCGCCTGCTGCGCTATGGCGGCATGTGGCCCTTGCTCGGCTTCGGCTTCTGGGTGTTCGAGGACAAGGCGACTGGCGCCTATCTCGGCGAAGGCGGCCTGCTCGATGCCGCGCGGGGGATCGCGGCGCTGGAGCAGATGCCCGAAGCCGGCTGGGCGTTGATCCCGGAGGCCTATGGCAAGGGCCTTGCCACCGAGGCGATGCGCGCGGTCCTCGCCTGGGCCGACGCGCGTCTCGACGCGGCCCGCACCGGCTGCATCATCGATCCGGGCAACGCGCCCTCGCGACGCGTTGCGGAAAAGCTCGGATATGGTGATGTCGAGCGGGTGGACTATCGCGGCGAGACGGTCGTCGTGATGGCCCGGGAGCGTCAACGCGGTTGAACGCCGTGTGCCTCCGTGGACCGGCTCAAGCCGCCATCACCCCCGCATCGCCATACAGCTCCGCCACCACGTCGGGTCGCATGTCCGCTTCCCCGCTGTCTTCGAAGAGCACGGTGAGGACATCCTCGCCGCGCGCCGTGCTGTGGACACGGACGAACTCGCCGGTCGGCCGGAAGCCGAGTTTGCGCAGCACCCGGCTCGACGCGGGATTGTCGACGGCATGGCAGGCGCGGATCGTGCGGTGGCCCATGGCGCGGGCGGCATGGACGAGCGCACTGGTGGCCTCCGTCGCGAAGCCGAGGCCCCAATAAGGCCGCGCCACCCAATAGCCGAGCTCAACCGCGCCATCCTCGCAGGGCTTGAGCCCGCAGCCGCCGATCAGCCGCGGCGTTCCCTGCGTGCGCGAGAAAGCGAGCAGGCGCGGATGGCGATGGTCGATCGGCAGCGCGAGGAAGGCCTGCGCATCGTCGATCGAATAGGGAAAGGGCACGCGCCCGAGATTGCGAGCGACGGTTTCGTCGTTCAGGGCAGCGCTCAGCGCGGGGGCGTCATCGGCCCAGCCGGGCCGCAGTAACAGTCGGGAAGTACGGGCGAACATCTTGAAGTCTCTCCTGGCGCGCACGGCCATTGCCGTGCGTTGATGACGAACTTGCGACAGGCTTGAGACCCCCGGCCTTTGCGTACGCAAAACGGGCCAAGCGCTGTCTGGATCCCAGGGAGACAAGAAAAAAGGGAGGAGGGGCGACCCCTTCTCCCTTGGTGCAGTGCGGACCGGTCTCCCGGTCCCCAAGGGATCGCCCTTATGAGCGATCCCGTTGGTATCGCTCGATTATTCCGCGGCTTCCGCCATCATGTCGACCGATACATATTTGCGGCCGAGCTTGCCCTCGTGGAAGGCCACGCGGCCTTCGATGAGCGCGAACAGGGTATGGTCCTTGCCGATGCCGACATTGCGGCCCGGATAGAATTTGGTGCCCCGCTGACGGACGAGAATGTTGCCGCCGAGGACGGTCTGGCCGCCGAACTTCTTCACGCCCAGGCGCTTCGATTCAGAATCGCGACCGTTGCGCGACGAACCGCCAGCTTTCTTATGTGCCATGGTCTATACTCCTCGTATCTCTAGCGGCTCAGGCTTCGGCGGCTGCGGGCGCAGCGTCGTCGGCCTTCTTGGCGGCGACCTTCTTCTTCGGCGCTTCGCCGCCGATCGACACGATCTTGAGGATCGTGTGCTGCTGGCGATGGCCGTTGCGACGGCGATAATTGTGGCGGCGACGCTTCTTGAAGACGATCACCTTCTCGCCCTTGGCCTGCGCGATGATCTCCGCGGAGACGGCCACGCCCTTGCTGTCCTTGATCTCCGAGCCTTCGCCCGTGAGCAGGACATCGTCCAGCGTGATGGTGTCGCCGGCTTCGCCCGCGAGCTTCTCAACGACGATCTTGTCTCCGGCGGCGACGCGATACTGCTTGCCGCCCGTACGCACGACTGCGAACATGGGCTGAACTTCTCTATTAAAACTGCTTAGCGCGAACGACATGGCACAGCCACGGCTGCCCGCGCGGGAAAGGGCCCCTTAGTGGCGCCCTCCGATTCTGTCAACGGCGCAAATCCGGCTTTCCCGACTCAATCGGCGGTCGGCATCGCCCCGTCATAGCGCCCACGCGGGCGGATGAGCGAGCCGGTCGTCACTTGCTCGATCGCGTGAGCGACCCAGCCGACGCTGCGCCCGAGCGCGAACAGGACGAACGGCGCGTCGTCCGGCAGCGCCAGCGCGCGGGCCAGCGCGCACAAGGCGAAGTCGATATTGGGCGGCTGTCCACCCACCTCGCGCACCGCATCGCGCAGCCGCGCCATGACCGGATCGAGCGTGAGCCGATCGAGCAGCGGGACGGCGCGCACATCTCCTTGCGGATAGAGCATATGGCCGAATGCCTGCAGTTCGTGGCCGGCGGCGAGCCATTGATCCAGCGCCGCTGTGATGCCATGCCGCTCCGCCTGGCCGACCAGCATCGCAAGCGACGCACCCGCCGCGCCATGGCGCGGGCCGGACAGGGTGGCGAGTCCGGCGAGCAGGCAGGCGGCGATCGATGCGCCCGTCGAGGCGGCAACGCGCACCGTGAAGGTCGAGGCATTGAGATCATGGTCGGCGATCAGCACGAGCGCTTGTCTCAGCAAGTCGGCGCCGGTCGCATCGACGCGCCAGGCGGCGGCTAGGCGAGCATGCAGTGGGTCATCGCTCTCCGGCAGCCCGAAGCCGCTGGCGAGGCGCGCGACACCCCGGGCGCCGTCGATGCCGAGCTGGGTCGGGGAGCGGTGCAGGCTGGCCGGGGCAGCGACGGCCAGGTCGGCCAGCGCGGCGAAGGGACTGGCGAAGGCGCCGTGATCCGCTTCGGCAAAGTGAGGCGGCGCGGCCTGCTCCCACAGCAAGGCCGCGATCTCCTCCAGCGTCGCGGTTGCGGAGAGGGCAACGGCATCCTCGCCGCGATAGATCAGCCGGCCGCGATCGATCGTCGAGAGGCGGGTCGGGATGCTCGGCTCGCCCCAGCTGATCGCGCCCGCCGCGATGGCGCCGGCCTTGCGCGGACGCTTCTGCCGGGCGGCGAGCCGGTCGATGTCGCTCGCGGCATAGAGGCTGCGGCGCGGATCGGCCGGGTCCGGCCGCGCGCCGATCCAGCCGCGGCTGACATAGGCATAGAGCGTCTGCGCCCGTACGCCGAGCTGCGTCATCGCGTGGGCCCGGCCGATCCAGTCGCTCATAGTTGATTCACTTGATCAAGATTGATGAACATCGGTTGGTGCATCATGGGAGGCTCCTTCGAGGTCAAGGAGGAATGTCGATGGCCGGTGGACTGGATGACGTGATCGCGGCGGAAACCGTGCTTTCGGATGTGGACGGCGCGGCCGGTCGGCTGGTCATTCGCGGCCATGCGCTGAGCGAGATCGCCGGCAGCTGGACCTTCGAGCAGGTGCTCGCCCTGCTGTTCGATGGCTTCTTCACCGATCTGCCGGACGAGGCCGCGCTCCGGCGCGCGCTTGGCGAAGCGCGCGTTGAAGTCGGCCACGGCATCGCGCCCCTCCTGCCCGAGCTCGCGGCGCTCGGCCCGTTCGACGGGATGCGCGCCGGCGTCGCGCTCCTGCCGGACGGCGCCGGGCTCGGCGACGCCCTGCGCCTGATCGCCGCGCCGGCTGTATTGCTGCCCGCCATCGTGCGGCTGCAAGCGGGGCAGGCAACGATCGCGCCCGATGCCGATCTTCCCCACGCCGCCGACATGATTCGCATGCTGACAGACGAGGCATCGGGTCCGAAGGTCGCGGCGCTGGAAACCTATCTCGCCACGGTCTGCGATCATGGCCTCAATGCCTCGACCTTCGCGGCGCGCGTGGTCGCCTCGACCGGCGCCGGCCTCATGTCCTGCGCGCTGGCGGCCCTCAGCGCGCTCAAGGGCCCGCTGCACGGCGGCGCACCCGGGCCGGTGATCGAGATGCTGGATGCCATTGCGCAAGCGGGCGACGCGCGCGGCTGGCTGACCGATCTCGTCCGGTCGGGCGGGCGGATCATGGGCTTCGGACATCGCATCTACCGCGTGCGCGATCCGCGTGCCGATGCGCTCAAGGCGGCGGTTCGGCGGCTGGCCGGCAGCGCGGGCGACGCCCGGCTGCGCTTCGCCGAGGAGGTGGAGCGGACGGCGCTCGGGGTGCTGAGGGCGCACAAGCCCGGCCGCGTGCTGCAGACCAATGTCGAATTCTACACCGCCCTGCTGCTTGAGGCGGTGGGCTTCCCGCCCGATGCCTTCACTGCCGTGTTCGCGGCGGGGCGCATGACCGGCTGGCTGGCGCATGCCCGCGAGCAGGCGCTGACCGGGCGGCTGATCCGCCCCCGATCGTCCTATATCGGGCCGCAGACCGATCTCGCCGCCTGAGGCGGCCGATGAGTCGTTGAACCGTCACGAACGGGCGCCTACATGGCGGGGATCATGCTTCGCCGCCTCGCCGCCTTCATCGCCCTGTTCGCCCTCGCGCCGGTCCCGGCCGAAGCGCAGACACGCGCCTTTCCCTCGCTCGCCAAGCGGCCGATCGAATCGCGCGATCGCTCGACGCCCGCGCCGCAGGTGGTGCAGCCCGCACCGACCGATCCGGCGCTCGCCGCCGAAGTCGCCAAGCTGGACCAGCAGGCCTCCGGTGGCGATGCCGCCTTCCAGCAACAAATCGCCGAGGGGCGCGCCAGCACGGCCGCCGCCAGCGGATCGGCGCCATCGAGCGAGGCCTGGGTCAAGGCCCAGGCCTCGATCAGCGCGCTCGACAGCGCCCGCTACGAGAGCGTCGCCGCGATGGCCGGGCTCGACACGCTCTTTATCAATCGCCAGGACAATGCGGATGGCGCCCGCGTCGCCGCCGATCTCGCGGCGATCGATCCGGTGCGCACGAAGGTGCTGGCGCTCGTCGACGCGCAGAATGACGCGCTGGACGGGCTCAGGAACTCGCTGAAGCAGCCTTGATCCAAAACCGTGCTCCTGCTTTCGCGGGAGCACTTGCTGGTTCAATCGTGGGCCGATAGTCCTCTGAGCGCCCCGGCATGTTCCGCGCCTTCCTGGACATAGCCCTTCACGCCGCGCTGCATGCCGACGATATCCGCGTCGCTGAGGTCACGCATGAACTTGGCCGGCCGCCCGCTCCACAGCTGGCGCGCGGGCATCTTCTTCTTGGGCGTCAGCATCGCGCCGGCCGCCAGCATCGCGTCGCCCTCGATCTCGCAACCGTCCATCACGATGGCGCCCATGCCGACGAAGGCGCGATCGTGCAGGATGCAGCCATGGACCAGCGCCATATGGCCGATCAGCACATCCTCGCCGATGATCGCGGGATGGCCGCCATCGCCATAGTCGGTCTCGACATGGACCATGCTGAGGTCCTGGATGTTCGAGCGCGCGCCGACCCGGATATAGTTGATGTCCGCCCGCAGCACGCAATTATACCAGATGCTCGCCTGCGGCCCGATCTCGACATCGCCGATAATGCGGCAGCCCGGCGCGATGAAGGCGCTTTCGTGGATGCGCGGCGTCTTGCCGTTGAGGGCCAGGATGGTGACGTCCGGCCAGCGGATGGCGGCGTCGGCGGGCGAGGTGATGATCGACATGGGCGGGATATGGCGCCGATGGCGGCTGGAGATCAACGGAATATCGCTGGGCGTGATCGGAGCCGATGGGCGCTTTCCTCGACAGGCAAGGAAAAGCGCCGCGTCTTGCATGACATTCGGTTTATCCCCGAATGCGAGCCAGCCACGCTTCCCGCGTCAGCTGATAGACCATCGTCGGATTGTCCTGCGGCGGATAATCGGTGTCGACATAGTCGAGATCGGCGCGGCGGCTCATGCCGAGCTTTTCCATCAGCCCCCAGGACGCCCTGTTTCCCTGCGAGGTCTGGCCGAACAGGGTGGTGATGCCGAACCGCCCGAAGGCAAGGGCGAGTACGGCCTGCGCGGCCTCGCGCGCATAGCCCTGCCCCCAGGCATCCTCGCGCAGCGCCCAGCCGATCTGCGGCTGCCCGCGCAAAGCCGCAGGCGCCTCGTGCGTGTCGATCGTCGAGAGACCGCAATGGCCGATCAGGCAGCGGTCGTTCCGGCGCTCCAGCATCATGAAGGAGAAGCCATGCTTGGCCCAGCCTTCCGCCCGGCGCCGGAAGCTCTCATGGACCCGATCGGACGGGACCGGTCCGCCGAGATGCGCCATCACCGCGTCATTGTTCATATGCTTGAGCCAGACGGTGCGGTCGCCGGGCGCCTCGGTGCGCAGCAGCAGGCGTTCTGTCTCGACGATGATCTCGGTCTTGAGGCGCGACGGCGCGCTCATGGCCGGCGCGCGATGCTGTAGGTGACGTGGCGCCGCAGCGGGCTGTCCGGCGCCTCGGCGGGATGGTCGAAATCGAGATCGGGCTGGCGCACCATGCCGAGCCGTTCCATCAGCCCCCAGCCGCGCGTATTGGCGAGCACGGTCATCGCTCGGATGTCCGGCGCGTCGCTATTGGCGAAGCCCCAGGCCAGGCTCGCTAGCGCCGCTTCCTTGGCATAGCCCCTGCCCCAGCTGTCCGCGCGGAAGCGCCAGCCAATCTCGATGCGCCCCTCCAGCGGCGTGCCGGCCGGCCCGGGCTTGAGGCCGCAAAAGCCGAGAAAAGCCCCATCCTCACGCCGCTCGACCACCCAGAAGCAATAGCCGTGCTCGGCCTGAAATCCGCGCTGCCGATCGATGGCGTCCTGGACCTGCTCGGCCGTCTGCGGCGGTCCGAGAAATTCCATCACCGCCGCATCGGTGCAGAGGGCGAGCAGGGCCGGATGATCCGCGTCTCGCCAGCCGCGCAGCGTGAGCCGCTCGGTGGGGAGCGCGAACTCAGCCATTGAGCAGCCGCGCGGCGTCCATCGCGTGATAGGTGAGGACACCGGTGCAGCCCGCGCGCTTGAAGGCCGTCAGCGTCTCGAGGATCAGCGCATCGCGATCCCCCGCGCCGACCGCGGCCGCGGCCTCGATCATCGCATATTCGCCGCTCACCTGATAGGCGAAGACCGGCACGTCGAAGGCGTCCTTCACTCGCGCGACGATGTCGAGATAGGGCAGGCCGGGCTTCACCATCACGCTGTCGGCGCCTTCGGCGAGGTCGAGCGCGACCTCGCGCAGCGCCTCGGCGCCATTGGCCGGGTCCATCTGGTAGTTCTTCTTGTCGCCCTTCAGCAGCCCGCGCGATCCGACCGCGTCGCGGAACGGGCCATAGAAGGCCGAGGCATATTTGGCAGCATAGGCCATGATCTGGACATTGGCATGGCCCTCCGCCTCCAGCGCCTCACGGATCGCGCCGATGCGCCCGTCCATCATGTCGCTGGGCGCGATGATGTCGGCGCCGGCGGCGGCCTGGTTGAGCGACTGGCCGATGAGCACGTCGACGGTCGCGTCATTGACCACATAGCCGGCCTCGTCGAGCAGGCCGTCCTGGCCATGAACGGTATAGGGATCGAGCGCGACGTCGGTAAGCAGGCCGATGTCCGGCACCGCATCCTTGATGGCGCGGATCGCCTGGCACATCAGATTGTCGGGATTGAGCGCCTCGGCGCCATCGTCGCTCCGCCTGTCCGCTTCCGTATTGGGAAAGAGCGCGAGGCAGGGGATGCCGGCACTCGCCGCATCCTTCGCGCGCGCCACGGCAAGATCGACCGACCAGCGCGAGACGCCGGGCAGGCTGGCGATCGGCTCCTGCGTCTGCTTGCCGGCGGTGATGAACAGCGGCCAGATGAAATCGGCCGGCGAGAGGCGATGCTCGGCATGCAGCGCCCGGCTCCAGGCCGAGGCGCGCGTGCGGCGCATGCGGATGGCGGGATAAGCGGGCGCGGGGAAAGTGGGCATATGGGCGCATTAGGCCCCGGCGCGTCGCCGTTCAACCGGGAAGCCTCCGTGTTCCTGCGAAAGCAGGAACCAGGGCGCAACCGACGAGCCTAACTGCCCTGGGCTCCTGCTTCCGCAGGAGCACTGCTTTGATTGCAGGAGGTGCTTCTACAGCGTGACTGTCAGCGTATTGAGCGCGGCGACGCCTGCGGGATTATAGGCCGCCCAGACCGGCAGCAGCCCGGCCGCCCCGACCGACAGGCCACACAGCACATAGCCGACCGCGGTCAGGATCGGCGGATGCGCGACGCCCGCGCGCCGGTTGCGCGCGGCCGACGACAGAACGAAACTCAGAAGCGCGCTGTAGGTCAGCCCCGCAAATGCCAGCATGTCTCACTCATAATCTCGAAACGGAACCGGCCGCGCATCCCTGTTTGCCCGATGCGTGGCCGGCTGGTTCGATAAACCCGCGGTGGTTAATGCCGGGTGTCACGCGCGGCCGCAGTATCAATGCGACAGGACGTCCCTGTCCTACACGGCGCCGATCATGGCAGGATACGCGCCCGCTCCTTCTCATCGTTTCGTCAATCTCCATCATCCAGGCCGTTCCGCGCCCGCGACCCGACTTGTCCGCGATTTGCCATGTGTCATATGCACGAGGTTCGTGATGTTTAGATAGGTAATAAATTGATATAAATAGGTTATCTGTTTTTCATCTTCATTCCGAAACAGCCGAAGTTCACATCATGAAGAGGGTTTTCTGCGCCCGGCCCGCCAGAACGCGCGCAAATATCCCGGTGGGCAGTGCGGTCATCGCTTGCTAGGGGGCGTCATGACCGACCTTCCCCCGCCGACCGACGGCATCAAGGACCATCCGTTCGATTCCGCCTTGTCCGAGCGCTACCTGGTCTATGCGCTCTCCACGATCACCGCCCGCTCGCTGCCCGATCTGCGCGATGGCCTCAAGCCTGTGCATCGCCGCCTGCTCTGGGCCATGCGCCTGCTGCGGCTGGAGCCGAGCGGCGCCGCGCCCGACGTGCTGGTCGCCAACCCGGCGCGCAACAACACCAGCTACAAGAAATGCGCCCGCGTCGTCGGCGACGTCATCGGCAAATATCATCCGCATGGCGACCAGTCGGTCTATGATGCGATGGTGCGCCTCGCGCAGGATTTCTCGCTGCGCACCCCGCTGGTCGATGGCCAGGGCAATTTCGGCAATATCGACGGCGATAATGCCGCCGCCATGCGCTACACCGAGGCGCGTCTCACCCAGGCCGCCGCCGATCTCATGGCCGGCCTCGACAATGGCACGGTCGATTTCCGCCCGACCTATAATGGCGAGGAGGAAGAGCCCGAGGTCTTCCCCGGCCTCTTTCCCAATCTGCTCGCCAATGGCGCCAGCGGCATCGCGGTTGGCATGGCAACCAGCATCCCGCCGCACAATGTCGCCGAGATCATCGACGCCGCCAGCCTGCTGATCGAGAATCCCAATGCCGAGCATGCGGCCCTGATGACACTGATGCGGGGGCCGGACTTCCCGACTGGCGGCCTGCTGGTCGATCCGCCCTCGGTCATCTCGGATGCCTATGCGACCGGGCGCGGCTCGCTGCGCCTGCGCGCGCGCTGGCACAAGGAGGATGAGGGGCGCGGCACCTGGATCGCGGTGGTCGACCAGATCCCCTATGGCGTCGCCAAGGGCAAGCTCATCGAGCAGATCGCCCAGCTCATCGCCGACAAGAAGCTGCCCATCCTGGCGGACGTGCGCGACGAATCGGACGAGGTGCTGCGCATCGTGCTGGAGCCGCGCGCGCGCACCGTCGATCCGGACGTGCTGATGGACAGCCTTTATCGGCTGACCGACCTGGAGAATCGCTTCCCGCTCAACATGAACGTGCTGGGCGCGGACCGCACGCCGCGCGTGATGGGCCTCAAGGATCTGCTGCTTGCCTGGTTGGTCCACCAGATCGACGTGCTGGTGCGCCGCGCGCGCCACCGCATCGAGCAGATCGACAGCCGGCTGGAGCTGCTCGACGGCTATATCATCGCCTATCTCAATCTCGACCGGGTGATCGAGATCATCCGCACCGAGGACGAGCCAAAGCCGCTGATGATGGCGGAGTTCCAGCTCACCGACCGGCAGGCCGAGGCGATCCTCAACATGCGGCTGCGCAGCCTGCGCAAGCTCGAGGAAATGGAGCTGCGTCGCGAGCATACGGAGCTGACCGGCGAGCGCGACGATCTGCAGAAGCTGGTCGATTCGCCGGCGCGGCAGAAGACCCGGCTCAAGAAGGATCTGGCCGAACTGCGCAAGCGCTACACGCCGGATCAGGGCATCGGCGCGCGCCGCACCGGATTCGAAGTGGCGGGGCCGGCGCGCGAGATTCCGCTCGAAGCGATGATCGAACGCGAGCCGATCACCGTCATCATGTCCCAGCGCGGCTGGATCCGCGCGATGAAGGGCCATGTCGACCTCGGCTCGACCGACGCGCTCAAGTTCAAGGAAGGCGATGGCCCGGCCTATGCCTTCCATGCGCAGACCACCGACAAGCTGCTGCTCGCCGGATCGGACGGGCGCTTCTACACGCTGGCGTCGGACAAGCTCCCGGGCGGCCGCGGTTTCGGCGAACCGGTGCGGCTGATGATCGATCTTGCCAACGAGACTGGCATCATCGCGCTGTTGCCGGCGCGTCCCGAGGGCCGGCTGCTGCTCGCCGCGAGCGACGGGCGCGGTTTCTTGGCGCCGATGAGCGAGATCATCGCCGAGACGCGCAAGGGCAAGCAGGTCGTCAATCTCAAGGACAAGGCGGCGCTCAAGATCGTGCGGCCGATCGCGCCGGGCGACGATTCGGTCGCGGTGATCGGCGACAACCGCAAGCTCGTCATCTTCTCGCTCGCCGAGTTGCCTGAGATGACGCGCGGTCAGGGCGTGACGTTGCAGCGCTATCGTGACGGCGGCCTCTCCGACGCGACGACCCTGGTGCTGGCGCAGGGTCTCAGCTGGGCGATGGGCGGCGAGACCGGGCGGACGCGGACCGAGACCGATCTGCTGCCTTGGCGGGCGGCCAGGGGCGCGGCGGGGCGCATGCCGCCGACGGGCTTCCCTCGCGACAATCGCTTCGATTGAAGCAATCGCCGGTGTTTTGTTGATGGTTCAACAAATTAGGCCGGCCCGTCGCGTACTTTAGTCTAAATTTACCATGGCAGCTTATGCCCATGGCCATGACTGTCCGCGCAAAACGGGACGTACACGGCACGACGGCCGCCACGAGTGGGCGACCGACACATCGTCGCGCCCGGCGGATCGGCGAGGGGGCGGGGGCTCCGGCTGGCGGTTTTTCGGCGCTTTTGCGGGCTTTGCCCTATCCCGCCGCGCTCCTCGGACTGTCCGGCGACCTGATCGATATAGTTGGCATCAATGATGAATTCTCCCGATTCGATGAAGACGTCTCCGTCGCCGTGCTACCGCTGGAGCGACGCACGGCGAAACATTTCGACTGGCGAGAACGCGCACTGGCCATGTTCACCTCCCGCCGCGCATCGGATCGATTCGAACTGGAATTCCAGGGGCACCTTGGCGCGCGCGTGTTCAGCTGCTCGCTCACCTGGGTCGAGGGCGAGGATGGGCAGGAGTCCATGCTGCTTTTCACCGCGACGGACCGTACCAGCGAGCGCAAGGCCGAAAGCACGCTGCGCAAGGAATTGCTCACCGACAGCTTGACTTCGCTACCCAACCGCATCGGCTTTGTCGAAGAGATTGAACTGCTGGTCGAGGAGCGCAAGGACACGCTTGGCAAGGCGGGCTACGCGATCATCGCGCTCGACCTCATCCGCTTCTCCCGTATCAACGAATCGCTCGGCGCCATGGCGGGCGACGAGCTCATCATCACCGTCGCGCGCCGCGTGAAGTCGGTGCTGCGCGCGGGCGACGTGCTGGCGCGGATCGGCGGCAATGAGTTCGCGATCTTCGCGCATGTCGGGCACGGGCTTTCCGAGGTGCTGCAGATCGCCGATCGCGTCCGCAAGGCCTTCGAATCGCCGATTCGGCTCTCCACCTATCTCATCAACGTCGAGGTGGCGCTGGGCTGCGCGCTGGCGCAGGATGATGACGAGGATCTCGAAAATCTGCTCCGCCAGGCCCAGGCGGCGGTCAAGCGCGCCAAGAAATCCGGCACGCTGGAAGTCTATCGCGCCCATGTGCTGCGCGAGGCGCTGAAGCGCTTCACGCTGGAAAATCGCCTGCGCGAAGCGATCGAACATGGCGAGATGTCCATGGTCTTTCAGCCGCTGATCAATCTGCAGACCGGCGCGGTCAAGGGCTTCGAGGCGCTGGCGCGCTGGGAGGATTCGGTGCTCGGTTCGGTTTCGCCGGTCGATTTCATCCCGGTCGCCGAGGAATCGGGCCTGATCGTGCCGCTCGGCCGCTGGGCGATGTGCGAATGTGCGCAGACGCTGGCGGACTGGGACCGCCGTTTCGGCGAGGCGCTGCCGATCACGATGAACGTCAATCTCTCGCCGGTGCAGATGGTGCGCGACAACGTACCGCGCGCGGTCGAGGAAGCGCTGCGCTATGCCGGCATCGACGGTAATCGCCTGTGCATCGAGCTCACCGAAAGCGCGCTGATCGCCGATCCCGACAAGACGCGCCAGCTCCTCGCCGCGCTGCAGGCCATGAACGTCACCGTTGCGATGGACGATTTCGGGACCGGCTTCTCCAACCTCGCAAGCCTCCAGTCGCTGCCGATCGACCTGCTCAAGATCGACCGCAGCTTCGTCACCGACATGATCGGCGACGAGGACAAGATTGCGATCATCCGCGCCATCATCAGCCTCGCGGGCGCGCTCGGCATGCAGACGACAGCCGAAGGCATCGAGAAGCCGGAAATGGCGGAGGCGCTCGCCAGGCTCGGCTGCCACTATGGCCAGGGCTATTTCTTTGCCAAGCCGCTACCGACGCTCGAAGCCTATCGCTACTGGCTCGACCGCAGCGCCGACACGATCATCTGAGCCGCCATTGCGCGGGTTTCCGCCGCAGCCGGGAAGCCCGCCGCGATCCACGCCCGCTCGATAGCCTGCAGCGTTCGCGCGACCTGGGGGCCCGCCTGCAATCCCATCGCGATGAGATCGCCGCCCGAGAGAGGCAGCCTGGGGATGTCCCATGCCGCCAGCTTTGCCGCGTCCTCGCCTGGAAAAGCGAAACCGAGCAGGATCTGATCGACGGCGCTTTGTGGCCCCAGCCGGTAGGCCAGTGCCTGCGCAGAGTCCGCATCGGTGGGCGTCAGCGCTTTCTGAAGGCGCAGTCGCGCCTTGTTGGAGAGCCGTAGTCGCGCGCCGACCTGCTCGGCCAGCATGCCATCGCGCGGCAGCAGCGCGGCGAGGCGGCGCAGGCCGTCGGGCGCGACGCCGGCCTTGGCCTCCGCCGCGACCAGTGCACGCAAGGCGGTCACGCCGTCGCGATCGATCTCCGGGAGCACTGGCTTCAGCACGTCATCCTCGACCATCGCGGCCAGCACTGCGGTTGGATCGGGCAACGACAGGAGGCGGAGCAATTCGTCCGAAATGCGCTCGCGCGAAAGCGCCATGAGGCTCGTCGCGTGTTCGACGCAGGCAACATAATCGGCGGTACTGCGATCCAGCGAGCCGAAGCGGGCGACAAAGCGGAAATAGCGCAGGATGCGCAGATGATCCTCGGCGATCCGAGCATGCGGATCGCCGATGAAATGCACCCGTCGCGCTGCAAGGTCCGTCCGTCCGCCGAAATAATCGTCGAGCGTCCCATCGAGCGGATTTGCATAGAGCGCGTTCATCGTGAAGTCGCGCCGCGCCGCATCCTCGCGCCAGTCGGTGCCGAAGGCGACCGTCGCGCGCCGTCCGTCGGTCGAGACGTCGCGGCGCAGCGTCGTGATCTCCACCGGTGCGCCGCTCAGCACCGCGGTGATCGTGCCGTGGGCGATCCCTGTCGGCACCGCGCGCAGCCCCGCCGCCTTGACGCGTTTCACAACCTCCTCGGGTGTGTGGATGGTCGCGATGTCGATGTCCTTGACCGGGAGCCCGAGCAGCCCGTCCCGGACGGCGCCGCCCACGAAGCGGGCCTGGCCTGCTCCCGCGCCCAGCGCATCGCAGAGTCTGATGAGGCCGGATTGCTCGCGCCACCGGGCGGGCGGCAGGGTATCGGGCAGAGCGTCGCTCACGGGCGGTTCTGCATCAGGGCTGCGTCGGCGGCCTCAATCCGCCGCGCGAGATTGACCAGCATCGCCGCCGTCACGCCCCAGATGCGCCGGTCCTCCCAGATATATTCATAATAGCTGCGCTTGCTGCCCTGCCAGTCGACCGTCTCGTAACGGCGATTGACGGGATCGAGGAGGAAATCCAGCGGCACCTCAAAGATCGCTTCCACCTCCGCCTCGGCGGGATGAAGCGGCAGATCGGGAGGAATGATGCCGACGATCGGCTCGACCGAGAAGCCGGTGCCGGTGCGGAACATGTCCGAGCGGCCGAGGATCTCGACATGCTCGCGCGGCAGCGCGATCTCTTCCTCCGCCTCACGCAGGGCGGCGGCGATCGCGTCAGGATCCTCGGGATCGAGCCGACCGCCGGGGAAGGCGACCTGCCCGGCATGTGCGCGCAGGTTTGCATGGCGCTGGGTCAGGATCATCCCGGGCTGCGGCCGGTCGGTAATGGCGATCAGCACGGCGGCGGGCGTGAAGGGGCCGTCAGGCATCGGCCGGTTCTGGTAAAGGAACACGTCCTGCACCTGCTCACGGTTGAGCGTGGGCGAGAGCGCGGCGGCGAGGCGGGCGCGCAGGGTCATGGCGCTACCGTCTCCTGGGGTTCAAGCGCATGAAAGGCGCCGCCTGACCAGAGGCCGGGTGGGTCATGGCCTTCCTCGATGGCGAGCTCGGCCAGCGCATAATAGACCGGGCGGGCGATCCGCGCGCGCAGCCCGGCATCCAGCATCAGATAGGGCCGAGGGCCATGCGCGCCTGCCTCGACGACGATGGCATGCGCCGCGTCCGCCATTTCCCACAGGCCCGTCGCGCCGATCCGGAAGCGCAGCGCGCGCGCCTCGCCCATACCCTCGCTTCCCATCTCGATCGCGATGAGTGGCGCGTCGTCGACGTCGATGTCGAGCATCTCGACTGGCGTCACCAGCACATGGCGGCCATCGGCCTCTCGGCGCAATAGGCGGGCGAACAGGCTGACGAGGGCGGGCCGCAGGATGGGGCGGCCCTCATGATACCAGCGCCCTTCGGCATCGATCCGCATCCCGCTGTGGCCGCAGCGGTCCGGGTGCCATTGCTCGACCGGATAGCGCGCGGCTCCGCCCCGGTCGGCGGGCAGGCCGGCGATGATCGGTCCGGGGGTCGGATCGGGCGGCGGGTCAATCATGGTCCAGCAGATAGGCATGTGCGCCCGCCTTGGCAAAGGGAAGGCTCATGCCCGCTTGCGGGCGCATCCGGGAAAGCGCACCTTCACCGCGTAAAAATGGGAGGGAAGGCATGATGCGCGGAAGAATGATGACGGGCATGGGCGGCGTGGCCCTGCTGGCGGCGGGTTATGCGGCGGGCGCGGCCGATGCGCCGAAGCCCAAGGGCTATATCCTCGCCGAGGTCAATGTGACCGATGCCGAGGGAATGAAGCCCTATGCCGCCGCCACGCCTGCAATAATCGCCAGATTTGGCGGCCATTATATCGTGCGGGCCGGCAAGACCGCCTCGCTGGAAGGCGCGCCACCGGCGCCACGCATCGCGGTGATCGAGTTTCCGAGCTTCGCGGCCGCGCAGGCCTATTACAACTCGCCGGAATATTCGGCAATCCGCCCGGTCCGCCAGAAGGCGGCGACCAGCCGGCTGTTCCTGGTCGAAGGAACGGCGCCCTGAGTCTTGCCGCGCAATCTTAACGCGCAGTTCTAGTCTGCCCGGCGAGGGGAAACGGCAGGCCGCGTGGGCCGAGTGTGCCGGTGATGGGCAGGGCCATGCCAGCCGGCTGGCGCGTGAGCAGCCGGTGCCGCTCGACCGGACCCGGGACGTCCCACCCTGCCGTGCGCCGCGCGTCGAAGCCCCAGAAGCGGCCATAATATTCTGGATCGCCGATCATCACGAGCGGATCGCTGTCCGGCGTCCGGTCGACGGTCTCGATCAGCCAGTCCATTAGCGCCCGCCCGATGCCGTGGCGCTGCGCGTCCGGCTGGACGGCGACTGGGCCGACCATGATGAGCGGGCTCTGCGTCCCGTCCGGTTCGTGCAGGGCGACCGGCCAGCATTGCAGCGTGCCGAGCAGGCGGCCATCGGCATCGCGGGCGGCGAAGCTCAGGTCGGTGAACCAGGCCATGCCGAGACGGATGCGATAGGCGGTGCGGCCGTGGCGATTGGGGCCGAAGGCCGCGTCGAGCAGCGCGGCGATCGCCGCGTCTCCCGTTCCCGTCAATGACTCTATCCCGATCGCTGGCACCGTCACCGCTTGCCGTCCGCCTTCGTAGCGGGCAATAGCGCCCGAGGCGGCGGCCTTTAGCGGTTCGCGTCCAAATGAAAAGCGCAATTTAAGGGCGACGAATGACCGGGCCAGGCGGAGCGACGATGGACGATAGGCTGGTGCTCGAGATCGACGATCTCGAAGTCGACGTGCTGACCGGCATCTACTCGGAGGAGACCCATCTCCCCCAGCCGCTGCGCATGAGCATCCGCGTGCTGCTGAAGCATGCCGATCACTACGAGCCGGACGCGCCGCTCAGCATGTCCAAGAATTATATGGACCTCAAGCACGCCGCGACCACCGCGCTGACCCGCGGCCAGCATTTCACCCTGATCGAGGCAGTGGCCGATCACATCATCGACACGCTCTTCCTGCAGGACGAGAAGGCGCTGCACGTCACGGTCAAGATCGTGAAGCTGGCGCTCTCCGAGCGGCACGAGAAGATCGGCATCACGCTGGGACGCTGGCGGAAGTGACCGATGCATGCATGTGGATGCTGCGGTAGCCGCAGCGAAGCGGCGAAGAAATGAGACGCTGTTCTCATCGCTGGGTCACGCCCAGTCTGTGCTGAGAGCCTAGCACTATGTCTACGACCATGTGCGGTCGCACAGCGGGATAGCTGGGCTGACGCCCGCCGATGCCGCCAGGCGGCTTGTGCGACACCGCCAGACGGCACCATGACCAAGTTTTCTGCGTTGTTCAAAGGTTCAATCACCGGCACTAGACCTCGATGAAATCGATAGCCGAAAAATGAGAAAATCTCATCTTTTACTGCAAAGAATAGTGAGTATATAGGATGGATTCGCTGGATCGGTGGGGAGGGGAATTTGCTGGATGTGCCGATAAGCCGAGGGCAAATCGCGCGCCAGTTCCTGAGCGCGGCGAAGGGCGTCCTGCTGGATTGGGATGGTTGCGTCGCTATTGAGAATCGCGTGTTGTGCTCGGCGAAAAAGCTGATCGAGCAGCATGCCGGTCGCATCGCGATCGTTTCGAACAACTCGACTCATGTCTCGGCAGATCTCGCCGCCGTCCTTGCAAGACATGGCCTGGACGTGCCGGAACACCGCATTCTGCTCGCTGGTGTGGAGGCGATCCGGCATGTCTCAGCGCGGGGAGCGAGACGTGTCATGATGATCGGCTCGCCGAAGGTGAGACAGTTCGCGCGTATGCAGGGCATTGTCCTGGTCCGGGAGAACGCCGACCTTGTCGTTCTCGCCCGCGACGCCCGTTTCACCTATGCCAAGCTGGAGCGGGCGGCGAATGCTTTGCAGCGCGGGGCCGATCTCGTGGTGGCAAATGTGGACCGCACACATCCGGGCATCGGGAATCGACTTGTCCCTGAGACCGGCTCGCTACTGGAGGCATTGCTGGCCTGCGTCGACGGCGTCCGGGACAAAATGCGGGTGATTGGCAAGCCGGCGCCCCTGCTCTTTGAGCTGGCCTGCGAACGACTGTCCGTCACACCGGGAGAAGCCGTGATGATTGGCGACAATCCGGAGACCGACGGCGAAGGTGCGAGGCGCGCCGGCATCCACGCAATCCTCGTCGGCGGTGCATCGCCGCTCCGGCTCGAGCATTTGATCGAGCCGTCTGTCTGACCTAGAAACGCTTGATCGAAAGGACGTCGAACGTCTTCTTGAGGACGTCCGTGGCATGATCATAGTCGACCAGGGCAAGGCCGGCAATAAGTGCGTCGACCACGCAAAGCTGCGCGATCCGGCTGGTCATCGCCTCGGTCCGGAAGCGCGTCTCCCGTGCCATGGTGAACAGGACGACGTCGGCGAAGGCCTGTATCGGCGATCGCGCGAAATTGGTGATGACGATGGTTTTCGCGCCGGCCTCCTTGGCCAAGCGCGTGGCGGCGACCGTCTCCAGCGTCGCGCCGCTATGCGAGATGGTGATCGCCGCGACATCAGGTCCGCAGCGCGAGGCGCTGATCGCCTGCACATGGCTATCGGTAACGGCGCGCGCATCGATGCCGATGCGCAGCAAGCGATAATGGGCATCGTCGGCGATCGGAGCGGACGAGCCGATGCCATAGACCTCCACACGCTTGGCTGCCCGCACGACCGACACGGCCTGCGCGAGCGATTCGGGTTCGAGTACGGAAAGCGTGTCGCGCAGTGCCTGAATGCCGGAATGGAAGACCTTGCGGCAGACAGTGTCGATGTCATCGTCCCGATCGAGATCTTCATGGATGAACTGGACTGGCTGGACGATCTCCTGGGCGAGGCTGAGCTTCATTTGCTGGAAGCCGGAGAGGCCGATGCTGCGGCAGAAGTTGATGACACTTCCCTCGCTGACACCCGTCGCTTCCGAAAGTTCCGTGACCGACATGCCGACGATATCCTCCGGCCGCTCGAGGATGAACTGGGCGATCCGCTGGGCGCTCCGCGCCATGTTGGGCTGCGCGACGCGAATTCGGGTGAGCGCGTTGTCGACGGGGCGCGTATCGGTCTGGTTGGCCCTGCCCTTTTGGGCGTCGTTTCGAATCGCCATCGTCGTCCTCATCCCCTGGCGTCCGCATCCTCTCTCAGCAGGGCGGCCGCATAAATTGAGTTTCGCTCAATAGGATGTGAGCGGCCTCAAAGCCAGCAAAATCAGGCTCATGCGTCGCCTGAAAACTCATATGATAATGCGATATGCTCATTTTAAATGTCAAAATTATATGAGTATTTTTCATTTCTCTGTCACATCGACTCCCTAGAGGAGGCTCGTCCACGGCAACCGATCAATGCCCTCCGCGCCGGCAAGGTGCGGCGGAATCATCAGCGATGCCCGTGAGAAGACGAACCATTCCTGGGGGACGAACCGTGACCAAGCGCTCTTATCATCCACTCGCCCATGTTCTGGCGGTCCTGTCGGTAGCCGCGACATGGTCTGGCGGTGCCGCCCATGCCGCCGATGTCTCGGAAGCGGCGGATGCGGCCGAAGGTGGCGCCACGGATCGCGACGCGATCATCGTGACCGGCCAGCGTGTCGAAGTCTCGCGCACGGCCGACGAGGCAGTCCAGTTCGGCAATTATGTCCAGATCGTCGGCGCGCAGGAAATCGAGGCAAGCGGCGCGAGCAATTTCGCGGAGCTCGCCCAGTTCCTCATCAAAGGCGCAAACGTCGGCTATTCGCCGGACGAGGGCGAATATACCATTCGTCTGGACGGCGGCGGCGACCGCGACACGCTTGTCGTCCTCGACGGCGTGCCGCTTTACGATCGCGGCCCGGCGCTGGAGGAGATCTGGGGCACCACGACCATCGACCCGCATATGATCGAGCATGTCGAGGTCTTTCGCGGCGGCAACAGCCTCTTCTTCGGTTCCAACGGCGGCATCGGCGTCGTCAGCATCGTGACCAAGCGGCCGGACGGCAAGAACGGCGTCGAGCTGGGAGCATCCTACGGCTCGTTCAATTCGCGTGAGCTGTGGGGTGATGCGCGGGGCACACTCGACAAGGAAGGCCGCCTCAGCGTGATGGTTTACGGCAGCGTCCAGAACACTGACGGCCCGCGCATCTTCAATCCCGCCGACTTCGTCGACAATGTGAAGATCGCCGGTGGCGTGCAGCCCTATCCGCTCAACCGCAACAATGTCGGCGTGAAGCTACTATACGCTCCCACCGAAGCGACCGAGCTGCGCCTCAACGGACAATATACCCAGATCGAGTTCCAGGACGCTTTCCCGGACAACGAGACCTATTCGCCCAATCGCGTGCGCTACCCAATCATCGACGGCAGCCTCGCTCACCGCTGGTCGGACAAGCTGCTGACCGAATTCTCGGCCTATTGGAGCAACCCGAAGCTCAACAATACCGAGACCTATGCCGAAATCTGCCGGCAAGTCGCGGGCTGCATCAATCCGGACAATGGCAAGGCAGTGGCCTTCGGCGTCGCGACCGGCCGCTCCATTGCCTATGACTATAAGGGGTTTGGAGCGGCCTCGAAGGTCAGCGGATTCATGGAATATGGCCTCAATTTCCGGAACACCTTAACGCTTGCCGATATCGGCGAAGCGGTCCTTGGTATCCAGCGCGTCGGCTATCGCAACGACTCAGACCCGGTGTTCAAGATTTCCAACAAGTGGAACAACACGACCGGCGTCTATCTTGACCTGCGCCCCAAGCTTCCGTTCAGCCCGAACACGAACATCAGCCTGGCCGGCCGCCTGGATTTCTCCAAGGCGTTCGACAGCAAGTTCATCTGGAAATTCGGCATTCGCCAGCCGATTGGTGATTTCTACGTCCGCGCCAATGGCGGCACATCCTACAGCCTGCCGAAGACCAACGAGCTGTTCATGCAAACGGTGACGCAGGTCGGCAATCCCGACCTCAAGCCGGAATCGACGAAGACCTTCAACGCCGCGGCCGGCTTTGCGAAACTGCTGGGTGACGTCAATGTCAGCGCCGAACTGGGCTGGTTCCATACCGACATCTCGCAGCGCATCCAGTCCACGTCGGGCCTGACGCCAAACACCTATTTCAACAATACCGCACTCACCCAGATCCGCGGCCTTACCGCCGACTTCAGCCTCTCGATCGGCAAGCAGTGGTCCTTCACCAGCAGCTTCACGCGACAAAAGGCGCATCTCAAGGGCTCCGACCTGCAGATCAACGAGACGCCGGAATATATGATTCAGGGCACAGCGGCCTGGAATTCGCCTGATCAGCGTTTCCACATCAGCCTGTTCCCGCGCTACCAAGGGCCGGAATATTCGACCGGCGGACCCAACAACAAGTTTCGCCACAATTTCGGCAATTATTTCGTGATGAACGGCTCGATCGCCTTCTGGGCGGGCGAGGAACGCCAGCACCGCTTCCAGCTCCGCGTCGTCAACATTTTCGACAAGCTGTATGCAGAGCGCTACGGCTACGGAAACATGCGCTTCAGCCAGGCCGCCGTGCAGGGCAAGCTCAAGACCACGGACGATGCTTATTATTACGGCTATCCTTTCGAGGGCAAGCCGCGCAGCGTCTTCTTCTCCTACCAGACGAACTTCTGAGGAATGCGGGAGCGACGTCTCGGCGCCGCTCCCGCCGACAAGCCGATGAACCTCGTCGCCCCTCTGCCCATCCATCGGCACCTTTCATCGCGCTGTCACGCCGAACGCCTAGCGCTCGGCGTGATTGGCGCCGCGCGCCGAGGGTGGAAGGAACGATGATGAGGATAGGCTTGGCTTTCGTGGCGCTTGCAGCACTGGTGGGCCTGTCGGCCTGTGCGGGGAGCAAGCCGGACACTCCCCCCCTCAAGGTGCTTCTCATCCCCGCGGATGGCGGAACGGAAAGCGGCACGCTGGCGGATTATCGGCCGCTGTTCGCCGCGGTCGGCAAGAGCGCGGGCCTCGATTTCGATCTCAAGGTCGCGCAATCCTATGGCGCCGTGGTCGAGGCGATGTGCAACGGCACCGCGGACATCGCCTTCGTCGGACCGGTGACTTACCTGCAGGCAAAGCAGCGCGGCTGCGCCGAGCTGCTGGCCGTCGCGGTCAAGCATGGCCAGTCGGTCTATTATGCTGGCCTGTTCGCCAGGAAAGACGCGCCCATCCACACCATCGGCGACCTGCGCGGCAGGGATGTCGCCTTTGGGGACGTCAATTCCACTTCGTCTTTCGTTTTTCCGATGGTGATGCTGCTCGATGCGGGCGTCGATCCGGTCAAGGATCTGCGGGCGATCCGGCTGACCGGAAGCCACGCGAACAGTCTGGCCGCGCTACTGGAAAGGCGGGTGGATGCCGCCGCCCTTTCGTTCGACTCCTATGAGAAGGCCGTGCGCGAAGGCGTGCCCGGCGCGACCGAGGTCGCCGTCGTCGCCCGCAGCGAGCCGATCCCCTATCCGCCCCTGATCATGGCGAGCCGCCTTTCCCCAGCGCTCAAGGACAAGCTGCGGAAGGCCCTTGAAGCAGTGGCAAAAGCACCCGGGATCAAGCCCGAGATGATCCGCGGCTATGGCGGCGCGCAGGTTGACGGCTACAATGCTCATTTTCCCGCCGAGCGCTTCGATGGCGCTGCAGCCAAAATGGCGCTGCTCAGCGATGCGTTGAAGGGTGAAATCCTCAAGAAATCCTCGGAGCGGTGAGCGCCATGGGGATGGACATCCGCTTCGAGGGCGTCGGCAAGGTCTGGCCAGATGGCACGCGTGCCCTTGCAGATATCGATCTTCATGTTCCCGCTGGCCAGTTCTGCATCCTGCTGGGACATTCCGGCGCCGGCAAATCGACATTGCTGCGGATGGTCAATGGCCTGGAAACGCCGAGCGAAGGCCGCGTGCGCATAGCCGGCGAACCGGTGGACAAGCGCTCCCTCCCCGCTCTGCGCCGCCGCATCGCCATGGTGCACCAGCATTTCGGCCTCGTGCAGCGCGCGAGCGGCGCTGCGAACATGATGGCCGGCGCCCTGCCGGCGATGCCGTTGTGGCGCGTGCTGACGGGCCTCTACCCACGTGCAGTCCGGACGCGGGCTTGTACCCTGCTTCATGCCGTGGGCCTGGAGGAGGCACATCTCGCGCGCCGCGCCGAACGTCTCTCCGGCGGTCAGCAGCAGCGGCTCGGCCTGGCCCGCGCCTTCATGCTCGATCCGGCCATCATCCTCGCCGACGAGCCGGTCGCGAGCCTCGATCCTGCGCTCGGCCACGAGGTGCTGGAGTTGCTGCGTGTTCAGGCGCGCGAGCGCGGCACGACCGTCCTGTGCAGCCTGCACCAGATCGATCTCGCCCGCGCCTTTGCCGACCGCATCGTGGCGCTGCACCGCGGCCAGGCGATCTTCGACGGCCCGCCGGCCAAGCTGGACGAACGCGACCTCGCCATAATCTATGCCAAGCGCGACGGCATCGAGCCAAGCCAGCCCGCGATCCTGCGAGCGGCCGTATGAGGGTGGCCGCATCCCTGCCGCCGGAGCGCTGGCACTTCCCGCAGCCCTATGGCGTGCGCAGCCTCCTCGTCCTGATCGCAGCGATGGCGCTGCTCTTCTACACAGGCCAGCGCGTCGAGGTCGGCCGCATGGCATCGCTGGTCGGGTCGGGCCTCCTCGCCAAGACCGGACTGGTCGAGGCGCCGGAGACCGGCAAAGGTCTCGACACCGTGCTTGGCCGCCTCGTGCCGATCCAGCTTGCCGATCGGCAGGAGGTTTCGCGCATCGAGAATTTCGATCCTGACCGCTTGCCGGCCTTCGCCTATCTGGAGGAAGTGCGTTCAAGCGAGCGCACGTTGAATCCCGCCACGCTCAAGCTCGAAGCCCGGCCGGTCATGAAGACCTATCTGGTCCAGCCACTGGGCTATGCCGCCCATATCGCCATCAAGACGCTGGAGACTCTGGAAATCGCGCTCTGGGGCACGATCATCGCTGTCGCGGCCGGCCTGCCGCTCGCCATGCTTGGCGCCCGGAACATGATGCCGCTGATGCCGGTGCGCACGCTTGCACGCGGGCTGGTCGGCTTCCTGCGGGCGGTGCCGGAACTCATCAGCGCGCTCTTCCTCGTCCTGGCGTTCGGTTTCGGGCCGATCGCCGGCTTCCTCGCACTTGGCTTGCATGGTGCCGGCGTGCTCGGCCGCTTCTTCGCCGACGAGATGGAGAATGCCGATGTTCGGCCACAGGAGGCCCTTGCCGCGATCGGCGCAGGGCGCCTCGCCATCTGGCGCATGGCCATTCTGCCGCAGGTCATGCCGCATCATATCGCGAGCACGCTCTACATTCTGGATCGCAATGTCCGCATGGCCACGGTGATCGGTCTCGTCGGAGCCGGCGGCATCGGGCAGGAGCTCAAGGGCCGCTACGACATGTATGATTACGGCCATGTCGGCACGATCCTGCTGGCCATCTTCCTGGTCGTCCTGCTGCTCGACCAGATTTCGGTCCGCTTGCGCCGCCGCTTCCTGTGATCCTTTTCTGTCTCACCTCCCTGAGGAGTTCGGTTCCATGACCATGAATAGTCGCCGCGATTTCCTGAGAGTCATGGGCGCACTTGGGGCCTCGGCCGCCACGCCCGCCAGCATTGCCCGTGCGCTCGCCATTCCGGCCAAGCGCTCGACTGGCACCATCAAGGACGTCAAGCACATCGTCATCCTGATGCAGGAGAACCGGTCCTTCGATCATTATTTCGGCACGATGAAAGGCGTGCGGGGCTTCGGCGACCCGCACACGGTGCCCTTGCCCGGCGGCCGCTCGGTCTGGGAGCAATCGAACGGTGCGCGCACGCTGCCGCCCTTCCACCTCGATACGGACAAGACCAACGCGATGAAAGTGCCCGGGACGCCGCACAGCTTCTCGGATGCACAAGCCTCCTGGAACCAGGGGAGCTTCGGCCTCTGGCCCAAGTTCAAGACCGACTATTCGATGGGTTATTACCGACGCGAGGACATTCCCTTCCAGTTCGCGCTCGCCGAGGCGTTCACCATCTGTGACGCCTATCATTGCTCGATTCCGACCGGCACCGATCCCAATCGCATCGTATTCTGGTCCGGCTCCAGCTTCGACCCGGCTGAATGGTCGAAGGGGCGCAACTGCCGCGACGACAAATCCGAGCCCAACAATCTGCGCTGCTGGATCAAGGGCGCGCTGCCCGAGCCCGGCTACACTTATGCCGGCAACGCACTTGAATGGCCGACCATCCCCGAAGTGCTGGAGGCGGCCGGCGTCGACTGGCGCATCTATCAGGACCCTAATGACAACTGGACCGGCGCCATGCACGGTGGCCTCGCCTTCAAGGGCTTCCGCGAGTGCAAGCCGGGCTCAGGTCTCTACGAGCGCGGCATGCGCGAATATTCGCTCGCGCGGCTGGAGCAGGACGTGAAGGACGGTACGCTGCCTGCTGTCTCCTGGGTGCTACCCCCCAAGGAGTGGTCCGAGCATCCCTCGGCCTCGACTCCGATCGAGGGCGCCGAGTTCACCGCGCGGGTGCTCGACGCGCTGACCGCCAATCCGGATGTCTGGGCGAGCACCGTCTTTTTCCAGACGTTCGACGAGAATGACGGCCTGTTCGACCATCTGCCGCCGCCCGCACCGCCCAGCTACAATCTGGACGGCACGCTCGCAGGCAAGGCGACCTTCGATCTCGGCGGCGAATATTTCGACGATCATCTCGATCAATATACCTCGCATGACGACAATGTGACCGGCCCGATCCGTCCTTGGGGTCTCGGCCCGCGCGTGCCTATGTATGTCGTCTCACCCTGGAGCAAGGGCGGCTGGGTGAACAGCGAGACCTTCGATCACACCGCCGTCGGCCGCTTCATCGAGAAACGCTTCGGCGTCACCATTCCCGCGATCAGCCCCTGGCATCGCAAGATGTGCGGCGATCTCACCAGCTGCTTCGACTTCAGCATGCAGGGGGACCGGACCTTCCCGCCGCTGCCCGATGCCACAGGCTCTGTCGCCGCGCTGGCGAAGCATCTCGAGCGTCCCAAGATAATGCCGCCGCGCACGCAGGCAGGCATATTCCAGGAACAGGGACTGCGCCGGTCTCGCGCGCTGCCTTACGTCCTTCATGTCGATGCGGTGTCGATAGGGGACATGCTGTCGCTCCGCTTCGTGAACGAAGGCGCTGCCGGCACGACCTTCCATGTCTATGACCATCACCACCTGGACCGATTGCCGCGGCGCTACGCCGTCGAAGCGGGCAAAAGCCTTGAGGATGGCTGGCAGCGCGAGCCGGACGGCAGCGCCGATCTGCTCGTGCTCGGCCCGAACGGCTTCATGCGCGCCTTCCGCATCGAGGGGACCGGCATGCTGCCCGCCCTGAGCGCGCGCTACAACATCAAGGGCAAGGCGCTCGAGGTGACGGCGACGCAGGGCAGCGCGACGATCGGCCAGCTCACGCTCGGCGAAGACCGCTATGGCATCAATCCGCCTGGCACGCTCGCCCTTGCTGCGGGAAAACCCGTCCGCGCGCTCTGGCCCGTGGCCCGGAGCCAGGGCTGGTACGATTTCGCGATCGTCGCCCCCGGCATGGCCATTCGCCTCGCGGGCCGCCTCGAAGATGGCAAGCATGGCGTCAGCGACCCCCTGATGCACGTCTGAGGCCTTCGCTATCCGAGCGCTGAACCATCGGCCAGCTGCCTGCTCCTCCGGCTCTTTCTCATCTTGAATATAGCAGCATGCGGTAAGCCGCGGCATCCGTCGTTGCTGATAGTGTGACCTTTGGGCAATCCAGACTGCCGGTATGGCACGTAGGTTGCGGCCGTGTCAGGGGACGCTGGCGCGCCGAGCCTCCGCGACAATCGCCTTGCCATCCTGCGCCGTCAGATAACGGCTAGCAACCAGCTCTTCCACACTGACACTGACTTTTGCGACATAGTCTTCGTGTGACGGATAGAGTGCCTTGAGCACCGCTGGCTCGATCGGCTTCTCATGCCCTGCAATTCTGCAAAATGACTGTCCGGTCGAGTTACCGTTCCACTGACTGGTGGGCGCGTCCAGATAGGGAGTTCGAACACCACCAACCACATTGCCATATTTGTCGGTCTCGGGCGCGCCGCCGACGAGGCGAATCGCCTGCCCCGGCGGGGGCGATATGCCTTTTTCGACCCAGCTTTCGAGATTATGCAATATGGCGTTTAAGGGATAAGCGCTGGGAAAGCGGCTGCGCGGGCCCTGATCGCAATTCATCGGCGGCACGTCGCGACCGGCCTTCTGGATATCGACGGGCCGGGCAGAATAGAGCAGTTCGTCCGGCGTTGCATGTCCCGATCCGGAGATGTCGTAATATCTGAATGGATCGGCCCGATTGTCGGAATCAGGGCGCCTTTGGCTAACGGCCTGGAGATAATCCGACTGGCTCATGACATGCATGACCGGTACACCGCTGGCGGCGATCGTGCGGCGACGACGCGGATCACTTTCGGGAAGGGGTGCGGCGCACTGATTGATCGGGATCGGGTTGACGGCGACGACGATCATATAGCCGTCGTACATCGGCTTGCCGTCGTCGTGAATGACACGAGGCTGCACCGCATCGATATATGTGATGAGATAGGCTCCGGTCTGGGAGTAGCCCCATCCGTAGAGACGTTTGGCTTTCGATGCGCCTGCACCGTAGCGGAAGGGATTGGACGGCGCCGAACTGCGCAACCAGGCGCCCAGTTGGGTATAAATGTCCCAGACCAGTCCCGTCTCGGTTTCGCGCGTATCGCCGCTGCCCTCCCGGACCGCACAATTTTTCGGATCGTCGAGGGGCAGCGGATTCTTCCAGGAGATGGCCGCGTAACGCTTCGGATCGAAGAGCTTCAGCGGGAGGGCGGCGACGGGCTTGGCGGTGATGCCGACCCACGCATCCCCGTTTCGCATGATCTCCTCGCGGTGCATCGCCCAGCCAATGTTCAGATCGAACTTGTTGCTCGGATTGAGCATCTCGACGATCACTCGCCCACTGAATTTGGCGCGGTCGCCTGGCCGGCGAATGAGCACGCGCGTCGTGTATGGGTTGTTGGCGGATCGGATCACGGCCGGGCCGGGCGCGGGCCAGTCATAGACATTTGCCGTTCCGCTGACGAGCCGTTCTTCCTCGACATAGCCCCGTTCACCCAGCGCCTCGGGAACAGTCGTATAGTTTGCGCTGCCGAAGGCATGTGAGGCGGCGCTTTCCGGGATGGGGACCGATACAGAGGGAAGGGGCGTTCGCGCCACTAGCGGGCTGGCTAATGACAGGAGAAGCAGTTTGATCAGTGCCTTCATTGCGGTTCTCCCCGGGGAAATCAGAGTGGAAAAGGCGCTCTTTTGATGCGCTCAACGTCATCCGCGATTGTCTTCATAAACTCGAATGCCTGTTAGGATTTAAGCGTCAGAGAGTTCTTTGAACCGCGGCATGCCATCCGGTGACCTGCGTTTGGCGACGCGACGCGTCCATCTTCGGCTGAAAGCTTCGCTCCCGCGCCCATAACTCAGCGATGGCCGGCAAATCCGGCCACACGCCGGTTGCTAGGCCCGCAAGATAAGCGGCACCCAGCGCGGTCGTTTCGATACTCGCCGGGCGCTCCACCGGCGCATCCAATATGTCAGCGAGAAACTGGCACAGCCAGTCATTGGCGGCCATGCCGCCGTCGACCCGCAGCGCGGATGTCGCGGCGCCCGAGTCTGCGCGCATCGCGTTGACGAGATCCATGGTCTGGAACGCCACCGACTCCAGCGCCGCCCTCGCGAGATGCGCGTCCGTCGCATCAAGCGTCAATCCGCAGATCAACCCGCGCGCATCGGGATTCCAGTAAGGCGCGCCGAGGCCCACGAAGGCGGGAACCATATATATATACCATGATTGTCCGGCACGCGCGTCGCCATGTCGTTCGTCTGCGAGGCATGTGTGATGATTTTCAGGCCATCGCGCAGCCACTTCACCGCCGCACCCGCGACGAAGATCGAGCCTTCCGACGCATAGGTCATTTGCCCGCCGAGCCGGTATGCGGGCGTCGTGAGCAGGCTGTTCTTGGAAATCACCGGTTTCTCGCCGATGTTCATCAGCATGAAACAGCCCGTGCCATAGGTGGATTTGGCCATCCCCGGCTCAAAGCAGGCCTGGCCGAACAGCGCGGATTGCTGGTCGCCGATCATGCCGGCGATCGGGATCGAGCGTCCCAATATTTCCGGCGAAGAATATCCGAAAACATGGGCGCTGTCGTGGACTTCGGGCAGAAGCGCTGCGGGCACGTCGAATATCTTCAGCAGCTCCTCGTCCCATCGCTGCTCCACGATGTTAAACAGCAATGTTCGTCCGGCATTGGTCACATCGGTCGCATGTATGGCGCCGCGCGTCAGACGGGAGAGCAGGAAGGTGTCGATCGTTCCCAGCGCCAGGTCGCCGCGCTGTGCGGCGACGCGGGCGCCCGGCACATTGTCCAGAATCCAGGCCGCTTTCGTGGCCGAGAAATAGGGGTCGATGAGCAGGCCGGTCTTTTCCGTGATGATCGGCTCCAACCCGCGCTCCTTCAAGCCCGTGCAAATATCTGCAGTCCTGCGGTCTTGCCAGACGATCGCATTGTGAATGGCGCGGCCCGTCGATCTCTCCCATATGACCACCGTTTCGCGCTGGTTGGTGATGCCGATCCCGGTAATGTCCGCCACATCGATCCCCGCTTGCTCGACAGCTTCGCGCAGGACGATGACCGTGTCGGACCAGATGTCCTCGGGATCATGTTCGACCCAGCCGGATGCAGGATAATGCTGCCTGAACTCGCGCTGCACCGTTGCGATTGCACGAGCATTTGCGTCAAAGACAATGCACCGGCTCGACGTCGTCCCCTGGTCGAGCGCCAATATGAATTTTTGTCCGGTCATCTTGGATATCCTCTGGTCTGCAGGGATGATGCGCACTCAGTTGCCGTTGCCCGGGAATTTTTGCCGCGCGGGAAGAAAGGGGCGGATCATCCACTGATACATGGATGCGCCGACCACGCCGCCGCAGAGCGGACCGGCGATGGGAACCCACCAATATTGATCCGGTGCCGGGAATGCCGAAGCGCCCCAGCCCATCAAGTAACAGAAGATACGCGGCCCCAGGTCGCGCGCCGGGTTCAGAGGCCAGGCCTCCAGATAGCCGGCGGATGCGCCGATCGTCGCCACGAGCAGGCCGATGATCAGGGCGCTTGCATTCGCCTGGGGCGCGGAGGTGTTGAATTCCTCGGTGATCGCGAAAATGCCCAGGAGGAGGATCGCGGTCAGGACGATCTCGTTGAAGAAGGCGCGGATCGGGGTAATCCCCGCGCTGGCATGGGTGAAGAACACGCCTGCCGCGCCGCCGGCTGCCCGATCGAGCCCATGAGCAAGATTGAACGCGTCGATGACCGGCTCGAACATCAGAAAGACGATCGCCGCACCAGCAAATGCCCCGGCTGTCTGTGCCAGCCAATAGGGGATGACCTTTGCCTTGGGAAATTTTCGATAGATGAGGAGCGCCAGCGTCACGGCAGGATTGGCGTGGGTGCCTGAGACCGCGCCTGTCACGTAAATCGCGATGGTGACCGCAAGCCCCCAGGTGATGCAGACGCCCCAATAAGCGGTTTTGTAGGGGCTGGGATCATAGAGCGTATACATTGCGGCAGCCGAGTTCCCGATCGTGATGATGATCAGGACGGCAATGAACTCCGATATGAGTTCGCCGACAAAGGCTTTATATCGCAACATTTTCCCCTCCACATGCTTCTTATTGCCTGGCTGTCTACGCGGCTTCCTTGAGATACCGGTCCAGCCGACCGGTTTGTTTTTGAGAGAGATGCAGCCCCAGTTTGGAGCGCCGCCACACTATGTCGTCGGCTGTTCTGGCCCACTCCCGACGGATGAGATACCTCACCTCGACCTCGGTCAGTCCGGCGCCAAACTGCTCTCCCACCTCATTCCGGGATCTCGCATCGCCGAAAATATCCCAGACCAAACTGCCATAACTGCGCGCCAATCTGACATGGGTCTGGGTATCGAGGAAAGGCAGCTTCGCGCTGAGCCGGGACGTCAGCCCCTCCAGACCGCCAGCGCCCAGATCGCCTCCAGGCATCGGGGCGGATTTCGTCCAGGGCCCCTGAAGGCCCGGCAGCGAAGTCCTGACAATGTTCAAGGCTTCCTCGCCAAGCGATCGGTGCGTCGTAATCTTTCCCCCGAAAACCGAAAGGACAGGCGCGCCATCCTTTTGTGTCTGGAAATCGAGCACATAATCCCTGCTTATGTCGGACGGATCGCCATTCGCGTCATCGTACAGAGGGCGTATTCCGGCGAAGCTCCAGACCACGTCGCTTGGGGAGATCGGCCTGCGGAACCAGCGGTTCACCGCCTCGCACAGATAGTCGATCTCTTCGGGAGAAGCCGATACCTGATCGAGAGGATCGAGCTGCTCGACATCCGTCGTGCCGATGAGGGTGAAGTCAGTTTCATAGGGAATGGCGAACACGATACGACCATCGGGATTTTGCAGCAGAAAGGCATGCTCGCCCTCGAACAACCGCCGGGTGACGATGTGGCTTCCCTTGATTGTCCGCAACGCGCCCCTCGCTGAGATGCCGATGTCGCCCAAAAAGTGGGTTGCGGCGGCTCCGGTGGCGTTTACGAGCACGCGGGCGCTTACATCGAGGGACTGCTCATCGTTCTGCACATGCGCAGTCCAGTGGGTCGGGCCGCGTTCGATTGCCGAAATCCTGGTCCGCGCCATGACCTGCGCGCCGCGGCCGGAGGCGTCCTGTAAGTTGGCGATCACCAGTCTGCTGTCGTCGCCCCAGCAGTCCCAATAGGTGAAGCCTCGACCCGACGGGTTCATCAGGGGTTGCCCGAAGCCATCGGCCGTCAGGCGGCAAGCGCGCGATCTGGGCAGGCTCCGGGAGCCGCCCAGAATGTCATAGAGAAAGAGGCCGGCCCGCATCATCCAGGCTGGCCGCATCGCCCCGTCATATGGCAGCACGAACTGAAGCGGCCTGATCAGATGTGGAGCCGATCGTTGAAGGATATCGCGTTCTCTCAGCGCTTTGCTGACCATGCGAAATTCATAATTTTCGAGATAACGAAGGCCGCCATGGATCAGCTTCGTGCTCGCAGAGGAGGTGTGGGCGGCAAAGTCGTCCTTGTCCACGAGCAATGTGGACGCGCCGCGGCCGGCAGCGTCGCGGGCGATCGCCGCGCCGTTAATTCCTCCCCCGACAATCAGAATATCAAACTCTTTCATGTGCGGCAGCTTCTCCGGCTGCGAAAAACGAAAGTCAATATGTTTCGATATGTTCGTTTCTTATGCAAGATGAGGAGGTGCGCGCTTCCGGGCAATAAACGTGGCAACACGAGGCGACCGGCCCGCCATTCGCTTCGATCTTACACTGAAACGGTGACCACCCGAACATCGCTTTCTTCGCAAACGCGCCGGAATTTGGGGCTCCCGGCATAGTCGGTGACGAAAATGTCGATCTGACTCAAATGTCCGATCCGGATCGGCGCCTTTCGACCAAGCTTCATCTGGTCAGCCACGAGGATCACCGAGCGGGAATTTTGCATAATCGCGTGAGAGACTTGCACTTCGCTGAAATCGAAATCCAGCAGCGAGCCGTCTTCGTCGATGGCGGACGCCCCGATGATTGCGAAGTCGACCTTGAAGTTCTTGATGAATTCGACTGCCGACGGGCCGACGGTCGCACGGTCGCGATGCCGCAGGCGCCCACCCACGACAATCAGCTCGATGTCCGGATTCGCGCCCAGAATATCGACGACATTCAAGTTGTTGGTGATGACCAGAAATCCTGATCGCTCGGCCAGTTGCCTGGCGACTTCCTCCGTCGTGGTGCCGATGTTTATGAAGAGCGACGCGCCGTCGGGTATCAGGGCCGCGGCAGCCTCACCGATCCTGCGCTTTTCGGCCTCGGCCAGTTGGCGCCGGGCTTCATATTCCAGATTCTCGACACCTGACCCCAAAAGTGCCCCGCCATGGACGCGCGAGAGCAAGTTCCTTGCGCATAATTCATTGAGATCCTTGCGAATGGTCTGCGGGGTGACAGAAAGCCGCGTCGCAAGGTCGTCGACCGTGACTTTGCCCACGTTACGCGCGATTTCCACGATTTGGCGCTGTCGTTTTACCGGCGAGATACCCATGTCGTTTGCCGCTCTCCATCTCTGGCTGCCTGAATGGAGGTGACATACGGACGCGTCTCCATGATGCATCGACTCAAACCCCGGTCAGTTGAAGAACGTCTATCGCGCTCGATCGATGCAGGTTAGCAAAATCGCGGGACGGGGCCTCACCGCTATTATGTCCGGAGGAAGACCAGCCAGCATGGCCAAATGCGAGCGGTCGTTCCTGGCAACCCATCTCGCCAAACCGAGAGTCCGGATTGCCCAAAGGTCATGCTGAGGCCACACTATCAGCAACGGTATATGCCGCGCACCTGCCCCCCCATGTTGCTGTATTCACGATCAGAAAGAGCCAAAAGCCGCATGCCTCAACTCTTCCTGCTTTAACGCGATCCAATAGGACAGTCCGATTTCGCGACGGCGTAAATGGTCCAGCTGCGCTGTCCTTTCTTCCTGAAGAGGAAGACGGCTGGAGTCATCGCGACACGAAATCTAAGCAAAAAATCGAAAGATAGTTTGTTTCGAAATTTTCGTTTTGTCTGCTGTAGGGCGCAAAGCGCTTGCAGCGGAAAAGATTCCGGCGTAACCGCATTTTTACGGAAATTTTTCCGGCAATGCAAGAGTCGTGCTGCACGGGGATGCAGATCGATCCGTGGCGGCGTTGGAAAGGGGCTGAGAAGACCGCGATACAGCGGGCTTCCGTCGTTGGAAAAGGGGGGCGATGGGTCAGAGGGCCGTTGCGAGCATTGTCTGTGGCATTGGCCCGCGTGGCGCTTTCTTGGGCATGTCCCCATTGAGCGGCGCAAAAGCCGCAAAACCGTCATTACCGGCATGTCCATCAGCAGAGCAGTCTCGCGTGCGTCGGGCGACGGCGGTGTTTGCCGCAGTGAGCGGCGATCAGACTAGGCTCGCCAAAATCTGGCCTCGCCGCGGTGCCGCGAAGCCCGGTCAGGCGCAACGACAGGCTTCTTAGGAGGCGCGCATGCGAAGAATCAGGGACTCTATCCGTATTCTCCTGGCACTCTCATGCGGATCGCCCGTGTGCGCGCAGAGTGGAGCCGAGGCGCCCGCCGTCGTCGCCAATGGGCCGAAACTGCGGATCGAGAAGATCAAGATCTATTCGCGTGAGATAGCCGGCAATCTCCTCGGTACGCCTGCTGATCGTGACGTGACCGTGATCCTGCCACCGAGCTACGACAAGCAGCCTGGCCGATTATATCCCGTGGTTTACGGCCTCCATGGCTTTTCGAACACGGGACAGGGCTGGGTCGAGAAGTTCCACATCGTCGATGCCGCGCAGGCGGCTTTCGCCCGGGGCACTCCGGAAATGATCCTGGTGTTCCCAAGTGCCGACAATGCCTTTGGGGGCGCATTTTTTACCAACTCCCCGACGACTGGCAATTTCGAGAACTTCATCGCGGATGAGCTCGTGGCCTATATCGACAGCCATTACCGCTCGATCCCCCGACCCGAAGGCCGGGGTCTGATGGGTCATTCGATGGGCGGTTACGGCACCGCGCGCATCGGGATGCAGCGGCCGGGGCGTTTTGGCGCGCTTTACCTCATGTCGCCCTGCTGTCTCGCGCCGCTGGGCACGCAGGGGCTGACGAAGAAGGAAGTGGCGACGATCGCCGCGATGAAAAGTCCCAGCGATGCCGCGGGCGCCGCCTTCCCTATCCAGGGGCCGCTCGCGACGGCCGCAGCCTGGTCGCCCAATCCCGCCAAGCCGCCCCTGTATGTGGATCTTGCCGTCGATGAAAATGGAACACCGCGCCCCGATGTCATGGCGGCGCGGACGGCCAATGCTCCGCTCGCCTTCATCGACCAGTATATCTCCGAACTGCGGTCTTATCGCGCCATCGGGATAGATGTTGGTGACAAGGACACGATCGTTCCGACCGCTACGCGGATGCATGAAGTCCTGGATTCGTACCACATCAATAACAACTTCGAAATCTATGAGGGGACTCACACAAGTAAAGTCCAATCTCGATTTCAGGACGTCGTACTTCCATTTTTTGGCCATGTATTTTCTGAATATATCGTCAAATAATGATGACTCATCATAGATAATACTCAAAAATTCATATGAAAAATGTAAAAATAGGGAGGAGATTATATGAATAAACTGAATCGACTAACCATGGTTACAATGGCCGCCCCGGCGGCATTGTGCGCCGCATCGGCCTGGGCGCAGGAAAATACCGCGTCGGGCAGCGGCATTGAGGACATCGTCGTCACCGCCACGCGCCAGGCGACCAACCTTCAGGACACGCCAGTCGCGATCACGGCAGTGACGTCGGAAGCACTTGAGGAGCGGGGGCTCACCAATATTGGCGACCTCACCTCCGTGGTTCCGAACGCGCAGTTCCGCAAGACGCAAGGCGCATTTGGGCCGGGCGTGTCGGCCTCCATCCGTGGTGTCGGTCAGGCGGATACGAGCCTCGCCGTCGAGCCGGCCGTCGCCTTCTATCTGGACGATGTCTATTATCCGCTTCTGCTGGGCTCAAACTTCGATCTGCTGGAGATTGACCGGATCGAGGTGCTGCGCGGTCCGCAGGGAACGCTGTTCGGACGTAACTCGCTGGCGGGTGCCGTCAACATCGTTTCCAGGCAGCCCTCGACCGCCGAGACATCCGGCCAGGTGCAGGTGACGATCGGCAATTATGACCGCCGGGAACTGCGCGCCGGGATCAACCTGCCGCTTGGCCAGAACGTCGCCGTGTCCCTGTCTGCTTTGTCCAAGAAGCGCACCGGCTACCAGCGCATGCTCGATTTTACCTGCGAGATGAAACGACGCGGTACGCCTGCGCTCGCCGGCAGCCTGCCCTACTCAAATCTGCTGAACGTGAAGTCGACGGATGATTGCACAATCGGGCACATGGGCGGCGAAGACGTTCAGGCCTATCGTGGGTCCTTGTTGTGGAAGGCGTCCGACGATCTGACGATCACCCTGAGCGCGGATTACATCCGCGATCAGAGCGAGAATGCCGCCGATACCATCGTCAGCATCCTGGGCAATGTTGCTACGCCCAACACCATCTCCGCCGCGAATTATTTCGGCATTGCCTATGACAGCCGCTTCGTGACCGGCAGCCCCTACACAACCTATGCCACCTATAATGATCCGATCGGCGCGGGTACGGTGATCCCCGGAAATACTTATTATAACGGGTTCAAGGTCAACGGCACGTCGGTCCGTGGAGGCAGCCGCTTTGAACCATTCACCGATCTGACCAACTGGGGCGTCAGCGGCAAGGTGAGCTGGGACATCACGCCGGATATCAACCTGCTGACAGTCGTCTCGCATCGCGAGCTCGATTCCACCCAGACCTATGATGACGACGGGTCGCCGCTTAACCTCGTGCAGCGGCTCGGCACGAATACCGAAAGCTACTGGACCGTGGAAGCCCGGCTGTCCGGAAAGTCCGAGCTGATCGACTGGGTCGTCGGCGCCTTCTACTTCAAGGCGGATGGTCGGCAGAAGGGCCTGTTCATTTCGCCCGCCAGCGCGTTCCAAAGGACGATCAATTCGACCTTCGATCCGACCAGCAAGGCGGTGTTCGCCAATGGCACGATCCGCCCGTTTGGCGAGAAACTCGGCTTCACCGGCGGCTTGCGCTACTCGGACGACAAGAAGGTCGTCAATTTCGTGAATCTGGTCGACACCACGCCCAATCCCGCTTCGGACACGGTGTTCTTCATCGTTCCGTCCCAGAAGCGGATCGACTGGAAGGCAGGCATCAATTATCAGGCCACGCGCGATATCCTGCTCTATGCGTCGGCTGCGTCGGGCAACTCGCTGCCCAGTTTCAACTCTCGCCCGCTGCAAAAGACGCAGATCTACCAGTTGGATGGCAACGAAGACATTGCCTACGAACTGGGCGCTAAGCTCGACCTGTTCGATCGGCGCGTGCGGCTCAACGTGGCTGCTTTCTACACTGACTTCAAGAATCGTCCGACGACGATTTCCGGCTCGGAAGCGCTGCTCGATTCCGCAGGCAACCCATTGGCGGGCAATCGCACCCTGGTGCCGCTGCCCGGCGGCCCTCCGGGTTCGACCACCTGCGGCGCCGTCCTTCCGACTAACACGGGCATTCAGTGCACCGGGCGAACTTATCCGCGCAACCAGCCGGCCACGGTTCGCGGGTTTGAAGCGGAATACACCATCGCGCCGGTCGATGGCCTGCTCATCAATGGTTCAGTCGGATGGTCCAAGCTTGAGGCGGCGGATATTGACGCGCGAGCGGTCAACAAACGCCAGAACAATCCGTTCTGGACCGCGAACGGCGGCATTCAATATACTATTCCCGTGGGCCAGATTGACGGTACCATCACGCCGCGCCTCGACTGGACCTATGAATCCAGCCAGGTGGTCGGAGGCACGTCGACAGTCTTCAACTCGCTGATGCCGGCCCGTTCGGTGTTCAATTCCCGCATCTCTTACGAGAACAGCAAATATGACTTCTCAGTCGCGCTTGGCGTGACCAATTTGTTCAATAAAGTCTATTATTACAATGTGTTCGATTCACAGGCCTTGGGCGCGGCCTATACCGAGGCGCAACCTGCTCCACCTCGGCAATGGTATTTGACAGTCGCCAAGAAGTTCTAAAATTGAGCAGCGGAGCGGCGTACGCCGCCCCGCTGCTCAGCTGTGCCCGCTGCCGCCGTGCGCGCTAAAAGGACCGGCTCACAACCGCGAGATACGGACCTTGATGCCGTAAATTCCTGCCGCCGCGCGGGGCAAACCGCTACAAACTGAAGCGCCGATGGCGATGCGAAAGCAGCGACTGCGAGTCCTGCAAACGACGACATTCGCTCGATCGAGGGAAGAGATGATAAACGCGTCGATCAGCAACGGCATCAAGCGTCACGATATCTTGCGGGCGTGGCGCGTTCGGCCGGCGTCACCGAAGCATCGGCCATTTATTTGGCGCGCCTTGACTTCCCGTGGCTCGTGCGATCGGTTTTTTCCCTTCCGACGCTCATAAGGGTGAATCAGGGTTGGAGATTGATCGCCACATATGCGCGATGTTCGAACCGTCGAACCCGAGGCCTTCCCTGGGCTGACGGAAGTGGCGGCCGATAATGTCCTCGAACTCGCGCAGGTCCACTTTCGCATTCGGATCGAACGAATAAAGATCGTTCACCGTGACGAGACGCGGCAACATGTACCAGCGATGCGCCCGCACCATCTTGTATTCCGCCTGCACATGAGCGGGAGGAACATAATCCTCCCCATACATATTGCGATAAAGGTCGGGATATTCATAGCCCGCCTTCTCGTCCGGGAAGAATCGGAGCGTGGCGTGGTGACGGATTGCGAAAGTGATCTTCTCCGACACATAGGGCTCGAAAAGCTGGGCGCTCCAGAAGCCATGCTCGCTGCGCATCAGCGACATCGGGAGATCGTGCAGCAGGCAGGCGAGGATGATCTCCTCGTCCATCCCGCGACTTTTCGCTAGGTGCGCGCTCTGCAGACAATGGTCGCGCGATCCCTCCAGACGCAAGCGAATGAAGTCGGTCAGCGTGGGTTTGGCAGGCATGTCGGGAAGATAGCCGACATTGCCCTCCTGACCGGCGAAGAGCTTGCCGACACCGCGCCGGTAGGTCCGCGTGTTGATCTGCGCATTGACTTGGGCGACGGTCGGGAAGGTCTTTTTGGCGGTCGTCAGCGTCTCGTTGAGATGCGCCTCGAGCGCATCGGCCTTCTGTTCGGCGGTCATTGTGGCCAGGACGGCGGCACCGCCCAGCCCGGCGATGAATTTGCGCCGATCGAGCGCGGGCAGGGGCAGGCCCTGGGCAGAAATGGGCTGATCGATCCCGTTGTTTTCACCCATCGCCGACCTCGTATCTGTCCATTTACCGAAAATATTTCCGGCAATGTTTAGACGAGTGTTGCAGGAAGCGCAACGGATGAGGCTATGTGCTTCGGGACGGATGAAGAGAAGCGACCGGCGCTAGAGAAGGACCGAGGCGACCTTCTCGATTTCTTCAGCCGTGCTCCTGAGCGCCGGCAGAAACTCGCTGACCAGCCCGTCGAGGGGCATCTGGCTGACCGAGGTGGCGGCAAGGATCGCCGCGGACTGGGTGCCACTGATCGTCAGCGGTATAGAGATGGACCGCTGGCCGAGGAATATTTCCTGATCATTGATCGCCCAGCCGCGCTCGCGCGTCAGGGTGAGCTGCTCGCGCAGCGCCTCCAGCGAGGGGACGGTGTTGGGCGTGAACGCCTCCAGCTTCAATTCCTTGAGGCGCGCATCGAGTTCCTCCGGCGGCAGCGCCGCGAGCAGGACCTTACCCGGCGCGGTGGCATAAGCGGGGAAGCGCGCGCCCACATGGACGAAATGATGATCGAACTTCACGTAGGTCTCGCGCGCAATATAGACGACGTCCCGGCCGTCGAGCACGGCGATGATGCAGCTGCTGCTGAGCCTGGTCGCCAGTTCTCTGAGGAGCGGACGCGCGGCGCTCGCGAAAGGTTGCGAGGCGAGATAGGCAAAACCGAGATTGAGCACGCGCGCGGTGAGGCGGAAGCGGCCCTCGTTGGAAACGGCATAGCCCAGCAGTTCGAGTGTGCGCAGGATGCGGCGCGTACTGCCCGGTGTCAGCTGTAGCTCACGGGAAATCTGGGTGAGGGTCCATTCGGGATTGTCCGAACTGAACAGTTCGATGACGGCAAGTCCCTTCTCAAGCGAAGGAATGAATTCATCATCATTCGCGCGGGTGGTGCTCACTCACATTCCCTTTTGCCAAGGCCGGGCCGAAATAGCGCCGAACCTGCTCGCGCGCCATTCCCGATGATCGCGCCGTTTCAATAGGACGCGCCGTCAAATGCGCAACTGCCTTCGCTTGACAAGAGGCGCAAGGAACCATAGCAGAAAGCCGGAAATTTTTTCGGTAAAAGCAGACCGCAGTAGACGGCTCTAAGCGAGGGGCGGGAAGGCGAAAATGGAACACGTCGCCGCGTCACAATTCCGCGGTTATCTGTGGCGCGATCACGATAGCACCGCAATCGCTCAGGGCGGCCGCGGTATCAGGCACCTGGTGATTGTCGGCTCCGTCGTCCTGCTGGCGCTGCTGGCTTATGTCTTTCCGGTGAAGACTGGCGAGGATCCGCAGATCGTCGAGTCGAGTATGATCGCCAAGGCGCCGCATCCGCTGATCGGCAAATATTGCATGGGGTGCCACGACAGCGTCGAGAAAACCGCAGGCGTTGCGTTTGACCAGATGAGCCTGAGCAATCCCGACCGCAACGGCGAGATGTGGGAAGCGGCCGTGCGTCGCCTGACGAGCGGGATGATGCCGCCGGCTGGCTCGGCGCGCCCGACCGAGCGCGAAAACATGGAGATGATCCGGGCGATCACGACCCGGCTCGACGCCGCCAATCCGGCACCGGCGCCCACGGTGCTGCGCCGCCTGACCCGCACCGAATATGGCAATGTGATCCGTGACATGCTGGGTATCCATGTCGACGCGACCACGTTGCTGCCGCCTGACCCCGCGGTGAAAGGTTTCGACAATATCGGTGAAGTACTCACCACCTCGCCGGCGCTTGTGCAGGGCTATCTCAATGCCGGCATGAAGATCAGCCAGCTTGCGGTGGGCGATCCCAACCTGACCTCGTCGCGGCGCGTCTTCACCCTCCCGCACAAGCTCAATAATGATCGCTACATCGAAGGTCTGCCGCTCGGCACGCGCGGGGGCAAGCGCACGATGGTGCTGTTCCCGGTCGAGGGCGACTATATGTTTGAAGTGCGCCTTGGCGCGGGCAGCACGCTTTTCCAGAAGTTTGGCGGGGGCAAGTTGCCCAAGGTCGACCTGACTGTCGCGGGCAAGGCTTTCCCCGTCGACAAGGACGGCAAGGCCTGGGTCCACGTCCGGGCTGGAGAATATCCGGTGACGACGGCGCTGCGCGATAACGACCTCGGCCCGGGGGTCGACGATATCTATTCCACCTACAATATTCGCGGCGCGATCGTCGACTTCGCCGTCCAGGGACCATTCAGGGCGAAGAGTGGCGGCAGGACCGTCAGCCGCGACCGGATATTCACCTGCTACCCGCGCAAGCCCTACGAGGAGCGGACGTGCGCGCGCACCATCGTCGCGCGGCTGGCGAGCCAGGCGTTCCGGCGACCGATCGCGGAACAGGCGCCGGAGATGGACCTGCTGATGCGCTATTATGACCTGGGCCGGAAGACTGGCAATTTCGAGAGCGGTGTCCAGCGCGCGCTGGCTTATATTCTCGTCGATCCGCGCTTCCTCTACAAGGTGGAGCAGGAGCCTCGCGGCATCGCGCCCGGCATCATCTATGCCGTGAACCCGGTCGAGTTGGCGTCACGCCTCGCCTTCTTCCTGTGGAGCAGCGCCCCCGACGATCAGCTTATGGCCTCGGCGATCAGCGGGAAGCTTACTCAGCCCGCTGAGCTGGAACGACAGGTGCGCAGGATGATCGCGGACCGCCGCGCCGATGCGCTCGCGGACAATTTCGCCCAACAATGGTTCCGGCTGAAGGAGCTCGACAGCGCCGAGCGCGAGAGCAAGGATTTCGACGATAATCTGCGCTACGCCATGGGGCAGGAAACCAAATTGCTGTTCCAGAGCGTGATGCGTGGCGACCGGCCCGTCACCGAACTGCTCAACGCGGACTATACTTACGTCAACGAGCGGCTGGCGCGGCACTATGGCATGCCTGGCATCAAGGGCGACTATTTCCGGCGCGTTGCTCTCCCTGCGGACAGCCCGCGTCGGGGTCTGCTCGGTCAGGCCAGCATCCTCACCGTGACCGCCGTGGCCAACCGGACCTCGCCGGTCATTCGTGGCGCCTGGGTGCTGGACAATATTCTCGGCGTACCGCCCTCGCCGCCACCTCCCGGCGTAGAGGTCAATCTTGACGCGGCGGGCAAGACGCCCACGACGTTGCGGGAAAGGCTGGCAATCCATCGCAAGAGCGCCGTCTGTGCAACCTGCCACAATATGATGGATCCGATCGGCCTCTCCATGGAGAATTTCGATCAGGTTGGAAAATGGCGGACGCTGGATGGCAAGCTGCCGATCGATGCTACCGGGAGCCTTGTTGACGGTACGCAGCTCAATGGCATTGCGGATCTGCGCAGTGCGCTGCTCAGGCGCTCGGATGCCTTCACTGCGACCGCAACGTCCAAGCTGATGACCTATGCGCTTGGGCGGCCAGTGACCTATCGCGAAATGCCAGCCATCCGGCAGGTGCTGAACGACGCATCGCGCCAGAATAACCGCTTCGTATCGCTCGTTCTGGGTATCGTCAAAAGCCAGCCCTTCCAGACCCGAACGAAGCCCGGCCCGATCGCCGGCGTAGGACCGGTGCGCTCGACCCAGGCCGAGCCACCCAAAAGCGAGAAGAAGAGGAAAGCTGCCTGATGGATATCGACAGTCCCAATCGCCGGCACTTGCTAATCGCCGCGGCTGGCCTGCCGCTGCTCGCGAGCGGATGGTCTGCATTTGCGGCCGATTTGCGGGGTGATGAACTGCCGCTCATTACCACCGGTCTTGAGCATTTCGCCATGACCGTGCCGGACGTCACGAAATGCGCGACCTTCTACTGCTCGGTGTTCGGGCATGGCCTGTTCAGAGAAAAGGATCCCCCGCTTCGCTATTACGTGATGATCGGCAAGGCCTATATCGCCGTCGGCCATCGCGATGGCCTGCCCAAGCCGATCATGGACCATTATTGCGTGACGGTCGAAGGCTATGACCGTGACAAGATGAACGCCGCCATTTCCGCCGCCGGCCTGACGCCGGGGGGGCGCGGCCTTGTGAATGATCCGGACAAGATCGGGCTGCAATTGCTCCCCGATCCGGCCGGGCTCGTCGACACCAATGTACCGGCCGATCGCATCCTCGGGCGCGGCTATGGCCTCGTCCAGCCCTTCGGGATGGATCATGTGTTGCTGCGCGTGGCCGATCTCGACCGGGCAGCGAAATTCTACGACCGCTTCTTCGCGCGTGTTCGCGCCAGGGATGCAGGCGAGATCTGGTATCGCGCGGCCGATACGACCGTGCGGCTCGCCAAGGCCGTGAATGGCAATACCGGGTTCAAGCGCGTCGGCATTCGTGTCGGCCCGTATGATGCCGCCAAGGTCGGGAAGGGCCTTGCCAAGCTGGGCGCCAGCGTCGCGCCGGGCGCCAGCGATGCCCGTCTGCGGTTCACGGATCTGGACGGTTTCGAGGTCGAACTGGTCAAGGTGTGAGGGCTGCTTCACGCCCGGATCGGCCGGTCAGAAAGGTTGAGTGAGATGCATTATATCACCAAAAAGCACCTGTCTCGCCGGACACTGCTGCGCGGCATGGGTGATGTTGCGCTGGCTTTGCCATTCCTGGAATCGATGCTCCCGGCGGCCATTGGCCAGTCTTCGCCCAAGCGCCGCACCCGGCTCGGCTTCTATTATGTGCCGCATGGCGCGGTGATGGATAAATGGATGCCGGCGACCGACGGCGCAAACTTTGCCATGTCGCCCACGCTGCGGTCGCTTGAACCCTATCGCCAATGGCTGAACGTGGTCAGCGATATGGCGCTGCCGCTGGCCTATACCGAGGATGCCTCGGCAGCGGCCAATCATTCCAGCAGCTGTGCCAGCTATCTGAGCGGCGCGGCCATGCACAAGAATGAGAACCGTCTCGGCGTGACCGTCGATCAAGTCGCTGTGCGGCAGATCGGTCAGGATACGCCGCTGCCATCGCTGGAGCTTGGGCTGGAGGGGAGTTCTTCCACGTGCGGCGAAGGCTGGAGTTGCGCCTATCGCGACAGCCTCGCCTGGTGGGACGAGCACACGCCGCTGCCGATCGAGCGCAATCCGCAGGCGGTGTTCGAGCGGCTGTTCGGCGACGGCAAGGACGCCAATGCGCGCGCCGCAAGCCGTCAGCAGGCCGCCAGCATTCTCGATGGCGTGGTCGGCGAAGCCTCGGCCCTGCAGCGCAGCCTGCCCGCGTCCGACAAGCAGCGGCTCGACCAGTATCTGACCGACGTGCGCGAAGTGGAGCGGCGTGTTGCGCTTGCGGATCAACAGGCGGCCGGCGACCTCGAACTTCCCCCGACGCCCGTCGGCATTCCGAGCGATTTCGAGGATCATATCAAGATGATGTTCGATCTCCAGGTGCTGGCCTGGCAGACCGAGATGACGCGAATCTCGACCTTCATGCTCGCGGTCGAGAACAGCAACGCCATCTATCCCAAGAGCGGTGTGCGCGAGGCCTTCCATCCGCTCTCGCATCATTCGAACATCCAGGCGAACAAGGACAAGCTGGCGCAACTCAATGCCTATCATGTCAGCATGTTCGCCTATTTGCTCGAGAAGATGAGGACCACGCCGGACGGGGACGGAACGCTTCTCGACAACAGCATGCTGATGTGGGGCAGCGGCATGGCCGACAGCAACGTGCACAATCATGATCCCGTACCGCTCATTGTCGTGGGTGGCGGCTCGGGCGCGATCAGGGGCAATCGCCATATCCGGACGGGGCCGGGCCGGAAGACCCCGGTGTCCAATCTGCTTCTCGCCATGCTTCAGAAAGCCAACATCAATGTCGATAAATTCGGCGACAGCACCGGTGTCGTGGACCTCTAGATTGTCTCTGCCGCGGCGTCCTGCCGCGATCGCGATCATTCTGGTCCTTGCCGTTGTCGTCATTCTCCTCGCGGTTGAGCAGATGCGTCCCCGCGCGCCTGTCCTGCCAGCGGAGCAGGCGAGCGCGCTCGGCCTGCGCATGGCGGAGGCAGCACGGAACCAGGACACGGCAACTGTCCGATCGTTGCTGGAACAAGGCGCGGACCCCAACCGGCCGAGCCAGGACGGCACACCGGCGGCGCTCTGGGCCACGCATCATTCCGATGCGGCGACGCTCAAGCTCCTCATCGACTATGGCGCCGACGTCAACCGGGCGAACCGCTATGGCCTCACCGCGCTGCATCTGGCGAGCAATCAGGGCGAGGATGAGCTTGCGGAAATCCTGCTCAGGGCAGGCGCAAAGCCTGGCACACCGGACGAGCGGGGCGAGACGCCGCTGATGATGGCGGCGCGTGGGGGCTCGGCCGCGATCGTCGATATGCTGCTCGATGCTGGCGCGGCGGTCGATGCGAGCGACAAGGTCCATAACGTCACGCCTCTGATGCTGGCCGGCTGGTATGCTCATCCCGAAGTGACGCGCAGACTGCTGGCGGCGAAGGCGAAGATCGACGCGAGGACGACGCTCGGCCCGGTGCCCAAATTTACGCCTCCCGGCTTCGGCAATGGCTCGCATGGCGACGGGATCGTGCGCGGCGGCGTCCCGCCACAGGGGCAGCGCGCCGCCGCGCCGGGCGGCATGACGGCCCTGCTTTATGCCGCCCGTGGCGGCGACCTCGAATCGGTCAGAATGCTGGTCGATGCCGGAGCGTCGATCGAGCAGGGCGAGGCCAATGCGGTTCGGCCCCTCCTCATGGCGATCCTCAACAATCGCATGGACATTGCAACCTTCCTTATCGGCAAGGGCGCCAATGTGAATGCGGCGGATTTTTATGGTCGCGCGCCGCTCTGGTCGGCCGTCGAGATGCGCAATGTCGAGTATCCGAGCGACACCTCGGGCGAGCATGACGTCGACCGCCCGGCCGTGCTCAAGGTGATCGAACTGCTGCTGCAGAAGGGCGCCGATCCCAATGCGAGATTGAAGGAATATCCCCCGACGCGGAACTTCCTGATGCAGGGCGGTTCGCTCTCCTGGGTGGACTTCACCGGGCAGACGCCATTCCTGCGTGCGGCCCTCTCGGGAGACGTCACCGTCATGAAGCTGCTGATCAAATATCGCGCGGATCCCAACATCGCGACACTGCGCGGCACCACGCCGCTCATGGCAGCTGCGGGAGTCAACTGGGTCTATTACCAGACCTATGACGAGGGCGAGGACCAACTGATCGAAGCGATCAAGCTCTGCATGAAATATGGGCAGGATGTGAACGCCGCAAACTCGATGAAGGTCACGGCGCTGCATGGCGCTGCGAACCGGGGGGCAGACAAGATTCTGCGGTTCCTCGTCGATCACGGGGGGCGGCTGGAGGATGCGGACGATCAGGGGCGCACGGCGCTCAGCTGGGCGCACGGCGTGTTCCTGGCGACGCTGCCGGCGGTCGCCAAACCCAGCACGATCGCCCTGATCGAACAATTGTGCGCGGCGCGCGGATTGCAGTGCGAGGGCAGCAAGGCGCCGGTCAAGACGGGCCCGGGGCGTACTGCCGGTGGCGCGAGCTCTGGCGGTCTCGTCCGTCCGGGCGGTTTGGGCGGCCTCGGCGGCGCGAAGCCGGTGAATGCGATCGTCCGGCCGGGGCAACAACAGAGGGGAAGGGCTAAGCGCCGATGAATGATTTCATATTTTTTCTCGGCCGCTTTCACGTTCTCGTCCTCCATCTTCCGATCGGCATCCTGCTTCTGGCGGTGTTGATGGAAATATTGTCGCGGCGAGCGCGCTTTGCGGCGCTGGGGCCGGCCGTATCGCTCGTCTGGCTGGCGGGCGCGCTCACCGCGCTGGTGACGGTGGCACTGGGTTATATGCACGCCTCGGAGCCAGGCTTCACCGGGCCGGCGGTCAACCATCATCGCTGGGCAGGCACATTGCTGGCGCTGGCCGCCATCCTCGTCTGGGCCTGGCGACTGGAAGCGCCGGCGATGTTCGCCAAGGTCTGGCCGGTGCCGCTGGCAGCGATCGTCCTGCTCCTCTCGATCACCGGCCATCTGGGTGGAAACCTGACCCACGGATCCACCTATCTCACCGAGTTCGCCCCCGGGCCGTTCCGGACCATGGCAGGAGGCGGCAAAAGCGCGCCGGAAGATGCACCACGTCCCAAGGTCACGGACATCGCCAAGGCGGACATCTATCTGGACATCGTGGCGCCCGCGCTGCGCGACCGTTGCGGCTCTTGCCACAATGATGACAAGAAGCGCGGCGGGCTCTCGCTCGTGCATTATGATGCGCTGATGAAGGGCGGCGAGGATGGGCCGATCATCGCGTCCAAGGACCCGGGTAAGAGCGATCTCTACCGTCGCATCACGCTACCGCGCGACAATTTCGACTATATGCCCAAGAATAACAAGACACCGCTCGATGCAGCCCAGAAAGAGGCAATCCGCTGGTGGATCAGCGTCGGTGCACCAAAGGAGGGGCTCGTCGGCAAACTCGCGCCGCCCGCCGACGTCTACGCCGCCTTAAAGAAGGCTGTCGCCTCCTAATCGATGAGATCGGGCACGTCGCTTCGCGCTCCCGCGCGCGTCAGTGCTGCTGATGGGGCCGATCGCCGCAGGTAAAAGCCAACTCGCACGGATCTACGAGCTCAAGAAGGTCAAGCACCAGATCGCCACGGCGCACAGCTCATCCTGCCGATGACGTCTCCCTCATGCAGGCGCGCCGCCACGAAATCCGACATGGCGAGGATGACAGCTGTGGCGCCGATACGCCGGCTTGTCCGAGTTCGATGATCGGGGCCTGAGCCGAGCAGTTCCGGAATTGAGGCCAAGCTGGTACGCGTTCTCACTCAGACGTCGAGATTGGCGACGTTCAGCGCATTGTCCTGGATGAACTCGCGGCGCGGCTCGACCACGTCGCCCATCAGGCGCGTGAAGATCTCGTCGGCCACGTCCGCCTGCTCGATCTCGACGCGCAGCATGGCGCGATTGTTGGGATCGAGCGTGGTCTCCCAGAGCTGCTCCGCGTTCATCTCGCCCAGCCCCTTGTAGCGCTGAATGGCGAGACCCTTGCGACCCGCAGTCAGCACCGCGTCGAGCAACTCCGACGGCCGCGTAACCAGCGCGCCCTTGGCCGAGACGGCGGTCTGCGCCGGCGTGATCTCCTCGCCATCCTCGTCGACCTCGGGTGCCGCTTCCTGCTGGGCCTGCTGCGTGGCGGAGCGCGTGCTCAGCAGGCGGCTGGCGGTCGCATAGAGATCGATCTGCTCGCGCGCCAGCGCATCGAGCTTGCGCGCCTCGGCGGAGGTCAGGAAGGCGCCCTCGATAATGTGGTGGTCGGTAACGCCGCGCACCAGCCGCTCGAGATGATAGCCGCCCTCGGCGGAGATCCGCCCGGCCCAGCGCCCCTCGGCATCGACGGAATCGAGCCATGCCGTCGCGCGCGCGATCGCCTGGGTGCGGCCATCGGCATCGAGCTCGGTTGAAAGCGCGCCGGCGAGTGCCAGCCCTTCCACGATCGCACCGTCATAGCGCTTGGGCACATAACGCATCAGCGCGCGCATGCGCCGGGCATGATCAATGAGGTGGCGCAGGTCCGCGCCGGTGCGCGGGCCGTGGCTCGTTTCGAGCACCATCGTGTCGACGCCATTGTCGACCAGATATTGGTCGAGCGCCGCTTCATCCTTGAGATAGACTTCCGAGCGACCGCGCGTCGCCTTGTAGAGCGGCGGCTGGGCGATGTAGAGATGCCCGCCCTCGATGATCTGCGGCATCTGCCGGTAGAAGAAGGTGAGCAGCAGGGTGCGGATATGCGCGCCGTCGACGTCGGCGTCGGTCATGATCACGACCTTGTGGTAGCGCAGTTTCTCCAGGTTGAAGTCGTCGCGAATGCCGGTGCCCATCGCCTGGATGAGCGTGCCGATCTCGCGGCTGCCGAGCATCCGGTCGAAGCGGGCGCGTTCGACGTTGAGGATCTTGCCGCGCAGGGGCAGGATCGCCTGGAAATGGCGGTCGCGGCCCTGCTTGGCCGAGCCGCCGGCCGAATCACCCTCGACCAGATAAAGCTCGGACTTGGCGGGATCGCGCTCCTGGCAGTCGGCCAGCTTGCCGGGCAGCGAGGCGATGTCCATGACGCCCTTGCGGCGCGTCAGCTCGCGCGCCTTCTTGGCCGCCTCGCGCGCGGCGGCGGCATCGACCACCTTCTGGATGATCGATTTGGCGTGGGCGGGGTTTTCCTCCAGCCATTCGGCCATCTTGTCGGCCATCAGGCTTTCGAGCGGTTGGCGCACCTCGGAGGAGACCAGCTTGTCCTTGGTCTGGCTGCTGAACTTGGGATCGGGCAGCTTGACCGAGACGATCGCGGTCAATCCCTCGCGCATGTCCTCGCCGGTGAGCGCGATCTTCTCGCGCTTCAGCGTCCCCGATTTCTCGGCATAATTGTTGAGCGTGCGCGTGAGGGCGGCGCGGAAAGCCGCCAGATGCGTGCCGCCGTCACGCTGCGGGATGTTGTTGGTGAAGCACAGGACATTCTCGTAGTAAGAATCGTTCCACTCCAGCGCGACCTCGATGGTGACGTCGTCGCGGGTGCCGGAAATCGCGACGGGGTCCGGCATCAGCGAGACCTTGTTGCGATCGAGATATTTGACGAAGGCCGCGATGCCGCCCTCGTAGAAAAGCTCGACCGACTTCTTCTCCTCGTGACGCGCATCGTTGAGGAAGATGCGCACGCCCGAGTTGAGGAAGGCCAGCTCGCGGTAGCGATGCTCCAGCTTCTCGAAGTCGAAATCGGTGATCTTGAAGGTGGCCGGGCTGGGCAGGAAGGTGACGCGCGTGCCCTTCTGGGGGGCACCATTCACGATCGGCGCCGGACCCACGACCTTGAGCGGCAGGACCGCGTCGCCGAACGCGAAGCGCATATAATGCTCCTCGCCGTCCCGCCAGATGGTAAGGTCGAGCCATTCGGAGAGCGCGTTGACGACGCTGACGCCCACGCCGTGCAGGCCGCCCGAGACCTTGTAGGCATTGTCGTCGGAGGTGTTCTCGAACTTCCCGCCCGCGTGGAGCTGGGTCATGATGACCTCGGCTGCCGAGACGCCCTCTTCCTTGTGGATTCCGGTCGGGATGCCGCGGCCATTGTCGGTGACGCTTACCGATCCGTCGGGATTGAGCGTGATGTCGATCCGGTCGCAATGGCCGGCCAGCGCCTCGTCGATGGCATTGTCGCTGACCTCGAACACCATGTGATGCAGGCCCGAGCCGTCATCCGTGTCGCCGATATACATGCCGGGGCGCTTGCGCACCGCGTCCAGGCCCTTCAGCACCTTGATGCTGTCGGCGCCATAGTCATTTTCGTTTTGCGGGGGGGTGTTCGGGGTCTCGTCCGTCATATCGAGTATATAGGAACGAGGGGACGAAAACGGAAGCGAAATGCGCTTTATCGAGACGGTCTTGCCCCCTTGATCCCTGCTGTCGGCGGTTGGAGGAAATGCGGCGTTCCGGCGACCGAGAATATCGCCGCGCGGGCATGAACAGAAATCGCCCGAACCGACACTAAGCAGAACATGGTTAATCTATAGTGCAAATGGCGCCGAACGGTGGTCATGGTAGGTTCAGCGCTCGCACGATATAGCGACCACTGATATGACCTTAGGAAGGACTGTCACGCCATGCGTATCTTCCCCGCTCTCGTCGCCGGCGCCGCGTTGCTCGCGGGCCTGCCGGCCGTCGCCAAGACCGACAATGCCAAGGGCGAGGCGGCGCTCGCCAAGGCGCTGGCCGGCCGCGTCGCCGGCAAGCCGGTCTCCTGCATCAATCTGCGCGACATCCGCTCCACCACCATCATCGACGGCACGGCGATCCTCTATTATGCCGGAAGCACCATCTATGTGAACCGGCCGGCGGACCCCGGCTCGCTCGACGACGACGACGTCATGGTCACCAAGACCAGCCTCAGCCAGCTCTGCAATGTGGACGTCGTGCATCTGGTCGACCGCTCGACGCGGTTTCCGAGCGGGTTCGTCAATCTGAGCAAGTTCGTGCCTTACACCAAGCCGGGCAAGGCGCGCTGAGATCCTTGGGCCCCTCCCGCTGAGCTTCGCTCCAGGGGAGGGGCGAAGAAGGATCAGGCCGCGTTCTTGGCCTTCTTGTCCTGCTGATAGCGCTCGATCGCCTCGAGCGTGATCTGGCGCGCTGCGGCACTGTCGCCCCAGGTGCCGACGCGGACCCACTTCTCGGCTTCGAGATCCTTGTAGTGGGTGAAGAAGTGCTCGATCTGCTGGAACACGATGTCCGGCAGATGCTCTTTCTCGGTCACATCGGCATAATAAGGGAAGGTCGCGTTGTCGGGCACGCAGAGCAGCTTCTCGTCGCCGCCATGCTCGTCTTCCAGGTTCAGCACCGCGATCGGGCGCGCGCGCACGACGCAGCCCGGCACGAACGGCGAGCGCGCGACGACCAGCGCGTCGAGCGGATCGCCATCGGGCGAGAGCGTGTGCGGCACGAAGCCGTAATTGGCCGGATAGCGCATCGGCGTATGCAGGATGCGGTCGACGAACAGGGCGCCCGACGCCTTGTCGAACTCATATTTGACGGGCTCGCCGCCGGTCGGAACTTCGATGACGACGTTGAGGCTCTCCGGCGGATTTTCGCCGACGGGGATGAGTTCAATGTTCATGCAAGACTCGCTGCAAGAGGTTAACCTGTGGGAGCCGCGCCGGTCCTTGCTTCGAGAAGCCGGTCGAGACTCGTTTGCCCCTCTCCTGTTTTTTCGAGCCGCGGATAGCGCAAGCCCCCCGAATAATCGAGCGTGATCGTGCGATATTGCTTGTCCTGCTTGAGAATGAATGAAAGCGGCGCCTTTTTGTCGCTGGTCGCCTTGATCGCGGCGCGGAAGCCGTCGCCGGAATATTCGGTGCCGTTGATCGCGACGATCTTGTTGCCGACGATCATCCCGGCCCTGAAGGCGGGGCTGTTCCAGATCACCTGCTTCACGTCGCCGTCATTGCCGACGACGAGGCCGACGCCATAGCGCTGATCGACCGTCTTGGCGCTCTTCTCGTAGGCTGCGACCTCGAGATTGGGCGTCTCGCCATAGACCAGCTTGTAGCCGCCAAGCGTGAAGCCGCCCTTGGTGACTTCCTTGTTGGTCCTGTCGATCCGATCGCGCAGGAACGTCGCCCAGTCATAGGGATAGACGCTGTTCAGCGTATCGATGACGTCCTGGCGCTCATAAGTGAGGGTGCCCCAGTCGCCATCGTTGACGCCGAAAAAGGCCTTGGCGAAATCGTCGAGGCCCTTGGCGCCATTGGTGCCCTTGGCGATGATCGCGTCGGCCTCCAGCCAGATCATCGCGCCTTCATTATAATAATCCTCCGAGCGCTCCCAGCTCGGCCAGCCCTTGGGCCGGCGCGCGGAGATGATCGGGTCGCGCGTCGTGTCGGCGACCGGCCGCCATTCGCGCCCTCTGGTGGCGTCGAGCCGCGCGGCGATGGCGGCGAAGGCGTCCAGCCCCTCGGCCTTGCTCAAAAGGCCGGCGCGCGTCGCCAGCACATAGCCCCAGAACTGTGTCTGGCCTTCATAGACCCAGAGCAGATCGTCCTGCATCGGCGTCGAGAAGTCGGGCGTCCACAGGCCGGCCGGGCTGCGATACTTGCCGTTCCAGCTATGCGTGAACTCATGGGCGAGCAGGTCGCGATCGCCCAGCGAGTCGGCCCATTTAGTGAAATAGCCCTCGCCCACGCCATTCTCGCTGGAGCGATGATGCTCGACGCCGATGCCGCCCAGCGTCTCGGAGATGGAGAAGAGATAGTCATAATGATCGAAGTGCCGCGCGCCGAACGCGGAGATCATCTCGTCGGCCAGCTTCTTGTGCAGCGCGACCTGCTCCGGCGTGGCCAGCAATTGCTCGGGATCGTCGGCGAACACGTTGAGCGCGACGTCATGGCCAAGGTCGATCGTGCGCGAGAAGCGCCCGGCGAGCAAAGGCGAGTCGATCAGCGTCTCGTAGTCGGTGGCGTCATAGCTGATCGTGTTGCCGGTCCTGGTCCCGCGCAGCGCCGTGGCGGCGGTCCAGTTCGGCGGCAGCGTGACATTGGCCTGCACCGGGATGCGCCGCGTGTAGAAGCCGGCCGGATAGAGCGAGACGCTGAACCATTGCAGGTTGATCAGTGAATCGGTGAAGTTGACGCGGCCCTGATCGCTCTTGGTCGGCGCGAGGAACTGGAAGGTCGCGACGATCGAGGCAGCGCCCGCCGGCACCGAGATGTGGAAGGCATAGACGTTGAGCGCGTCGCGCTGCCACTCGATCGGCTTGCCGTTGGCGGTGATCACCAGCGAGGCGAGCTTTTCCAGCTGCCCGCGCGGCGCGTGGTTGCCGGGGATCCATTCCGGGAAGAGCAGGGTCAGCGGGCCGCTGGTGCTCACCGGGATTGTCTGCTTGACGTTGATGATCCGCCGCGCGGTGTCGGTCGCGTCGACCTCCAGCTTCATCGTGCCGCCGGCCCAGGCGATGTCGCGCGGCTCGGGCACGGTACGCAGCAGCGGCGCGGCGACGGGGGCCGAGTGGATCGGTGTTGGCGGCGCGTCCTGGGCCACGGCAGGCAGCGGCGAGAAAGCAAGAGCGAGAAGGACGGATTGGAATGCGCGGCGCATCGGGTCACTCCGGATGATGAAAGCCGCGAGCATGGCAGCGCCGCGCCCGCGCGTCCAGACGCTGCACCGCACAAACAGCCGATTGCCCGCCTTTCCTCTGGTGGAACCGCGCCTTGCCCGAGGTGGCGCTCGCCTTGCCGGATGGGCCGCAATGGCTATGATGGTAGGTGACAGAGAGCGGCGGTCGACGAGGGAGGCAATCCCACGCGGCCCGACAAGGAGAGAGAGATGCACATAGGCTTGGCGAGCGGCTTCGCGCATCAGCGCGGCAGGGACTATCCGGATCAGCAATTCGTGCAGGAGGAGGTCGAGAATCTCGTCCTCGCCGAGGAGCTCGGCTTCGATTCGGTGTGGATTACCGAGCATCATTTCTCGGACTATTCCATGTCCAACGATCCGCTCCAGCTGCTCACCTACATTGCCGGGCGGACGAAGCGCATCAAGCTCGGCACGCAGGTGATCATCGTCCCCTGGCACGACCCGGTGCGGCTGGCCGAGAAGATCATCAATCTCGACATCCTCTCGCGCGGCCGCGCGATCCTGGGCTTCGGCAATGGCCTCGCGCCGCACGAATATCAGGGCCTGCGCATCGACCAGACCAAGGCGCGCGAGCTCTACAGCGAGATTCTCGACCTGGTGATCCCGGCGATCGAGACCGGCGTGATCGAGGGCAAGGGCCAGCATATCGATCAGCCTCGCCGCGAGCTGCGCCCCGGCCCGCTCAAGAGCTTCGAGGGCCGCAAGTTCTGCGGCTCGCTGTCCGGCTCGTCGATGTACACCGCCGCCCGCCTCGGCTTCGGCAACATGGTGCTGATGCTGCCCCAGCGCGGGCAGGAGACGCCGCCGGATCTCTACAAGGGCATCTGGGCGGAAGTGCATGGCGACGGCAGCGTGCCGCCCCCGCCGATGGTCGGCGGCAATTACTATATCGACGAGAATGCCGACTATGCGCTGGAGCAGGGCCATAAATATCTCGCCAACACGATGCGCGCGGCGATCCGCAACTACAGCCTCGACAAGCCCGGCACCTTCGCCGCGATGAAGGGCTATGAGAGCTACGAGAAGATGGTGCTGCAGCCCGAGGCGATCGATCCCTATGTCGAGAATTTCGCCAAGGGCGTGGTGGCGGGCACGCCGCAGATGATCCTCGATCGGATGTGGGAGCTGAAGGAGATCTACCAGCCGCAGGGCTTCTTCCCGCATGTCCATTTCGGCGGCATGCCGCAGGCCGAGGCGCGCAAGAATATCGAGCTGTTCGCCCGGACCGTGCTGCCCGAGGTCAAGAGCTGGCAGGCCGAAGCCTCGATCGACGACCGCTTCCTGGAGGCGGCGGAGTAGGGCAGGCGGCGGGACTGGGCGAAGAGAGCAGGACCGCCCAACCGCCTCTTCCGTCATGCCAGCGAAAGCTGGCATCTCGTCCGGCAGCAAGGGCGTCCACCGCATGAGATCCCAGCTTCCGCTGGGATGACGAAGCGGACTTGCCGACGGCCGCGGTGCCGCTCACTTCCCGTGCGGGAAAAATCCCGCTAGAGGCGCGCGCATGGCGAAGATCGAGACACCCCGGCCCATTCGCGGCACCCAGGACATGCTTGGCGACATGGCGGATCGCTTCGCCCATGTCGTCGAGACGTTCGAGCGGGTGCGCAAGCTTTACGGGTTCAAGCGCATCGAGGTGCCGGTGTTCGAACAGACCGCCGTGTTCTCCCGCTCGCTCGGCGAGACGACCGACGTGGTCTCCAAGGAGATGTACACGTTCGAGGATCGCGGCGGCGACAGTGTCACCCTGCGCCCCGAGTTCACCGCCGGCATCGCCCGCGCCTACATCACCGAAGGCTGGCAGCAATATGCGCCGCTCAAGGTCGCGACGCACGGCCCGCTGTTCCGCTACGAGCGCCCGCAAAAGGGCCGCTACCGCCAGTTCCACCAGCTCGACGCCGAGATCATCGGCGCCGCCGAGCCGCTGGCCGACGCGGAGCTGCTGATCTTCGCCGACCAGCTGCTCAAGGAACTGGGCATCAGCGAGGGTGTCACGCTCACGCTCAACACCCTTGGCGACTATGAGAGCCGCGAGCTGTGGCGCAGCGCGCTGGTCGCGCATTTCGAGGGGCACAAGGATGCCCTGAGCGAGGACAGCCAGGAGCGGCTGCACCGCAACCCGCTGCGCATCCTCGACAGCAAGGATCCGCGCGATCAGGCCATCGTGGCCGACGCGCCGGACATCGACGCCTATCTGACCGACGATGCGCGCGCCTTCTTCGAGAAGGTGACGGACGGCCTCAAGGCGGCGGGCGTCGCGTGGACCCGCAACGCCCGGCTGGTGCGCGGGCTGGATTATTATCGCCACACCGCCTTCGAGTTCGTCACCGACCGGCTCGGCGCGCAGGGCACGGTGCTCGGCGGCGGGCGCTATGACGGCCTGATCGAGACCCTCGGCGGCCCGGTGACTCCGGCGGTCGGCTGGGCGGCGGGGATCGAGCGGCTGGGGATGTTGTTGGAGACGGCCCAAAGCGCAGCTTTGGATGTGGTGATCGCTGTGGAGAACGACGCGGTGCTCGATCAGGCGATTAGCGGTTTGACCGCGCTTCGTCGCGCCGGACTTGCAGCCGACATCGTCGCCACAGGATCGCCTCGTAAACGCTTCGACAAGGCGGCGAAAATGGGGGCACGAACTCTGGTTTCTGCTGGCGTTGGAGATGGACGGCCAATGCTCAACATTCGGAGCGAGAATCCGGATACAATAGCGAAGCTTGATAAGCTTTTGCGGCCCGCCTTCCGATGATCACTACGTTTCCCGAACGTGCTTCTTTAGCCCCTCCCCTTCGGGGGAGGGGTAGGGGGTGGGTGACGCGCGCAAGCGCGTTCCTCGACCTCGCCGTTTCGCAGATGCCGTTGCGCGGCAACCCCACCCCTTCCCCCTCCCCCGAAGGGGAGGGGCTTGATAGGTTGGCCTGACGTGGCGCAAATCTCCCCCGAGCGCATCGCCGCCATCCTGCGGCGGCAGGAGGAAGTGCAGGCGCAGATGGCGCGGCCGGATCTGCCGCCCGAGCAGTTCGTCCAGCTGTCCAAGGATTATGCCGAACTGGAGCCGGTGGTGAAGGCGGCCGGGGATGTCGAATCCTTGCGCAACGAGCAGGCCGAACTGGAGGCGATGCTCGCTGATCCCGAGATGAAGGCGATGGCGCAGGAGGAGCTGGAGACGTTGCGCTCCCGGCTGCCCCAGGCCGAGCATGCGCTGGCGATCGCGCTCCTGCCCAAGGACGCGGCGGACGTCCGCTCGGCGATGCTGGAGATCCGCGCCGGCACCGGCGGCGACGAGGCGGCCCTGTTCGCGGGCGACCTGTTCCGCATGTATCAGCGCTATGCCGAGACGCAGGGGTGGCGGGTCGAGCTGATCTCGGCCAATGCCTCGGAAGCGGGCGGCTACAAGGAGGTGATCGCCTCGGTCACTGGCACCGGCGTCTTCGCCAAGCTCAAGTTCGAGAGCGGCGTGCACCGCGTCCAGCGCGTGCCGGTCACCGAGAGCGGCGGGCGCATCCACACCTCGGCGGCGACCGTCGCGGTGCTGCCCGAGGCGGAGGAAGTCGACGTCCAGATCAACGAGGCGACGGACCTGCGCATCGACGTCTATCGCTCGTCCGGCGCGGGCGGACAGCACGTCAACACGACCGACAGCGCGGTGCGCATCACCCATCTGCCGACCGGCCTCGTCGTCACCCAGCAGGACGAGAAGTCGCAGCACAAGAACAAGGCCAAGGCGCTTAAGGTGCTGCGCACGCGCCTGTATGAGGCCGAGCGCGAGCGCACCCAGGCCGAGCATGCCGGCGCGCGCAAGGCGATGGTCGGCTCGGGCGACCGCTCCGAGCGCATCCGCACCTATAATTTCCCGCAGGGCCGCGTGACCGATCACCGCATCAACCTGACGCTGCATCGCCTGCCCGAGATTCTCGAAGGACCGGGGCTGGAAGAGGTCATCTCCGCGCTGATCGCCGAGGACGAGGCGGCGCGCCTCGCCCAGCTCGACATGGCGGCGTGAGCCGGGCATCCACGGAGGGCTGTCCTACATCGTCAGAACTTCGCTAGAATGATTCAGGCAACATATTGAAAAAGCGAAGAAAAAATGATTTCCATTGTGCATACGCCTGATGATCGCGAAGTTGTGCGAGATTCCGGTCTCTTTTCAGAGGCTTGGCAAAACCGGCGCCGGCGCGATGTTCGCACATCTTGCTCTATAATGCGTCCATGACCGACAGACCGCTCTCCGATTGGTTGCGCGACGCCACGGCCTGCCTCGCCCGCGTCAGCGATACGCCCCGTCTGGACGCCGAATTGCTCGCCGCCTTCGCGCTGGGCCTGAGCCGGGAGGAGATGATTCTCGGCCTGCCGCGCCTGGATGCGCCGCCGGTCGTCGAGGCGCTCATCGCGCGGCGGCTGGCGCACGAGCCTCTGGCCTATATATTGGGCAAGCGCGATTTCTGGACATTGTCGCTGCGCGTGACCCCCGCCGTGCTGATCCCGCGCCCGGACAGCGAGACGCTGATCGAGGCGGCGATCGGCCATTTCCAGGATCGGGCGCCGCCTCGCCGCATCCTTGATCTCGGCACCGGCTCGGGCGCGCTGCTCCTCGCCGCGCTGGACATCTGGCCCGAGGCGACGGGCCTCGGCATCGATGCGTCGCCGGCCGCGATCGAGATCGCGCGGGAGAACGCCGTGATCTGCGCCATGGCCGATCGCGCGACGTTCCGCGTCGGCGACTGGGGCGCCGGGATTGCGGAGCGGTTCGACCTCATCCTGTGCAACCCGCCTTATATCTCCACGCGCGCGATGCTCCCGGCCGACGTGCGGGACCACGAACCAGCGAGCGCGCTGTTCGCCGGCGAGGACGGACTCGATGACTATCGCCGTCTCGCGACGCAGACGGGCGCGCTGCTCGCGGAGGGCGGCGTCGCCATCTTCGAAATCGGGTTCGATCAGGCAGAGTCGGCCGGCGCCCTGTTCCGTGCGGCCGGCTTCGCGGTCAGGCTCGCACGGGATCTTGCCGGGCGGGCGCGCGCGCTCATCGTCACGGCGGGGTCACGCGTCGCCGATACGGAGGCCCCCTGAGCGATGCGCCGCGTTGAAAGCGGCTTTTTAACCCTCGCATGCGATTTTTACTTGGTTTGGCGGACAGGAGCGACTATCTGCAGCTTACAGAGCTGCTCCCGCCCACGCGACTATGCCTGGGAAAGCGGCCTGCTCCCACAGTTTTGGCGGCGTTCTAACGTGGAGCCGTTGGCCGAAGCGCGGGGCGCGAGGGGTTCGCCTGAACCACTCCGCCGTCGATGTGAATGCACAGCGTTTCGAGCTTTATCACGGGGATACCGAGATTTTAGTTGAGAGCACAGGGACGAACCTTTGATCAACAACAACCGTCAAGCCGGTCGCCGTCGCGGCCGGAATAACAATAACCCGCGCCAGAATGGCGGGGGTGGTGGCAATCGCGGCAGTGGCGATTCCGGCAACCGGATCGACAACCGCGCGCGCGGCAATGCCACGCAGCTTCTCGAGAAATACCGCAACCTGGCGCGTGATGCGCAGATGGCCGGCGATCGGGTGAACGCGGAATATTATTTCCAGTTCGCCGATCATTATTTCCGTGTGCTCGCCGACAATCGCGCCCGTCAGGAAGAGCAGCAGGGCGGGCAGGGCGGCCAGCGCTTCCGGCGCCCCGAGGACAGCGATCAGGATTTCGACAATGATCGTGACGAGCTGAACGACGGTGGGGGCGACGACGGCGACGATTTCGCGCCCGCGCCCGCACAGCAGGAGCAGCGTCCGCCCCGCCGCGAGCAGAATCGCGATCAGGGCCGTGAGCAGACTGGCGGGCGGGACCGCAATCGCGGTCGCGACCGTGACCGGAACCAGCAGGATCGCAGCGAGGAACGCGGCAATCGTGCGCCCGAGCCAGGGCAGGATCGGGATGGCGAGCGCGTCCAGAGCTTCGCCAATGACGATGATGGCGATCGGGATGTCGAGATCGGCCTGCCCGGCCTGCCACCGTCGATCGCCCGCATTGATGTCAGCGATGAAGATGACCGGCCGGCCGAAGTTGAGGACGTGGTCGAGGTTGCGCCCAAGCCGCGCCGCGGCCGTCGCCCGCGCGCTCCGGAAGCTGCCGAATAAGGATATCCGCGCGCGCAATCGCCACGCGCGGCCGAATCAGAGCCTGCGTTTCCGCTCCGGCGGGGACGCAGGCTTTTTCATTTGTGGCCGACCGGGCTTAGTCGTCCTCACCCAGCACGTCCGCGCTGACCCGGTCGTGTACATGGTGATCGTGGCCGGTGCCGCTCGACAGGAACATCAGGCCCATCAGCAGCGCCGCCATCATCACCGTCGCCCAGACGCCGCCAATGATCAACGCGACGAAGATCCACGGCAGCGGATCGCTCAGCGCCCACAGCAGCGCGACGACGGCCAGCGCCACGCCCAGCGCCAGCGCTGCCATGCCCCACATGATCCTGCGAAAGCGCGCCCAGGCGAACTGGGCCTGATGATGGTCGTCGAGACCGGGGCCGTTGGTCATGGTCCGCGCCATATGGGGGCGGACGGATGCGAGCAACAGACCTTTGACCTGATCATCGCACAGGCGCATAGTCGGCGCCCAATCCGACCGTCCGCCGGTCTTCACGCAGATGTCGACCGGCCCGGTCAGCGATGAACCGTGGAGAGGCATGATGGCGGTCAAATCCTTCGTCGACGACAAACGCGGCCCGATCATCTCGGCCAAAGCGACGGACAGTGTCGCGCAGGTGATCGCCCTGCTGGCCGAGAAGCGGATCGGCTGCGTGCCCATTGTCGAGGAGGGGCGGGTGCTCGGCATCTTTTCCGAGCGTGATGTCGTCTACGGACTCGCGCGCGAGGGCGCGGCGTTGCTCGACAAGCCGGTCGAGGCCGTGATGACGCGCCCTGCCGTCACGATCGGCGCCGACACGCCGATCATCTCGGCGCTCTCGCTGATGACCAAGCGGCGCATCCGGCACTTGCCGATCGTCGAGGGTGAAACGATGATCGGCTTCGTCAGCATCGGCGATCTGGTCAAGTCCCGGATGGACCACATCGAGGCGGAAGCGGAAGCGATGCGCTCCTACATTCAGACGGCCTGACGCTCTTTACTCGCCATCAAATCTCCCTGCGTTAAGGATGGCGGACGCGAGCCCGGCTCGCATTCCGTCCGTCCCCCAGTCAATGCAGGGTGTCATGCAGGATCGTTTGAAGCAGGCCGTCGAATCGCTCGCCCGCGCCGTCGGCTATGACAAGACGCACATCACGCGGGTCGTGCCCTATCGTACGATCGATGCCTGGCTGGACCAGCATGGCACCGCGGACAAGGATGCGCTTGAAATCTCTGCCGGCTGGAAATGGCGCACGCACAACTGGCGCAGCTTCACCGAGATGAACTGGCCCGAGCACGACATCTGCGTCGACGCGCTCGATCGTCAGTTCGATGTCATCATCGCCGACAATGTCTGGGAGCATCTCAAATATCCCGCCCGCGCCGCGCGCCATGTCCATGCGATGCTGCGGCCCGGCGGCGTGTTCATCAACATCACGCCGTTCCTGATCAAATATCATCCGATCCCGATCGACTGCTCGCGCTGGACTGAGATGGGCATGAAGCATTTCCTGGAGGAAGCCGGGTTCGATCCGGACGGGATCGAGACGGGCAGCTGGGGCAATGCGGCCGCAGTGAAAGCCAATTTCCATCGCTGGGCGCGCGCCGGCTGGCGACGGGCGCTGCGCAACGATCCCGATTTCCCGGTCACCGTCTGGGCAATGGCGCGGCGCGACTGAGCCGAGTCAGGCTGGCTCCGGCTTGCGCCGGCGGAGCATGCCGATCAGTTCGTTGACGAGTGGCCGCGCGAAGCCGAGCAGCAAGGCGCCATAGGCCAGCCCGCCCGCCACGACGAGAATCGCCAGATGCACTGGCGCGGGCAGGATGGGCAGGGCATGGTCAAGCAATTGCACGACGATCGCCATGGCCGCCGAGGCACCGATCGCCGGCATCACTGCGCCGATCACATCGCCGAAGCTGACATTCATGATTCGCCCCGCGATGCGAATCGTGGCGATCATCAGCAGGGGCAGGCCGATCGTCCAGGCGGCGGCAAGGCCAAGGGGGCCAAA